>NZ_JBITDF010000002.1:0-1798369 GCF_044453965.1 Kribbella sp. NPDC051586 | reverse complement strand
CCTGGCTCACCTTCTACAACAATCAACGCCGACACACCGCACTCGGCGGCCGACCACCCATCAGCCGACTGTCACCAACCTCATGACCGAGTACATCTAGCCGCCGGCAGGTTCCAAACCGACCTCGGTGCGCCAGACTGCATGTAGAGCGGTGAGGCGCTCTACGACGGCGGGTTGCTCGGTGTAATGGTTGGTTTGTTCGCCGAGGTCGGAGTTGAGATTCGTGAGGAACCAGCCGTCGCCCATCGGGGCGTGTTCGCCGTCGCGCAGGTAGTTGGTCTGCGGGTCGGCGCCGTCGACCCAGGACAACTTCCAGTCGCCTTCCCGGACCGCCCATTGGAACCCACAGTCCCAGTGCAGCGCGGTGTGGGCGCCCTCGGACTCGCCGCGCAGTACCGGCAGCAGGTTGAGGCCATCGGACTCGGTCTCGCCTCCTGCTGCGTCGAGGAGAGTGGGCACGAGGTCGAGGGTGCTGACGAGGGCGTCGTTGTCCTGGCCGGCCGGCACCTGTCCAGGCCAGCGCCAGAGCATCGGGACCCGGATGCCGCCTTCCCAGACCGTGTACTTCGTCCCGCGCAGTGGGGTGTTGTCCGCGAAGTTGCAGGTGGAGCCGCCGTTGTCGGTGGTGTAGACGACGACGGTGTCCTCGGCTGTGCCGGTCGTGTCGAGCAGATCGAGCAGCTTGCCGATCTCGGCGTCCATCAGCTCGAGCTGGGCGAGGTAGTACTCGCGTCCGTGCGGGAGGTTGGGCACGATCACGTCGTCGTACCACTCGCTGTACGACCGGCCGAAGTCCGGCTTCCAGTCGTCGTAGCTGGGCAGGCCGCGCTTGGCCAGCTCCTCCTCGGGCAGCTGCCAGCAGAAGTTGTGGACCGCGTTGAACGCGACCATGCAGAAGTACGGACGGTCGTCGTCGGCCTGGATGAACTCACCGGCGTTCCGGCCGAGCTCGCTGGTCAGGAAGCCTTCGTAGTCGACCGGCTCGTCGCCGGAAAGCAGCGGCTGGACGGCCATGTACCGCGCGGCCGGTTCGCCGTACTCGCTCTGCGCCTGCTTGGAGTGGTGCAGGTAGTTGAGTCTGCCGACCGATTGCCCGGCCAGACCGTAGAGGGTGGTCTCGAACCCGTGGTGCGGAGGACAGGCCCGGTCGCCGACGTCCTCCGGGCCGTAGTGGACCTTGCCGAAGTACCCCGTCCGGTAGCCGCGATCCTGCAGCAGCTCGGCCAGACTCGGTACGTCGTCGGGCGCGAAGCTCGCGGAGTCGAACCATTGGCCGCCCCACCGCTGCTGGTACTGCCCCGAGATGATCCCAGCCCGGGACGGGCTGCAGATAGGCGCCGTCACGTACGCGCTCGTACAGCTCGTGCCCTCCGCGGCGAGCCGGTCCAAGGCCGGCGTTCGCACCTCTGGGTGGAGGCCGAGACGACTCCGGTCCGCGTAGCCGTGGTCGTCCGACACGATCAGCAAGATGTTGGGCCCGGCCATCTCGATCTCCCAAGAATTGGTTGTTCAGATGCGAAACCACGTACTTTCGCGCAACTCCGATCATCTTAAGCGCACTCGGTCGTGCAGCACCAACCCCCTGCGGGTCATGGATTGCAGTGTGCAATGCTTGCAGCGGCCAAGTTTTGGAGGTGCGGATGGCGAGCGCGATGCCGCCGCTGGACTGGGATACTTTCCTTGGCAGTTGGCGACTGGCCCCGGGCTGGCTCGCGATCGCCCTCTTGGTCGCGGTCGGGTACGGCGTACTGCGGATCCGCGGCCGCAGTCGGTCGACGGTTCACCTGTGGCGGGCGGTGTCGTTCGTCCTCGGGTGCGCGCTGCTCTGGGTCTGTGCGGCGTCCGGGATCGGTCGCTATGCGATGGATCTGTTCTGGATGCACATGGTGCTGCATCTGCTGCTGATCATGGTCGTGCCCGCGCTGCTCGTTCTCGGGCACCCGATCACGGTGACGTTGGAATCCCTTCCCACGGCTCGTCAATCCCGGGCCCGGTCGCTCGTTGCCTCGCGGCCGGTCGGTGTCCTGGTTCATCCTGCGAGCGGCCTGGCCGTCTATGCGGTGGTGATCGTCGGGACCCACCTGACCGGGTTCATGGACCAGATGGCCATGCACCCTTGGCTGATGCCGGCTGAGCAGGCCCTGTACGTCTTTTCCGGCTGCCTGTTGTTCCTGCCCCTGCTGGGCGAGGAGCCGATCCGGCCGAACCTCGGGTACCTGCTGCGGCTGGTGCTGTTCCTGATCGCGATGCTGCCGGACACGGTCGTCGGCATCGTGCTTCTGCAGAGCACTGCCGATCCGTTCCCGGTGATGATGCGCCTCCACCCGTCGTGGGCGCCTCCGGCTCTGACGGACGTGCACACCGCCGGTGGGCTCATGTGGGCCGTCGGCGACGGGCTGATGATGTTCGTCGCCGTCGGGTTGATAATCAGCGTCGTCACCTCGCCCAGCAAGCGCGAGCGGATGACCGGCCGCTGGCTGGACGCGGTACGGAGCAGCGTGATCGCGACCGAGGTCGGCGCCGATCCCGCACGGCCACTCGATCCCGACAGCGACGAGGCCCACGCTGCCTACAACCGCATGCTCCAGCGGCTCGCTGCGGAACGCGGCAGCGACAGGGACGGTTGATCGCCGCAACTGCTGTTGTCAGCTGCCGGCTTCGAGGAAGCGCGGGCCTTCGCCCGAGAAGATTGCGTCGGACGCGAGCCACGCGGCTGTTTCGGCGGGGTAGCGGCGTTCGATCTCGGCGAGGAGATGTTCGCGCGCCTCGGCGGCGGTCGCGGTACGGTCGGCGCCCAGTGCGCGCAGGAGTTCCGTGCCGGTCGCGCGCCAGACCCGGTAGAGCTCGGCGTCGGACCAGTCGGCGAGCTGCGCCGCCGCCTGCGATCCGAGCGGGGTCGCCGGGCGCCCCGGCTTGGGACCTCGGCGGAATCGGGAGACGGCTGCCGCCAGGATCAGCCGGATCGGTCGGGGAACAGCCATTGTCAGATCCGGTGCGGTTCGGTCATCGGGCGGTCCCTTCGAGCGATCACGACCTGTCTAGCGCGCCGGCCGGCCCGGCGCGGCACCTGGCGCGGAACGTCATGCGATCTCAAAGTTCCCTCAGTGCGGCCGTCAAATGCGTCGTAGGACGAGAAGCGGTGAGTTGGTCGCTCGAAATATTGCAGAGTGCAATTCATGACCGCCGTCGCCGGATCGGTTAGCCTCTGCATAGCCGGACCGACGTGCGGAGGTGGAGTCAGATGCCCGGATCGCGGGTGCGGACGGCCGATGTTCCGGTCGACGACGCGGTAGACGAGGTCGTGGCCGCCGTGCTGACCGCGTCCAGGGTGCTCGTGGGCGTGTCGGCCAGGTCGCTGGCCCGGGTCGAGGAGTCGGTGACGTTGACCCAGTTCCGGACCCTCGTCGTCCTCGACGGTCATGGTCCGAGCCGGCTGAACCTGTTGGCGGAGCGTCTCGACGTGACGGCGTCGACAGCGCTCCGGATGGTCGACCGCCTGATCGCGGCCGGTCTCGTCGACCGCCGTGAGAACGCCCAGGACCGCCGCGAGGTGGTCATCGACCTGACCGCTGATGGCCGGACGCTGGTCCGCAAGGTCACCCGGAAGCGTCGCGCCGAGATCGAGCGGATCGTTCTCGGGATGCCGGTCGGGCGGCGTCGAGAGCTGGTCCGGGCGTTGGTGGCGTTCGCCGACGCGGCCGACGAGCCCGCGGTCGTCGCCGAAGCGGCCGGACGCCTCGGCTGGTGAAGCGCGTCGGCTCAGGACGCGCGCAACGTCTCGTAGTCGGAGGCGGTCAGCGGCGCGGTGGTGAGCGCGCCGTCGGCGAGCAGGGCCTCGATCGGTACGCCGTCGCGCGCGAACGTCACCTGGTCGATGGACGGTAAGGCCGTCAGGGACAAGACGATCTGTCCGACGGCGAGGACGTTCTCCGTGGCCGAACGGCCGTCGGTCTGACCGGAGAGTTCGAGGACGGCGCGAGAGCCCTGGACCTCGACGATCCTCAGGCTCAGGTCCGGCGGCAGCGCCGTGGTGATCCCGCCGGCCTGTTCACGGTCGGTCGGCCCGGCCAGCAGCGTGTCGACAACCGCCGTCAGGCGGTCCGCGGGCGTTGTGGTCGGCGCCTCGCGAACGAGGGTGATCAGCTTGTCGTCGCGGACGAAGTTCACCTGGATGGCGGCCTTGCCGACGGTCGGCGTCGGCGCCGCGGGCGAAGGACGGGTCGGGTCCTGCAAGCGGGTCGGTATCGCCCGGGATGCGATCGGCACGGGCTCGCTCTGCACCGGCACGCCACAGCCGGCCAGCACCAGCACGGCCGAGACGAGGACGGCGATGATCCTCACGACCCCACCACTTCCTCGGCTGTCGAGCGAGCTTCCGGGAGCCGTACGACGAACCGCGCGCCGCCGGCCGGTGACGCAGTACACCAAACCGCTCCACCGTGTGCCGCAGCGGTCTCGGAGGCCAGCGCGAGACCGAGACCCGTACCGGACGAGGAGCCGCGTTTGGTCGCGCCGGTGGCGAAACGCTCGAAGACGCGTTCCCGGTCCTCGGGGCGGATGCCAGGGCCGCTGTCGTCGACGAGGACCAGCAGATCGTCGTCGGTCCTGCTGACCGTCACGCGCGTAAGTCCGCCGCCGTGCGTGTTCGCGTTGTCGAACAGATTGCGGAACAAGCGGCTGAGACGGGACTTGTCCGCTGCGACGAAGATGCCGGTCTCGCCGTGCAGCGTGGACAGGTCGGCGCTGACTTCGCCCAGGACCTGTTCCAGCAGTCCGTCGAGAGCGACGACGGTGTTCGGTCGCTGGCCGAGCCCGGCATCGGACCGGGCCAGTTCGAGGAGGTCGTCGAGCAGCCGGCGGAATCGTTGCAGGTCGGCGGTGACGAGATCCAGGGCGCGCTTGGACCGGTCGGGAAGCTCGTCGCGCCGGGCGTTCAGCAGATCGACGCTGCCGACGAGGGTGGTGAGTGGCGACCGGAGTTCGTGGCTCACGTCGGCGGCCAGGCGCGCGTCGCGGGTGATCCGTTGATGCAGTGTGTCGACCATGCTGTTGAACGAGCCGACGATGGTGGCGAGCTCGGGATCCTCGGTTGCCGCCAGGCGGCGTTCGAGATCGCCGCCGGCGATCGAGGCCGCCGTGACCGCGACCCGATTGAGCGGAGTGATGACCGACCTGCTGGTCCACACGCCCAACGCGGCCCCCGCCGCGGTTGCCAGCAGTGCACCGCCGAGGAGGATCCCACTCAGCAGGCGAAGCGTGCCGTCGAGCTCGGTGAGTGGTGCGATCTCGTAGAATTCGGCTCCGACCGTCCGCACCGGAACGCCGACCACGAGCGCCGGCCCGTCCGCGGACCGGAACCGCTGACTGACCGGCTGCCCGGCCGCGATCTCTTGCTGTACGGCGGATGGCACCGCGTCACGACCCTGATCGAGCGCGGACGCGTACCACTGGTTGCGCCACTTGAGGATGATCGTGTGCCCGGCCGGTGTCCCGGCAGCGGTCAGCACGGCCGACACGTCAGCGCCCGCGCTCTCCAGCCGTCGTTGCACGAACACCGCATCGGCGAAGCTCTGGTGCTGGACGACTCGCTCACGCTGGACCAACAGGTAGCCGCGGGCAAGCAGATAGGTGCTGACCGCGAAGACCGCCGACACCAGGAGAGCCACCAGCGAGAAGGCGGCGACGAGACGGTGGCGCAGGCCGAGCGTACGACGTCCCCGCATCATTGCGGATCCAGCCGATAGCCCATTCCTCGAACGGTGACGACCACCTGCGGCCGGCCGGGATCGCGCTCGATCTTGGTGCGCAGCCGCCGGATATGGACATCGACGATCCGCTCGTCACCGTAGTACCCGTGCTCCCACACCTTCTCCAGCAGCGTGGGCCGGCTGAGCACCCGGCCGGGCGGTTGCGCCAGCTCGGCCAGCAGACGGTACTCCGTGACGGTCAGCGGGACGTCCTTCCCGTCGAGCATCACGGCGCCGCGCGACGTGGACAGCACCAGGCTGCGGCCGGGATCGGAGTCGAGGACGACGTCGGGCTCGGTCGCCTCGCTGCTGCTCCGGAGCCGGCGGCGCAGGGCGCGGATCCTGGCCGTGATCTCCTTCACCTGAAAGGGTTTGGTGACGTAGTCGTCGGCGCCCGCCTCGAGACCGGCGACGATGTCATGGGTGTCCGACCGGGCGCTGACAATCACGATGGGGATGTCGCTGAGTCGCCGGACCTCGCGGATGCAGGTGTAGCCGTCGACCTCACCGAGCATCAGGTCGACCATCATCAGGTCGGGCACCGACGACCTGACGACCTCGAGCGCCGCCGGGGTGTCCGCGGCCTCCGCCACCTGGTAGCCCTCGTCCTCGAGCGCCAGGCGCAGAACCGCGCGGATACGATCGTCGTCCTCCACGACCAGGACCTGCATCGGCACGGTCACATCCTCGCAACTCCGCACGGTGTTGTGATGCCCGGGTCCCGCATGTCATCCGATCGTAAAGAAGCTGCACCGGCGCTCTCAAACTCCACGAGCCACTGTGGTTAGCACCACCGGAACCGGTACAGAAGGACTCGTCGATGACGGACATGACCCACAGCCCACCTCTGCAGAAGGCGATCGTGACGCTGTCGGACACCGACCTGGACGCCGGCCCGGCGGGCCTTCGCTGGCGCTTGCGCGGACTCGTCATGGACGGGGCCTGCCTGGTGGTCATCGACGTGTCCGAGATCGACCAGATGTCGTCGACGCTGCTGGCCGCTCTGCTCGACACGCATCGCGTCTGCCGGCGTCGCGGCGGCGGTGTCGTCATCCGCCATGCCAGTCGCAAGCTGACCGACGTACTGCGCCGTAGCGGGCTCAACCGGGTGTTCGAGGTCGAGGCTGCCTGATGTCGAAGCCGGACGACGAGCAGGACCAGCCTTGCTTCGTCGACGTGAGCATCGTCGAGTTCGCTGCCCACGTCGCGTACCTCGATCCGTTGACCGGCACCGGCTACCTGGTCGCCCCGCGGGCGGAATGCGACGTCGAGGCCTTGGTGGATCCGTTGGTCGAGGCGGCCTGGTCCGAGCGCCTGAACGACTTCGCGGACACTCGTCGCTTGTCGTTGCACGCGGCCGACCGTCGGCGCGCACTGTCCTGTCTCGCCGAGACCGGCTGGAGTCTGTTGCGCGACGAGGCCGGCCAGGTCGAGATCGCCGGACGAACAGCCGAGGGGCGACAGGCCCTCTGCATCTACGGCCCGGCGATCGTCGAGGAACCGACCCTCGAGGCACTCGATCGCGCCGTCATCGCCTTGGACGTCGCCGCTGCCCTGACCGTCCACACCTCGAGCAGCGACGACACGCTCGACCCCTGGTGGAACTGAACTGCTTGGCTCTTGAAGTCGGCTGATCAGATGATTAGTATGCTGATCATGCGATCAGTCAGCGATGAGGACGACCTCACGGCCAAGGCGAACATCCGTAATGCCGCGCTGCGGCTGTTCGCCGAGCGTGGGCACGATGGCGTCACGATGCGGGAGATCGCCGCAGCCGCGGGCGTGTCACCTGCCCTGCCGGCGCATCACTTCGGCAGCAAGGAAGGTCTGCGCGCCGCGGTCGACGACCATGCCGGGCGGGCGTTCGACGCGCTGTTCGCGATGGACGAGCAGGATGTGGCCGGGGCGATGACCGGCGACGGTTGGGCGTCGATGGCCGAGATGTTCGCGAGTGCGTTCCCACCGGGTTCGCCGCTGCCGGCGTACCTGCGTCGTTTGCTGCTCACCAACGATCCCGCGGGCGCGGCCTTGTTCGGTCGCTGGTTCAGCCAGACCCGCCAACTGCTCGAAACCATGGACGGGCTCGGCGCCACCCGGCCGGCCGAGGACCCGGCGGTTCGCGCTGCGTTCCTGCTGGTCAACGACCTCGCCGTGCTGCTGCTGCGGAACCATGTCGCCGCCGCGATCGGGGTCGACCCGCTCACGCCGGAGGGCATGTCCCGCTGGGCCAGGGAGGTCACCGCCGTCTACCAGCAGGGCGCGTTCGTCTCCGCACCCGAGGAGGAGCAATCGTGATCGACGTCGTCAACGTCCGTGCACTCACCAAGACCTTCGGCAAGGTCCGCGCTCTCGACGGCCTCGACCTGACTGTCCGTCCGGGCGAGGTCCATGGCTTCCTCGGCCCCAACGGAGCAGGCAAGTCGACCACCATCCGCATCCTGCTCGGGCTGATGCGCGCCGGCGGCGGGCAGGTCGAGCTGTTCGGCGCCGATCCCTGGCGACGAGCGGACAGGCTGCACGGACGTCTCGCGTACGTCGCCGGCGACGTCGCGCTCTGGCCCGGCCTGACCGGCGGCCAGTGCCTCGACGTGATCGGCACGACGTACGGCGCTGTCGACGAGAAGCGCCGGGAGCAGTTGATCGAGCGCTTCGAGCTCGATCCGACGAAGCGGATCCGGGACTACTCCAAAGGCAATCGGCAGAAGGTCGCACTCGTGGCCGCGCTGTCGGCAGAGGTCGAGCTGCTGGTGCTCGACGAGCCTACGTCCGGCCTCGATCCGTTGATGGAGCAGGCCTTCCAGCAGTGTGTGCGCGAGCGGAGAGAAGCCGGCGTCACGGTGCTGTTGTCCAGTCACATCCTCGGCGAGGTCGAGGCACTGGCCGACCGAGTGAGCATCGTTCGCCGCGGCCGGACGGTCACCACCGGCAGCCTCTCCGACCTGCGCCGCCACACGCGTACGGCGGTGCACGCGGTCACCGGCATCGAACCCGACGGACTGGCTCGGGCCGATGGTGTGGCCGACTGCGTCTCCGAACGGCTGGACGGCCAGGTCGACACTCGGTTCACCATCGACGCGGATCACCTCGATGCGACGATCGGTTTGTTGCACGCGGCCCGGATCCACACGTTGACCGTCACGCCGCCGAGCCTCGATGCCCTGTTCCTGCGCAACTACGGGGATACGGTCGAGCCGGCCGACGAGACGCTTGCCAGGGCGGCGCAATGAGTACGGCTGAGCCGCACGGCCTGGGCGTCATGCTCGGGATTGTCTGGCGAACACGCCGCCGCGGCCTCCTGGTGTGGGTCGTCGCTCTCGCGGCCGGCATGATCGGGACGGCCGTCGCCGTGGCCGGCATGTACGACACCCCGGCCAAGATCCACACCTACGCCGAGGCCGTCACGTCCGGCAGCGCGCTGGCTGCGATCAACGGGCACGTCGAGGGCATCGACAGCCTCGGGGGAGTGATCCAGGACGAGTTCGGGTTCCTGGCGTCGTTCCTGCTGCCGTTGCTGGGCATCGGACTGGTCGCCGGCTCGACGCGGCGTGAAGAGGAGTCGGGCCGGCACGAGACGATCCTCGGCGGCCGGATCGCCCGGCACCAGCCCACCCTGGCGGCGCTTGCGGTCGCGACCGCCGCGATCGTCGCCACGTCCGTTCTCTTCGCCGGTGGGCTTGTTCTCGCGGGGGTGCCGGCGTCCGGGGCGATCCTGTACGCCGCAGCGCTCGGCGGGCTGGCCTTCGTGTTCGCGGGCTTCGCCGCACTGGTGGCTCAACTCGTACTGCATTCGCGTGGGGTCTACCTGTGGAGCCTGATCATGCTGGGGGCGGCGTACGCCTTGCGGGGGATCGGTGACACGACCAAGACCTGGTTGACCTGGTTGTCCCCGCTGGGCTGGGCGGAGAAGGCAGCGCCGTTCGGAGGCCAGCGGTGGTGGGCGCTCGCCGTTCCGGCCGTCGTCGGAATTGCGCTGGGCGGTGCGGCCGTTTGGCTGGCCGGCCGCCGCGACCTCGGCAGTGCGCTGGGGCGGGGCGATGAGGGTCCGGCGCGGGCGACGTGGCTCCAGCGGCGGCCGGTCGGCTTCGCGATCTGGATCCATCGTCCGGCGGCCGTGGGCTGGCTGGCCGGCGGGATGCTGTTCGCCGCGATGATGGGGGCCCTGGCCCAGCAGTTGCTCGACGCGATGGCCGGCAATCCCGCGTTGGCCGAGTCGATGGGCATCCAGGGCGGCCGGCCGCTGGACGGTTTCGTCGCCGTGACCCAGCTCTACCTCGCAGTGATCGCCGGTGGCTACGTCATCCAGGCGATCGGCGCCCTCAGAGCCGAGGAGGCCGAAGGACGCCTGGAGACCCGACTCGCGGGCACCCTGTCCAGGATCCGTTGGCTCGCTGCCCACATCGTCGCGGTCACGGCCGGGCTGGTGCTCATCGTCGTCGCGTCCTCCTTGGTCCTCGCCGTGTCGACCGCTTGGTCTGTTGGCAACACCAACGACTTCGCGGCAATCCTGAAGTCCGGCCTGGCCTACCTGCCGGCAGAGCTCGTACTCGCCGGTCTCGCGCTGGCCTTGTTCGGCACCTGGCCCCGCGCCTTCGGACTCGCCTGGGCGGCGTACGCCGCAGCGACTTTCATCGCGTTCCTGGGCCCCGGGCTGAAGCTCGCACAGTGGGTGCTGGACCTCGCCCCCACAACCCACGTCGGCAACCCACCCCTCGGCACAGCCGGTGCCGGGAGCCTGTCCGCACTGGGCATCGTCGCTGTCGCACTCCTCGTCCTCGGCTCCACCACCTTCAACCACCGCGACGTACCGCGCTAACCACCTCCGCCGGTACGGTGTGAGGAATGAACTTGTTGACCGGTCGGGTTGCGCTTGGGGTTGCGGGGTTGTCGTTCGAGCCTCGGGACCGCGCTGCCGACCTCGCGACGGTCCGCGCCGGGATCGCTGCCGGTACGACGCTTCTCGACACGGCGCGTGCGTACACGCGCGTCGACGAGCCCTGGTACGGCGAAGCGCTCGCGGCGGAGGCGGCTCGCGGTACCGGCGTACTGGTCGGGACGAAGGGCGGCCATTCGCGGACGAGCGCGACCACCTGGGATGCCGATATCAGCGCCGATCGGATCCGGTCCGATGTCGATACGAGCCTGCGCGTCTTCGGCGGCGAGCGGCTCGACCTGTTCTACCTGCACCGGGTCGACCTGGCCGAACAACCAGTAGAGGAAGGGGTTTCCGCGCTCGCCTCGCTTCGTGACGAGGGGAAGGTCGCGCGGATCGGCCTCTCGAACGTCACCGTGGCCGAGCTCGACCGAGCCGCCGCGGTTGCACGTGTCGACGCGGTGCAGAACCGGCACACCGCGATGGGCCGCGAGTCGGCCGACGTACTCGCCTGGTGCGAGGCGCAGGACGTCCCGTTCTTCGCCTACTCGCCGCTGCGCGACTCCGCCACAGCTCCACACCTGACCGCCATGGCCGATGCTCGGGGAGTCTCGCTACAACGCCTCCAACTCCGAGCCCTCCTCGCGTCGTCGCCCGTGCTCTCCGTTGTGTCGGGCGCGACCCGGCCCGTCACCGTCCTGGACTCCCTCGCCGCAGAATCCGAACCCTGGGACGACGCCCTCGGAGCCGCCTACACCGCGGACCTCTTGACGCGGTACGACGACGCGTAGCTGGAAGGGGGTCCTGTCGATACCCTGAACAACCGGGCCTGTTACCCCTGCCTCCCCTGCGGTTGCCTGGACGCCGTGACAGTTGGCGTCACAGCAGTGGCTGGAATCAGCTGACAAGACGATTGGACCCGACCAATGGAACTGCTCCCTGTCCGCAGCACCGCCAAGGGGCCCGAACAGAACTTCACCGGCGACGTCTACGTCACCTGGATCAAGACCCCGACGGACCCATCGAGACTCACTGCGGCCCTGGTCCGGTTCGCGCCCGGCGCCCGTACCAACTGGCACTCGCACGCCGTCGGCCAGACCCTCCACGTCACTGAAGGCGTAGGCCTCATCGGCACCCGCGACGGCAAGGTCATCCGCATGCGCGCCGGCGACACCGTCTGGACCCCACCAGGCGAAGACCACTGGCACGGCGGCGCCGCAGACACCTTCATGTGCCACATAGCCATGCTCGAAGCAACCGACGGCGACCCCACCACCTGGCACGAACCAGTCACCGACCAGACCTACCAAGCAGCGAACTCCGGCTGACCACCCCGGCAACCAACCGGCCAAGAGCCGCAACTCCGGTCCTCTCGCTAGGAGGACCTCAGCCGGAGCTGACCGCGTGCAGCTGTTCGATCGTGTCGAGGATTGAGGAGAGGCCTGCCTCGAAGTTGTCCGGTTGTGCGGCGAAGCCGTGGCGTAGGAGGGGCGCGATGTGGGGGTAGTCCCCGCTGTCGGCGCGTTCGGTCAAGTAGTTGCGGACGCTCCTGGTCCACTCCCCGGCGGCTCGTGGGTCCGTCGGTACGGCGCGGCGCTGCGCCGAGACCCGGGTGACGTAGCCGACGACGTAGTCGTTGACGGCGGTCACGATGCTCCAGGCGGTTTCCGTGGTGACCGACAAGGGCTTGACGGCTTGGACCCACTCGTCGAGGACGCGGAGCGTGTTCGGACCTAGTTGGATGCGATCGACCATCAGCTCGATGGTCCACGGGTGCGCGAGGCCTTGGTCCCTCGTACGCCGGGCGATGGCCTCGAGCGCGGTCCGCCACTCGTGCGGGAGCTGCTCACCGAGCACGCTCTCCCCGGCCAGCTGGTCGAACATCAGGTCGAGCAGGTCGTCCTTGCTCGACACGTGCCCGTACAAGCTCATCGGCCGTACGTCGAGCTCCGCCGCGACGCTGCGGATCGAGACGGCGTCGAGCCCGTCGCGGTCGGCGATCGCGACCGCCGTGTACACGATCGATTCACGGGTGAGCGTCCTGCGCCGGGGCCGGCGGTCGTCGCGCGCCCACACCGGCCCCACGGCCGGGGAACTGTCGTCAGGCATCGGGACCTCGTGGCGGCATCGGCGGTACGGGATATCCGCCGGCGAAGGCGTCGAACCTCACCTCCCGCTGTGCGGCGGCGTCGGACTGCTTCTTCTCGCCGACGAACATCAGTATGCCGAACGCGACCACGCACAGCGCGATCGCCACGAGCCACTGCCGACCGTCCAGGTCGATCGCGCGGACGGTCGCGACTGCCAGGATCCACACGAGTGACAAGGGCATCAGCCGCTTCCAGCCGAAATGCATGAACTGGTCGTACCGCAGCCGCGGCAGTGTCCCGCGCAGCCAGACGAACACGAAGATGAAGAACAACACCTTGCCGATGAACCACAGGACCGGCCAGTAGCCGCTGTCGGCGCCGTCCCAGATCACGTTGAGCGGCCAGGGCGCGTGCCAGCCGCCCAGGAACATGGTGGTCGCCATCGCCGACACCGTGCCCATGTTCACGTACTCGGCGAGGAAGAACAGCATGAACTTCGCCGAGGAGTACTCGGTGTGGAACCCGCCGACCAGCTCGCCCTCGGCCTCGGGCAGGTCGAACGGCGCCCGGTTGGTCTCGCCGACCATCGAGATCACGTAGGTCACGAACGATGGCGCGAGGATCAGGCCGTACCAGACCTTGTCCTGCGCCTCGACGATCTGCGACGTCGACATCGACCCGGCGTACAGGAACACCGCGACGAACGAGAGCCCCATCGAGACCTCGTACGAGATCATCTGGGCGCTCGAGCGCAGCCCCCCGAGCAGCGAGTACGTCGACCCGGACGACCAGCCGCCCAGCACGATGCCGTAGATGCCGATCGAGGCCATCGCGAGCACGAAGACCACCGAGACCGGCATGTCGGTGAGCTGCAACTGTGTGTGAATGTCGCTCCAGGGCAGCCGGACCGTCGGCCCGAACGGCATCACGGACCAGGTGGCGAAGGCCGGCACGACCACGATCAGCGGCGCGAACAAGAAGATCACCTTGTCGGCCGTCTTCGGGATCAGGTCCTCCTTCAGGATCAGCTTCATCCCGTCGGCCAGCGACTGCAGCAGCCCGAACGGCCCGTTGACCTTCGGACCGATGCGCTGCTGCATCCGAGCGACCACCCGCCGCTCCGCCCAGATGCTGAAAAGCGTCAGCACCATCAGAAAGACAAAGATCACCACCGCCTTGACCAGCACCACCCACCACTCGTCCTGCCCGAACTCCGTCAGCTCACCCGCACTTCGCGCCGGCAAGCCAGCGCTGTCCAAACCAATACAGCATATCGCCATGAACCCCTCCGTCAGGCGCGCACTGATCGCTGTAGCCATGTTAGAAAGGCGCATCGCCACAGCGAGACCGTTCTTTGTAATAGATACGGCGTATCAGTATAGAACGCGACCTGCAAACGCCACCGTCCGCCCACCCGGGCGCGGTCGGGGCTGCTACGTCGACTGCTTCTGTGTGATCAGTACGTCGATGCCGTCCAGGATTCGGCCGAGGCCGAAGGTTACGTCGGCGTCGTGGATCTCGTCGGTGTAGTGGTTGCCGGCCATCAGGCCTGCCAGGACCGTGTAGCCGAGTTCGTGCAGCCGGGGTTCCAGGAATCGGGTCACCGCCGCCGGCTCGACTGAGGTCGTGGTGCTGTCTCGCAGGTCGCGGCGCGCGCTGGCGATCCGCCGGGCGTAGCCGTCCAGCAGTAACGCGCACGACAGGCTTTCGGTGGGAGTCAGCCCGGCGGTGGTCAGCACCTTCAGGACCGCCTCTGCCCAGCCGAGCAGGTTCGGCGTCATCGGCGCTCCGCGGATGGGGAGATCGCAGAGCCAGGGGTGGATGTCGCATCGATCGACCATCGCCTGCGTCCAGGCGGTCGCCGCGGCTCTCCAGTCTCGTACGTCGGCGACCCCGTCCGGTGCCGGACCCCAGCCTGCGTCGCCGAGCAGGACCAGGAGCTCGTCGCGGGACCTGACGTACCGATAGATCGCGTTGGCGGTCAGCCCGAGCTTCTGGGCGATCTTGGGCATCGACAACGCGGCGAACCCGTCGGCATCGGCCAGCTCGAGGGCTGCGTCGACGATGTGCTCGACACTCTGTGTCGGCTTCCGGCCGAGCTTGTTCGGCTTGGCGGGCCGGCCCCACGCGAGCACGAGTCCCGGCGGTAGGTGCGCATCGTCGGTCGACGGCATCAGGTCGGCTCCTCGCCTCTCGGCAGCTGGCTGGTTGACTTCGTGTGTACCTTACACTTTATATTAGTGCGACCCACACACGAATCTATCCGGGGATGCGATATGAAACAGTTCAACCTTTCTCGCCGGCTCGGAGTGCTGCTCACCGCGGCGTTGCTCACGAGCTCGGCGGCAGCCTGCGGGGGAGCAGCCGAAGCGACGACCCGCAGTACGTCGGAGCGACCCGCCGGCGTCGTGGTCCCGACAGCTGCCGGCGCAGTACGCGGCACGCTCACCGCCGATGCCCGGCTCTTCCAGGGAATTCCGTACGCCGCACCGCCGGTCGGCAAGCTCCGCTGGGCATCGCCGCAACGGGCCGCGTCCTGGCATGGCATCCGGGACGCCACCAAGCCCGGGAATCGCTGTGCCCAGGCCGAAGGGCTGATCGACGCGGCCAGTACCACCGAGGACTGTCTCTACCTCAACGTCACCACGCCACGCCACAGCGGCGCACACAAGTTGCCGGTCATGGTGTGGATCCACGGCAACGGCTTCATCAGCGGAGCCGGCAGCCTGTACGACGCACAGCAGCTGGCGAACAGCGGCCAGGTCGTCGTGGTCAGCCCCAACTACCGGCTCGGCATCTTCGGCTTCCTCGCCCATCCGGCGCTGGACCACGGCGGAGCCCGGCAACTCTCGGGGAACTTCGGCCTCGAGGATCAGCAGGCTGCGTTGCGGTGGGTCCAGCGCAACGCGGCAGCGTTCGGCGGCGATCCGGGCAATGTCACGATCTTCGGCGAGTCCGCCGGCGGCACCAGCGTGTGTTCCCATCTGGTCGCGCCAGGATCCGCGGGCCTGTTCCAGAAGGCGATCCTGCAGAGCGCCGAATGTACCGGGCAGAAGTGGTCGCCCGGACCGCCGACCTGGTTTCCGCTGCCACGGTCCGAGCGCGAGCAGAACGGCCTCGATGTCGCGGCCAAGGTCGGCTGCTCCGACCCGCGTACCGCTGCGGCCTGCCTGCGAGCCAAACCGACGGACGAGCTCGCCAAGTGGTCTGATGTCGGGGTCGGATCAGGACCCACCATTGGTGGTGGCGTACTGCCTCTCAGCCCGGATCGCGCCTTCGCAACCGGCCGCTTCAACCACGTACCGATCATCCAGGGGACCACGCGGGACGAGCACCGCCTCTTCACCGCGGCGATCGAAACAGCAACAGGTCAGGTGACGACCCCGGCCGGCTACCGCGAGGAAATCCACACGCTGTTCGGCCAGTCGGACGCCGAACGGATCTTGGCCCGCTATCCCGTCGAACAGTTCCATTCGGCCGGCGAGGCATTGTCGACCGTCGTCACCGACTGGGCGTGGGGGTGTCCCGTCCTCGACCGAGATCGTGCACTCGCCACGCAGACACCGCTGTACGCGTACGAGTTCGCCGACGAGACTGCTCCGTGGTTCAGCACGCTTCCGAAACCCAACTTCCCGACCGGCGCATTCCACGGGGCCGAGCTGCAGTACCTCTTCAACGACGAGCAACTCCCCGGCCCGAGCACACCCGCACAGCAAGAACTCTCCGCGACGATGATGCGCTACTGGACCCAGTTCGCACACACCGGAAACCCGAACGGCCCCGGCGTACCACGCTGGCAGCCATTCCAGAACAAGAACCACGTCCAGTCCCTCGCCCCCCAAGGAATCACCTCAGCCGACCTCGCCCAGGAACACCAATGCGCCTTCTGGACCTCAATAGACTCCTGACCTGATCAAGCCACCACGCGAGAACAGGCGCGGTAGGACCGACCGAGATCACGTCCGTCGGCAGACGCAGTAACCGGACCGGCCGTCATGAGACGGTTGCCGCATGCCGACGGACGTGAAGCGCTTCTGGAACCACAACACCCATCACCACCGCTTGGTCCTGGATGCGTTGCCGAAAGGCGCGCGGTCCGCGCTGGATGTGGGAACTGGAGACGGACTGCTGGCAAACGACCTGCGTGAGGTCGTGCAGGAAGTAGTTGCCATCGATCGCCTCCGTGCATCACCTGCCCGACCTGGCCGGCGTGCTCACACGCATGGCTGCTCTAACCGCACCCGGTGGTGTCGTTGAGGGCCCGGTGTCCGATGGCGGCGGCTTCCGCTGTTTCGGTATGAACTCAGATGGAGGAAGCCTTCCTGAGCGCATGCCGGGGTAATTGCGGTGCATCGGTGAACCGCGGGTCCTAGATTGCGGGGGTGGACCTTTCGCATCTCGGAGAGCCGGTCGGGCCGATGGTCCGCGTTCACGGTGGGTTCGCCAACCGGATGTATCGGCTCGACACCGACCAGGGATCGTTCGCGGTGAAGGAGTTGAACCTCGTCGACCGCCGCTGGGCCTACCGCGTCGAGGACGTGTTCAGGTTCGAGCGGGCGGCCTTCGCTGCCGGTATTCCCATGCCGGAGCCGATCTCGGCCGGCCACCACACGCTGGTCCACCGGTGGGTCGAGGGCGAGAAGGTGCCCGAGGCACCGGTGTCGGCGGCGTACGCGTTCGAGATCGGCGAGATCCTCGCGCGCATCCACGCGCTCGACGTCGAGTGGACGCACGTGCCGAAGGAGGACCCGACGGCACAGGACTGGCCCGAACTCGCCGAGCGGGCGGCGGCGACGGGACAGCCGTGGGCCGACGAACTCGCCTCGCGCGTCGAGACGTTTCTCGCGATTGCCCACTTCGTCGACGCCTGCGATCGGCCGGGCCCCGTCGTACTGACCCACAAAGACATCCAACCGTGGAACCTGCTCGCTCGAGACGGCCGGCCGGTGGTGCTCGACTGGGAGCTCTCGGGCCTGCTCGACTTGTCCGGTGAGCTCGGCTCGACCGCGCTGAGCCTCGCGAAGGGACCTGGCTTCGACGACATCGAGCCCACCATCTTCCGCTCGGTCCTGGACGGGTACGTCGCAGGGGGCGGAGCGCTGCCGCCGTCGGGGCCGAGCTGGTTCGTGTTCATGATCGGCGGCTGGCTGGGGCACACGAGGTGGAACATCCTCCGCTGTCTGGCCGGCGTCGAGGCGAGTACTGGCCCGGATCTCGCGCTGTCGCACGAGGCCGTGCGCAACGGCATACGCGGCCTTCCCGATTTGTTCGGCCGACTTCCAGACCTCGAGGCGCTGCTCGTGTGACGCGTCGCTTCCGGCGCGTCATGGTGCAGAACGGCGCTGCGGGGCGTGCCAGTGTGAGATGTCCCTCTCGCGTCGTCGTGGCGCTGGTGGGCTGGGAGGTTGACCATGGGGTGATGACCTCGTCGCCCAGCTCGCCGTACGCCGGTGGCCGACCGGATCCGGCAGACGGGACCACCGCGCCCGATGGAGAGTCCGCCCCCACAGGCAAGTACCTGCTGGACAACGCGCGCGCCGAGGCGGGCGAGCGATTCGTTTGGCTGGCCGAGCTGTTCGACGGTGTGACGCGCGGGCACTTCGCTCGCCTGGGGGTCGGGGCCGGCTCGCGCTGCTGGGAAGTAGGGGCCGGTGGCACCAGTATCCCGGAGGCACTCGCCGCGGCCGTCGGTCCGAGCGGGCACGTGCTGGCCACGGACATCGACCCGTCGTGGCTGAAGGCAGGCGACGGGTACGAGGTACGCCGGCACGACGTCGTCGCTGATCCGCCCCCGGAGCCGGGGACGTTCGATCTGGTGCACGCCCGGCTCGTGCTGGTCCACGTACCCGACCGGGCTCGGGCGTTGGCCACGATGGCGGCCGCGCTGCGGCCCGGCGGCTGGCTGCTGGTCGAGGACGCCGATACCGCTCTGCAGCCGCTGGCGTGCCTGGACGACAGCGGCCCTGCGCAGCAGCGGGCGAACCGGCTGCGCGACGCGATCCGGCAGCTGCTGGCAGGCCGCGGCGCGGACCTGCGCTTCGGCCGGACACTGCCGCGAGCGTTGCGTGACGCCGGCTTGGTAGACGTCGCCGCGGCCGGCTCCTTCCCGGTCGGCGGCCTCGCCTGCGACCGGCTGGAGGCGTCGACCATCCGCCACGTACGCGACGAGCTCCTCGCCTCCGGCCTGACCGACGACGCCGAACTCGACGCGCACCTCGCCGCCATCGACGCGGGCCAACTCGACCTGACACTCGCCCCCCTGATCTCAGCCTGGGGCCGCCGCCCAACCGAACCACCCCTCGACTAACTGCCGACACCGAACCCCACTGGAAGTCGAGTTGTCTGCTGGCGACCGTCTGGGACGACTCGGTCCCGGGCCGGTGCACTTGGCCTGATCTAGCCTCGAGGGCATGTTCGACGGGTTCGAGGAACTGCGGGTCGAGGTCGACGGGAACGTGATCGCAGGACGGATCGGTGGCTCGGGTCCGCCGGTCCTGTTGTTGCACGGGATCCCGCAGACACATCTGATGTGGCACCGCGTCGCGCCCACGCTCGCCACCCACTTCACGGTGGTCGCGACCGATCTGCGCGGCTTCGGCGGCAGCGGGAAGCCGGCCAGCGGGCCCGACCACGCGCCGTACGGCATGGGGACGATCGCTGCCGAACAGGTCGCCGTGATGCGGGCGCTCGGGTTCGAGCGGTTCGCGGTGGCAGGGCATGACCGCGGTGGACGGTGTGCGTACCGAATGGCGCTCGACCATCCTGACGTGGTGACGCGTCTGGCGGTGCTGGACGTCGTACCGACCGGTGAGGTGTTCGACCGGGCGGACAAGGAGTTCGCGCTCGGCTACTGGGTCTGGTCCTTCCTGGCCGCGCGGGAGCCAGTGCCGGAGCAGATGATCGCCGCAGCGCCGGAGACGTTCGTCGGGTACATGCTCGACGATTGGTCCGGCGACCCCACCGCGTTCCCGGCGGAGGTGCGGTCGGTGTACGTCGACCAGTTCCGCGACGAGGCAACCGTGCATGCGATCTGCGAGGAGTACCGCGCGGCGGCAACAATCGATCACGAACGCGACACCGCCGATCGCGGCCATCGCCGGATCCAGTGCCCGGTCCAGGTTCTCTGGGACGGCTCCGGCGCGGTAGGCACCTGGTACGGCGATCCGCTGGCCCTGTGGCGAAGCTGGGCCGACGACGTCACCGGCCACCCGATCGACGCCGGCCACTTTCTCCCCGAACAAGCACCCGAGAAGACGCTCACCGCACTACTCGACTTCCTGTCCCCCTTGTCGAACTGAGGCCTCGGGGGTCGCCGCAACGGAGCATGACCTTTCTTGACCATCAAGGCCGTGCAAGGATCCCTGTCGTGAGTCCGCAGCAGTTTCGCGCTGTCGTCGCTGCCGGTCCGGGCGACCGGGCGGTGATCGTCGTGCCGTTCGATCCGGACGAGACGTGGGGTACCAAGGCTGACCATCCCGTCGGCGGCACGGTCGACGGCAGGCGGGTCCGCGGACGGCTGTCGTCGACCGAGGGCGGATGGGTATTGACCGTCACGCCGATGTGGCTGCGAGACACCGGCGTCGCTATCGGCGCTGAAGTGACCGTCGAGCTGGCCCCGGAAGGTCCACAACGCCAGGACCTGGCCGACGACATCGCCGCGGCGCTGGACGCCAACCCGGCCGCGGCCGCCTTCTTCGACACGCTCGCGCAGTTCTACCGCAAGGCGTACCTCCGCTGGATCGACGCCACCACCCGCCGCCCGGATGTCCGCGCGGCGCGCATCGCCGAAGTGGTCGACCTGCTCGCCGCGCACATCAAACAACGGCCACGCCCGTGACACCAGCTAGATGCCGGTCCTCGACTCGGGCACTCAGGCGGCTATCAGCGTGTGATGTCTACCCTTCGAGACCATGCAAACTCGAGTGTTCGCTGCTCCGAAGGTGCCGGCGGTCTTCTTGATGTTCTGGGTGGTCAAGCTGCTGACCACCGGGATCGGCGAGACCGCGTCGGACTACCTCGGCAGCGTCAGTATCCCGCTGGCCGCCGTCATCGGGGTCGGTACCTTCTTCACCGCTTTGTCCGTGCAACTGAAGGCGAGGACCTATCACCCGGTGCGCTACTGGGTCACTGTGCTCGGCGTCGCTCTCTTCGGCACGATGATTGCCGACGGCCCGCACGTTGCGCTCGGTACGCCGTACTGGTTCGACTCGATCGTGTACCTCGTGCTGCTGTGCGGTCTGCTGACGTGGTGGCAGCGCAGCGAAGGCACGATCTCGGTGCACTCGATCACCACGGCGCGGCGCGAGCGGTTCTACTGGGGCGTCGTCCTGCTCACCTTCGGGCTCGGCACCGCCGTCGGCGACGCCACCGCCATCGATTTCGGCCTCGGCTTCATCTGGTCGATCCTGCTCTTCGCCGTACTGATCGTGGTGCCGTTCGGCCTGTGGAAGCTCGGCCTCAACGTAACGGTGGCCTTCTGGTCGTCGTACGTGCTGACCCGCCCGCTCGGTGCCTCGATCGCCGACTGGCTCGGCAAAGGCACCCATGACGGCGGCGTGGGTTGGGGCATCGGCCCCGTCACCCTGGTCGGGCTGCTGATCTTCGCGGTCCTCGTCGCCTACCTGACCGCGACCCACAGCGACGTCGACCACGCGGAAACCCACGCCCGCGACGCCGCCCTCAGCGAACCCGCTCGGTCCTTGACGACCTGAGTGTCTCAGCGAGGCTCTTCGAGGGGCAACGCGAACAGTGGCGTGCCAACCAGATGCAGCATCTGCCGCTCAACCAACTGGTACGCGGGCTCACCGGCTGATCAGGGTGGTCGTGGACCAGCGACGTGGTCTGCCGCTGAGTACCGCTGCTACGGCTGGTTTGCGCACTATCTGTGAGAATCGGTTCACGCTGTGGAGCTGCGGGGGTATCGGAGACGGCACATTCCGCAATAGGCTGGCTTCCCCGGAGGGCCCAGGCTTGGCGCAACCCCACACGCGCTGCCGGGCCCTTCGCCGCTCATCGGGCACCCCGAGCCGCGCCACCCGCCTGCCTCAGCGGTCCGGCGCAGCTCGGCGTACCAGGACGACCGGCGCGATTGTTCAGCTGATTGGTGCGTCAGAAGGCGCCCTGTTGTCCCGCGTTGTGTCTTCTTCATCCGGCCGGCGCATCGCCCACTCGTGCGGCAGCGCGGCGAACCACATCACGTCGTAGCGCTCGCCCTGCCAAACGCTGTCTGCGCGCATCGTTCCCTCATACACAAGCCCGGCTCGGCGAGCCACGGCGACTGAACCCTCGTTCCCCGCGACGACTGTCAGGAAGACGCGAGCTGCTCCCAGGTCGAACAGCCAGCCCGTGAGCAGGACCGCCGCTCGAGTCGCGTAGCCGCGCCCTCTGGCATCTGGCGCGATCCAGTAACCGAACTGTGCCACGTCCTCGTCGGACCAGTTGTCGACGCCACAGCAGCCGACCAGTTCGCCGGATGTTGTGTCCACGATTGCGAACGCAACACCAGAGGGTGTGCCAGTCGCAGCAAACGCACGCCAGCTCACCGCGAATTGTTCGATGGTAGCCTCAGCGTCCGCGATCGAGGGTGGCGGAGCCGGGTGTCCTAGCCGGTCGTGGTTGCCGTTGTAGCGCTGGATCGCCGGGTCGGCGCATGCTTCCGCCATGAACGGGGCGTCGTCGCTGGACCAAGGCCGCAACGTGACCAAGCCGTCGGACAGCGTCACGACCGGGCTTTCGCTAGACATGTAACTATGTTGCCACCGCACCGGGTGTCCCCGCCTGATATTTTCTCGCCGAGGTTGAGCAGCCCGGCCGTCAGAGCTGCTGGAACAGCGGGGCTAGAGGTCGGCCGCGAGGCTCTCGGAGAGACGTGTGAAGCCGTGCCGGCGATAGAACCGTAGCGCCCGCTCATTCGCGGCGTACGCGTCCACCTGAATCCGTGCGGCGCCGCGTTCGCGGGCCCAATCCGTGAAGCGCCCGACCATGTGGCTACCGATCCCCTCGGTGCGCCGCCGCGGTGCGACGAACATGCTCACCAACTCGGCTCGGGGCGCGAGCCACATCTCCGAACAGTCGGCGTAGGTCCCGACCAGATGGCCAACGACCTCGGGGCCGGCCGCCGCCACGACCACCAGCGCCGCCGGATCGGCCATGAGGCCGGCGTACCAGTCGCGGCCGTGCAGTACGGGCCACTCCGGATTCCGCAGTCGGTCGCGTGCCGCGCCGTCCTCGGCGAACAACGCCGCGGTCGATGCCACCAGCCCGGCAACGTCATCGGCGATTGCCGTCCTGACATCAATCTCCATGAGTCAGCAACGTAGGCCATCTCGGCAGCGCCGTGGCAAGGGCCCGCGGTACCGGTGGCGTAGGACAAGCCGTCTGCATCCTGGCGCCGTGAGCCCTTCATTCATCCAGGGGTTCGGCTTCGTGGTGGGTTTTGAGGAGGTAGTCCTCGACGGTGAACAGGTGGGCGGCCATCTGGATGCGTGCTCGGTCGGGGTCGTGGGACGTCAGTGCGGCGAGGATCGAGAGGTGTTCGGTGTGGGCGGTCTCGTCGGCGCCGGGCTGGGTGATCGATCGGCGGAGCCGGTCGCGCATCGTCCGTCCACCGAGCGCGTTGATGAGCGCCGCCAGGACCGGATTGCCGGCCGCGTCCGCGACGATGCGGTGGAAGGCGATGTCATTCTCGATCACTGTCTCGTGATTGGCCTCCTCGAGGCTCAGCTCGGCCTCGTTGTGGCGCAACAGTTCGGCAGCGGCTTCGAGCTGTGCCGGTGCGATCTGTTGCGCGGCAAGGGCTGCGGCTTCGGTCTCGAGGACCCGGCGTACGGCGTGCAGGTGATGCGTCCCGCTGCCGTCCTGCAGGTCGACGACGAATCCGATGGGCGCGAGGAGCATCGACGGGTCCAGCCTGGTGACGTAGGTACCGTCACCTTGCCGGGTCTCCAGCACGCCCATCATGGACAGCGCGCGGACCCCTTCGCGGAGCGGATTCCTGGAGACGCCGAGTGCCGAGGCGAGGTCCTTCTCGACGGGAAGCCGGTCGCCGGACCGGAGTTCGCCGTCGATGATCATCTGCCGGATGCCCTCGATGACGACATCGGTCTGGGACACGCCAGGTGGCCGGGACCGCTCGACCACGTTGCCGGCGCTCACGGCAACGCTTCCCGTTCCGCGCGGGCCGACCAGTAGCTGCCGTCCGGGAACCGATAGGTCTGAAGTGACTCCCTGTGCATCTCGGCACTGTAACCGGGGGCGGCCGGAAGCACATATGCACCGGCCTTCACGACGCAAGGCTCGACGAAGTGTTCGTGCAGGTGGTCCACGTACTCGGTGACGCGACGCTCGAGGCTGCCCGACAGGGCGACATAGTCGAAGATCGCGAGGTGCTGGACGAGTTCGCACAGCCCGACACCACCCGCGTGCGGGCACACCGGCACGTCGAACCAGGCGGCGAGCAGATAGACCGCGAGTACCTCGTTGACGCTGCCGAGGCGGGCGGCGTCGAGCTGGCAGTAGTCGATGGCCCCGGCTTGGAACATCTGCTTGAACAGCACCCGGTTCATGCCGTGCTCACCGGTGGCGACGCCGATAGGCGCCACGGCCTTGCGGATCGCGGCATGACCGAGGATGTCGTCGGGGCTGGTGGGCTCCTCGATCCACAACGGGTCGAACCCGGCCAGCGCCTTGACCCATTCGATGGCCTGCGGAACCTCCCAGACCTGGTTCGCGTCGATCATCAGGTGACCGTCCGGGCCGAGCACCTCGCGGGCGATGCCGCAGCGCCGGATGTCGTCGTCGAGATTGGCCCCGACCTTCAGCTTGACGTGTTTGTAGCCGGAGGCAACGGCCTCCTCGCACAGCCGGCGCAGTTTGGCGTCGGAGTAGCCGAGCCATCCGGCCGAGGTCGTGTAGCACGGGTAGCCGGATGCCTCGAGCTCCGCAATTCGTTGCTTGCGGCCCGCTTCCTGTCCGGCCAGCAGGGCCACCGCCTGGTCGGCGGTGAGGACGTCGCTCAGGTAGCGCAGATCCGCGACGTCAACGAGTTCCTCGGGTGACATCTCGGACAGCAGTCGCCACAGGGGTACGCCGGCCCGCCGGGCGGCGAGGTCCCAGACCGCGTTCATCACCGCGGCCAACGCGAGGTGGACGACTCCCTTGTCGGGACCGAGCCAGCGCAGTTGGGTGTCCGACTGGAGCTCCCGGTAGATGCCGCCGAGGTCGGTGCAGAGCTCGTCGACGTCCCGGCCGATCAGCGGCTGGGCGCGTTGCTGTGCCGCCGCGACGCACAGGTCGTTGCCCCGGCCGATCGTGAAGGTGAAGCCGTGTCCGGACAGGCCGGGCACGTCGGTGTGCAGGACGAGGTACGCCGCCGAGTGATCACCGTCCTTGTTCATCGCGTCCGACCCGTCGCTGGTCAGCGAGGTCGGGAATCGGACGTCGACAACCTCCAGCGAGGTGATGCGTGGCATGGCGGCCCCTCAACATCGGTCCCATAGAGATGGGATCTTTTTGACTGAACGATGCCGCTCAGTATGGACCAATCGCTCGCGCGGCGCTACGATCCCGGAAATTCATAGGATTAATACCTCGCCTCATCGACGGAGGACTGCGGTATGGGCAACCTGGTGGGCTCGGACCGGTCCGGGGCGCAGCGCTTGCGCTACGACCGGCCCGCCGAGACGTGGCTCGAGGCAGTGCCGCTCGGCAACGGCCGGATCGGCGCGATGTGTTTCGGGGGCGTCGGCAGTGACCGGATCGGGCTGAACGACGAGACTCTCTGGTCGGGCAGTCCGCAGACCGCGCGGTCGTTGTCGGCTCCGCTCGGTGCGACCGGCGCGGACGCGGTGCAGGCAGTGCGTGACGCCCTCACGGCGGGCGACATCCGCCGGGCGCATGCTTTGGCCCGCGGTTTCCACTCCGGCTACGGCCAGGCGTACCTGCCCTTGGGTGACCTCCTGCTGGAAGTTCGTGTCGGCGGGACCACGCCGGCCGCCGGCGATGTCGCGCAGTACCGGCGGGAGCTCGATCTGGACACGGCGACGGCAACCGCGGAGTACGAGCTAGGCGGAGTCGTGGTGCGGCAGGAGGTCTTCGTCAGCGCGCCGGACAGTGTCCTGGTCCTGCGACTGACAGCGTCCGAGCCGGTGCTGGCGCTGACGTGCCGGTTGACGTCGCAGTTGTCGTCAGAACCACACATCGTCGAGGACGGGCTCGGATTGTTGCTGCAGGCCCCGGCCGACGTCGCTCCGCCGCATCGCGATGTTCCCGAGCCGATCAGGTACTCCGACGGCGCGGACCGCGGTATGGCAGCGGCCATCGCCTTGCGTGCCACGACCGACGGAAGGCTCCGGGCCGAAGACACCGAGCTCGCGGTCGAGGAGGCAACCGAGGTCGTCCTGATTCTCTCCACCGATACCGGGTACGACGGGCCGTCGACGTCGCCGACCCGATCGGCGACGGAGTGCTGGACCGTTGCGGATCAGAGAGTGCTCGCGGCGCGCGACCGCACGTACGGCGAGCTCGTGGCCGACCATCGCGAGGATCACCAGCAGCTGTTCCGTCGTTCGTCGCTCGACCTTTCCGGTCCTGCCGGGAATTCCGACCTGCCGACCGACGTACGGGTCGCGGGTGCGGTTGACGTCGAGGACCCCGCGCTGGTCGCGCTGCTGTTCAACTACGGCCGCTACCTGATGATCGCGAGTTCGCGATCGGGTGGCCTGCCGACCAATCTTCAGGGGATCTGGAACGACATCCTCCGGCCGCCGTGGAGCAGCAACTTCACGGTGAACATCAACACCGAGATGAACTACTGGCCCGCCGAGACGACCAATCTGTCCGAGTGCCACGAACCGCTGCTCCGCTACATCGGTCAGCTCGCCCAGGCGGGCCGCTCGACCGCGAGGGAACGGTACGGCTGTGGTGGCTGGACCGCGCACCACAACGCCGACGCCTGGTGCTGGTCGTACCCGGTCGAGGGCGATCCGCGGTGGTCGAACTGGCCGATGGCAGGCGCCTGGCTGGCCCGCCACCTGTGGGACCACTACGCGTTCACCGGCGATCTGGAGTTCCTCGGCGAATCGTGGCCCGTGTTGCTGGGCGCGGCGGAGTTCTGCCTCGACTGGTTGGTGGTGATGCCGGACGGCACCCTCGGTACGGCGCCGTCGACGTCCCCGGAGAACGACTATCTGGCCGACGACGGACAGCCCGCGTCGGTGACCCGGTCGGCGACCATGGACCTGACCCTGATCTCGGATCTCTTCAAGCGGGTCGAGCAGGCGGCCGAACTGCTCGAGGTCGTCGACCCGCTGGTCGGCGAGCTGTCCACCGCCCGCAAGCGGCTGCCGGAGCCCGCGATCGGCTCGCGTGGACAGTTGCAGGAGTGGGCGGCTGATCTACCCGAAGAAGATCCCCATCACCGGCACATGTCGCACCTCGTCGGTCTTCATCCGGGCGAAGCGATCACGCCGGACGGCACGCCGGCCCTCGCGGCCGCTGCGGCCCGGACGCTCGAACTGCGCGGCGACCAGGCCACCGGCTGGTCGCTGGCCTGGAAGATCAACCTGTACGCCCGGCTGCGCGACGCGTCCGGAACGCACCGGCTTGTCCGCGCGTTCCTGGCACCTGCCGGCGATACCTCGACCGACTACGTCGGCAGCGGCGCCGGCGTGTACCCGAATCTGTTCTGCGCCCATCCGCCGTTCCAGATCGACGGGAACTTCGGCGCGACCGCGGGCATCGCGGAAATGCTGCTGCAGAGTCACACCGGCGAGATCGAACTGCTGCCCGCGCTGCCGGCCGAATGGCCGAGCGGGCGGGTCACGGGGCTGCGGGCTCGCGGCGGGGTCACCGTCGACATCGCGTGGACGCCGGCCGGCGTCGAAGCGGTCCTGACCGCCGACCGGGACCAGGAGCGGGTCGTCCGCCACGGCGACGACCGGGTTCCGGTCAGGCTGACCGCCGGCATCGGCCACCGCGTGAGCGCGGCTTGACAACGGCACGGATCAAGGAGGTTCCATGGCTACCCTGACCACGGTCCGGCCACCGGCCGGTGAGACGCCGGTACGGCGCCGGCGGCGGCGAGAACGTCCCGGCGTCCGAGGACTGCGACGCAGTCTTCGACGGCACTGGACCCTGTACCTGTTGATGGTCGTGCCGCTGGTGTGGTTCGTGATCTTCAAGTACATCCCGATGTCGAACGCGGTCCTGGCGTTCAAGAGTTTCAACGTGATCAAGGGCATCTGGGGAAGCCCGTGGGTCGGCTGGCAGAACTTCGACCTGTTCTTCCACAACCCGGTGTTCTGGACGCTGGTGAAGAACACCTTCGTCCTGTCGGTCTACACCGTGGCAGCGAGCTTCCCGATCGCGATCATCCTCGCACTGGCACTCAACGAGATCCGCAACGGTGTGTTCAAGCGGTCCGTTCAGATGGTGACGTACGCGCCGTACTTCATCTCCACCGTGGTGGTCGTCTCGATGACGATCCTGGTGCTGTCACCGCGCCTCGGCATCGTCAACGAGGGCCTGGGCTTCTTCGGCGTTCCGTCGATCGACTTCCTCGGGAATCCGGAGTACTTCCGCCACATCTACGTGTGGTCGGACGTCTGGCAGACCACCGGGTACTCGGCGGTGATCTACCTGGCCGCGCTGTCCGGCATCGACCCGGCGCTCCACGAATCGGCCAAGATCGACGGCGCGAGCCGGCTGCAGCGGATCCGGCACGTCGACCTGCCCGGCATCATGCCGACCGCCGTCATCATCCTGGTGCTTGCTGTCGGCAACATCATGGCGATCGGCTTCGAGAAGGCCTTCCTGCTGCAGAACCCGCTCAACCTGAGCGAGTCCGAGATCATCGCCACCTACGTCTACAAGACCGGCCTGCTGAACGCCGATTTCAGCGGCGCCACCGCGATCGGCCTGTTCAACTCGGTCATCAACCTTGCGCTGCTGCTGATGGTCAACGCGATCGCCAAGCGGATCACCGGGAACGGATTGTGGTCATGAGCGTCCAGACCGACACGAGATCGCTGCCCAGCAAGCGGGTCGAGCGCCGCGCGGCCCGCGCCCGCCGGATCCGGGAGCCGCGGACCGACCGGATCTTCCTGTTCTGCGTGTACCTGCTGCTCGCGGTCTTCCTCGTGGTCGTCCTGGTGCCGTTGCTGTACATCGTGGCCAGCTCGTTCAGCAGCCCGGAAGCCGTGTCGTCCGGCCGGGTGCTGTTCTGGCCGGTGGATTTCTCGCTGCGCGGGTACCACGCGGTGTTCGCGAATCCGCAGATCATCCAGGGCTACCTGAACTCGCTGTTCTACACCGTCGTCGGCACGATCGTCAGCGTCACGATGACGATCGCGATCGCCTACCCGATGTCCCGGCGGACGCTGGTCGGCCGCAACGTGGTGATGACGGCCATCCTGTTCACGATGCTGTTCACCGGCGGCCTCATCCCGACGTACCTGGTGGTCCAGTCGGCCGGCCTGCTGGACACCCGGTGGGCGTTGATCATCCCGCAGGCGATCGGTGTCTGGCAGGTCATCATCGCCCGGACGTACTTCCGGACGGCGATCCCCGACGAGCTGGTCGAGGCCGCCGAGCTGGACGGCTGCGGCGACCTGAGGTTCCTGTGGTCGGTGGTGATCCCGTTGGCCAAGCCAATGATCGCGGTGGTCGCGCTGATGTACGCGATCATGCAGTGGAACTCGTACTTCGACGCGCTGATCTACCTGAAGAACCCGGACCTGTTCCCGCTCCAGCTGGTCCTGCGGAACATCCTGATCCTCAACACGACGGGCGGCGGCGCCGTCGACGCGTCCGTCGTCATCCAGCGTCAGCAGCTCGCCGACCTGCTCAAGTACTCGCTGATCGTGGTCGCGAGCGTTCCGGTGCTGGTCATCTACCCGTTCGTCGCCCGCTACTTCACCAAGGGAATCCTGATCGGCGCCGTGAAGGGCTGATCCCCGGTAGCACTCTGTATCACCTCGACCCTGTGAGGGACAAATGTCTGTACAGTTCACGAAGCGGAGGCGTGCCGCGGTCGCCGGCCTGAGTCTCCTGGCACTCGCGCTTGCGGCCTGCTCCGGCGGCAGCGGCTCGGACGACCAGCAGGGCAAGCCATTGCCCACGATCACCGGGAATCCCGCCGTCACCCTGAACGTCTTCTCGCCGCAGGCGGCCGACACGAACCTGGCCACGAACGACTTCACGAAGATGATCCAGCAGAAGTTCAACATCACCGTCAAGTGGCAGACGACCACGTACGACGGCGGGCCGGCCAAGGAGAAGCGGCAGATCTCGCTGGCCAGCGGCGACTACCCCGACCTGTACCTGCTGATCCCCTGGGTCGACCAGTTCACCCAGACGGACCTGCTGAAGCTGTCGAACCAGGGCGTCGTCGTACCGCTCAACCAGCTCATCGACCAGTACGCGCCGAACATCAAGAAGGCCCTGGACTCCACGCCGGAGTGGAAGGAGATGGCCACCGCGCCGGACGGCAAGATCTACGGCCTGCCGCAATGGGTGGACTGCTTCCACTGCTCGTACCAGGACAAGCTCTGGATGAACTCGGCCTGGCTGAAGAAGCTCGGACTGCAGCAACCGAAGACGACCGAGGACATGCGCAAGGTCCTGGAGGCGTTCAAGACCCAGGACCCGAACGGCAACGGCAAGGCGGACGAGATCCCGCTCAGCGCTGACGTGCGGGACTTCCTGATCCCGTACTTCATGAACGCGTTCATCTACGATCCACAAGGTTCCAGCGGGTACAACAGCTCCTCCCTGGTGCTGAAGGACGGCAAGGTCGACATCCAGGCGAACAAGGACGGCTGGCGAGAAGGCCTGAAGTACCTGAACTCGCTCTACAAGGAAGGCCTGATCGACAAGGGCGCCTTCACCCAGAACGCGGACGCGCTCTCGCAGCAGGGCAACCATGCCGGCTCGGTGATCCTCGGTTCCGCGACCGTCCTGCACCCCGGCATCTTCGTCAACACCGGTTCGGCGGACGGACGGGACAAGCAGTACGACGCCGTACCGCCGCTGACCGGTCCGGACGGCGCCAACTTCACCGGCTACAACTTCCCGAGTGCCCCTGGTGCGACCTTCGTGCTGACCAGCAAGGCGACGCCGGAGAAGCAGATCCAGGCCATCAAGATGCTCGACTACATCTTCACCGACCCGGGCCAGATCAACGGCCAGTTCGGGATGGAGGGCAAAGGCTGGACCGAGCCGGGTTCCGGCGACGTCGCGCTGGACAAGTCGCTGAAGCCGATCTTCAAGCAGATCCCGCAGAAGCCCGGCACGGCACCGCGGAACTCCGGCTGGGGTGCGATGGCGCAGTACAACAACACCGCCCACTTCCGGAACTCCGAGGCGATCGGCACCGACATCTACTCGCAGGCGGGGTACGAGCGGAAGTTGTTCGAGGCCACCAAGTTGTACGCCGGCCACGAGGACAAGGCCCAGATCTACCCGTTCTGGAAGGTGTGGATCGACCCCGCCCAGGCCAACGAGCTCGCCACGCTGCAGACCAACCTCGACAACTACGTGCAGCAGAACGCACTGCAGTTCGTCACCGGATCGAAGAACATCGACACCGGCTGGGACAGCTATGTCAAGGGGCTCGACGGTCTCGGCCTCAAGCGCTTCCTGGAGATCCAGCAGGCGGCGTACGACAAGGTGCCCAACAAGTAGGCCGACCCGGGCCGGCCGGACTGATCCGGCCGGCCCTCACCCCCATCAGCGACGAGGAGCAAGAGTGCCGTTCGACGCAACGTTCGAGTCCCTGTCCACGTTCGAGTGTCCGGACTGGTTCCGGGACGCGAAACTCGGCATCTGGTCGCACTGGGGACCGCAGTCCGTGCCGCGGTACGGCGACTGGTACGCGCGCCACATGTATCGGCAAGGCTCTGAGCAGTACCGGCACCACCTGCGGACGTACGGACACCCGTCGCAGTCCGGCTACAAGGACGTCGCCCGGCAATGGAAGGCGGAGCACTTCGATCCGGCCGGCCTGATGGACCGGTTCGTGGCGGCCGGTGCGCGGTACTTCGTGGCGCAGGCCGTCCATCACGACAACTTCTTCAACTACGAGTCGTCGGTGAACCCGTGGAACTCGGCGAAGGTCGGGCCGGGCAAGGACATCGTCGGCTTGTGGAAGGCCGCGGCCGACGAGCGGGGGCTGCCGTTCGGGATCACCGAGCATCTCGGCGCCGCGTTGACCTGGTTCGCCGTCAACAAGGGCAGCGACAAGCGCGGGCCGCTCGCCGGCGTGCCGTACGACGGGACCGATCCGGCGTACCGGGATCTCTACCTCGACAACGCGAAGTTCCTGCCGGCCGAAGACATCGTGGTGCAGGACCCGTGGTACGCCCAGGATCCTGCCTGGCACTCGTACTGGCTCGCCGCGGTCACCGAGATGATCGACCGGTACCAGCCGGATCTCCTGTACACCGACGGCCCTGTGCCGTTCGGCGAGGCCGAGTACACCCCCGGTCTGACCGCGATCGCCCATCTGTACAACACCAGTGCGGGGATCCACGGGACCAACCGCGCCGTGTACCAGCAGAAGGACCGCCGGCCCGAGGTGAGCGTGGTCGGCGTGATGGACATCGAGCGCAGTCAGACGCCGGGCATCCACACCTTGGCCTGGCAGACCGACACCTCCGTCGGCGACTGGTTCTACAACGTCCGCGACGTCTACAAGACCGGTGCGCACGTGATCGAGATGCTCGTCGACATCGTGTCGAAGAACGGCAACCTCTTGCTCAACGTGCCGCAACTGCCGGACGGGACGCTCGACCTCGAATGCACGCAACTTCTCGACGATCTGGGCGCCTGGATGCGAGTGTGCGGCGAAGCAATCCACGGCACGCGCCCGTTCCGGGTCTTCGGTGAAGGCCCGTCCAGTGTCGTCATCGACGGATTCACCGAGGACCGGGTGGGCTGGACCGGTTCCGACTTCCGCTTCACCCGCCGCGAGAACACCGTCTACGCGTTCCAGATGGCTTGGCCGGAGGACGGACGCGCACTGATTCGCAGCCTCGCGGATCACGAGACCGTGACCGGCGTCCGGCTCCTCGGCCACGGTCCGGTCCCGTTCGAACAGGCCCACGGGATCCTCGTCGTCCGCCTGCCCGACACTGCTCCGCTCGACGTCGCCAACTGCCTCGCCGTCGAGGTCGGCGCCTGACATGCTGCTGCACTGGCGCACGCCTGACCTCGCCCTGAGCTTCGTCGTCGACGACGGTCCCGTCCGGCTGGTCGCTGTCCGGGAGGCCTCCCAGCCGAGGGGTGGCGAGCCTGACCCGGGCCAGCCCTTGGTGGAGGTCACCGCTGTGGGGCACGGTCATTCGAGTAATCGTCACGCCGGCACCGTCCTAGGGCAGCGGTTGAGGTACGCCTGGCACGACGAGACCGGGACGACCCTGCGCATTGTCCAGGAGGAGCCGATCACGGGTCTCCGAGTCACCAGCGTCTTCGAGGCGCGGGCCGGCGTACGTGCCTGGACCGAAGCGTCGATCATCGGTCCGGGTTCTCTTGAGCTCACCAGCCTGTCGTCCTTGGTCGTCGGCCTCGCGTCGGTCGACGCCGAGCTGTACTCCGCCGCGAACAGCTGGATGGCGGAGAACCGTTGGTCCAAGCGCGTACTGCGGGACGTGTTGGCCGACATCGTCCACGATCCGCATCACCACGTCGCCAAGAGCCGGGACGCGGTGACGGGTATGAACTCGTGGTCCACGGGGGAGAGGCTGCCTGTCGGCGTTCTGGTCGATCGCAGTACGCCGTACGCCCTGGGCTGGCAGATCGAGCACAACGGCCCATGGCACTACGAGCTCGGTGAGACCCGGCACGGTGGCTACCTGCTGTTGAGCGGCCCGACCGACCTGGAGCACCAGTGGAGTGTCGAGGTCACTGCCGACAAGCCGTTCACGACGGTGCCCGTGTCGCTTGTCGTCGGGACCGGCCTCGACAGCGTGTTCGCCGCGCTCACACGTCAGCGCCGGGCGATCCGGACGCGGCGCCCGGCCGACGACCGGATGCCGGTCGTCTTCAACGACTACATGAACACCCTGCTGGGTGATCCGACGACCGAGAAGCTGCTGCCGCTGATCGACGCCGCGGCCGAGGTCGGCGCGGACTACTTCTGCATCGACGCCGGCTGGTACGCCGAAGGCAACTGGTGGAGCACAGTCGGCGCGTGGCAACCGTCGGCAACGCGGTTCCCGAACGGACTCGCCGAGGTGATCGACCGGATCCACCAACACCGAATGGTGCCCGGACTCTGGCTCGAACCCGAAGTCATCGGTGTCCGCTCACCGATCGCCGGCGAACTACCCGACGAGGCGTTCCTCACCCGCCACGGCCGACGAGTCGCCGAGAACGATCGCTACCTGCTCGACCTCCGCAATCCGGCCGCCCGCAAACACCTCGACACCACCGTCGACCGGCTGGTCGACGAGTTCGGCCTCGGCTTCTTCAAGTTCGACAACAACACCATGACCGGGCCTGGAACCGACAGGAACGGGACCTCCCTGGGGCAGGGCCTTCTGGAGCACAACCGCGCACTGCTGAGCTGGCTGGACGCCCTCCAGGAACGCCATCCGAACCTGCTGATCGAGAACTGCGCCTCCGGTGCCATGCGGATGGACTACGCCATGCTGTCCCGCCTCCACCTGCAGTCGACCTCTGACCAGGAGCACCCGATGCTCTACGCATCGATCACCGCGGCCGCACCAGCCGCCGTACTCCCTGAACAAGCCGGCCATTGGGCCTATCCCATCAGCGGAACCACTCACGAGGAATTCGTCTTCGCCCTCGTGAACGGCATCCCCGGCCGCCTCTACCTGTCCGGCCACCTCAACCGGATGACACCCGCCGAGCTCGACCTGATCCGCTCGGCGCTGTCCGCCCATCGGGAAATCCTCGAGGACCTGGACACGCTCGTCCCCGCCTGGCCCCTCGGCCTGCCGGCCTGGACCGACGAGTGGATCGCCCTCTCCCTGCGCGGCACCAAAGTCTCCTACCTGACCCTCTGGCACCGCGCGCACGGCCCGTCCACCGTCACCCTTCCGATCCCGCGGTCGAAGAAGATCGCGCCACACTTCCCGACCGACCTCGGCGCCTGGACCTACACCTGGAACGACGACGGTCTGGTCATCACCGCCAACACCCCCGAACCCGCCGCCCGCGTCCTCCGCCTGGAGTGACTCGCGGCGACAAGGATGAGTCAGCTCAGATGAAATCCAACCGAGTGCCACCCGACCACGTGGGCTACCTGTACGCGCATTTCAAGCGTGAATCAGCCGACGGTGAGCAGATCTACTTCGCCTTGAGCGACGGCAACGACCCGCTGCACTTCGATGACCTCAACGGCGGCAAGCCGGTTCTGTACTCCGTCCTGGGGGAGTGCGGTGTCCGTGACCCGCACATCGTCCGGTCACCGGCAGGCGACCGGTTCTGTCTGGTGGCAACCGACCTGCGTCTGTATGCCAGCCTCGACTGGGACCGGCACCAGCGCCGGGGCAGCCGCTCGATCATGGTCTGGGAGTCGGCAGATCTCGTGAACTGGGGTGAGGGGCGGCTGGTCGAGGTCGCACCGCCCGAGGCCGGCAACACGTGGGCTCCGGAGGCGGTATGGGACCCTGAGGAGGACGCCTATCTGGTCCATTGGTCCTCGACCCTGTACGACAACGCCGAACACGAGGGCGACAGCTACAACCGGATCATGTCCGCCTCCACCCGCGACTTCCGTGAGTTCTCCGCGCCGCGGGTGTGGATCGACCGAGGATGGCAGACGATCGACACCACGGTGATCCAGCACGAGGGCGTCTACTACCGCTTCCTGAAGGACGAACGCAGCCGCAGCGGCGACGCGCCACACGGCAAGTCGATCTACTCCGAGACCTCGACGTCGCTGTCGGCGGCCGACTGGAAGCCGCTGGCCGAAGGCATCGGCCTCGGAGCGGTTACGCAGGGCGAGGGCCCGTTGGTGTACAAGTCGAACACCGAGGACAAGTGGTACCTCTGGATCGATGAGTTCACGCCGGAACGCCGGTACGTCGCCTTCGAGACGACCGACCTCGCCGCCGGCGAGTGGATCCCCTCGAAGGACCACCGGCTGCCGCGAGATCCCTGTCACGGCGTCGTGCTGCCAGTGACCGCCGAAGAGTACAAGCGGCTCAGGGCTGCTTGGATGTGAGGTGCAGAGTCCTTCGAGAGGAAGATCCGGCAGATGAAGGTGCGTTTGGCATACGGGGAGTCCGGTCTGGTCGTCGAGGCGGACCCCGGGCGCACGACGGTGGTGGAACCGGTCCATCACGAGGCCGCCGCCGATCCGTGCGCGGTGCTGCGCCGCGCGCTGCGTGAGCCTGTGGCCGGACCGCCGTTGCGGGAGCGTGTTCGACCTGGCCAGACGGTGGCGATCTCGGCTTGCGACGGTACTCGGCCGCAGCCGCGGCACTTGATGATTCCGGCCGTCCTGTCCGAGCTCGACGGCGTGGTCGACCTGGCCGACGTGGTGGTACTGGTTGCCACCGGAACGCATCGCGGCAACAGCGACGCCGAACTTCGCCAGATGTTCGGGGACGAGGTCGTCGACTCTGTGCGGATCGTCAATCACGACGGACGCGATCAGGACCAGTTGGCCTGGATGGGAGTCCACGGCGACGGCGTGCCGGTCTGGTTGAACCGCCTGTGGGTCGACGCGGATGTCAGGATCACCACCGGCTTCGTCGAGCCGCACTTCTTCGCCGGCTTCTCGGGTGGACCGAAGCTGGTCGCGCCGGGTCTGGCGGGTCTCGACACTGTTCTGGTACTGCACGACGCGGCCCGGATCGGAAGTCCACGAGCCACGTGGGGAGTCACTCAGGCGAACCCGGTGCATGACGACGTCCGGGCGATCGCCGAGGCCACGGGTGTCACCTTCGCCTTGGATGTCGTGCTCAACCGTGACAAGGAGATCGTCGCGGCGTTCGGTGGTGATCTGCCGGCGATGCATGCCGCTGCCTGTACCGCGGCCAAGCGAATCGCCATGCAGCCGGTCGACGCGCCGTTCGACGTGGTGGTCACCACCAACTCGGGGTTTCCCCTCGATCAGAACCTCTATCAGTCCGTCAAGGGAATGTCGGCCGCACACCAGATCGTCCGCCCGGGTGGCACGATCATCTGCGCGGCGGAGTGCCGGGACGGCTTCCCCGATCACGGGTCCTACCGCTCGGTCCTGGTCTCGGCCGACTCGCCCCAGGCGCTTCTCGATCAGATCGGACGTAGCGCAGAAACCGCGCCCGACCAATGGCAGGTGCAGATCCAGGCCCGGATCCAGGCCACGAGCCGGGTCGTCATGCACACCGGCTTCCTCACCGACGACGAACTGCGGACGGCCCACCTGGAACAAACCGCCGACATCACCGCGACCATCGCCGAGTCCCTGTCAGCAGCGGGTCCGGACGCGCGCCTGTGCATCCTGCCCGAAGGCCCTCAGACGATCCCGTACATCGCCGGCCGCTGACCGTTTGCTCATCCGAAGCTGACGCGCTCCAGGTAGTAGTCCAGAAGGTCCTTGTCGCCGTCCACTTCGATCCTGTCGCGACGCTTGCAGAAGTGCAGCAGCAACTCGGTGACCGACCCTCGGACGACAACCGCTGCCGGCTCGTCGCTATGCCGCCAGCGGATGGCATCGCCGGTCAGGTCAACCACCCAGGACTGCTCCGGCGCCGCGAACTTCAGCGTCCGGCCGGGGCCGAGCAGCTCGCGCATCCAGGGATGCACCTCGAAGTGGAACGGGAGGGCGCCGAGCTCCATCCACTCGTCGATCCCGTCCGCGGCGACCTCGGGATCCAGCTCGTACGCCACCCCGAGAGCGAGGGCCGCGTCGGCGCGATGCATCACCGTCTCATACGCCATCCGCCGGGCGGTGAAACGCGTGGTCGGGTCGTCGCTGATCAGCGACTACGCTCGGACCTATCGCGTGCCAGTCGTACCACCTCGGTCCGAGGGGGCAGGCGATATCGGCCGGCGATTGCGCAGGTTGACGACCGTGGCTGCCACGGCGATTACGTCAAGGCAGACACCGATGAGAGCCGACCAGGCCATCGAGATTCCGACTCCCTGGCCAAGGGCGGCGAAGAAGACTGTGCCGACAACGGACACCCCTGCCGCTCCTGCGAACTGCTGAACCATGGTGATGGTTCCACCCGCCACGCCCGCCTTCGGCGGCGGCACGTCCTTCAGTGAGGCGCCGAGGATCGTCGGCATCACCAGGCCGTTCCCGACAGAGATGACGCCGGCGGCTACCACGATCAGCGCGACACTGGTGTGCGGACCTTGGATTGCGGTGAGACATGCCAAAGCTGTAAGGCCCGTCGTTGTCAGGATTCCTCCGGCCGCCACTGTGCCGCCTCGGAATCTGGCGATCAGGCGTGGCGCAACCAGCGCGCCGATGGAGAAGAGCACCCCGGCCGGCACGAAGGAAAGACCTGCCTGGAATGCAGACAGACCGAGGCCGTTCTGGAGCAGCAACGCGAGAGTGAACATGTAGCTGCCGAAATAGGCCATGAAGGTGAGGCTTGCGATGATGCCGATCCGGAACGACGGCGCTTGCCAGACAACCCTGTCCAGGAGGGGAAGACCGCCTCGTCGGGCATAGCGCTGCTGCCACCTGATCGTGAGTGCGAGAACGATGGGTCCCGACACCATCGAGACCCAGGTCCACGGCGGCCAGCCGGCCGAGCGCCCCAAGGTGAGTGGCACCAGAACGAGCCCGAGACCCATCGAGAGGCCTATGGCGCCGAAAGGATCGAGTTGGCCTCTCAGCGGGAGACGGGCGTACCCATGGGCGGGGAGCGCCCATGCTGCTGCAACGGCGCCGACGAGACCGATCGGGACATTGATCAGGAAGATCGCACGCCAGCCCAAGCCCCAGATGTCAGCGCTCACGATCAATCCCCCCAGGGCCTGGGCAACCACGGAGCCGGCCCCTGCCGCTGCGCCGTACCACGCCATCGCGCGGGATCGGCCGGCCGCGTCAGTGCCTCGGCCGATGACGCCGAACACCTGAGGCATCATCGCCGCCGCCGTTGCGCCCTGCACGAGCCGGGCCCAGATCAGAGTCCCCGGCGTGTCCGCGAGTCCGCAGGCGGCAGAGGCGGCTGCGAAGCAGGTCATTCCGAGCACGAACATCAACCGGTGCCCGAGCAGGTCACCGAGCCGACCGCCGAGGACCAGGCCCGATGCGTAGGAGAACGCGTAGCCACCCACCACCAGCTCGAGCTCTGCCGGTGTTGTCGCGAGCTCATGCTGGATCGAAGGCGCCGCGACGTTGACGACGAAGAAGTCGAACGCCGTGATGAACGTGGCAGTGAGCAGCACGGCCAACGTCGTGGCTCCGAGGCGGGACTGTCCCGCTTGCTGTTCATCGATCTGTACGGACACGAGTCATTATTCCTTTCTTAGATCTATCATATCCACTTTTTGGACACTTGGCAGCAGCTCGTCCAATCGGGTGACCTCTACCGCGCCGAGAGTTGGGCCAGCTTGGCTTTGTTCGCTCGCTTGACGCTGTTCGGGGTCGTCTTCACGAGGTCGGCGACGCTGGTCTCGCGAAGAGACGCCTGCCATGCCTGGTGGGCGCGCTGCACGAGGGTCGACATGCCGCACGGACGCCTACATGCCTCCGGCGGGAGTGCGCCCGTGCCCTGCTGCCGTATCTCGAGGCAGGCAAAGGGCGGGGATGAGCCTTCGATCGCCTCGACGATGTCCAGTAGGGTGATCGACTCGGCCGGGCGGCCGAGCCGGAACCCGCCACTCGGTCCAGGTGTGGCGGTCAGGACTCCCGCTCGTACCAACGCCTTGAGATGCTTGGCCAGGTACGGCTCCGGAAGTCCGTAGTGCTCGGCGAGGAAGCGCCGTGGCATTGCCGCACCGTCGGGCGTCTGCGCGATGAGTGCGGTGCTGTGCATCATCCATTCGACGCCTTGGGACATCTTCATGCCTGCCAGCATAAGTGCGAGGTTGTAGCCTCCTCGGCGATGGAGCGTACGATCGCGGCGGCCGGCAGGACCTGATGTACCAGACCAGCCGACTGCCCCGCGTACAGTGCCATCGCGGCGACGTCTCCGGCGAGGCCGGGAAGCGGTGGAGAATCCTCGTACCGCAGGCAGCGGCGATCCTTGCCGACGGCAATCACGTCTCCTTCGCCGGGTCGTCCGGGTGACGGTGGAGAACCAGCGGCTTCCCAGTCGCCGAGGGTCGAGTTGCGGAGCACTCGGTGCGGAGCGTCGGGCCAGCCCACGTCGAAGCACGAGGTATGGGCCGTGTCGTCGACAGTCGCGTCGATCACGCGCTGCCGGTACACGTCGTGGGTGGCTGCCTCGGCAGCGGCGAGGAACCGTGTGCCGATCCAGGCGGCCTGTGCCCCCAGCGCCTGGACCGCGGCGAGTCCGCGGCCATCGGCGATCCCCCCTGCGGCAACGACCGGCAGGGGACCCACCTCGTCCACGATGGCGGGCACGAGCGCCAGCGTGGACGTTGTGCCGCGGACGTGGCCGCCGGCCTCCCAGCCTTGGGCCACGATTACGTCGACCCCGGCCTCGGCGGCGCGTGCGGCCTCGGCGACGGAGCCGACGGTGTGTACGTGCACCGCCCCGCCGGCCCGAATCTCGTCATGCAGATCGCCAGGATCGCCCCAGAACGTCGAAATGACCGGGACACGCTCGCGTAGACACACCTCGAGGAGGTCATCCACCGGAAAGTCGAGCACGAGATTTGCGCCGAACGGCCGATTGGTCCGGGCCCGGACGGCTCGGACCAGCTCCGCCGAGCCTTCGACGCCACTCCAGGTGAGTGCGAGCATCCCGAGTCCACCCGCGCCCGATACCGCAGCCACCAGTTCGGGAGTTACCGCAGAACCGATCGGAGCTTGAATGATGGGCACGCTGATGCCCAGCTTGGCGCACAAGGCATTCGGTGGCGTGACTGCGGCCGTTGCCGCCGCTTCTGGCCAGAGCGCTCGCCCCGGCGTTAGGTCGACCATCGCGTGTCCTCTCTCCGATGTGCTTCGATTTTAGCAGCACCGGTCGTACCGGGCAGTGGCTGTCCTCGCAACTGTTCGACGAGCCACTAGCCTTGCGACGTCAGACATCGAGTCGTACGCGCGAGGGTGGGGTGTGCCGGTGGCCGCAGCATCTCGTCGGCCTGCCGAGCCAGGCGACGAGCGTGTTCCGCGTCCTGGTCGTCAGGTGCGCGGATCCGCGACCGGCCGCCCGTTGATGGCCGCCCTGGACCTGTTCGGTCGCAGGTGGACTCTGCGCATCGTGTGGGAGTTGCGACTCCGCGAGTTGCTGGCCACCGGGATCGTGCGACTCCAAGAGGACCGACGGTACGAGTTGACGGAGCTCGGAGCCGACGTCTACCGCGCGTTGCGGCCGCTGATCCGCTGGTCCGAACGATGGGCGGACGAGCAATCCGGTTCAGCCGTCGATGGCTAGGTGACGCACCCGTCGCTGCCTCATGCCACCCGGGCCAAGGCGCGCGGTCGGAGCAGGGTGGCGTCTCTCCGTGCTCAGGAGTCGAGAGATCGCGAGTTGGCGGGTAGATGTGCGGCCCACGGCTCGTCGTTCAGCAGAAGGCCGTTGGCCACCTGGCTGATGGTGCGGTACCAGCCCGCGAGGACCAGCAGCTCCAACAGTTGCGCGTCGTCGTAGTACTGCCGCAGAGCAGACCATGCCTTGTCCGAGATGCCGGCCGTGTCGTGCAACTCGTCGACGGCATCCAGCAGCGCGCCGAGGCGCGGACTCCAATCGGCTGCTTCGGCTGCTCGGTCCTTCGTTGTCGCCAGGAGTTGCTCCTCCGTCAGCCCGAGGCTCTGCCAGAAGGCGGTCACGTGCACGCCCCACTCGTAGCTGCATTCGGCGCGGGCGGTCGCCCGGGCGATAACCACTTCGCGATCGATGTCAGGCAGCAGGCCATGTCCGAGAAGCCCCGCACCGAGGACGAACATCCGTGATGCGAGCTCGGGGTTGCGGTGCAGGGTGCGGAACAACGACAGAGGCTCGTGGTCCACCCCGGGAGGCATCCAGCGCTTCAGGGCGCGTTCCACCTCGGGGGCATACGGCTCAGTCAGGGGTTCGATACGAGACATCGTGCGCACGCCGCCGTCCACATCGAGGGTTGGTCCGACGATCCTCGCACTTCGATAATAGAAGCACAAGGCTTCGATAATAGAAGCGATCGATTCACCCCTGGCCGGATTCTGCGGGTGGCAGTACGACGGTTCCGGCTCGGTTCCGTCCGACAGCAGCACCCGGGGCAGGTGGCGGCGGCGGAGCTCGTCGTCGTACGCGGTCCGGCGAGCGCGGCGGTCAGCCGCCAGGAGGGGTGGGCGCGATATGGGCGCGTCGAGGCAGCGGCTGACCGTGTCTTCATCCTCCGCGGATCCAGGCCCGCTCACAAGGCGCGTTGGTCTGCCGACGATTCGACGGATTGATTTGCTCGCCGGGGGATCTCGGGGGCGACTTTGGGTTCAGACTGAAGGCACCGACAGCGCTTGCCGGTTCGGACCGGAAGGGGCTGATCGTGAGCATCCCACCCCGCGACGTACACCTGATCGAGGTGATGACCGAGGTCGCGGCCGCGCTTGTGCTGCCGATCGACCTGGACGAGACACTGGTCGTCATCACCACCAGCGTCGCCGAGACGATCTCCGGGATCGACTACGCCAGCATCTCGGTGACCACCCATGGCGGCCAGATCGAGACCCTCGCACCTACGGACGCGCTGGCGGTCCAGGCTGACGAATTGCAGTACGAGCTGGGCGAAGGCCCCTGTCTGCAGGCGGCCCTGTCCGATCCGGTGGTCGAGGTCGACGATGTGGCCACGGATGTGCGCTGGCCGGCGTACGGCGAGAAGGCCGCTGCCCTCGGGATCGGGTCGCAGATGGCGTTCCAGTTCCGCGCCGACACGCATGCCCGAGGCGCACTGAACCTCTACGCCACGCAGCCGCACGCCATCGATGATGAAGGCCGCCAATTGAGTGCCATGTTCGCGGCCTTGGTCGCGGTTGCGATGGGCTGGGCCCGCCACGACCAGACTCTGGGCAACGCGCTGGCCAGCCGCACCACAATCGGCCAGGCGATCGGCATCCTGATGGAACGCTACCGACTCGACCCGGACCGCGCGTTCGGATTCCTGGTCCGCACGTCCCAGACCGGCAACATCAAACTTCGCGAGGTCGCCGACCGGATCGTCGACGACGCGATCCGCACTGCTCACAAGCCGTAAGGTGAGCATCACACTCTGGAGCCGCAGGGGTACCGGCGTTGGCACATTCCGCAAGGACCTGGTCCGGCGATCCGGACCGTCCCGATCCGCTGGTCGGGGGTGGGTGCATTCGGGCCTGGGATCTGCGAGGGTGGAAGGACCCGCTTCGGTGCCTGGGCCGGTGTGGCGAGGCTGTCGGCTGGGTTCGGGGTTGAGGTAGATGGATCAGGTGGATCGGACCACGCTGCTGGCGCGGTTGGCGAGGCAGATCGCTGAGTACGGTCCGGATCAGTCGCTGGAGACTCGTCTGTGTCGCGCGTTCCTGGCGATCGTGGGCGGGGACGGGGCGGCGATCACTTTGTCTTATACCGAGCCGAGCCGGGTCACTTTGTGCGCGACCGACGATGTGGCGGCGCGGCTGGAAGACCTGCAGGAGGTCCTGGGCGAGGGGCCGGGCCCCACTGCCTACGAGACGCAGACCGCGATCGCGACCGATCTGCGCGTGGATCGTGGCCGGTGGCCGTTGTTCACCGATGCTGCCCGTGAGGTGCCTGGGGTACGTACGGTGTACGCCGTACCGATGCGTCCCGGTCAGCACACGATCGGTGTGCTGACGGTTCATCAGGACGTCGGTGATCTGCCGGACGGTGGCCGGGCGCAGTTTCTGGCCGATGCGATCGGTGCTGCTTTGATGAAGGATCCGCCGCCGCCGATCGGGTCCGATCTCGACCCCGGGCCGTGGCCGACGCGGGCGCGGATCCACCAGGCCACGGGGATGGTGCTGACCCAGTTGCGGATCAGTCCTGCCGACGCGATGGCGTTGATGCGGGCCCATGCCTTTTCCCACAGCATCACGTTGGCCGACGTCGCCGAGCAGATCACCAGCCGGCGGCTGCGATTCTCCGATGACGCCGAGCATGACGCCGAAAGCGAGAGTTCATGACTGCCACCACTGCTTCCCAGGCGTTCGTCGATGCCGCGGCGGCCATCGTTCAGCAGGACGATGTCGCCGATATCTTGGTTCGTCTTCTGAACGACTGCGCCGGGCTGACCGGCGCGGGGGCGATCGGGCTGCTGGTGAAGGACGGGCACGGTCGGCTGGAGATCTTGAGTGCGACCTCGCATCAGGCCGTCGAGCTGGAGCTGTACGAACTCCAGCACGACGCCGGTCCGTGTGTTGACGCGGCACGCGACGGGAGCCAGTTCTCGGTGCGCTCGCCCGGTGAGGTGGCCGCCCGTTGGGGGGAGGTCGGTGAAGCGATCGTCGCTGCCGGATTTCACGCCGTCCACGCGGTTCCGCTGCGCTGGCACGGCCAACTCATCGGTGCGATGAACACCTTCCACGCCACCGCGGAAACAGCCGACGACGAAAGCCTGCAGCTGACACAGGCCTTCGCCGACATCGCAACGGTCGTCATCGTCCAGCCGGTTGTCGTTACCAGCAACGAGCTCGACGAGCGCGTCCGCACCGTGCTGGAAGGACGGACCGTCGTCGAGCAGGCCAAGGGCGTCCTGGCCGAAACCTCGGGCGTCGACGTGGCTGCCGCGTACCAGCTCCTGGTCCAGCGCGCCACCCAGAACGGTTCCACCCTGACCGAAGCGGCGACGGCGATCATTCTCGAAGCACAGCGCCGCACCTGAGCCTCCAGCCGCCCGTACAGCGTTCAAGGAGCGGCGGTCGCCCGGCGCGGAACCGGTGCTGATCAGTCGGTGTCGAGTGGCCGGGTGGCGGGGCCGTCGAGGACGGCGCCGTCGGGGGAGAAGCGGGACCCGTGGCAACTGCAATCCCAGGTCGTGTCGGCCTGGTTCCAGGTAAGGCTGCACCCCAGGTGCGTGCAGACGGGTTTGATCGTGTGCAGTTCGCCGTCCTGGTCGCAGTAGGCGCCGACCGTCCGGCCGTCGCGGTTGTACAGCCCACCTTCTCCGACTTCGAGATGGTCGAGGCCGGTGGTCAGGATCCGCGCCGCGTGACCGGTGGCGAAATCCTTGCCGACCTCGAGGTTGTTCTTGATCAATGCGGCGACCGAACGGGCGTCACCGATCCGGCCGGCGTCGTACAGTGCCGCCGACGGATTGTCACGGCCGGCAATCAGGTCGCGAAGTACGCCGGCCGCGGCGGTGCCGTTGCTGAGGCCCCACTTGTGCATGCCGGTGGCGATCAGAATCTCTTCGTGACCCGGTGCGCGTCCGACGTACGGCAGGAGATCTGTGCTGGCGTAATCGTGCGCGGACCAGCGGAACTCCGGCTGCGCATCGACGTTCCACGTCGACCCGACCCAATCGATCAACGCCTGGTACGCCGCACGGGTGTCGTCGGCTCTGCCGACCTTGTGATCCGAGCCGACGACGATGAGCCCGTTCGGGCCTCCGCCGGGCCACGGCCGGGTGGAGCGGATCGGTGAGTCGACGGAGATGGCCATTCCCGTCGGTGCCTCGACCGGAAGCCGTACGGCGATGCCGTGCGACTGCTCGGGCGTCGTACGGGCGAAGTACCCGCCGATGGTTCCGATCGGCAGCAGCGTTGCCGTCACGGCATGCCGAGCTCGTACTGCGTTGCCCGACGCGACCTTCACCTCGACCCCGTCGTCGGTGTCGTCGACGGACGTGGCGCGACTCTGTTCGTAGATACGTCCGCCGGCATCAACGAGCGCGCGCGCAAGCCCGGCCAGGTAGCGGACGGGATGCAGCTGGAGCTGGTCGTCGAACCGCACCGCGGCAACGGCCGGCACGCCCACCTCCTGACCGTCGACCAGATGCGCGGGCAGTCCCAGTGAGGCGGCAGCGTCCGCCTCGCCTCGCAGGCTCGTCGCCGGGTCGGTGGTGTAGACGTACGACGGGGTTCTGGACAACTCGCAGTCGATCCCCAGCCGGTCGGCGAGTGCTGCCACCTGCGTCACCGCGCTCTGGTTGGTATCGGCGTACAGGCGGGCCACCTCATCGCCATGACGGTCTCGCAAGGCCGCGTAGATCGCGCCGTGCTGCGAGGTGACCTTGCCCGTGGTGTTCCCACTGGTGCGGCCGGCGACGCGTCCACCCTCGATCACCACCACGTCGGCGCCCTCCTGGGCCAGCAGCAGTGCTGTCGTCAGACCGATCCACCCACCACCGACCACGACGACATCGCAACTCGTGTCACCTTCGAGCACGCCGTACTGCGGGACCTCGGCGGTCGCCGTCCAAACAGATGCCATGTCCCCCAGTACCCGCCCGCAATCGGCTGGTCAGTGATCGTCGGGGTGGAAGCCTTCCGGTGCGCGGTCGAGGAAGGCGGCGACTGCGGCGATGCGGCCGTGGTCGTCGATTTCGAGGAAGTCGGTGCCGGTGGCGAACGACGTACCGTCGACCAGGAGTTCCCATTGCAGGCGGGCGCGGCCGTGGTGGGCTTCGGGGTCGCTGCGGGGGCGGAAGACGTAGCCGGGCTGGTGTTCGGCGAACTGGTTGCGGAAGCCGATCAACTCCTCGACCCCGTGCAGTACGCCGATGGGCGCGTGGTAGGTGATGTCGTCCGCGAAGTTCGCGTCGGCGCTCGCGTTCCAGAAGCCGACGTACTGCTCGACGGGCGTCAGGTCGGTGGTTGTCATGTGGAACTCCTTCGTCGAGGTTTGCTGCCGTCCACTCTGGAAGCGGACGATGACCCGGCTCAATAACCTCGGAGGTGATTGCCGAGCGTCCGCCGGGGCGGCATCGTTGCGGTCGTGACTGCGATCACGGTGCACCCGGACGAGACGATCGGAACGCTGGTGAAGCGATGGCGCGAGCGGCGGCGGCGCTCGCAGCTCGACGTCTCCCTGGCGGCGGATCTGTCCGCCAAACATCTGAGCTACATCGAGACCGGGCGTTCGAATCCGAGCCGGGACATGATCGAGCGGATCTGCGACGAGCTCGACGTCCCGCTGCGGGAACGCAACCGCTTCTATCTGGCGGCCGGCTTCGCACCGGCGCACCGGGAGCGGCCGTTCACGGATCTGGGCGCGGCGGCGGATGCCGTCAGGGCAGTGCTGACCGGGATGGCGCCGAACCCCGCGGTCGCTGTCAACGTCCGCTGGGACCTGCTGGCGATGAACGAGGCGATGGGTCCGTTCCTGAGCGACCTTCCGGACGGGCTTGCCGGACCGCCCGTCAACATGCTGCGCGCGACGTTGCACCCCGACGGCCTGGCCCCGATGGTTCGCAACCTCCAGCAGTGGCGCTCCCAGGTGGTGCGACGCGTACGTCGCCAGCTCGAGCGGACCGCCGACGACGGACTCGCCGACCTTCTGGCAGAGCTCGAGAGCTACGGCGGACCCACCTCGTCGGCAGCTCCCGCCTTGGCCGACGACCTCGTCGTACCGCTGCAGCTGACCACGCCGTACGGCGACCTCGACTTCTTGTACGCGGCAACAGTCTTCGGCTCGCCACGTGACGTCACCCTGGACGAGATCGCGATCGAGACCTTCTTCCCCGCCAACTCCACCACCGCGGCCATTCTTCGCTCGCTCTGATCAGTCCTCCGCCAGCACGATGACGCGGTCCTTCTCGGTGAGGGTCAGCGGAGCGTCCTTCGGTGGGTTGAGGACGACGCCGTACGACGGCGGGCGGTAGAACTCGGCATGGATGCGGTAGCCGATCGCCGTCTCGCCGTGCTGGGCGGCTGCTTGGGCAATCGTGCTGAAGTTGGCCGGTGTGCCAGGGAGCAGATAGCCCGGAGCGGGCTTGAGATAGATCTCGGCTCCGGTCGGGTTGAACAGGTCCTCGAAGACCTCCGCCAGGTGGCGGTTCTCGGTGAGCTGGGTCAGTAGCAGGCTGATCAGCTTGTCGCTGACCACGAAGTCGTCGGCGCGGGTGACCTCGGCGATGGCCCGGTTGTTGTCGTCGTTGATCTCGCTGACGATCGAGTACGGCTGCTCGAGGCCGTCGGCGAGGTCGCGCAGGTGCAGGAGCGTGATCAACGTCCGGGCGTCGGCCTGCTGGGCGCCGAGGCCGTCGGACGACAGAACGATCACGTGCTGGCACGCTCGTGGATCGAGAGCTTCGAGGTCGGGCCGATCGGTCGGATCGGCCGCGGTGACGTCGACGGTGAGGTTGGTGGTCGTGGGGATCAGGTGCTCGACCTGGTCGAGACACGCGATCTGCAGTCTCGACCGGGGGAAGGCGAATTTGTCGAGCAGCTCGATGATCTGGGGTGCGCGCTTGTTCCAGCCCAGCATGAGCGTGTGCTCCGGAGCGGGATCGTGGCGTGGTCGGAGCGAGATCGCGCCGTCGACGATGCGTGGGCCGCGGTCGGCGAGTTGGACGAGAGTGTCGTCCTCGGCCAGCACGATGACCTCGTCGGCCGCATCGACGGACAAGCCGGGGGAAGGGTTGAGGCTGATGCGTCCGTCGCGGTGCCGCAGTCCGACGGGTACTCCGAGCTCGTAGGCGTGGATGATGTCCCCGAAGGCGCGCCCGGCGAGCGCCGGTTCGGAACGCAGATAGAACTCGTTGCCCGCGAACGCGAGGAGGTCCGCGCAGACGGCCGACAAGCCGGATTGCCGGTGGGCGTTCACCAGCAGGCGTACGGCGAGCTCGTCGGCGCCGACCAACTGCGCACGTCGACCGCCGGCCAGTTGAGCGGCCCGCAGATTCGTGGAATCCGCGACGGCGGCGACGACGTGTGGACCTTGTGTGGTGTCGGCCGCTCGGCTGCCCAGCGACAGGAGCACCTTCACGACGTGGATGTCGGAGTCGGGTCCGTCGGTCGGCAGTACCATCACCGACCGAGCCGTGGACAGGCTGACGAGGTCGAGATCGGCAGGATGCAAGGGATCGCCGGACCGGCAGACGATGCGGGTCCGTCCGAGATCGGGAACGCGGGAGCGGATGGCCTCGTCCATCGCCGCCTTGTCCTTGTTGGCGAGGACCGCCACGCACGAGGTGCGGCTGCTCCGATTGGCGTGCACGAGTTCCGCGACGACGGTGAAGATCTGCTCGGACCAGCCGAGCAGCACGGTGTGATCGCGCTCGACGATCCGCGACCGGCCTTTGCGCAGTACGGCGATCTTGTTCTCCAGGCCCGTGGTCAGGACGCCGATGAACGAGCTGACGATGAAGATGCCGCCGAGCGTGACGAGGAGCATCAGACCGAGGAAGGTCAGCCCGCCCTGGTCGCCGCCCATCGTGCCCGGGTCGAGGGTGCGCAGGAGGCTCATCCAGAACACGCCGTGCCACTCGCCGTGGGCGCGGACGTCGACCGGCGCGAACAGCAACACCAGCGCGGAGACGACCAGTACGAGAACCAGGGACGCGAGTCCGAGCAGCCCGACGAGTGCCGGCGTACCACGCGACATCGTGTTGTCGAACCAGTACCGGACCCGGTCGCGCCACCTCGCCAAATCCCCACCCTCCTCACGCGTTCCTGGAGGGCACTATGCCATTCGCACCCATTGCCGAGTCCTGGCCTCCGGCGCGCCGCGGGTTGCGTCCCGATCGAACTCCCGGGGCCCCAGCTGGTTGGTGCGTGGCTTGAGGTGCGGTAAATGCGTGGACAGTGGGCGAGTCGGGTGCGAGGGTGGCGGGAGTTGACGCTCCCACGGGTCGTAAGTCGAGATTGCTCGCCGACTCTCTGAACTCCGGTGATTTGCGGCCGGGTCCTTCGGTGCTGAGCGAAAGGTGTCCTGCGATGAGTTTCTCCAGTCGAGGTTCCGTTTCGACCGCTCAGCGTCCGTTCGAGGGACGCGCCGAATTCACAGGAGTTGGTACTTACGTTGACCCCAGTCGGGCGGGTCGTCGGAGTCGTAGTCGGTACTGCGTTACTCACGACCGCCTGTGCATCGTCCCCTTCAGGAGAACCGCACACCTACGCGAGCGGTGATCAGCGCCGCTACGCACCCAGCCCTGGTCCCGTTCCAGGACGAGCTGTAGGTGCGTCTGACACCATCATTCACATCCCGGCCGACGAGACTGTTCTGACGATCAGGTCGGGTGCCGGCAACAGCCGGACGCCGGTCGCTGTCCCCGCAGCTCCGGAGATTGTGCTGTACGCACGATGCAGCGGAGGTCCGATCGAGCTCAAGGGCCAGTTCGGCGGCGATATTCAGCTTCCGTACGGCCTGGACCAGGTCCGCCGGCAAGTCGCGGGCGGCGACGTGTTCACCGTCCTCGGCGATCCGTCGGCGCGCTGGACCGTTGTGGTGACGCGCCGCCGGCCCGAATTGTGAGTTGGCCGCTCGTCCCGATCCGGCCGGCGTACCTCGCTGGAGGGCATCTCCTGCTCCAGGGTCAACTGGTCCCACCGCTCCCGCGGGCGTCGTGGGGTAGTTGCCACAGAGTCGTGAGTCTGCGGCTGAGCCAGTTCTCGTACCTGGCGTGGGTCCAGCCACGTTGTCCGACGAGGCGCGAGTAGTTGTCGGGTGCCATAAGCAACCAAACCTCGTCGATGACGGACTGCCTGGAAGACCCCTGGTGTAGCGGTGTCTTCGAGCTGAGCGTGTCGACCCAGTGCGCGGCGCCGATGAGACGCTGGTCCTCCTCGACGTTCCAGAGTTCGACGAGGTCGCTCTCCCCGAGGGCGGCCGCTCCGCGGATCACCTCGTACAGGTCTGCATACCGTTCGGCCACCTCGCGAAGGTGACGGGCGAGCAGTCTGGCGGCGCGGTGAAGGTCTGGCGCCGTCCTTACGGCCTGCGGACCAGGACGATCCCGTACGGCGGTCGCGTCGTCGTCGCCCGCGAGTGCTACGTCGCGAACCGTCCTGAGCAGCGCCTGCTTGTTGCCCACCGCCCGGAACACGCTGGGCTTGCTCACGCCGGCGCGCTCAGCCACCTGCTCCACCGTCGTGGACCCGTAGCCGTTCGCCACGAACAGGTCCTCGGCGGCCTTCAATACGGCGTGCCGGGTCTGCTGTGCCTGCTGGGCCCGAAGCCGCGACGAGTACCGCCGTCGTCCATTGACGTCGTCCATCAACCGAGCGTACCGTCCATATATTCATTAGATGCTTGGTACGCGAAATTAGGGGGTGCCATGACGACGGACAAGAGCGTCTCTCGCGAGGCGATGGATCGACTGCTCGATGCCCACTTCCGGGCGGAGCAGGCAGGCGACGCGCAGGCAACGGTGCAGACGTTGACCGATGACGTGATCCATGACGTGGTCGGCGATCCGCTCGGGGAGCTTCACGGGCCGTCGGCGGCCGGGAAGCGCTACGACCACCTGTTCGGCAACGTCCGGGGACAAGACAGCCAGGTGCTGCACCGGCTGTACGGCGACAACTTCCTCGTCGACGACAAGATCTGGACGGCCCGCGTGGACGGAGAGTTCATGGGGCTGCCCGGCAACGGGCGGACGATCTCGGTGCGGGTGCTGCACGTCTTCGAGTTCCGGGGCGATCGCATCGCGCGGGAGAACGTCTGGATCGACGGCGCGTCAGCGATCGCCCAGCTGACTGCGCCATGACTGATCCCGCCGATTCGTCAGTCGTGTGAGGTGCTGGTCGGGGGGCGGCTCGACTCGCGGATGATGAGTTCGTGCGGCACGGTGTAGACGGCGGCGGGGTCTCGGTTGCCCTGGATCCTGCTGATCAGGGCCTCGAAGGTCCGGTCCGCCAGCAGGTCCAGATCCGTGGCGACACTGCTCAGGCTGGGGGACAGGTAGCGGCCGTCGACGATGTTGTCCCAGCCGGTGACGGCGACGTCGTCGGGGACCCGGACGTGGTGAGCGATGAAGGTCCGGATGGCGCCGATCGCCAGCAGGTCGCTGGCGCAGACCAAGGCGTCGATCTCACCGATCTGGGGGAGCAGCTGCTCTGCCATCGCCGCACCCGTCTCCCGGGTGTACCGGTCGCATCGGAGCAACCAGTCGTCCCGGGTCTCCAGGTCGAGGTCTTTCACAGCGGCACGGAAGCCCTGGAACCGTAGTTGTCCGACGCTCGACGACCGCGCCGGATTGCTGCCCACGTAGGCGATTCGCCGCCGTCCACCGTCGGCCAGGTGCTGGACGACGTCCCGGGCGGACTGCTCGTTGTCGATCGCGACGTAGTCCGCCGCGCCCTCACTCAGGTGTTCGCCGAGCAGCACCATCGGAGTGAACCGGCTCATGTCCGCGAGCCGCCGCGGGTCCACGGCCAGCGGGCTGTAGATCACTCCGTCGATGCTGTTGCCGGGATATCCGGCGGCGGCGCGCAACTCGTGGTCGTCGCTGCGCCCGGTCTCGTCGGTGAAGACGGTGTAGCCGTGCCGTTCGCCCGCCATGATCACGGCGTGCGCCAGCGCGCCCAGGTACGGTTCGTCGATCCGCGGCACGGCCAGCGCGACGATGTTGCTGCGGCCGCTCTGTAGCTGCCGGCCGACCAGTGAAGGGGTGTAGCCCAGCTCGGCGATGGCGGCCTTCACCCGGGCCCGGGTCTCGGCCTTCACATGGCGGCGCTCGTGGACGACGTTCGTCACGGTCTTCAGCGACACCCCGGCCAGCTCCGCGACGTCCTTCAACCGGGCGGGACGAGCCGGCCCACCGTTCGTACCGGCGCCGACGTCGTCGCGCTTGTCGTCCATCGTTCTCCCCTCGATGACTTCAAACACCGTAGGACGACATCTTGACAGAGCTGATGCGCCCCGCGAACATCACTTCTAACGTTAGAAGTTCTAACGTTAGAAGTTTTGCCGACGCATCGCCACCGACAACGGGAGTGGCTCGTGAAGAAGATCGCGTTCGTCGTCTCTGCCGTCCTCTCCACCGGAGCGCTGTTCGCCACCGCGGCGTGCACCGGCGGCGCTCCGGGGACCGGCTCCGGGGACGTGCAGCAAGACACCAGCGGTCAGCAGGAGATCCGCTACATGATCGGCCAGCCCGAGGATCCGGCGGACCTGGAGCTGATCAAGTCCGACCTGAAGACGTTCGAGTCCAAGAACCAGGGCATCACGGTGAAGCTCGACGTGATCCCGAGCGAGAATGTCCGGACCGTCCTGCAGACCCAGCTGCGCTCCGGTGAGGGCCCGGACGTCTTCGGCTACGACACCGGGCCGGGATTCGCCGGCGCCCTGGCCAAGGCCGGGCTGGTGTACGACCTGACCAGAGCGTACGCCGACCACAAGTGGCCGATCTACGACTTCGCCAAGAACCGGGTCACCTTCGGCGGCAAGATCGTCGGGGTCCCGAGCCAGATCGAGGAGGTCGGCGTCTTCTACAACAAGACCTTGTTCGCGAAGTACGGCATCGCGCAGCCGACGAACCTCACCGAGCTGACCGCCGCGGCCGAGAAGCTCAAGCAGAACAAGGTCATCCCGTTCGCCGTCAGCGACAAGGAAGGCTGGCAGGGCGGCCATCTGCTCAGCATGTCGCTGTCCAGCGCCGTCGGGTCGAAGGGCATGGACGACCTGCTCAACGGCCGTACGTCGTGGAACACCCAGCCGGTCGTCGATTCGCTGGCAGTCTGGAAACAGTGGAACGACAAGGGATTGCTGACTCCCTCACCGGCCGCGGTCAGCTACGACAACGCGAACGCGTTGTTCTACTCCGGCAAGGCCGCGATGAACCCGACCGGCAGTTGGCTGGCCCTGGACATCGAGCGGAACGCCAAGTTCGACGTCGGGTTCATTCCGTTCCCGGCCCAGGACGGCGCGGGGATCTTCAGCGGCGGTCTCGGATCGGGCACCTTCGTGTCCGCCTCGACCAAGAAGGCCGATGCCTCGATCAAGTTCCTGGACTACCTGCTCACCGCCGACCACGGCCGGTGGGCCGCGGAGAAGTTGCAGGACATCCCGGCGTACCCGATCGACACGACCGGGATGAAGGCGTCGCCGTTGTTCAAGCAGGTGCTGGACGACTCGGCCAAGATCGCCGGGGGCACCGGTGACTTCGGGTACAACATCGACGTCCTGACCACCGACGTCTTCAACAACGCCATGTGGAAGGGCATCCAGGGCATCCTGAGCGGTCAGGCCGAGCCGGCCAAGGTCGCCGCCCAGCTGCAGACGGCGTACGAGAAGCCGGCGAAGTAGATATGCGGGCCGTCAGCAACGTTCCTCCGGTGACCCGCCGGGCGCAGGCGCGCCTCGGTGTGCTGCTGGCGCTTCCGGTCGCGGTCGTCACGGCGGTGTTCTTCGTGTTCCCGATGCTCAACGCGCTGTACTACTCGGTGGTCGACTTCGACGGTCTCGACCCGACCCCGCCGTTCGTCGGGCTGAGCAACTTCACCGAGATGTTCACCGACGCCGCGACGTGGCACGCGCTGGGCAACAACGCGATCTGGATCGCGATCGGGACCGCCAGTCCGATGATCATCGGGCTGCTGGTCGCCGTGGTGATCTGGTCCGGCCGGGGCGGCGGCGCGGTCTACCGCCTGCTGTTCTTCCTGCCGTTCATGCTGCCCGGTGTTGCCATCGGCATCGTCTGGGGCTGGATCTACGATCCCGTCAACGGCTGGATCAACCGTGCGCTCGGCGCCGTCGGTCTCGGCAGCCTGACCCGAGGCTGGCTCGGGGATCCGAAGACCGCCATCTACGCCGTACTGGCGACTGCGATCTGGGCGACCTGTGGGTTCGTCACGATGATCATCCTGTCCGCGCTGCGCAACGTCGACGTGGAACTCGTCGATGCCGCGCGGATCGACGGGGCGAACGCCGCCCAGCGGTTGTGGCACATCCTGCTGCCACAGATCATGCCCGTCTTCCTGATGGTGCTGACGCTCACGCTGGTCGGCGGGTTCAGCGTGTTCGACATCATCTTCATCATGACCGGCGGTGGGCCGGCGGATGCCACCGAGGTGCTCGGGACCTACGCGTACTCGAGCGCGTTCCAGCTCAACCGGATCAGTTACGGCACGGTGCTGGCGCTGCTGATCACGGTCCTGGCGGTGCCGTTCACGATCATGCTCAACCGGCTCCAGCGACGGCTTTCGCTGCAAGGGCTGGGGGCCTGATGGTCGAGATGCCTGTCGCCGTGTCCCGCCGTACAGAGTCCGCGGAGCAGTCGGAGCTCCGCCGGCACATCTTCCGCCGGACCACCGGTCTCGCGGTCCGCCACGTCGTTCTGGTGGCGATGGCGGCGCTGACGCTGTTCCCGGTCGTGCTGATCATCTCGACGGCACTCAAGACACCCCAGGATGTCCGGAGCGACCCGTTCGGATTGTTCTCCTCGTTCTCCTTCGAGAACCTGCGATCGGCCTGGACCGTCGGCCGGTTCAGCAGCTACCTGTGGGACAGCGTCCTGCTGACGGTGCCCAGTACGGTCGTGGTGATCGTGATCTCGACGATGGCCGGGTATGCCTTCGCCCGGCTGCCGTTCCCGGGCCGGACGGTCGTCTTCTACCTCGTCGTACTCGGTCTGCTGGTGCCGTTCTTCACGTACATGATCCCGTTGTACTTCCAGCTCCGGTCGATGGGACTGCTGGACAGTCTGGTCGGCGCCAACCTGGTGCTGATCTCGACCAACCTGTCGTTCGGGACGTTCTTCATGCGGGCGTTTTTCTCCGATCTGCCCGAAGAACTGGAACAGGCGGCCCGGATCGACGGGGCCTCCGAGAGCCGGATCTTCGCGCAGGTGATGCTGCCGATGGTGAGCTCGGGTGCCGCCGCGCTGGCCGTCTTCACGTTCCTGAGCAACTGGAACAACTTCCTCGTGCCGTTGCTCTACCTGCCCAGTGGGAAGTACCGGCCCCTCACGGCCGGTCTCTACAACTTCACCGGTGGTCGCTCGATGGACATCGGACCGCTGGCGGCCGGCACCTTGATCACCATCGTTCCGGTGATCGCGATCTTCGTCGTCCTGCAACGGCAGGTCACGCAGGGCTTCCTCTCCGGCGCCGTCAAAGGCTGACCGCGTCGTCATCGTTGCCGAACTCGAAGGAGACCAATGCCATCCCTGGTCAGATTCAGCTCGCCCCGTGTCGCGGAGGTCGTGCCCGGCGCCGAGCCCACTGTCCAACCGGACGAGGTACTGATCCGCACCCTGTACTCCGGGATCTCCGCGGGCACCGAACTCACGGCGTACCGCGGCAGCAATCCCTATCTGAACAAGCGATGGGACGACACGTCGCGGCTCTTCGTCGACGGCGACACCTCGATCCGCTACCCCGTGGACGGGTGGGGATACGAGGAGGTCGGTGAGGTCGTCTCGCTCGGTGCCGGCGCCGCGGGCGTGAACGTCGGAGACGTCGTCTGGGGGACGTGGGGGCATCGCAGCCACACGGTGAAGAAGGCCGACTGGGCCGCGCAGCGGATCCTGGACGCCGCCGTCGATCCGCGGGTCGGCATCTTCAGCCAGATCGGTGCGATCGCGCTGAACCTGGTGCTGGACGCCGACATCCATATCGGCGAGACGGTGGCCGTCTTCGGCCTCGGCGTACCAGGGCAGCTGGCGGCCCAGTTGGCCCGGCTGAACGGCGGCCGGGTGATTGCCGTCGACAACCTTCCGGCCCGGCGTCAGTTGGCCCTGGACCTCGGTGCCGATCACGTGATCGATCCTGCGGAGGGCGGTGTCGCCGAGCGGATCCGCGACCTCACCGACGGCCGCGGCGCCGATGTGTGTTTGGAGGTGTCCGGGAGCCATCACGCCCTGCACGAGGCGGTTCGGGCGGTCGCGTACAGCTCGCGGGTTTGCGTCGCGGGCTTCATGCAGGGCGACGGGGTCGGCTTGCGGCTGGGGGAGGAGTTCCATCACAACCGGGTGGCGCTGGTCTGCTCGCAGATCTCGGGGGTCGCGCCGGTGTTGCAGCATCGATGGAACTACGACCGACTGGCGAGGACAGCGATCCGGCTCGCCTCGGAGAAGCGGCTGCACGTTACCGATCTGATCACCCACACGGTGCCGATGGCTCAAGCCGCGGACGCGTTCCGGATGCTTGACGAGCATCCGGAAGAGGCTTTGCAGGTCGTGCTCAGCTTCGACGATGAGGTGACCGCATGAGCTTCCGGCTCGCAGCTGCCGAGATGACCCTGCCCGGCGAGACCTTGGAGGAGAAGTTCACCTTCGTCAGAAAGGTCGGCTTCGACGGTATCGAACTGTCCGCCCGCGGCGACGGCATCTTCGGTGCCCGGATCGACGAACTGCGACGGGCCCGCGACGCGGGCGTGCAGATGCCGACCGCGGTCGTACACATGGACCATTTCATCGGTGATTTCGATGCCGGCCGGCGCCGGGACGCGATCGAGCAGCTCAAGATCCACTTGAGTACGATCGCGGCAGCGGGCGGCACCGGCATCGTCTCGCCGCACGCCTTCGGCCTCTTCTCCCGGCGGTTGCCGCCGTTCACTCCGCCCCGCTCGGTCGAGGACTCCCGCGCGGCACTGGTCGAGGCTCTGCGTGAGGTGGGCGAGCACGCCGAGTCCGTGGGTACGAAGGTCTATCTGGAACCGTTGAACCGGTTCGAGGACTTCGTGATCAACCAGCTGGCCGATGCGGCTTCCGTGGTCGAGGAGGTCGGATCACCCGGGGTCATGATCACCGCGGACACGTTCCACATGTCGATCGAGGAAGCCCGGATCGGCGAGTCGATCAGGAAGGCCGGCTCGATGATCGGCCACGTTCAGCTGGGCGACAGCAACCGGCTGGAGCCTGGCGCCGGTCACTACGACTGGCCGGAGACCCTGGAAGCCCTGCAAGCGATCGGATACGACGGCTGGCTGGCAATGGAATGCGGCCTGAGCGGCCCGGTCGACCAGGTCCTCCCGGAGGTGGCCGACCTGCTGACGACCTGACCGACACCCGCAGACTTCCCGGCAGTTCGACCCCGTCCGAGGGCACGCGTGGCAGGAAGACGAGCCTGCGCGTTGTATGGTGCTGCGCCCCTGAGTGGAAGGACTGCGATGGCCTGGCACGGTCCGGATGGACGGCAGATCTACTACGAGGACACCGGCCGCGGCGAAACCGTGGTGCTCATGCCGGGCTGGGGTGGCAGCATCACCGATCTGGATCGCCTGCGCCGCGAGCTCGCGTCCGGGTTTCGGGTGATTGCCGTCGATCTGCCGGGATCCGGGCGATCGCAGCCCCAGCCTCGGCACTACACCGCGAGCTATTACCTGGACGACGCCCGGGCACTTCTCGGCGTACTCGACGCACTCGAGGTCGAGGTGGCGCATTTCGTCGGCTTCAGCGACGGCGGCGAGAACGCACTGCTGATGGCGGCACTCGAACCGGGTCGCGCGCTGTCGGCAGTCACCTGGGGCGCGGCCGGTCAAGTCGTGGCCTCCCCGGACATGCTCGGCCGGCTGGCGCACCTGGTGGATGAACCGACCGATTCCCTGAAGTCGCTGGCCGCGTATCTGGTCGAGGCGCACGGCGTGCACAACGCCCGGATCATGGCGGCAAGCTGGGCTCGGGCACTGGGCGGGATCATCGACGCAGGCGGTGATGTCAGTCGATCACGGGCCGCGCTGATCACCTGCCCGACGCTCCTGATCACAGGGACCTACGATCCGTTCTGCCCTCCTGACCTGGTCCGCGACATGGCCGATGCCATCCCCCGCGGCGAGTACCGTGAGGCGCTGGGAGCGGGCCACGACGTACATCTGTCACACCACGGCTGGTTGCTGGCAACCGTTCTCGACTGGCTCAGCGATCACTAGCCGGGGGCCTGCCCGCATTGCCCGAGGAGCTGGTCCTGGGAAGTCGTAGCCTCGTACCTCATGACAGAGCCAACTCAGGTCGTCCGCATTCGAGACGCGGCACCCGGCGACAGCGATGCGCTTGCGGAGCTGCATGCCCGGTCGCGGGCTGTGTACTACCGTGCCGGCGGCCATGAGGTGGCAGCGCTTCCTGACGAGGGGTACCGGGAGACGTTGCGCAAGATGGTGGTGGATTCTCGACTCGCCGTCCTGGTAGCTGTCTTGGATGATGACATCGTCGGTGTGATCACGCTGGATGCCAACGGAGTGTTACCGACGAACGCGCCCGACGAGACGCGCGTTCGGCTCGTCGGGATCTTCGTCGAGCCGGGCCACTGGTCGAGCGGCGTTGGTAGCGCCCTGATGACACGCTTCGTCGCTATCGCCCGCCAGGCTGACGCCGTGGGCGAGGTCGATGTCTGGGAACGGAACTCTCGTGCCATCCGGTTCTACGAGCGCCACGGCTGGACCCGGGACGGAACCTCGCGTCCGGGCCCAGCCGGGGCGGACTACGTCGGCTTCGTCCACCTGCCGTAACCAGCACGGCCACTGGATAGCGAGCTCACGAGCTCAGTGGGGCCGGTGTTTGTCGCTGCGTGTCGGATGGGTACCGGTTCGCTGGACTCGTCAGACAGTGAGCGAGTGGTGGGCTGCTGTCTGACGGAGGTTCAGGTATGACGATCGTTGGGGGTTCCGCTCCTGAGCGACCTGCCGCGCCGGCCGCGGTGAGGTTGGAGAGCGACGCCGGGGTGGTGCGCATAGTCATCGACGGGTCGTTTTCCGAGGCGGCCTCGGCGATGGCACAAGAGTTGCTGCTGGACGCCTGCGACAGGACTGCTGCCGGGGTGGTGCTGGCTGTCGAGGCGACCGTCGCCGCGGCCGATCACGCCGTACTGCGGCACTTGGTCGATGTGGCTCAGCGGCGTTGCTGGGCGGCTAGTTGCCGGTTGGAGGTGACGGCGGCCGATCCCGACGTCTGTGAAGTTCTGGCCGCCGCGGGTATCTGGCCGGCCAACCGACAAGCGGAAGGTGATGAGGGCCCATGACTCAAGGCAAGGACTCGGTAGCGACCGTCGCGGAGCTGGTTGATCGGGCGACGATCTGCATGTTGACGACGATGACGCCGGACGGGCAGCACGTGGCGCGCCCGATGGCCATACAGGAGGTCGAGTTCGACGGTGATCTGTGGTTCTTCGCGTACGCCGAATCGGAAAAGGTCGGCGAGATCGGGGCGAATCCACAGGTCAACGTGTCCTTCTCGAACCCGAAGCAGAGCGAGTGGACCTCGATAGCAGGCACCGCCGAGGTCGTCGTCGACTCGGCGAAAGCCGAGGAGCTGTGGTCGGCGCCGTTGAAGGCCTGGTTTCCCGACGGGCCGAAGTCGCCCGGTCTGGTCCTGCTCAAGGTGCATGCCAACACCGCGGAGTACTGGTCCGGCCCGAGCAGCAAGGTCGTCAGGCTGCTCGGTGCGGCCCGCGCGGCAATCGCCCGCGATCCGGACAAGTTCCCGGCCGAGAACGAGACCGTCGACCTCTCCGAGCCGTGAGTAGCACACCGAGTTGCGCGCGGTTCGCCGCGTTGAGCTTCGGATAAGCCTTGTAGCGGTGGTAGCTGACGGTCCAGGGTTCGGCGGTCGTCGGTGTTGCTGGACAACGCCGCCGGCCCGGCGACGGGCGCGCCGGGCCGGCAGTTGGTACGAACCGGGTCAGCCCCAGGTGGCGCCGGCTGGTTCGCGAATCGTGGTGTTGAGGCGGTTGAACAGGTTGGTGATGCCGATCATGAGGATGATCGCGGACAGTTGTTCCTCGTTGAAGTGGTCCGCAGCGTCGTCCCAGATCGTGTCGGTGACGGCTTCGGGGTTGTCGGCCAGCCGGGTCGCGGCCTCGGCCATGGCGAGCGCGGCCCGCTCGGCGTCGGTGAACAGGTTCGATTCGCGCCAGGCGACGACCTGGAGGAGCCGGTCGTCCGACTCGCCTGCCTTGCGGGCGCTTTTCACGCCGGCGTCCACGCACGGGCTGCAGCCGTTGATCTGGCTGGCCCGCAGGTGCACGAGCTCGAGCGTTGTCTCCGGTACACCGCCCTTGTGCATCGCCTTGTAGATGTTCTGGATGCCCGTCATCGCGTCGGGCAACACCATGGCGGGGTTCTTCATCCTGGCACTCATGTCTGCAACTCCTGAGATTCCTGTGAGGCTCTTCCACCACACTGACGAACCTGCTGAAGGAAAGGTGACAACCGCAGGCCGAGGTCCGTCCGCTCCGAAGGTCTCCGACGGCCCGACCGGCAAGCCATCGTTGCCTGAGGCACTGACCGGCGACGAGGCCACTGACGATGCAGGCAGTCACCTTCTGTGGTCCGGGTGCGTCAAAGCTCTGCGTCCCGGCACTCCGGAGCGCGGCAGATCCCCTCCAGAAGGAGTCAGTCATGACACAGGAAGTCCTTTCCGACGGAAGCCGAGGCACTCGCTGCCCGACAGCTTTGGTCAGCGGATCGAGTCAAGGTATCGGCTTCGAGACGGCGCGCATCTTGGCTGAACGCGGCATTCGGGTCATCGTGAGCGCGCGTGATGCCGACCGCGGCACGGCGGCCGCCGCACGTCTCGGGCAGCCCTTCGTCCGATTGGACGTCACAGACCCGGACAGCGTCCGGGCGGCAGCCCAATGGATCGAGCAGAAGTACGGCGTACTCGACATCCTGGTCAACAACGCCGGAGTGCTCGGGGCCCCCGACCTGTTGCCGAGCGCGACTCCGGTCGATGTCGCACGCCAGACGTTCGAGACGAACGTCCTGGGCGTCATCTCTGTGACCAACGCGATGCTTCCCCTGCTGCGCCGGTCCGTTGCGGGACGCATCGTCAACGTGTCGAGCGAACTGGGCTCGATGGAGCGCATGCTGGACCGTGACGCCCCGACCTGGGCGCTGCACGACACGGCGTACAACGCTTCCAAGGCCGCCTTGAACATGCTCACCGTGTCGTACGCGAAGGAGTTGTGGGACACGCCGGTGAAGGTGAACGCCATGGATCCTGGTTGGTGCGCGACGGCGATCAACAACTTCCAGGGCTACCGAACCGCGGAACAGGGCGCCTCGGAGGCTGTCCGGCTGGCGACCCTCGGTCCGGACGGGCCGACGGCGTCGTTCTCCCAGGAGCAGGGACCGCTGCCCTGGTAGGGCGTCGAAGGGGCCACGCGCTGCCGGGCCGTGCGTGCGGCGTCGGCGAGCGCCGTACTGCTGTTCTCGCCGCGGTACTCGATGACGACCATCAGGGTGCCGTCGGCTTGCTGGCGAACCTCGAGATCGGAGCGGGCCACGATCCTCTGGACGAGGCCCGGAGTGGTGCGCAGGCGAACCAGCATGGCCGGCGAGGGTGCGACCGGAAGTTCGAGCCCGATACTCCGGCACAGTGACCCCGCCCCGTTGCCGGCGGCAAGGACCACGGTGCTCGCGGGTATCACGCCCGTAGTGGTTCGGACGCCGCGTCGTCCTTGTTGAAATGCGCCCCCGCGGACGGCTCGACCAGGTTGGGCTCGAGGGCTTCGACCTGGGCCGCGTCGACCTCGTCCCCGTCATCGGCGAACGCGTCCCAGGTCAGGGCTCCGGACCATCGGATCGCGAGCTGCGGGACCTCTTGCTCGAGGCGCCGGAACTCGTCCAGGGCCAAGTACCGCAGGGGTGCCGACGGAAGCGCGCTGGTGGACGGGCGCCCGATCCAGGCGAACGAGGCGCCGGTCGCGCCTGATCCAGGCAGGTCGGCGTCGAGCACAATCGTCTTCTGCCCGCGCGACGCCAGATGGTAGGCCAGCGAGGCTCCAGTGATCCCGGCACCAACAACGACCGTGCCGGTCATCGGGCATCGACGTCGCGCGACAGCGTCGGTTGCGAAACGTCGTCCGGGCCGCCGGTTCGAGGCTCGTCGGTCCGGGCGAAGGTCACAACCGCCACCAGGCCGCCGAGGAGGTACAGTCCGCCGCCGACAAGCAGACTGGCTGTGTAGCCGCTGGTCAGAGCGGCAGGCGGTGTGGTGCCGGCGGCCCGGCCCTCGGTGATCTGGGTGGCAACCGAGGCGAGAACGGCGAGTCCGATGGCTCCACCGATCTGCTGGCTGGTGTTGATGAGTCCTGCCGCGACTCCGGTGTCGCGGGGTTGGACGTCCTGTACGCCGGCGATCGTGATCGCGACCATCACCATACCGAGGCCTGCGCCCGCGACCAGTTGCGCGGGAAGGAGTACGGCGAACGGGTTCTGGTGCGGAGACAGCATCGCGAACCAGACCATCCCCATGGCGGCCACGACCATCCCGGATGCCGACACGACACGAACAGAGCTCTTGGCCAGCAGCGCGGGTCCGACCGATCCTGCGCCGATGCCCATCCCAGCCGCGAACGGCAGGTAGGCAACGCCGGTCAGCATCGGTGAGTAGTCCTTCACCACCTGCATGTACAGGGTGAGGAAGTAGAACGTGGCGAGCATCCCGGCGCCCATCAGGAGCATGACGATGTTGGCGCCGGCGCGGCCGCGGTTCGCGAGGATCGCGGGCGGAACCATCGGGTCGGTGCCGAACCGCTGCAGCAGCGCGAACGCGGTCAGCAAGACGAAGGCGGCGATGGCGGATCCGAGGACGATCGGGGCCGTCCACCCCTCCTGATCGGCCTGGTTCACGGCCAGCACGAGCGCGCCGAATCCGAGCGTCGCAGTCAGTGGGCCGGGGAGGTCGACTCCGCTGCGTCGCGCGCCGCCCGGGCTGAAGACGCCTGACCCCGCCAGCGGGATCAAGGCGATGGGGATGTTGACGAACAGGATCCATCGCCAGTTGAGGTACTCCGTGAGTGCCCCGCCGACCAGCAGTCCGACGACGGATCCGAGCGCGCCCATCGCGCCGTACACGCCCAGGGCCTTGGTACGTCGGGGTCCCGCCGGGAAGGTGGCCGCGAGCAACGACAGTGCGGTGGGGGCGATGATCGCCGCGCTGAGGCCCTGTAGCGCCCGGGCGACGATGAGTACGGCGCCGGTGGTGGCCAGGCCGCCGAGGAGCGACGCGGCGGCGAAGACGATCAGACCGAGGCGGAACATCCGCCGGCGACCGAACAGGTCCGCGGCGCGGCCGCCGGCGAGCAGGAGGCCGCCGAAGGCGAGGGCGTAGACGGTCAGGATCCAGTTGAGGTCCGGCCCGGCCAGGTGCAACCCGTTCTGGATGCTCGGCAGGGCCACCGTCACGATGGTGCCGTCGAGCACGATCATCAACTGTGCGACGGCGATGACCAGCAAGGCGATCCCGGAACGCCCGGCCGGTGGAACGTCGACGGCGAGATGGTGGTCTGGTGCGGTCATGACACGGTCCGATCCGAGGAGATTGTTCTTCGCTGCATTGACGCGCCGGACGACGCAGAGGTATCGCCGGTCCGGCGCGGATGTCACCTTCAACTGCCCGGCTGCGTCAGACCACCAACGGCCGGGACACACACTCCGACGGCCCGGACGGGCGCACTCCCGCCGTCTCCCAACACAAGCCATCGCCCTGTTCGGGGCGCTCGAGGAGCAGGAGCCACACACATGGAAATGAACAGAAGGAAGGCCCTGACCCTGGGCGCGGGCGCGGCGGTGGCCGCCGGGGTCGCGTCGGTGCCGACCGCCGCGAGCGAGGCGGTGGCCGTCGACGATCGGCCGGCGACCGGGATGAACGACGAGATGCTCGCCAGGCGACTGGACGGCGACTTCCACAGTCATTTCGCCACGGTGAACGGCGTACGGCTGCATTATGTTGCCGGTGGCAAGGGAGAGCCTCTGGTGCTGGTGCCCGGCTGGCCGGCGACCTGGTGGAGCTACCACAAGGTGATGCCGCTGCTGGCCCGCCACTACCGGGTGATCGTGGTCGACATTCGCGGTATGGGGGCTTCGGAGCGTCCGGCCGGCGGGTACGACAAGAAGACGATGGCCCGCGACATCTACGAACTGGTGCGCAGCCTCGGCTATCGCCAGGTGAACATCGCCGGCCATGACATCGGGGCAATGGTCGCCTTCAGCTTCGCCGCCAACCACGGCGCGGCGACCCGCCGGGTTGCCCTGCTGGATGTTCTGCACCCCGACGAGACGCTGTACGACCTGCCCATGTTGACCAAGCCCGGTGCGGGCGTTCACATGTGGTGGTTCGCCTTCAACCAGGTGAAGGGACTCCCCGAGCAGTTGTTGCGGGACCGGTCGAGGTACCTGATCGACTGGCACTACGGCATCGGCTTGCGCGATCAGGACAACGTCACCGATGCGGATCGCCGGGTCTACACGTCGTGGTACGACCACCCGGATGCCATCCGGGCATCGAACGGCTGGTACCAGGCGGTGCATCAAGACATCGCCGACATGGCGACCTACGCCAAGGTCACCATGCCGCTGCTGGGCCTGGTCGCACCGGACACCAGGCCGTGGTTCGAGTACACGCTGCCGCAGATCGCGACCGACGTCCGAGGCATCATCACCATCGACAAGGCCCTGCACTGGCTGTGTGAGGAGGATCCGGAACTGGTCTCGAAGTCACTGATCGACTTCCTGGCCTGAACCTCGATCCAGCGAGTGGGGGTGACCCGGAGGTGGTTGGCGAGTCGCATCGGGCCCGGGTGCGTCGAGCTCGATCCAATATCGCCGTACGCTTCCCTGCTCGGTGCGGCGGATCTCGTCCAGTACGCCGCCGTTGTGCTCGATCGTCTTCGCAGATGCCAGGTTGCCGTCCGCGCAGACAAGAAGTAGTCGAGGCAAGCCGCGCCTGCGGGCGATGTCGAGCATCCCGCCCAGAGCCCAGGTGGCCAGTCCGCGGCCGCGAGCGGAGGGCCGGATGCCATAGCCGAGATGACCGGTCCGCTCGTCGAGTTCGTGGCGGAGTGCGATACCACCTTGGACACGTTCGTCTTCGACGATCCAGCGACAGGTGCTGCGGCCGGATCGAGCGGTCAGCCGCTCGATCCAGGCAGCGAATCCCTCGGGCGACCCGACGTCGTCGGTTGCGCCGAGGCCGAACCCGTCCTCGTGGAGGCCCGGACCCCAGTCGTCATGGGCCTCGAGCCAGGCGGTGCGCAGTTCGACGGTGGGCACGACCAGGGCGAGCGTCACGCCACGACGATACCCATGGCCGGCCGGGGATCGCATCCCAGTCGATCGACAGATCCGTGACCGTCGCCGGCGATCTAGATTCGAGTGGGCACGTCACGTTTCGTGCCCGGACAGGGAGAATCACATGAATCACATCCCCGATCGTGAGATCGCGGAGCGTCCGGAAGGCTACCAGGGACCGAACCTCAGCCCGGTCGGACTACGGCTGCTGCCGCAGGAACTGACTCCCGGCGTTCTGGCCCTGATGGCCAACCTGCCGCCCAAGGACAACAACGGGCTGATCGTCGGCGAGCACTCGGCGCTGGTCGTCGACGCGGGCATCACCTCGGAGGTCTCACGGCAGATCCAGGAGCTCGCCACCGGCCGCACCGATCGGCCGGTGCGCTACCTGGTCAACACGACCTATCACGGTGACCACACCTTCGGGAACGCGGCGTTCCCGCCGGAGGTGACGGTGATCTCGTCGCGCGCGAACAAGGCGAACATGACCGACCTGGCCTTCGAGAAGAAGATCCGCGCGGGCAACATGTACGGCGACGAGCGGCTGCTCGACGCCGACCAGAGCTGGCGGCTCCCGGACGTCGTCTTCGAGTCGTTCGCGGAGATCGATCTCGGCGGCCGGATCGTGCAGTTGTGGCACTTCGGTCCGGGCAACGGTCCCGGCGACACGATCGTGTACGTGCCGGAGGCAAGGACCGCGTGGACGGGCAACTTCCTGTGTGCCGCCGGTACCGCGCACATGCTGTTGCAGGGTGGTCCGGAGCCTTATATCGAGTCCCTGACGGCGATGCGGAAGGCGTTGCCCGACCTGGAGACGATCGTCCCCGGACACGGCCCGATGGGCGACGGCCCGGAGTCGATCGCCTGGTTGATCGAGTACCTGCGGCAGCTCCGCGCCGACGTGACCAGCCTGCACGACTCCGGCCGCACGGTCGAGGAGACGATCGAGCAGTGCCCGTCGCCGTTCGACGATGGGCTGGATCCACGGCTGCTCGCCGGACTTGCGACGTACCAGCTGCCACAGCAAACCGTGGTCGACCAGTTCCTCGCGCTGTGCCACAACCTGCACAAGCTCAACATCCTTGCCGTCTACCGACTGCTCGAGGCCAGGAACTGACGGTTCGCGAACGGCCGGATATCTTGCACAGCATGCTCTATGGGCGCGACGGCGAGCGGATGGTGATCGACCACCTGCTCGACCGCGCGCGCCGCGGCCGTAGCGGCGCGCTCGTGCTCCGGGGCGAGGCCGGGATCGGGAAGACCGTCCTGCTCGACTACGCCGCGACGGCGTGGGGTGGTCCGACGGTCCTGCGGGGTGCGGCTGTCCAGTCCGAGTCCGCACTTCCGTACGCCGGGCTGCACCTGCTGCTTCGGCACCAGTTGCACCGGCTCGACGCCCTGCCGGATCGTCAGGCAACAGTTCTTCGTGCCGCCCTCGGGCAGGGCGTGGCCGCGGGCTCCGACCAGTTCCTCGTCGGACTGGCTGTCCTCACGCTGCTGGCCGATCTCGCCGAGGAACATCCGCTACTCCTGCTGATCGACGACGCGCAGTGGCTCGATCGTGCGTCGCGCAACGCGTTGCTGTTCGCTGTTCGCCGGCTACATGCCGACGCGGTTGCCGTGCTGATCGCCGTCCGGGACGAAGGCACCGACGTCGTGGCGCCGGGACTCGAGGAATTGCGGCTGGGTGGACTCGAGCCCGACGCGGCCCGAGCACTGGTGGCCGAGCAAGGCACGCTTGCGGCGGTTGTCGCCGAGCGGATCGTGGAGGAGGCGGACGGCAATCCGCTGGCGCTGATCGAGCTTCCGGCCACCATGACACCCGACCAGCGAGCGGGCAGGTCGTCTCCGTTCCTGATTCCCGCCGACCTCGAGCGGCTGGGTGGTTCTGTCATCCGGGCCTTCCAGGTGCAGGTGCAACGAATGCCTCCTCCGACGCGAGCGCTGCTGCTCGCTGCCGCTGCCGACGACACCGGGCGGATGGACGTCGTCCTGGCCGCCGCACAGGCGTTGGGCGCCGGTCCGGCGGATCTCGATCCTGCGGAGCACGCCGGCCTGGTCGATCTGGTCGACGGCGAGATCTCGTTCCGGCATCCACTCGTCCGTACGGCCGCTTATCGCAACGCGTCACGCGCGCAGCGGATCACGGTGCATCAGGCGCTCGCGGAAGGCTTCGCCGGAGTGGAGCAGGCTCGGCGGGCGTGGCATCTGGCCGCAGCCGGCACCGGTCCCGACGAGGCGGTTGCCGGCGAGCTGGAGCAGGCAGCGGCCGACGCCCGAAGGCACGGCGATCTGCTGGCGGTCGTCGCGGCGATGAAGCGCGCCGCGCAACTGACCCCCGACGAGGACGAGCGGGCGCGCCGACTGGCCCTTGCTGCTCAGGCGGCGAGCGAGGCGGGCGACCAGGACGAGGCTGCTCGGCTGGCGGCTCAGGCCGGGCTGCGACGCGCCGAACCGGTGGTGTCGGTACCGCTGGCACGAGTGCGCGCTGCCGAACTCTTCGTGCGCGGCGAGCCCAGGTCGGCGTACGACGTGTTGGTCGGGCAGGCCGAAGACGTGGCAGGCGCTGATCTCGACAGCGCTGTCTACCTGCTGTTCGACGCACTCACCGCGATCTGGGCGACCGGTGACGTGCGAGCAACCGAAGAGACCGCGCAACGGCTCGTCGCCCTGCCTGAGCCACCGGCCGAGAGCGCGCGGCTCTTGCGATCGGCTGCCTCCGGACTCCTCGGCCTGTCGGCAGGTGGCGGACGGTCCGAGGTGTCACCGCTGCGCGACCTGTACGACGGATTGCACCAGCGAGGTCATCTGATCGGTCTGCCGGAACGGGCCAGGATCACGGGCTGGGACATGCTGGCAGGCGATCTCGAAGCAGCACTCGACCTGGCCACGGATCTGGAGAAGGAGTGCCGGGACCAGGGCGCCATCGCAGCGCTGCCACAGGTTCTCGCACGTCTGGCCCGCTCCCAGTTGCTGCTCGGGCAGCATCGGTCGGCATGGAACAGCGGCGAGGACGGCCTGCAGATCTCACGAGACACGGGTCAACTGGAACACGTCGGCCATTTGAGTGGGGTGCTCGCCTACTTGGCGGCGATCGAGGGCAACGACGACCGCTGCAGGTCGCTGAGCGGTGACGCGCTGGCCTGTGGTTCCGGTCCGAGTGCTGCCTGGGGCGAGTGTGCGCTGACCCAGCTCGATCTCGGCCACGCCCGGTACGAAGCTGCCCTGGCCCGGATGGAAAAGCTCGGGATGGGGCCACGGCGGCACACGATGATCGTTCTGTACTGCCAGCCTGACCAGGTGGAAGCCGCGGTACGGCTCGGACAGCCTGAGCGTGCCCGCGGACCGATGGAGCGCTTCGAGAGCTGGGCGGCCCAGGTGCGTCAGCCCTGGTCGGACGCGATCATGTCGCGATGCCGTGCCTTGCTCAGTGAGGGGGACCAGGCTGCGGAACACTACGCGACCGCCGTGTTTCTCCACGCGCAAGATCCGCAGCGGCCCTTCGAGGCTGCCCGTACCGAGTTCTTGTTCGGATGTTGGCTGCGCCGGGTGAAGCGGCCCGCGTCGGCGCGAGGCCAGCTGCGGTCGGCGTTGGAGACGTTCGAGCGGCTCGGCGCCCTGCACTGGGCGGACAGGGCGCGTGCGGAGCTTCGGGCGGCGGGGGAGACCGTGTTGCCGGCCGACGGTGATTCGGACCTGCTCAGCCGGCTCACGCCGCAGGAGCTGCAGGTGGTGCGGCTGGCCGCCACCGGCCTGAGCAATCGGGTGATCGGGGCGCAGCTCTTCATCAGTCCCCGCACGGTGGGCTATCACCTCTACAACGCCTATCCGAAGCTCGGTATCACGGTCCGGGCCGAGCTTGCGCAGATGGTGCTGCCGGACGGCTAGGCCTTCACACCGCGACCAGGACCCGACGTACGCGGCGGGGGTCAGTCGGACAGCGTGAGGGACCGGAGGAGTCGATCTGCCTCAGCGGCAACTCTCGGGAGGGTGGCGGCAGCATCGTCGGAACGAGCGAGCAGCATGCCTGCCTCGCACAACGCCCCGAAGAGGAGCTGGCAGCTGATGGCCGGGTCGGCGGGCCTGATGAAGCCGTCCCGTGTCGCGTTGTCGATGCCGAGCCGTAGCAGCCGGAGGGTGTGCTCGTACTCGATCTCGCGAACAGCCTCCCAACCGAGCGCGGCGGGACCGTCGAGCAGCACGATCCGGCGTACCTGTGGGTCCAGGCTCTGCTCCAGGAACGCGTGGCAGCCGGCGCGCAGCGCCGTCCAGCTGTCGGGAGCAGCCGCGGCGGCAGCGGTCAGCGCCTTGGCCAGGACCTCTTCCTGGCGGACGAGGACGGCGCGGAACAACGCGGCTTTGCCGCCGAAGTGGTGGTACGCCGCGCCCTTGGTCAGTCCGGCCGCGGCGGCGACCGCGTCCATGGAGGTCGCGGCATACCCGTCCCGGCCGAACAGCGACAGACCCGCGGTCACCAGGGCCGAAGTGGTCGCATCCGATCGTTCGGCCTGCGTCTGACGGGCCATCGAATCTCCTTTGACAAACATACTTTGGGTATGTATGTTGCCTCGTGTACTTACATACTTCAAGTTTGGAAGTGTACGAAATGGATACGCGGAAGGGGGTCTCGTGATCGCGGTGTACGGAGCGACCGGGCACACCGGGCGGTTGGTGGCTGCTGAGTTGGCTGCCAGGGGCGCAGAGGTAGTGCTGGCCGGGCGCGACGCCGGCGGCCTGGAGCAGGTGGCCGCGGGACTGGGCGCAGGCGTACAGGTGCGAGTGGCCGACCTGGACGACGACCGGGCATTGCGGGCCGTCGCGACGGGTGCGGCCGTGGTGATCAACTGCGCGGGGCCGTTCGCCAGATCCGGTGGTCCGGTCGCCAGGGCAGCGATCGCAACCGGGGCGCACTACCTCGATCACGCGGCCGAGCCCTTGCACGTCAAGGATCTGTTCGATCGCTTCGACTCACCGGCAGGTCGGGCGAAGGTGCTGGTGAGCCCCGGCATGAGCTTCTACGGGGCGATCGCCGACCTGCTCGCGGCTGCGGTGGCGCAGCGGCAAGGACCGCTCGACTCGGTGACGGTCGCCTACGCGGTCAACGGCTGGCGGATGACCCCTGCGTCGAAGAGCACCGCCGTGCAGCTTTCGAGTTCCGAGCGGCCGACCTATGACGACGGCGCGTTCCGGCTGGTGTCCGGCGGTGCCGCGCCGGTGACGTTCGACTTCCCCGCACCGATCGGTGCCAGGCCGATGCTGGCGAACTACCCGGCCGGTGAGGTCGTCACCATCCCGCGCCACCTGAGCACCCGCTCGGTCCGCATCCTGATGACCGCGGAGACGTTTCAGGAGGAGACGGTATTCACCAGCGAGACCATCGCGGCGGCCGACCGCGGGGGATCGGCGTTCACCATCGTCGTCCAGGCGACCGCCGGCGACGAGACGCGCACCGGCTACCTCCGAGGCAACGACATCTATCGGGTCGGCGCACTCACCTCGATGCAAGCGGCGCTTGCGCTCGCCGATCGCCCGGTGCACACCGGGGGCGTCAGGAGCGCCGCGCAACTGTTCGAACCGCTCGAATTCCTGCGGGAGCTCGCAACGCTCGGCGCTTTCACCGACACGCGTCCGCAGCCCATCGCAGGAACGGCAGGACGTTCGCCCGACGAGTCGAGTCGTGATCACCAGACCAACCAGTTGAAGGAGTCCAGATGACCACCACATTCGTCCTGGTTCACGGCGCTTGGCACGGCTCGTGGGCCTGGGAGCGAGTCGCCTCCCGGCTTCACCAGGCGGGCGCCCGCACCATCACTCCGACCCTGACCGAGGCGAACAGCCCGGGCCTCGACGACCATGTCCGCGAGATCGTCGGCGTCCTCGACTCCGCGGCGGCGGAGTCGAGCGACGAGGATGAGCTCGTACTGGTCGGCCACAGCTACGGGGGACTTGTCGTTCGCCAAGCTGCCGATCAGCGTCCCGAGTTGGTCCGGCATCTCGTCCTGATCGACGGCTGGGCGGGTGGGGACGGTGCCGGGGTGTTCACGCTGGCACCGGCGCCGTTCGTCGACGCCATCCGCGCCATGGTCACGGCGGGCGGGGACGAACGCTATGTCCCCGCGCCGGCGCCCGCCGCCTTCGGAATCACCGAGCCGGGCGACGCCGACTGGCTCGCGGCCCGGCTGCGGCCCCAGTCGCTGCGAACGTTCACCGACGTCTCCCGACTGACCGGAGCCGTCGAGAAGGTCCCTGGGACGGCCATCTTCTGCCGCCCGCAGACCTATCCGTTCGAGCAACTCGCCACGGACCTCGGGTATCGTACCGTCGCCGTCGACGGACCCCACAACGTCATGCTCACTGCCCCTGACGAGTTGGCCGCGCTCCTTCTCGACGTCGACGTGCGGTCCTGACCGACTGCCGGAGACCTTCGAGGTAGGCGCCGATGACCCTGGCGGCGTCCACGGGTGCGGCCTGGGCCGTGCGGTACATCAGCAGTGCGTCGAGCAGTCCGACGAGATCAGTGGCGTGCCGTGACGGGTCGGCGACACCGACTGCTTGCAACAGCTTTTCGGCTTGCTCGACGAGGATCTCGCGCACGGGAGCGTCGACGGTGAGCAGAGCGCGCAGTTTGTCGTCGTTCCGGAGCTCGAACAGCAGGGCATAGCGCGCGGCCTGCGCATCCTCGCGCTGGGCGAGGTGATCGAGGAGCTCCACCACGACCTGAACTGCTTGGGCGTGAGACAGGGTCGGAGGAATGGCCAGGCCGTCGAGGTCGGACTGGGTGTCGTCCGACAGGCGTTCGACGACGAGAGCAGTGAGGTCGCGCCGGGTGCGTGCGTAGTACGACGTGGATCCCCGGGGTAAGCCGGCCTCCTTGTCGACCAGGAGGTGGGTGAGGGTGCGGACACCGCTCCGTGCGATCAGGCGCACGCCTGCCTCGGCAATCTGCTCGCGTCGTGCCACTTTGCTCCTTCCCGATGGTTCCTCTATGATCATAGAGTCTCTACGATCATAGAGACACGGTTGGGTTCGATGATGCGGAGGATCCCATGCGGGTTGCAGTCGTGGGCGGAGGGTCGTCCGGCCGGGCGATCGAGCGGGCGCTCGTCGAGCGCGGCGCGACGGTGGAGCTGCTCTCCCGGTCGACCGGGTTCGACGTACTCCGAGATGATGCGACCGAGCGCCTGCGGCACGCGGAGGTGATCGTCGAAGCGACCGGCCGCTTCGCGATGAGCGAGAAGGCGGCGACAGACTTCTTCACCCGCTCGACCCGGGCTCTGTCCGCGGCTGCTCGTGCATCAGGCGCACGGCACATCCTGCTGTCGATCGTGAACTGCGATCTGCCGGTAGTGCAGGGCTACGGGTACTTCGCCGGGAAGACGGCCCAGGAGCGGGTTGCGCGGAGCGAGAGCGACGACCTGGCCGTCGTGCGCTCGACGCAGTGGTTCGAGTTCCCGGGTCAGAATCTCGAGCGGATGAAGCTGGGACCGTTCTGCCTCGTGCCGCGGATGACGATCAAGCCGGTGGCCCTGGACGCGGTGGCCGGTGTCATCGCCGACGTCGCGGTCGGGCGCCGTACCGGCCGGTTCTTCGAGATCGCCGGCCCCGAGGTCACCACCTTGTGGGACATGACGAAGGAGCTTCCGGGCAAGGGCGTAGTGCCTGTGCCTCTGCCCATCCCCGGTCGGACAGGGCGAGCGTTCCGCGACGGCACGCTGGTCCCCGGCAAGGACGCGGAGGTGATCGGCCCGAGCTTCTCGGAGTGGCTGAGCGCCGGAAGCAGAATGATGTGAGCGGCGCTTCGCGGTCGGGTCGAGCGAACTAGCCGGCGAGCAACGGCAACGCGGCGGCCAACGCGTCCTCGGCCGCCGCTCGGCCCAGCCCGCGCTGGTCGGCCACGACTGTCGCACCTTCCAGCAAGATCAGGAGCTGACGTCCGACGCGGTCAGGATCCGCGACGCCGGCATCGGTCGCGATGTCGGTGAACAGCTCGAGGTAGCGATCCAGGTGGCGGGCAACGATCGTCCGCGCGGGCTCGGCGTGATGATGCTGGGCGGCCGCGTTCAGGAGTGCACATCCCCGGAAGTCCGGTTCCTCGTACCAGGTCCCCAGTGCGTCGAACACCGCCGTCAGCCGGGCGGCAGGATCGGGTCCAGCTGCCCCTGCGGCGCTGCGGATCCAACGGATGGTCCGGTCGCTGCGAGCCTGCAGGACCGCCTCGATCAGGCCGTCCTTCGAGCCGAAATGCCGATAGAGCGTCTCCTTCGACGCGCCGACGGTCGCACACAGCTCGGCGATCCCCACCCCGTCGAGGCCGCGCTGGTAGAGGATCGGGCCGGCGAGGTCGAGGATTCCCGAGCGGGTCCGTGCAGGGTCCAGCGAGGTCCCTTTGGCTACTGGCATGAGATAGATGGTACCGATCGGACCGATCTCTTGCTAGGCTGCTGATGGTACCGATCGGTTCGATCAATCTTCTCACCCATCTGCCTGAGGACGTCGTGGTGAAATTCCGGCTCGCACTCGGTTCAGCGGTCGCACTGGGATTCGCGCGGTTCGCCTATGGCCTGGTGATCCCCGCGATGCGCGACCGGCTCGGCTGGTCGCTGGGCGATGCCGGCTTGCAGACGACGGCCAACGGAGTGGGCTATCTCGTCGGCGCGATGGTGGTCGCGATGATCGTTCGCAAGGTCGGCACCGCCCGCTCGTTCCAATCCGGCATGGTCGTGACGACCGTCGCCCTCGCGGCGACGGCCTGCACGTCCTCGCAGCTCCTCCAGATGTTGCTGAGGGCAACTGCGGGATTGTCCGGTGCGATGGTCTTCGTCGCCGGCACGGTGATCGCCGCGCGATTGGCAGCAACCGATCGGTCTGCGATCACGGTGTACTTCGGCGGCGCCGGGCTGGGCATCGCCCTTAGCGGCGTCGTGCTTCCGGTCCTCCTCGATGGTCACCCCGAGCGCTGGCCGACCGCCTGGCTGCTGCTGGCCGCCGGATCACTGGTCGCCACCGGCATCTCCTGGACGGCCGTCAGTTCGGCCCCGCTCAGCCCGGACCGCAAGGCCCGGTTGGGGCGCTTGTGGCCGGTCGGCATCGCCTATGTGCTCTTCGGCGCGGGCTACATCGTCTACATCACCTTCCTGACGGCCTATCTGAAGGCGCAGAGCAGCGATGCTTCCGAGGTCGCGCTCACCTGGACCTTGATCGGCGTAGCCGGGATCGTCGCGCCGTTCCTGGTGACCAAGCCGTTGACGACCTGGCGCAACGCTCGCGCCATGGCGACCTTACTGGCTCTGCAAGTGGTCGCTGCCCTGCTCCCTGTGCTGCATCACAGCCGGGCAACCGTTCTGGCCTCTGCGGTGGTCGTCGGACTCACGTTCCTCAATGTTCCCGCGTCGGTCGCGGCGCTGGTACGGCGTACCGTGCCACAGCACGAGTGGACCGCCGTCCTCGGCACCCTGACTCTGCTGTTCGCCGTCGGCCAGACCGTCGGACCGTGGCCGGCCGGATTCATCGCCGACCACCTTGGCGCCTCGACGGCCCTGTGGTGGACCGCGATCCTCTGCGCAGCGGGTGCTGTGGCCGCCGCCACCTGGAAGGCGGGCATCACCCCTTCGGCGAGTCGGCCGCTCGGGGACGATTCGGACGTGAACAGTTCGGCCTGAAACACGGCCGCTGATCCCAGTCAGTCGACAGATGCTGCCATCCGCCGATCGACCTAGAGTCGCGAGTATGGCTGTCGACGTCCATCACCACATGCTCCCGCCCCATCTCCTCGATGTCCTTGCGGACAACGAGGTCACGACGATCGGTGGTGAGCCGCTGCCGTCCTGGAAGCCGTCGCAAAGCATCGACGCGATGGACAAGGCCGGTATCAGCCGCGCCTATCTGTCGGTGCCGATCCCGCTCCATTTCCTCCCGTCGGACCGCGCCGTGACGCTGTCCGACGACATCAACCAGTTCGGAGCGGACTGCGTGCGGCAGTGGCCGGAGCGGTTCGGCTTCTTCGCGAGCTTGCCGCTCCCGGACGTCACCGCGGCTACGGCGGCAGCGGTCAGAGCGCTCGACGACCTGGGCGCCTCCGGGGTGGGGATGCTGACCAACCACGCCGGCATCTATCAGGGTGACCCGATCCTCGACCCGCTGTACGACGAGTTGGACCGGCGCGGCGCCGTTGTGTTCGTGCACCCGTCGGTGTTCACCGGTGACCGGTTTCCACAGCATCCGGCCGACGGGGCGACAGTGGCCGGCGTCCAGCCGTCACAGCTGGAGTTCGGCTTCGACACCACGCGCGCGGTGGCGAATCTGATCTTCCATGACGTTGATCGGCGCTTCCCGCGGATCCGCTTCCTCTTCACCCACAGCGCCGCGTGCGTGCCGTCCGTCCTGCACAAACTGCTGGACCGCAAGCCCATGGTCGCGTCCTACCAGGCGTACCTGCAGGAGCACGGTACGCCGCCGCCGGTGGACGAGTTGCTGGCCCAACTGCGGACCGCCGAGGACGACGCCCGGCGACGGGTCCGATCGCTGTACTTCGACACGGCGTTGTCGACCGCCGATGCGGTGCTGGACGCGCTGCGCACCGTCGTGCCGACCGACCACATCTTGCTCGGTACGGACTTCCCGTTCGGACAGGAGATCGGTCTGCGCTACACCCTCGACGGTCTCAGCCGCTATGCCGGCTTTACCGACGCCGAGCGCGAGCGCGTGCTGGCAGGCAACGCACAGAAGCTGCTCGGCTGATCCGGCTCCGGCACTCTGCACACGGCCTCTGGAGCGGGTTGCGAGGTGGGCAGACCGGTCACCTTGGAGCGAATTGATCCGTCATCTGTACAACGGACGAGCGAGAAGGTGGATGATGGACAAGCAGGAGTTCCTGGCTGAGGGCTTCGAAGCGCACCGAGTGCATTTGAAGGCGGTTGCCTACCGGATGCTCGGTTCCCTGAGCGAGGCCGACGATGCCGTTCAGGAGGCCTGGCTGCGACTGCACCGAACCGATACCAGCGACGTGCAGAACCTGGGCGGCTGGCTGACCACCGTGGTGGGCCGCGTGTGCCTGGATCTGCTGCGCCGGCGGAACGCGCGCCGCGAGTCGCCGTACGCGACGCATCTGCCCGACCCGATCGTGAGCCGCGACAATCTCGTCGATCCCGAGGACGAGGTACTGATCGCGGATTCCGTCGGGCTGGCTCTGTTGGTCGTCCTGGAGTCGGTCGGCCCCGCTGAACGGCTGGCCTTCGTGCTGCACGACATGTTCGGAGTACCGTTCGACGAGATCGCGACGATCCTGCAGCGTTCGGTTCCGGCGGCCAAGCAACTTGCCAGCCGTGCACGTCGCCGAGTTCGCACAGCCGCGCCGGCGCCCGATCCGGACCTCACCTTGCAGCGTCAGGTCGTCGATGCCTTCCAGGCTGCCTCGCGCAACGGAGACTTCGCCGCATTGGTTGCCGTGCTCCATCCCGACGTCGTCCTCCGTGCGGACCGCGGCCTGATCGGCGGAGCGAGCTGGACCGAGATTCGCGGCGCCGCCGCCGTCGCCGACCAGGCGATGACCTTCCGACGCCTGTCCGCCTTCCAGTTGCCGGTGCTCGTCAACGGCAACGCCGGCCTGATCACGGTGACCGACGGCCAGCCGATGGCGGTGATGAGCTTCACGATCACCGGCGCGCGGGTTGTCGCGATCGACATCCTCGCCGATCCCGAGCGCCTGCGTCAGCTCGACATCGACGTACTGAGCGGCGAGTAGAAACCCGCCGATCTGCTCAACCCCCGACGCGAGTGAGCCAGCCGGTGAGGTGGTTGGTGAGGGGGATGGGGGCGTCGTACTGCATGAGGTGGCCCGACGACGGGATCTCGGTGTACGTCGCAGTCGGGACGAGGGTGGCGAGGCGCCGGCCGATGGTTGGGGACAGCCAAGCGTCGTCGGCGCCCCAGAGGATGTTCACAGGGATCGTGAGTTCGCCGAGGTGGGCCTCGATCTCGTGGAGGTACTTCTCGTCGAACTGGGCGATCTGGCGATAGAAGGCGGGCTGCCCGTCGTTCCCGAGCCATGGTGCGATCAGCTCGTCGAGTTCGTCGGGGCGCAGACCCTGGTGGGTCGCGTTCTGGATGTAGGCGCGCAGGATCGCCTCATGGATGTAGGCGGGCAACTGGTCGAGTGTGGTCGGATTGTCCTGGACGAAGCGGAAGAACGGCGAGCCGGCCGGCGGTATCGCGACGGTGTCGACCAGCATCAGGGACGCGTACGTCGCCTGCTCGAACAGCGTCGCCCGCAGCGACACCGCGCCGCCGTAGTCATGGGCAACGATGTGAGGGCAGGCCAGTTCCCACCGCTGCAGGAGTTGCGCCAGCACTTTGCCCTGCGCATCGAAGTCCACCGGGTCCTCGGCCCGCTTGGACGATGCGCCGTACCCGGGCAGATCCCACAGATAGACGGTGAAGTCGTTGCTCAGGGCATCGGCATACGGACGCCACACCCGCGACGAGAACGGCGTGCCATGACAGAACACCACCGCGGGCCCCGATCCTTGCCGGGTCCAGGCAATCGTCCGTCCGTCCAGCTCGAGCATGTCCACCACCCAACCCAACCACAAAACAAGCGCGAGCGACCGCGCGAGGTGAGGTGAGGAGCCGTGAAGTAGCTTCCGGTCTTGCACGGGAGCTAAGTTCGGCTTACGATCAACTTCGATCACCTGTCGAACTAAGAAGGATGGACAGTGGACGAAGATCTGGATGATCTCCCGACGTCATCGCCGAGTTCGGCCGCGATCCTGGCGGTCGTCCGTCACGCCGGGGGAGTATCGCGCGCGGATCTGGCGACGCTCACCGGCTTGAGCAAGGCGATCGTGTCCGAGCGGGTGCGCTGGCTGGTCGAGTCCGGTCTGGTCGAGGAGACCGGCGCGAACGCCAGCACGGGCGGGCGCAGGGGTACGGCGTTGTCCCTGAGCCGGAGCCGCGGCGTCGTGGTCACGGCCGAGGTCGCGATGACTCACCTCCAGGTGAGCGTCTTCTCCTTCGCGTACGAGGTGTTGTGGGAAGAGCGCGTGCCGGTCTCGATGTGGCAGGGACCCGAGCTCGTCCTCGACGAGTTGGAGCGCGCGATCGAGCGGGGGCTGGCCGCGACCGAGGCACACCGGCCCCTCTGCGGAATCGGTGTCGGCATCGCCGGGCCGGTCGAGTTCGAGACCGGCCGCACGATTCATCCGCCGGTCCATCCTGACTGGCACGACCAGCCGGTGCGCGACCGGCTGCAGCAGCGCTTCGGCATACCGGCGCGGGTCGACAACGAAGTGAACTTGATGGCGCTGGCCGAGCGAACCGTCGGTCGTGGCCGCAACGTCCGGGATCTCCTGGTGATCAAAGTCGGGTCGTTCGTCGGCGCGGGCCTGATCTCGAACGGGAAGCTTCACCGCGGTGCACAGGGCAGCGCAGGCAGCCTCGTCACCAGCCAGGGCAGCGAATACCTCGTCCAGCAAGCGGCGCGCCTGGTCGAGTCCGGCCGCAGCCCACTGCTCGCGGAGGCGACGCGAGAAGGGCAGGAGATGACGGCCCGGATGGTGGTCCATGCCGCGCAGCGCGGTGACGAGGCCTCCCGGGAGTTGCTCGACAAAGCCGCCGAGAGCATCGGGCAGGTCCTGTCCGTGCTGGTCGACTTCTTCAATCCGGCGATCATCGTGGTCGCCGGCCGGCCGGCCGACGGGAACGACTTCCTGGCCCGGATCCGCGAAACCATCTACGGCCGGTCGCTCGCGCTGGCCACGCGTGATCTGCAGATCGTCCCGTCGGAACTCGGCGACGAATCGGCGAGTCTCGGCGCGGCGATCATGATCCTCGACGAGATCACCGGTGCCGACCTGCTCACCCACACCGCCCGCCGGCTGTCCGGACCGCTCGGCACTCAGCAGCCGGCGCCAAGGAGGCAATGATGATCTCGTTCTCTGCACGTAGCGCCCTGAGACACCTCGGCCCGATCGCCGCCGGCACGACGCTCGCACTTGTGGTGGCAGCCTGCGGCACGACGACCGGCGGTGGTTCCGGCGGGACCTCCGGCGGGTTGAAACCGGGCGAGAAGGCTACGTTGACCGTAGTGTCCCAGTTCGGGGACAACGCCGCACTGCAGCCGGTGCTGACGAAACTGAACGAGGCGTACGAAGCCAAGCATCCCGAAGTCACCGTCACCATCCAGTTCCTGTCGGCCGATGACGAGCAGAAGACCCTGCCCACAGCGTTGGCCTCCGGATCCGGTCCCGACATCTTCGACTACGACGCGGCGCAGTCGGCGCTCGGTGAGCTCGCGACCAACGGCCTCGTCGCCCCGCTGGACGCGTACGCCGCCAAGTACGGCTGGACCAAGAAGATGCAGCCATCGGTCCTCGACCGGGCCAAGTACGGCGGCAAGCAGTACGGCGTCCCGCGGTCGAGCGAGGCGGTCGGCCTGTTCTACAACACGGCGATCTTCGCGAAGTACGGGATCGCGGCACCGACGACGTACGCGGCGTTCCTTGCGGCCGCCGACCGGCTGAAAACAGCCGGCGTCACGCCGATCGCCTTCGGGAACAAGGATCAGTGGCCGTCGTCGCACCTGATCGGCGCGGCGCTGCATGCGAACACGCCGGTGCAGACGATCCGGTCGCTGGAGTCGCTCGACGGAACTGCGACCTGGGACGACCCGAGCGTCCAGGCATCGCTGGCCATCGCTCGGTCCTGGGCCACGAAGGGCTACCTGAGCAGCAACTTCAACGGTGTCGCCTTCGACGACGCGTTCAAGGCGTTCTACACCGGCCGGGCAGGCATGTTCGTCGAAGGCACCGGGGTGACGCCCGACATTCTCCAGAATGCGAGCAAGCCCGCCGACTTCCGCTTCGTCTCGTTCCCGATGATCAACGGCTCCTTGAAGCAGCAGGCCGAGGGAGGTGTCGGCGGAGCCTGGTCGATCTCGGCATCGTCCAAGGCGGCCGACATCGCCGCCGACTGGATCGACTTCGTCCACTTCTCCGACACCGCCGAGGCCGCCTGGCTGAAGGCCGGCGTGCTACCGACGTCCACCTTCGACACGAGCAAGGTCGACGTCGCTCCGCTGCTGCAGGAGAACGTAGACGTCGTGCGGGCGGCGCAGGACGGCGGTGGCGTCGGCGCCTGGACCGGCTACACCTCCAGCGCTCTGGTGACCGAGGCCTGGAACGGCGCCGCGCAGCAGTTCCTGGGCGGCGGCCGGGACGCGGCCGCGCTGGCCACCACTCTCGACGACGCACTGACCCAGGCGCGCAAGAAGAAGTAGCCCCGTCCGAGACCAACACCAAGGATTGAGCAGCTGTGAGCGCATACACCTCGCTTGAGCGACGAGCCGCCGTCGCACCGCGGCCGCCGGCGCGGACCAACCACCGTCATCATCTCAGCCACGGCAAGGCGATCGGCTACTGGCTCATCCTGCCGGCCGCGGCGATCTACGTCGTGTTCACGGTCTGGCCGATCCTCCAGACGGTGTACCTGAGCTTCACCGACTGGAACGGGCTGTCGCCCTCGCAGTCATTCGTTGCTTTCGACAACTACAGGGAGCTGGTGGGCGACGGTCGCTTCTTCGGTGCCCTGCTGAACAACCTCGAGTGGGTGGCCGGAAGCTGGCTGGCCCAGGGACTCGGGCTGATCCTCGCCGCGCTGCTCTCGGCGTCCTGGATCCGGGCCCGGACCCTGTTCCGCACGGTGCTGTTCATCCCGGCCACCATGTCCCTGGTCGTGGTCGGCATCGCCTGGAACCAGATCTACCAACCCGACACCGGCATCCTGAACGGGACGCTGGAGGCCACCGGACTGCACGGCGTGGGCTGGCTGTCCGGCCAGCACACCGCGATGCCGGCCGTCATCGCTACGGCCAACTGGACCTACTACGGCTTCGCGATGGTTATCCTGCTCGGCGGGATCCAGTCCATCGACCGCAGCCTGTACGAGGCGGCATCGGTCGACGGCGCCGGCCCTGTCAGCCAGTTCGTCCATGTCACCATGCCCGGGATCCGCAACCAGATCACCTTGCTGCTGGTGCTCTCGTTCATCAACACGCTGAAGACCTTCGATCTCGTCTACATCATGACGAACGGCGGGCCGGGCCACGCGACCGAGGTCGTTGCCTACTACATCTACTCGCTCGCGTTCGTCACCCATCAGGTCGGCTACGGAGCCGCGGCCGCCGTGGTGCTGACCCTGCTGATCCTCGTCATCACAGTCGTGTTCCTGCGGCTGCGGGAAAGGAACGACCGGTGAACCGGACAGCCGGCTCGGCCAGGATCTCCGCCCACGCCGCCCTCGTCGTCGTCTCGATCATCTCGGTCGTACCGCTGGTGTGGGTGCTGCTGCAGTCGGTCCGGACGTCCAACGCCACCTCTCTCGACCCGTTCGCGTTCGAGTGGCCGCCGGTTCTCCGGAACTACCTGACCGCGTGGAACCAGGCGCACTTCTCGCAATACGTGCTCAACAGCGCGATCGTTGCCGCCGGCACCGTCGCACTGGTGCTGGCCGTCGCCTTCCCGGCGGCGTACGCGTTGACAGTCCTGAAGCTCCGGCTGACCTCGGCGGTGTTCTACACCTTCCTGCTCGGCCTGATGATCCCGGTCTGGTCGGTGGTCATCCCGCTGTTCTTCCAGATGCGCAACATGGGCCTCATCAACACCCGCATCGGCGCGGTCCTGGTCGAGACCGCGATGGGGATCCCGTTCGCGATCTTCCTGCTGAGAGCGAGTCTGCGGGACCTGCCGCGCGAGCTGGTCGAAGCGGCCCGGATCGACGGCGCCGGCGAGCTGCGCACGCTCTGGTCGATCGTGCGCCCGGCCGTCCGGCCGGCCTTGCAGGCGGTCGTGATCCTGCAGTTCATGACGTCGTGGAACGAGCTGGTCGTCCCGCTGTTCTTCCTGCAGACCGACGATGTGCGCACCCTTCCGATCGGCCTCACCTTCTTCCAGGGCCGATTCACCACCGACACCTCTGTCCTCGCCGCCGGCACCACGCTCGCCGCACTGCCGGTCCTCATCATCTACGTCGTCCTCAACCGCCAGTTCATCCAGGGCCTGACCGCAGGAGCCGCCAAGTGACCGCGACCATCTACGAACTCACCCGTCCCGGCAGCGGCCGGCTCGCCCCGCAGAAGCTGCCCAGCCCGGGCGTCAATCAGGTCCTGGTCCGGGTGCACACCGTCGGCGTGTGCGCCAGCGATCTGCCGACCTGGGCGGGCGAGCAACCGGCGTACCCGGTGCAGCTCGGGCACGAACCTGTCGGCGAGGTCGTCGAGGCCGGTCCGGGCGCGGACGTGAGGGTGGGATCGCTGGTCGGAGGCCGTATCGAGCCGTCCTTCGCTACCTATGCGGTCGCCGACGTCGCGGACGTCGTCGTGATCCCCGATGGTGTGGACCCCGCCGTCGCACTTCCCGAGCCGGTCGGCTGCGTCGTCGAGGGCTACCGGCGTACGCCGCTCGCGCCCGGGGCGAGGGTCGCCGTCATCGGCGGTGGGTTCATGGGACTGGTCATGGTGCAACTGCTGGCGTCATCACTGATCGAGAACCTGATCGTCATCGATCCGCGGGCCGACGCCCGGGAAGCGGCCTTGGCCTGTGGTGCCGGCGAGGTGTACGAACCCGCCGCCGTGCCGGCCGTACTGCGGCACGGCCTGGGGAGCGCCGCGACCCACGGCGTCGACGTCGTCGTGGAAGCCTCCGGATCCCAAGCAGGGTTGGATCTTGCCGGGGACCTGGTCCGCCCGCACGGAGCCCTGTCCATCCTCGGCTACCACCAGGGTCCCCGGCAGGTCGACGTGGAGAACTGGAACTGGAAGGCCCTCGACGTCGTGAATGCTCACGTACGGGATCAGCGCCTGCTGCGGGAGGCGACCCTGGCCGGACTCCGCCTGCAGCAAGCCGGACGGCTCGACTTGCACAAGCTGGTCACGCATCGCTTCTCCGCCGGGCGGATCGACGAGGCGTTCGAGACGCTTCGCAGCAAGCCGCACGGCTTCATCAAGTCCGTTGTCGACTTCAACTGAGGACGGGATCATGCGTACGCCGATCCGTGTCCTGGTCTGGAACGAGAACGTGCACGAGTCCGTGCTGCGGGACCCCGCCGTACTGCAGCACTACCCCGACGGCATTCACAGTGTGATCGGCGATGGCCTGACGCGGCTGCTGGGTGAACAGGTCGTCGTCAGTACTGCGACGCTGGCCGACCATGAGCACGGACTGGACGAGCAGCGGGTCGAGCACACCGACGTACTGCTGTGGTGGGGACACGAGGCCCACGACGACGTCGCGGACGTCGTAGTGGAACGCGTCGTGCGCCACGTGCGGGCCGGGATGGGAATCCTCGTCCTGCATTCCGGTCACTACTCGAAAGTGTTCAAGCAGCTGATGGGAAGCACCTGTTCGCTGCAGTGGCGCAACGACGGAGAGCAGGAGTTGGTCTGGACCGTTGCACCCGAGCACCCGATCGCGGCGGGTGTGCCGCACCCGATCGAGATTCCGGAACAGGAGATGTACGGCGAGTACTTCGACGTTCCGCCGCCGCAGGAGACCATCTTCCTTTCCACTTTCAGCGGCGGCGAGGTTTTCCGATCAGGTGTGACCTACACGCGCGGTCGTGGGAAGGTCTTCTACTTCTCGCCCGGCGACCAGGACTACCCCGTCTACCATCATCCCGACGTCCAACGGGTCCTCGCCAACGCGGTTCGTTGGGCTACTCCCACCGACCCCCGCTGAGTCAGCCGGCGGGGAAGGCGATTGTGGTCATCAGCGCGTTGGCTGCCTGCCGGGAATCGAGGCGGGTGTGTTGTACGACGATGGGGCGATCTGCCTGGATCACCACCGAGTAATCCGTTCCGGCAGGGACCAGCTCGTCGAGGCGTTGGTGCCAGATCCGACGGCCGGGGATCGTGAGCAGGTGTGGGCCTGCCGGCTCGCGGTCGGCGAAGTAGACCGTCAGCTCTACCGTGGCCGGTTCGGCGTTCGTGTTGAGCATGCAGGCGCTCTCGTGGCTTGCGAGCGCCGGATCGTCGCCTGAGCTGCCAGGCGGGACGTATCCGTCGCTGATCACCCACGTGGTGGTCCCGATCATCGTCGCGGTCTCCGTTCAGAATGTGTTTGCACTGCGGGCCATCAAGCCGCCGTCACAGACCAGGTGCGAGCCGGTCACGTACGACGCGTCGTCGGACAGCAGCCAGGTCACCGCGGCCGCGATCTCTTCCGGTCGTCCCAGCCTGCCCAGCGGTATCTGTTCGCTCGCGTCCCGCAGGATGGCTTCGTGGGCGGCGGTCTGCTGATCTGCGCGCAGGCCGGTGAGGAGCATGGGCGTGTCGACGGCGCCGGGCACCACGGCATTGACCCGGATCCCGTGGCGCGCGTAGTCGATCGCGAGTGAGCGAACCAGCGCCGACACCCCGCCTTTCGAGGATCCGTACGCCGCGTTGCCGCCGCCGCTGAATCCGGTGAAGGCCGATGGGGACGACGTACACACGATCGACCCACCATGGCCGGTCCGCAGCATCGTGCGAACCGCTTCGCGGCAGGTCAGGAACAAGCCCGAGAGGTTGATCCGCAGTACTCGTTGCCAGTCCTCGTAGGGCATCAGATGAGCAGGGTGATTGATCTCGATACCCGCATTGGCGTGTACGGCGGCCGGAGCACCGAGGTGCTTCTCGCAAGTGGTGAACGCGTCGGCCACGGCACTCTCGTCGGACACGTCGCAACTGACGGGGAGGGCATCGGTCGCTCCGGCCGTGAGCGCCTCGTCGGCGACCGAACTCGCGGACCGCCCATCGATGTCGAGCACGCCGACGCGAGCGCCCCGCGCGGCACAAGCCAGGACGACGGCGCGGCCGATGCCCGACCCGCCACCGGTGACCAGGATCGTTCGGTCTCGCATGGCGATCAGTCGCTCTCGCGCGCCGGTGCGGCCGACGATCCGGCGTCCGTCAGGGTGGCCTCGAGCAGTTCGGTGTTGGTCCCGATGATGTGGACCTCGATCGCCCTGCGCAGCGCGATCTCGTCCTCGGCGCGCAGTGCGTCGAGCAACTGCCGATGCTCCTGCGGGATCTCGGCGAGATCCTGGTGCTTGGGCGCGAGCCGGTAGATCAAGGCCCGGATGCGCGGCTGGACGCTGCGCCACAGCTGCAGCGCATGCAGGGAGCCGGCGGCCTCGACGGTGATCTCGTGGAAGCGCACGTCCAGGTCGTTGATCAGCGCGAGGTCATCGGTCCGGACGCCTTCGTCCATCTGGTCGATGATTCGCTCGAGCTCGTCCAGCCGGGACGCGCCCAGTTTGCCGGCCGCGAGGGGTACGGCGTACGTCTCGATCGCCAGCCGGACCGGGAGCAGGAGCCGGATGAGTTCGCCGGGGTTGATGTCCGCGACGTAGACGCCGTAGTTGGGCACGTGCTCGACGAGCCCCTCGCTCTCGAGGTGCCGTAGGGCCTCGCGCACCGGTCCCGGGCTGACACCGAACTCGCTCGCGATCAGGTCTTGCTTGAGCTGCTCGCCGGGCTTGCGGACGCCGGTGACGACTTCCTCGCGCAGCACATCGAGTACTTGCTGGCGCCTTGACTGCGCGGGCAGCAGCAGCCGGCGGTCTCCATTGTTCGGTCGGGACACACGCACCACCTGAGTCGTCGGGGACAGCACTCTAACCTCTTGACAGATTATAAACTATCTATAATCTTCTCAACCATGACAGCTCAACGGCCGTGGTGGCAGGGCGCGGTGATCTACGAGAGTCACCTGCCGACCTATCGGGACGGCAACGGCGACGGAATCGGCGATCTGGATGGCCTGATCGACTCGCTGGACTATCTCGCGGGGACGCTCGGGGTCGATGCGATCTGGGTCGGGCCGTTCTTCCGGTCGCCATTGCTCGACCAGGGGTTCGACATCACCGATCACAGCGCCGTCGAGCCGCTGTTCGGCACGCTCGAGACGGTCGACCGGTTGCTGGCAGAGGCTCACCGGCGAGGCATCCGCGTGATCGCGGACTACGTGCCCAACCACACCTCCGACCAGCACCGATGGTTCCAGGCGTCCCGTTCGTCCCGGTCGGACCCGAAGCGCGACTGGTACGTCTGGGCGGATCCCAAGGTCGACGGCTCGGCCCCGAACAACTGGATCAGCGAACCCGGCGGGTCGGCGTGGGAGTACGACGCGCCGACGTCGCAGTACTACCTGCACTCGCACCTGAAGGAGCAGCCGGACCTCAATTGGCGCAACCCCGAGGTGCGCGAGGCGATGTTCGACGTACTGCGCTTCTGGCTCGACCGCGGTGTCGACGGTTTCCGTATCGACGTCGCCCACATGCTGATGAAGGATCCGGAGCTGCGGGACAACCCGCCGGCCCCGAACGCCGGGCCGAATCAGTACGACCTGCAACACCCGGACTTCACGACCCAGTTGCACGTCAACGACCGGATGCATCCCGATGTGCACGAGGTGCTGCGGCAGATCCGGGCCGTCCTCGACGAGTACGGCGAACGGGTCTCGATCGCCGAGATCGAAGCACTGCCGTGGGACCGCTGGGCCGAGTTCTTCGGCACCACCGGGGACGGGATCCACCTGCCGTTCGCGTTCCGCCTGATCGAGACGCCGTGGCGCACCGACGCGCTGCGGAAGGAGATCCGATCGCTTCAATCGGCACTGCCGGCTGACTCCTGGCCATGCCTTGCCCTCGGCAACCACGACCGCCCGCGGCTCGCATCCCGGCTCGGCCGGTCACAAGCACGCGTCGCGGCCATGATGCTGCTGACGTTGCGCGGTACCGTGTCGCTCTTCTACGGCGACGAACTGGGCCTGACCGACCAGCCGGTGGAGCTGTCGAGGCAACGCGATCGCTTCGGACTGCTCGCCGGTGGGGTGTCCCGTGACGGCGTGCGGACACCGATGCCGTGGAACAACGGCCCGAACGGCGGATTCTCGTCGGCGCCGGAGGGTCGCCTGTGGCTGCCGGTCTCGGCCGACCTCAGCGCTGTGAACGTCGAGGCCCAGCTCGCCGATCCGTCCTCGGTCCTGAATCTCCACCGGCAGTTGATTGCCTTGCGCAACAACAGTCCGGCGATGCGGCAGGGTGACCTGACGCCGGTCGAGGCGCCTGACGGAGTACTGGCCTATCGCCGAGCGGCCGGCGAGGATCGCAAGTTCGTCGCGCTCAACCTCACTGCGGAACCTCAGCAGATCACCGCGCACGGCACGGTTCTGATCTCCACAAAGGGGGACCGTCGCCCTGCGGGCGGTGCACTCGTGCTCGGTCCCGACGAGGGCGTCGTGCTCGATGAGGGATCACTGTGATGGCGCACCACAGGCAGTTGCGCGTCCGGACGAGCAGCAGGCCGTCGGACGCGCCGGTGGCAGCATCGATGATCGCGCCGGCGGCAGCGTTCGTTGCTGTTGTCGCTGTGTTCCCGGTGGTGTACTCGGTCTACCTGAGCTTCCGCAGCGCCACGGTAGCGAGCTCGGGGACCTGGACCGGTCTGGCGAACTACGTCGGCATGTTCGCCGATCCTGATTTCCGGGCGGCACTGGCGAACACCGCCGTCTTCACCGCCGCCGGTGTCGCGATCGAGTTCGGGGTCGGACTGGCGATGGCGATGGCGCTGCACCGAGAGTTCCGTGGCCGCGGGCTGGCCCGGACGACGGCGCTCCTTCCGTGGGCCTTCCCGGTGGTCGTCTCCGCGATGATGTGGCGGTTGATGTTGCAGGACCAGATCGGCGTCGTGTCCTGGCTCGTCCACAGCATCGGCCTGACCGACAAGCCCATCCTGTCCGACCACACCTCCCTCTTGATCGCGGCCATCGGGGTGGACGTGTGGAAGACGACGCCCTTCGTGACGTTGCTGTTGCTGGCCGGCCTGCAGACGATACCGGGGGAGTTGAACGAGGCGGCACAGGTCGACGGGGCGTCGAACCTGCAGCGATTCGTCTCTGTCACCCTCCCGATGCTCCGGCCCGCGATCCTCGTCGCGCTGCTGTTCCGGACGCTGGAGGCCTGGAGCGTCTACGACCTGTTCTGGGTGATGAGCGACCGCGGGCTGCCCTCGCTGTCGACGTACGTCTACTCCGGGGTCCGGGTCAGCCAGCTCGGCTTCGCCCGAGGCGACGCGGCGGCCGTGTTCGTGTTCGCGACCTCGATCGGCATCGCGCTCGGCTACCTGCTGCTGTTCCGGTCCCGGGATTCGGAGGCATGAAGATGACGCGTCGTCTTACCTTGCTGTCGCTCGCGGTCTGGAGCGTGCTGCCCATCCTCTGGGTGTTCAAGATGAGTATTAGCGACAGGCTGGATCTGTTCAGTACGCCGCCGGTGCTCGTTCCGCGACATCCGACGGCGAGTCACTACACGGCTGTGCTCGGCGATTCCGCGTTCCGGGCCGGAGTGCTGAACAGTCTGCTGATCGCCGGTACGACGACGGTGATCTCCATGACGCTGGGCAGCCTGGCGGCATACCCGTTGGCGCGGTTGCGGTTCCGCGGCCGGACCCTGGTGCTGATCGGCTTCCTGGCGATGGCGTACTTCCCGAGCGTGGCGATCATCGCGCCGCTGTTCAAGCAGTTGCGGACCGCCGAACTGCTCGACACCTACATCGCGGTGATCGCAGTCGACACCGCGTTCGCGGTGCCCTTGTCGGTCTGGATCATGGTCGCCTTCTTCCGCAAGCTGCCGTTCGAGCTCGAGGAAGCGGCGCGGATCGATGGTGCCGGCGTGCTCCAGACATTCCGTCGGGTGATCCTGCCGCTCGCAGTACCGGGTGTCGTCACGACGGCGATCCTGACCTTCGTCGCAGCCTGGAACGAGTTCCTCTTCGCCAACACCTTCTTGTTCGACCAGGCCCGGTGGCCCGTCACAGTGGTCATCCCCGGCTACGCGGGCGTCCACTCGGTCGACTACGGCGCCCAGGCGGCCGCGACCATCCTCGTGACCATCCCACTCGCCCTCGTCGTGCTGGTGTTCCAGCGCCGGCTGGTCGAAGGACTCACCGCGGGCGCGCTCAAGTCCTGAATTCCCCGCTTCCAAGGAGTTTCTCATGCTCGAAATCACTCGCCGCCGCCTGCTCGGCCTGGCCGGCGCAGGCGCTACCGCGATCGCCGCGCCCGGCCTTCTGACCGGCTGCGGCTCGTCGAAGGAGTCCACCCAGGTCGTGTTCGGCGCCACACCGGACATCGCCAAAGCCATCGAGAAGTCGATCGCGCGATTCAACGACAGCAAGGTCACCGCCAAGCCGGTGAAGGTTCGGTTGATGCCGGCGGACAGTTCGCAGTTCCTGGACCAGATGCGCACCCAGTTCCAGGCCGGGTCGGCCGACGTCGACGTGTTCGGCGGCGACATCTCCTGGTCCGCGCAGTTCGCACCGAACGGCTGGCTGGCCGACCTGTCCGAGCGGTTCAGCACCGACTTGCGCGCGCAGCACCTCAAAGCTGCCGTCGACGCCAACGTCGTGGAGGGCAAGGTCTACGGCGTGCCCTGGTACTGGGATGCGGGCCTGCTGTACTACCGCAAGGACCTCCTGGAGAAGGCCGGGTATACCGCTCCGCCGGCGACGTGGGACGAGCTGCGGGAGATGGCACTCAAGATCAGCCGAGATACCAAGACCCCGTTCGGATTCAATTTCCAGGGCGCCAACTACGAGGGTGGAACGGTCAACGGAATCGAGTACATCCGCAGCGCGGGCGGTGACGTCCTGGCCGACGGCAAGGTCACCATCGGGTCCCCCGAGGCTGTGCAAGGACTGACGACCGAGCGAACGATGGTCACCAGTGGCGCCGCCCCGGCCGGCGTGGCGAACTACAAGGAGGACGAGTGTCTTGGCGCCTTCCTCGGCGGTAAGACCGTGTTCACCAGGCAGTGGGTCTATCTGTACGGCAAGCTCGCGGACAAGCAGCAGTCCGTCCTCGGCCCCGATCAGGTCGGCGTCGCCGAACTCCCGGTCGCGCGCGCTGGACTGAACCCGGTGAATGTCGGTGGCGGCTGGAACTGCATGGTCAATGCGAACTCGCGGAACCAGGACGACGCCTGGAAGCTCGTCCAGTACCTCACGGCCGCGGAGCAGCAGAAAGAGCTCGCCGCCGGGTACGCCTTCCTGCCCACCAGACCCGCGCTGTACGACGACAAGGACATCCTCAAGGCGATGCCGGTGATCACCCTGGCCAAGCAGGCGATCCAGCACACCACTGTTCCGCCGCTCACCGCCTACTACTCCGACATGTCGCTCGCGATGGCCAAGACGTTCAACGCGTCGCTGCGTGGCGCTGTCAGCCCCGCCGGCGCGGCCGAGCAGCTGCAGACCGCCCTCGAGCAGATCGTTGCGAAGAGCAAATGATGGACGGAGGCAGGGACTTGACACTTCTCGACTTCGACGCCACGACAGGTCTGCTCACGCGACTCGGCTCGGTGCAGTTGTTGCTGCAGGCAACCCTGGTCACCGGCGGGCACGACGTCCGGCTTCCGCTGCGGGGAATCGGGTACGAGGGAACTGTCGCACTCTCGGACTTCAAACGGACCGCTGAACCCGTCCGGCACCGCATAGACGGCACCGCCGACGTCTACACGGTCGTCACCTCGGTAGGCGACTGGACAGTGGCCTGGGAGTACACGGTTCGGCACACGCACCCGCGGGTCGCGCTGGCGGTCGAGATCACCGGCCCCGGCGTACTGCGCGACCTCCTGCTGGAGTTCTCCAGCCCGATGGCAGGACGAATCGAGGCCCCTGGCAACGAAATCCGGCCCGGGACGGCGCTGGCCGAGCTGACCGAGCCCATCGTGGTGTCGACCGCCGGTGGGTTCATGGGATCGTCCGGTCTGGTCGCGGCGCACGACGACAGCCAGACTTTGGTGATCTGGCCGATCTGCCGGACCGAGATCGGGCATTGCACGATTCGCGGTGGCGACGGCCTGCATCTCACGCTCGACACCGGTCTGGCCGGGCAACTGGACGGCCAAACGCTCCGGTACGAGGCGATCCACCTCGACGCCCTCGACACCGGGTGGGAGGAGACCCGGGCGCTGGTCCCGTCCTGGTACCGCGGACTCGGGATCTCGACGCCCGCGGACCGCCCGGACTGGGTGCTGTCAGCAACTATCTACGAGGTGCACGTCGGCAGAGCGCCGTTCTCGAACGGCTACGGATACGAGCCGTACCCGGACCTCGCCGCGCTGCGGGCCGACCTGGACCGGATCGCCGGCCTCGGCTTCGACGTACTGCAGCTCATGCCGCGTCATCCGTACCCGAGCTACAACGTGCACGGCTACGAGGACATCGCCACGACGTACGGCGCCGAGGAGGAGCTGCGCGACCTGGTGACGGCCTGCCACGACCGTGGGATGCGGATCATCCTCGACGTCCTCATGCACGGCGTGATCGATCAGGAGGTGATGGCCCGGACCGCGCAGCAGATTCGTGACAGCGACTTCTACGCGCGCCTCGGCGAGGACACGACCAGCTCACAGGGCACCAGCGCCGCCGCGAAGACCGCGGAGCTGATCTCGTGGGCCCGGCACATCCTCGACTTCGAGCCGTACTGGATGGCCGCGCCGAAGCACCACCAGCTGGTCGACGAGCATCCGGAATGGTTCATGCGCGACTCCGCCCAGGAGATCATCGGTATCTATACGAAGGCGTTCGATGTCGCGAACACCGACTGGCAGGACTACTTCTGCGCCGCGATGGAGAACCTGGTCCGGCGGCTCGACGTCGACGGCTTCCGGATCGATGCGCCGACGTACAACGACCTACCGAACTGGTCTGCCCAGACTCGCCGGCGGGCGAGCTACTCGCCGCTCGGCTGTCTGGAGCTCTTCGATCGGTTGCGGCCGCGACTCAAGCGCCTGAAGGAATCGCTGATGCTGTACACCGAGCCGACCGGCGTACTGTTCCGGCAGGCGATGGACGTCACCTACAACTATGACGAGCAATGGCTGATCCCGTCTGTGCTCGATGGCGGGGTGATCCGCAGCGGCCGGGAGCTCGCGGCCTGGCTCGCCGATCGTGACGCAGTGCTTCCTCCTGGATCGCTCATCGCGCACCACATCGACTCGCACGACACGTTCTGGTGGCCGCTGCCCGGTCAGAAATGGCGGCGCGAACAGCACGGGTTGGCCGCGACGAAGGCGTTGCTGGCGGTGTTCGCGCTGAACGGCGGGGCGTTCATGACCTATGTCGGCGGCGAGACCGGGATCGAGGACGAGCTCAGACAGGTGCTCGAGCTGCGCCGGCGGATGGGCGGCGCCTCGGTCGAGTACGACCTCGCCGGCGAGGAATCGGTCTTCGCGGTGGTACGGCGTACTCAGGATCAAGCGTGGCTGGTACGGGTCAACCTGTCGGCCGAACCGGCCGGTGATCTGGCGCCGTACGAGGTACGGGTCACGAACTGCAGCGAGGAGGAACGATGAAGATCGATCGGATCGACGCGGTCGGCCTGACGGGGGCGACCCCGGCCGGTGGCTGGACCGAGGAGCTTCGACCCGACGACGCGGTGCACACCATCGTGCTGGTGCACACCGACGAAGGGGCGACAGGCGTCGGCAGTGTGTTCACGAGTCATCATTTGGTCCGGGCGGCGCTCGACGTACTGCGGCCGCTGTACCTGGGGGAGTCCGCGCTCGAGCCGGAGCGGGTGAGCGAGAAGCTGCACCAGACCACGTTCTGGCTGGGCCGCGGCGGATCGGTCACCCATGCCATCAGCGGTATCGACACCGCGCTGTGGGACCTGTTCGGCAAGGCAACCGGTCAGCCCGTGGGGCGGTTGCTGGGTGGTCGGTACCGACGGCGCGTCCAGCCGTACGCATCCTTGTTGATGGACCAGCCGGAGGTGCTGGCCGACCAGTTGACGGCGGTGCGGGAAGACGGCTTCCGAGCGTTCAAGATCGGCTGGGGCCCGTTCGGCCGGGACAGCCACGCCCTTGACGAGCGGATCGTGGCGGCCGCGCGGGAGGCGGCCGGTCCGGATGCGTCGTTGATGGTCGACGCCGGTGGCAGTGACGCGTTCTGGCCACACGGGTACAAGTGGGCGCTCAGGACCGCGGACATGCTCGCGGCGTACGGAGTTCGCTGGTTCGAGGAGCCGCTGCGGCCCGACGCTCTGGAGGACTACGTGGCACTCCGGCTGGCCAGCCGGGTCGACATCGCGGCGGGTGAGGTGCTGACGCGCCGGCAGAGCTACCTGCCCTGGTTGCAGGGCCATGCGCTCGACGTAGTCCAGCCGGATACGACGAAGGTCGGCGGTCTCAGCGAGCAGCGCCGGATCGGCTGGACGGCCTACGACAACGGGATCACCCTCATCCCGCATGGCTGGAACACCGCTGTCGGACTCGCAGCCGACCTGCAGCTTGCCTCGGCCCTGCCAGGCACGGATCTGGTGGAGTACATCGCGGGTTCGCCGTACGTCGACGACATCACTGCCGAGTCTTGGAAGCTCGACGACGACGGCATGCTGGCAGTGCCGGACGGACCTGGATTGGGCGTAGAACTGGATCCGGACCGCCTCGCGCGCTACGCCGACCCTGCTGGCCTGGCCGCCGTCGCGGAGTTGTCGTGACCGTTCAGCGTTCGATCTGACCGACTCCCGCACGGCGTTCTCACCGGCGGTGCCGGAACGGGCTGGCCACGAATTGGGGGCTGCGGTGCATCAGATTGGGTGCGAGGTGCGTTTTTGCTGTGAAGGCCGGTGTTGAGCCGGTTCGGAGGGGAGTCGAGGTGACCTTCGAGGAGTGGGCGCGACGGGGCGTGCCGGACCTGGTCCGGTTCGCGACCGTGCTGTGCGGGTCCGGCCACCTGGCCGAGGACCTCGTCCAGGAGACGGTGATCAAGGCCCACCGGCACTGGGACCGGGTCGAGGGGGTTGCCCGTCCGGAGGCGTACCTGCGCCGGATGGTCGTCAACGAGTACCTGTCCTGGCGCCGGAAGTGGTCCCGGATCGTGCCCAGGCCGGAGATCTGGCTGAACGCCGACCGCTCGCAGCCCGACCACGCGGTCCGGCTCGCCGACCAGGACGAGCTCGTCGCGGCGCTGGCCAAACTGCCCCGGAGGCAACGGACGGTCCTGGCCCTGCGTTACTACGGCGGCCTCACCGACGCCGAGATCGCCGAGACGATGGGCTGCTCGCCGCACACCGTCCGCTCGTACGCCTCCCGCGCCCTCGCCAAACTCCGGGTCGAGCTCGGGCCGTCTGCTTCCACCTCTCCTGGAGTCCTCAATGCGCACTGAATCAGATCTGCGGAACGCGTTCGACCGCATCGCCGCCGTCGCCCCCGAGTCAAACCTTGCCGTCGAAGAGCTGCCCGTTCCTTCAGCTGAGCGTCGTCCGGTCCGGCGACGCCGTACCGCGTTCGTTCTCGTTACCGTCACCGCGACCGCGGCCGCTGCTGTCGGCGTACGCGTCGCGATCGACAATTTGCACGAGGCATCGGTCGCTCAGAGCGGCAACGCGTGGGAGAACTGGGTCACGCTCACTGCTCCGGCGGGAATGATCGTCAACCCGCGCGCCTACGAGGCGAACCGGCAGATCTACCAACTGGCCGGCGTCGGCAGCCCTTGGTCGAAGTGGTGTCTGCTCACCCTGCACCGCAACGGCGACTTCGACCCCGGCAAGATTCCCGCCGACAGCCCTCGGATAGACCTCAACGGCTTGTCCGGCCGCCTCGTCACGATGCCTGACGGTGAGCCGATCACTTCGTTTCCACCCGGCTATGCGATGTCGTTCGGCCGCACCGCCCGCCCGGTGACCACCGTCGCGTGGCAGCCGGCGAAGGGCGTCTGGGCCCTGCTCAGTTGCGAGGCACAGCGCCATCTCGGCACCCTCAAGGTCCCCACGATCGACGCACCGTCGGACAGCGACCCCAAGACCGCGATCGCGGTCGCGAAGACGATCAAGGCGACCTCGCAACGCCTTGCGTCCCCGTTCAAGGTCGGCTACGTCCCCGCCGGCCTGCGCCCCTTACGGGTCCAGGACAGGTCGGCGAACTTCCCTGGCGATGGTCACAGCTTCAGCATCGTCTTCACCGACGGCAACCCAACCACCGGGGAGAACAACCTCCAACCCGTGTGGAGCGGCGACAAGACCCATCCCGCCCCCGAGGGATTCGTCACCGGAAGCGTTTGGGGCCCGCCGCCGATGCCCGGCGAGGACCTGGAGATCCGATACTCCACCGACAAGTTCTGGAACCAGATGACCCGCTTGTCCAAGGAGAATCCGCCCGACCTCACCATCCACGGCTACCGCGCCTGGTACACCACCGACGGCTGGGCAACTGACGCCACGAGCGGCAAGCCCGCCCCAGCCACCATCCTCCGCCTCGAGCGCAACGGTGTAGCAATCACCGTCCGCACCTTCGACACCCCGGTGAACAAGGCCGCCCTCCGCAAGATCGCCGAATCACTCACCCTGCCGAAGAACCCACTCGACACCAACCAGTGGTACGACGCAGCCACAGCCCTCCCGCACTGACGCCAGGGGAGCTCGCACTCAAGCCGAAATCCACCGGTTTCCCGCAAACACGCACCTCGCAATCGATGACGAGGTGCGTGTCTGCCACCCCCGATCGCGCGTGAGGGCGGCGAAGCCGGCCCATGCATCGACGACCAGGCCGTCGCCGAAGCTGCCGCGGCCCGCGCTTCAGGTCCCGGTGCTCGCCATCGGGGGCGATTCCGGTGCCGGCCGCGGACTGGAACCTGGTTTGTCCCTCCAAGGATTCGCCGACAACGTCACCAGCGAAGTCATCGCGAACTGCGGCCACTGGTTGATGGAAGAACAACCGGCCGCGGTCACGCGGCTGCTCGAGGCCTTCGCCGATCTGGTGCACGCCGGGTGGACTCCTCACACCGGCGAAACCTAGACACAAACCAATGACCGAGGGCGACTGCTGCACTGGAGACGAAGCGCAATCGCGAGGTTCGTCGGCCGGGCGCCTATTTCGGGGGTTGTCTCTGCTGTTCGGGTGCGGGACGGAGGCTTGATCCTGGCCTCATCACCCCGGTCGCCGGTCGCAGCTTCTCGGCCGGTGGCCTCGAGCGAAGGAGTCCGCTGCTGTGACAGACCTCGACGATTACCGGCAGCTGGTGACGATCCGGCGCTTCGAGGAACGCTGCCTGCAGTTGGGCCGGGACGGCGTGATCGCCGGGTCGATGCACCTGTGCCTGGGGCAGGAGGCCATCCCCGTCGGTGCGATGCGGACGCTCGGCGAGCACGACCGGCTGCTGACGACGTACCGCGGCCACGGCTGGGCCCTGGCCTGCGGAGTCGGGATCGACGAGTTGCTCGCGGAGATCTGTCAGCGAGCCGGCGGCGTCAACGGGGGCCGCGGCGGGTCGGCGTACCTGTCCTCACCGCGGCATCGGCTGCTCGGTGAGAACTCGATCGTCGGAGCGGGCGTGCCGATCGCGGCGGGGGTGGCGCTGGCCGCCGACCGGCTGGGTACCGGCGGGATCGTCGTCGTGTCGATCGGCGACGGAGCGATGAGCCAGGGCTCGGTGCACGAGGGCCTGGTGTTTGCTGCCAGCAACAAGCTGCCGCTGGTGGTGATCTGTGAGAACAACGGCTGGGCGGAGATGACGCCTGCCGCTCTGACGAGCCTCACCCCGGAGCTCGCGGACCGGGCCGCCGGGTACGGCATCCCGGCCGAGGTGGTCGACGGCTGTGATCCCGAGGCGGTCCGAGTCGCCGTGGCAACCGCGGCACGGCGCGCCCGTGACGGTGCCGGCCCCACCCTGCTGGAGTGCCGAACGGTGCGGCTGTCCGGCCACTACAACAAGGACATCGAGCACTATCGGCCGGTCGCTGATCGCGCCGACGCGGAGGCACGCGAGCCGATCGCCCGGCTGCGTGCGCGCTTGCTGGAGTCAGGTGTGCCGGCCGACCGCCTGGATGAGGTCGAGGCCGCCGTCGATCGCGAACTGGACGCGGCGACCACCCGAGTGCTGGCGATGCCCGAGCCCGATCCCGCCACCGCGACCGACCACGTCAGGGCCGAGATCATCGCGGACCGGCCGAGCGAGCGCAGCGGGCCGGTGACCGAGATGACCTACCAGCGTGCGGTGAACCTGGCCTTGAGCGAGGAGTTGACCGCGCGCCCCGAGGTGCTGGTGTACGGCGAGGACGTCGGACACGCAGGCGGGATCTTCGGGGTGAGCCGAGGTCTGCAGAAGGCTTTCGGCCCGGAACGGATCTTCGACACACCCATCGCCGAGAGCGCCATCCTCGGTTCGGCCGTCGGTGCGGCGATGTCCGGTCTGCGGCCCGTCGTCGAGATCATGTGGGGCGACTTCCTCTGGGTCGCCTTCGACCAGTTGGTGAACCAAGCCTCGAACGTGCGTTACCTCAACCGTGGTGCCCTGAGTGCCCCGCTCGTGGTCCGTCTCCAGCAGGGTGCGACACCCGGCTCATGTGCGCAGCATTCTCAGAGTCTGGAAGCCGTCCTCGCGCATGTACCAGGACTGATCGTCGGCGTTTCCGCGACGCCTGCCGATGCCTACGCGATGACGCGAGCCGCCGTGGCCGGTCCCGACCCGGTGATCCTGGTCGAGGCGCGTGAGCTCTATCAGGACAAGGGTGAGGTGTTCGCCGCCGCCCCTACGGAGCAGACGTACGGCGCTCGCTGGCACCGCAGAGGCGAGGCGCTCACGATCGTCACGTGGGGCCCTATGCTCCACCGGGCCCTGAATGCCGCGGACACTCTGAGCCGGGAAGGTTCGGAGGTCGGTGTGCTGGACCTGCGCTGGCTCAACCCGATCGACGACGACGCGCTGGCCGAGGCGGTCAGCGCGGGCGGTGGCCGGGTGCTCGTCGCCCACGAGGCCAACCGGACCGGTGGGTTCGGTGCCGAGATCGCGGCCCGAGTCACCGAGCAGCACTTCGACCGGTTGGTCGCCCCCGTCGCACGGATCGCGGCGCCGGACACCCGGATCCCGGCCGCACCTGCGTTGCAGCGCGGCGTGGTGCCGGATGCGAATCAGATCGCAGCGGCCGCACGTCGCCTCATCGCGGTGCGCGGATCGTCGGTACGGGCGGCCGGATGATCTTCGGCATCCTCCACCACGGCATCACGGTCAGCGACATCAGCCGGGCCGTTGCCTGGTACACCGAGGCGCTGGGCCTGGAGTTGGTGCACCGGCAGCGCCAGGACAATACCTACACGCAGACCCTCGTGGGGGTCCCCGGCGCTGTGCTCGAGGTCGCGCAGTTACGCATCGCCGGCACGCCGACCCGGCCCTCGAGCCACGACATCGAGCTGATCCAGTACGTCGCCCAGCAGGCGAAGGGGCAGCCGGTCGCGGTCAACCAGGTCGGCGCCGCCCATCTGGCGTTCCTGGTCGACGACATCGAGAACCTGGCCGCCCGGGCTCGTGCCGCTGGTGCGCGGTTCCGGAACGAGCCGGTCGCGATCACCGAAGGTGCCAATGTCGGCGGCGCGGCCTGTTATCTGCACGATCCGGACGGCAACACGCTGGAGTTCCTGCAACCGTCTCCGGAGCGTCTCGACCGGTTCAGGACACGCTGATGGCTGGGAGAGTCGCCGTCGTGACCGGAGGTGGTGGCGGAATCGGCGCCGCCACGTGTACGGCGCTGGCGCGGGAGGGCTATGCGGTGCTCGTCGCGGACCGCGACGAGGACAAGGCCGCTCTCGTCCGCGCCGAGCTCCGCGATCAGGGCCTCCGGGCCGAGGCCGTCGCGGTGGACGTATCCTCGTCCGCGTCGGTCGACAAGTTGCTCGCAGCAACTATCAGGTTCGGGCAGCTCCGGGCGGTCGTGTGTTGCGCCGGCATCGTGCATGTCGGCTCGGTGTCCGACTGCACGGACGACGTCTGGAGCGAGGTGCTCGACATCAACCTGACCGGCACCTTGCGAGTGTGCCGTGCCGCGGCAGCACTGTTCCCGGCCGGCGGCGGCAGCATCACCACGGTGGCCTCGATCGCCGGTCGTACCGCGTCCACCTTCAGCTCGCCGGCGTACGTGGCGTCGAAAGCAGGCGTGATCGGCCTGACCCGGAGCCTGGCCGCCCAGCTGGCAGACCGCCGGATCCGGGTCAACTGTGTGGCGCCCGGCGTGATCGAGACGCCGATGACGCAGACCTATGGAGCCGAGCGGCTGGCTGTCCTGACCGGCAAGATCCCGGCCGGCCGGCTGGGTTCGGCCGTGGAGGTGGCCGAGACGATCGCCTTCCTGGCCGGACCGCGCAGCTCGTACATCACCGGTCAGGTGATCGACGTGAACGGCGGTCAGTTCATCGGTTGAGCAGTCCGCCGACCTGAGACCCATGGACGGAGAAGATGGAATTCCTGGTCCATTCTCGTTCGTCCGCTCGCCCAGCACCCGCTGGAGAGCACCGCCGCAGCAAGAGGAGCAGCCGGATGAGCCTGGTCGAGGAAGTCGCGCGACGCTACTGGCACGCGGAGGAATCCCGCGACGTCGATCGGATCCTCGCGTTCTTCGCCCCGGACGCACACTGGCGCGGACCGGGTGCGGACCTGCGCGGCCAGGCGCAGATCCGGACCTTCTACGAGCAGAGCGCCGCCCGTTTTCCCGGGCTGACGGTGCGGGTCGGCCGGGTGCTGGGCGATGACGACGAGGCGGCCATCGAGTGGAGCGCGGTGTTCACCGACCCCGCTGGTACGACGTACGACCTCGACGGCGTCAACATCATCCGGGTCGAGAACGGCCGGATCGCGTCGCTGACGACGCACAACGACCCGTCCGGGCTCTCCAGGACACCGCAGCCGATCGCGATCGGCGAGCGCTTCGCCGGCCGCCGGGTGCTGGTCACCGGTGCCGGCAGTGGGATCGGCGCGGCGACCGTCCACCAGTTCGTTGCCGAGGGCGCCTTTGTGACCGGGGTCGACCTGAACCCCGACGGACTGGACAAGGTACGGCGCGACCTCGGTGCGGCGGCGACCGCGTTCCGGCCGGTGACGGGCGACATCACCGATCTGACCTCACACGAGACGCTGGTGACGGCCGCTGCGGGCCCCGACGGATCGCTGGACGTACTGGTCAACAACGCGGGCGTCTTCCTGCTCGCCGGTGTGCACGCGACCCAGTACGACTGGCAGCGGACGCTGGACGTCAACCTGGTCGCGCCGGCCCAACTGTCCGCCCGGGCTGCCGACGCCCTCGCGGCCAACGGCGGCGGTTCGGTGGTGAACGTCGCCAGCGTGTCCGGGCACGTCTCGCAGGCGAACCGATGGACGTACAACGCCAGCAAGGGCGCGATCCTGGAGATCACCCGCTGCCAGGCGCTCGACCTCGCCCCGCGCGGGATCCGGGTCAACAGCGTCAGCCCTGGCTACGTGTGGACCGAGGTGCTGGACCGGTCGGCCGGCGGTGACCGGGCGAAGTGGGAGCCGATCTGGGGCTCGTACTGCCCGCTCGGGCGTTGCGCCGAGCCATCGGAGGTAGCCGCGGCGATCGCGTTCCTGGCTTCGAGCGGAGCATCCTTCGTCACCGGATCGGACTTGCTCGTCGACGGCGGACTGGTGTCGATGAGTCCCGACGGGCTGGCGACCTTCGAGTTCAGCTCGTGAGCCTGCCGCGGATCGTGGACGCCCACGTGCACCTGTGGGACCTCGACGTGCTGCCGTACCCGTGGCTGGACGATCCGGGATCCGAACCGCTGCGTGCGAACTACCTGCCGGACGATCTCCGGGCCGACAGCAGCGGCCTGGACCTGGCCGCGACGGTCCACGTCCAGGCAGAGATGTCGCACGAGCTGGATCCGGTCGCCGAGACGAGCTGGCTCGCGAAGCTGGCCGACGCTGGTGACCCTCCTGTTCCGACCGTCTGTGTGGGATACGCCGACCTGCGCCGGCCGGACCTGGACGACGTGCTCGCCCGGCATCAGGAGTACGCGTTCTTCCGTGGCGTCCGCCAGGAGGCCTGGTTCGATCCCACGTCGGCCCGGGCCGACGTACCGCGGGAGAATCTGCTGGACGACCCCCGGTGGGTCCGCGGGCTCGGACGGTTGGCCGTGCGGGGCCTGTCGTTCGACCTGCTGGTGTGGGATCACCAGCTCGGTCAGGCGGCGGCCACCTTCCGCAAGCTGCCGGGACTGCCAGTGGTACTGGAGCACCTCGGGGTACCGCCCGCGGCGCCGTACCTCGATCGGTGGCGCCAGGGTCTGCGCGATTTCGCCCGCGACGTCCCGTGGGCCACGCTGAAGCTCTCGGCCCTCGGGATGGCTGGTGGCCGGCAGATGGCCGGCCCTCTGGTCCGGGAGGCTATCGAGATCTTCGGGCCGGACCGGTGCCTGTTCGCCAGCAATTTTCCGGTCGAGCGGCCGATCGTGACCTACCACGACGTGTGGGCGACCTACGACGGGTTGACCGCCGACCTGAGTCCGTTCGAGCGGGAAGCGTTGTTCGCCGGTACGGCGACGCGTGTCTACCGGATCGCACCGACCTGAAACGATGTGGTCATGACCAGCACCGACCCCGGCGCCCGGCCGCGATGGACCGAACCGCCCTTCACCGGCAGGGAACGGGAACTCGCGGACGTCGTCTCGACGGCTGTCGGCGCCGCCGGGGGCACGGGTGGCGCGCTGATCCTGCGCGGCGAGGCGGGCATCGGCAAGTCCCGGTTCCTGACCGCGTCCGCACAGCGGCTGGGTGGTGATCGGGTCTACCTGATCCGGCTGCGTGCGCATGAGCTGGAGCGTGCGATCCCGTACCGGACCTTCCGGCGGGCGCTCGACCGGACGTTCGCAGGTGCGACCGGTGAGGTCGCGGAGCTGACCCGGGCGCTGGTTCACGTGCTCGACGGGACGTCCGGGCAGCCGCTGGCGGCAGTGCACGGCGCGGCGGCCCGGTTGTTCGCCGCACTGCGGGCCGACCGCCCGGTTCTGCTGCTGGTGGACGACCTCCACCTCGCCGACGACGACACGATCGTGCTGCTGGCAGGCCTGTCCGGGATACCGGCCAGGCACCCGGTGGTCGTGGTCGGGACGATCCGCGGGCCTGAGATGGCGACTGTCGCACCGCTCGTCGCCTGGCTGGACCGGCTGCGCACGGACCGGCTGCTCTGGCAGTTCGATCTTGGCCCGTTGGCCGACGACGAGCTGACCCGGCTCGTCGAAGTGGTCAGCGGCGCGCCCGCCACCGACGAGGTGCTCGACGTGGTCCGGACCAAGAGCAGCGGCAATCCGTTCTTCGCCATCCAGGCTCTGCTCGACCTGGCCGAGAGCGGACCCGGCGACCGGACCGGCCCGACCGACTGGAGTACGGCGGACGACCGGCGGGCGGCGGTGTTGCACCGGATCCTCCGCGTGGCGCCCGACGTCCGGAGGTTGGCCGAGGCGATCGCCTTGCTCCGTTCGGTCCAGCTGGACCGGCTCGAGCTTGCCGCCGAACTGGCCGGGTTGTCCCCGTCCGCGGCGGCGGCGGCCTGCGACGACTTGCTCGAGCGGGGCATCCTTCGTCTGGACAGCGCTGGAGGCTGCCGGTTCGGGCATGAGCTGGTCCGGGACGCGCTCTACGAACAGATCGGGCCCGCGGAGCACTGGCGGTGGCACACGCTTGCCGCGCAGCGGTTGGCCGCGCTGCCCGAATCGGCGGACCGCGACCTGCAGATCGCCGTTCATGTCCGCGAGACGGCCCGGCCGGGCGACGACCACGCGGTAGCAGTGCTCGCGCGGGCAGCACAGGCCGTCGGAGTAGCCGCGCCGCGGTCGGCGATCCCCTGGTACCAGCGGGCTGTCGAGCTGGCGGTTGGTGATCAGCAACGCGCCGCGGCGCTGACCGCCAAGCTCGCCCGCGCGTACCTGCTCGCCGGTCGGCCCGAGGACGCCGCCAGGTCAGGCAGCGAGGCTTTGAGCGTGCTGGTGCCGGGGGAGCCCCGCAACCGCCTGGTGCCCTTGGTGCTGGAGGCTCTGATCGAGCAGTCCGCTCTGACCGAGGCGGTTGCGCTGGTCGAGGCCGAGCGGCTGGCCGGCCGCTGGACTCTCGGGCTGGCGGCCCAGGCATCGTACGTCCTGGCGATGGCTGGGCGGACGGCGGATGCGAACGCCGCGATCGGGGAGGTGCTGGCGGGGCTCGGGTTGCTGCCGGCGGTACTGCGGATCAACGCGCTGGTGCACCTGGTGCACACGCGGTGCGTGCTGGATGGGTACGGCGCGGTCGGAGAGCTGATCGGCGCGCTGCACAGGGAGGCGATCGATGCACCCGTCCAGGCGCGGCTGAACGCGTACTCGACGATCAGCTACGTTCTCGCGATGCAGGGCGACACGATCGCTTGCGCCGAGGCGATAGCGGTCGCGGACGCGGTCGTACCGGCCTCGGACTGGCGGCTGTACCAGGCCGAGCTGTCCGTCGCACGCGCGCAACACGCGGCGAACGTGGGTGACTGGGAGGTGGCGGTATCGCTGGCAGAAGCCTTGCTGGGGGAGCTGTCCGACACCGGTTCACGGTCGTACCTGACCGTTATCCGCGGCCTGCTGCTCGAGTTGCGCGCGAGCCGCGGCGAATGGGCCGCGGCGAACCGCTTGGTGGACGGTGGTGTGGCCGCGTCGGCTCCACTGGCCGCGTTGGACAGCGCCGCCTTCAGTACGCTGCATCTGCTCGCCGGTGACCTGGCCGCCGCGCGTGATTGCCTTCGGCAACAGCTCGAACGGCCGAGCGAGCTGCCGCGAGTTCGCGCGATGCTCCAGGGTCGGCTGGCCGAGGTCGAGTTGGAGGCAGGCGACCTGCCGGCGGCGAGGGCGGCGCTCGACGAGCAGAGCCGACTCGACGCCGGCGTACCCGAGCATGCGAATGCCGCCCGGACCCTGTACGCCCGTGGCCGGGTGGCCGGCGACCCCGAGCTCGTCAAGGCCGGTCTCCTCCTGGCCGACGAGCACCAGCTGGCATTGGCTCGCGGGCAAGGGCTGCTCCAACTCGGCGCGATGGACGTCGAGCCTGAGCACAACCTGACCGCGGCGATCCGGGTCTTCCACTCCCTCGGGGCGGCGCCTTGGCGGCGACGTGCCGCGGCCGAGCTACGCGACCGCGGCTTCAAGGTCCCGCGGAACCGGCCGGCCGAGCGGGCGCTGCTCACCGAGACCGAGGCACAGATCGCGCGGCTGGTGCAGCTCGGCCGGTCCAACCGCGAGATCGCTGTCGCAGTCTCGCTGAGTGTGAAGACCGTCGAGGCCTACCTCAGCCGGGTGTACACCAAGACCGGTTGTGCCGGACGGTTCGAGCTCGCCCGGGCGCTCGACCAGGGCCTGCTCGGCTGAGCCGTGTTATCCCGAGGGCGATCACGCCTGTGGGCGGTCGCTGATCGATGGTTGCGTCGACCAGGACACATCCGTCTCTCCCAGGGGTGCAAACGATGAACACAGCCGTCTTGGTCGACGCCGTCCGGACCGCCGGTGGTAAGCGCTACGGAGGGCTTTCCGGCTGGCACCCGGCCGATCTGGCCGGCGAGGTGCTCGGCGAGCTGGTCGCACGGCACGGCGTCGATCCGGAGCTGGTCGACGACGTGGTGATGGGCTGCGTCACCCAGGTCGGCCGCCAGGCGGCCAACATCGGCCGGTATGCAGCCCTCGCGGCGGGCTTCCCGGAGTCCGTGCCGGCCACCACGATCGACCGTCAGTGCGGGTCGTCCCAGCAAGCCGTCCACTTCGCCGCACAGGGTGTCCAGTCCGGCGCGTACGACGTGGTGGTGGCGGCCGGGGTCGAGGTCATGTCCTCGACCCCGATGGCCTCGGCGATCGTGCCCGGACTCCTTCCGTACGGCGACAAGGTGGTCGCCCGGTACGAGGACCGCGGTGGCCTGCAATCGCAGGGCGTCGCAGCCGAACTGATCACCGACCACTGGAGCCTGACCCGGGAGTTGCTCGACGAGTACGGCGTCCGGTCGCAGCGGCTGGCCACCATCGCCCGCGACGAGGGTCGGTTCGACCGCGAGATCGTGCCGGTCCGGCGGCGGGTGCTGGACCGCGAGACCGGCGAGATCCAGGAGGGGACCGAACTGGTCGGCGCGGACGAGGGGATCCGGCCCGGTACCAGCGCCGAGGTGCTGGCCACGCTCAAGCCGTCGTTCCTGCCCGACGGCCGCACGACCGCGGCCACCTCGAGCCAGATCACCGACGGCGCATCGGCTGCCCTGATCATGAGCGAGCAGAAGGCACGCGAGCTGGGGCTGACGCCGCGGGCCCGGTTCCACACCTTCGCCGTTACCGGCAGCGACCCGGTGATGATGCTGACCGGCCCGATCCCGGCGACCCGGAAGGTGCTGGCCGAATCCGGCCTGGAGCTGTCGCAGATCGACCACTTCGAGGTGAACGAGGCATTCGCGGCGGTGGTGCTGGCCTGGATGAAGGAGCTCGGCCCGCAGGAGGAGAAGGTGAACCCGAACGGCGGCGCCATCGCGCTGGGTCACCCGCTCGGCTGCTCCGGTGTCAAGCTGCTGGCGACCATGCTGCACGAGCTGGAGCGGACCGGTGGACGGTTCGGCCTGCAGACGATGTGCGAGGGCGGCGGGATGGCGAACGCGATGATCATCGAGCGGCTGGGCTGATGGCGGCCGGTACGGCGGAGCCGCAGGTGCACGGCGAGGTCGAGGAAGGTTTCGGGCCCGTCGCGGACGCGTTCGCCGAGAACTTCCGGACCGGCCTGGAGACCGGGGCGTCCTGTGCGGCGTACGTGGACGGCCGGGAGGTTGTGCACCTCTGGTCGGGGACCTCCGACCCGGCGACCGGTCGCCCGTGGGACGCCTCGACGGCCGCGATGGTCTACTCCACGACCAAGGGCGTCGCGGCCATCTGCGTCAACCTGTTGGTGCAGCGCGGTCTGGTCGACCTGGACCGGCCGGTAGCGGCGTACTGGCCCGAGTTCGGTGCCGCAGGCAAGGAAAACTTGCCGGTCCGGATGCTGCTGAGCCACCAGGCCGGGTTGCCGCTGGTCGACGCGCCCGTCACCTTCGACGACGTCATTGACGGACGGCCTGTGGTGGCGGCGCTGGCCGCGCAGGCACCGGTGTGGGTACCGGGGACGGAGCACGGGTATCACGCTGTGACGTACGGCTGGCTGGTCGGCGAACTGGTTCTGCGGGTCACCGGCCGGTCGCTGGGTGAGTTCTTCGCGGCCGAGGTGGCGCGGCCGCTCGGACTCGACTTCTGGATCGGGCTGCCCGACAGCGAACTCGACCGGGTCGCGCGGGAAGTTCCTTCGCCGCCGCCCACTCCGGGCCCGCCGACGCCGGAACAGCTGCAGATCGCCGCGGCGTTCGGCGATCCGGCGTCGGTGTCGTCCCGGGCGATGTTCCTCAACGGCGCGCTCGCACCGAAGCCGCAGCCGCCGACCCCCGCGGAACTGCGACGGCTGTACCGCAGTGAAGTTGCCGCGATCAACGGCATCGGTACGGCGCGAGCCCTCGCCCGGCTGTACGCCGCCTGCGTGAGCGAGGTGGACGGTGTCCGCCTGCTCTCGGACGAGACGGTCGATCGGGCCCGGCAGGCCGAGGCAGACGGCCCCGATCGGGTGCTGTTCGTGCGGACGCGGTACGGGCTGGGATTCTGGCTGCCGACCCAGTGGAGCACCCAGCTCGGTCCGGCCTCCTTCGGGCATCCCGGTGCCGGTGGCTCGATCGGGTTCGGCGACGCTGCGGCCCGGGTCGGGTTCGGGTACGTGCCGAACCAGCTCAGCATGAACGGAATGGGTGGAGATCCGCGCAAGGAACGGCTGATCGACGCGCTGCGCCGGTCGCTGGACCGGGTCTGACCGCAGCGGGTCGCGTCAGAGGCCGAGGGCCCGCGCGACCCGCTCGCGGTGCAGGGCCGGACCACCGAACAGGAGCTGGCCGCTCTTCGCGCGCTTGAGATAGAGGTGCGCGGGGTGTTCCCAGGTGAAGCCGATGCCCCCGTGCAGCTGGATGTTGTCGGTCGCTGCTTGCACGAATGTGGTTGAGCAGAAGGACTTGGCCAGACTCGCCATCAGCGCGAGGTCGGCGTCGTTCTCCGCGGCGCAGACGGCTGCCCGGGCCGCGGCCGACCGGGCCAGCTCGATCCCGACCAGCAGGTCGGCGCAGCGGTGCTTGACCGCCTGGAACGAACCGATCGCGCGACCGAACTGGATCCGCGTCCTGGCGTACTCCGTGGCCAGTTCCAGGCAGCGCTGGGCGCCCCCGACCTGCTCGGCTGCCAGGGCGATCGCGGCCAACTGAAGTACGCGGGTCAGGATCCGCTCGCCGTCGTCGTCCGCACCGACCAGCGTCGCAGGCGCGTGGGCGAAGGCGAACGCCGCCTGCTTGCGGGTCAGATCCATCGTCGGCAGGTGCGTGCGGACGACGCCGCTCGTGCCGGCATCGAGCGCGAACAGGCCGAGCCCCTTCGCCGTCCGGCCGAAGACCAGCAGCAGCTCCGCCGACATCCCGTCGACCACGTGCGACACGGTCCCGTCCAGCTGCCAGGACTCTCCCACCTGGGTCGCGGCGATCGCCGGCTCTGCCGTGATCGGCTCTCCCACAGCGAGCGTGGCGGTCAATTCGCCGGCTGCGATCGCAGGCAGCCAGCGGCCCATCGCCCCGGTGTCACCCGACTCCAGGAGGGCGTTGGCGGCCAGCACGACGGTGCCGAAGTACGGCACGCAGGTCAGTGCCCGGCCGAGCTCCTCCAGCACAACGGTCTGCTCGACGTACCCGTAGCCGGCGCCGCCGTAGGCCTCGGGGAGTGCCAACCCTTGAAGTCCGAGTTGCTGGGCAAGCTCGCGCCACAGTTGCGCGTCGATGCCGTGGTCGCTGGTCATCACCGAGCGAACGTGGGACTCGGGCGCCTTGTCGGCGAGGAAACGGCGTACGGTCGCACGCAGCTCGTCCAGCTCCGTCGGTGACGCGCCGGCGGCTGTGCTGGCCATGGTCATCGTTCCTCCTGCTCGGTGCCCGGTCTCGATCATCGACGCTAGCCGCGGATTTCGCGGCCGGTCAACGTGTCGCGGGACAACGAGGGACGAGGCTCATGCCCGGCGTTTAGGGCAAGGGCGATCTCCACTGCCGCGGGCCATGGAACGTCCTTAGTTTGCGATAAAAGCACCGAGCAGGAGGACTCTCGTGGACATCACCGGAACCGTCGCACTCGTCACCGGAGCGGGCTCAGGGCTGGGCGCGGCAACTGCCGGCCGGCTCGCCGCCGACGGGGCGATCGTGGTCGGGCTCGACCGTGACGGCGACGCTCTGAGTCGCCGGCTCGCCGGCCTGCCCCAGGCGATCGTGGTCGAGGGTGATCTGGCCGATACGGACGCCGTCGCCCGTGCGGTCGAGGTGGCGACCACGGCCGGGGAGTTGCGGGTCGTGGTGAACTGCGCGGCCACCGGCCTGCCGCCGACCAGAACCGTGCGCCGCAACGGCGAGGTGCAGCCGCTGGAGCCGTGGCGCCGCGTGGTCGAGGTGAACCTCGTCGCGGCGTACGACGTGACCCGGCAGGCGGCCGGCGCGATGGCCCGGCAGCCGGAGTTGCGGTCCGGTGGCCGCGGCGTCATCGTGCACACGTCGTCGATCGCCGGTCTGGACGGCACGCTGGGAGTCAGTGCCTACGCGTCGTCGAAATACGCGCTGACCGCGATGGTGCACTCGACCGCGCGGGATCTGTCGGTGTGGGGTATCCGCGTGCTGGCGGTCGCCCCGGGCGCCTTCGACACCCCGGCCTTCACCGGCCTGCCGGATGCGATCAGGCAACGGCGGCAGCAGGAGTTCGTGTACCCGCGCCGCCCGGGGCGGCCGGAGGAGTTCGCGTCGTTCGTCCGGCACCTGGTGGACAACGACTACCTCAACGCCGACTGCTTCCGCATCGACGCCGGCCTGCGGATGCCGCAGTGATCAGCTCCGCGGTACGTCGCGCCAGGGCCGGTCGCGGTCGGTCCTCGGCTCGGCCGGCAGACCGAGCACCCGCTCGGCCAGGATATTGCGCATGATCTCCGACGTACCGCCCTCGATCGTGTTCGCCTTCGAGCGGAGGAACTGCCAGCGCGGGTCGTCCCGGACCCCGGCCGCGGTCGCGTCGTAGAGGGTCGCGGCCGGCCCGAGCAGATCCATACACAGGTCGTAGATCCGCTGGTTCAGCACGGTGGCCGCAAGCTTGCCCACGGCCCCTTCCGGTCCAGGGGTCCCGGCCTTCGCCTGCTCGGCAGCCCGCACGGTGGTCAGCCGCAGGCACTCGGCCTCGATCCACAGCTGGACGAGCCGGTCGCGCAGCACCGGGTCACGGTTCACGGCCTGCTGCCACAGCAGCAGTGCGTCCTGGATCGGCCCGGCACCGCGTTGCAATGCCCCGCCGATCATCACTCGCTCGTTCATGAGGGTGGTCAGAACCACGGGCCAGCCGCCGTCGACCGCGCCGAGCCGGTCGGCGTCCGGCACCGTGGCATCGACGAAGAACACCTCGTTGAACTCGGCGTCGCCGGTCAGTTGCCGTAGGGGCCGTACCTCGACGCCGTCCGCGTGCATGTCCATCACGAAGTACGTGATGCCGCGGTGTTTCGGCACGCCGGGATCGGTCCGCGCAGCGAGCAGCCCGAAGTGGGCCAGCTGCGCGAAGCTCGTCCAGACCTTCTGCCCGTTCACCACCCAGTCGCCGCCGTCGCGCCGGGCCGAGGTAGCCAGCGCGGCGATGTCCGAGCCGGCGCCCGGCTCGCTGAACAGCTGGCACCACACCTCGGCGCCGGTGAACAGCGGCCGCAGGTAGCGGCGCTGCTGGACCTCGGTCCCGTGCACGAGCAGTACCGGGGCAGCCATCCCGTAGCCGATCACGCTGTGGTCCGGCGGGCCCGGCGCCCCGGCCAGCGCGAGCAGGTCGTCGACAACGGCTTGCTGCTGAACCGGCAGGCCGAGGCCGCCGAGCCCCTCGGGGTGGTGCACCCACGCGAGTCCGCGGTCGAACTGTGCCGCCCGGAAGGCCTCGGGGTCGACCTCGCCCGGGGGATGGTCGCGCAGCAGGGCGGCGACCAGGGACTGCAGCAACTCGTCGGCATCACTCGTAGCAGGCACGTCTCAACGGTCGACGACCGCGCCGCCGGAGGGAAGTGGGAAAAACCCTGACGATAGGCGGGTGTTATGTCTAGGGCGGGCACCACTGTGCGGGCCTGCCGGGCGTCCGCAAACTTCTGGCCATGTACACGATGCCGATCGAACGCGGCAAGATCCGCGAGTTCGCCCGGGCCGTGATGGCGCCGGACCCGGCGTACGACGCTCCGGACGCGGTCGTGCCGCCGACCTTCCTGACCACCGCGAGCCTGGCCTGGGAACCGCCGGGCGAGCTCGACCTCGGTGACCTCCAGCTCGACCTGCGCCGAGTGCTGCACGGCGAGGAGGAGTACGTCTTCCACGGGCCGTTGCCGCGGGCAGGACAGACGCTGGAGGTGACCACCCGGCTCGGCGACGTCTACCGCAAGCCGGGCCGCCGCGGCGGCGACCTGACCTTCGTGACCATCGTGCACGAGTTCCGGGATGCGACTGGGGACCTGGTGGTCGAGCAGCGGACCACGCTCGTGCAGACCAGCCAGGCCCCGGAGGAGGGCCGCCCATGACGACCGCCGCCCCGGTGCTCACAGTCGGCGACACGGCCTGGAGTACGACGTTCGGCCCGTTGACCAGGACCGACATCGTCCGGTACGCCGGTGCTTCCGGCGACTTCAACCCGATCCACCACGACGAGGAGTTCGCGCGCTCGGCGGGCTTCCCGTCGGTGTTCTCGATCGGCATGCTGCAGGCTTCCCTGCTGGCGACGTTCGCGACCCGGTGGCTCGGCGCGGACGGCGTACGCCGGTTCGCCGTCCGGTTCCGCGAGCCGGTGTGGCCCGGCGACGTGCTGACGTGCTCGGGCCGGGTCACCGCGGCCGAACCCGCCGGCGACGGTCAGCGGATCGAGGTCGAGCTGACCTGCACCCGCCAGAACGGCAGCGTCGCGGTCTCGGGTACGGCCGTCTTCGTCGTACCGGCTGGAAAGGCCGGCGATGACTGACCTCGACTTCACCGGTCAGGTGGCGATCGTCACCGGTGCGGGCGGCGGCCTGGGCCGGAGCTACGCCCTCGAGTTGGCCCGGCGCGGAGCCCGGGTGGTGGTGAACGATCTCGGCGGTGCGCTGGACGGCACGGGCGGATCGCAAGCGGCCGCCGACGAGGTCGTCGCACAGATCCGGGCCGCCGGCGGCGATGCCGTGGCGAGTCACCACAGCGTGGCCACCGCCGAGGGCGGCGAGGCGATCGTGCAACGCGCGCTGGACGCCTTCGGCACGGTCGACATCCTGATCAACAACGCAGGCATCCTGCGCGACCGGACCTTCCCGAAGCTGACGAGCGAAGACCTGAAGGCCGTACTCGAGGTCCATCTGTACGGCGCCTTCCACGTGACCCAGCCGGCGTTCCGGGTGATGAAGGAGCGGCGGCACGGACGCCTGCTGTTCACCAGTTCCGCGGCCGGCCTGTTCGGGAACTTCGGGCAGGCGAACTACGCGGCCGCGAAGGCCGGCGTGGTGGGGCTGTCCAACGTTCTCGCGGTCGAGGGGGAGAAGTACGGCATCACGTCGAACGTGATTTCCCCGATCGCAGCGTCGCGGCTGACCGAAGGGCTGATGGGCGATCTCGCTGATTCGGTGCGGCCTGACCTGGTCACGCCCCTGGTGGTCCTTCTGGTGTCGCCCGGCTGCACGATCACGCACGAGGTGTACACCGCCGGCGGCGGCCGGTTCGCCCGGGTGCTGCTCGGGGTCGGTCCCGGTTGGTTCAGCGACAACGAGCCGACGGCGGAGGACGTCGCGGAACAGATCGACCGGATCCGCGCCGCGGCTGGCTACAGCGAGCCCCACAGTGCGGTGCAGGAGGCAGGGCTCCTGGTCCAGCACCTGGGGACCGGTATCGCCTGATCGCTATTTGCAGGGTTCTTCCCGCTACTGGCCGGCGACGGCTGGGCCAAGAGTCTGATCACCGTGCGGAGACCGCCGGTGGACCCGTGAGGGAGCGTGCAGCAGATGAGAAGTATCCGAAGGTTCGGCTGTCTGGCGGTGGGCCTGCTGGTGGTGCTGGCAGGCTGCGGTGACGAGGACGGCGGCGGCGCGGCGGGTACCGCGGCCGAGCCACTGGCTGACGCGAAGGTCGCGACCGGAGAACCGATCAAGGTCGGTCTGGTCAACACCGAGACCGCGCGCGGCATCCCTGGCTGGCGGGTCGGTTCGGAGGTCGCGGCCGACTATGTCGATCGGCAGTTGGGTGGCATCAACGGCCGCCCGATCAAGTACGAGGTCTGCAAGACCCAAGGTACGCCGGAGTCGGCGATCGACTGTGCGAACCGGCTGGTCGAGGCCAAGGTCGCCTTCGTCCAGGTCGGGGCCGAGGCCGGTGGCGATGCGATGCTGCCGATCCTGAACAGCGCGAAGATCCCGCTCGTCGGGCACACCGCGATCGGCCAGCAGCAACAGGTCGATCCGAACGCGGTGTTCCTCGGTGCCGCGATCGAGTCGCTGTTCGCCGCGCCGCTGAAGTTCTACAAGGACAAGGGCAAGAAGTCGATCACGTTCTTCTTCAGCGACGGACCCGGCGCCAAGGCCTGGGCGGACGGGCTGCTGAAGCCGGTCGCGGACAAGCTCGGGATCCATTACGACATCGTTCAGTACTCGCCGGCGAATCCGGACTGGAGCGTGCTCGCGGCGACGGCGATGGCCAAGAAGCCGGACGTGATCGCCGGCCTCGGCCTGGTGGATGCCTCCTGCACAGCACTGGTGACCGCGCTGCGCACGAGCGGCTACGCCGGTGACGTGTACGTCGGCGGTTGCTCGAAGTTCATCGAGGCGGTGCCCGACCAGGCTGTCGGCGTACAGATCTTCAGCGACGGCTGGCGCCACGACGTGATGGACGAAGCGCCCGCAGGTAAGAAGGCCGAACTGCAGACCTACGTCAAGGCGATGACCGCCGCGGGCCATGCGGACCTGCTGACCACCGCGGGCGGAGGTTTCGGTGACACCATGACCATCGCGCGGATCCTCACAGCCGCCAAGGGCGACCTGACCGGGCCTGGCGTGCTCAAGTCGCTGAAGGCCGCGAAGTCGGTGGACGCCTTCGCCGGTCCGCGGATCAGCTGTGACGGCAGCGCGTGGAAGGGGACCACCGCCTGCAGCAATTCGGTGATCTTCTACGAGGTCAAGGCCGGGGGCAAGATCGGCGTCGCCTCCGACGGCTTCGTCGGGATGTCCGATCTGGCCCCGCGGTGATGAGTTCCTTCCTCTTGTTCCTGATCGTCGGCCTGGGGACCGGTGCGGCGTATGTCGCACTGGCCCAGGGCGTCGTGGTCGTCTACAAGGCGACCGGGGTGATCAGCGTCGCCCAGGGCGGGATCGCCGCGTGGGGAGCGTTCACCTTCGCCGAGCTTCGCAAGAGCGGTGACCTGGTGCTGCCGGCCGGGCGGATCCACGTCGGATCGGCGATGTGGACATCGCTGGTGCTCGGAGTCGGCGTAGCCGCGGTGACCGGTCTGCTCGCCCACGTACTGGTGTTTCGTCAGCTGCGGTCGGCGCCGGCCCTGGCCAAGGTGGTCGCCTCGGTCGGGTTGATGCTGACCCTTCAGGTCGCGACACTGCTGCGGTTCGGCGAGGACTCCCGGGCCGTGGACGCCCTACTGCCGAACGATCTGGTCGTGGTCAACGGCGTCGCCGTCGCCAGCGGCCGTCTCTACATGGCCGGCACAGCGGTCTTGCTGACTGCGCTGCTCTGGGCCTACTTCCGGTTCAGCAGGCTGGGTCTGGCCACCAGGGCAGCGGCCGAGAGCGACGTCCACGCGTCGTTGTCCGGCTATTCGCCGGACCTGCTGGCCGGCTCGGCCTGGCTGCTTTCGTCGGCTTTCAGCGGGTTGATGGTGATTCTGGCCTCGTCCGCGACCGGGCTCACCTCGTCCAACTACATCTTCTACATCGTGCCCGCGCTGGCTGTCGCGCTGGTCGGGCGGCTGCGCTCGGTGGGGATCGTCTGCGTGGCCGGGTTCGTGCTGGCCGGGATCCAGTCGGAGCTGTCGCTGCTGCGGACCAAGCTCTGGTGGCCGGACTGGGCCGGCCCCGGGCTGGCCGACGTCGTACCGTTCCTGGTGATCGTCGTCTCGTTGTTCCTGGCCGGCCGGAGCCTGCCCTCGCGGGGTGACGAAGAGGCCGACCGGCTGCCGCAGGTGCACCGGCCCGCCAACCGGCCGGTGGTGGTCGCGCTCGCGTCCCTCGCGGGGCTGATCGCGGTCCTGACGACGCAGGGAAGTTTCCGGTTCGCCGTCGTCACCTCGATGATCATGGCGATCCTCGGGCTGTCCTATGTGCTCCTGACGGGATTCGTCGGTCAGATCTCGCTGGCCCAGCTGGCGTTCGCCGGAGCTGCCGGGTTCACGCTGTCGCGACTGACCTCCGGCGCGGGTGTCCCGTTCCCCCTGGCTGTCCTGCTCTCGAGCCTGGCTTCGGCCGGGCTCGGCGTCCTGGTCGGCATCCCGGCGTTGCGGATCCGCGGCGCCCAGCTCGCGGTGGTCACGCTGGCCGGGGCGGTCGCGATCGAGCAGTTCGTCTTCAGCAACCCGTCGTTGTCTCCGCCGACCGGCAACCCGATCAGCGATCCGTCCTTGTTCGGTATCGATCTGGGGATCCGTCGCGGTGCGGAGCTGGTCCGGCTGCCGTTCGCCGTCATGGTGCTGGTCCTGCTGGTCGTCCTGACCGTTGCGGTCGGCAACCTGTTGCGCGGGTACACCGGGCGGGTCTTCCTGGCCGTGCGCTCGAACGAACGGGCGGCGGCCGCGGTCGGCATCGACCTGGCGGCCACCAAGCTGGTCGCGTTCGCGCTCTCGTCGTTCGTCGCCGGGACGGGCGGCTGCCTGATCGGGTACAGCCGGGGGCAGCTCTCGACCGCGTCGTTCGCGGTCATCTCCGGGCTGGCGCTGCTGGCGGTGGCCTACCTGAGCGGTATCACGAGCGTCTCGGGTGCGATGATCGCCGGCCTCTCGGCGCCGCTGGGGCTGGCCAACGTGTTCTTCGACCGGGTGTTCCACTTCCGCGGCGATTGGTGGCTGCTGCTGTCCGGCATCGGGTTGATGATCACCGTCATCCTCAACCCGCAGGGCATCGCCGGCCAGGTGCGCGCGGGCAACGCCAGGCTGGTCGAGAAGATCAAGGCACGCCGGATCCCGTCCCCGGAGGTCGCGCGATGACGGCACCGGTGCTGAGCACCCGGGATCTCACCGTTAGGTACGGCGGAGTCGTCGCCAACGACCAGGTCTGCGTCACGGTGGGCCGGGGCGAGATCGTCGGACTGATCGGCCCGAACGGGGCCGGCAAGACCTCCTTCATCGATGCCGTCAGCGGCTTCACCGGGTGTACCGGGGAGATCGAGCTCGCCGGTACGCCGCTCGGCTCGTTGCCGGCGCACCGGCGCGCCCGGCTCGGCCTGGCCCGGACCTGGCAGTCGATCGAGCTGTTCCGGGACCTGTCGGTGTACGAGAACGCGCTGGTCGCGTCCCGTCGATTCAGCCTCGGCCGGTTGCTGACGGACCTGGTCCGGCCGGGGCGCGAGGACGATGACGCGCAGGTGTGGGCCGCGCTCGACCTGGTCGGTCTGCGTGACCTGGCGCACCGCAGTACCGATGAGCTGTCGCTCGGGCAGCGCAAGCTGCTCGGGGTGGCGCGGGCCCTGGCGGCGCGGCCGAAGGTGCTGCTGCTCGACGAGCCGGCCGCCGGTCTCGACGTGGACGAGAGCAAGGAGCTCGGTGACCGGCTCCGCGGTGTTGTTGCCGACGGCATCAGTGTGCTGCTGGTCGACCATGACATGGGACTTGTGCTGGAGGTGTGCGACCAGGTGTACGTGCTGGAGTTCGGCAAGCTGATCGCGCAGGGCACGCCTGCCGAGATGCGCACCGATCCGGCGGTCGTCGCGGCGTACTTGGGCACAGCGGCGGAGGTGGCCACGTGACGACGGTGATCGACGTACGGAACCTTGTCGCCGGCTATCCCGGCGTCCCCGTGGTCCGGGACTTGACCATGCACGTCGACGCCGGCGAGGTGGTCGCTCTGTTGGGACCGAACGGAGCCGGCAAGACGACGACCCTGCTGACGCTCTCCGGCGTGCTGCCGGCGCTGCGCGGCGAGCTGAAGGTGCTCGGCGGTTCCGTCCCACGGGGACGGCCGCACCGGCTGGCGCGACGTGGCCTGGCCCTGGTACCGGAGGCCCGCGGCCTGTTCTACCAGCTCACGGTCGCGGAGAACCTGCGGCTGGGCCGGCACCGGCGCAGTACGACGACCGTCGACGACGTGGCCGAGCTGTTTCCGGCGCTCCGGCCACTGATGAAGCGGCGTTGTGGACTGCTGTCCGGCGGCGAGCAGCAGATGCTCGGAGTGGCGAAGGCGCTGATCGCGGACCCGGCGGTGCTACTGCTCGACGAGCTGAGTCTCGGACTGGCTCCGGTGATCGTTCAGCGGCTGTTGCCGGTGATCCGCCGGATCGCGACCGAGCGGGGGATCGGGGTCCTGCTGGTGGAGCAGCATGTGGAGATGTCGCTGGCCATCGCCGACCGCGGCTACGTGCTGAGGCACGGCGAGCTCGTGATGTCCGGTCGTGGCGAGGAGTTGCTGTCGCGGCGGGACCTGCTGGAGGACAGCTACCTGGGGGAGGCCGCGGCGGATGGCCGCTAATCCGAGGGAGGACCCTGCTGGCCGCCTGGCCTCGGGCGGCGGCAGAGTGGCAGGGCCGCCTCAATTGCCGACGAAGACGCGAGGAGCAGCACAGGTGCCAGCCGACCAGCCACCGTCGTTCGCCCGGATCCTGTCCGGCCTGGCCGAGACCGGACCCGACCGGCTGGCGATCGTGTGCGGAGCCGAGCGGGTCAGCCGCGCCGAGCTGGAACGGCGGGCGAACCGGTTGGCCCGGGCCTATGTCGAGCGCGGCGTTCAGGTCAGTGACTTCGTCTCGATCGTGCTGCCGAACTCGATCGAGTTCTATGTCGCCCTCGTGGCAGCCTGGAAGGTCGGCGCGATCCCACAGCCGCTGTCGGCGCGGATGCCCGCCGGGGAGCGCGACGAGATCCTGAAGCTCGCGGACCCCCGGCTGGTCGTCGGATTGGACACGACGGCCTGGCCCAGCCTGCCGACGGGGTACCTGTCCGCACACAGCCAGGCGCCACTCCCGGACCGGGTCTCACCGGCCTGGAAGGCCCCGGCCTCCGGGGGCAGCACCGGCCGGCCGAAGCTCATCGTGGCCGGCCAACCGAGCGTCCTGCCGGCCGACACCGGGAAGCTGTTCCACATGCGGGCCGACGACCGGCAACTCGTCGCCGGTCCGCTGTACCACAACTCGCCGCTGACGTTCTCGAGCCTCGGACTCTTCCTGGGCCAGGAGCTGGTGGTGCTGCCGTCCTTCGACGCCGTGGCCGCGCTGGAGGCGATCGCGGAGCACCGGATCACCTGGGTCAACCTCGTGCCGACGATGATGCTGCGGATGCTCCGGGCGATCGAGGCCGAGCCGGGGCGCTTCGACGTCGGGTCGCTGCGGATCGTCTGGCACATGGCCGCGCCGTGTCCGGACTGGCTGAAGCTGGCCTGGATCGACCTGATCGGGCCCGAGGCCGTGATCGAGATGTACGGCAGTACCGAGTCCATCGCTTACACCGTCATCACCGGGACCGAATGGCTGACACACCGCGGTTCGGTGGGCCGGCCGTTGTCGGGCGAGATCGCGATCCTCGATGCCGCCGGCGAACCGCTGCCCGCGGGCGAGGTCGGCGAGGTGTTCATGCGCTCGGCGGCCCCGACGTACCACTACAAGGGCGCCGAGGCGCGTCGGCACGGCGACTGGGAGTCCGTCGGCGATCTGGGCCGGCTGGACGACGAGGGCTTCTTGTACCTCAGCGACCGCCGGACCGACCTGATCCTGTCCGGGGGCGCGAACATCTACCCCGCCGAGGTCGAGGCCGCGATCGTCGAGCATCCGGCCGTCCTGAGCTGCGCCGTGGTCGGTCTGCCCGATGTCGATCTCGGACAGCGGGTGCATGCCGTCGTCCAGACCGAGAAGGTGCTGACCGAGGCCGAGTTGCTGTCCTACCTGGCCGATCGCCTGGTCCGGTACAAGGTTCCGCGCTCGGTCGAGTTCGTCGGCGAACCGTTGCGCAGCGACGCCGGCAAGGTCCGGCGCGGTGCGATCCGCGACGCCGCGATCGAACGCCTCGGCGCCGCTGCGGCCCGAAAGGATTCCGATGGCTGAGGCCTACATCGTCGACGCACTGCGGACCCCGATCGGCCGTCGTCGCGGCGCGCTGGCCACGGTCCACCCGGCCGACCTCGGCGCCCAGGTACTGCGGGCCCTGGTCGAGCGGACCGGTATCGATCCGGCCGCGGTGGACGACCTGATCTTCGGCTGCGTGGACACGATCGGCCCGCAGGCCGGCGACATCGCGCGAACCGCCTGGCTGGCGGCCGGCCTGCCCGAGTCCGTACCCGGTGTCACGCTCGACCGGCAGTGTGGATCATCGCAGCAGGCCCTGCATTTCGCCGCGCAGGCGGTGATGAGCGGCACCCAGGACGTGGTGGTCGTGGGCGGAGTCCAGAACATGAGCCAGGTGCCGATCCAGTCGTCGTTCCACTCCGACCGGCTGCCCGGCTACGACGACCCGGATCCGTACGTCGGATCGGTGGGCTGGCGATCGCGGTACGGCGATGAACCGGTCAGCCAGTTCCGGTCGGCGGAGCTGATCGCGCAGAAGTGGGATCTCGACCGGGCCGAGCTGGAGTCGTACGCGCTGGAGAGTCACCGCCGGGCTGTGGCCGCGGCCGACGAGGGCCGCTTCGCCGCGGAGTTGAGCCCGTGTTTCGGCCTGAGCGCCGACGAGGGGCCGCGGCGGGACACCTCACTGGCGAAGATGGCCGCGTTGCCGGCCCTGGTTCCGGACGGGCGGGTCACCGCGGCGACGTCGTCCCAGGTGTCCGACGGGGCGGCGGCGATGCTGGTCGTGTCCGAGCGGGCGCTGCGCCTGCATGGCCTCACCCCGCGGGCCAGGGTGCACCAGCTGTCGGTGGTCGGTTCGGACCCGATCTTCATGCTGACGGCCCCGATTCCCGCGACCCGGCACGCGCTGGCGCGATCCGGGCTGTCGCTCGACGACATCGACCTGATCGAGATGAACGAGGCCTTCGCCCCGGTCGTGCTGGCCTGGCAGCGTGACACCGGCGCCGATTTGGCGCGGGTGAACGTGAACGGCGGCGCGATCGCACTCGGGCATCCGCTCGGGGCTAGTGGAGCCCGGCTGATGACGACGCTGCTGGCCGAACTGGACCGCACCCGTGGCCGGTTCGGCCTGCAGGTGATGTGCGAGGGCGGCGGGCAGTCGAACGCGACCATCGTGGAGCGGCTCGGATGAGCGGCGCACTCAGGCCGCTCGCCGATCTGCGCGTGGTCGAGTTGAGCGTGGCAGGATCGGCCGCGACGTGTGCCTCGTTCTTGGTTGCCCTCGGCGCCCAACTCGTCCGGATCGGCCGCGCGGACGCGCCCAGTTCGGTCGACGCCGCGATGAGTGGACTGACCTCGGTGGACTTCGGGGCCGACCGCGAGACGATGCCCGTCGACCTCAAGTCCGCCGCCGGCAAGGAGACAGTGCTGCGGCTGGCCGAGTGCGCGGATGCCGTGATCGAGGGGTTCCGGCCCGGTGTGGCCGAGCGCCTCGGACTAGGGCCGGGGGAGTGCCTGGCGCGGAACCCGCGCCTGGTCTACTGCCGGGCGACCGGCTGGGGGCAGCAAGGAGAGCAGGCCGGGGTCGCCGGGCACGACACGAACTTCGTCGCGATCAGTGGTGCGCTGCGGGCCCTCGCCCGCGACGGGTCCGCCCCGATCGTTCCGCTGAATCTGATCGGCGAGATGGCCGGCGGCCTGCACGCGGCCCTGGCGCTGGTCAGCTCCGTGCACCACTCCCGCCGGACAGGTGCCGGGGTGGTGATCGATGCGGCGCAGTCCGAGACCGCGGCCGCCTTGATGCACTCGGTCTACGCGATGCACGCGGCCGGGGACTGGGGCGTGCCCGGTCGCAACCACCTGGACGGTGGTGCGCCGTTCTTCAACGTGTACGAGACGTCCGACGGTGAGTACGTCGCCGTCACCGCGATCGAGCCGCACCGCTACGAGCTCCTGCTGCGGAGCCTGGGTCTCGACCCCGAGGACCTGCCCGCACAGCTCGACCGCGACAGTTGGCCGCGGGCAACCAAGCTGCTCGGCGACGTCTTCCGGACCAAGAGCCGGTCCGAATGGTGCGACCTGCTCGAGGGCAGCGACGTCTGTCTCACACCGGTGCTTTCCATCGACGAGGCGCCGTCACATCCGGTGAACCAGGCACGAGGTGTCTTCGACCCTCTCCCGCGGCTGGCGCCGCCCATGTGGAGCGCCGAGCCCGGCAACGAAAGGTGGTGGGCCGAATGCCCGGTCCCCAGGTGAAGTCGTTCGCGCTGCCACCGTCGCACCCGTTCGTCGGCCAGGACATCGACTGGTTGCTGCGCACCTGCGAGAGCGCGTACGGCGACCGGCGGTTCCTGGCCTGGGAACCGCTCGAAGGGCTCGGGCGCACCTGGTCGTACCGCGAGTTCGTCACCGACGTACGACGCCTGGCGGCCGGGATGCGAGTCCGCGGGATCGGCCGCGGCAGCCGGGTCCTGATCCACCTGGACAACTGTCCCGAGTTCGTCCTGTCCTGGTTCGCTCTGGCCGCCCTCGGCGCGATCGCCGTCACCACCAACACGCGCGCCGCCGGTCCGGAGCTGAGGTACTTCGCCGAGACGTCGCAGGTTGCCGCGGCCATCACCCAGCCCGCGTACGCCGAACTGGTGAGCGCTTCGGTTCCGGAGGCCGGCTGGATCGCGGTCACGGAGTCCGACGCCGGAACGACACCCTCGTCCCGGCCTGACGCGGAGTCGTCCTTCGCAGCCCTGTACGGCGCGCCGGAGTCCGCGGGCCGCGTCCCCGAGCCTGGTCTGGCAGTCCTGGTCCAGTTCACTTCCGGCACCACGGCCCGGCCCAAGGGCGTCGTCTGGACCCATGCCAACGCGTTGTGGGGTGCGCGGGTCACCGCGACCCATCAGGATCTGCGACGTGACGACGTACATCTGATCTTCCTGCCGCTGTACCACGCCAACGCGCTCGCCTACTCCTTCCTGCCGTCGATGTGGGCCGGGGCCGGTGTGGTGCTGCAGCCGCGGTTCTCGGCCCGGCGGTACTGGCCGGTCTCGGTCAAGCACGGCTGCACCTGGAACTCGACGATCGCCTTCGCCATCCGGGCTCTCGCGGACTACGAGGTTCCGGACCACAACTACCGGCTCTGGGCAGCCGGGACCTGCGACCCGCCGTGGGACGCGCGGTACGGCGTCCGTTCGCTGGGCTGGTGGGGGATGACCGAGACGATCACCCAAGGGGTGGTCGGCTACGTCCACCATCCGAACCGGCCGATGTCGATCGGTCGGCCGGCACCGGAGTACGAGCTGGACATCGTCCGCCCGGACGGAAGGCCGGTGCAGGACGAGGAGCCGGGCGAGCTGCTGATCAAGGGGGACCGGGGCGTGTCGCTGTTCGCCGAGTACCTGGACGATCCGGCCGCGACCGAGGGCGCCTTCACGGAGACGGGCTGGTTCTCCACCGGCGACCGGGTGGTCCGGCACACCGACGGGTTCGTCACGTTCCTCGAGCGGGTCAAGGACATGCTCAAGGTGGGTGGTGAGAACGTCGCCGCGTCCGAGATCGAGCAGGTCGTCCTCGGCGTGGACGGCGTGGTCGAGGCGGCGGTTGTCGGTGCGCCGCACGACATGCTGGACGAGGTGCCGGTCGTGTTCGTGGTCTCCCGCCGGGACCACTCCGCACTGACGACCGAGATCACCGAGGCCTGCTCGGCCCGGCTGGCCTCGTTCAAGGTGCCACGGGAGGTCTACGTGGTCGACGACCTGCCGCGGTCGACGCTGCAGAAGGTGGCGAAGGCCGAGTTACGCCGGCAACTGCGGACCTGACGTATTCTGGCCCGCGTGCCAGCGGATTCGGACGAGGACAACGCCACCCGGGCGCGCATTGTCAGGGCGGCCGAGAAGCTATTCTCGGAAAAGGGCTTCCACGGCACCGGAATGAGCGATATCGAGCGTTCCGTGCGGCTCGGCCGCGGCGCCATCTATTACCACATCGGAAACAAAGAGGCGCTGCTGTTCGATATCACGATCCGCCGGATCGAGAAACTCAACACCTACGCCGACGAGGTGCTCGCCCTGGCCGTGGAGCCGGCCGCGAAGGCGCGGTTGCTGGCCCGGGCGATCGTTCGCGACATCGCCGAGCACGAGCACGCCACCCGGATCTTCTACCGGGAGTGGCAGTGGCTGACCGGGGACAATCGTGAGCGGGTGGTGGCGGCAGCCGACCGGTTCGAGCAGGCCTGGGTGCGGATTCTCGACGAGGGCGCCGCGGACCGCAGCCTGGTGGCCCGTCGGCGCCTGACCGTGAAGGGTGTGCTCGGCCTCTTCAACTCGATCTACTTGTGGTACGACCCCGCCGGACCCATGGGTCCGGACGAGATCGCCGACGAACTGGTCGACCTGCTGCTGGACGGGCTTCGGACCCTCAGCTGACCGCCCGGTAGATAGCCACCACGGCCGCGTTCGCGAGGCCGACGTTGTGCTGCAATGCGGTCCGGGCGCCCGGCACCTGTCGCTGACCGGCTGTGCCCCGGAGTTGCCACGTGAGCTCCGCGCACTGCGCTACACCGGTGGCGCCGATCGGATGACCCTTGGAGATCAGGCCGCCGGACGGGTTGACGACCCAGCGACCGCCGTACGTCGTGGCCGCGGCGTCGACCAGTTCGTGCCCATGGCCTTCCTCGGCCAGCCCCAGCGCCTCGTAGCTGATCAGCTCGTTCGTACTGAAGCAGTCGTGCAGCTCGATCACGTCGACCTCGTCGATCCCGGTCTCGGCCTGGTCCAGGGCGCGGACGGCGGCGACCCGGGTGGCCTCGGAGCCGACGGCGCGGATCGCGGACGCGGTGCCCTCGAAGGTGATGGCCGGGTCGCTCGCGACGGCGTGACCGATGAGCTCGATCGCGCGGTCCCACAGGTCGTTGTCGTCCACGAACCGCTCGCTCGCGAGGATGGCGCAGGCCGCGCCGTCGGAGGTCGGCGAGCACTGCAGCCGGGTCAGCGGCTCGTACACCGGCGGTGCGGCCAGGATCTCGGCTTCGCTGTACTCGACGCGGAACTGCGAGTTCGGGTTGTGCACGGAGTGCTTGTGGTTCTTCCAGCCGATCCAGGCGAAGTGTTCGGGCTTCGAGCCGTACTTGTCCATGTGCTCACGGCCGGCGTTGCCGAAGATCTGCGGCATCGGCGCGATCCCGTCGTCCCAGCCGCGGGCCGCGGTAGCCAGGTCCACCTGGTACTGCAACGGATTCACCGCGCCGTCGCCGGTGCTGAGTGAGCCGCGTTCCATCTTCTCGAAGCCGAGCGCCAGCGTGCAGTCCGCCGCACCGCCGCGGATCGCCAGGCCGGCCAGGAAGAGCGCGCTCGACCCGCTGGCACACGCGTTGACCACGGTCATGATGGGAACGCCGGTGGTGCCGAGCTCGTACAGCGCACGGTGTCCTGATCCCCCCAGGGCGCTGCCGGCGTACGCCTGCTGGATGCGCTCGTAGCCGATGCCGGCGTCGGCCAGTGCGGCCTGGCCCGCTTCGCGTGCCATGTCCGGGTACTGCCAGTCGCGGCTGCCCGGCTTCACGAACGGGGTCATCCCGACGCCGATCACGAACGTGCGGATGCTCATGGGGATTCTCCTCAGTTGTCGGACAGAGTCTTGACCTGCTCGATCAGGTCGGCCGTGCGTTGCTCGCCGACCGGGACCGGAGCGACCTGCAGCTGGGTGACACCGGCTTCGCGATAGGCCGCGATCCGTTCCGCGACGTACCCGGCCGGTCCGCACAACGAGGTCAGCTCGAGCAGGCTGCCGGGGACGGCGGCGGCTGCCTGGTCCTTGTGGCCGGCCAGGTACAGGTCCTGGATCTCGCGGGCTTCGGACTCCCACCCGAACCGGCTGATCAGCTCGGCGTAGAAGTTGTTGCCGCGGGCACCCATCCCGCCGATGTAGAGGGCCAGGGCCGGACGGGCCGACTGCCGCGCGGCGACCACCTCCGGGCCGTCGCCGATCGCCAGCGTGACGCCGGCCGCGATCTGCAGCGGCCCGAGGGCCGGGTCGCGATCGGCCAGGCCGGCGGCAAGCGCCGTACCCCAGGTGTCCTGGACCTTCTCCGGGATCAGGAAGGCCGGCAACCAGCCGTCGGCAACCGTCGCGGCGAGCTGGACGCTGCGCTCGCCGAGCGCTGCGAGCCACACCGGGATCCGGTCGCGGACCAGCCGCGGGATGATCTTCATCGCCTTGCCCAGGCCGGTGCCCTGTTCGGGTGGCAGGGGTAGCGGGTAGCGCGGACCGCTGTGGATGACCGGTTCGTCGCGGGCCCAGACCTTGCGGCAGATCTCGACGATCTCCCGCGTCCGCGCGAGGGGGGCGTCGTACGGGACGCCGTGCCAGCCCTCGACCACCTGCGGGCCGGACGCACCGAGGCCTAGCTGGAACCGGCCGCCGGACAGACTGTCCAGACCGGCCGCGGTCATCGCCAGCAGCGCCGGCGTCCGGCTGTAGACGGGCAGGACCCCGGCGCCGAGCCGGACGGTGCTGGTCCTCGCGGCCAGGTAGCCGAGATAGCTCGGTGCGTCGAACCCGTACGCCTCGCCGACCCAGACGGCGTCGAGCCCGGCACTCTCCAACTCCGCCACCTGGCGGGCCTGTGCCGCGAAATCGCCGGTGTAGCTGAGCCCGAGACCGATCTCCACAATGCTTCCCCCTGGCTAATGGACTGACCAGTCCATACGCTCTCAGTTTGCGAATTGATTGGTCAATGTGTCATGCATCTCGATCGAATAGACTGATCGGTCAATTCCGCGTACTGTCGGCCGTGTAAACGGCCCGCGGCGATGAGGATCGTGCGTATGAACGACTATCCGGACAACCGGACGCCGGACTGGTATCTCGATGCCAAGCTCGGCATCTTCGTGCACTGGGGCATCTACTCGGTGCCGGGTTGGGCGCCGACCGGGGCGTCGTTCGGGGACGCGCTCGGCGACTTCGCCCGGCTCCCGTACGCGGAGTGGTACGCGAACTCCCTGCGGCTGCCCGACAGCCCGACCCGCCACCACCACGACCAGCGGTACGGAGCCGGCGTGGGTTATGAGGATCTGGCCGACGAGTTCCGGGCCGAGCACTTCGATCCCGGCGAGTGGGTCCGGTTGTTCCGCGACGCCGGCGCGAAGTACGTCGTACCGACCTCCAAGCATGCCGACGGGTTCGCGCTCTGGGACACGTCGAGCACCGGCTTCACGGCCGTCCGGCGGGGCCCGAAGCGGGACCTGATCGGCGCCCTGGAGACTTCGGTGCGTGCCGCGGGGTTGCGGTTCGGGTTGTACTACTCCGGTCTGGTCGACTGGCACACGCGGCCGCTGTCCCCGGTGCGCAGCGTCCAGGACGTCGCTCAGGCCGATCCGGAGCGCACCGCCCATGACCCGGCCCACGCGGAGTACGCCCGTAGCCAGCTCGCCGAGCTGATCGAGCGGTTCCGGCCGGACGTGCTGTGGAACGACATGGGCTGGCCGAAGGCGGGACACAAGGACCTCGGCGCGCTGCTGGAGCGGTACTACGAGACCGTGCCGGACGGTGTCGTCAACGACCGGCTCGGTGTCGCGCACTACGGCTTCCGCACCGTCGAGTACGGCATCGGCGAGCGACCCCGGACCGGAGCGTGGGAGTCGACCCGGGGTCTGGGTAGTTCGTTCGGCTACAACGGCGCCGAGACCGACGCCGACCTGATCAGCGTCGCCGACCTGGTCCGGTCGTTCGTCGACATCGTCGCCGGCGGCGGCAATCTGCTGCTGAACGTCGGACCGCGCGGCGACGGCACGATCCCCGACATCCAGCGCTCGCGGCTGACAGGTCTCGGCGACTGGCTGGCCGTCAACGGCGACGCGATCTACGGCACCCGGCCCTGGCAGCGCCCGGCCGACGATCTCGGTGGTACGCCGGTGCGCTACACCACGTCCGGCGATCGGCTGAATGTGATCGTGCTCGGCCGGCCGCCGGAGCAGCTCAGACTCGCACCGGACGTGGCGGCGCTGGCCAGGTCGGCTCAGGTACTCGGCTTCGGCGAGGTGGACCTGGCGGAGGGGGCCATCCGGATTCCCGCCACCAAGGAGCCCGCATCAGTTGTGTCGTTGACGATCGGCGGCGCGGCGTGACCCTTCATCAACATCCAGCAGAGGAGCACCAGGTGTCGGAGAAGTTCACCCGGATCCGCTTTGACCGGCCGCGCGATCACGTCGCCCGGATCACCTTGGCGCGGGCCGACAAGCGCAACGCGCAGGACACCGCGATGCTGTACGAGATCGACCGCGCGTTCACGCTGGCCGGCACCGACCCGGACGTGAAGGTGGTCGTGCTCGCGGCCGACGGCCCCGACTTCTCCTCCGGCCACGACCTGAGCGGCGATCTGACCGGCGACGGTGCCGAGGTGTACCCGGGCGCTCCGCTGGTGCACCAGGACACCCAGGCCGGTCTGCCCGGGATCGAAGGCACCGTCGCCTTCGAGTGCGAGGCGTACCTCGGGCTCAGCCTGCGCTGGCGGAACTTTCCCAAGCCCACCGTCGCCCAGGTGCAGGGCCGGACCATCGCCGGCGGGTTGATGTTGCTCTGGCCCTGCGACATCATCATCGCCGCCGGCACCGCGAGCTTCTGCGATCCGGTCGTCGCACTGGGCGTGAACGGGCACGAGTTCTTCGTGCATCCGTGGGAGGTCGGAGCCCGCAAAGCCAAGGAGATGCTGTTCACCGGGGACCTGATCAGTGCGGCCGAGGCCCACTCGCTCGGCATGGTGAACCACGTCGTCGACGAGGCCGAGCTGGAATCGTTCACGCTCGACCTGGCCGCCCGCATCGCGACCCGGCCGCCCTTCGCGCTGAAGCTCGCGAAGATGAGCGTGAACCAGGCGCTGGACGCGCAGGGCCAGACCGAGGCGGTGCGCAGTGCCTACTCGCTGCACGCTCTCGGGCATGCGAACAACCTGCAGCGGTACGGGATCCTGATCGACCCCGAAGGCCCGGCCGCGCTCCGGGCCGGGATCCAGCGCGGTGTGCGATGACCCGCGCGGTTCTCGTCGACGCGGTTCGGACGCCGTCGGGCAAGGGCAAGGGCAGCGGCGCGCTGGCCGACGTACACCCGGCCGACCTGTTGGCCGGCGTACTGGCCGCGCTGGTCGAGCGCAACGGGCTGGATCCGGCCCGGGTTGACGACGTCATCGGCGGATGCGTCTCGCAGGTCGGCGAGCAGACGATGAACGTCACCCGCACCGCGGTGCTGGCGGCAGGTTTCCCCGAGACCGTGCCCGCCACGACCGTGGACCGGCAGTGCGGCTCGAGTCAGCAGGCGGTGCATTTCGCGGCCCAGGGCGTGGCGGCCGGTGCCTACGACATCGTGATCGCCTGTGGGGTCGAGTCGATGAGCCGGGTTTCGCTCGACGCGCCCTTCCAGGGCGCCGACGTGTTCGGCGCCGGCGTCCGAGCCCGCTACCCGGAAGGCCTGGTCAGTCAGGGTGTGGCCGGTGAGTTGGTCGCGGCTCGCTGGAAGATCGACCGCGAGGCCTGCGACGCGTTCGCGCTGCTGTCGCACCAACGAGCCGCCGCCGCAGCGGAATCGGGCTGGTTCGACGCCGAGGTCGTTCCGGTCCGGGTCGGCGATCGGGTCCACCGCGCGGACGAAACCGTACGGCCCGGTACGACGCTCGAAGGCCTGGCCGGCCTCGAAGCGGCGTTCTACGACGCTGCGCTGGCCGACCGGTTCCCCGAGGTCGACTGGGTGATCACGCCCGGCAACTCCTCGCCGCTGACCGATGGCGCTTCCGCCGTACTGCTGATGAGCGAACAGGCCGCGGCCGAGCTCGGGCTGCGGCCGCGGGCCACGTTCCGCGGCTTCGCAGTGGCCGGTGACGATCCGTTGCTGATGGCAACGGGTCCGATCCCGGCCACCCGGAAGGTGCTCGACCGGGCCGGGCTGAGCCTGGACGACATCGACGTGTTCGAGGTGAACGAGGCCTTCGCGTCCGTGCCGTTGGCCTGGTCGCAGGAGCTCGGGGTGGATCTGGCTCGGGTGAACCCGGTTGGCGGTGCGATAGCGCTCGGCCACCCGCTCGGCTCGTCCGGCACCCGGTTGCTCGGCACGCTGGTGAACCAGCTCGAACGCTCAGGCGGCCGCTACGGCCTGCAGACCATGTGCGAACGCGGCGGCCTGGCCAACGCGATGATCATCGAGCGGGTGTCCTGATGCGGCTCGACGGCGCGGTGGTTCTGGTCACCGGTGGCGCGTCAGGGCTCGGGCAGGGCACTGTCCGGCGGTTGCACGGCGACGGCGCGAGCGTGGTCGTGCTCGACCTGCCGCGCTCCGCGGGCGCGACACTGGCCAAGGAACTCGGGGAGCGCGTCTGCTTCGTCCCGGCCGACGTGACCGACGAGACCCAGGTATCGGCAGCGCTCGACGCGGCGGCCGAGCTGGGGGCGTTACGGGTCGTGGTGAACTGTGCGGGCGTGGCCGACCCCGGCCGCACGCTCGGCCGTGAGGGCGTGCTGCCGCTCGAGCACTTCACCCGGATCGTGACGATCAACCTGGTTGGTTCCTTCAACGTGATCCGCCTCGCCGCCGAGCGCATGTCGAGGATCGATCCGGTCGACGGAGAGCGCGGCGTGATCGTGAGTACCGCGTCCGTGGCTGCCTTCGACGGCCAGATCGGGCAGGTGTCGTACTCGGCCTCCAAGAGCGGGGTGGCCGGTATGACGCTCCCGTTGGCGCGCGAGTTCGCGAGTCGGCAGATCAGGGTGATGACGATCGCGCCAGGGCTGTTCGAGACCCCGATGATGCAGGTCCTGAGTGCGGAGGCGCGGGCCGCGCTCGCCGCCCAGCCGCCACATCCGCGACGGCTCGGCCTCCCCGCCGAGTACGCAGCCCTCGTCGCCCACATCGTGGCCAACCCGATGCTCAACGGTGAAGTGATCCGGCTCGACGGCGCCCTCCGGCTGGCTCCGCGCTGACGTCAACGGCAGAAAGGGATCCAGATGGCACAGCAAAGGCTCGGCCGGTTCATCTCCGACGAAGGCCGCGCGGTCTTCGACGCCGCGTACGACGAGGGTCTGCGCGAGTTGCCGGAACCGGCTGACGTCCGCGACGTACCCACGGCGTTCGGCGAGGTCCGTACCTATCGCTTCGGTGACGCCTCCGGCACACCGCTTCTGTTGCTGCACGGGCGGGGTGGCACGACGGTGATGTTGCGGCCGAACATCGCCGACCTGGCGGCCCATCGGACCGTTTATGCACTCGACATGCTCGGCGAGGCCGGCCGGAGTGTTCAGACCGCCCCGTTGCGGAATGCCGAGGACCAGGCCGCGTGGCTGTCGGAGGTACTGGCGCAACTCGGACCCGAGCGATTCCATCTGGCGGGTGTTTCGGTCGGCGGCTGGACCGCGTGCAACCTGGCCGTTCGCGATCCCGAGCGGGTGGCGTCGCTGGCGATGTTCGACCCTGCGCAGACGTTCGCCCGGATCCGGCTCGCCGTCGTCCTGCGAACCATTCCGATCCTGATCCCGTTGACGGCGAGACGGGCGGTGCCGAGATTTCTGAAGTATGTCGACGGCCAGGGCGGGGAAGTACCCCAGGACGACCCGGTGGCGAGGGTCATCGGTGCGGCATTGCGGTACTTCCGGCCAGGCGTGCCGCCGCCGTCGTACTTCACCGATGAGCAGTTGCGACAGCTTTCGGTGCCGACGTTGGCAGTCATCGCGGGGCGAACTGTCATGCACCAGCCGGAACGGGCCGTCGAGCGTGCTCGCAGTCTCGTCCCTGAGGTCGAGGCCGAGCTGTGGCCCGATGCCACGCATGCCATCTCCGGCCAGTACGCGACGAAGGTCAACTCGCGGCTGTTGACCTTCGCGAACACAGTCGACGCAGAGTCCAACGCTTGAAGGGCAGCCTGGCCGGCGCCAGCCAGACGGCCCAGCGGTCAGCGGAGTTCGACGGCCTTCGATTGAGGAGAAGGTACGGTGCTGTGCATGCTGGAGAGGCAAGAGCGATTCGTGACCTCCGGCCGGCTCCGGCTGTGGACCGAGCGGGCCGGCGACCCCGGTCACCCGCCACTCCTTCTGATCATGGGGTCGGCCGCGCAAGGCATCAGCTGCCCTGAACCGTTGGTCGCCCGGCTCGTCGAGCGCGGCGTCCAGGTGATCCGGTTCGACCACCGCGACACCGGCCGGTCGAGCGTGGTCGACTTCGATGCTCATCCGTACGCGATCGCCGACCTGGCCGCCGACTGTCTGGCCGTACTGGATGGCTACGGGCTGGCCGCCGCCCACGTGGCCGGCATGTCGATGGGCGGCATGATCGCGCAGTGGCTGGGCGTGCACGAATCGGCCCGCGTACGTTCCCTGACAGTGGTGAGCAGTTCGCCGATGGGCTACGACCCGGGTCCGGCCTGGGCCCGGGCACAGGCCGGGAAGCCGCCCGACCCGGACGACCTGCCGCTGCCGTCCGCTGCGTTCCTCGCACACCTTGCCGCCGGCATGCCGCCAGGCGTGGAGTCCGACGTTGCTCTGTTCCGCGTCTTCAACGGACCGGTCCGCCCGTTCGACGAGCACGCCGCCCGCGCGATGCTCGAGCTGGCCTGGTCGAGGGCTACTCAGCCGGCGGCGGCCGCCCACCACGACCTGGCCGGCCGGACGTTCGCCCCCGACCGGCTCGCCCCGCTCTCGTCGATCACAGCCCCGACCACGATCGTGCACGGCGACCAGGACCCGATCTTCCCGCTCGGTCACGCAGAGGCCCTGGCCGCCGCCATTCCGGGCTCGCGCCTGCAGGTAGTACCCGGAATGGGCCACGCCTTCTTCTCCCCAGGTCTGCCCGAGGAAGTCGCCGACCTGATCCGGCTGTGACCCGGCGCTGATCGTTCCGCACGCGTCGCTGTCGACAGGGAGTTGTCCAGCGCCGACCCAGCCGTCACGGGAGCTGATGACATCGGAGCAAGCGGTCGACCAACCCGTCGACGTAGTCCGCGGTCAGCGGGCCCATGCCGAACAAGACGCGGATATACATCGGGGCCATCACGTGGTCCAGTACGCCGAGCGCATCGGGTGCGTGCTCGCCGCGGTCGCCGGCGCGATCGAGCATGGACTGCAGTTGCCGGCCGCGTTCGGCGAGGAGGTCGTCAAGCGCCTGCACTCCCTGCTGACCGTTGCTCGACAGGGCGACGGCCAGGCGTAGCAACGCCAGGCCTTCGGGTCCGGTGATCTCGCGGGCCACGTTGGCCGCGTACGTACGCAGGTCGGCGGCCAGACTCCCGCTGTCGGGCATCGGCGACCGCGCGTTGAGGCGGGTGAGCGCCACGTCGGTGAGCAGGGTTTCAAGGCTGCCCCACCGGCGGTAGATGCTGCTGTCAGCCACGCCCGCGCGGGCGGCGACGTCGCCGACGGTGAACGTGCCGTACCCGCGCTCGCTGATCAGGTCGGTGACGGCCTGGTGCACCGCCGCACCGACGCGGGCGCCGCGCCCGCCGGGTCGCCTCGCTCGCTGTCGCTCGTCCATGCGCCCACCTTAACGCAGTCACGAGTTGCGTTTGTGAAAGAGTCTGCTTACAGTTATCTAACGCAGTCGCCAACTGCGTTAGCGCGTCCAAGGCTGACCGCGTCGGCCGCGGAGAGCGCAACTACCGATGGAGAGGAATCCTCTTGGCTGCATCACCTTCGGTCGTAGGCAGTGGACCGAACCGGGCCGTGCTGCTCACGGTGACCTGCCTGGGTCAATTCATGGTGCTGCTCGACAACACGATTGTTGGAGCGGCGCTGCCCGATATGCAGCGCCGGCTGCACACTCAGCTGACCGGTCTGCAATGGATCGTCGACGCGTACGTGCTGCTGGTCGCCATGCTGCTGCTGACCGGCGGCGTCTTCGCCGACCGGTTCGGCCGCAAGCGGGTGTATCTGGCCGGTGCGGTGGTGTTCACCGCCGCATCGGTGCTGTGCAGCCTCGCGCCCTCAGTTGGATGGCTTGTCGCCGGCCGGGTGCTGCAGGGCATCGGAGCCTCGGCGCTGAGCCCTGCCTCGCTGGCCCTGCTCGCCGCCGCGTATCCCGTTCCTCAGGAACGCATCAAGGCGATCGGGCTGTGGGCCGGATTCAGCGGACTCGGCCTGGTCGCCGGACCCGTGGCCGGCGGCGTCCTGACAGATGCCTTCGGCTGGCCCGCCATCTTCCTGGTCAATCTGCCCATCGGCGTGATCCTGCTGCTGGTCGGCCTGCGCCACCTCCGCGAGTCCCGCAATCCGAGCGCGCCGAGGATCGACCTACCGGGTACCGCGCTGTCCGTCCTGGCGGTCGGGGCACTGACCTACGGACTGATCGAGGGCGGCGCCCGCGGCTGGACCTCACCGGTCATCCTGGGAAGCTTCGCCGCCGCGGCGATCCTCCTCGCAGGCTTCGTCGCCGTCGAAGCGCGTCGCTCGGCACCGATGCTGCCACCACGGCTGTTCCGGCAGCGGCTGTTCACCGTGTCCAATACCGCCATGATCGTGGTGGGGTTCGCGCTCATGGGCTCGTCGTTCTTCTTCTCCCAGTTCTTCGTGTACGTCCAGGGCAGCTCGATCCTGCGCGCCGGCCTGCAGACCCTCCCCACCTCGCTCGCCATGGTGATCGTCAGCCCGTTCGCGGGCCGGCTCGCCGCGCGGTACGGCTTCCGAGTCGTGGTGACCATCGGCCTCGCCCTGGCCGGAGGGGGGCTGCTGGCGCTGGGCATGGTGCACGCCGAGACCGGTTACGGGAACGTGTGGTGGCGGCTGGGAGCCGTCGGCATCGGCTTCGCCCTGACCATGTCCCCACTGACAGGCGCGGCGATCCAAGCGGTCAGTTCACGAGAAGGCGGCCTCGCTTCCGGCATCAGCAGCACCACGCGGCAGATCGGCGCGGTGCTCGGCGTGGCGGTACTCGGAGCCATTGTCCGCAGCAGCCAAGCCGGCGGCGGATCCTTCGAGAGCGGCCTCAACAGCGCCTTCGTTGCCGCCGGCATCATCACCGTGGCCACCGCCGTATTCACCGGCCTGTGGCTGACGAGGTCCCAGCCCGTGGACGGCGCCGCGTCACCCGATCCCGCTCCGGCAACGCCGTTGCTCACCGAGGGAGTTCGAGCCCGCCGACGATTCCCCGCAGAGCGTCCGCGCCCGGACCGAACTCACTCGCGGTGAGAGTCAGGATGAAGTCGTCGCCGGCGGCGATGACCGAACGCCGGCGCGAGCCGTCTGCACACCAAACGCGCAATCCGTTGATCTGGGTGTCCGGCTCGGCGTCCGGCTCATGTCCCGCCGACTCGAACGCGATGGTCAGAGCTGGCTGGTTCCGCTCGGTTCGGTAGACGGCGAAGTGGTCGGTGGCTCCTCGGCGCCGGTCGACTCTGGAGGTGCCGACGAGCCTGGTCACGGATACCAGCACCAGCCCCGTGGGCAGATATCTCAACCGGTACGGCGCGGGTGATCCGACCTCAGCCATTGAGCCCAATCCGGCCGGCTAGTTGCCGGCCTCCGCCCTGTAGACGTGTCAGAGCCTGAATGTGCTGCGTGATCGATGCACAGTCGTCGTGACGGCGTCCCGCTGGTTGCAGTCGCGGCACCATCGAGCCGGAGGACCGCTGGTCACGGTTGGGTAACGATGGAATCAACACGTGTTGCTTCGCGTGTGAGCTGGACTACATGCTGGCCGTCATCTGGATCCGCAACTCGTGTTGATCAGGAGGCCTGGTGACAGTTCGGCGCGCGGATGTCGCTCGGTTGGCGGGGACTTCGCCATCGGTGGTGAGCTATGTGCTGAACGGTGGGCCGCGGGGGGTCGCGGAGGAGACCCGGCAGCGGGTGCTGGCCGCGATCGAGGAGTTGGGCTATCGGCCCAACGGGATCGCGCGGTCGTTGCGGATGGCGCGGACGATGACGCTGGGGCTGGTCGTACCGGACAACGCCAACCCGTACTTCGCCGAGCTGGCGCGTGCCATCGAGGAAGAGTCGTTCGCTGAGGGATACACGCTGCTGATCGGGAACTCGTCGGAGGACGACGATCGGCAGACGACGTACGTGCAGACCTTCCTGGCACGTCAGGTCGACGGGTTGTTCCTGGTGCCGGCGCACGGTCCGTTGCGTTGCCTGCCTGATCTGCAGCGCGCGAAGACGCCGTGGGTGACCCTCGACCGGGCGGTGCCGGGGATCGCGCCGGCGGTCCTGGTCGACAACCACGGCGGTGCGTACGCCGCGACCCGGCATCTGCTGGACCACGGCCGGCGGCGGATCGCCTGCCTGGCCGGCCCGCAGGACGTGATGCCCGCGACGGACCGGGTCGCCGGCTGGCGGTCTGCGCTCGCGGAGGCGGGGGTGCGACCGGATGCGATGTCGCTGTGGCACGCACCGTTCGGCCGGCAGGCCGGGTACAGCGCCGCCCGCACGATGCTCGCGGAGGAGGACCGGCCGGACGCCATCTTCGTGGCGAGCGACGAGCAGGCCATGGGTGTACTGCGGGCGATCGCCGAGCTCGGCCTGGTCTGTCCGGACGAGGTGGCGATCGCATCGTTCGACGGCGTGGCCGCGGCGATGTACTCGACGCCGGGTCTGACGACCGTCCAGCAGCCGTTCCGCCTGTTGGCCCGGGCGGCCGTGGGCGAGCTGATGCAGCAACTGACACTCAGCGTGAGCGACGATCCTGGCGCGGACGAGGAGCACGGCACCGAGGTGCTGCCGGTCCGCCTGGTCCGGCGAGGTTCCTGTGGCTGCGTCGACCCGACCGGTGGCGATGCTCTCCAGACGGGCGACACAGAACTGACGACGTTCCCGACCGAACGAACGGAGAACTGAGATGCGGCGATCGGGACTTTGGCATCCGCGGCTGGCCGCGGTGGTGGCCGGTTTACGGCATACCGAGACCATCGTGGTCGCCGATCCCGGGCTGCCGGTGCCACCCGAGGTCGAGACGATCGACCTGGTCTGGGCGCGCGACGAACCCGCGCTGCTGCCCGTGCTGGCCGTACTCACCGCCGAACTGGTGGCCGAGGAGGCCTTGATCGCCGAGGAACTGACCGACGCCGTCCTGCTTCGGGGCCTCGATCGGTGTCTCGGATCGATCCCGTTGAAACGAACCAGTCACGAAGACTTCAAACTTCTCTGCCGCAGGTCGCGGGCTGTCGTCCGCACCGGCGAGACCACGCCGTACGCCAATGTGATCCTGACCGCGGGAGTGCCGTTCTGATGATTCCAGCCGATTACGAGAATCGGGTGTACGCCGGAGTGCTCGGCAAGGTGATCGCCGTCTATCTGGGCCGGCCGTTCGAGGGCTGGCGATTCCAGCGCATCGTCGAAGAGCTCGGCGACATCACCTACTACGTCAACCACCGCAGCGATCTGCCGCTGAAGAACCATCTGCTGGTGGTGACCGACGACGACATCAGCGGCACGCTGGTGTTTCCGCGGGCGCTGCGCGACCACGGCATCGAGCCGACCTCGGAGCAGGTCGGCCAGACGTGGCTCGACCAGATCATCGAGGAGCAGACCGTGCTGTGGTGGGGTGGTCTGGGCAACTCGACCGAGCACACGGCGTACCTGCGGATGAAGTCCGGCATCCTGCCACCGGACAGCGGCGCGATGTCGCTGAACGGCCAGGTGGTGGCCGAGCAGGTCGGCGCGCAGATCTTCGTCGAAGGGTTCGCGATGACGCGGCCCGGCGATCCGCAAGCGGCGGCAGATCTGGCCGAGCGGGCCGCCCGGGTCAGCCACGACGGTGAGGCGATCCAGGCCGCGCGGGTGGTCGCGGCGCTGGTCGCAGGGTCATTCGTGGAGTCGGACATGGAGCGGCTGCTCGACACCGCCGTCACGCTGATCCCGAAGGACAGCCTGATCTACCGGGTCATCGCCGACGTCCGTGAGTGGGCCGAGGGCGGCGACTGGAAGGCGACCCGGGAGCGGATCGAGGAGCGGTACGGCTACCACTTGTACGGCGGTAACTGCCACGTCATCCCGAACCACGCGACGGTGATCCACGCGCTCGCACACAGTGGCGGCGAGTTCGCCCAGGCGATGACGGTGGTCAACACCTCGGGCTGGGACACCGACTCCAACGCCGGCAATGTCGGCGCGATCTGCGGCGTGCGGGGCGGCCTCGCCGGACTCGATGCCGGCCCGGACTGGCGCGGCCCGATCGCCGACCGGCTCTATCTGCCGACCGCCGAGGGTGGATCCTGCATCACCGACGCGGCCCGCGAGGCCCTGACCCTTGCCGCGCACGGCCGCGCCTGGGCGGGCGAACAGCCGATCGTCCCGAAGGACGGTGCACGCTTCCACTTCACGTTCCCGGGTTCGGTGCAGGGCTTTACCGTTGCCGAGGGCACCGGTCCGGTCAGCAACCAGGACAGCCGGCTCACCGTGCCGGGTGGGACCACCGTCAGCACGCCGACGTTCACTCCGCCCGAGGCGCTCGACATGCCGATCTACGGCCTACTCGCGAGCCCCACCCTTTACCCGGGGCAGACGATCGCGGCCCGCGTCGACGCCACCGACGACGCCGAGGTCCGGTTGACGGTCACGGCGTACGACGAGGACGACGAGCTGCGGAGCTTCTCCGGACCCGCGACCGCGTTGTCCTCCGGCGAGTCGGCGGACCTGGAGTTCACCGTGCCGGACCTCGGTGGCCGGCCGGTCACAACCGTTGGCCTGACGAGCTCGGGCACCGTCCAGCTCGATCGCCTCACCTGGGACGGCGCGCCCCAGGTCACGCTGACGCGGCCGGCGGGTGGAACCCTCTGGCGCCGTGCGTGGGTGCGTGCGGTCGACCGCTGGGATCCGCACTGGCCGGAGCCGTTCCGGATCGTCCAGAACCGCGGCACCGGGCTGCTCAGCCAGGGATCGCGGGACTGGCAGAACTACACCGTGACCGCCGATGTGACTCCGCATCTGGCCGCGTCGGCCGGGCTCGCCGCCCGGTTCCAAGGGCTGCAGCGCTACTACGCGCTCGAGCTGGCCGACCGGAACACGGTCCGGCTCGTGCTGCACCACACCGTGCTCGCCAGCAGCGCGTTCGACTGGGAGTACGGCCACACCTATCAGCTCGCTCTCACGGTGGACGGCGACCGCCTCGTCGCTGCCGTCGACGGCGAGACCGTGTTCGACCTGACCGACCCCACGCTCGACTGCGGCGGCGTCGCGCTGGTGGTCACCGAAGGCCGGACCGCAACTCAGCAGGTCAGCATCACACCGATCTCCCGCGAGGAGGAATCATGACCGCACGATCGTTGGGCCGCCGCCGTTTCCTGACCGGCGCAGGCCTGAGCGCGGCAGCCATCGCCGCGCCGGGCGTCCTGACCGCCTGTGGCGGCGGCGACGACAGCACCGGCTCGGGCAACGGCAAGGTCGATCTCTGGCTCGACATCCAGGGCGACGCGAACCAGAAGTACTTCAACGAGCAGGTCGCCGCCCTGTTCGAGAAGGCGAACCCGTCCGTCGACCTGAACACGACGTACTACAAGGGCGACGACCTGCGCCGGCTCGTGCAGACCGCTCTGCAGGCGCGATCGGGCCCGGACGTCGTCCGCGGTCCGGCCGCGACCCAGACCCTGGCCTGGAGCAAGGCGCACGCGCTCGCGGACCTCACACCGTACGCCGACAAGTACGGCTGGAAGGACAAGCTGTCGGCCTGGGCGATGAAGGCGTTCACGACCGACGACAAGCTGTACGCGCTGCCGATGCGGGTCGACACGATGATGCTGTACTTCAACAAGACGCTGTTCGCGTCGAAGGGCTGGAAGCAGCCCGAGAACCGGGCCGACCTGGAGGCCCTGGCGGCCGAGGCGCACGGCCAGGGCATCACCCCGTTCGGTTCCTCGAACGTGGACTGGAAAGCCGCGGGCGAGTGGCTGATGACGGTTTTCTGGAACCACTACTCCGGTCCCGACGCCCTGCACCAGGCGCTGTCCGGCCAGATCAAGTTCACCGACCCGGTCTTCGTCGAGGCCGTCGAGCTGGTGCAGACGTACTTCGACAAGGGCTGGCTGGCCGGCGGCGTCGACAAGTACTTCTCCGTCCCGTCGCAGGAGATCGGCGCGAACTTCGGCAAGGGCAAGGTCGCGATGGTCCCGCAGGGCGTCTGGTTCATGAGCCAGGTCGGCCAGTACTTCGGTGCCAAGGCGAAGAACGCGAACGAGTGGGACTGGATGCCGATCCCGGCGCTGCGCGACGAGGTCAAGTACCCGCTGTACGAGCTGGGCATCGGCGGCTCGTTCGGGATCAACGCCGCCAGCAAGAACAAGGACGCCGCGGCCACCTTCCTGAACTGGTACTACGGCGACCGCGCCGCCGCACTGAAGCGGATGGCCGACGTGCCGGCGACGTACAACATCCCGATCGACTTCGCCGACACCGACATCCCGAAGAAGATCGACCCCCGCTCGGCCCGCGTGCTGACGTCGCTGAACAAGGCGGTCTCGACGGGTGACTACGGGTACGTCACGTGGACCTGGTGGCCACCGAAGACGGACGTGTACGTGTACGAGGGGCTCGAGCAGGTGCTGACCAAGAAGATCAAGCCGGCCGACTACTGCAAGGAGCTCGACCGCTTGTTCACCAGCGAGAAGGCCGACGGTACGATCCCGGCCCTGCCCGCTCAGGGCCCGGCCAAATGACGGCCGCCGTCGTCGGTGCCGGCGTACGGGCGCCCGGTGCCGCTCGTGCGCGGCGCCGGTCGGCGGTGATCGGCTGGGCGTTCCTCGCACCGCTGCTGGTGCTCAATCTGCTGGTGGTGATCGGTCCGTCGATCGCAACCATGTACTACTCGCTGACGGACTGGTCCGGGCTCGGGCCGGCGAAGTTCATCGGCCTGGCCAACTACACCAAGGCCTTCGCCGACCCCGATGTCCACCAGGCCGTGCTGCACAACGCGATCTGGTTCGTGCTGTTCGGCTCCGTCCCGCTGGCGATGGGGCTGCTCGGCGCCTACCTGCTCAGCCAGGTCCGCAGGTTCCAGGTGCTGTTCCGGGCGATCTACTTCATTCCGTACGTCGTGGCGAGCGTCGTCAACGCGGCGGTCTGGAAGATGCTGCTCTCGCCGACCAGCGGGATCGCTCACCAGTTCGGGATCGACCACTCCTGGCTCGGTGACACCTCCACCTCACTGGTCAGCGTGAACGTCGTCGTGGACTGGCACTGGTGGGGGTTCCTCGCGGTGATCTTCCTGGCCGCGATGCAGGGCATCGACCCGCAGCTGTACGACGCGGCGAGCGTCGACGGCGCGAACCGGTGGCAGCAGTTCCTGTCGGTCACGCTGCCCGGCATCCGCCCGACGATGATCTTCGTGATCCTGATGACGGTGATCTGGACGCTGAAGGCGTTCGACTACATCTACATCATGACCCAGGGCGGTCCGGCCGGGTCGAGCGAAGTCGTCTCGACGCTGATGTACAAGCAGGCCTTCAACGAGTACTCCGCCGGGTACGCCGCCGCACTGGGACTGTCGATGACCGCGATCACCGCCGTCATCCTCGCCGTCTATCAACACTTGCGCAGGAAGGGATGGGAGGACGAGTGACCACCACCGTCATCGATCCGGCGACCACCACCCGCACACCCCGCCCGTCGGCCGGCAACTCGAGGCGGCCGGGCCGGCGACTGTCCGGCGGTGGTCCTGGTGCGTACGTCGTCCTGATCGTGCTGGCGTTGTTCGCGCTCGGACCGCTGGTCGCGGTCGTCTTCAACGCGTTCAAGAACAACGCGGAGATCGGCACGAACCCACTGGCTCCGCCGGACTCGCTCAGCCTGCACAACTTCACCGAGGCCTGGACCCGCGGCGACTTCGCCACCACCATGCGGAACAGCCTGATCATCTGCCTCGGCTCCGTCATCGGCACCTGCGTCGTGGCCGGCCTCGCGGCGTACGCACTCAGTCATCTCCATGTCCCGGGCAGCGGTGTCGTCGTCGGGTACCTCTTCCTCGGTAGCGCGCTGCCGGTGCAGCTGTTCCTGGTGCCGTTGTTCTTCCTCTGGACCCAGCTGCACCTGGTCGACAACCTGTTCGGCCTGATCGTCATCTACTGGGCCACGGACGCTCCGTTCGCGACGCTGCTGCTGCGATCGTTCCTGCTCAAGATCCCGAAGGACTACACCGAGGCGGCCCGCCTCGATGGCGCTTCCGACCTGCAGATCGCCCGCCGGGTGGTGCTCCCGCTCGCGTGGCCGGGGTTCCTGACCGTCGCCCTGATTGTGGCGTTGTGGTCGTGGAACGAGTTCTTCTGGGCGATCACCTTCATCCACGACCCGAAGCTGCGGCCGGTCGCGACCAGCTTCCTGGCTTTCCAGGACCAGTACTCGACGGACTGGGGCATGACGAGCGCCGCGGCGATCTTCATGCTCGGCCCCGTGGTGCTGCTGTTCCTCGTACTGCAACGCCGATTCGTCAGCGGTCTGACCGCAGGAGGACTCAAGTGACGTCACCAGACCCCCGTCCGAACCTCGTCCTGATCGTCGCCGACCAGTTGCGCCGCCAGGCGCTCGGCGCGTACGGCGACCCGAACGTCAGCACACCGAACATCGATGCGCTGGCGGCGGCCGGGACGCGGTTCGACACCGCGTGCTCGACGTACCCGGTGTGCGTGCCGTACCGGTTCAGCCTGATGACGGGTGAGTACGCGCACACCCGGTTCATCCCTTCGATCGAGTGGCGGATGTCGCCGGCCGAACGCACGCTCGCCGACGAGCTGAACGAGGCCGGCTACTCGACCGCGCTGTACGGCAAGTGGCACCTGTACGGGAACTTCGGTCACTACCCCGGCCACAACGTGGTGAAGGCGTCGCGCACCCAGGTCCCGCGCCCGTACCAGGGCCGGTTCCAGCGGTTCGCCGCCTTCGACATCTGCAACGACCCGTGGGACACCTACTACTGGAACGAGGACGACCCGCAGCCGCACAAGATCGACGGGTTCCAGACCGATGGGTTGTTCGACATCGCCATCCAGGACCTGAAGAGTCCGTCCGACAAGCCGTGGGCGACGGTGCTCTCGGTGGAGCCGCCGCACCCGATCTTCACCGCGCCGCCGGACTACATCGAGCGCTGGAAGGATCGCGAGATCGTCCTGCGGGAGAACGTTGACGACGGCAAGGAGTACAACAAGCGCGGACCGCACGGGCGCGACCTGATCGACGACCTGCGCGTGTACTACGCGATGATCGAGAACCTCGACGACAACATCGGGCGGCTGATGGACGGTCTGCGTGAGACCGGTCAGCTGGAGAACACCGTGATCGGGTTGACCGCGGACCACGGTGAGCTGCTCGGGTGCCATGGGCTGCTGGCGAAACAGCGACCGTGGGAGGAGTCGATCGGAGTCCCGCTCATCCTGTCCGGTGCCGGGATCACGCCGTCCGTGGTCGAGGATCCGGTCAGCACCGAGGACCTGTTCCCGACCTTGCTCGGGCTGGCCGGCGTCGTACCCCGCGATCCCAAGCCCGGGATCGATCTGTCGCCGCTCGCCCGCGGTGACGAGTCCGGGATCGACCGCGAGGGCGTGCTGCTGGAGTTCGTCGCGGAGATGCGTCCGGGCCTGCCGTTCCACGAGGAGACGTGGCGCGGTTTCCGGTCCCGGCGCTACAAGTACACCGTGCTCGGTGACGCGCACGGCGGCCGGCCGTGGCAGTTCTTCGACCTCGAGGACGACCCGTACGAGATGACCAACCTGGTCGACAGCGAGAAGCATGTGGACGAGCTCCGCCGCCATCACGTGCTGCTGCGCGACAAGCTGGTCGAGACCTACGACCACTACGTGCTCGCGCCCGCGTTCGGCTGTCCCGGCCTGAACGAATGGGATCCCGACGCCAAGTTCCAGCGCCGCTTCGGCTGACACCCTTGAGAGGTGAGGCATGAAGAAGTTCGCAAGTGTGCTCGCCGCGGCGGTCTGCGTCGCGGGTTTGCTCGCAGCAGTGCCCGCAGCCGCCCGTCCCGCCCCGCGGTACGTCGGGACGGAGTACGACCAAGGCGGTAGCACTCAGGCGATCGACGGATCGCTTCCGCATGTCGATCAGCTCGCGGACCAGATCACCCGGACCACCGACACCATGCTCCGGGACCTGGCCCGGGAGCGCGCCAAGCTACCGTACGGCGCCATCGACGGCGACCGCCACGCCGGGCGCCAGCTCACGACTTATCCACCGGCGGCCGGTAGCCCGGTCTCCGATCAGTACGCGACGACGCTCACCCAGTCGGGGCGCCGTACTGCATCGTTCGTCTACCAGGTCGCGGCGCGCAAGACCGACACGAACCTGGAGAAGGACACCTCTTGGACGTCGTTCTCGTTCGCCGGCCCGGTGACGGTCGAGGTGCACAAGCTGAGCGGTACGGCGACCGGCTGCCTGGTGCGGCCGGAGTCGGCGCGCATCCGTACGCACTTCGCCGGCAACACGTGCGCTTTCGTCCTGGGCCAGGCGGCCAATGTGTCCGTCGAGTTCACTCCCAACACGACGAACCCGGTGCTGCATCCGATGCTGGTGTTCGCGAACCCGCCGGAGGTCGACGTACCGCCGGCGAGCGACCCGAACGTGCTGTACCTCGGTCCCGGCCTGCACCAGCTCGGAACTGTCCAGTTGCACTCGAACCAGACGGTGTACATCGCCGGTGGCGCTTGGGTGCAGGGGACGTTCAAGGGCGTCGGCGTGCACGACGTGGTGATCCGCGGCCGCGGCGTCATCGACGGGACCTACCTCGACCTCGGTGACCAGGACGCGAACAAGAGCCAACCGGGGCTGATCGACATCGACTGCCATGATCCGGGCCAGCCGCCGCATGCCGCCTGCTCGCCCGGATCCAACTCGAGCAACGTGGTGGTCGACGGGCTCACCTTCGTCAACGGTCCCCGCTTCAACGTGCGCGTGCTCGGCGACCACGTCACCGTGCACAACCTGAAGGTGATGAGCTGGTGGTACAGCACCGACTGCATCTGGGCCGGTACGGCGAGCCTGGTGGAGGGCAACTTCTGCAAGGTCAACGACGACGCGCTGAAGCCGATGACCGGCGACTCGGTGATCCGCGACAACGTCGTCTGGCAGCTCGAGAACGGCGCGCCGTTCATGATCAGCTGGAACATCCTCACCGACCAGGCCGACTTCCACGTGTACGACAACGACGTCATCCATGCCGAGCACTACTGGCTCTCACCCCAGGCGATCTTCCGCGCCCGGCACGCCACGCCGGGGCATCTGCAGAGGTTCCTGTTCGAGAACATCCGGGTGGAGGACGCGAGCTGGCGGTTGTTCTACATCATCTTGGAGAAGCACCCCAAGTGGTACGACCCGGCGCTCGGCTTCGGGCAGATCTCCGGCCTGATCTTCCGCAACATCACCGCGAAGACCCCGTTCACGATGCCGAACGTCTTCACCGGCGGTGACCCCGACCATCTGGTCTCCGACGCCACCCTCGCCGACGTCTCGATAGCCGGCACCTGCGTCGCGTCGGCCGCCGACGGCAACTTCCAGATAGATCCGGCGACAACCGACCAGATCCGGATCGTGAAGAGCGCCCACACCCCCTGCCTCCGCTCGGGAAGGTGAGGTCCGGTCATGCGTTTTCTCGTCACGGCAGCCGTTGTCCTCGCGCTCGGGTGTACGGCGCTACCGGCCGGCGCCGACGGAGCGCCGTACACCGGTAAGCAGTACGACTTCGGCGGCAGCATCACGCAGATCAGTGGTGACGTGCCGGTCGTCGACGACATCGCGAACAGCATCACCACGTCCACGAACGCAACGGTCGCCGAGATCGCGGCCCATCGAGACTCGCTGGCGTACGGCGGGATCTATCCTGCGGCCGGTACTCCGGACCAGTTGACCACGTACCCCCAGCCGGCCGGGATCGCGGCATCGGACCAGTACTCCGTCACCGTCGAGCAGGCCGCCGGACAGCAACCGTCGTTCGTCTACAAGGCGCTGGCCCGCAAGGCCGACACCAACCGCGAGCAGGACACGTCGTGGACCAGCTTCTCGTTCTCGGGGAGTGTGACGGTCCGGGTGCGGTTGCTGGCCGGCACCGCGACCGGGTGTTTGGTCCGTCCGATCTCGGCGGCGATCACGCCGTCGTACGCGGGCAACGTCTGCACGTTCACCACCAACCAGCCGGGCAATCTGTCGGTCGAGTTCGAACCGAACATCCACAACCCGGTGCTCCATCCGATGCTGGTGTTCGCCAACCCGCCTGAGGTCGACGTCCCGTCACCCAGCGATCCGAATGTGCTGTACCTCGGTCCCGGCGTGCACCACCTCGGCGCGAATCAGCCGATCCAGTCCGGGAAGACCATCTACCTGGCCGGCGGGGCGTACGTCGAGGCCGCCTTCATCGCCGCGGGCGCCGTCTCGAACGTCGCGATCAAGGGTCGTGGCGTGATCTCCGGCCTCTTCCTCGACACCGGGGACCAGGACCAGAACAAGGACCAGCCGGGCCTGATCGACATCGCCGACCAGGCCTCGTCGAACCTGCTGGTCGAAGGCGTCACGCTGGTCGACGGCCCGCGCTTCAACATCCGTGCTCTCGGGCAGTACACCACTGTGCACAACGTCAAGGCGATCTCCTGGTGGTACAGCACCGACGGCATGGTGGGTGGCAACAAGAGCCTGCTCGAGGACAACTTCATCAAGGTCAACGACGACTCGATCAAGCTGTTCTGGGGTGACACCGTTGCCCGGGGCAACACGATCTGGCAGCTGGAGAACGGTGCGTCGTTCATGATCAGCTGGAACATCCAGCAGGACAGCGACACCTTCCACGTGTACGACAACGACGTGATCCACTCCGAGGCGTACCAGCTGGAGAAGCCGGCTGTCTTCCGGGCGCTGCACGCCGGCAGCGGCACGATGTCGCGGTATTTGTTCGACGACATCCGGATCGAGAACGCCAACTGGCGGCTGTTCTACCTCGCGGTCGAGAACAACAAGTGGTACGACCCGGCGCTCGGCTACGGCGAGGTCGACCAGGTGATCTTCCGCAACATCCACGCGTACACGACCTTCAGCCAGCCCAACGTGGTGACCGGCGTCGACGCCAACCACAAGGTGCGCGACATCAATTTCCAGAACGTGTACGCCGACGGCGTGTGCTTCAACAACAGTCAGGCCGGGAACTTCAGCATCGACCCGGGAACCACGAACGCGATCCGGATCTACCGCAGTACGGACGGGAGTTGTCACACGTGAGACCGAATGTGGTCGTCGTACTGGCCGACGACATGGGGTGGGGGGATCTGGGCTGCTACGGCTCGGCCATCCCCACTCCGAACATCGACCGGCTGGCGGCCGGCGGGGCCCGACTGACCGACTGTCACTCGGCATCGGCGGTCTGTACACCTAGCCGGTACGCGCTGATGACCGGGCGCTACGCCTGGCGCGGACCGTTGAAGAACTTCGTGCTGATGGGACACGGTCCGGCGCTGATCGAGCCGGAGCGGCCGACGATGGCGAACGTCCTACGGTCGGCCGGCTACACGACCGGCGCCTTCGGCAAGTGGCACCTCGGCCTCGGGTGGCGGCACCGCGACGGCTCGGTCCGGGACGCGTTCGCCCCCGGCGCGGTGCTGCACGACGACGTCGAGACCGACTTCGGACGTTCCATCGACTACTCCGCAGCCGTGACCGGCGGGCCCAACGACCTCGGCTTCGACCGGTTCTTCGGGATCGCCGGTTCGCTCGACATGCCGCCGTACGCGTTCATCTCCGACGATCGCACTGTCGGCGTACCCGATCGGGAGAAGGAGGTGTATCTCACCGAGCAGCGCCCCGGGCTGCAGGTGGAGGGCTGGCGTGAGGACGAGGCCGACGTACGGTTCGTCGGTGAGGCTGTCAGTTGGCTGCGGGGGATCGACCCGACCACGCCGTACCTGTGCTACCTCGCACCATCGGCGCCGCATCGACCTTGTGTGCCGCCGGACTTCGTCCGCGGTCGCTCCGGCCTGGGCGATCGGGCGGACGCCGTCTGCCTGGTCGACTGGATGGTCGGTGAAGTGCTGCAGGCGATCGCCGATCGGGGGGACACCGAGAACACCCTGGTGATCGTGACCAGCGACAACGGTGCGCCGATGATCTTCTCCGACGACGGTGACATGACGCAGCATCGACCGAACGGTGATTGGCGGGGGCAGAAGGGTGACCTGTGGGACGGTGGGCACCGGGAGCCGTTCATCGCGTCCTGGCCCGGCCGGATCGAGCCCGGATCGTTGATCGAGGCCCCGGTCTGTCTCACCGACGTACTGCCCACCGTCGCGGCGGCAACACAGACGCCGCTGCCGGACGGAGCCGCCGAAGACGGGCGGGATCTGCTCGGTGCCCTGACCCAGGGCGAGCCGCTCCAGCCCGACCGGTCGATCGTGCATCACAGTCTTGGCGGACGCTTCGCGATCCGCTCCGGCCGATGGAAGGCGATCTTCGCTCCCGGCTCCGGCGGCGGTTTCTCGGAGCCGTCGATCAGTGCCCTGTTCAGCTCCGGTTCAGGCAAGGTACAAGCGAACCCCGTCTGGGACGCGGACCATCCTGACGGACAGCTCTACGACGTGGAGGCCGACCCGGCCGAGGCCGTCAACCGATGGTCGGACGAGCCAGAGATCGTCGCCAGGCTTTACGCCGACCTCCAAGCCATCTGCCACGACGAATCGAGCGGCCTCGCTTTCGGCGTCCTCGCCGGCTCTCCAACGGCCTGATCCAGAGCTGGCCCGACGCTGGTCGCTGGACCGTTGCCGGACCTCAGTGGCAGTGGTGCTCGCTGCTCGCGGATCCGGTGGCGCCCAGGTCGTCGTCACGGCCGGCGGCGAGGCGCGACCACTGCGATGTGGGCCGGCCATCGAGCCGGAACTGGTCGCCGTCGGTCCGGAAGCGCTGTGGCCAGCCTTCCGGCGAGTCCTCCCATTCCTCTTGGCGGCCGTAGACGGTCATGTCGAGCAGGCCGTACGACGGCGCCATCGCCTCGACGCCCCGCCCGGTGGTCCAGTAGGTCTCGAACACCCGGTCGCCCTGGCGCAGGTAGCACGCCTTCATCCCGAACGCGCGCCCGGCGACGAGGGAGTCGAGCGACTCCGCGGGCACTGAGTACCAGGGCGCCTCCCAGCCCATGAAGTCGCGGTAGCGCGACGTTTCCTCGAACGGCCCTTGGCAGAAGACCGCGAAGGTGACGTCGCGCGAGTGCAGGTAGGACAGCTCGAGCACCTGGCCGGTGAAGAACGTGCAGCCCTCGCACTGGTCGGCGGCCGGGCTGCCGGTGTGCCACATGTGGTACGACGCGAACAGCTGAGTCCTCCCCTCGAAGACGTCGAGCAGGGGCACCGGGCCGTCGGCACCGACCAGATGGGTGGTCGGGTCGACCTCGACCATCGGCAGCCGCCGGCGGGCCGCGGCGATGGCGTCGCCCTCACGCGTGTGTGCCTTCTCGCGGAGCCGGAGCTCGTCATGCTGCTTCTGCCAGGTCTCGCGGTCGGTGAGCGGGGGTGCCGCTGACACGGACATGGGTTCCTCCTCATATCGGGAGCTATGAGGCTAATAGTTACTGCTATGATCGAGCAAGTACAGGAAGAGAGGTGTCCTATGCCGGCCCAGCGGGGCTATCGGCAAGCCTGCGGCGTCGCACGCGGCCTCGACATCGTGGGAGAGCGGTGGTCGCTGCTCGTGGTGCGGGAGCTGCTGCTCGGGCCGAAACGGTTCACCGACCTCCAGGAGGCGCTCCCGACGGCCAGTCCGAACGCACTGTCCGACCGGCTGCGCGAGCTGGCAGCCGCGGGCGTCGTACGCCGTCGGCAGCTGCCTCCGCCAGGCAATGTGCGGGTCTACGAGCTGACCCCTTGGGGTCGCGGCCTCGAGCCGATCGTGGTCGCGCTCGGCACCTGGGCGCTGGCAGCCCCCCGAACCGCCGAGCAGCTCTTCGTCAGCGTGGACAGCGCCATGCTGACCATCCGCACCTTCTTCGTGCCGACGCCGGAGCGGCCGGAGACGACGCTCCGGATCGAACTACGCGACCACGGTCCTGCCGGGGTGTTCGGCGTCCGCCTCACCTCGGCCGGCGCCGAGGTCGCCCACGAGCCGCCCAAAGATCCGGACGCCGTCCTGGTCACCACAACGGAAGCCCTCCTCGCCGCCTTCGGCACCGAGGACCCCGCCGCCCTTGCAGCGGCCGGGACCGTCATCACCGGCGCCCCCGAGCCCGTACGCCACCTCATAGCAAACGTCCGCATCCCAACCCCACAAGGCGCGTAAAGAGTCCACACGAGACACCAACATGCCCGGGCCCCCGAACCCGCTGATTTCCATGCGAGATTCGCCCATGCCTGCCGGCGACCGGTGCCATAGGCAACTTCAGCCTGTGGTAGCGCTGCGTTACTTCCAGAATGTTCGAAAGCTGGTTGAGTAACCTCGGGCGGCCTACTCTGTGGCCGCAGGATCATGTGGTGCGGCAGAGTCAGGGATGGCGCAGGTGAGGCTCGGGCTTGGCGAGTTTCGAACGGCGATTGTGGGAGGTCTCTGCGTCCGGTTTCCGGCCGGCCTGGCCGACGGGGCGAAGGTGACACGAGGCGCCGCCCGGTGTGTCAATCCGCGCGGCGGCTGTCTGCTTGTCGTCGTTGGTGTGGTGCTGTCGGTTCTCCTGACCGGATGCGACCCCGTCGGGTGGATGCCAGGTGACAGGACGGAGGCCCGCGTCGATGCCAGGATCAAGGCCGACGGCGGTATGGATGTCGACCTGATCATCGGTGGGATGTCGGAAGCCGAACAGATCCGCACCGGAGAAGCGGTCGCACCGCTGCTGCTGCCCACCGCATCGCGCCGGTGGGTCGATCACGGAGACAACGGCGCCGGCTACTCCTTCGCGGTGTTGCATGCGACCGGGGTCTACCAGCCCGGAAACCGTCCGACGGTCGGCTTGGACTTCCGCACCACGCTGTCGAGACTGAGAACCGTCGGCGTTCGGGCCGTGCGTATCACCGTACGTGCACCCCGCGTACCAGCTGCCGCAGACTGGCAATCGCCACCCGGCGACGTTGATGGTGACTACTGGTCCTGGGACAGGCTCGGCCAAGGTGACATGCCCCCCGCGGGGACTGTTCGAATGGACCCACAGCCTTGGCGTGGACAGTTGGGGATCGGGCTCTGGGCGGTGGGCGTGGCCGGTCTGCTGCTGGCTCTGATGGGTCTGCGCCGCAGGCGACGGCTCCTGGCCGGCCTCGGTACAGGCGTGGTCGTCCTGACCTGGGTTGCCGCCATCGTCGTCGGAGCCGGCCCGGTCGACATGGACAACTTGGGCGTCGCCGGCATGGCGACAGGCCACTTACTGCTGACGGTGAGGCTGCTTGCGGTCAGCGATTCCCTGCTGTTGCTGGCCGTTTTCATCGTGTTCGCTCTCAGCTTGGGCAACAACAATCGCGGCTCTGGCTTCAACCCACCGCCGGGCTGGCCCGTACCGCCTCCAGGCTGGAGACCTCCGCCGGGCTGGCGGCCACCACCGCACTGGCCGGCCCCACCGCCGGACTGGGACTTCTCGGCCCGTCCACGGCGCAAGCCTGATGGACCCCGCTGAGCAATGGGCCCCGTTCAGCTGCGGGCCACCGAAGGTCCACGCCAGCTGCTGGGCAGGCTGGACGGTGAGGTCAGGTCGGGACAGCCGAGCCGGTCGCTTCGGCGATGGACGAAGTATGGAGTTCGCGGAGTGCAGGCCGCTGTTACGGGCGCAGTTCCGGGTGGGTGAGGAGGGATCTGGCCAGGTTGTGGCCGAGTTCTTGGCCGGCATAGTGGTCGAGCTTGGTGTGGATGCCGGCGTACAGGCGACTGAGTCCGGCCTCGTCGGCGATGGCCTGCAGGGAGCGGAACTTCCGGGTGACGCCGGGAAGCACGTCGGACGTGACCGCGAGCCGCAACCGCGGATCGAACTCCTGACTCAGCAGGGTCGCGGCGGTCTGCGAGACCACACTGTGCGCGCCGGGGTACGACGGGTCGGCCGGTGTCGTGGCCAGGGGGTTCCAGCTCGGATTCGCCCTGGTGGCGGGGTTGCCGTCCTGATCCGCGAGCCGGATCGCAGTGACAGGTCGCCAGATCCGGAAGTGGTACTTGGCGTCGTAGAACGCGATGACCGCATCGGCCAGCGCCAGGTTGAGGTGCGCGAACACCCGGGCCGCACGCACAAGGTCGTTGCCTTCGGCACTGATAGCGGTCTGGGTGATCTCGTTCCAGTAGTTCCAGATCGGTGCTGCCCAGAAGTTGCCCTGTTCGGTCTGGTCCTCGCTGCGGCCACCGCTCGTGTCCTGGCCGAGCCGCTGGACCTCGTTGATCGCCGCGGCGTACCGCCGGCCGCCGAGGTCTGGATACGCTTCCGGGCGGAATCGGTCGGCCCGCTTGATCAGGAACGGCCTGACGGCTGACCAGTGCGTGAACACAGCAGGCGAACCGGCGGGCGGTGTCGGCCGGTACTGACCGGGTCGGGTGCCGGGAGCCAGCGGCGGCGGGACGACCGCTGAGCCGTCGTCAGCGCGTAGATCGAGCAGGAGCCGAGCGGTGAGCCGGCCCGCGGCGATGCCTGCTTCGCGACCAGGCGCGTGGCCGAGGGCGCGCAGTTCGTCGGTGAGCCGGTGGCCCAGATCGACGGCCTCCGCCGGATACAGCGCGACGAGAATGTCATGCCCTGCTTGGGCTGCTGCGGCGATCGGCGATGCTGCGGACGCCGCGTGCACTGCGAAGAGGTACGGCGTACCCTTCCCGGTGGTGGCGACCACAGCGTTATGGATCGCCGCGTGCAGAAGTGCGAAGCTGCGGGTCGGGTGAACGGTGGGCGGCTGCAGACCTGGCGTGCGGACGATCTCGAGCAGTGCCTGGTTCCAGGCGATCACAACGTCAGCACCCGTCCGGGCTTGTCTGGTCACTTCGAGCGACGGGACGCGGGCAGCCGTCTGAGCAGCAGCGAAGGTGGTGTTTGTTGCTCCGACGGCTACGGCCGCGGCAGTCGTGCCACCGGCGATCAGTAGGCCGCGACGTGAGACTGGAGAGGTCACGATGACTCCACGGAGAAGATTCGATGGACGTCAAGGGATAGCCGGACGGGTTACAGGCGGGGACTCGTGTAACCCCGGTGCCTATTACAGGTGTGGTGTTGTGGCGGTCCTGACGTGCGAAGTGGACGGTGACGGGTGGCGGGACGAAATGTGTGGGGGCGGCGGAGGCTCGACGAGGGACCGAAATCGGAGTCGGTTCCCGCGGCCTCACCGGTTCGTCTTCACGTGGTGACCGAGGACAGCTATGCCGACTGGGAGGCTGTCTACAACGACAATGTGGACCGCGTCTACCGGATGATGTTCGCCAAGGTGGGCAACCGTCCCGACGCGGAGGATCTCACCGCCGAGGTGTTCGTGACGGCGTTGCGGCCGTTGCAGCTGTCAGCGAGCGTCGGCGAGGTCCGGGCTTATCTGTCCGCGACCGTGCGCACGGTGCTGGCAGCCTACTGGCGGCGAACGCTGGGCCGTGAGATCACCAGGCTCGACGAGGACTGGGCGCTGACCGAGTCGGTGACCGACGCCGGCGACAGCGGCGCGGCCGCCCGGGCGGAGGCGATCCTGGCGGAGCTACCCGAGCGGTACCGCCGCATTCTCCAGTTGCGGTTCATCGGCTCGTGTTCGTTGAAGGAGGCCGCGACGGAGCTGGGAGTGACCGTGGGTAACGCGAAGGTCCTGCAGCACCGGGCGCTTCGGCAGGCCGCGGTTGTGGCAGAGAGAATGGAGGTGTGACCATGCGCGGTGTACGCCGATTCGTCGAAGATCTACTGAGCCGGCGTCGGACGAAGCCTTTTGCTGCCGACGCGGCAGACGAGTCTCAGATTCGGACCGCGATCGCCCTGCGCGCCGCTGGTCCTGACACCGAGCCGAGCGATGAGTTCGTCAGCTCCTTGCGCGAGCGCTTGCGGACCGAGCTGGACGATGCGCCGCCGGTGCGGGACGTGCGCGGCAGCCGTCGCCGGTTCGTGCTGTCGATCGCTGCGGCTTCCGCGGCATCAGCCGCGGTCGGTGTCGGCGCCGAGATGGCCCTGAGCGGCTCCGGGGGAGCGGTGACGGCGGAGCCCGCCGACGCGACGGTCACGCCCGACAACGGGGAATGGCGCGGGATCGTCGCGGTCAAGGACCTGCCGGACGGTGCCGTGCGGCCGTTCGACGCGGGGAGCATTGTCGGCTTCGTGCATCGCTCCGGTGACGAGCTGAACGCCGTGTCCGGCGTCTGCACTCACCTGGGGTGCAAGCTTGCCCTGGACGGTCCTGCGCGCCGATTGAAGTGCCCTTGTCACAGTGCCACGTTCGGCGTCGACGGCGCGGTGCTGCAGCACCGGCTCCCGATCGCGCTGCCGCCCTTGCCAAAGCTGATGGTGCGCGAATCCGACGGCGTGGTTCAGGTCTTCGTCCCGCCCCGCCAAGCCTGATCGACCATCCTGGCTGGTCGGCGTGTCGCAGGAAGCAACTCGACACCAGGTGTAACCAGGCTGCCTATTCATCGGCATGACAAGCATTCGTTCAAGCCGACCCGCCGTCGTTGCGCTCGCGGCGACCGGTTGTCTGATAGCCCTCGCCGCTTGCGGAAGCACCGATAATCAGTCCGGTGCGGCGTCGTCCGCCGCCTCTTCCCAACCGTCTCCTGTCGACTCGGAGATGCCCGGTATGTCCATGTCACCGGCGCCCGCGGCCGGTGCGCCGGTCGCGTCCACCTCGGTGGCCATCAAGGGGTTCGCCTTCGGCCCTCTGAGCATCAAGGTCAAGGTCGGCGCCACGGTGACGTGGACCAACGACGACCAGGACCCGCACACGGTGACCAGCCAGAACGGCACCGGCCCGTTGAAGTCGAAGACGCTGCAGAACGGTGACAAGTTCCAGTACACGTTCACCAAGGCCGGCACCTTCGACTACCTGTGCACGATCCACCCCTTCATGACCGGCACGGTGGTGGTCACCGCATGAGCGTCGAGGACGATCACAGCCCGGAAGGCATGACGCGTCGTCAGTTGATGCGTCACACCGCGTGGTTCGGTGCGGCCGTGGTGCTGACGGTGACGGGTGGCGAGGTGATCAGCCAGGTCACCGGCCCCGGCGAGGCGCCCGCCGCGCTCGCCAAGGATCCGAACGCGTTGCGGTTCATCCAGATCAGCGACAGCCACCTGGGCTTCAAGGGCACCGCGAACACCGCCGTCGAACAGTCGTTCACCGAGGCGATCGACCAGATCAACGCGTTGCCGTACCGGGCGGACTTCGTCGTACACACCGGAGACCTGACCCATCTGTCGACGCCCGCACAGTTCGACCAGGTCAAGCAGCTGATGAGCGGCCTGAACACCGGACGTGTGTTCACGGTCCCGGGTGAGCACGACTCGATCGACGATCACGGCCAGAAGTACCGGGCCGCCTTCGGAAAGGGCACCGCCGGCGACGGCTGGTACAGCTTCGACCTGCACGGGGTGCACTTCATCTCGCTGGTGAACACGCTGGGGCTGGAGTCGCTCGGTCACCTCGGCACAGAGCAGCTCGCGTTCGTCCAGAAGGACGTCGCGAACCTGTCGTCGGACACCCCGATCGTCGTCTTCAGCCACATCCCGCTGTTCGCGCTCTATCCCAAGTGGGGCTGGGGAACCAACGATGCCACGCAAGCACTCAGCTACCTCAAACGGTTCTCGTCGGTGACCTGCCTCAACGGCCACATCCACCAGCTGTTCACCAAGACCGAAGGCAACGTCACCTTCCACAGTGCGACCACCACCGCCTACCCGCTGCCCCACCCCGGCGAGGCGGCGGCACCGACGCCGGTGACCTTGCCGGCCGGAAAGCTGAAGGACGCGCTGGGTATCCGCGAGGTCCAGTACCTCGAAGGCACCGACCGGCTCGCGATCAAGGACGTGAAACTGGCATGAAGGTTCCCCGCCGTACGCTCGAGGCCCTCCCGCTGTCCATCTGCCTCGCCATCAGCGGCTACATCCACGCGCAGCTGTACGTCCGCAGCTACCACTTCATCCCGACGATCGGGCCGTCGTTCCACTGGGATGCCGCAGCCTCGATGGCAGTGGCCGTACTCCTTCTGGTCGGCAATGCCGGCGTACTCCGGATCCTCGCCGCCGGACTGTGTCTGAGCGGTCTCGGCGGGTTCACGCTGTCGCGCACAGTGGGTCTGTTCGGATTCACCGAGCGCGGCTGGCAGCCCTCGCCGCAGGCTCCGCTCAGTGTGGTCGCTTGGGTGGCTGCACTCGTTCTGCTGCTGATACCGGCGATCAGACAGTTTCGAGAGCACCAGAACGCCAGGGACTATGTTGCCGTCGGCAATGAGTAGCCGCAGGCAACCTTCGCCGTACCGATCCTCGACGGAGAATTGTCATCGAGCCGTAGTGCTCGGGGGAAGTATGGCGGGTCTGCTCGTCGCGCGGGTGCTCGCAGAGCACTTCGAGCGAGTGACCATCGTGGAGCGTGACCACCTGAGCGGGGAGTGGGCCGGTGATCCGGTGGCGGATCCACGAGAGCGCGAGGTACGGCGCGGCGTACCGCAGGGCAGGCATCCGCACGGAATGCTGACCGCCGGGCTCGATGTCGTCGAACAGCTGTTCCCAGGCGCGACCGATGAGCTGATCGCAGCTGGTGTGCCGAGTGGTGACGTCCTGGGAAACGTCCGGTTCTGCACCAACGGGCACCGGCTGCGACAAGTGCCGATCGGCATGACCGCGCTCTCGTTCAGCCGGCCGTACCTCGAGAACTATGTGCGGGCGAAAGTCCTCGCGATGCCGGGTATCGAGCTGCGCGCGAGCACGGACATCGTCGGGATCGACGCTGATCCCGAGACCAAGCGAGTGATCGGGGCGTTCGTGCAGCGTCGCGACGCGGCCGGACTCGAAGGCGTTCCGGCAGACCTGGTCGTCGACGCGACCGGCCGTGGGTCGCGGACGCCGCGATGGCTGACCGAGCTGGACTACGGGCGCCCGCCGGAGGAGAAGGTCCAGCTCGACCTCGCGTACGTGTCGCGGCACTACGAGGTCGACCCGGAGGCACTCGAGGGTGATATCGCCATCGTCATCGGGCCGTCCGCGGTCGCTCCGCGTGGGGGAGCCGTCATGCTGCAGGAGGCCGGCCGGGCGGTCGTCACGTTGTTCGGCATCCTCGGGGACCACGCTCCGCTCGACGATCCGGGGTACCGGGCGTACGCCCGCGGGTTGCCGCTGCCGTACGTGGCCGACGTCATCGAGCGGTCGAAGCCGCTCGACGATCCGGTGAAGTTCCGGTACCCGGCCAGCGTTCGGCATCGCTACGACCTGCTGCAGCGATTTCCCAAGGGTTTGGTCGTCGTCGGGGACGCGATGTGCTCGTTCAACCCGATGTACGGGCAGGGTATGTCGGTGGCGGCCGTGCAGGCGCTGCGCCTCGGTGAAGCACTGCAACGCGATGGTGTGGACGGTTTCGACGCGCTGCGGTTCTTCCGTGCAGTGCGGCCCGTCATCGACATCCCGTGGCAGATCGCGGTAGGCGGTGATACCGCCCTGCCCGGGGTCGACGGACCGCGCGACACCCGGACACGGCTGGTGAACCGCTACCTCGACCGGCTGTACGCCACCGCCGAGCACGACGAGGTGGTATCGGTGGCGTTCAGCCGGGTAACGAACCTGCTGGACCCGCCGACCGCGTTGCTGCGTCCGGCGATCGCCGCCAGAGTCCTGGGCCGGCGACGGATGCGTTCCGGTTCATCGCCGACCACGACTCTGCAGAGTCGCTGTTCCTAACCGTCTCATTGCTTCAGTGGGCTGGGGGCGGTGTTTCGATGCTGTGGGTTTGGAGCTGGCTGATGGTCAGCACCAGCAGGGAGCCGGTCCAGGCCAACGGCACGGTGGAGGCCGGGTTGCCGTCGCCGTCGACGAGTTCGGGGAGCTCGCCGAGGATGTTGCGTTTGGACAGCAGCCAGTCGAGCGCCGCCCGCGCCTTGCCCGTTTCTGCGAGGCCTGCCCAGGCGAGTGCGAAGAACGATGTGCTCGGGGGTCGAGTTGCCATTCTCGTTCGTCCGGTGGTCCAGATCGGCGATGGTCACCCGGATCTTGCGTTGTCCGACGTCCAGCTGGCGTCGGTCCGTTGCCCCGCAGCATTCAAATACCTCTGGTAAGAATGCGCCCTCACGCGGGCGTGGTTCAGCTGCTGCCGCAGGTCCGACCGAGGTCCAGCTCACAGGTACGGCAGCAGGAGCCGGGAGGATGGTGCCAGAGGCTCAACCTCACCGAGATTGCGATCGACCACAGGGAATGCTGACACCCATTGATCGTGGTGGATGCCGGCGACGGCTTTCCCTCGAACACCCGCCGCACCGGCATCCACTCGGCCCGAGCTTGCGCCTGATCTGCCGGACCTGAATGTGACGCTAGACCAGAAAGCGCCCGGTCTCCAGCCGGACGGTGCGGCAGCGAAGAAACGTCAACAAGTCTCAATTGCCTAGGGCAACTCGTCGGCGAGGCGTCATCAGATCGTAAAGAGCGTGACCGCGCATTCTCAAAGCCTGATGGTGAGGGTGGAGGCAGTCCCGAACGGAAGGATCGTGATGGCGGACAGCGCCCACAGTCTGTCGACGTGCAGGATTCCGCTCTCCGCGCTCACGTACTACTACCGACGAAATCTGGCCACCGAGGCTGCAGCGAGTGGTGGTCCGCGGGTTGTCGGACGCCGACGTACGGTGCATGTGTTCTTCGACGGAGCCCCAGGGGCAACCGTTCTGACGGTGGCCGAGTTCGCTGCGCACGTTGCGTATCTGGAACCGTCAACGGGAACTGGCCTGCTTGTGGCACCACTCCCCGGCTCGGACGTGGCTGCGCCAGATGACTGGTTCCTCGAGGTCGCGTGGCCCGGCGGTGGACAGTACGGGCGCACCGGCGGTCTGTCGTTGCAGACCGCCGACCGGGCGCATGCCCTTGAGCAGCTCGATGAGGCCGGCTGGAGACTGCTCGAGAACGACAAGGGCATGATCGAGACTGCCGGACGGACAAGCGACGGCCGCCTGGTTCAGTGCCTGTACGCCGAGCGAGGCCGCGAGCGTCAACTCGTACTGGAAGACCTGCAGCACGCGATCACCGCTCTGCACATCGCTGCGGACCTCCAGCACGAGTAGTACGGGAACGAGAAGCCGTGGTCGACGGTACCGATGACAAGGCTCGAATCGGGCCGGTGACGACCGGTGCCGGGTGCTTCACGGTGTTGCGGAGGTTGGTTCCGGTTCGGTCAGTTGGTCGATGAGGGGGGCCAGACGGTGCAGCTCCTCCAAGTGGGTCGTGCTGAGATCGGCGAGCTTCTGATCGCCTGCCGACGTCAGGCTGAGGCGCACGACCCGGCGGTCCTCATCGTCTTCGCGGCTGCGCTGGATGAGGCCGAGCTGTTCGGTGCGATCGATGAGCTGAACGGCACTGTGATGACGGGTGCACAGGTACTCCGCCAGTTCGCCGACCTTCGGCCCCCGCGGATCGGTGTGGCCCCGGATCGCCAGCAGGAGTTGGTGTTGCGCTGCGGTCAGACCGACCGTGGCAGCCTGTTGCTCGCTCCATCGGAGGAAGCGGCGCAGGCCGACCCGGAACGCGAGCAACCTGGCGTATTCCGGTTCGTCGAGGTGTTTGCGCACTGACACCATTGGCTCTTAACTCCTGGGATGATAATATCACGGCATGATACATGAGCGAGCTCGAGTCTCGCTCCCTCGAAGGGCAACACTCGCCGTCTGAGAAGGTGGTGGCTGCAATGGCTACCGAGTCCATGAGGATGCACCCGGACATCGCGGAATTGCGGGCCAAGTACGACGCGGCCGCGGAAACGAGCACCGCGCAAGCCGTTGACGGGCTCACGTTCCTGACCGGTCTGTATCTGGCGATCTCGCCATGGGTGGTCGGGTTCACCGGCTTCACAAGCCTGACCGGTAACAACCTGATCGTGGGCATCGCGTTGGCGCTGCTCGCCGTCGGGTTCGCCTCGGCGTACGGCCGGACGCACGGCATGGCCTGGGTCGCACCGCTGATCGGCGTCTGGACGATCATTGCCCCCTGGGTGGTCAGCGGCGACGTCGCAACCACTCGGACGATCTGGAGCAACGTCGTCGCCGGCGCCATCGCAGTACTGCTGGGCCTGGGCGCTCTGTCGTTCGGAATGAACCGCATGCACCGCACCCACTGACACAGACCCTCGGAAGGGGCGCCGATGCGTCCGCCTTGGCGGACCTGCAATGGTCCGCCGTTGGTGCCTGCGTTCACGGCAGCCGTGGATGCGTCGTGATCTGACAGTTGCCGGGTGTGCTAATTGCTTCGGGCAACCATCAGCCAGCTGACCTGGATGTCGGGTGACCTGGTCGGTGCTATCGATACGGTGATCGTGCCGTCGGTGCCGACCAGAATTCCGCCGTACGACGCGGCGACACCGGTTGCGGTGAACAGGCGCTGCTGGTCCACGACGGACCCGTTGATCGTCACCTGCGCGGCGCGGTTGGCCCACGGCCACGGGTCGTAGTACCCGGCGTGGACCGTGTAGGTGCCGGGTTCGAGATTGCCGAAGGTGTAGACAAGTGGCTCGTGGTTCTTCGCGTAGCGGAGCGTGGTGTAGAGATCGCCACTGCCCGCTGGGGCGCTCGCACCCGTGTAGCCCCAGGTGGTCCCGGTGGCCGGGTCGGTGCCGAGCGGCTGTTCGGGGGCCGAGTTGAGCAGCGGGTGTTCGGTTGCGGCGTCCTGGGTGAGGCGTGTCCAGTCCGCCGTTGCGGTCCCGCCCGCGTTCACGGCGTACCGAAGACCATGCGGCATGACCATGACCGCGCGCGTGAACGTCCGGCCGTCCGACAAGGTGCCGCGCAGGGTTGCGGGCCCAGGCTGGGAAATGGTGGACGGATCCCAGGTCACCGGCAGTTGCTGAGAGCCGCGTGCGGTCGTCACCGTGACGGTGGTCGGCAGTGTGCTCGGGTCACCGAGCCAGACGTGGTCCGGGATCGTGCTGGTGACGGTCCAGCGCGTGTACGGCGTTAAGTCCTTCAGTGTCCACTCGGTGTCCGGTCCGACGGTGAGGCTGCCGCCTTCGCCGAACTTCATCGGCATCCAGACGTACGGCGCGTTGGCGAGATCGTCCGGTGTCCAGCGGTCCGCCATGAAGATGAACTTGTTGTGCTTCTCGTCGACCGGGACGACGTTCGTGCTCTGGGACTGGTACGTCGTGGCCGCGCCGTCGCCGGTGATCGGGACGCCGCGATCGGTGAACTGGCCGAGGATGTTCTGCGAGGTCGCGTAGTGCGCGGGGTTGGGGTCCCAGCCGGTGGCGCCGGAGGTAAGGAGGTAGTAGGTGCCTTCGGATTTGAACATTGCGGGGGCTTCGCGCTGGTTGCAAACCAGCGTCCGGGTGAAGTCCTTGCCCTGCACGGCTTGGTCGGGCGAGGCGGACAGGTAGGTGTAGGACTTGTTCAGCTTGGAGATGTACATCGTCCGGTTCTCCTCGGAGGAGTAGATGATGTACGCCGTGCCGTCGTCGTCCACGAACAGGTTCATGTCGCGCGCCATGCCGCCGGCGGGGTCGAACGATGGTCCGCTGCCGCACCATGGGACGGAGTCGCTCGGTACGTGGTCCAGCCGGTAGGAGTCGATCCAGCGGAACGGCCCCTTGGGGGAGTCCGCGATTGCGACGCCGGCTTCGGCCCGGGCGTAGTTCGACGTACTGGCCGGGTCCGACGGCCCGTCGGAGTGCACCCACATGACCCATTTGCGGGTGGCCTTGTTGTAGATGACTTTCGGGCGCTCGAGGATCGACGACGTCGCCCATCCGTCGGTGCGGACGTTGTTGGTCGAGAGGTCACGCCAGACGGTGTCCTTCTGGGTGGGCGTGTAGTGCTTGTACAGCTTGGCGAAGTACTTGTCGTTCTCGAACTGGTCGGGGGAGCTCATCGCGCGAAGTGCGAGCCCTTCGTCCTTCCAGTTGTAGAGGTCGTACGAGGAGTACAGGTGCACGCCCGGACTGTTGTAGTAGCCGTTGCTGCGGTCTTCGCCGTACCAGTAGTAGATGCGGCGGCCACGGTGGTCCGTGACCGGCACGACCTGGCCACCGTGAGCCTGGATGACCTTGCCGCTGGTGTCCAGCCAGGGCGATCCGGGCCGGAACGAGCTGTACGCCGGTTGCGGGGGCGACGAGCTTGCCGGGGACGCGAGGAGGGTGGAGCCGAGCATGGCGCACAGGATGCCGAGCAGAGCACGTCTCCGGCTCCTGCGCATGGTGGAGGGCGTCATGGATCTATCCTCAGACCGGGAATGTTTACGTAAACAGTTCGATGCCCAGCGATTAGAGCCCGCCCTCGCGACGCAGTCAAGAGCTCGCGTCGGCCCGTCGGCGACCGGCAGTCGCGTGTGCGACGGCTGCAAGGGTCAAGGTTCCTGGTCGGTGTTGTCGTGCAGGACGCGGGTTGGATCAGCGGGCCTTCTCCCGGGCGAGGTGCTGAGTCCACAGGACGCGGCCGGCGGCGAGTGTCTCGGGTGCAGCCAGTGCGGCGACGGTCAGGGAGATGGCGGCGGAGCACAGGCAGAGGGTGCAGAACGCGCCGACGAGCCAGATCTGGACGGCGACGAGGCCGAGCGCGGCGACGCCCAGGCCGGCAGCGACTAGTCCGGCGGCTGCCGGGACCCAGGGGCGTTCGCGCCAGCGGTTAGTGCTTCCGATCGATTCGAGGATCGCCTCGAGCAGGTAGGCGGCTGCTCCGAGCGACGCATCGGGGATCGGTAGCGCTTCGGATATCGAGGAGTGCAGGACTTGGCGGCTGCCGTCGCCGAAGAACGGCTCCCACACCGAGTCCAGGACTCCAGTCTGGAACAACGTCAAGGTGGTGGCGATCGCCAGACCGACCAGTGCCAGGACGATGACGGGGATCCGGTGTCGCCAGGCCGACGGGTTTGAGCGTCGACCGGCGGCTGGGGCCGTCGCCGGTGGTTGGTTGTTCATGACTTGCGTCCGGTGTGGGATCGGCGGCGGCTGGGGCCGTGGCCGGAGTGCAGGTCGATGGCGGTGTTGACCAGGGCGAGGTGGGTGAGGGCTTGAGGGAAGTTGCCGACGAGACGTCGCTGGGTGGTGTCGTACTCCTCCGACAGCAGGCCGAGGTCGTTGCTGAGCCCGAGGACTCGCTCGAATACTTGCCGCCCCTGGTCCTTGCGGCCGGTGAGCAGGTAGCTGTCGGCCAGCCACAGTGTGCAGGGCAGGAACGCCGCATCGCCGGGTGGCAGCCCGTCGATCCCTTCGGATTTCTTGGTCGTGCTGTAGCGGCTCACGAATCCGTCGTGGCACAGCTCGTCGGCGATCGCGCCGATCGTGCCGCGCAACCGCTTGTCCGACCCGCGCAAGAATCCGATGGAGGCCATCAGGAGTACCGAGGCGTCGAGGCTGCGGGAGCCGTAGTACTGGGTGAAGGTGTTGCGGTCGGCGTCGTAGCCGCGGTCGCACACCTCACGATGGATGTCGTCGCGCAGCTGTTTCCATTCGTCGACGGGTCCGGGCAGCTTGAACTCTTCGACGCCGCGCACGGCCCGGTCGACGGCCGCCCAGGCCATCATTTTGGAGTGGACGAAGTGCCGGGGGTCGCCGCGCATTTCCCAGATGCCATTGTCGGGCTCACGCCAGTGGCCTTCGAGGAAGTCCATCAGCGCCCGCTGCACGTCCCACGCGGTCTCGTCCGGCGGTATGCCGTGGACGCGGGCCTGGTGCAGAGCGTCCATGAGTTCGCCGAAGACGTCGAGCTGGAACTGTTCGGAGGCGGCGTTGCCGATCCGTACCGGCTGGGAGTTGGCGTAGCCGGGAAGCCAATCGAGTTCGTGCTCGGTGAGACGTCGTTCGCCTTCGACGCCGTACATGAGTTGCATCTGTTCGGGTTGCCCGGCCAGGGCCCGCAGCAGCCATTCGCGCCAGGCGCTCGCCTCGGTTTCGTAGCCGGCGTCGAGGAGCGCGAGCAGGGTGAAGGTGGCGTCGCGGATCCAGCAGAATCGGTAGTCCCAGTTGCGGACCCCGCCGAGCTGTTCGGGCAACGAGGTCGTCGGGGCGGCGACGATGCCGCCGCTGGGCTGGTAGGTCATGGCTTTGAGGGTGATGAGCGAGCGTACGACGGCGTCGCGGTACGGGCCGTCGTAGCTGCATTTGGACGCCCAGTCGCGCCACCATTTGTCGGTGCGGGTGATGGCTTTGCCCACGTCCACGTGCCGCGGCGGAGGGTCGTGTGGTTTCGACCAGGTCAGCCGGAACTCGGCGTGGTGGCCTTCGGCGAGTTCGAAGTCGGCGACCAGGTCGCTGTGCTCTCGGCGGTGCTCGACATCGGAGTCCAGGGTCAGAGTGTCGGGGCCGGCTATGGCGGTACTGCGCCGGCCGGTGTCGCGGATCCACGGTGTGACCTTGCCGTACTCCGGCCGCACGGCCACCTCGCTTCGCATCGCGACGCGTCCGGACAGGCACTCGACGCGGCGGTACACATCAGGTTGGTCGCCGCGGATCGGCATGCAGTCGATGACGCGGACGGCGCCGTCGGCGGTGGTGAAGTCGGTTTCCACGACGAGCGAGTCCTCGCGGTACCGGCGGTCGGTGGCGCGGTAGCCCCCGGCGGGCGCGAGCAGCCAGCGCCCATGCCCCGGATCGCCGAGCAGCGCCGCGAAACAGGCGCTGGAGTCGAAACGTGGTACGCAAAGCCAGTCGATCGAGCCGTCGTAGCCGACGAGCGCCGCAGTGTGGGTGTCGCCGATCAGCGCGTAATCCTCCAGTTGCAGCGGCATCGACCCGTCACCTGCGCCCCGACCGCACGGCCGCAACAGTGGTCGTGGCAACAGCGGCTCCCACGCGCAGAAGTCCCAGATGCTTGGGCAGGCGGGACAGCACCCAGGAGAATTGCGGGGTGTTGACGGCCGGCATCTGGACCATGGTGGCGTGCACATTGGCCTTCTCGCCGCGTGCCAGCAAGGCGATCTGGGCGCCACGGGCTCTGAACGCGACGGCGCTCGCGCGTCCGATGCCGCCGCTGGCTCCTGTCACGACCACGGTCTGCCGTTGCCTGGATGTCATCCTCGCCTCCAGCTGTCGACGCCAAGGCAATTAGTTGCTAGATGATAACAATGTACCTACAGCAACTGTATGCCGTGATGCCCTCGGGGTACCCCCCTCGAGCGTGGGGAAACCGGCGTCCCGGCGGGCCCAGAGAATGACTAGCAGCGTCGCAGAATCAGCGGTGGTCCGGGGGAGTGGCGCTGGCCGCGGCAGCGAACGCCGATAGGCCGCGGATCAACGCGTTTCGTCCGGCGGAGGGCATTGTGTCCAGGACCGTGCTGATCTCGCGCTGACGGCGGCTCCGCAGGCTGTCGAGCAGCCGGCGGCCCTTGGCCGAGACGGCCAGCTGGATCTCGCGACGGTCGTGGTTCGGCGTGCTGCGCAGTACGAACCCGTCGTCGGCCAGCCGGCCGATCAACCGGCTCGCGGACGGTCTGGAGAGATCGAGCAGGTTCGCAAGGTCGGCGAGTCTCAGCGGGCCGTGCTGCTCGACGGCCAGCAGGGTCCGCAACTGCAGCACCGACAGCTGACTCGATGCCGACAGAGCCTTCAAGGTGAGCTCGAACAGCGCCATCGACGCCTGCTCGACAGCCGCGGCATCGGACGCTGGGGAGGTGACCTCGGACATCCCAGGATCGTATCGCGGCCGCCGCCGGCGTGGAGCAGCAGTCGCGCTTCGATCCTTTGTCTCTGTCACATCATCATGGTAGTTGTTGAATGACAACAGTTACATCACGCTAACTGCTGATCGGCGTGTCGTCCATCTTCCGGGGCACCGGAGAGCCGTGGAGCACCCGACCCGAGCGGCGGTGTGCGTGATGGCGCCGTTTCGTCGTCGAACCGTTTCGTTGCGGACCGTGTTCACGACCCGCAGGTCACAGGAGGATCCTCATGAATCGTGCGGCCGGCCGCACCAGCACCCCAGCCTCGCGCCGATCCCACGCCGCAGTAGCCGATGAAGACGGGCGGTTGCAGCGGGTCGAGCAGGCTCTGCGGGACTCGGTCGATGGTGAGGTCCGGTTCGATTCAGGGTCCCTGGCGGCGTACTCGTGCGACTCCTCGAACTACCGGCAGATCCCGCTCGGCGTCGTGGTCCCGCACACCGTCGACGCCGCGGTCGCGGCGGTGCAGGCGTGCCGCCGGATCGGAGTTCCGGTGGTGTCCCGCGGCGGTGGTACGAGCCTGGCTGGGCAGACGACCAACGCGGCGGTGGTGATCGACTGGACGAAGTACTGCCACCACGTCGTGTCGGTCGACGCGGACGCGGCGACGTGTGTGGTGGAGCCGGGGATCGCGCTGGACGATCTCAACGAGGTGCTGGCAGCCGACGGGTTGATGTTCGGGCCGCGGCCGTCGACGCACCAGAGCTGCACGATCGGGGGAATGGTCGGCAACAACTCGTGCGGGGCGACGGCGCAGGCGTACGGGAAGACGGTCGACAACCTGGTTCGGCTGGAGGTGTTGACCGTCGATGGTGAGCGGATGTGGGTCGGTCCGACCAGCGACGACGAGTACGCCGCGATCGTGTCGGCCGGTGGGCGCCGGGCCGAGATCTACCAGGCGCTGCGTTCGCTGCGGGACACGTATCTGAAGGAGATCCGGCTCGGTTTCCCGGATATTCCGCGGCGGGTGTCGGGGTACAACCTGGACTCGCTGCTGCCGGAGGCGGGCTTCAACGTCGCCAAAGCGCTCACCGGCAGCGAAGGAACCCTGGTGACGGTGCTGCACGCCGAGCTGAGCCTGGAGAAGGTGCCGGGCCACAAGACGATGGTCGTCTTGGGTTACCCCGACATTCAGACCGCGGGCCGTGCGGTCGAACAGATCCTGCCGCACCAGCCGTGGCAGCTCGAGGGCATGGACGACGTCTTGGTCCAGCTCGAGAAGGCGAGTCGGCTGGCCGATACCGCGATCCGGCAACTTCCGCGCAGCCGGGGCTGGTTGATGGTCCAGTTCGCCGGCGACACCGCCGACGAGGCCGAACACGCTGCCCGTCGGATGATCGACGACCTGAAGGCCAAGGCCGCAGAGGGCAAGGTGCCGGAGCCCGCCGTCGAGTACATCGACGACCCGGACCGCGAGGCCGAGCTGATCGAGGTCCGCGAGGCCGGGCTCGGGGCCACCGCGCACCCGACCGCCAAGCATGAGACCTGGGAAGGCTGGGAGGACGCCGCGGTCAGTCCCCACGATCTCGGCGAGTACCTGCGCGAGTTCCGTGATCTGCTGAACGAGTTCGGCTATGACGAGTCCGAGACGGCGCTGTACGGGCACTTCGGGCAGGGCTGTGTGCACACCAGGATCCCGTTCGAGCTGCGCTCGGCCGACGGCATCGCCCATTACCGGCAGTTCGTCGAATGTGCCGCCGACCTGGTGGTTCGCTACGGTGGCTCACTGTCCGGTGAGCACGGCGACGGTCAGTCGCGCGGCGAACTGTTGGTGAAGATGTTCGGGCCCGACCTGCTGCGCGCGTTCGGCGACCTCAAAGGCATCTTCGATCCCGGCAACTTGATGAACCCCGGCAAGATCGTGGACCCCAACCCGCTGGACTCCCACCTGCGCCTGGGCACCGACTTCGCTCCGATCCCGTTTCGGACCCACTTCTCGTTCCCCGAGGACGAGGGCACGTTCAGCAAGGCCGCCATGCGCTGCGTCGGCGTCGGCAAGTGCCGGCGGTCCACGTCTGAGGGCGAGGGCCAGGTGATGTGCCCGTCGTACATGGTGACCCGGGAGGAGGAGCATTCCCCGCGCGGCCGGTCCCGGTTGCTGTTCGAGATGGTGCGCGGTGACGTCATCCCGGACGGTTGGCGCTCGCCGGAGGTTCGCGACGCGCTGGATCTGTGCCTGGCGTGCAAGGGCTGCAAGGTCGACTGCCCGGTCAACGTCGATGTCGCCACCTACAAGGCCGAGTTCTTGTCGCACCACTACGCCCACCGGCTACGACCGCTGTCGCACTACTCGATGGGCTGGCTGCCGCTGTGGGCCCAGCTGGCCCGGCACGCCCCACGGGTCGTGAACGCCGCCACCCGGGCACCAGGCCTGGCCGCGGTACTGAAGAAGGCCGGCGGCATCGCCCCGCCGCGCGACATCCCGCGGTTCGCCGAGCAGTCGTTCACCGACTGGTGGCGCTCCCGGCCCAGTTCCCGGATGCCGACGTCAGCGACCCGGGGACGGGTGATGATCTGGCCGGACACGTTCACCAACTTCTTCCACCCCTCGATCGCGCGAAGCGCCGTCGCGGTACTGGAAGCAGCCGGCTTCGCCGTCGAGGTGCCGGCCGCACCGGTGTGCTGTGGGCTGACCTGGATCTCTACCGGTCAGCTGGGCATCGCCGAACGAGCCTTGCGCCGTACGATCCGGGTCCTGCAAGAACCCATCCGCGCCGGCGTGCCGCTGGTCGGCCTGGAGCCGTCGTGTACGTCGGTGTTCCGCTCGGATGCGCCGGAACTGCTCCCCGGTGACGACGACATCCGCCGACTGTCGAAACAGGCTCTCACCCTCGCGGAGCTGCTGCAGACCCGCGCGCCCGGCTGGCAACCGCCACACATCGACGTGGATGCGCTCGTGCAGACCCATTGCCACCAGCACGCAGTTCTCGGTGCCGACAGCGACGCGGAGCTGATGAAACGCGCCGGCATCGAGGCCGAGCAACTCCAGTCGGGGTGTTGTGGCCTGGCCGGGAACTTCGGCTTCGAGGCCGGCCACTACGACGTGTCGCTGGCCGCGGGCGAGCGGGTCTTGCTGCCGCGCGTCCGCGACGCCGCCCGCGAGACGGTGATCCTGGCCGACGGGTTCAGCTGCCGGACCCAGATCGAACAAGGCAGCACGGGCCGCACCGCGGTCCACCTGGCCGAGCTCCTGGCCGCCGGCCTACGCGGCCACAGCGGCCGCGGCGGCCGGCTCGGCTCCTATCCAGAACACACCATCGCTGCCGCCGGCCTGGCGCAGCATTCATCCGAGGAGGTTTCATGACGACCACGGTCGCCGACCAGATCTTGGACCGACTGCGCAGCTGGGACGTCACGCACGTGTTCGGCTACGCCGGCGACGGCATCAACGGCCTGCTCGCCGCCTGGCAACGCGCCGGCGACGAGCCGCGTTTCGTGCAGGCGCGCCACGAGGAGATGGCTGCGTTCGAGGCCGTCGGCTACGCCAAGTTCACCGGCCGGGTCGGGGTCTGTACCGCGACCAGCGGCCCCGGTGCGATCCACCTGCTCAACGGCCTGTACGACGCCAAACTCGACCACGTCCCGGTCGTGGCGATCGTCGGTCAGACGGCGCGCAGCGCGATGGGCGGCAACTACCAGCAAGAAGTCGACCTCACCACGCTCTACAAAGACGTGGCCTCCGACTACTGCCAGATGGTCACCGTCCCGGAGCAGCTGCCGAACGTGCTGGACCGCGCGATGCGGATCGCGGCCAGCCGCCGTACCGTGACCGCGGTCATCGTCCCTTCCGACGTACAGGAGCTGGAGTACGCCGCGCCAGGGCACGCGTTCAAGATGGTGCCCTCCAGCCTCGATCTGACCTGGGCCGCACCGGTCCCGGCCGACCACGACCTGCAGCGCGCAGCGGAGGTGCTCAACTCCGGCCAGAAAACCGCGATTCTCGTGGGGCAAGGCGCCCGGTCCGCGGCCGCCGAAGTCACCGAGATCGCCGACCTGCTCGGCGCCGGAGCGGCGAAGGCGCTGCTGGGCAAGGATGTGCTGTCCGACGAGCTGCCCTGGGTGACCGGCGCGATCGGGCTGCTCGGCACCAGGCCGTCGTACGAGATGATGATGGACTGCGACACCCTGCTCGTGGTCGGCTCGAACTTCCCTTACTCCCAGTTCCTGCCGAAGTTCGGCCAGGCCCGCGCCGTCCAGATCGACATCGACCCCACCATGGTCGGACTGCGCTACCCGTTCGAGGTGAACCTCGTCGGTGACGCCGCCGCGACACTGCGCCGCCTCGTCCCGATGCTGACCCGCCGCGACGATCGGTCGTGGCGCGACGACATCGAAGCCAAGGTGCAGCGGTGGTGGGAGGTGATGCAGCGCCGCGCCACCACGTCGGCCGATCCGATCAACCCCGAACTCGTGCTGCATGAGCTGTCGCCGCGGCTTCCCGACGACGCGATCGTCGCGTCGGACTCGGGGTCGTCGGCGAACTGGTACGCGCGGCACCTCAAGTTCCGCGGCGACATGCGCGGCTCGCTGTCCGGGACGCTGGCCACGATGGGACCGGGCGTGCCTTATGTGATCGGCGCGAAGTTCGGCCATCCGGACCGGCCTTGCGTCGCGATCGTCGGCGACGGCGCGATGCAGATGAACGGCATCAACGAGCTCATCACGATCTCGAAGTACTGGCAGGACTGGGCCGATCCGCGCATGGTCATCGCCGTCTTGCACAACAACGACCTCAACCAGGTCACCTGGGAACTGCGCGCGATGGGCGGCTCACCGCAGTTCCTGCCCTCGCAGCACCTGCCGGACTTCCCGTACGCCGACTACGCCCGCAGCCTCGGACTCGGCGGGGTGCTGGCCGCCAAGCCCGACGAGGTCGCGCCGGCCTGGGAGCAGGCGCTGCAAGCCGATCGGCCTTGTGTCGTGGAGTTCCTCACCGACCCCGCCGTACCGCCGATCCCGCCGCACGCGACGTGGGACCAGCTGGAGAAGGCGCTGGAGTCGATCGTGCGCGGCGACTCCGACCGGGTCGACGTGATCAAGGAAGGCGTGAAGTCCAAGATCCAGGAATTCCTGCCCGGCACCAAGGAAGAAGACAGCACGTCGTGACCGCAACAAGTCATAACCCCACTCCTGCCGACACTGTTGGGCCGATCCCTGTCGAGCAGGTCGTGGCATCGGCGTACACGATTCCGACCGACGCCGCCGAGGCCGACGGCACGTTCGCCTGGGACTCCACCACGCTGGTGTTCGTGCAGGTCCAGGCGGCCGGCTGCACCGGGACCGGCTGGACGTACGGCTCGGTGGCTTGCGCGGCGGTCGTCGACCACGACCTCGCCTCGGTGGTGTGTGGCCGCGATGCCATGGACGTCGCCGGATCCTGGACTGCGATGGTTGTTGCGCTGCGCAACATCGGCCGGCCCGGTGTGGCCGGCATGGCGCTGTCGGCGGTGGACTGTGCGCTGTGGGACCTCAAGGCCCGCCTGCTCGATCTGCCGCTGCACCTCCTGCTCGGTGCGGTGCACGACCAGGTACCGGTCTATGGCAGCGGCGGCTTCACCAGCTATGACGACGCCCAGCTGTCCCACCAGCTCAACGGCTGGGTCGTCGACCAGCGCATCCCGCGGGTCAAGATCAAGATCGGTGAAAGCCGCGGTACCTGCACCGACCGGGACCTGCATCGGATCAAGAAGGCTCGCGAGATCATCGGCCCGGCTACCGAGCTGTACGTCGACGCCAACGGCGGCTACACCGTCGGGCAAGCGGTACGCATCGGGGAGCAGTTCGACGAGCTCGGCGTCACCTGGTTCGAAGAACCCGTCTCCAGCGACGACCTAGACGGCCTGCGGCACGTCCGATCGCGGCTGAGCTGCGACGTAACGGCCGGCGAGTACGGCTACGACCTGGTCTACTTCGACAGGATGTGCCGCGCCGAGGCCGTCGACTGTGTCCAGGTTGACGTGACCCGCTGCGGCGGCATCACCGAGCTGCTGCGCATTGCCGCCCTCGCCGCCGCCCGGGGGCTGCAGGTGTCGGGCCACTGTGCACCGCACCAGCACGTGGCCGCGCTCGCCGCCGTACCGAATCTGCGGCACCTGGAGTGGTTCCACGACCACGTCCGGATCGAGCAACTCGTGTTCGACGGCACGGCGGACCCAGCCGGCGGAGCGATCCGCTTCAACGCCGCCCCGGGCCACGGCCTGACCTGGAGACCATCGGCCGCGGAGCCGTTCCGAGTCCGCTGACATCGAAGGAGAAGCGATCGCGTGACGCGAACCCCGATCGGTCAAGACACTCTCGAGACCGCCGGCACATCTCGGCATCGACAGGTCCGAGGCCCCGAGTTCGCAGTCGTCTGTGCGCGGCTGCGGATCCCGACCTGCGCCGCCGGGCTGCTCTGCATCGTCCTCGGCCGATGGGCACTTGAGGGATCGCTCAGCACCTGGCTCGCCTGGATCGGCACCGCATTGCTGGTCATCGGATTGGCGCTCTACTTCCGAGTCGGCACTCTGCGCAGAGCACCTTTGAACGTCGCAGCGCCGGTGACCGGCCAGTGGCTGGCGATGAACAGCCCCGCCAGCAAGACACCCAGCCACGGCCTGCACGCCTACGGCCAGACCTACGCGATCGACTTGGTCTACGCACCCGCCGATCAGACCCGACCCGGCATGGGCTGGTGGCCGCTGGCTCGCCGCCCCGCGGAATTTCCCGGGTTCGGCCGACCCGTTTATGCCCCGGCCGCCGGTGTCGTGGCCCGCGTCCACGACTCCGAGCGCGACCACTGGAGCCGGACATCGTTCCCCGGCCTGATCTACCTGCTCGTCGAGAGCGTCCGGGAGTTCCTGGGCCCGAACAAGGTGCTCGGCAACCACGTCATCATCGAACTGGACAACGGAACCTACGCTCTCGTCGCCCATCTCCAACGCCGCTCGGCGACCGTTAAGCGCGGCGACACCGTTGCAGCGGGGGACGTCATTGGGGCCTGTGGCAACTCTGGCAACTCTACGGAGCCACACCTGCACTTCCAGGTTATGGACCATCCCAACATCCTGATCCCCGCCGGCTTCACCCACTTCACAGTCGGCGACCGCGCGCAGAGCGGAATGCCGTCCACCGGCACCTCGGTCCGCATCGACCGCCACGCAGACCCAGCAGACCATGCCCTCGGCAACGACTCCAGCGGAAGGGACACCCCATCATGACAACGACCCGGCACCTGGCCGGCAGCATCGACGCCCGCCCCTGGACAGTCGCCGAGCTCGCCTGGCTGCGGCGGCTCGCCGCGACCGGACTTCCGCCCGTGATGATCGCTTTGAAACTGCAGCGCCCCGTCCAAAAGGTCCGCGAGGCAGCAGCTCGGGAAGGCATCACCATCGTGCCTTCGCCCCCAGAAGCCGCCAGGGAGTGAGATCCGATGCTGGGCGAACTCCCAACGAGACCCGGCACCGCTCCCTGGAGGACATCCACTCCGAAGTGAAGGGCTCCTGATCCGCCAACTGGTCCCCACCTGGGAGGTGAACCGATGAGGACATATCGAACGATGTGGAAGGCAACGACCGGGGTGTTGCTGGTGCTGGGCTGCGGCATGGCGTTGATCTTGTTGCCGCCGGCCGTCGACGCGGTCCTGTTCGTGATGACCGCGCTGGTGGCCGGCTGCCTCAAGTTCAGCGTCGACGTAGGCAACACCACCGGTGGCAGCGCCGGATACGTGGCGGGCGGCAGTTCGCCGGTAGCCGGATCCACTGGTGCCGCGATTCGCTGCACTATCCCGTTGTCTCTAGGGAGTGGTCTGGCGGTGGTCTCGCTGGCCGGCTACAGCGCCTCTGCCGGTTTCGCGACCCTCGCGCTGGTGGCTGTAGTCGCGGCGACATCGCCACCCGCCGCTGCGCGCGTTTTCCTCTCCCCGCTTGGCTCCGCCGAAGATGAAGAGCGTTCCACGCCGGTTGTGCCCGCCGACGAGCAGTGCACCACGGCGTCAGCCGACGGCGGCAACCGCACGGATCTGCCAGACCTCACCAGCTCTGCCGGCCTCGCTCGGGACGAACCAGCCGTGGGTGCGCTCGGCGACTCCGAACTGTGCAGGCAATGGCGCCACAGCTACGTGACCTTACAAAAAGCATGCACCGTCACCGCGCGACTCCGAATCGTCGCCCGTCGGCAAATCTATCTCGACGAGCTCGAACGCCGAGCGCCCCAACAACTCGAGGCATGGCTCCAAGCCGGTGCCCGCGCCGCCGGAGACCCCAGCAAATTCATCTGCCACGATGCCACCGGCCGAGCTGCCGACAACCGAAAGGAGACTCGCGCAGGTAGGACCGAACCATCGAACGACGACTCCTAACCAGCGCCCCTCAGGCGCCCAGGCGCTCACCAGTTGCGAAGCCGACACGTCCCGATCACGGGATGACGAACAGCACCGGCGGACCATGCGGAATTGGTGGGCCACTGACCGAGCTGGAGCGAGCGGTCGTCAGCTATCGGTTGTTGCTGCGGCGATGTCCCAGGTCGACAGGCAGAAGGGGTGGCCTGCTGGGTCCGAGTAGACGTAGCAGTGGTCGGAGTTCGGCTGGTAGTCGAGCAGTATGGCGCCCGCGGCCAGGACGCGCGCTCCGGTCGCGTCGAGGTCGTCGACCAGGAAGTCGAGATGCAGCTGCATAGGTACGTCGTTCCCAGGCCAGACCGGCGGCCGGAAGTCCTCGACCTGTTGGAAGGCGATGGAGCCGTTCGGCCCCGAGACGACGGCCCAATGCGACGTACCCGTCGCGGCGCCGCCGGTGATCTCGGCGTAGAACTCTGCGAGGGCGAGCGCGTCGGGTGCGTTCACCGTGACGCCGTCCAGTCTGATGCGATCGGACATCAGTTGACCGGCAAGTTCTGATAGACGGAGGTCAGTTCGGTCCAGCGGGCTTTCCAGGTTGGAGCCGGGGTCTGGGCCGTCCAGCCGTCGGGATGCACTGGACCGTCGGTCGTCAGTAAGCGGGCGAGGTCCTCGAGGTGCACCTGCCACCCGGCCCCGTAGAAGTGCAGCGAGCCGAGCGGTAGGCCGCGTTCCTCGACCACGAGCTTGGTCTGCGATCCTTCTGCCGTGAGCCAGGCCTCCAGCTGGGACTCGTCCTCGCCGCCCGGCTCCGTCGTGAGCAGCAAATGGCGCGGCGCCTCGCACACCTCGATCCTGGCCGGCCCGCTCCAGGTGCTCGTGAAGACGGCATGGATCAGGCCGCCTTCGTGCAGTTCGCCCGTCACCTGGGCGATCCAGCGGCCGAGTCGCTGCGGCGTCGTACACGCCTGCCAGAGGTCGTCGATGCCGGTGTCGTAGACATCCTCGACGCGCACCGCCCCACGGCGCTCGTCGAGCGCTCGCACGGTCCCGATGGTCTTCACTGGCGTTCCTTCTTTCCTCGTGCGATCTCAGTGTGCAGCGCGTCGAGGCGGTTCTTCCACAGGGCCCGGTATCCCTCGAGCCACTCGTCCACCTCGACGAGTGCCTCCGGTCGCAGGCTGTAGATCCTCCGCTGCGCCTCCTGCCGTACGTCGACCAGCCCGGCCTCCCGCAGTACCCGCAGATGCCGCGACACCCCCGGCCGCGCGATCGGCAACGCACCGGCCAACTCACCGGCCGTCGCCGGGTGATCCCGCAGGATCCCCAGCACCGTCCGCCGACTCTGATCTGCCAACGCCTGCAGCACCACATCCATAGACCGAATGTACCCAACTAGCTACGTAACCACAAGGGTACATTTGAGCTTGGCGCGGATCAGTGCTAGCTGTCGTCGGGGCTGGACGTCGGTGCAGCTCGTCTACGCGTCGCGGTGGCGCAGGAGTAGCAGGGTGGCTGCGAGTAGGAGTACGGCGAGGACCGTGAGCCAGCCGAACTCGATCCATTGGAAGGTCCAGTAGCGGTGGTCGGGTTGATAGCTGGTCCATTGGGTGTATCCGTGGTGGAGCAGGAATGTCGTCGGGTCGGCGCCGTTGCCCGGGCTGACGCCCTCGGACCCACCACCGGTCTCGATTTGCTGGAGACCTGCGGTTCGAAGTACTGCGTTGAGTTGCGTTGTGCTGATTGTGTTGCCGGCCTTCTCCCACCATTGGGAGAGGGTCTGGGACCCGGAAATGTAGTCGAGGCTGCTGGTCCTGAGCGCCGGCAGGTAGTGGAGTCGCAGCTTGGACGCAGCGAAGGCGAGCCCGAACGTGGCGAGCAAGGCAACGCCGAATGCGGGCAGGGCACGGCGTAGAAGAAGCCCCGCGATCAGACCGATGGCGTAGGCGGCGAGGGCCCAGCCAATGACGGCGACTCCCGTGGACGGGAACTCGCTGGCTTGCAGTCGGGGAGTTATGTCGGCCTGCCACAAGGGGCGGTCGTGCCAGGCGATCAGGCCGCCGAAGCCGCCGGCAAGGACGGCCACCACCAAGGCTCCGCTGAGGACCATGGCGATCGCCCAGCGCGCGCGGCCCACACCTTGGGTCCAGGCATAGCGGAAGGTTCCGGTCTCGAGTTCGCGTCCGAGCAGCGGGCCGCCGGTGAAGGCACCGACGAGCAGCGGGGCGAAGAGGAACAGTGCGCTGATGATCCCGGGGTTGGAATGGCTGTTCTTGAAGCTGGTCCAGGCGAAGTTGCACGCGCTCGATTGCTGCGGGGTACAGGCCTGGACCGCGTGCCATGCCGACCGGATCTGGAGCCCGGTGGTGATCAGGTACACGCCGACGAGACCCAGCACGGCCAGGGTGGCGAGAATGGTGGGACGGTACCGCCGCCAGACGACCCAGCCGAGACGGTGCCAGGGCACGGGGCGCACCGATCCGGGCGGGACCACGGCGAGGTTTGCGGTAGTCATTGGATGGTCTCCAGGGGTGCGAGCCGTGCGGTCCGGCGGTCTTCGCGCAGGTAGGCCATGGTCAGTTCTTCCAGACTGACCGGCCGGTCCTCCCACCCAGGTGCGAGAACCGGGCCGCCGGCTGTGGTTTCGACGAGCAGGTGCCGTTGGACACCGGCGCCGGTGACCTGGATGGTTCGCCAGTGCGGATCCGGTCGTTGGCCCTTCGGACCGGTGAGCAGGCGGTGGCTGCCGAGCAGGTCTTCGACCGCTCCGTCGATCCGCACGCGACCGTGGGAGATGAGCACGAGGTAGTCGGTGACACGCTCGAGTTCGGCCAGCACGTGCGAGGACAACAGGACCGACACCCCGTCCTCTGCCATTCCGGTCATCACCGTGGCCATGAAGTCGTGGCGTGCCAGCGGGTCGAGGGCGGCAGTGGGCTCGTCGAGCACCAATAGGCGTGGGTGTCGTGCCAGCGCCAGGGTGAGGGCGAGCTGTGCTCGCTGACCGCCGGACAGCTTTGCTGTGGTGCGTTGCGGGGCGATGTCGAGGTCGAGGAGTCGGCGTCGTGCATAGGCCTCGTCGAACTGCCGATTGAGGTTGCGCGTCATGTGGATCATGTCCGTGGCCGACAGGTTTCGGTACAAGGGCGTGTCCTGGGCGACGAACGCGACCCCGTCCAGCGAGGCCAAAGACCCGGCCCGCGCTCCGCCCAGAACCGTGACCTCGCCGCTGGTGGGCGCAGCCAATCCGACAACCAGGTTGAGGAGCGTGCTCTTGCCTGCCCCGTTGGGCCCGACCAGGGCGACGAGCTGGCCCTGCGGGATCGCGAGGGTGCAGTCCCGCAACGCGGTGACCTGCCCGTACCGCTTGCCCAGCGCGCGGGTCTCGATGATGTTCATGCCACCCCACCTTCGGCGCGACGCCCAGGTTGATCCACGCCGCGGGTGTCGGTCCCGCGGCGATCAGCAAAATCCCGCAGCGCGCTGGTGAACAGGGCAACGATCCCGTCCTGGTCGAGCCCGGCCCCGTCGGCCTCGGCCAGCCACGTCAGCAACGACTTGCGCAGTCCGGCCAGGCCGGCGAAGTCGATCTGATCCAGGCTGCCTTCGATGAACGTTCCCTGGCCCGGCCGCCCGGCAGTCAGTCCCTTGCCCTCCAGGTCCCGATACGCCTTCATCACCGTGTTCGGGTTGATCGCGAGGTCCGCCACGACCTCCCGAACCTTCGGAAGCTGGTCGCCCTGCTTGAGATAACCGAGCCGCAGCGCATGCTCGACCTGCTGCACCAGCTGCAGGTACGTCGGAACGCCCGACCCCGGGTCCAGCGTGAACGTGATCGGCGACAGCCGACTGTCGCCTTCACCGTCATACTGTTTACCTATGACCATAGTAAAACAGTAGAGCGACATCGCCAGACGCACAAGTCGCAGGCACAGGCGACCGGTGGAAGACCGACCCGAACGAACTAGTCGCGTCAGGGGACGCGGAAGCTGGTCGGCTCGCCAGCGGTTGGGGCGGGTGGTCCCGGGAGGGCCGGTGCGGAGAAGCCGGGGCACCGACGGGCGGTCCCGCTGTGGAGAGTGGACTCGCAGCTGCTTGCTCGAGCGGTTCAGTTCGAGGTCGGGTGTCGGCGGGTTTCGATTACGTGGACCGCGGTTGCGATCAGGCAGAGCCAGGTCAGTGCCACCGTCCAGCCGGCGAGGACGTCGGTTGCCCAGTGGTAGCCGAGGTAGACGCGGCTGAGTCCCATTGCGATGCTCAGCGCTGCCGCTGCGATCGCGCCGGCGATCTTGATCTTTCGGGAGGAGTTGGAGTACCACAGCAGCGCGGCGAGGAGCAGGAAGAACACCGTGGAGCTGAGGGTGTGGCCGGACGGGAACGAGAAGCCGTGGTCGACGGTGCCGATGACAAGGCTCGAATCGGGCCGGTGGCGACCGATCAGGATCTTGAGTATGTAGGTGAGGCTCGCAGCGCCGGCCATGCCGACCGTGATGATGATGGCCGGCCTCCAGCGTCGGGTCAGGATCCTCAGCATGGTGGCGGCGACGATGGTGAGCGCGGTGAGTACAGGCACCGAACCGATGAAGGTGATTGTCTGGGCGACGTGGCTCAGGAATGTGGTGCGGTGGGCGATGAAGTTCTGGGTCAGTTGAGGGTCGAACGCCGCGAGCCCGTCACCTTCGACTGCGGCATCGGCCTGTACTGCGAAAGCAATCGTCCCGAGGACGGACACCAGCAGACCGAGAATCACTCGTCGTGACATTTTGACTCACAGCCTTCGGGGCTCATGGCAATGGCAGCGTGACGGTGGCCGTCGTGCCGCCGGTGGTGGCTGGGCTCAAGGTGACGGTGCCTTGGTGGGCCTTGATGATCTCCTGGACGATCGACAGGCCGAGCCCCGAGCCTCCGCTCGCGCGGGCACGGCTGGAGTCCAGCCGAACGAAGCGCTCGAAGACCCGTAGGCGATCGTCCGCGGGGATGCCGTCGCCGTCGTCCTCAACGGTGACAACCGCTGTGCCGTCGCGTTCGCTCGTGCTGAGTCGCACCGTGCTGTGCGCAGCCGTCGCAGCGTTCTCCACCAAGTTGCGGATCACCTGACCTAGCCGCAGCGGATCGCCGACGACCCGGACCGGCTGTACGTCGGCAAGTACCTTGAGCCGCTTCGCTTCCCGCAGTCGCAGGATCTCCGTGCCGACCAGGTCGTCCAGATCGACGTCGGTGCGGTGCATCGGCAGCGCCGCGTCATCGGCTTTCGCGAGCAGGAGCAGGTTCTCGACGAGCCGCCGCATCCGCTCCGCCTCGCCCTTCATCAAATGATGCAACTCCTCCCAGGCCTGTCCCCGCGCCGAGGGCTCGATGACATCCAGACCCGCGGCCACCGTTGCGAGTGGGGACCTGAGTTCGTGGCTGGCATCGGCGACGAAGGCGCGCTGGGTCGCCTGGCCGGCCTGTAGCCGATCGAGCATCGCGTTCATGGTCGCGGCCAGCCGGGCGATCTCGTCGTCTGTCTGCGGCACCGGCACACGTTCGGTCAGGTCGCTGGATTCGATGCCCTGCACGCGCGTGCGGATCCGCTCGACGGGATCCAACGCGCGGCCGGTGAGCATCCAGCCCGCCGCGCCGATCACGATGAGGAGTACCGGGAAGCCGACCGCCAGGTACTGCGTCACGGTGGCAACCGTGGCCCGCTGCGTTTGGACCGACGACGCGACCACGACCGTGTAGGTCTGTCCGCCGTACTCCACGCCGCGCGCGACGATGAGGAAGTCGTGGTCGTCGTCGAGCAGAGGCATCTCGCCGACCTCGGCACGCTGGATGGTGTCAGCAGCGGGTCTCAGTTGTGTAAGCGCCGACGATTCGGCCCTGGTCGAGGACGCGGCCACGACCTGCGCGGAGCTGTCCAGCACCTGCACGATCTGACTCGCCCTGGTCGTCTTGGCGAGATCTGTGCTCAGCGCCGCGATACCTTCTTCCGAGACCTGGGCGGCAACGTCGGCTGCGCGTCCGTCCGCGGCGTCGGAGACCGTGGTGATGAGGGCTCGCTGCAGCAGGAGCAGAAGCAGGCCGGCGCCGAGGGCCATTGCGACCGCAACGACGACGACCGCGGCCGCGGTCGATCTACTCCGCACACTGGCGCGCCGCAGTCTGGAGATCGCGTTGCGCAGCACTGCCAACTCGACCTCCGTCCTTGACTGGTCCGTTCCTCCGTTCCGACTATCGTCGCAGGGGAATGCCGCGCGGCGTCGGACGCGGTTGCGCTCCAGTGTGGTGAAGCGTTGCTGAGCGGCGGCTGAGAAACTATCGGTTCAACGCAGCGACGCGAACAGGTCGTCCAGTGGCCGGCCGGGCCGGCGCCCGTGTTCGACGTACCACTCGCGACCGAGCATGTGCGCGAACATCCACTGCGGCAACCTCAGCAACAGCGCCAGGGTGCGTGCTCCCTCGTCGGAGCTCGCCTGGCTGGCGTGAGCCTCGAACGACGCGCGTTTCTGGCGTAGATAGCGACGTACGTCGACCCGATGCGTGATCGCCGCGCCGGGGGAGTAGGCGTGGTCGTACGCGGCCGCGGAGACCTCAGGCAGTACGCCGGGGATCGCTTCGACAACTCGGATCAGTCGACGGATCAAGCGGCGGTCGATCGTTGCCTCAAGCACCAACTGGGTGCCGGCCCGGCCAGCTGCATATGTACCCACGGTGTGGACCTGGCGATGATCGGGGTGACCGTACCCACCGGCCGGATCGTAGATGGTCAGGGCGTCGGCGTCTTCTTCGCGCAGTAGCTCGATCAACGGCGCCGCCGCATCCTCGATGGTGAGCGTGCTGAAGCCGCCGGCGATCGGCACATCGGAAGATCCGGAGTCCTTGAACCCGAAGCGCACCACCCGCGCACATCCCAGCGCAGCGGCTGACCGATCCAGTTCGCTGCGCCGGTTCGCCGCCAGTCCGCTACCTGCTCGATATCCCTCGGCGGCCGCACCGGCCTCGCCGTCGGTAGCAACCGCGAGCACGACGCGATGTCCTTCCGCCGCGAGCCGCGCCAGGGTCCCGCCCATCAACAGCGCCTCGTCGTCCGGGTGAGCGTGGAAGGCCACGAGAGTGAAGGGTCCGGCCACGGTACGAGGGTGACACGTCGATCGTGTTCGGGCTAGTTGCTCTCAGCACCCTCTCAGCGCTGGGCCACCACGCTAGGTCCGATGAGGCACATCGAACAGCGGCCTGGAGTGATGATGGACCGCACGCGACGCCGGAGGCTGGTGACCTCCGCACTGAGTGGGTTGATCACAGCCGCCTTGGTGGTCTTGTTGCCACGCGCGGTCGGCGCGACCTGGAGTGAGGTCGGAGCCGTGATCGGCAGTGTCTCGCCGAGATCGTTGGTCTTGCTGACGGTTGTGTGGATTGCCGGATTGTGGGCCCATTCGTTCGTGCTGGCCGCGTCGCTGCCAGGACTGACGAAACGGCGTGGGCTGACGCTGAGCTTGACCGGAAGCGCGGTGGCGAACGTGTTGCCCCTCGGCGGTGCGGCGGGTACGGCGCTGAACTTCACGATGGTCCGGCGATGGGGTTTCAGCTCGAGTTCTTTCGGCGGGTTTCTTGCGGTGACCACGTTGCTGAACGTCGCCTCGAAGCTCGGCGTGATTGCGCTGGCGCTGGGACTCGTACCGATCCTGCACAGTGGCTCGGCCTTCGGCTCGGCGAGCCTGTTGTTCGTGCCGGTGCCGATCGTCGTTGCCGCTGGTATCTGGATCCTTGCCGACGAGCGAGCGGCGGTTGTCGTCGGCGGCCTTCTCGACAAGGCGGTCAGCACATTCCGGCGGACACATCTGGAGGAGCGGCTGCCGGCACTACGACGCTTGATACTCCGGCTGGTACGCACCGGATGGCAACCCATGACCGTTGGCATGCTGGCTTACTTGGCCCTGCAGCTCGCCCTGCTCTGGCTCTGCTTCCAGACGTTGCACGTCCCTCTCGGTGTACCTGTTCTCTTCACTGCGCTCGCGGTGGAACGCCTACTGACCTTGGTGCCGATCACACCGGGCAGCGCCGGTGTTGTCGAGGTCGGAACGACCGCCGCGCTGGTTGCGCTCGGTGGCGATCCGGCCGGTGTTGCGGCAGGGATGTTGTTGTTCCGCGGATTCACCTACCTCATGGAGATCCCGGTCGGTGGTGTGATGCTGGCCATTTGGTCATGGCTCGGGCGTCGTACCGGCCCGGAACCGCTCGAGGCGGTGGCCGGATGAGGATCGCGCTCGTCAGTGACTGCTACCTTCCGCGGCTCGGCGGGATCGAACTCCAGGTACACGACCTCGCCGTGCAGCTGATCCGCGATGGCCACGAGGTGACCGTCTTCACGATCACCGACGGACCGTCGTCGGGAGACGTCCCGGTCGTACGGTTGCCCGCCCTCGGCGGCGTACCGCTCCCGGCCGCGATCGATCGGCTGCGGACCTTGTTGCCGCGCTTCGATGTGGTGCACTGCCATAGTTCGTTGGTGTCGCCACTGGCCTGGCGAGCTGCGCGCTTGGCCGACAACCCATTCCTCACGCTGCATTCGCTGCCGAGCGCCTCGACGCCCTGGCCGCTCGCGCGCATCGACCGGTACGTCGGCAGCGTGCGATGGACCGCCGTCAGCGAGACCGTCGCGGACGTGCTGAGGGACCTGCTTCCCGGCCGACCGATCGGCGTACTGCACAACGGCGTCGATCCGGTGCTGTGGCGCCAAGGCCGCCGGACAGACCACACCCTGACGATCGTGAGCACCATGAGACTGGTGCGCCGCAAGCGCCCGTTGGCAACCCTGCGGATCCTGGAAGAGATCCGCGCGGCAGTGCCGTCTGCTGTTGAGCTTCGCGCCGTTGTCGTCGGTGACGGACCACAGACAGCCGCAACCGCACGAGCCGTACGGCGGCGTGGTCTCAGCGGATGGGTCGACCTGCCTGGGCGCCTCACCCGCTTCGAGATCCAGCAGCTCTACGCCTCGGCAGACGTGTACCTTGCACCCGCGGGGCTCGAGTCGTTCGGCGTTGCAGCGCTCGAAGCGCGGTGCGCAGGTCTGGCGGTCGTCGCGATGGCGTCCGGTGGTGTCGGAGAGTTCGTCCGTCCGGGGGTCGAGGGCTATCTGGTGCACAGCGACGCCGAGATGGCGGCGACCGCAGCCGTCCTGCTGGACGACCGGGCCGAGCTGTCCCGGATCCAGGCATTCAACCGGCACACCGATCCGGCGATGACTTGGAAGAACGTAGTCGCCCAGCACCTGGCAGCCTATTCGACTCGGCGTGTTCTCACCCGGCAGGACCTGGCTTCGACAGCTTGACGCCAGCTGGTACGCATCGCGTAGTACTCTGGCGAGGTGCAGGCGAACGATTCCCAGACGCTGGTGCTGTCGGTGCTGGCGGACGGCCCGAAGCACGGCTACGCGATCAACAACGCGATCGAGGAGCTGACCGGGCAACGGCTCGGTGCGGGCAGCCTGTACGGCGCGCTGTCCCGCCTCGAGGCGAAGGGCCTGATCGAGACGCTCGAGGAGCAAGGCCGCCAGCGGCCGGTGCAGCTCACCACGACAGGGCGTGAGGTCCTCGAGAAGGAATTGCGAGCCATGGCCAGGGTGGCGAACGCAGGCCTCCGCAGCCTCGGAGTACGTCTCACATGAGGGCGGCGCGCGCCCTGGTCCGGCTGTATCCACAGCCGTTCCGCGACCGGTGGGGCGAGGAACTCGCCGGCGAGGCCGAGCGAGGCGGTTTGCGGGGTACGCCGCAGCTTGCCTGGGCGATCGCCGCGGCGTGGCTGCACCCGGCGATCTGGCCGGCCGATTCGACCCTCGAGCGACGACGACGAGTAGCAGCACTGGCCGTCGTCGTCACGGCCGCAGGCTGGCTCGCGGCGCACGCCGTCCTGGAGTTGACCGGAGCGGTTCCGCGGGCGCTCGCGCACTCGTGGATCCTGACGGCCTGCGACGCGACGACATTCCTCGGCTTTCTGCTGGCGATCCCGACGCCACGGCTGCGCCGGAGGTCCTTCGTCCACTTGGCGCGCGTCGCGGTACGCCGAATTGCCGGCCCGGCTGCGCTCGGAGCCGGTGTCGTGGTCGTCGTCAATCGGGATGCCGCCTTCGACGTCGTGATGCGATGGGTCGTGGTGGCTGGTTGGTGGTTGGCGCTGGTGCTCGTCGCGGGGCAGGTTGTTCGCACCGTCGCCGACGTTGATCTCGCGGTCGTGGCGGTGCCGGGCCCACGTCGGCTGCGCCTCGGGCTGTGGGTAGTCGCCGCCGGGCTGGCGGGGAGCGGACTCACGATCCTGATGCCGGCCCTCGCCGGCAACGGGGATCGGCTTGCGGGCGCGATCGGCGGTGTGACGGTGCTCGCGCTGGCATCGGCAGTCAACGGGACAGTCCGTGACCTGGGCGAGGTGCGGACCAGTTGACGGATGGCTAGTGCGGAGCGACGAGCGTCGCCTCCGGGTACTTGGTCCTCAGTGCGTCGATAGCCGTAGTGGGAGCCTTCTCTACCGCGTGGCTCAGGAACGCCGCGACGTAGTCGTTCTGGATGGCCAGCGCTCGCCGGCCGTCGATGCTGCCGAGGCCTATCAAGCTGCGCAGAGGTGGGCCGAGGAAGTAGAGGCTGTAGTCGGTGAAGTTGAGGTGATGAGCTCCGGACACGGTGACCAGCCAGCGCGGTCCGGTGCTTGCCTTCAGCAAGCTTGCGGCCGCGTCACGCTCGCCGCCCGGGTCGGTCGCCTTCGGTCCGCACGTTCCGGTGACGCATGAGTCCTCGGAGCCGATGATCATGAACGGCTTCGCGAGTCCGGACTGCACGACCTGGCCGAATTGCGTCCCGTCGAGATCGACGGCGCCCGCGCACCGTACATCGGTCCGGCAGACCTCAAGAGACGAAGCGCCACCGAACGAATGACCGACGTACGCGACGGTGGGCTGGATCTTCCCGCCGAACTGTCCCGTTCGACCGAGAGAAATCACCTGGCCGGCTACAAACCGAGCATCCGCTCCCCATTCACTCGCCAGTTGGTCGCCGGTCCGCTGAGGCTCGCCGTCGTGGCCACCTAGCTCGGGTGGGTTGCCCTGCTCCGTGCTTCCGACGACCTGACCGCCGAGCACGGTCACGTTCGCGCTGTACGTCGGCGTCAGGCCCGCGACGACGTACCCCCGGCTGGCCAGACTCTCGGCCAGGGCGCTGTACTGCGGTGCCGCAAACCCCATCCCGGGCTCGAGAACAACGACCGGGAAGTGCCCGTCCGCGACTGCGGCCCCGTCGATGGCATGCACCCGGATCTTGCCGAAATCGGTCTCGAACCAGCGGACCGGCGGTCCGAAGGCCAGCTTCGACCAGAGACCGGGTGTGTAGGGCAGTCGCGCACCTTCGGCCGCCGCCGGAGCGGGGTACCACAGCCAGACGGACAGCTTGCGTGGCCCGCCGTTGGGGTCGAGCGGATCGGTCCTGCCTGTATCAACCCACTCGAAACTTTGCCTGCCGACCTGATACTTCCCACTCAGCGCGGGCAGGGCGACCTCGCGCGAGCTCATCAGCGCCATCGCCACGACGTACCAGACAAGTAACACCGCCACGCTGGTCAGACCGATCACAACAGCACGCAACCATCGACGTCTCAGCAGTCTCCTCATGACGGTTATAGTACACAGTGCGTACTACGCGACGCGTACTACCTGAGCATGATCTTCCCGGCACGATCTGAAACCGGCGGTGCATCGCTTCTCAGTTGCTGCTCAGGAACATGCGGGTAATCTCCCGTGGAGATTCGCAGAGATCAGGGGGAGAACTGTGACGCACGGGGTGACGGTCTGGGACTCACTTGTCCTCGGGATCGTCGAGGGTTTGACGGAGTTCTTGCCTGTGTCCAGCACCGGGCACCTGACCATCGCGTCGAAGCTGCTCGGTCTGGAGATCGACGACCCGGCGGTGACCGGGTACACAGCGGTCATCCAGGTCGGGGCGATCGCCGCGGTGGTCCTGTACTTCTGGAGTGACATCCGCCGCATCGTGGCCGCCTGGGTGCGTGGTCTGGTGAACAAGGAGGATCGGACGGACTTCGACTATCAGATGGGCTGGTATGTGATCGTCGGCTCGTTGCCGATCGGGATCGTCGGTTTTCTTGCCAAGGACATCATCGCGGGGCCGCTGCGGAGTCTGTGGTGGGTCGCGGGTTCACTGATCGTCTGGTCGTTCGTGATGGTTGCCGCCGAGCGGTTCGGCAAGAGGATCCGCCCGCTGACCCGGATGAGAATGACGGACGCGGTCGTGATGGGGATCGTGCAGTGCCTGGCGCTGATACCCGGGGTGTCGCGCTCCGGCGCGACGATCTCCGCCGGGCTGTTCCGCGATCTGGACCGCGTCGCGGCGACCCGCATCGCCTTCCTCCTCGGCATTCCCGCGTTGGTCGGAGCCGGTCTGTACGAGTTGAAGGACGCCCTCAACGGCGGGACCGGCACCGCGGCGCTGATCCTCGGGACCGTCGTGAGTTTCGCGGTCGCGTACGCCTCGGTCGCATGGCTCCTGCGCTACGTCACCAAGCATTCGATCGAGATCTTCGCGTTCTACCGGGTCCTGCTGGGCGTCGTTCTGCTGGTCGTCCTGACCAGTGGCGTCGCAACGGCGACGTAGCGAGAGAGCTGCCCGGGTTCGTCAGGCCGGATTCGGGTGGGCCAGACCGATGTCGTAGGCAAAGATGACCGCCTGTTCCCGGTCGCGGGCGCCGATCTTGGCGAGGACGCGACCTACGTGGGTCTTCACCGTCGACTCCGACAGGTGCAGCCGGCCGGCGATCTCCGGGTTGGTCCAGCCGTGGGCGATGGCGGCCAGGATCTCCTGTTCGCGGTCGGTGAGTGTCTGGAGCTTGCCGTCGTTGGCTTCCCTGGTGGCGCGGGGGAGATGGTGGGAGTAGGTGTCGAGCAGCCTGCGGGTCAGGCCGGGAGCGATGATCGCGTCTCCGGCCGCGACCGCGCGGATCCCGCCGAGCAGTTCCTCCGGCCGCGCGTCCTTCAGGAGGAAGCCGCTGGCTCCGGCCCGCAATGCGGCATGCGCGTACTCGTCGAGGTCGAACGTCGTCAGCACCAGCACTCGAGAGCGGTTGCCGCTGGCAACTATGCGGCGGGTCGCCTCGATGCCGTCCATACCCGGCATCCGGATGTCCATCAGGACCACGTCGGGGTGGAGCTCGGCGGCTCGGCGGACGGCTTCGGATCCGCTGCCGGCCTCGCCGGCCACCTGCGTGTCCGGCACGGATTCGAGGAGGATTCGCAGACCGAGCCGGTGCAGGGGCTGGTCGTCCACGATCAGGACGGTCGTCATGGCTTCCTCTCGCGGGCGGGAGACACCTCTAGTTCGGTCTGGACACTCCAGCCGCCGGTCTGGGTTTCGCCGGTCCGGATGACTCCGCCGTACAGCGCGGCCCGCTCGCGCATGCCGATCAAGCCCTGGCCCGCTGCGGACCCTGCGACCCGCGCCGGGCCAGTGGATGGGCCTGTGTCCTCGACCTGGATGCGCAACCGGTGGTCATCGGCCTCGAGCGAAGCCCGCACTTCGGTGTCGGGCCCGGCGTGTTTGAGGGCGTTGGTGAGGGCTTCCTGCACGATCCGGTAGGCAGCGAGCTGGAGACCGCGATCGCTGGGAATCTCGCCGACGGCCCGGTAGCTCACGCGGGGACCCGCGGCTCGGATCCGTTCGCACAACGCCTCCACATCGGCGATTCCCGGCTGCGGGCTGAGTTCTGGTGCGGCGGCGTCGTCGCGCAAGGCGCTGAGCGTGCGCCGGAGGTCATTGAGCGCCTCCCGGCCGGTCTCACCGATCAGCTCGAGCGCCTCGGTGGTCCGCTCGACGTTGACGCGCGAGGCATACGCTCCACCGTCCGCCAGCCGGATCATCACCGAGAGGTTGTGCCCGAGGATGTCGTGCATCTCGCGGGCCACTCGAGCCCGTTCGCCGGCGACCGCGAGCAGAGTGCGCTGGTCGCGCTCGATCTCGAGCCTGGCCGCGCGGTCCCGCAATCCGGCGAGTTGCGACCGCCTGATCCGCACGACCAGACCGAGCGCGATCGCCGCAGTCATCGCAGTAACGAGGAAGAAGGCTGCCTCGGCGACGGATGCGATCGAGGCGACCCGTACGACGACGAGTGTCAGCGCGGCGACCGTGATGAGGCAGGCCCAGAGGAGCCGACGCAGAGAGCTGTGCAGTGTCAGGCTGTAGAGCGCGATGAGCAAGGCGACGTCCGCCCGGAGGAAGACCAGCATCGACCACTGCACGGTGAACGTCGCCGCGGTCAGGACGAAGGCGATCGTCGGTTGTCGCCGGCGTACCAGGAGAGGAAGTATCAACCCCGCCTGCAGCGCGATCATCGCCCAGAGTGGCGGGTGCGCGAACAGGTCGTCGAGCTCCCGCGGATCGTTGCGGCGCAGCAGCTCCGGCAGGCAGAAGACGACGAGCACGCCGAGAACCACAACCGTGTCGAGCACCCACGGTCGTCTGTGGTCAGCCCGGCGCAGCCGCCGACCGGCCCCGCCGAGAAGAAGCACCCAAGGGTGCCGCCACAACGGGTCCGAATCATCGGCGACATACGAACTCTCCGGCGAGGAGGTCTCGCCAGACACCGTAGCCACCTCTCCATTGTTGCCGTCGATGTCATCTAGGACGAGAGCGTAGTACCGCAGTACTACGTGACCGTCAGGCGTCGCTGTGGGTGAGGCGCCATGCGGCCGCGGCAAGGGCCAGCGCCGTCCACGCTACGAAGACCAGGAATCCTGGACCCGGTGAGAGAGTGTGGGCCTCATGGTGCAACGAGTACATCGACTGGCCGGCCCCGCTAGGTAGGTAGGGCTGGATGGCGTTGTGCCAGGACCTGGCAGCAACGAGACCAGCCCCGGCACGAGCATCAGTACTGCGACCAGCGTCGAGATGGCTCCCGCGACGGATCTGAGGAGCGTGCCCAAGGCGACGCCCATCACACCGATCAGACCCAGATAGACGGTTGCGCCGAGCAAACTTCGGACGACGCCACTGCTGGAGATCGTGAGTGCAGCGGGCGTGTGGTGCAGAATGCCGCTGGCTACGAAGAAGGTCGCGAACACCCCGACGAGTGCGATGGCCAGTGCGACGACGCCGTACACGGCCGCCTTGGACCAGAGGACGGGGAGTCGCCGCGGCACGGCGGCGAGCGTCGAACGGATGGATCCCGTCGAGTACTCGCCCGCCGTGACGAGGACGCCGAGTACTCCGATGGCCAGTTGCGAAAGGGGTACGCCGAACAACGACAGGCTCAGCGTTGTCGCGTCGGCGAAGTCAGGGTCGAGTTGCCGTCCGGAGGTGATGCTGGAGCGGTACCGAAGGGCCGCGATGGTGCCGAAGGCAACCACGAAGAGCAGGCCCAGTCCGAGCGTGATCCAGGTCGACCGGAGCGACCGCAGCTTCGTCGACTCCGAGCGGAGAACGTGCCGACCGGTGACCCGGTAGGTCCGCTTCACCGCTGTCGGCGCCGGGGGAGGGGGAGTGACCGTCGTCATGCCGCACGCTCCCCGAGTTCCGTAGTTCCGTGGTAGACGACCGTGTCCCGCGTGAGATCCATGAAGGCCTGCTCGAGGGACACTTTCTTCGTCGTCAGTTCGTACAGCGCGATGCCGTGCTCAGCGGCCGTGGTACCGACGGAGCGCGCAGACAGACCGGTGACCTCGAGCTCTTCGGAGCCTGCCTGCCAGACGATCTCGACGCCGGGAGCGGCCAGCGCCTCGCGCAACTTCGACGGATCGGCGGTTGCTACCCGGACGATGTCTCCGCCGGCCCGGTGAACCAGTTCGTCAACACTCGTGTCGGCGAGGAGCCGACCGCGGCCGACGATGATCAACCGATCCGCGACCAGCGCCATCTCGCTCATCAGGTGGGACGAGACGAACACGGTCCGGCCTTCGGCAGCGAGTCTGGTGAGCAGGTTGCGGATCCACAACACACCCTCCGGGTCCAGCCCGTTCACCGGTTCGTCGAGCATCACCGTCGCCGGGTCACCGAGCAGGGCAGTGGCGATGCCGAGGCGCTGCCCCATGCCGAGTGAGAACTGGCCGGAACGCTTGCCGGCCACCGATTGCAGGCCTGCCAGCTCGATCACCTCGTGGACCCGTCGGCGTGGGATGCCGTGGGTCTGGGCCTGTGCCAGCAGGTGGTTGAAGGCAGACCGTCCCGGGTGGGCAGCCTTCGCCTCGAGCAGGGCGCCGACCTCCTGCAGCGGAGCCGCGTGATCCCGGTAGTGCTTGCCGTTGACCGTGACCGAGCCGCTCGTGGGCGTGTCGAGCCCGATGATCATCCGCATCGTCGTCGACTTGCCCGCACCGTTCGGCCCGAGGAACCCCGTGACGGCGCCCGGTCGCACGGTGAACTCCAACCCGTCGACCGCCGTCGTCTCGCCGTACCGTTTGGTGAGCTGTCCTGCCTCGATCATCGGTGACCCTCGCCTCCGGGAGCCGGCCCTCCCGGTCTCCTCGAACCCAACCTAGGAAGCGCCGGACCCCCACCCGTAGTACCGCGGCCTGACTTCGCCTGCGCAGGTCGTACCGCGGTACTACGTCACGACGTCAGCCGAGTGTTGCCAGGAGAGCCTGCACCGCCTGCTTCTCGGCAGCCGGGTCCTTGGTCTTGCGGACCGAGGTGAAGAGCGCGTCGTTCTGGCTGTCGATGTAGTTCCAGGCCGTCTGGTCGAGTGGCTTGAGCTTGTCCTCGTCGTCGTCCCAGGCCTTCTCGTAGGCGTCCACTCCGTTGTTCACGCTCGCTGGGTCGCCCTTGGCGAGAGCGGTGTTCATTCCCTGGACCAGGTTGCGGAACTGCGCCACGTCGCTCGCCGGGAAGTGCGCCGTCGCCTGCTGCGAGGTCAGATGAACCTTGGACGCGGCGGGGTTCGGCCCCTCCTCCTCCGCGGCCGCATTGGCGTGCGGTTGCGCGGAGGCCCAGTTGAGCAAGATGCCGGCCGCGACGGCGGCTGCGGCCATGACGCCGACGAGGGGCAGTTCGCGGTGCGGACGGTAGTACTTCGGTGTGCGCTCGCGGTGTTCGTGCTGCTCGATGACGTCGGCCTTGGTAAGGGTGAGATAGACGACGGTCGCGAGGATCGCGCCGAGGAAGATCACGCTGGTGACGAGCGTCCCGAGGCCCAGGCCCTGGTCGGGGACCTTGGGGGAGGCGAGCCAGTCGCCGAGGTTGGCGCCCAGCGGCCGGGTGAGGATGTAGGCGAGCCAGAAGGCGAGCACGGGGTTCGCGCCCATCCGCCAGCAGCCGACGATGATCGCGATCAGCGCGAGCGGAAGCAGGACCGAGACGCCAGGGCTCCAGCCGGTCAGCTCGAGGGTCCAGTCGCCTGCAGCCGTCCCGAGCGCAAAGGTGACCAGGACCGCCAGCCAGTAGAAGCCCTCGCGGGGACGGCTGACGATGCTGTGGATCGAGAGCGTGCGCTCGCGGGTCCACCAGATCCCGAACACGGCGGCAAGGCCAACGGCGAATACGGACGTGCTGATCCACAACGGTACGCCGAGTTGGTCGGTGAGGATGTCGGTGTAGAGCGTGCCCGTCACACTCACGACCACGACGGTGAGCCAGTATGCAGCCGGCCGGTAACGGGACGTCCTGAACTGCCAGATCAGGACTGCGGCGAAGACGACGGTGAAGATGATCGCGGTGGCGACGAGGCCGACTCCGAGCTGCATGTTGATCCAGTCGGCGAAGCTCTCGCCGACCGTCGTACAGAGGATCTTGATCAGCCAGAACCAGATGGTGACCTCGGGCACCTTGTTCAGCAGCACCCTGGGGACGGTCGTCCGGGACGCGGTATCGGTAGTCATACGCGCCAGCCTTGCGCAGCAGACCTGCACACAACCTGACTACACTCGCCCGGCGCATGGGAAGCGGACCTCCACATGACCGTTGCTTCCGGCAACGGCTCGTACGCCGACGCCGGTTGCGGTCGCGATCCGCCGGACGACGGCGAGGCCCAGCCCATGCCCGCTGCCGCCGCTGTGACCGGGCGCGAAGACACGGTCCAGCTCGTCCGGCCGGAAGCCCGGCCCGTCATCCAGGACATGGACGAAGACACCATCCCCGGTCGGCTCGGCCCGCAAGGTGACGGCCGTTCGGGCGTGGCGGGCGGCATTGTCGAGCAATGGCGTCAGTACGCTGACAGCGACCTCGGCCGGTACGCCCACCTCGATGTGGCTTGGAGCGTCGAGGCGAACGGCACGGCCCGCGCAGACCTGCCGCATGACGGCTGCCAGCCTGCACGTCGCGTCGCGCTGCGTCCGGGAGCGGGCGGCGTCGAGGATCGTGCTGACGGCGGCGTTGAGCCGGTCGGTCTCGGTGAGCACGAGTTGCGGCGCGACGTCAGTTCCGGAGCGCTCGGCAAGCTGCGCCTCGCCGCGCAAGACAGACATCGGCGTCCGCAGTTCGTGCGCAATCTCGTCGGTCAGCCGGCGCTCGTCGGCGATCGTGGCCGAAACCCGGTCGAGCAGCCGGTCAAATGTCTGGGCCAGCTCGCCGAACTCGTCGCGTGGGGGGCCTGGCCCGAAGCGCCGCCCGGGGTCGTGATCGCCCCACTCATCGGCCAGAGCGGACATCCGACGGACGACCTGCAGGGCCCGGCTGACTCCGAGGTAGGTGACTGCTCCGGCGAGCGCGATGGCCAGTGCGCCGAGCACGAGCGACATCACCAGACTGTGCCGCTCCGAGCTCTCGTACGGCGCGAGGTCGACCGTCACGACCACAATGACCCGGTGGCCTTGGATCGGTAGCGGGTCGGCGTAGAGCAGGTAGCGGCTCGTCGTCACGATGTCGGCCCCGCCGGACTTGCCCAGCCGGTCGACGATCGCAGCGGTGGCGGGGTGCAGTACGCCGTCCACCAGGCGCCCGTCTGCGTAGACCCAGGCGACGGTGTCGAAGGCGTCACCAGTGCCTTCGACGAGCCGGATCTGCCCGTTCTGGAACTCGACAGTGGCGGCGACAGCATCGGCCCGAGTGCGCGCCAGCGTGCGGGTGTCGGCGTCCGTGGCGCGGCTGAGCAGGACGTGGCTGAGTACGACGAGTACGGCGACGACGAGCGTCGCCGTCAGCACCGCGAGCGAGACGATCCGGCCGCGGAAGCCGGTCAGTCCCATCGGTACCCGACCCCACGCACGGTCGCGACGCGGTCGGCGATGCCCAGCCGATCCAGCTTGACGCGGAGTCGGCGGAGGTACGAGTCGAGGGTGTTCTCGCTCACGTGGGCTCCGTGCGGCCAGCCGGCGGCGACGAGCGCGTGGCGGCGTACGACGTCCCCGGGTGCGGAGATCAGCCGGCCGAGCAACCGGAACTCGGTCGGCGTGAGGGCGGCGCCGGCGTCGCCTCGGCGTACCTCGTGGCGGGTCGGGTCGAGCACCACCGCGTCGGCGGTGACAGCGACCGTGGTCCGGCGCAACAGCGCACGAATCCGGACCAGCAGTTCGGGGATGTCGAACGGCTTGGTCAGATAGTCGTCGGCGCCGGCCTCGAATCCGCTGACCTTGTGATGCATGCCGCCCAACGCCGTGAGCATAAGCACCGGGGCATCCACTCCCAGCGCCCGCAACGCGAGGCAAACATCTCGTCCGTCGGCGTCCGGTAGACCGAGGTCGAGTACGACGACCTGCGGTTCGGGGTCGAGCCGTTCCAGGAGTTCGGCGCCGGTCCCCGCGGCGATGACCGAGTGGCCGTCAGCTTCCAGGGCTCGGCGGAGTACTCCCCGCAGTGCGCGGTCGTCTTCACAGACGACGACCCTGGCCGCGCCGGCGCACTGGAGTGGGCGACGCTCAGCCGCCATTGGCATCGAGGCGGTAGCCCATGCCGCGGATGGTCTCGAACGCGTTCCGGCCGAACGGGGCGTCCAGTTTCAGGCGGAGGTAGCGGATGTAGACCTCCACGACGTTCGGGTCACCGTCGAATGCCGGGTCCCAAACGCTCTCCAGGATCTGGGTCTTGCTGACCGTCTCGCCCCGGTGACGCATCAAGTACGCGAGCAGACCGTATTCCCGGGGCGTCAGCGTGACCTCCTGGCCGGCCCGCTCCACCCGCCGCTTGACCGGGTCCAGGACGAGGTCGCCGGCTGTCATGACGACCGGTCGTTCGGGGGCGCCGCGCCGGATCAGTGCGCGGAGGCGGGCGACCAGGATCAGGAAACTGAACGGCTTGGTGAGGTAGTCGTCCGCTCCGAGGTCGAAGGCGTCGGTCTGGTCGTACTCACCGTCCTTGGCAGTCAGCATCAGCACCGGCGCCCAGACGCCACGCTCCCGGATCTCCTCAAGCACCTTGTAGCCGTTCAGCTTGGGCAGCATGATGTCCAGGACGATGACGTCGTAGGTGCTCTCCGTGGCTGCCCACACGGCGTCTTCTCCATTGTGAACGACCTCCACCACGAAGCCGTCCTCGGTCAGCCCGTGCCGAACCGTCTCGGCCAGGGGGATCTCGTCCTCGACGATCAGTACCCGCATGATTCCAGTGTCGGGGGTGGTTGCTGAGAGCAAGCTGAGCGCGACCGGGGCGTGCTGGCTGACGGGTGCTGAGCGTACGCCGCCGACTCAGCACGCTCTCAGTGCTTGGTCCTTAGCGTCGCCGTTATGACCCTCGAACATCCCAGCACGCACGCGTTGTCCGGCTGGGGGCGGTCGGTCCATCGTTCCTCGCCGGTCCGACGGCCGACGTTCGACGGCGGTCTGGTCGAGGCTGTCCTGGCAGAACCGAGGATCACGGTGCGAGGCGCCGGGAAGAGTTACGGAGATGCCGCGCTGCCGAATGGCGGCATCGTGCTGGACATGACGTCGCGCAACCGGATCCTGTCGTTCGACCAGCGCGAGGGAGTTCTGATCGTCGAGTCGGGCGCGCTGCTGCGGGATGTGATCGACCAGACCCTCTCGCTGGGCTGGAAACTCCCGGTGGTGCCCGGAACGGAGCGCATCACGATCGGTGGCGCTATCGCCTCCGATGTCCATGGCAAGAACCATCCCGGCGCCGGATCGTTCGGTCGGCATGTCCGGTGGCTCGCATTGCTCCGATCCGACGGGAACATCGTCCAGCTGTCGGCAGGTCAGGACGCAGATGCTTTCTGGGCAACGATCGGTGGCATGGGGCTGACCGGCGTCATTCTGCACGCCGCGATCCAGTTGCAACGGGTGGACACCGGCTGGGTCGTCCGCAATCGCCGGCGGACCCGCTCACTCGACGAGACCCTTGAGGCGATGCAGTCCCTTGCGGCCCGGCAGGAGCTCGATCCGGAGCGGCATGTCATCGCGTGGCTGGATGCGCATGCACCTGGAGCGAGCCTCGGCCGCGGCATCGTTGACGAGTTCTACGGCGCGTCGACACTTGATCTGCCCGGATCGGTCGCGCCCTACCCCGAGGCGCGGACAGCGGCCGCACGCAATCGACGATCCTTGCCGGGACCAGGTTTGGTGTCGAGAGCAACGATCGCTGCCGCCTCGGCGGCGCGCTGGCATCTGAGCAGATCCGCCAACTCACAGCTGGCGACGTTGCGATCCGCCTTGTGTCCGCTGGATCGCGCCGACTCCTGGCCGGCGGCGTTCGGTCGCAGGGGCCTGATCCAGTACCAGTTCGCGCTGCCACCCGACGAGTTGGATGTCGTGCGGGCGGTGCTGGTGTTCCTCGGCACGCATGGCATGACGCCTGCGCTGGCAACCCTGAAGACTTTCGGCTTCGACTCCGCGGCGCCACTCTCGTTCCCGATCCCGGGCTGGACGCTGGCTGTCGATCTGCCGGCGCGTTGGGTGCACGGCACCTTGCGCCCCGTCGACAAGCTCGTCGCCGGAGCCGGCGGCCGCGTGTACCTCGCCAAGGATGCGGTGACCGATCCGGAATTGATACCTGTGATGTATCCGCGGCTCGCGAGCTGGCAACGCACGCAGCGACGACTCGATCCGAGTCAGCGCTGGTCGTCCGGACTGGCCGAGCGTCTGGGGCTGCTGACGTGAGTCCGGGCACGGCGCTTCTTGTCGGTGGATCGTCGGAGATCGGCTTCGCGGTACTCCTTCAACTTCTCGGCGCAGCGCCGCGGCGGGTCGTTCTCGCGGGGCGGCCGAGCGGAGAGCTGTGGTGGAACGCCGAGAAGCTCCGCGACGCCGGATACGACGTGTGCACCACGCAGTACGACGCGGGCCTCAGCGTCGACGAGATCGACGGGATGCTCAGGCACGCCTGTGCAGAAGGCCCTCTCGAACTCGCGATCGTTGCGGTCGGGTCGATGTCGGCGGAGACGTTCGCGGAAAGCCTGGCGGTCAACGGCTTCGGGGTCTCGTTGCTTCTTCGTGCTTTGGTGCAACATAAGCCGACTCAGCTCGTGCTGCTGTCATCGGCGGCCGCCGTACGACCGCGGTCGTCGATCGCGGCCTACTCGCTCGGCAAACAGCTCGCTGACTCGACGGCCGTGTTGCTGGCCCGGCAGGCGGCGGAGACCGGAGTGCGGGTGCTAGTTGTCCGTCCGGGGTTCGTGTCGACCCGGATGACGGCGGACCTGCCGGTTCCGCCGCTCGCGACCAGTGCGGAGCGAGTGGCGCGGCGGGTCGCGGCAGCGCTGGAGGGCGGCAGGACGGTCGTTTGGGTACCGCGCAGGATGGGGCTCGCGGTGAGAGTTCTCGCTGTGGTTCCGCGCCGACTTCTTCCGGCGGCCTGGCGATGAGACGGCCGTGGAAGCGCCGGGTGCGCAAGCGCTGGATCGCACTGGTCTGCGCCCTGTTGCTGGTCGTGCCGTCTGTGTCCTATGTGCAGGCGTTGCTCTACCCGGGGAGCGCGAGCTTCTCCGTCCGCACGGTCGAGTGGTTCCGCGACCATGGCGGCGGGAAAGTCATCGACACCATCGAGACCTGGAAGTACTCCCACCAGCAGCCGCCCGCCACCGGCGAACCGATCGACACCACCGGTCCCAGCATCGTTCCTGCTCCGAGTGTCGGGCGGCCGAGTATGCGTCCGAGCGCGACCGGCTTGCCGGCAGTCCAGCTGTTGCCTGGCGTCACGCCACTCCCGCACGAAGGCAACTGGTCCGTCGCCCGACAATCCAAGTCACGTACGCCGCTGCTCTGGACGACCTGGTTCCGCGTAGACCCTGCGCACCTCCCCGTCACGGCTGCGGCCGCCCTGCTGCCGCTGAATTCGTATCGGCTGCACCTGATGCCCGGCACGCGAGAGCCCGTGGTCGGGATGACCTCACCGACGGGCTTCTCGGTCCCCACCGCCGACCGCGCCGCTTTGGAGGCGACGTTCAACGCCGGGTTCAAGATGAAGGACTCGCACGGCGGGTGGTGGACGGCCGGCAACGCGGCCGTGCCGTTGGTCGACGGACGCGCTGCGGTTGCCATTCTCCGCGACGGTTCGGCGCGGATCGGCACCTGGAACCGAACACTCCGGATGACACCCGACATCGTCGCCGTCCGGGAGAACCTGGATCCGGTGATCGTCGACGGCACTATTGCCGACGGATTGGCGACGAACGCCAACGGGCGGTGGGGGACTGTGCGCAGCCAGTTCCAGTACACCTGGCGATCCGGACTCGGAACCGATGCCTACGGCAACCTCATCTATGTCGCTGGCAACAAGATGACGCTGGCAACGCTGGCCGCGGCGATGCATCAGGCCGGGATCGTCCAGGGTATGGAGCTCGATATCCACGCTGCCATGGTCAGCTTCGACATCGAACGACCCGGACCGCGCGGCACAGTCTCGGGCGAGCGTTTGCTCAACTCGATGAACTCCCCGTCCGATCGTTACCTGGTCGACGACCAGCGCGACTTCTTCTATGTGACCGTCAGATGACCGACCTGCAGACAGCCGTCGCACCGAAAGAATCGCCGGTGCGGTCCCTGCTGCGGTTGAGCAGACCGCAGCAATGGCACAAAGCCCTCATGCTTTTCGCCGCCCCGGCGGCGGCCGGAGCGCTGGAGTCCCCGATCCTCGTCGCGCGAGCCGCTGTCGCCGCAGTTGGCTTCACGCTGCTCTCGATCGCGATCTATGCCTTCAACGACATCCGTGATGCGCCGGACGACCGACGGCATCCGCGAAAGCAGTTGCGACCGATCGCCTCCGGCGCTCTCAGCCCGGCCATCGCCGCCGTCTTCGGTCTGACCACAGCTCTGCTCGGCCTGGCGACCACGAGCGTCCTGGGCTGGCCCACGCTGGGACTTGCGCTCGCCTATCTGGTGGCACAAGCGATGTACGTCGTCGGCCTCAAGCACGTGGCTGTGGTCGACCTGATCATCGTCGCCTCGGGTTTCGTACTGCGTGCCGCGGCCGGCGGTACGGCGACGGGCCTTCCGGTGTCGCACTGGTTCTTGCTCGTCTCGCTCTTCGGTGCGATGTTCCTGGTCACCGGTAAGCGCAAGGCCGAGCACCTCCTGGCCGGCAACGCGGTCAGCCGGCCGGTGCTCGCGGCGTACCCCGCGTCCTGGCTGGACCAGGTCATGACAGTGGCGCTGCTGGGTTCGGCCATGTCGTACGGCATGTGGGCCTTCCAGTACCTCGGCGACGACACCTACCGCGAACTCCTCGCCCTGTCGTTCCTGCCGTTCTTCACGGGCCTCCTGCGCTACGGCCTCCTGGTATCCACCGGCCGCGGCGAGCAACCCGAACACGAGATCTTCCGCGACCGCGTTCTGTTGATCGCCGGCCTGACCTGGGCGATCGTGGTCGGCACCGGCCTCTACGGCGCTTAGCGTTCACCTACGGGTATTGACGTAGAGATTCTCGTGCGGACAGGGGATGTTCACGCCGGGCGGCCCCGGGAGCCTGGTGGCATGAGTGAGCCGATGGTCACTGCGCTGGGGCATGCCGGATTGCGGATCGACGGAGCGGGCTTCCGCATCCTTGCCGACCCGTGGCTGTCGCCCGGTGGCGCGTTCCTCGGCTCGTGGTTCCCGTTCCCGGACAACTCGCACCTGCTGACGCCCGAGCTGCTCGACGTCGACCTGGTCGTGGTCTCGCACGAGCACCTCGACCATCTGGACCTCGACCTGCTCGCGGGACTGCCGCAGTCCGTGCCGATCGTGGTGCCGAAGTACCCCTCGACGATCATGCAGCGCCGGCTGCGCGCGATCGGGCGGACCCGGATCGTCGTTCTCGAGGCGTGGCAGCGATATCCACTGAGCGACCACGACTGGCTGACGGTCATTCCCGAACAGTGCCCGATGAGCCACGACTCCGCCGTCCTGCTGAAGATCGGGGAGCGGAGCGTGCTGCACACCAACGACGCGCGGATCTCACTCAGCCAGGCGCGGCGGGCGATGACCGAGGTCGGGGGACCGCTGGACGTGATGGGTGTGCAGATGTCCGGCGCGAGCTGGCATCCGGTCCGTTACGAGTACGACGAGGTCGAGCGCGAGCGGATCTCGACGATCAAGCGGATCGGCAAGTTCAAGGCCGTCACGAGACTGGTCCGGCAAGTCGAACCGCGCCTGGTGATGCCGTACGCCGGTCCGCCGTGCTTCCTCGACGACGATCTGTTCGAGTTGAACAGCGGCCTGCACCCGGGCGGCATCTTCCCCGACCAGGGTGAGGCGCTGGCGTGGCTCGCGGACCGGATCCCGAGCCAGGCGGGGGCCTGTCTTCTGCCCGGGGACCGGATCCGGCTGGATGACCTGTCCGTCGTACGCGATCCACACTGGGCCGGATTCGCGCTGGACGCCGGACCCGAGGAGCGGCGGCGCTATCTGAAGGAGTACGCCGCTCGCCGCCGGCCCGCGATCGACGCCGCCTGGGCCGCGAACCCTGTGCCGCAGCCCGGATTGGCCGAACGCTTCAAGTCCCACCTGGAGTCGCTCGGCACCCTCTCGGAGTACTTCCTGGCCCGGATCGGCATGACCTTGCGGTTCAATGTCTCGGGGCCGTACGGCGGGGTGTGGGACGCGCACATCGGTCCGGACCACGTGGTCGTCGAGCTCGATGGTGGCGAGGGGCACGCCGATTACCGGCTGACGATGGACGGCCGCTGGCTCGACGGTGTCGTCTCGGGCCGCACCCGTTGGGAGGAACTTCTGCTCTCGCTCCGCTTCACCGCGCGCCGGCAGCCGGACCGGTACAACGACTACCTGGTAGGTCTGCTGAAGCATGCCGATCGTGCGGCTCTGCGTGCGGTCGAGGAGTTCGAGGCCGCGCGTGATCCTGAGGAGACGACGGAGTTCGCTGTCGCAGGTCGGCAGATCCAGGTGAGCCGCTACTGCCCGCACGCCGGCGAGGATCTGGCCGAGACCGGCGTTGTGGTGAACGGTGTGCTGCGCTGCCTCGGCCACAATTTCGAGTTCGACCTGAACAGCGGCAGCTGCCTCAACGCCCGCTGTGACCCGATCCTCGTCAAGTCGGTGAAGCCCGCCGAGACCTACGAGGAAGAGGCGGTCTGAGCACCGACCGACTGCTGCAGGTCCGCGAGTCCGACCACGAACAAGGCGGTCACCAGCAGGTAGTACAGCGTCCGCCGGACGGTCGGCCGATCAAGGTACTCGCGGTCGGCGGCTACCCGCAGCGGAACGAGAACCTCGAGGTACCAACGCTCCACGTCGGTCCGTCCGTCAGGTGGTACGGCGGAGCGCTCGCGGTATTGCAGTTGCGCCGGACCGGTCAGACCGGGCCGGGCCTGCAGCACAGGGCGGCATGCTTCGGGGTATCCGGCCGCCAGGGCCGCACTCTCCGGCCGCGGACCCACCAGCGTCATCTGCCCACGAACCACGTGCCACAGTTGGGGCAGTTCATCGATCGCGGTCCGCCGGAGGAACCCGCCGATCCGGGTGATCCGCGCGTCCTTGGCCGCGGTGACTTCAGGGCCAGAGGCAACCAATCGCATGGTCCGGAACTTGCACAGCGTGAACGGCTGTCCGCTCTCGCCGACCCGCGATTGCCGGAACAGCACCGGCCGGCCGCTCGTGAGGAGAAGCAGCACGGCGACGACAGCCAGCAGAGGCGATGCGAGGACCAGCAGCAGCCCGCCAACCAGCACGTCCAAGAGGCGCCGGGCCGGACTGATCGTGGCGACGTGACGGTTCGATGACATGATTGCTCCTCTACTGACCGGTGCCAGCGGCGACGAAGATCGCGGTGAAGGCTTGTGCGGCGAGATCGCATTCGTGGTTGTAACTTGCCGAGTCCGTGGGCAACGTCGACGGCGTCATGTGGGTGATCAGCCGCACGCCCTGCTGCCGCCGTCGTACCATCGCGGTCCAGAGCGGGTTGGGCTGCAGATCCGAGGCCAGGAGGCTGACGATCTGGCCCTGGTAGCGCTGCCGCCAGGTCCAGATGTCGACGGCCTGTGCGCCTGCGGCGACCGGTACGTCGATGTAGGTGGCCGCGTCGGTTCTCGCCTGGTCGGCATTGCCCTGATAGCCGTTCGCGTCAGCGAGGGCCTTGCGGGACTGAAGCGTCGTGAGCGAGGCCCAGCCTTGCGCACGGATCCGGTTCCAGATGTCGGTCTGCGCGGTCTGCCGATCCAATCCCCACCGTGCGTAGGTGCTTTCGTCGAGCAGCCCGGTGCTGAGGTCGAGCCGGTCGATCAGGTGGGCTCGCAGATAGCTCTCGACGGCCGCGGCTGTCGCTGCCGGGTACTTCTGCCGGACACGCTGTGCGCAGCCTTCCTGGTTGCCGCCGCGCCATGGCAGGCAGCCGAGCTCTGGTACCACCGCGTCGACCAAGATTTGTTTGCCGGGGGCAACCTGCGCCAACCGGGTCCGGGTCTGGGTCAGGAAGTCGGTGGCCTGGGCCGTCGACGTCAGCCCGTCGCCGTAGCCGATCTCGTCGGAGATCTTGAAGCCGGCGGTCCCCGGGACCTTCGCCAGTTGGCCGAGGCGGACGATCGCCTGGTCGAACGCCGCCGGTCCTTCCAGCCACTTGGCTACGAGGTCGGTCTCCCACCAGACAGCGACGCCGCGTCGATGCAGCGCGTTCGCGAGGGCGACGTACCGGTCGCCGGACAGATCCACCGGCACGCTGCCGGTTGTGGGTGCGCTGGAGGGACTTACCGGCTGGGAAGTCGGAGTGGCCGAGACGGGACTTGGCGTGTCCGCTGGATTGCCGACCGCCGCCTTCCCGGAGCATCCGACGACAAGCATCAGCACAGCGGTGGTGACAACGATTGTTTTCATGGTGTTCCCTCGCCGACGGCAACGGCTGCGCGGTGGCGTGGCTGCGTGCCGCTCAGCCGCAGTAGGAGTCCGATGAGCAAGGCATCCGTCGTCAGGTACGCCGCCGTCGATGCGACCGCCGCGCCGAGAGCGCCGTACCGCGGGATCAGCGTCACGTCGAGCACGACGGTGATGGCCAGTCCGACACCGAGGATGATGGAGTTGAGACCGGGCGTCCCGCGGCCGTAGAGGTAGGCACTGGCGACTCCGGAAGCGCCGGCGAGGATCATGCCCGCCACCAGAACCCGCGCCGGCGTGACCGCCGATCCGAACGAAGAGCCGTAGAGCAACCGCATCACGGGCGACGCGAGCAACGCGACCGGAACCGCGGCGACCATAATGCCTGCCAGTGTCGGCCGGATCATCCGCCGGGCGATTCCGGCCGCTTGGCTCTGCTCGAGTTTTGCCAGCCGAGGGTAGAAGACCCAGGTCAGCGCGGTGCCCGGCAGCCTGAGCAGCTCGGCATACTTCGACGCGACCGCGTAGCCACCCAGGATCGCCGGGCCGGCGATGGCTCCGAGGATCGCGACGTCGAGCCGGAGGTTGAGCAGTGTGATGAGCCCACCGACCTGACCACGCAGGCCGTACGACGCCACCTGTTTGCCGAGCACACGGTCCGGCCGCCCCCACCAGCCGTGGCCATTTCCCGCCAGGCCGAACCGGCGCCAGCCGAGCCGGCGGCTGACCCGGCGCCAGGCGTCGACCGCGACGACCAGGTCCGCGAGACCGAGGCCGATGATGATCGCGGCGATGCCGTGGATTCCGGCGATCAGGGGGACGACGAAGCACGGCAGGAAGGCAAGCTCCTCGGCGGCGATGACGGCGTCGCCGCCACGTCGGTCCTCCAGACCCTGCAGGGCTGTCTTGCCGAGCGTGAGGACCAACTGCGACGCGACCGTGGCGCCCGCGACCGCGATCAGCCACGGCGGTTCGTGCGGGAAGAAGACCTTTGCGATCAGCGGCGCGGCCGCCACCCACAGCGCCGTACCAGTCAGAGCTCCGGCGAAGCCGATCGCCATCAACGTCGGCCACAGCCGCGGCATATCCCGACGCGGTTCGGCCAGGAAGAATGCCAGCGCGCCGGGCAGGCCGAGCACGCACAGGACGCCGATCAGGCCGGGCATCATCCGCAGCAGCGCGTACTCGCCGACGGCGGACGGGCCGCCGGTCCGGGCGACGAGAACGGTCGCGAGCGTCAGCCCGAGAATCGCCAGCAGGCGGGCCGAACAGTTGGCGAGCACGGTGCGCAGGAGCTCCCCGGGGTGGAGTCGGGATCGGATCATGACGTCTCCTCCGGCTGATCCTGCATCGCGAGGACGAGCGCCGCGATGAGGCCCAGCCAGGTCCAGAGGTGCCGGAAGTGGAGGACTTCGTAGAAGCCCGCGGCCGTTGCCATCACCGGACCGATGACCGCGAGCAGCCAGGGTCTGGGCACGAGTTCGGCGTATGCCTTGGGCAAGGTGCCGAAGACCAGCCGCAGGCAGCGCGCGAAGAGAGCGACGCCGAACAGGAGCAGCCCGATGCCGCCGATCACCCCGCGCTCGAGCAACGTCGCGAGGTAGTCGTTATGGGCTTCCTTCACATACGGCGCCTGGGTGGCCGCGAGGGTCGCTTTCGTCCGTGCGGGACCGAAGCCGGCGGCGTCGCCCTCCAGGAACAGGCTCGCGCCTTCCTTGACGATCGTCGCCCGCTCGCTGCTGGAGTTCGCACTGCGTCCGAACGAATCGCGGAGCAACGGCACGCTGCCGGCCGCGCGTTCACGGATCTGGCCGAGGTCGACCCGAGGCATCACGAACCCCACCATGAGCCCGCCGACGAGGGCTGTCGCCGCGAGGGCGGCTGCCCCTGCGACGGCGCCCTGGCGGCGGTACCTGGTCACCGCGAAGGCGAGGACCAGGCCGACGATCAAGGTCAGCATCGCGCCGTTCGAACCGGTGAAACCGATCGCGGTGAGCACCAGGATGTACGCGATCCGCCGGACGCCGGGGGAGCGCGGGTGCTTGCAGGCGGCCATCACGAACAGCGAGACGACCAGGTAGTTGCCGGCCAGATTCGGGTCGCCGAACGTGTACGACGCCCGGACCCCGTCCTTCGCCGAGACGCCGGTGAGGGCGTTGATCCCGACCAGGTAGGCCACCGACATCACACCGGAATAGATCGTGGCCGTGCGGCTCCAGGCAACCGTGACCGCACCGACGATCGCCGGGTTGTGGCGGCCCAGCGCCAGCGCCGCGCCCCACGCGAACAAGAGCAGGTCCTGGATCAGCACCAGCGCGGTGGCAACCGGCGCGACCGTCAGGTACGCCGCGAACGCGCCACCGAGCACGAGGCCTGCGACCCCGGTCGCGTACGGCAGTTTGATCGGCAGATGCTCACGAACCGCCCACATCAGCGCGAGCACGATGCACAGCAGGATCCCGGCATCGGCGGGTGCGGTGTTGCCAGGGCCGGCCGGGACCAGGAACGGCAACAGGCAGGTGGTGAGCCCCATCATCGCCGCGAGTACGTCGCCGCGGGGCAGGGCCGGCCAGCCGGCAATGCCTCCGGTGGGTGCAGGAACCGTCGTCGTCATCGAGCATCAGCTCCCGGGCAGGTCGTCGGCCAGCGGCCAGTACGGAAGGTCGGCGAGCAGTTCGAGGTGGTGCGCGGCGAACTCGTCGTCGTTGGCGGTCGCGGCGATCTCGCCGAGGCCTGCGAGCGCAGCCGGGTACCACAGGGCGGAGGGCAGGCCGAGATTGTCAACGCCGGTGCGCAGGTAGAGCCGGACGAGGTCGGGCAGCCAGCCGGCCTCGAGCAGGCCGTACCGGATCCCTGCTCCGAATCCCGTTCGCCGCAGGCCGCGATGTCCGCGCACCGGATGTCCCGGCCTGGTGTGCCGGTCGAGGTAGAGGCAATAGCTGAGCGCGAAACGGACGAGGTCGCGCAGCGGCCATCCCGAACGGACGCCGGCCTCCCAGTCCACGACTCCGCTGATGCGGCCGTCGTCGACGAGCAGGTTCCCGAACCAGTAGTCGCCGTGGACCATCGTCCTGGCGATCCGGTGACTCTTCAGCCGGCGGTCCGCGGCGGCGAGCCGAACCTGCGCGGCCTCGAGTTTCGGGTGTCCGGGCCAGCGCGTGCGGACGTAGTCCGCGACCTCGCTCGCCCAGGTGATTCGGCCGCGGTCACCGGCGGTCGCGAGCTGGAAGTGGCGAAGCCACCCACCAGCCAGTGCGAAGTCCATCGCAACTGCTTGCGGACGCGAGGTGTGCATCCATCGGTGGTACGCGACGCTCATCGGAGCGCCCTTGACGACGGTCGTCACGACGGCCGGTAGCCCATCGCTGTCGAGGGTTTCGAGATAGCGCGGCACGGTGGGCTCGAGCCCACCGAGCTTCGCCTCGCCGAGGGCCATCAGCATCCGGGTCTCCCGCGAGATCGCACTGGCGGCCGCGACCGTGACCGGGATCTTGATGGCCACCGGACCGGCGGGACCGTCCACATAGGTGCCGGGGGGTGGCGTGACGATGAACGTCCGCTTCGCGTCCGGATCGCGCGACGTCGCGATCAGTACGCCTCGGCTGCCCGGTGCGAACAGCAGCTCGTGCACCGACCTGGGGTGCGGGTGAAAGGCCTTGGGAACTTCGGTCATGGTCGCCTCCCGATGACGACGCGGGCCGGTGCGAAGGCGCCTGTCCAGCGCCACGGCGTACGGCGGGCCACGCCGAGCAGCGCCGATGCGGGCAAGGCGGTGAACGCCAGGCCGGGTGGCACGGTCGCCACCGCGGTCCAGAAGTACCGGATTGCTTCCTCGACGTCGTCGATGACGACCATCGGCCGGTCGAGGGTGGGCAGAACGACGAACTCCCGCTCCAGAACGACGCCGAGCTCACGCGCTACTTGCCGGAGGCGCCGCCTGCAGAGCGGCCGCTGGTCCATCAGCACGACGGGATGGTCGGCGGACAGCTGTTGTTCGTCGACAGGTGTGGATCGGATGTCGATCTCGACCGTTCCTGGAGGACAGAGCTGCAACCAGGGTGAGGTGGGTCGCCGGAGCCGGCCGACGGGCTCGGCGCTGCTCACGAGGCAACCAGGTGTGCGGACCGGGGTGCGGAATACACCTGGTCGAGGACCTCGGCCAGACTTTCGGCGTCGTACGTGCTGCCTGCGCCTTGCTGACCCAGGCGCGCCATCCGGTCGGCCTTCGGGCGGTCGTCGAGCAAGTCGTCGATGGCTTCGGCCAGTAGGCGTGGGCGTCCCGGCGGAACCAGGACGCCGCTCTCGCCGGGGATGACCAAGTCAGGTACGGAGTTGACGGCGGTGGCCACCACCGGGATGCCGCAGCGCATCGCCTCGACGACAGCGCAGGGGAGCCCTTCGTACCGGCTCGCCATCGCGAACACGTCGAAGGCCGGCAGGAGGTGCGGCACGTCGGATCGTTCGCCGGCGAAGACGAAGCGGTCCGACAGGCCGGCCCGCCGCACCAGCTCCTTCGCCTCGCGCTCGCCGGGGCCGGAGCCGATCCACACGGCGACGGCCGCGGTATGGCGGAGCGCGGCAATGGCCGCGATGAAGTGTTCGGGCGCTTTCTGGTAGTCGATCCGCCCGACGGTGCCGATCAACGGCAACTCCGGGCCGAGTCCGAGTCCGGCGCGGGCAGCTGCTCGTGAGCTGTCGGTGCGCGGCACGGTGACGGACTCGACGACCGGCGTGATGGTCCGCAGGGTGCTCGGAGTGGCCAGCCCTCGCCGCAGCGCCTCGGTGGCAACACCGCTGCCGATCGCCAGCACGCTGTCGGTGATCCGGGCGAGGCGTTGTTCGATGGCGACGTACGCCGCCCGGCGGAGCGGATTCTGGAATTCGTGGAAAGGGAAGCCGTGGTAGGTGTGAACGATGCGCGGAACTCCGGCCCGATGCGCGGCCAGTCGGCCGAGAGCACCGGCCTTCGCGCTGTGGGTGTGTACGACGTCGTACCGGTCTTCCCGGCAGAGCTCGATCAGTCGGCGCAGCGCGTGCCGGTCGTCGTTCGGTGCGAGCGGTGACACCAGCGACGGCTCGATCACGACGCGCATGCCGGCGGCCGCTGCTCGGTCGGTCAACGGTCCACCTTGCCCGGTGACAATCGTGATCCGGTAACGCGCGGGATCGAGCGGCAGCACTCCCCGCAGTGCGACCCCGCCCGCGCCGGCGATGAACCGGGTGACGATCTGGGCGACCTCGATCCGCCCGTCGCCGGCCATCAGCCGACCCTGCCGGTGCGGACCGCGGCCAGTGGACGCCTGAGCAGTTCGGTGAGGCCGGCGCCCGGCTGGTTGGCGAGGCGAAGCTCCAGGCAGGGCAGGCGGTTCGCCAGGCGCGCGGCGACGTCCTCGATCGGTGCATGGACCGGACCGCAGCCGGTCGCCGACGCGAGGGTCGCGGCGATCGACCAGAACCGGCGGAGTTCGCCGGCGGCATACGTGCCCGCGGCGATTCCACGGGCGGCTTGGGCCGGGCGCAGCTCCCGGAGCTCGGGTGCCGCTTGCGTTCCACGGCGCAGTACGACGATCAGCTCTGGCGGAAGGGAGCGAACCCGGTGCGCCCAGGCCTGCTCGCGCCGGCCGTGGGCCGCGCGTGCCCCGGTCTTCGCGAGCAGCCGAAGTGGCTCGGCGAGTCCGTAGGCCGTCGAACCGTCGCACACCGCGAGGTTGTCGCACGTGGCCCGGGCGCCGTCGGCCAATGCGCGTGCAACCAACGTCGACTTGCCGACGCCTCCTGGACCGGCCAGCAGAACGGCGACCCCGCCGACCTCGACGACCGATACGTGCAACGGCGCGAAGCCTTGAAGCGCCGCGAACCAGAGTGCCGGGTAGTGCAGCAACACCTGGCTGCTCAACGCCCTGTGCCTGGCCGGGAGCAGTTTGGCTGCGACGGATTCCTGGTACGACGGCCGCCAGCGGCTGGTGACGTGGAGGCCGTCCTCGTCGATCGTCCATCGCTGGTCGTAGCCGGACCCGCCGACGCTCTCCAGTACGACCTCGTGGGTGTCGACGGCCCACGCGCCTCGAGTGACGACCGCCGCCCCGTGGGTATTGAACGGCCGGCGCGTGTCCTCGACCGACAAGATCACGTTCGGCAGTTCCGCCGTTGCCAGACCGGCTCGCTCAGGTCCGCCGGCCATGGCGACAAGAGCTTCTACGGCGGTGTCCGCGCCGTGGACAGCTACCCGCTGGCCGGCCGTGTGCAGGTGCGCAGTACTCGTACTCACATGAGCCTGCCGAACCGCCGCTTGGCAGGTCCCTGGACGATGCCCAGCACCGGCCAGCGAACCGCCTTCAGCACGTCGTCGAGATCGTCGAGCCGGCGCAGCATCACCGAGCCGGAAGAGACCACGATCACGCCGGCCGTCATCTCGTCCTCCGGTGTTACGGCAGACAAGCCGGTGAAGCGGATGTCGGCGAACCCGCCGAGACCGGACTCCTCGAGGTCGAACGCCCTGTCGTCGTTGTCGACACCGGCAGGCTTCTTCAGCCGCTGCGGAGCGTGCGCCCGACCCGCCAACTCGAACAGCAGTTTGCTCACCGTCTCGGCATCGCCATCGTCGGCGCCCATCAGGACGACGGCGTCGACACCCTGCCGTCGGGCCGCCAGTGCCATCGTGTTGTGGAGCGACTGGACGTCCTCCGTCGCCTTGCCGAGCACGGGCGCCTGCAACAGCCGGGCCAGCGCGCGAAGGCTGTTCACCCGCGGACGGAACGTCTCGATGACCGTGGCGAGCGTCAGACCGAGGACGAGTCCGAGCAGCAGAGCCAGCGCCAGTTGCGGCAGCATCGACGTCTTGACCTGCCGTACCTCGGGCTTGTTGCTGACCATCACCACGTGGTCGCGCGTCGCCGCGTCCGCCACGAGGGTCGCACGCTGGCTGCTCAGCTGGCTGAGCAGTTCGTTGGCGGACTGGATCTGCACGTTGAGATCCGCGCGTGCGGTGATGTCGGCGATGCCGCGGAGCTGTGTCACCAGCTTGTCGCGTTGGACACTGGCGGTCGCGATCTGGTTCGACAGGTCGGTGAGAGTGTCGTTGAACGATTCCTGGTCGCCTTGGTTCATGAACAGGGCGACCCGGATCGCGAGCTGGGTCGCGATCGGCCCGGCGGCGAGCGGATCGTCGTCGGTGACGCTGAGCTCGACGATCGAGGATTCACCGAGGCGCTGCGCGGAGATGTTGGTCGTCGCGTAGGTTTCGACGTCACGCTGTGCCTTGGCCGCCATCAGCGCCGCATCGAGCAGGCTGGGGGTGGTCGCGACGGCCAGTACCCGGCTGTTCATGCCCTCGGCCTCGGTCGCCGACTTCGGTGAGCCGGCGACGACCTGCAGGCGGATGGAGGCAATGGTCGGATCCGGCCGGCGCGCGGCCAGCATCGCCGCACCGGCGACCGGTAGCAGCATGCACACCAGGATGATCCCCAGGTGGGCTCGCACGATCCGGCGGAACATCTCTTCGATCGTCATGGATGCGCCCTTCGTCCGTTGCTGTGCATCACAGCGTGACCAGCAGTGTTCGGGTGGCAGAGCTGGACAGTCCGACGGTGTCGGTCACGGTCACCTTGACGGTGTACAGACCGATCGAGCTGTAGGTGCAGGTGGTGGTTGGAGTTGTCTGCGGCGGCTTGGCCGCACCCGTGCCGCAGCTGAACTGGTACTTCGCGATCGGCGACTTGTCGACGCTGGTCGAACCGGACGCGTCCGCGGTGATCGACTGGCCGCGCCGGATCCCCGTCTTGGAGATCGTCAGCTTCGCGGTCGGCGCGACATCGGCCAGGATCTTGACCGTCACCGTGGCCTTGCTGGTCAGGCCGCCGCTGTCTGTGACCGTGACCGCTGCGGTGAATGTGCCGGCGTTCGGGTAGTCACAGGTTGTCGTGGATGAGGTGATCGCACCGGTCGTGTGCCCGTTGCCGCAGTCGAAGTTGTAGCTGGCCAGCGGGCGGCCGTCGGCGTCGGAGGAGGTCGATGCGTTCAGCACCACTTGCTGCGGGCGGTAGGCCTGCGACGGAGTTGCTGTGATCCGTGCGGTCGGCTTGCCGTTCGCCTTCACGACGATCGGTGTACCGGTCCAGGTGTCGCTGAGTCCGGACGAGTCCGTCACGGTCGCGCTCGGCGTGACGGTCCCGGCCGCCGTGTAGTGGCAGACGCCGCTGGACTGGTTCAGTACTGTGCCGTTGCCACAGGTGATCCGGTACGTCGTCAGCGGGGCGCCCAGACCGGCGCTGTGGGACGCGTCGATCGTCACGTCCAGCGGGGCGAACCCGCCGGTCGGTGTAGCCGTCACCGCGATCGCCGGGCCGGCGTACTCGAACGCTCCGAGGTCGGCGAAGGTGATCGGACCGATGCCGGTGTTGGCGACCGCCGGGTGGTCTGCCGGCGCGGTGCCGTCCCGGTTGACCGCGGTCCAGCCCGCGGTCGCGGTGTCGGCCGCGTCGATCGCGGGTGAGGTGCTGGTCAGGTGCAGGTCGCGAGTGGTCAACGCCACGAAGCGTGGGTTGGCCGACTTGCCGGCCGGCTCCTGGCTGCTGACGGTCTGGAACGAGGCCAGCGTGGTGTACGGCTTCGACGCCCACTCGAACAGCGGGCCGTTCACAGCGGTCTGGAACACCAGGTCCCTGTCCATCGTGATGCCCGGGCTGGACGTCTCGTCGACGCGGATCTCGCCGATCGTCCGGGTGCTGCCGACCGCGTTGTCCATGGCAACGTTGTTACGGCTGGTCGCTCCGCTGGAGCCGCCCTCGAAGTTGATTCCGGCGGTGGCGTTGCCGACGACGGTGTTCGAGACCACGATCGATCCCGGTGCGGCGGAGTTGTCGATGCCGTGGTCGCCGTTGTCGTAGATCACGTTGCGGCGGATCGTCGTACCGGTCGAACCGGTGTAGGCCTCGATGCCGGAGTCGTCGTTGCCGTAGGCAAGGTTGCCGTCCACGACGACCTGCTGGGACGCCGAGGAGACGTCGATACCGGTCGCGACCCGGCTGCCGAGCCGCTTGTTCCGGTACGTCGTGACGCCGGTGACCGCGACCCGGGTGCTGCCCTGGACGCTGACGCCATGGAAGTTGTTGTCGTGGGTGACCGAGGCGCTCAACTGGCTGTCGGTCGAGCTGAAGAACCGGACGCCGATCGACAGGTTCGACGCGGCCGTGATGCCGTCGAGAGTGGCGTTGGCCGACCCGTCGACCGTGACACCTTGCGCACCGGACTGGGCGACGTCCAGGGTGCTCAGCGCGACGCGCTGGATCCGGTCCAGGTAGATGCCGCTGAGGTTGGTCTGGCGGACTGCGAAGCCGGTCACCGTGACGTCACTGACCTGGCGGAGCAGAATGCCGAAGCTGCGTGCGCCGGCCGCGACGGTGTGTCCCGCCGCCGGGTTCGTACCGCCGGTGTCGACGTACAGGGTGGCTGTCGGGACGTCGTAGAACCAGGTGCCGCTGCTGGTCGTGGTTGCGCTGGTTGCCTTGGCCAACGGTTGGCCGTCGAGGAAGACCTGCGCCGGGACCGGCGTGAAGGCGTGCTTCCAGGCGGTCGTGGTCGTCGCGGACCAGCCGGCCGTGTCGGAGACGTCGTCGGAGCCGACGATGACCGCGGACGGCGAGGTGGCGCGCAGGGTGATCGGAGCGCCGGGCTGCCCGCTGGCAGTGATCTGGACCTGCTCGCGGTACTGACCAGGTCCGACGAGGATCGTGTCACCGGCGAGTGCCTTCTTGGTCGCCGCGCCGATCGTGCAGAACGGTGCCGCGGTGGTGCCGGCTCCGGTGTCGCTGCAGGCCGGGTTGGTCTGCTCGACGGAGTAGCTCTGCAGGGTGCGGGTGCTGACGACCTCCTGGGCGGTGGCGGTGTCGGTCATTCCATCGCTGTCCTGGACGGTCACGGTCACGGCGTACGTTCCCGCCGCGGCGTACGTGTGCGTCGCGGTCGCCGCGGGCTGCGGCCCGACGACCGTGCCGTCGCCGAAGTCGAACGTGTACGACGCGATCCCGGCCGTGTCGTTGTCGCTGGAGCCGCTCGCATCGGCCGTCACCGGAGCCGCCGGCGGGAAGCTCACCGCAGCTGGGTTGAGGCTGACGGCGGCGTGCGGGGCGTAATCGGTCACGCCCGCGACCGGCTGGAACTCCAGCGCGCCACGGTCGGCGTACGTCGGGGTGCCGGTGCCGGTGTCGGGAATGATCGGGTCGTCGGCGAGCGAGTTGCCCGCCTGGTCGGTGCCGAGGAAGCCGGTGACGCCGGCGTTGGCGGAGTCGACGGCCGGAGATCCGCCGGTGAGCCGGAAGTTCGCGGAGCCTGCGTCGGCGAAGTCGGGATCCACAGACTGTCCGTGGTTCTCCTGGCCGGTCGCGGTCGCGAAGGCCCCCAGGGTCTTGTAGATGATCCCGTTGACCTTCGTGGAGGACGCGCTGACGTGGTTGTAAGCGGTGTCGTAGTCCGCCACGAGGCCGGAGTACGAGCCGGCGTCGACGTACAGGTCGTACTCGACTGCGGTCGTGCCGTTGTCGACCAGGAGGTTGTTGGCAACGGTGGCACCGGTCGAGTTGCCCTCGATCGAGATGCCGTCCCGGCGGTTGCCGTACGCAGTGTTGTTCAGGTACTGGACGCCGGTAGAGGTCAGGGTGTCGAAACCGTGGTCGCCGTTGCCGTAGGAGATGTTGCGGACGACCAGGGCGCGGTGGCTGCCGCTGTAGACCTGGAAGCCGCTGTCCTGGTTCTGGTACGCGACGTTGCCGCTGACCGTGTTGTCCGGTGAACTAGTGTCCACGTCGACACCGTTGGCGGTCGCGTTCGGGTTCACCGAGACATTGGCGTACGTCGTGTTCCCGGTGATCACGTTGTTGGAGGCGTTGGCCAGACCGATACCGTGCAGGCCGTTGTCGTGGCTGGTCGATCCGGACACGGTGACGCCGCTCGACGCCGACAGCCGGATGCCGATGGACAGCGAGTTGTCGACCGTGGCGGAGCGGATCGCGATCGCGCTGTTCGGACAGGTGTCGACCAGTACGCCGTTGCTCGCGGATTGCGACGCGGTCACGTGGTCGACGGTGATCGCGGACGAGGTCAGCAGGCGGACGCCGGCCAGGTTCGCACGGACGAACTGCATGTTGCTGATGACAACGTTCTGCCGGCTCGTCGTGGTGATACCGAACGACTGCGCGCCGGCCTCGACCTCGTGCCCGGCACCGGGGTTGGCGCCGCCGGTGTCGACGTACAGCACCTTGGCGGTCGGGTCGTAGAACCAGCTGTTCGGCGTGGTCGTGGTGGCGGATGCCGCGGCAGCCAGGCGGTTACCGTCGACGAAGACCTGGCGTGGCGCCGACGGTGGCGCGTACGGCGTGCTCCAGGCGGACGTACTCGTCGCGGTCCACAGCGCGGCGCCGCTCAGCGCGCGGGTGCCGAGCACGACGACGCCCGGCGCGTCGCCGGTCACAGTGATCGGATCGGTTGCGGTCCCGGACGCGTTCACGGTGACCTGCTCGCGATAGGTGCCGGGAGCAACGTGCACGGTGTCACCCGGGTTGATCGCCTTCTTGGTGCCCTGGGTGATCGTGCAGAACGGCGCGGCCTGCGTGCCGGCGCCGGTGTCGCTGCAGGTGACCGTGTTGTTGACCCAGTAGCCGGTACCGGCGGCTGCCGCCGGGCTGCTGGTGACGACCAGCAGCAGGGGAGCGGTCATGACCATGACCGTCCAGGCCGCCAGGCTCCGTAGCCGCTTGTTCATGATCTCTCCCGCTCGTCGAATCATCAGTCCGGAAACTCAGTGCAGAACCGCGATGGGCCGCATCCGCGCGACCGGCGTGACCAGGCCGTTGCGGACGAGGACGTCGAGGGCCGCGTTGACGCCGCGGTCGTCGAAGTGATGGGCGTCGGTGGGAGCGCCGTCGTCGTACCGGTAGCGACGGGTCTTCCGCTTCAGCGGGTCGTCGCCGGAGACACCGCGCGCGACCAGGTCGGAGACCACGGTGCCGGCGCCGTGACAGGCTGAGTAGAGGCTGGTGGCCGCCCTGTCACCGGCCACGGCCAGATAGCTGGAGGTTCGATGCGTGCCGGGAAGCAGGACGGCCTGTCCGGTGTCGGCGAACGTCGTCCCCGGCGTCATCATGGAGGCCGGGAAGGCTCGGCACGAGTTGTGCCGGTGGACGACGCCGGTCCGGTTGCCGACGGGCTCCTCGTAGATGCTGTTGTGCGGCGAGTCCACGACGAGCCGGCCGGTGGCGCCGCCGAACGAATCGGCGGCGATCCGGCGGAGCGCGGCGTACGTCGCGGTGCGGAAGGCGAACCCGTAGTTCATTGCAGCCGCGGTCGCGAGCATCAGCCGTTGACCTTCGTCGCTGGCAAGTGACAGGGGAGTGCAGCCGGCGGTGAAGTAGAGGGCGAGCCGTGCCCTGAGCTGGGCGAAGGATCGCGCGGAGCGAAGGTGGAACCATGGCTTCAGCGCGGCGTTCACGGCCTTGATCTGCGCTGGATAGTCCTTGCGGCGGAAGAACAACCGGCCGATCTCACCGGTGAAGACACCGCCGCCGCCGTGGTACTGGATCGTCAGTTGCCCCTCGCGGACGCCGAGCTTGCCGGCCCGTTCCGGGTCGAGAATCTCCTCGACCCGCTGGAGTTCGACGAAGTGATTGGACGGCCCAATGGTGCCGAAGCGGTAGCGGGCCAGCTGGAAGGCGATCCCTGGCAGTTCGGACCGCAGTCGGTCCATCCCGCCGTACCGCTCCAGGTCGATCCGGCCGCCCTCCTCGATCCGCTCGAGATCCTCTGACGGCGCGCCCCAGCGGTCGACGCTGAACTCGGAGCCGTCCCGGACCGCCTTGACGACCTCCTGACGGCTCAGCTCGGCAGTCCCGCGGGTCGGATACGGGTAGCGCTCGCGGACCGCGCGCATGAAGACGTCAACGGCCTTGTCGTCCGGTACTTCGGAGTCGACGGCGATCAGCGCCATGCCGCAGTTCACCGACGAGCTGGTCAGATCCGGGCGGATCGTGCCGTTGGTGGCGACCGCGACGCTCGACGGCAGCTCCATCTTGGACTTGTGATGGAAATCTGGCAGCACGACCGGTGGAGCAGCCAGGTCCGCGCCCTCGACGCGATGTCCGAGCGCGGAGATGGTCACTCGGTCTGCGGGGAGCAGTTTGTTGTCATCGAAGACCGTCGGGAATGGTGTGACGGTGCCGTCGAGGACGCGGACGTCCAATGGTGGCCGAGCCTCAGTGGTCATGCTTGTACTCGCAGTCGTCGAAGAGATGGTGGTCAGAAGTCATCGGGGTACGGCGATCCGGCAGAGACCAGCCCCGGCGCCGGGGTGTACTCCGGCACCAGCCGGCGAAGGTGCCGGAACACCTCGTCCGGGCGGTTGTGCCCGGCGGCGTCGTACAGCTCGCGCAGCCCGGCCCGGAAGCCTGCGGCAGCCCGTGGTGGCCGGGTCATCGAGATCCGGGGGTGATCGGTCGGCAACGCCTCTTCGCCTGCGCCGAAGAGTTCCTCGTGGAGCTTCTCGCCCGGGCGTAGTCCCGTGTATTTGAAGTCGACCTCGCGGATGTTCAGCAGGTTGGCGAAGTTGTGGACCAGATCGACGATCCGGACCGGCTCGCCCATGTCGAGCACGTACGTCGCGGAGCCGTCGGACATCCGGACGGCCTCCAGAACCAGACCGACCGCCTCCTCGATCGTCATGAAGAACCGGCTGACGTCGGGATGGGTGACCGTGACCGGCGAGCCGCTGGCCAGCTGGTCCCGGACCACGTGCAGCAGCGAGCCGCGGCTGCCCAGCACGTTGCCGAACCGCACCGCGGTCAGCACGGTGGAGTCGGACTGCTGCGAGTCCAGGACCAGCTCGGCCAGACGTTTGGTTGCCCCGAGCACAGAAGTCGGGTTCGCGGCCTTGTCGGTCGAGATCAGCACGAACCGCTCGACGTCGTGGGCGACAGCTGCCTCGACGAGGTTCTGGGTGCCGCGAACGTTGGACTTCACGCCCTCGCAGGGATGGCGTTCGAGGACCGGCAGGTGTTTCAGCGCCGCGGCGTGGAACACGATCTGCGGCCGGTAGTCGCGGAAGAGCTGGAAGATCCGCTCGGTGTCGCGGATGTCGGCGACCACGGTGTTCTCGGTGTCCAGCAGTGCCTCGCCCCACAGCTCGAGCTGGGTGCGATGCAGGTTGGACTCGTCGTGGTCCAGCATGATGAGCTGCTCGGGTCCGAACCCGTACACCTGACGGCACAGTTCGCTGCCGATGGAGCCGCCGGCGCCGGTGACCAGAACCCGCTTGCCGGCGATGGCCTGCCGCGCGTTGCGGCTGACCACGTGCATCTCGGGCCGCCCGATCAGTGGACCGACCTGCAGGGCGCGCATGTCGGTGCCGGCGATCTGGCGCTGGAGCGCGGAAAGGAACGGCGGCAGGTGCAGAACGGTCGCGCCCAGGGCGGCGGCGCGGAGTCCTAGCTCCCTCACCTCGTGCGACGGCATCGAGGGTATGGCGACCACGACCACATCGACCCGGTTGTGCTCGAGCACCTCCTCGAGTTCGGCCAGGGTGCCCAGGACGCGACGTCCGCCGTACCTGCGGCCCAGCTTGGTCGTGTCGTCGTCGAGGAATCCGACGGGCTCCAGCCCGAACGAGCTGACTCGGTGCAGGTCGCGGGCCAGTGCGATGCCGGCCTCACCGGCTCCGACCACGATGGTCCGCAACAGGCTCTTCTCGTTGTCGTGTAGCAGCACAGGCTGGCTCATTCCGTTCCCTTTCCGGTGATGCCCTGGTGAGCGATGTCGGCGAGCGCCGTGCAGACGGCGTCGACCTGGTCGTCGGTCAGCCGGGGGTAGATCGGCAGGGACAGCAGTTGGTCGAACAGCGTGTCCGCCCCGAGCAGCCCGATCGACGGGATCAGTGCTGCCTGGCTGAAGTAGGCGAGTCGATGGACCGGGATGAAGTGCACCGAGGTGCCGATCGCGCGCTCGGAGAGCGCGGCGATGACCTCGTCCCGATCGATCCCGCCGTGGAGTTGCAACCGGATGGGGTACAGGTGCCATGCGTGCTTGCCGTCCCGGGCTGCGGGGCGGTGTGGTAGCCGAATTCCGGGCAGGTCGTCGAGCTGGTCGTCGTACCGCGCGGCGATCTGCGCGCGGCGGCGCTGCCAGGACGGGAGATGCGCGAGCTGGGCCCGACCCATCGCGGCCTGGATGTCGGTCATGTTGGCCTTGATGCCTGCATCGGCGACGTTGTAGCGCCAGCTCCCGCCAGGCAGGTAGCGCCGCCATGCGTCGGCCGTCATGCCGTGCAAGCGGGCCCTGCGCAACCATTCCGCGCGGGTCGGGTCGTCGGTCGTGATCATGCCGCCTTCGCCGAGGGGCAGGTTCTTCGTGGCGTAGAAGCTGAAACACGTCGCGGCACAACCCGATCCGATCGGAGTGCTGCCGGTGTAGGTTCCGATGGCGTGGGCGGCATCGACGACTACCCGGTCCAGCGGCACCTCTGCGGCTGCTGCCAGCGCGGGTACATCGGCTACGTCGCCGGCCCAGTGCACGACGGTGAGGGCAGCGGGCCGGCCGAACTCACGGACAGCGGTTCGCACGGTTGCCGGCGTCGGCATCCCGGTCTTCGGATCGACGTCGACGAGAACCGGCTGGTGTCCGGCGTGAATGATCGCCTGGACGGCGCCGCAGAACGTCATCGTCGAGCTCAGGACCAACGAGCCGGGCGGCAGTTGGAGGGATCGCAGTGCGAGCTCGATCCCGTGTGTGCACGACGAAACCCCGACGCCGTGCTCCGCGCCGACGACCGTCGCGAACGCGGCCTCGAAGGTCGCGACCTCGCGACCGGTGGTCACCCAGCCGGACTGCAGGACGCGCAGTGCGGCCGCTTGTGCTTCCTCGGTGATGTGACAGTCCGCGAACGGTACGGCGAGATCGTCTGCTCGTGCAGCGCGCGGCACAGCGTTGATTCGGGTCGTCATCCCGATGCCCCCCTCAGAGCCCCTGATTTCCCTCGACGCTACGGCCCGTGATCGCGGCCCGCGCCCGACGACGGGACGAGAACGCCTACGTCAAGAAGATGATTCGGATCGCTCGGCGATCGCGGACGTCTCGGTCTCGTCGATGCCTGCCACACCGTGTAGCCGCGCGAAGGCGACCAGTGCGAGCGCGGAGTGCTGTCCGGTGCGGCGCAGGAGACTCTGGATGTGCGTTCGCACGGTATTCGTCGACACGAAGAGGTGCTCGGCGACTTCGGCCCTGTTCATCCCGGCGACCAGGCAGCGCAGGACCTCGAGTTCCCGTGGGGTCAGCTGATCGGCGAATCCCACTGCGGCTTGCTGCCGCCGGAGATCGTTCATGAGGTGATCGAGGACCGGTTGCAGCATCGCGGGCGCCAGATACAGATGGCCGTCCAGAACCTGCCAGAGGGCACTGACCAGGGCGCCCAGCTGAGTTGTCTTCGTCAGCCAGCCACGGGCCCCCGCTTCCAGTGCCTGCACGATCAGCCGCGGCTCGGTGCTGCCGGACAGCATGATCGTCTCAGGCGCATTCGGCATGGCTGCCAGGTCGGCGAGCAGGTCGTAGCCGGACTCCTCGGCCAGCCCGAGATCCAGCAGCACCACATTCGGCCGCTCGGCTCCGATCAGCGTGCGAGCAGCATCGAGGGTCGAGGCCGTGCTGACCCGATCGATTCCCGGCTCGGCCATGAGGAGCCCCGCGAGTGCTTCGGCGAAGACCCGGTGATCGTCCACGAGGAGGACAGCGACTCCGCCCCTCACCGAATCCCGCCCTCGGAGAGTTCGTGGACGTCGACCAGACCGGCGGTAGCGGCCGCGCGAGCGATCTTGCCGCGGCCGTGCACACCGAGTTTCCGCAGTACTTGCTGAACATGTGTCCGGACGGTGTGTCTGCTCACGCAGAGCTCTGCTGCGATCTGTTCGGTGGAGAGACCGCGCACGACGAGGCGGAGTACCTCGAGCTCCCTGGTCGTCAACGGATCCACAACCTGCTGTGTCCGGCGATCCGCCGCCGGCCGCCCTTCCGCGACCCGATTGCCCAGGGCAACCTTGTCGACTGCCGCCGATACAGTCCCGAGGCCGCACGTCTTGCTGACGACAGCGTTCGCGATACCGGCGTCGTACGCATCCCAGGCCGATTCGTCCTGTGCGTCGGCCACCAGGACGATGGCAGTCCTCGGGGCGCGGTCGTGCAACGACCGGGCCGTCCCCGGCGGGGCGTCGACGACGCACAGGTCGGGATCCAGCAGGTCCGCGCCGTCGACGAGTTCCCCCGGATCGTCGGTGGTGAGGACGACGTCGTACCCCTGGCCGTCGAAGGCAGCGGCGAGCACCGATGCGAACAGCCACTGCTGTGCACAGACCGCCAGCCTCATGCCGACCTCACCGCGCGATATCCGGTTGCGAAGCAGAGCCGGACCGTGGTGCCGGCCGTCGGCGCGCTGGTGATCTCGAGCCGACCGTCACAGGCACGTGCTGCCGCGGCCACCACGTACAAACCGTGTCCCGTTCCAGATGTGACGCCACCGAATCCGGGACCGTCGTCTGTCACCTCGACGTACGCGTCCTCGTCCGTCGAGCCGACGCGGATCAGCACATGTCCCGAGCTGCCGGCTGCGCGGCATGCGTTGTCGAGCAGATTGCCGATGGCCCTGCGCAACAAGGTCTTGTCTCCGGCTACGACAATTCGTGCGGCCCGCTCGAAGATGACGGGCGCGCGGTAGGTCACGCGGACCACCTCGGCGCATTCGCCCGCGAGCTGGGTCAGATTGACTCCGCCGATCCGCTGCGCGGGTCCCTGTTCGACCTCCAGCAGCTCGGCGATGGCCGCGAACTGCTGGTGGATCAGACTCAGCCGGTCCAGGCCGGCGTCGTCGTCGATCCGGTCCGCCGACAGCTCGGACAGGGCCAGACCTGCCGCGACGTACTGCCGCAGATCGTGGCACAAACGCGAAAGCTGCTGCGATCCGGTGCCCAACTCACCCATCGCCGGCGACGCGTCGACAGCACTCATCGGTGACCCCCCTCAGGTCCCCACCGAGCCCGGCCGCCCACCGCGGCCTCACGTTCGCCCAGCCCTCCGACGACCACGGACGGTCATACCGCCGCAGTATCCCCGTTCGAGCCCCCCAGGCGCACGCATCTCGGTCCCAGGCTCCAGTAGAGGCCGCGACCAGGTAAAAGAGGCAGGGGTGCGGCCCATACGTCATGATTCGGTCATCTTCACGTCATCTTCGGGTCAGCCGAACCGGCCGTCGATGGATGACCGACTGTGATCAGGGCTGAAATTCGTAGGCGCCGAGATCGTCGTACCGCCGCGGACCCTCCGCGAACGCGTTGCTGCTCGCCGGATCGTCGACGCGGCTCTGTCCTTCGATGTCGGTCGACTGCTCTCCGGAGACGCCTGAGTTGCCTCGGTCGATGGCCGGGGAACCGGCCGCCGGCCGCAGGTTCCAGGAGCCGGCCGCGACGAAGCGCGGATCGGCCTGCACGCCGTGTGCTTCCTGGTGCGTGGCCGCCTGCATCGCGGCGAGCGAGGTGTACGTCGTCCCGAACGCGTACATCTTGCCGGCCTTGGTCAGCCAGACGAGGTTGTGATCCACCGTCGTCGACGACGGAGCCGAGTCCCAGATCCCGATGTTGCCCGCCCGCCGGGAGCAGGAGATGCCGTTGTAGGCGGGATAGACCGCGTTGTCGACGGCAACGTTGTTCATCACCTGGTAGTTGCCGGACGTGCCCTCGACGTTGATGCCGGTCGTGCAGTTGCGATAGACCGTGTTGCCGATGATCCGGCCGCCGGTGACGTTCAGGTCGTCGATGCCGTGATCGCCGTTGTTGTAGGTGACGTTCAGCGCCGCCAGGTTGTCGTTGCCGCCTGTGTAGAACTGAATACCCGAGTCCTCGTTGTCGTGCGTGACGTTGCGCAGGACTATGTTGCCGGGGCTGATCACGTTGATTCCGTTGGCATTGCGGCGGAATCCTTCGGCGTTGAAGCTGGCAGAGTTCCCGGCGACCAGGATTCCGGTGGAGCCGGAGCTGACCAGGATGCCGGTGCCGTTGTTGCGGTGCACATCGTTGCCGCTGACAACCGATGCGCTGGATCCGCGGACGCTGATCCCGTACGCCGTCTTGCCCGAGGCCTGCTGGCCCGCGCCGCTGACGGTGTTGCCGGTGACGGTGATGTCATGGCTGCCGGACACGTAGACACCGTCGTAGCGGGTGCCCGTGAAGGTGAGTCCGGACAGTGTGATGTACGAGCGGGAGGAGATATTCGCGCCGTAGTTGGCCGGTGTGAGAATCGCGTGCCGGCCGGGCCAGGCCGTGATCGTGATCGGCGCGGCCGCCGTACCCGACACCGCCGGCTTGATCGTCTCGCTGTACGTTCCGTTGCCGATATAGAGCGTGTAGCCGGCAGCGAGTTTGCTGACACCTTTGACGATGGTGCAGTACGGCGCGGTGGCCGTGCCGGGCCCTGCGTCGGAGCAGCCATTGGCGGTCTTGTCGACGTACAGAGCCGTCGTCGCAGCTCGTGCGACGAGCGGACAGGCCAGTGCGGCAGCTGAGAGCACCATGATGCCCGCTGCCCTCGCCAGGAGCTTCATGCCTTCAGCGTGGCCGGGCGGGTGTCCGACCGCATCGCGCATTCGACGTAAACCTGCGATCCATGCGGATGAGAACGGGCTGCGTACGTCGGGGGCCGGCCGATCTTGGGGAGCGGTCACGACGAGGGGGGTGTCGTTGACCGCAGTCGGCACGGCGCCCGGTGCGTGTGGGGCGCAACCGAGCCAGTCGTCGACGTACGCAGCATGTTCCCCCCAAGCAGGGTGGCTTGCGGTTGTCGGGCGGGGCAAGGAACATGACGTCGCCGTCATCGAGTGGTCAGGTGGCCGGCAGCTCGAGCGTGAAGACGGCGCCGCCCGGGGGATCGTTGCGAACGGAGAGCGCGCCGCCGTGAGCGATCGCGGCGGACCTCGCCATCGACAGTCCGAGGCCGGTTCCCATCGCGCCGTACGGCGGCTTCCGGTGCCAGAACCGATCGAAGACATGGGGCAGGTCCTCGGGTTCGATGCCCGGACCCGAGTCGCCGACCTCGACGATGCAGCGATCATCGACCCGGACGCTGCGCAGGCTGATCGCGCCACCGGGCGGCGTGAAGTTCACGGCATTCTCGATCAGGGCGTCCAGCGTCATCTCGATCCACTCCGGATCTGCCGTGATCACGCCGGTGGGGAAGGTGCGGATGCGCCAGATCCGATCCGAATTCGCGGACCAGTTGGCTGCGATTTCGTCGATCAGATCACCCAGATCCGTAGGCTGCTTCGACAGGGCACCGCCTGAGTCCAGACGCGCCACAGCCAGCAGCCGGTTGGACAGAGCCGACATCCGCTCGAGCTGCAGCATCGCCACCGAGAGGTCCGCCCGAGCTTCTTCCTCCAGATCCGCGGTCTCGACGAGCTCCAGGTGTCCACGAGCGATGGTCACCGGAGTCCGGATCGCGTGGGACGCGTCCCGGAAGAACTCACGCTCGCGATCGACCGCGTCGAGCTGCCGCCCGGCCATCGCTTTCAGCTGCTCGACCGCGGCCATCCGCCGGCGGGCGTGCCAGACCATCACCAGCAACACCAGCGGCATCAGCGGGATCTCGGCCAGCTCGGGACTTGCCAGCCGTCCCTCCGAGGCGTGGGCAACCATCAACCAGCCGCCCAGCAGAGTGATCGCCACGGTCGCGGAGATTGTCGGGACCACCGGCCAGATCCGGTATCCATAGGCGATCGCGACGGCCAGGAACATGATGTGGAACGGACCGGCCTCATGGCCGGGCCGGGCGAACATCAGCCCCATCATGCCGACCACGAACATCGCGACAGCGATGTCGATCGCGACGTCCAGCTGCCGCCGCGGCCGAAGTTCGGCCAAGCGGCTGGACACGATGTCAGGCGCTCTGGAGCTGATAACCGACATTTCGCACCGTCACGATGAGATCCGGCCGAAGCTTCGACCGTAGCCTGCCGACACAGACGTCGACGACGTTCGTCGACGGATCGAAGTCGTAACCCCAGACCTCCGACAGCAGCTCCTGCCGGGAACAGACGACGTCGGGGTTACGCATGAGGTGGCGCAACAGCAGGAACTCCCGTTTCGACAAGACCGTGGGCGATCCGTCGACGAGCAACTGACGGGCCTCCAGGTCGAGCACCATGTCGCCGACGCGCAGCTTGTTCTTCCGCCGGTTCGTGGCGTCCTCACCCAGCCTGCCGCGGACCCGGGCGATCAGCTCACGGATCGCGAACGGCTTCGCCAGGAAGTCGACCGCGCCTTGCTCGAGGCAGCTGATCCGGAGCTGAACGTCCGCCGTCGCCGACAGGACCAGGATCCGATAGCCCGGATCCTGCGCGAGAAGTGCAGAAAGCACGGCCTCGCCGTGCATCCCAGGCATCACCAGGTCGAGCACGATCAACGCCGGTCGCTGCTCCAGCGCGAGCCGAAGTCCCCCTAGACCATCGGTCGAGCTGAGTACCTGGTATCCCTCGGCCTCGAGTGCTCGCCGCACGAAGCGGATCAGATCCGGCTCGTCGTCGATCACCAGAATCTTGGTCATCTTCGCCCCCTCCGCTGATGACCGTGTGTAGCTATATTCGTCATTCTGGAACGTTCTACTCCCACGCGGAAGCCCTCGTAACCGTTTCGTGCCGCGCAGACGCCACCTTTTCGCTACCAAGCGTTAATCAATCGTTTGGCTACGCTTTGGCCCTGCCCCCTGCTCCCGGCTACTCCGGGTAGCGACACCCCAGGGTGTCGAATCCCCCGCGGAGCCGCCGTTGAATGCATCGGTTTGGTGCTGCGGAGCTGCGGCTACGCACTTCTGATGCCCTCATTCCGCCGACGTAGCCACGATGAGCTTGACCGGCAGACCGACTGGGTCGTGACGCGCTATCGGTTGCTCCTATTGGGTGTTTGCGACGGCGTCCGAGCGTTGCCCCTGGCCGGGCTAGATTGGCGTTCACGCGGTACCGCTAGCCTGGCGGGAGGTCCGAGGTCATCGAGGACGTCCGGGAATAGGACGGCATGCGGCACGCACTGGGGCGCTGGCGAGCTGCCCGACTGTGTAACCGACGTAGCGGCGGGGGCGGTTTGGTGTTGGAGTGATCAGAGGCCGATGAGGAAGAGTGCACCGGCGGCGAGAAGACCGAGTTCGACGAGCAGGACGAAGAGGTGGTCGCTGATGCGGCCGATGATCTTCGTGCCGGACCAGGCGCCGAGCAGGGTCGCGGGGGTGAGCGCGATGCCGTAGAGCACGACCTGGCGGGTGAGCAGGTCGCCGGCGCCGTAGGTTGCGATCTTGGTGAGGTGCATGGTCAGGGCACTGACCGCTTCGGTGCCGATGTAGGCGGCGCGGGTGAGGCCGTAGGCCAAGAAGAATGGCGCGGTGAGTGGCCCGACGGAGCCGAGCAGTGCCGAGCCGAGGCCTGATGCTGCGCCGACCGCGGCAAAGACTGGGTCAGTGGGTTTGCGGGGGTACGGCTTGAGGCGTCGCCAGAGCACCACGCCGATCAGGAACACCCCGAGCAGCCGCTTCAGCGGGGATAGCGGCGCGTGGGTGAGCAGGACTCCGCCGGCGACGGCGCAGGGCACCGCGCCGAGGGCGAACCAGCCGATCAGCGGCCAGCGGAGTTCGCGCCGATTCAGCCAGGCTCGGGAACCGTTGCTGGACAGTTGGGTCAGGGTCAGCATCGGTACGGCCACGCGCAAACCGAACAGGGCCGTGAATACGGGCAGCAGCAGCACTCCGCCGCCGAATCCGGCGACCGCCGACAACATGGCGAGCCCGAAGGCCGCCGCGGAGGCGACCAGCAGGATGGGCAACGAATCGGTGAGCATGTCTTAGGAGGCCGGTGGGAGTCCGGCGAGGCGTCGGACGGCCGCGAGACCCTCGGATGACCCGGGCCAGTGCCGATCGAGCGCTGCGGGGCCCGCGCTGCGGGTGACCGATCGGAGGGCGAAGGCGACGATCACCGCGTCGTCGGCATAGCCGATCACCGGAATGAAGTCCGGGACGAGGTCGAATGGCAAGGCGGGTACGCCAGCAGGAGCCACAGCCGGATCCGCACCCCACGAGGCAGCGTCCGATCGCCAGACGATGCAGGAGCCGTACCAGGTCGGGTAGCAGCCGCAGTGCGTCCCGGATCCGCAACTCGTCCGGCAGGACGAGCCACAGCGCGACGATCAAAGCTGTCCATAACAGCAAGACGCCACCTGCAGCGCCTGCCGCTACCGACCACCACGACGCTGTCACCCGGCCCATTGTGTCGTCAGCCCCAAGCAGGCTGGCCATTGGCCTCGAGTGCGTCGACAACACTCCAGGTAAAGACGCTCTGTCACACCCGCTTCGCCTCAAGGAGCAGCGTGCCGGGTCGACGGCGTCGTACGTGATTCGTCAACCTATGTGAAGCGTTCCCTGGCCGCTGGCACGCCTCGCTATGGGTGTGCTTGCGCCGGGCCCAGAGCAGGCGGCCGACCGCGTACCAGGTGGCGAGGCCGACAAAGAAGCGGCTCCCGAAGGTCAGCGGGATGAAGGCGAGGCTCCCCATCCCCAGGCCAGTGGAGCGTGGCGGCGCCATCCGTCCCAGCCGCGGGATCTGATCGTGCCGATGCCGAGCCAGATCAGTCCCAGTCCGATCAGTACCGACGAAACCCCGAAGACGCTGGACAACGCGGTCGGCCCGGCATCGGTTTCCTTGCTCCTGGCAAAGAATACGAAGGCTCACGACCGAGCGAGCGACGGAAACCGCCATCGCCCCGCAAGCAACGCGCCGCGGCCACTTGGCAGCGGATCCTCGCGGCGGCGGCGTACGACTCGTTCTGCTCGCGTGGCTATGCCGGTACGGCCATGTCGCCCACGTCGCCTGTGTCGCCGTACAGACCGTGTACTTCACCTTCCACAGCAAGGCCGAGCTGCTTGACGCCACCGTCCTGCGGGCTGCCGCCGCCAGCCCGGCACACGAACCCGTCATGGAGCGATCGACCTGCCAGGTCGGACGGACAAGCCGAGATGGGACCTCACGTCCCGATGCTGAGGCGGAGAGGTGACCAACCGGGGACGGAAGGTCTATGAGCCAGTCGCTCTGCTGGCTCGGTCGCCGGGCCGGAGACAGGGCTGAGTGTTCCCGCAACCGGTCCGCGGCGACGAGTATCGAGAGGCTGATGGCGGTCGTGATGTCGGCGCTGAAGACAGGTCTGGATCGACGACGCCGGCTGGGGTCGGATGAGTGGGCTGTCGGCCCCGAGGTACCACCTGTGCATCTGCGGGGCAACGCGGCTGCAGGTTCCTGCAACGACCGTAACGGATCCTGCTCACCTGTCGATGAGGCGAATGCGCCCGTCCGATCGGTCGGCGTTCCGACACCATCCTGGGGGGATGTCCGGTGAGGCGTCTCAAACTGTTCGCCCTGTTATCTCTTCTGCTCGCGTTAGGATTCACTGCCACGGCCGCACAGCAGGCTGATGCCGGCGGTCCTGCTGTGACCCCAGAACCAACCCCGAGCACAGCCGGCCAGAGCCAGCCGCGATCGCTAGCTGCAGAGGACAGACCGCGGCCGTACGACGATTTCACTTACTGGACCGCCGACGACTGCCGCAAGCCTGGAACCGGGGCGGACATAACGAACTCCACCGGTGGCGGGCGGATCGTCAACCACTTCCAGCGCTGTGCCTGGAAGCAGCACGCGATCACTCTGTGGTCCGCAGGCCAGCTCTATCCGCTGGGCACGATCGCATTCCGGTTGACGATGATGGCGAGGGCGTCCGAGGACGGGCGGACGATCGAGGTTACCTTCCGCGCGGACGAGGTTCAGGCGCCCCACCGTCGCGCGCTGCTGGCCGATGTCGCACAGATCTCGATGACGCCCAGTTGCTCGGCCGACGATGCGCCGGCAACCTGCTCGATGACTCCGTCGAACCGGCAGACGGTCAGCGTGGCGGAGCTAGAAGCAGTCGGGCTGACGTTCTCGTTCCGGTCCCCGCAAGCAGCGACCACGAAGAATCCGATCAGCCTGGACACCGGCCAGGTCAGCTTCCCGTACTACTTCACGTCGCCGCCCAACGGACAACAGACTGACCAAATCACCGGCGGCATCCAGGAGTTCAGCATGAGCTGGCGGTGCGACTCCGCACAGCTGACGCGGAAGGAATTCAAGAAGGAGGCCTGCGTCTTCCCGACCCTCCCGCACCTGACCCTGAACATCAACGATGCCGGAATCACCGAGTCTGCGCAGCACATCCGGCAGGCGCAGCAGGACCCGAACTCGACGGATCCGACGCCTCCCGCAAACGGGACCAAGACGATTCCGAGCAAGATCACCCGGCACTGGGACGCGCAACTGAACGCCAATCAACGCGCCGCGTCGAGGGCGGCGTGCGTAGCAGCTGAACCGGAGAAACCAGCTAACACCGACTGCGACGAGTATCCGTTCGCGAGTACCCTCGAGGGATCGCTGGCGCCACCGCTCCCGAACTACAACTTCTCGGTCAGGTACATCAACAGCAGTGACAACAGGCGATCGGGTTGCTGGATGGGCTTGTGGTTGATCAAGGACAGAGTCTTGGCCAAAGATCAGTACCAGGTCGACGTGTACGACGGTCCAGTCTTTCCGGAGCCACCGCCGGAACCGCCGGAGTGCGCCGAGGAGGAGCAGTGACAATCGACAAGCTGCTGGCCGAGCTGGACACCATACTTCTTCGGCAACCCCTGGCGGCCGGCGAGCTACGGGCCGCGGCTCCAGACGACCTGCTCGCCGCAACCGCCCTGCAGCTCGGGGTCGCGACTCCCGATGCGCTCACCCCGCTCTACCGGATGCACGACGGAACGCATCCCGAAGGACCCGGCCACCGAGGATTCTTCGTTTTCCCGCCATGGTGGGAGTGGCTGCCGCTGAGCGTTGTCGCAGCCGAGGGACGGTCGCCGGTTGTGTGGTGCCGTCGTACCGGCATCGAGGCATTCCCGTTCGCCGGCGACGGTACCGGTGCCTTCCTCACAGCCGACACCGAAGCTGTCGGCAAGGTCTGGTGGGTAACGCCGGAGGAACCGGCCAGTCCGGCATGGCCCGACGGCACGCTGACGGGACTGATCTCGGCCACAGTGGCCGCGTTCGAGGGCTCCAGCACCGACTACCGACTTGAGTACGTAGACGACCGGATGAAATGGATCGCCTCATGGCAACCCGAGTTCTGAACCGACCGAAGCGCCTGCGGGTCCTCCTCGCCCTGGCCCTCGCCGCCGCGCTGGCAGCCGCGGCAGGCACGGCGGGCATTGGCAGGGCGAGCGCCGAATCACCCAGCTGCACCTTGACCGCGCCCGCCCAGCTCACGATCGACAAGCCGTACCAGCAGTTCAGCGTAACCCGCTCCTGCACCGGAGACGCTCCACCGGAGATCACCTGGACTGCCAGCGCCGGCACCGTTCTGACCAGTGATGCGTGGTTCCTGCAGCGGACCACGGGTGTCGGCGACGTCTACAGCGACGACCCGATGGGAACCTGGACCTGGAAGGTCACGGACCCGGGCGACCGACCGGACGTCGTCTTCAACGAGCCGGTTACCGACGTGCGGCTCAAATCTGTGGCCACCGGTGCGGGTGTGTGGAACGCGGTCGACGGAACGACGAAGATCACGTTCCACGTCACCCGTTACAACCCAGCAACGAACACCACCATCCCCTGGGCAGGGGCAACTGGCACCCTCGAGTTCCACACGTCGCCGTATCGTGGCGAACCGCCCTTCACGACTGGTACGGCACTCACGGCCAACAGCAACGGCGACGTCGTACTCACCGTGAAACCCACCATCGACATGGTCTACCGATTCGCAGTCGCGGACGCGCCGACCATCTTCGGCAGCCGCACAGGCAACGTTCTGGCCCGCGGTGCCCGGATCTGTTGCTAGCCGGGTACGTCGACGCACACCAGCCGGTCGCCCGGGCCGATCCGCCCGGGCTACGCCGCCGAAGCCCCGAACCTCAAACGTCGGCGACATCACCTACCTTTCTGTTGCTGATGGCAACAACCTCCATCTGGCAACGGTGATCGACTGTCACTCCCGCCGCCTGGCCAGCTGGGCGCTCTCCGACCACATGCGCACCGAACTCGTCACCGACGCACTCAAGCCGCACAGGCCACCCGCGGCAGCCTCGCCGGAGCGGTCTTCCGCAGCGACCACGGATCGGTCATCCAAGGACTACGCCCGGCACTGCCACGAACTGAGCCTCACCCAGTCCATGGGTGCCGTGGGCACGAGCGCCGACAACAGCCTCGCCGAAGCATTCAACGCCACCTTGAAACGCGAGGTCCTGCAAGACAACAACACCTGGCCCGACCCGTCAGCGGCATAAATCCACCACCCTGTCCAAGCGATCTGACGAATCTGGTCGGTGGCCGAACGGCCCCGCGCCTGAGCGCGGGGCCGTTTCGTCTGTGCGACAAGGTGGCTATCAGGATGTGAGTGCGTTCTGGAAGGCCTGCGCGTAGAGCGTGCTGCCGAGATCGTTGGGGTGGAACGACTCCATACTTGCGCAGATCGGATTGCCTGGGCAGGTGAAGTCGCTTGGTCCTCCGTGCGGGGCCGCTACAAGGTCATTGAGTGCGTACTGCGTGGTTGGTTGCGGGTTGCACAGTTCGTGACCCGAGAATTCGGGTCCAGGGAAGTGGTATTTGGCCGCTGGGCTCCCGCTTGGACGATTCAGGTTGTAGGCGGCCACGGTGTGCTCCTCGACGGTCGACAGATAATCGGCCCACTGGTTCAGCCGGTGTCTCTCGTCCTGGGTGCCGACGACGGTCGAGCAGTCGTCGGGCGTCTGAGGAGCGAACAGCCTCGGATAACCCAACAGCACGATCTGAGCATTGGGTGCCTTGATCCGGATGGCGTCGAGTACGGCTGTCAGTGGGCCGGCGAGCTTGTCGATGGTCGGCAGGAGGTCCTCGTAGGCCGGACAGTTGCCTGGTGCAGCGATGCTGCAGCTCTCGAGGACCTGAGTGAATCCGATGTCGTTGCCGCCGATCGTCAGAGCGACGAGCGTGGTATTGCTGTCCAGAAATCCGGATTCCAGTTGCGGCACTTCGTGATGCTGCCCGAGATGGCCCGGCTCTTCACGCCCGAGATCCGGATCGATGTTGTATGTCAGCGCCGCCGAGCAGGCGACGCTGTGGTAGTCCAGGCTCGGGTCGTTGGTATCGGTGCGGCTGCCGACCGTCGATGCGCTGCCCGGCAGTACGGCCTTGCGCGCCCAGGAGGAGCGGCTGCGTCGGCAGGCGTTCCAGCTCGGGGTGCCGGTGTCGGCGCCATTGCCCGCAGTCGGGAGCCCTCGGTTGGAGACGTCCTCGTATGCTCCGACGCCTTGGCCTGAGGAGTAGGAGTCGCCGAGCTGTACGACGATGTCGCGGGGCTTGCCTGGCAGTTTGGAGAACGCTGCCGCGTCCCATGCGACGTCGGACGATCCGTCTCCGTCGGGCGACACGTTGTCGAGGACCAGCCGCGGCGTGTCACTGCCCGAGACGAAGTTGAAGACCCCGAGGTTCACCCAGGTGTTCGCCTCGATGTCGGTAGGGATGTATCGGTTCTCGGTGCCTCCGTTACCTAGGTGGATGACGTAGTGCGCCTGTTGGGTCATCGCGCCGTGGTCAGGGACGTGTACAAGAACCCGGGTCCATCCGGACAGTCGCGTGGTTGGTGTCCAGGTGCCCGTCACCTGCATCGCCGGACTGCCCGCCCAGGTATGTGCGAACCAGAAGTGTCCGCCCAGGCCTCCGCCGAGTTGGTGAAGGTCGATCTTGCTTGGGTGCTGGCCTTCGGCGCCGGTACCGAAGGTCATGCTGAATGTTCCTGCGCTCGGCGGCTTCGATGGACAACTCAGGCTGGGGACGGACGACGGCAGATCATCGACGATGATCGTGTTCGCCGGCAGAGGTCCGGTACCGCATTGAAATGCCGGTGGGTAGTGGGTGCCGGCCGGCTGCTCGGGGTATTGGCCTGGGTCGAATCTCTCCACTTCGTGCCCGCAGCCGGATGCACAGTCTCGCCAGCTGACCGAGGTGTGCCAATAGCACTGCAGGTTGTAGAGACCTGCCGGGCTCTTGTGGTGGCACGGACCAGCCGGCTCTCCGACCACATCCGGGTCGTTGGGAGGGAAGGTGGCGCCGTACGTGCACTCGTTGACCTCGGTGCACAGCACCTTGGGCGGAGGCTGGGCAGCGCGGCGGTCATCCACAGTCAGCCACCACGCAGGGCGATAGCCGGTCCCGTCCAGCGTGTCGATCGGATGCCCGGCCCAGCCGATGACCTTCTCCTGGTACGGCCAGTTCTGTGGGTGCGCGGCGTCGCTGTAGGTGTATTCGAGGAAGGGGAGCCGGTCCTGTGGATAGCGGGGGTTGGCCGGATTGTTCAGCCAGCCCAGGCCGGACACGGTCCCGTCGGTCTTCGGGTCGCCGAGGGGGTGGTAGCCGGAGTTGTAGGCCCACAGAGCGAGGTACCAGTTCTCGATCCATTGTGGGTCGCCGCCGTTCACGAGCATGCCGTGGGAGTAGAGCTCATTCCACTTCTGCTCGAGGATCTGAACACCGGCCGCGATGTTGGTTGCATAGTCGAGCGCGACTGCGGTCTTCTGCATGCTCGTGAGCTTGGTGTCGGCTAGTCGCATGCCGTCGGTGACCTGCGAGATGCCGTATCCGCAGTCGGCCTTCGAGAAGTCGATGCCCCAGCTCTGTGACTTGTTTCCGTAGTAGTCGCCGACGAGCGGGTTCCCGTATTCGCCGGACATCGCGTGCCAGCTGGCCTGCGACATGTTCGACTCCTGGGCGGTGATACCTAGCATGATCTGCGCTGGGATGAAGCCGCCGCCGGAGAGGCCAGGTGCGGGGAACAGGCCTTGCGGGGTGTAGCCACCGATGCCGTCGTGATGCCAGTCGAACGGGCGGCTGACGGTGAGGGCATGCCTGACCGCTTGGTCCACTGCCCACTCGGCCTGTCGAGGCGTGGGCTGGTAAACGAGCTGGTTAACGTCGTTGCGCGGGATCGCGCAGGTGTGGCCGTCGTCGACAGGATCGTCCATCGGAGCCACGGCCGCCGACTCGGCCTGTATCGGCACGGTGAAGTTGACGCTACGCCCTGTCGCAGGTACCCGACCGGCGAGCTCGACGGTCGCGGACGGCGTCGTACTGCTTGTCGCAGGCGCCTTGGCCTGCGGCGACAGGACGAGGTGGCCGGCGGATGAGAGGCCTTCGATCGGGGTGACGTCAGGCAGCAGAGTGACCAGCTTCGCGGCACCCTTCGCGGTTGTGACCTTCCCGGTGACATACACCGTGCCGTGTCCACCGCGTTGCACATTCACGGCTTGCAATGGTCCTGTCCCCACGGTGTCGGTGAGGCGTCCCGAGGTACGTCGTACCCGCACCGTCGTACCCACATGGTCCGAGTGCACGACCGCGCCGTTCGCGTCCACGGTCAGGTCGAACGGCGTCCCGGCTGCACGGACGATGCCTCGCACCTTGCCGGTGTTCGCGACCGAGACCAGCGCGTTGCTGGCAGCGCCGACGATTCCACTGGCTGTCGGCACCGCCGACGAGACCTGGATCGACGCGAGAACCGGCTTGGCGAGCCGTCCGGTCGTCGCGTCGACGCGCGTGAGACGGGTGCCAGGGAGGCTGTCGTCGCCTTCCTGGGTGAGGACCGCGGACTCTCCCGATCCGCAGCCCGGGTTGAAGTAGGCGAGGCTCGTGCGCGTCGGTAGTCTGCGAACCTGGCCCGAGTCGAGGTCGACGACTGCAGCGAACGCGCCGCGCAACGACAGCACAGGGTCGTTGGCGAAGCCGCGCGGTGCGTAGACGACCACCGCACGACGAGTCGATTCGGTCATGCATGCCTGGCCGACCCACTGATCCGCGTCCACACCAGGCTCGCGGAGAGTCGCGGCTGTCCGCCAGGCGTAACCGTCTTTCTCGTCGGCTACCAGGATGTGAAAGCCGGCCGCGTCACCTTCGGTGGTCAGCATCCGGTCGTCTGAAGTCCGCCAGGACTTGGACAGCACAGTTGCTGGGTTCGTGAGGCGAGACGAGCTATGACGTGGAGGTGGGTTGTTGGATGGCGCGGCAGACGCGGCGACTTCAGGAGGGCCGGCTTGTGCGGTCACCACCCCTGCGATGGTCGACAACGCCGCCAGTGCTGCCACGATCAGTGGACGACGTCGATGCATTGAAGGTCCTCGTCCTGGCATGACGTCAGCAGGCCCAGACGTCGTGGACGTACCACCAGTTCAACGCCGGGTTGACATCACCGCCGGTGGCTACTTCGTAGTCGGTGCCGTGGCCGTCGTGGAAGTGTGCGTACGTGTATGGCGTTTCGTTGTCCGCATATGAGCCGATCCCGGCCCAGATGACACGAACCTCGCCCGCAGGGCCACACTTGTACATCTTGACTTCCGGCCCGGTGTAGTTGCGGTCGTGGAAGATGCACAGGTACTGGTACGGGCAATGCAGGCCGGCCGAACTAGACGCCGGCACCACCTTCTGCGCCGCAGTGGGCGAGGTCCCGAGCTCGCGTGCTCTTGCTTCGCCCGGCAATGGCAGGAGCACCTCGCCACCGTCGAACACGATCTTGTTGATCGCGACCTGCCGCCCGCCGAACTGGTGAAGGTAGGTATCGACCTGGGCCTGCAGTTCCGAGGCCTGCTTCGGACTGTAACCCGCCGCTTTCGCCTGCACCGCGAACGTTGCGGCACCCGCAGGTGCCTGTCCGACGGTGGACGCTTGCGCGGGTGTTGCGACCCCCGCCGCAGCCAGCACAACACAAAGCAATGTTGCGATCTTCATGTACTTCTCCCGTCCCCGGTTTCACCGTGGTCTTGACGTAGCTGTGGCCGAACCGCCAGGCGAATGCTCGGACAGACGCCCCATCACCTCAAACACTTCGACTCCACCCGAAGCGAACCGACCGTTCTCGTACCCCTGAGCGTGGGCGCAGCGGCCCGACGACACCTCCCTTTACATCGTAAAGCAATACGAGCAGGTTTTCAGGACTTGCTCGCGTGCGACCTAAGGATGCGCCAGTGTGCCACGCACGCCGCTGTTGCATGTTAACATCACTTTACTGTGTAAAGCGACCTGCATCCGTCGGGCAGTTCGCCGAAATTCTGTGCTGACGCCCATCCTGGCGGGGGCGCGGCCGGTGAGCAGCCTCTGCGGCTGTATGGCGCATGTTCTGTCACTCGACAGCTTGAGAAGGAGAATCATCATGCAGTTTCTGGTCCGGGGCGTCGACAGTGCCGAGTTCCGGCAGGCAGACCACGAGATCCACGGTGACCATCAGGACTACATGGACAACTGGTCGGCACAACTGGTGGCCAGGGGCCCGACGCTGTCCAGCGACGGCATTGTGCACACGGGTTGCATTCACGTTCTCGACGTCGATCACCTCAGGACGGCGCAAGACTTCGCCTTCCAGGAGCCCTACGCGATCTCGGGCTGGCTCTCGAGCGTGTCGGTCACCCCACTCATCGAATGTCTTGAAGGCACAATGTGGGACAGGCCCGCGCCGAAGCGCGAGCACGCTTCGGCGCTCCTGCGCGTCGATTGGGCACCGACGCCGTTGGGTGACGTGGACATCGACCGTCTGCGACTGGCCTACTCCAACGCAGACGGCCAACCATGGCTGTTCGGAGGAGTACTGACCGACGAGGATCGCACCCATGCCAGCGGCGCGATCGCTGCGGTGGACTTAGATCCGACGGACGCCGAGCGACAGTTCGCCCAGATTCTCGCCCTGACGCCAGCCAGTACGACTCGGGAAACCCACCGCTGGAGGCGAGGCGGCCGACACGCTTGAACAGGCGCGCCGAGCGGGCGGGCCAGACAGATGGGGCCGAGAAGTCTGGGGGCGAGGCGTACAGAGATTCGATGAGCCTGATCAAGAGTCGCGGCATACCTCTTTACGGTGTAAAGTTCGGGGATGGCCAAGTTTGTTTACCGTGCGGCGACGTCGTTCAATGGATATATCGCCGATGAGAACAACTCGATTGAGTGGTTGTTCAGTGTGGACCGTGGTGACGGGCCGCCGCCGAGCCTGCTGGACGGCGTAGGTGCACTTGTGACTGGTTCGACGACCTACGAATGGCTCCTGCAGTCGGCGAACATGCTTGCCGAGCCCGCAACCTGGCAGACCTACTACGGAACCCGGCCGATGTTCGTCTTCACAACCCGTGCTCTCCCCGTCCCCGCTGGCGCCGACGTCCGCTTCGTCCAGGGTCCGGTCGCCGACCACCTCGAAACCATCCGAGCGGCGGCCGGCGGCGATGACGTCGCGATCTCCAGCGGCGGTGAGCTCGCCGGTCAGCTGCTAGATGCCGGCGCCTTGGACGAGATCACCCTGGGCATTGCACCGGTAGCACTCACCGGTGGGACGCCACTACTGCCGCGGCGCCTGGAGGCTGACCGCCTTCAACTCACCGCCTTCGAACGCCATGGTCAACTGCTGAATGTGACTTACACCGTCCAGCCGACTGTCGACTGAAGAAGGCCCCCGAGATCACCGGAGTGATCTTGGGGGCGAGCTTTCTGGCTCTCCTCTGTCGAGTCTGACGGTACGACGAACGCCGAGGCCGCGAGTGTGACACCAGCGAACAGGAGGCCAAGACGGTCATTCATGCGGTAGTTCCTTTCGATGATCTTCTTCGACCGAGAAGTCCGGCCGGCCAGATGCCGGACGTGACAGCACTCCGGACAGATGGGGGATCGGTATTCCCCACGGCCCGAGGGCGACGAGGCGACAGAGGTCGACGATGCTGAACCCGGAACAACGGATCGCGAGTTCGGTTTCTCGAGCCGGATCGCAGCCCCGGTCCAGCAACCGGCTCACCGGCGCGACGAACCGCTGGCCACGTAGCAGCCAACCGCGCGGCGCCGCCACGTGCTCGAGCAGCAAGACTTGACCGCCGGGCCGCAGTACCCGATGTATCTCGCGTAGCGCGGACGTCTGATCGGAAACCGAGCAGAGCACTGCCGAACAAACGGCAAAGTCCATTGTCGCGTCGTCGAGCGGAATGTCCTCGGCGCGCGCCTCCAGCACCTCCGCACCGGTCTCCAAGCTTCGCAGCCAACGCGCCGAGCCCGGATGTGGCTCCAAGCAGGTCACCCGGGTGTTGCCGCGCAAGTATGGCAACGCGGCGCCGTCTCCCGCTCCGACATCCAACACGTCCCCGCGAAGCTCGCTTAATGTGCGGCTACGCCAGCTTGAGCGCATTTCCCCAACGGAAGGCCGGTGCATTATCGATCCTCTCGACACTTTACGGCGTAATGGTAACATCCGATGGATGCCGTATCCTGAGCCGTGTGGAAGAGATTTCGAAGCCTGCCCTGTCGCCGGAGCAGATCCTGCAGGTTGCGGTATCGCTCGCAGATCGCGAGGGACTCTCTGCGGTATCCATGCGTCGGTTGGGGCGTGAGCTGGCGGTCAGCCAGATGGGGATCTACTGGCACTTCCGCGATAAGGACAGCCTGCTTGACGCCATGACCGAGTCGGTGATCGCGGTAGGCGAGTTCGGAGATATGTCGGGGGATCAACGCTCCTGGGACGACCAACTCCGACAGGTGCTACAGACGTTGATCGCGCAACAGCGCGCTCATCCGTGGATGGGCCGACTGGTGATCGAGAGGCTGGTCCCATTGCCCAGGTTCATGGCGGCACTCGAAACTATGCTGGACTGCACGCGTCAAGCCGGTCTAGGACCGGCCGAAAGCGCGATGCTGGTCCAGTTGGCAACGCAAGCCGCGGTAGCGCTCGTCGACCACGAACCTCGCGCCAAGGGAAAAGACCAGTACCAGTATGACGCCGAGCGTGACGAACTCGCGGACCTCGCTGCTGATCGCTACCCCAACATCCGGGACGCGGCTGAAGCGTTGACCGGTCGTCACAGCGTCGATGACTACTACCGCCTCGGGGTGGACATGATCGTCTTGGGTATCGGCGCCGTCGCCCGCCAGAACGCGGCACGGTAGCGGACAGAAGACAACCCGAGATCCGAGGAACGATGCGAACCGCTGTGACTTGACGCACAGTCATGGCCAGCGGCAGGACGCTGTGACCCCGAGGTACGCCACCGCCGTTAGCTCGACAACCAATTGAGTGCGTAAGGAATGCGCGCCGGACACGAAGTAGCCCAGGCCACTCGCGTGACCTGGGCTTTTGTGCGCCGCCAGGGACTCGAACTCCGAACCCGCTGAATTCCGGCTGAGATTGATCATCATTGTTCAATGATGCTCGGAATCCCTTACAGGTAACGGATTCCGTGGCCGCTGGTTGTGTGTAAGTTCTCATCGGCAACCATCCTCTCGCGCTGATTGAGGTGCGTAAAGAGGTGCGCTGAGTGCACCGCATGATCTCGTGCTGCCGAGCTATGGCATAGCGGGACGAGGCTGGGAGTGATGATCATCTGGCCCCGATCTGACGAGCCGACTGCTGAGGAACGCGGTGCTCCGTTGCTCGATCATTCATGTCGAGGCCGCGAGCAATGTTGCCGCGTCGCAGTCTGTGAAGATCTTCTCCAAGACAAGCTACGTGTCACGCCACGTGGGGACGCCGTTAGATCACGCCGGCGCCGGCGTGCACTGCCTGGCAAGAAGTCACGGCCCAGGTCGATCTGTACGGCGTGGGCATCCCCGCTGCCTACCTGCCGGGTGCGGCCGAACTGGGCCCGAACCGACCTGGTCTGGGCCGTGCTGCTCAGGCCGGCGCCGCCGTACCTGGCGATGGATCTGGATAGACCAGAGGTGCCAGCACGCGGGCGGCGGCCTCGGCACCTTGCGTTTCTTCAACGGCGAAGGCTTCGGCAATCAGAGCTCGGGTGGCCGGTGATGTCTCCGCTGCGTGATGCTCGGCGAACTCGCGCGCATCGCGAGAACGATCCGAGAGCAGTGCGCTGTGGACCGTCGCCGCGATCACATCGGCGCCGGCGGTTCCTGCCCAGCCCAGCCCTTCGGTCCGCCAGTCCGGGTCGGTCTTGTCGGCGGGCGGATTGCTGTGCTGGTCGTCCATACCTCCACATTGTAGACAGCCGAGGCCCGTTGAAGGTTCCACAGAGATGCGCCCGGCCACGTGCGGCCGGGCGCATCTGTCAGGGGTTCACCCCAGAAGCCTGCGGATCTGCTCTCGGTCCTCCTCGATGCGTGCCACATTCGATCGCGTCATCCTGGCGAACTGCAGCTCGAGCACAGCCCGTGCATGTTCGGCGGACAGTCCAAAGGCGCGTTCGATCGCTCGCGCCGCGTCGTCTGGTGTGTCGGAGTCGCTGGCGATCTCCAGGATCCTGGCACGGTTCTGTACTCCCACCGAGATCGCGTCGAGGAGCTGCAGGCGGATTCGCTCGGCCTTTGCGATCTCCTCGGAGTCAGTCATTGTGTCCCGTTCGGTGAGTCGGATCGGCGATGATCAGCCGCCGTTCTGGTAGGCCAGGAACTGCCAGTTCGAGGCCGTTACCACCTTCCAGCGGCGTGTTTCGACCTGGACCTTGGAGGTGGGGTAGCCGCCGGCGGGGTTGTTGGTCCAGTTGATCCGGAAGTAGTACCAGTTCCCCGTGGTCATTGAGGGGTGGCTGTATTGATTGCAGTCCAGGGTATAGCCGGACGCCGTACAGCCCGACACTGTGGACTTCAGCGGGTCCGAGCCGAGGGTGACGTCCTGGTAGATCTTCACCGAGGCGCTGGACATATAGTTCGTGGGCCCAGTTGAGCGCCGGATGTACTCGTAGATGTGGGCGCCGTCGCGCTCGAAGTAGGTGTGTGCCTCCAGATCGGACGTCATGGCGCCCAGCGTGTGCGCGCCGGAGCTGTCCACATACCCGTAATAGATCAGGGTCGTGGTCGACCCGTGGAGGACCCAGTAGTAGTAGCCGCTTGCTTTCGGCTCGCCGTTGTCGATCTGGGACGCCTGAGGACTCCGTGGAACAGCAACGGCGCCGGTGGCGGGCTGCCCTTCGACGGGGAACACCAGCGGTTGGAGGACATCGGCGGCCGCGTCGCCACCATCCTTCGCCGCGACCGTGAACGCCTGACTGATCAAGCTGTCCGCGCTGGTGGTCATCTTCGACCGATGGTTGCTGAAGAACTTCCGGGCTACCTCGACCTTGCCGAGACGCAGTGAGCTGGCGATCGCTGCCGCGAACGGATCTGCGCCCTTCCCGCCGGTCCAGCCGATGCACTCACCGGCCGCCTGCGCCTCCGCAGAGCAGCTCGCCGGCAGTTGGTCTGCTGCAGGCGAGTCTGTCTTCGTGGGCCTAGCGACCGCCGATGTCGCGAACGACGCCGACGTCAACACGGCTGCCAGAACAGCCAATGCCGTCTTTCTGGCCTTCATCAGTTACCTCCCGTGGGCGGACATCCGGCGGCGAACGGGCCACCGGACTTTCGAAGCTCGGAGGAGCAAAGAACGACCGGAGGAGGCTACGACTGCAACGACATGCAATTCGGATACCGACGGACGCACCTGCGGGCGAAGCAGCCGCGGTCTCAACGAAACGGGTGTAGCGCCCATTTGCCAGATGTTCGAAAACCCGTTGAGGAACCTCTACGCTCATCGAAGGTCGCCAGTCAGACCGCGATGTTCGTGGAGAATGAGGTGGGGGATCTTGCGCATCGCGGTGAGCTCGCCGGACTGGTTGGTCCTGGCGCGGTCCTGGAGCTTCTTCATGAGGGCGCGCTCGGCGGCGGTCTTGGTTGTGCCGAAGGCGGAGACCGGGCGGACGTGTCCGTCGTGGTCGCGGAACCTGGCCTGGGATTTGTGCTTGGCCGGCTTGCCTTTGTCGTCGGTCTGCGCGACCCAGGTCGAGCTGTTGCCCCAGGTTCCGATGGACAGTGGTGGCCTCGCCATCTCATGCCTCCAACCGTGTTGATGGTTGGCTGCTCAACGCCGTGCGGAGCGCCGAACCTGGGAGATCGGTAGCGATGCGAAGCGATGTGATGTGACGCACAGTCACGGTCAGACGGAGGTTGCCGTCGACGTCTTGGTGGAGTGTGTTCCGGCTAGGTCGATGCGGAGACCCGGGTAAGTGGTGCGCGCCAGACATGAAGAGGCCCAGGCCACCTTCGTGACCTGGGCTTTTGGTGCGCCGCCAGGGACTCGAACCCCGAACCCGCTGATTAAGAGTCAGCTGCTCTGCCAATTGAGCTAGCGGCGCGAACGAAGAGGATCGTAGCAGGGGGATCGGGGAGATGCGAAATCGGTTAGGTGGTGAGGATGGTCATGGCGGCGTTGTGGCCGCCGAGGCCGGAGACGGCGCCGCCGCGGCGGGCGCCGGAGCCGCAGATCAGGAGGTTGGCGACGTCGGTTTCGGTGCCCCAGCGGCCGGCGTCGGCGGGGTCGGTGGCCCAGGGCCATTGGAGGTCGCCGTGGAAGATGTGGCCGCCGGGCATGCCGACGGATTCCTCGATGTCGTACGGCGTCTTGGCCTCGATGCAGAGGTTTCCGTCGGCGTCGCGGGCGATGCAGTCCTCGAGCGGTTCGGCCAGGTACGAGTCGAGGCCGGCCAGCACCCGCCGAACGGACTCGGCGCGGACCGAATCGTTGTCGGAGGCAAACAATCGGGCGGGGAAGTGCACGCCGAACACGGTCAGCGTCTGGTGGCCGGAGGCAACCAGCGAAGGCGAGAGGATCGACGGATCGGTGAGCGAGTGGCAGTACACCTCGGACGGCGGCACCGCCGGCAGCTCACCACTCAGGGCGGACTGGTACGCCGACTCCAGCTGGGTGTAGTCCTCGTCGATATGGAACGTGCCGGCGAACGCCCGCGCCGGGTCGTCGCCGGTCTTCAGGGCAGGTAGACGGCGCAGCAGGACGTTGATCTTCAGCTGCGATCCCTCCGGCTTCTCCACGCCAGTCTCGCCACGTAGCGCAGCCAGCGTGGACGGTGCGACGTTCGACAGCACCCAGGAGCAGTCCACGGAACGCTCACCGTCACCACCGAGCCAGGTGACCGATCCGCGGACCCCGTCAGCCTCGACGGACGTGACTGACGCGTTGGTGACCAGTGCGGCGCCGGCACGTCGGGCAGCGGCCGCCAGCGCATCCGTGACAGCGCCCATGCCGCCGACCGGCACCCGCCACTCGCCAGTGCCGTTGCCGATGAGGTGGTAAAGGAAGCACCGGTTCTGGATGAGGGACTCGTCGTGCAGTCCGGCGAAGGTGCCGATGACGGCGTCTGTCGCCACGACTCCGCGGACGGTGTCGTCTGTGAACCGTCGTTCGATGGTCTCGCCGAGCGGGCGCTCCACCAATTCCTGCCAGAGCGCTCCGTCGACGCGGGCACGCAGGTCCGCGGCGGACTGGAGCGGCTCGAGGAGTGTGGGAGCAATGGCCTCGGCCAGCGAGCTCACGGAGCTGTAGAAGTCACTCCACGCCCCGTACTCCGTGTCGCTACCAGTCAGCGCCCGGAACGACTCACGAGTGACAGCCCCCTCCGGTCGCTCGACCATCAGGCCGACGTCGCGTCCAGAGCGGCGTACCGGGGTGTACGACGCGACCGCGCGGGACCGGAGGTCCAGCCCGAGGCCCAGGTCCGCGACGACCTTGTCCGGCAGCAGGCTGACCAGGTACGAGTACCGGGACAGGCGGGCGTCTACCCCGGGGAACACGCGCTCACTGACCGCTGCGCCGCCGGTGTGGGCCTGCTGCTCCAGGATCAGGGTGGAGAGCCCGGACTGGGCCAGATACGTGGCGGCGACCAGACCGTTGTGCCCACCGCCGACTATGACGACGTCGTAGAAATCCTTCATCCCACCGGCCAATCAAGCTTGTGGTAAGCGGCGTCCCAGAACATCCATTCGTAGCGGCACGTCGTAGCGAAGTGCTGGTGACAACGTTCCCGCTCTGCGGCTCCGACGTCCAGTCTGTCCGTGACGGCGAGCACCTCCTCGACGACCGCGTCGAACTCCTCCGAGCCGTACGTCTCGATCCACTGCCCGTACAGCGGGTCCGGTGAGGACCGCTTCAGCAGCTCCCGGCCGACGTCGCGGTAGATCCAGTAGCAGGGCAGTACGGCGGCCACGGCCTCGGCGTACGTGCCTGCGGCGCACACCGCCGTCAGATAGGACATGTACGCCGTGGTCGTCGGGCCGGAGCCGGCTGCGTTGACGTCCGCGGCGGTGACCCCCAGCGAGTGCAGCAGCGAGTCGTGCAACGAGCGCTCCACGGCGATCGCGTTGGCCGCGTGCAGCGCGAACATACTGACCGCGTCCTCGTCCGGAGCTCGCCCGGCGACCAGGCTGAGCGCCCGTGAGTACGCGCGGAGGTAGTGGCTGTCCTGGACGATGAAATACCGGAACGCGTCGTGGTCGAGAGTCCCGTCGGTCAGCCCGGTGATGAACGGGTGCCGGACGATCTCGTCGTACACAGAAGCGGCACCGCGGTCCCACAGCTCGCCGGAAAACGTCATCCTCGCTCCTCGCCGTCGACTGGGACCGACCTTATCCACAGGACGCGGCGCCGGTCCGAGACGAACGTCACTCTGCCGCCTTACTCTGAGGCATGAGTACCGAGGGGGAAATGCCGCCGGACACGCCGCTGCTGCGGCGGATCCGCGCCTCGGTGATCGGTGACGACCAGGTGATGCCTGGGCCGTACGGTCCCCGTCGGGTGACGTACGCCGACTACACCGCCTCCGGCCGCGCGCTGACCTTCCTCGAGGACTTCATCCGGGACGAGGTCCTGCCGCGGTATGCGAACACGCACACCGAGTCGAGCGGCACGGGTCTGCAGACCACGCGCCTGCGCGAGGACGCCCGCCGGATCATTCACAACAGCGTCGGCGGCGACGACCAGACCGCGGTCATCTTCTGCGGGTCCGGCGCGACCGGCGCGATCGACAAGCTGATCGGGATCATGGGGCTGCGGATCCCGGCCGAGCTCGACGACACCTACCACCTGACCGATCAGATACCGCGCGACCAGCGTCCGGTCGTCTTCATCGGGCCGTACGAACACCATTCCAACGAGCTGCCCTGGCGCGAGTCGATCGCCGACGTGGTCGTGATCAGCCAGGACACGGACGGTCACATCGACATCGACCAACTCGAGGCACGACTGCAGGAGTACGCCGAGCGTCCGCTGAAGATCGGCTCCTTCTCCGCGGCCAGCAACGTCACCGGCATCGTCAGCAACACCCGGCGGGTGTCGGCCCTGCTGCATCGGTACGGCGCTCTGTCGTTCTGGGACTGCGCCGCCGCGGCGCCGTACGTCGAGATCGACATGTACGGCGATGGCCCATTGGAGTACAAGGACGCGATCTTCCTCAGCCCGCACAAGCTGATCGGCGGGCCGGGCACCCCTGGCGTCCTGGTCGCGCGACGGGAGTTGCTCCACAACCGCGTGCCGGATGTGCCGGGTGGCGGCACGGTCGCGTACGTGAATCCGCTCGAGCATCGGTACCTCGACGACCCGGTGCACCGTGAGGAGGGCGGGACGCCGGCGATCATCGGTTCGATCCGGGCCGGGCTGGCGTTCCAGCTGAAGCAGGCCGTCGGGATCGACGTGATCCGCGCGCACGAGGACGCGTACCTGCGGCGTGCGGTCGAGGCGTGGAAGGCCGAGCCGAGTCTGCAGATCCTCGGCAACCTGGACTCCGAGCGCCTGTCGATCGTGTCGTTCGTGGTCAAGGCGCCGTCCGGGCGGTATCTGCACCACAACTTCGTGGTCGCGCTGCTCAACGACCTCTTCGGCATCCAGTCGCGCGGTGGCTGCTCGTGCGCCGGTCCGTACGGTCACACGCTGCTCGGCATCGACATCGACCGCTCGCACCTGTTCGAGGAGGAGATCCTGCACGGGTGCGAGGGGATCAAGCCGGGGTGGGTGCGGGTCAACTTCAACTACTTCATCTCCGAGGCGGTCTTCACGTACGTCGTCGAGGCGGTCAAGCTCGTCGCCCGCGACGGCTGGCGGCTGCTCGGCGACTACCGCTTCAACCCGACCAACGGTCTGTGGCGGCACCATCGCGGCCCGGTCGAGCCGCCGATGCGCCTGTCCCAGGTCGGGTACGACGCCGACGGCAAGCTGAGGTACCCGCGCCACGACCACACCGCTCCCGAGTCCGCCCTGGACGACTACCTCGCCGAAGCCCGGGACCTGCTGTCGAGCTGTCAGGAGCTCAGCCCCGCGATGGAGGGCCAGGTGAATACGGAGTTCGACCAGTTGCGGTGGTTCGACCTACCGTCTCGATGTCTTGGCCGAGGGGAGTGACGTCGAAGTGGTTCTGCGGCGCTGCTCGTCCAAGGTGGACTGGATCAGGGCCCGCGCGGACCAGGTGGAGACCTCGATCTGGGCCTCCGGATCGAGACCGCGGAGATCCTGCAGCACGATGAGAGCTTCCCAGCCGACGACCATAGCGATCCCGGAGACGAGTTGCTCGAACAGGTCGTCGTCCAACTCCGCGCGCAGCGGGTCGAGGGCACGTTCGATCCAGGCGATCCGTCGGTAGCCACGCTTCGGCTGGGGTGCATCGTCCGCGGGCGCATCGACGGTCAGCCGGATCAGCGAGCGCCCGAGCGGCAGTGAGGACGCGGCTGCGTCGCCCAGCGCCCGGATCATCGCCTCGACACGTGCCGCCGCATCTTGCCCGGCCGCGCCGGCGGCTCCGGAGGCGGTCTCGATCGCGGCGTCGACGTCCGTCTGCGTGAGCAACCCGAGTGTTGCGTCCAGCAACAGTTGGTCCAAGGTCGGGAAGTACTGGTAGATCGTGCGTCGCGACACGTCTGCGGCTTCGGCGATCTCGTTCACCCCGGGCGTCGTCCGCCCTTGGCCGAGCAGCTCCGCGGCGGCGTTGACGATGGCGGCCCGGGTCCGGCGCCGCTGGCGAACCCGCCCCGGCTCCGGGGCAGCGTCACTCGGTGCGGCGTCACTCACCATTTCCTCGATTCCCCTTGACGTCCTGCAGCTGCCGTGAGTATACCTGAGTGCAGTCATTGCACACCAGTGCAATTAAGGGGAGGAACGGACATGACTCAGATTTCGGCCGAGCAGCGGATCGCGCCCGCGGGGGACCACACCGTGGACGGGCCGGTCACGCTGATGAATCGGTTCGCGGTGCGGCCCGAGCGGGACGAGGCGTTCCGGGCGCTGTGGACCGAGACCAGCAAGTACTTCATGGCGCAGCCCGGCTTCGTCTCGCTACGTCTGCACCGTGCGGTCTCGGCCGACGCCGAGTACCGCTGGGTCAACGTCGCCAACTGGGAGTCGGAGGCGGACTTCCGCGCGGCGCACGGCACCGACGAGTTCCGCCGCGTCGTCACCCGGCCCGAGTGGGCCGAGTTCCCGAGCGCGCCGCTCCTGTTCGAGGTCGTCACGGCCGTCGGATAGACCGCAGGCGGGGCATTAGTGTCGTGGTGTGAGCACCGAGGACGAGGCGGGCGGGAGCGAGAGCCTCCTGACAGTGCTGGTCGCGCTGTGCGCGAACCTCTTGATCGCGGCCGCGAAGACGGTGGTCGCCGTGATCACCGGGTCCGCGTCGATGGCGGCCGAGGCGGCGCACTCGTGGGCCGATACCGGCAACGAGATCTTCCTGCTGGTCGGGGAGCGGCGGGCGCAGAAGCCGGCAGACCGGACGCATCCGCTCGGGTACGGGCGGGTCGGCTACATCTGGTCGATGTTCGCGGCGTTCGGCCTGTTCACGGTCGGCGCCGCGGTCTCGGTGTGGCACGGCATCCAGTCGCTGCAGCACGGCGAGGCGGACGGCACGTCGTACGGCTGGGCGTACGCCGTGCTCGGGGTCTCGTTCGTGCTCGAGGGGATCTCGTTCACGCAGGCGATGCGGCAGACCAAGGCCGGCGCGCTCGAGCGGATGCTGCGACCGTGGCGGTACGTCCGCCTCACGTCGAACCCGGTACTGCGGGCCGTGTTCGTCGAGGACCTGTCCGCGCTGATCGGCATCATCATCGCCGCGCTCGCGATCATGATGCACCAGCTGACCGGCAACGCGGCCTGGGACGCGCTCGGGTCGATCGTGGTCGGCATCCTGCTCGGCGTGGTCGCGCTGTTCCTGATCAGCCGGAACATGGACTTCCTGACCGGCGAGGCGGTGACGCCGCTCGGGCGCAACCGGGTGCTGCGCGCCCTGCTCGAGCACAAGGACATCGAGCGGGTCACGTTCCTGCACATGGAGTGGGTCGGTGCCGACCGGATCTTCCTCGTCGCCGCGGTCGACGTCGTCGGCAACGATGTCGAGTCCGAGGTCGCGGCCCGCCTCTACGCGATCGAGGACGCGCTCAACGCCCGCACGGAGATCCAGCAGGCGATCCTCACGCTCTCCCGCCCCGGCGACGCCACGAACCTCCAGCCGGATCAACTCCCACGCTGGTACGTCGAACCGAAGTAGAACGCGGCGGGTGTACGCTCCCGGCCGTGGAGCCCGTACACGTTGCGATTTCAGCGTTGGCTGCATTGTTGCCGATCACGAATCCGATCGGCGCGCTGGCCACCTTCGCAGGTCTGACAGAGGGCGTGGACCGCGCCGCGATGAAGCGGCAGGCGATCATGACCGGTGTCTACGTGCTCGGGATCCTGGCCGTGTTCGCGCTGCTCGGCACGCTCGTGCTGGAAGGGCTCGGGATCGGACTGCCCGCGCTGCAGATCGCCGGCGGGCTGGTGGTCGCGCACTCCGGCTTCGGGATGATCGTCTCGCGCGCGACGCTGACCGACGACGAGAAGACGCACGGGGTGGCGAAGCCGGATGTCTCGTTCTCGCCGATGGCGCTGCCGTTGATCGCCGGGCCGGGGGCGATCGGCGTGGTGATCGCATTGACCGCGCGCCACCCCGGGATCACCAACCGCGTGAGCGTGATCGTCGCGGGCGTCGTCGTGGCCGGTCTCGTGGCGGTTCTGCTCCGCTTCGGTACTCCGCTGGTCGACAAGCTCGGCCCGACGGGACTGGGCGCGCTCAGCCGGATCATCGGCTTCCTCACCCTCGCGATCGGCGTCGAGCTCGTCACCCACGGCGTACTCGCCGTGAAGTAATTCGCATTAGCATCGTTTTCGATGCAAAGCTGGTGACATGACGATCGAGTACGACCGGCTCCAGGACGAAGTAGCGCGTGGCTGGAACACCTGGGACACCCGCAGTGTGCTCACCCAGGTCCTGCTTCCGGCCGCGCTCGGCCTCTCCTTCGGATTGAAGGAGTACTACCGCGGTACGTCGTTGCGTACGGCGCAGATCGGCCGACGGACCGAGGGCGCGGAGACCGTGACGCTCGGCCCGCACGCGTACGACGGCAGCTACACCGAGACCACGCTCACCTGGGCCGGCATCACGATCCGCGTCCAGACCGCACACGCCGGCGAGGATCTGGTCGCGCTGGTGACGCCGATGGCGAACCAGCCGAAGAGCGCGCTGCTGACAGTCGGCGTCAGCTACCTGTGGAACCGCCCCGGCACGGTCGTCCGCGAGGCAGACCGCATCCGCGCCACGTCAGACAGCGTGGTCGAGGTCTTCGCGACCACGCCGCATGTCGACGATCCGTACTGCGACCTCGACGGCCCGTACTTCGCCCTTGACCTCGCACAGGCTGTCGGCATCAGCACAGGCCGCCCGCGCTCCCTTGCCGAGATCGCCGAGCTGATCGTCACTGCGGCCGCCGGCACCGAGGTCGCGGAGCATCAGGAGATCGTCCGCGACTCGATCTCCTGGAACACCATCTACGAGCCGTCGAAGTCGCGCGTCATCACCGGCGTCAGCCGCCTGTGGAACGTCGGCAAGCGCGGCGGCTATGCCCTGTTCTGCTGGGACGCGTTCTTCAACGCCCTGCTCGCCTCGCCGAACAGCAAGGCCGTTGCCTATCTCAACGTTGTCGAGATGCTTCGCGCCCGCACCCCGGAAGGCTTCGTCCCGAACGTCGAGCAGGGCACCGGCCGCAAGACGTACGACGGCTCGCAGCCGCCGATCGGATCGATGACGGTCCTCGAGCTGTACCGGCAGTTCAGCGAGCGCTGGTTCCTCGAGGAGTGCTTCGGGACGCTGCTGTCCTGGAACCGGTGGTGGTGGCGCGTCCGCCGCGACGGCGAGTTGCTCTGCGCGGGGTCGACGTACTTCGACCCGGAGTACCCGTCGCCGCAGGACATCCCGCGGATCCATCAGCACTTCGGCGCGACGTGCGAGAGCGGATGGGACGGGCACCCGGTGTTCGACGACGTGCCGTTCGACCAGAACAAGAGCCTGCTCGCGGCGCACGACGTCGGTCTCAACAGCTTGTACGCCGTCGACTGCGAGGCGCTAGCGGAGATCGCGGACATCCTCGGCGAGACGGACGCCGCGGTCGAACTGCGTGGGCGGCACGACAGCGTCGTCGCAGCGATGGAGACGTTGTGGGACGAGAACGCCGGCATCTACCGGAGCCGGCGAACCGACACCGGCCGGCTGACCGCGCGACTGTCGACGATGAGCTTCTACCCGCTCGTGGCCGGTGTCGGAGACGGGCGGCGGACCGGTCGGATGCTCGCGGACCACCTGCTGGCCGAGGACGGGTTCGGCGGCGAGTGGATCCTGCCGACGTCGCCGCGGAACGAGAAGATCGAGCTGAAGGACACGTCGTACTGGGAGTTGCGCGCCTGGCCGCCGGTGAACTTCCTCGTCTACCTGGGGTTGCTGCGGGCGGGGGAGAAGGACGCGGCCTCCTGGCTGGCCGAGGGCAGTGAGCGGCTGGTGCTGAAGGAGTGGAGGGAGCACCGGCACATCCACGAGAACTACTCGAGCGTGCACGGCGCCGCCTGCGACAAGCCGAACAGCGAACCGTTCCAGACCTGGGGCGCGCTGCTCAGCCTGATCGTGCTGATGGAGCGGGGCGAGGTCGCGCTGTTCAACGACGAGAGGTGGCGGGGGATGAGTCTGCTGAGCGGTGTGGTCGTTCCGTTGGTGACGCCGATGTCCGCGCCGGGCGTGCCGTCCGCGGACGCCGCAGAGAAGTTGCTGACGGCAATGGCTTCGGTCGGAGTACGCCGGTTGATGCTGCTCGGGAGCAACGGGGAAGGCCCGTTGATCCCGGCTGAGCTGGCCGGGGAGTTCACGGCCGGCGTGGTGAAGCGATGGCGGGACCTCGTGCCCGAAGGGACGATCCTGGTCAACGTCACAGCCCCTGGTACGGCGGAGGCGGAGCGGCGGACCGATGACGCTGCCGCGGCGGGCGCGGATGCGATCGTCTCGAGCCCGCCGACGTTCTTCAAGCACCGCGCCGACGAGGTGGTCGCCCACTTCGAGGCACTGGGTCGGCGCGGTCTGCCCGTCATTCTCTACAACTCGCCTCGCTCGACGTTGCTGACCCAGGAGACCGCTCGGGCGTTGCAGCCCCTTCTGGCCGGCGTCAAGGACTCTTCCGGCGACCCGGAGATGCTGCGCTACCTGCTGTCGCTGGGAATCGAGGTCAGCCAGGGCGACGAACAAGGCCTGGCGGACGCCGTACGCGCAGGTGCGCACGGCATCACGCCAGGCATCGCGAATCTCGCTCCGGGGCTCGCACTGCAGATGGTTGCCCCGGGCGCGGATCTCGGTCGTCTACAGGAGCTGTCCACCGCGCTGGCGAAGATCCACACGGTGCGTCCCGGCGTACCGACGGTCAAGGCGCTGCTGAACACCCGCGGCCTGTGCCCACCCCACTGCGCGCCGCCGCTCGCCCCCTGCACAGCAGACGAGGTCCGCCACCTGACGGACCTCGTTGCTCCGCTGGAAGAGCACCTGATCCCGCGGGCTACTTCGTCTTGACCTTGCCGGACGGCTTGACCGTGTTGACGGGCGGGAGCTTCCAGGACTTGCTCTTGGCCAGGGTCGACAGCTCGGCCGAGGACAGGATGGGATTCTGCCGGGTGTGACGCTGCCCCTTCTCTGCCGGGCCGTTGTAGCTGGTCAGGCTGATGTTGCGGCCGTCCGGGCGGTAGAGCGTGACGGAGCGGCTCACGACGCCGTACTGCGCTTGGCGGCCGTCGCTGTACTCCGGGAACACGGGTGAGGCGTAGAGCACCGAGCCGTCGGCCAGCGTGGTGCAGCCCGAGCGGACTGGTACGCACGGGTTCGCCTCGCCGCCACCGGACACCATCACGTCGACGCGGGCACCCCCCTTGCCGTCGTCGGCCACGTACGCCGCGCCGGCGAAGTCGCCACCGCCCCAGGTCTCCGGCTTGCTGAGCGTCAGCCCAGATGCCGTGAGCAGCGACCGCAGCGTGACCAGTGTCTGCTTCGGCGTGACCGACGCGGGCTGAGTCTTGGTGGACGGCTTCACGGACGGCTTTACGGACGGCTTTACGGACGGCTTGGTGAGCGGCGCCGCGGTCCCGGCGACCCCAGCGTCAGCGGGGGAGCTCAGCAGCTGGATCCCGCCACCAATGAGCCCAGCAGTAGCAAGTACGGCGCCCGCACCGCTCGCGCTGAGCAACACCGTACGCCGGCGCCGCTTCCGCAGCCCCTGCGTAACGGAGCGCTCGAGCAGGTCGGAGGTAACCGGTTCGAGGTTCTCGGTGGCCCGGTTCATCAAGTCTGTCAGTTGGGTGTTCATGGTTCTCCTCGGGTTCAGAGCGCGATCAGCTGGGCGGCGCCGTCGCCGAGGACGGCACGAAGGCGGTCCAGGGCCCGGGCGGTGCGGGTAGTGATCGCACTGGTGTTCTTGCCAAGATCAAGCGCCACCTGCTCGACGCTGCGATCTTCGAAGAACCGCAGCACCAGCACAGCGCGATCCAGCGGCGCCAACTGACCCAGTGCGCTCTGCAACGCCATCCGCAACTCCGGGTCCCCGGCCTGCTCAACCACCTCAGGCACGTCCCCCGTAGGCCGCTCCGACCAACTGCGCCGCCGCCGCTGAGAGATGTAAGTACGAACCAGCGCGGTCCGCGCATAAGCCCCCGGCGTATCAACCCGATGCCAGGCCTTCAACACGTTCGCCAGCGTGTCCTGCACCAGATCCTCGGCATGATGCCGATCCCCCGTAAGCAGCCAGGCCGTCCGATACAACTGCGGTATCCGAGCCCGCGCGAACTCCTCAAACTCCTCAGTCGATCTCATCCACACCCTCTCGTCGATGCCTCAAACGAGAAGACGCATCAACCCCCGGAGCAGATCACACCCCAGATCAAAACACTTTGGCGAGCACCCAAACCGCAAACGCCAAAAACCCCACCCCAAAGGTCACCAGCACGACAACCCCATACCCGAACCACATACTCCCGGACCCCTTCACCCCCACATCCTCCCACCCACCAGCGCCAAGCCAAGCCAACCGCCCAACCCAACCCAAGCCGCCCAGCCAGCAACCCAACCCAACCCAACCCAAGCAGCCGAGCCAACCGCCCAACCCAGCCGAAGCCGCCGAGCCAACCGCCCAACCCAGCCGAAGCCGCCGAGCGAAGCGAAGGCGCAGGGGGTGCGGGTGGCGGAGCCCCCGCCTGCGGCAAGCGAAGCGCAGCCGCACAAAATGACGAAGCCGACCAAGCCCGCGCAATCCGCGGGCATGGCCGGCCATCGGGTGAGTGACGGGACTCGAACCCGCGACCACCTGGACCACAACCAGGTGCTCTACCAGCTGAGCTACACCCACCATTGCCGTCCGAACCGCGACGGCTGAGCAATCATAGCGATGAACAGTCAGGACCAGAAATCGAGCCTGTCAGGACCCGGTCTGGGTGTCGGCGACGGGTGCTGCGATGAGACTTGCGGCCGCTCGGGCGGCGTTGGAGTCGGGTCCGGGCTGGGGCACGAACACGGTCTGGCGGTAGTAGCGCAGTTCGTCGATGCTCTCGGTGATGTCGGCGAGGGCGCGGTGGTTGCCGTTCTTGGCCGGGGTCGCGTAGTACACCCGCGGGTACCACCGGCGGACCAGTTCTTTGATCGAGCTGACGTCGACGTTGCGGTAGTGCAGGTGCGACTCGACCCGGGGCATGTCGCGGACGAGGAACGTCCGGTCGGTGCCGACCGAGTTGCCGGCGAGGGCGGCCTTGCGCGGCTCCTTCACGTACGACGTGATGAAGTCGAGGACCTGTTGTTCGGCGTCGGCGAGCGTGGTGCCGCCGGCGAGCTCTTCGAGCAGCCCGGACGCGGTGTGCATGTCGCGGACGAAGTCGCCCATCTGCTCGAGTGCGGCCGGTGGTGGAGCGATCACCACGTCGATGCCGTCACCGAGCACGTTCAGTTCGTAGTCGGTGACGAGTACTGCGACCTCGATCAGGGCGTCGTTCACCAGGTCGAGGCCGGTCATCTCGCAGTCGATCCACACCAGCCGGTCGTTCATGGGCACCCACCTTACGGCGAGCCGCCGACACTCCTGCGGCGGCGTGCCATGTCAGCGCGGCGCGTGCCCCAGGTGGACGCTGCGGACGGACAGTACGGCGAGGTCGCGGCGCCGTCCGAGGTAGTACGGTCCGTCGGGGTCCAGCAGCTGTTTCCAGACCGCCACGTCCTCCGCATCGAGCCATTCCTCATCGGGGACGACCTGGCCATGTCCGTGCCCGTGGCCATGTCCGTGTCCGTGCGCCTGTCCGTCTCCATGCCCGTGCCCCTGGCCGGTCATCCGCGCGATCCGGGTCCGGAACTGCTGCACGAGCTCGTCCAGCCGTTCCGGCGACAGCGGCGCCGGCGTCTCGGTCAGCACGCTTCGCGTGGTGGCGTCGATCAGCCCGGCCTGGGTCAGCGCCTCGGTCCACCCGTACGGCATCGGCACCGAACCCGGCAGCGACTCCCGCATCACCTTGAACCACCGGTCCTGTGCCAGATCCAGCCGAAGCTCCAGCCCGGGCTCTCCGACCCCCAGGTCCCACGGCAGGTGCCGCGCCGGCAGTCCGCCCTCGGCGAGCGCCAGCCGTCCGCCCGGCGCGAGCAGCGAGGCCAGTGCGTCCACAGCGGCCTGCTGGTCGGCAGCGTGATGCACGGAGGCCGACGCCCAGATCAGGTCGGCCGGCGCGTCGATTGCCCGACGCAACGGCTCCGCGCCGTCGTCCATCGACGCCAGCTCACACCGGACCAGTCCAGCGGTGTGCTCCCGCGCCTGCTCCAGTACGTCGGGATCCGCGTCGACGGCCACCACGGTCGCGCTGGGCAGAGCCTCCGCCAGCGCCTTGGCCATCCCGCCGCCACCGCAGCCGATGTCGGCGAGGACCTTGTCGCCGTCCCGCACCAGACTGCGGGCGACCGTCGCGTTCCAGTCGCCTTCGCCCTCGGCCGACGCCCGCAGCCGCCCGGCCTCTTCAGCCCAATCGATCTCGATCATGCCGACAGTCTGGTCCCACTACCGGGCGCATCCCACCTCATGTTGCCGGATCGGCAAATGGCGCTACGGTGGCGCGATGATCGCGACCGACCGCCTGACCATGCTGCCGCTCGAGGTCGAGTACGCCGGGGCGATGGCGGAGGTCCTTGCCGACCCCGGCCTCTACACGTTCACAGGTGGCGAGCCGCCGGCTGTCGACGAGCTGGAGGCTCGGTACCGCCGTCAGATCACCGGTCCGGACCGCGAAGACGAGCAGTGGCTCAACTGGGTCATCCAGCACGACGACGACCTGATCGGCTACGTGCAGGCGACGATCACTGGAGGTACGGCGGAGATCGCGTGGGTCATCGGCACCGCGTGGCAGGGCCGGGGCTTCGCGAAAGAGGCAGCCCAGGGACTCGTCACCTGGCTGCGAGCACAGAATGTCGACCGGATCATCGCGCACGTCCATCCGGATCACACTGCGTCAGCCGCTGTGGCAGCGGCCGTAGGTCTCGCCCGCACCGATGTGGTGGAAGACGGCGAGGACCTGTGGAGCACGTGACGGCAGGCCCGGTCGCCCGGGCCTGCCGTCAAGCGTTTCAGATCGGGCGAACGTTCTCCGCCTGCAGGCCCTTCGGGCCCTGGGCGATCTCGAACTCGACCTTCTGGTTCTCGTCCAGCGAGCGGAAGCCCTGCGTCTGGATCGCCGAGTAGTGGACGAACACGTCAGCGCCGCCGTCCTCCTGGGAGATGAAGCCGAAGCCCTTCTCGCCGTTGAACCACTTCACTGTTCCCAAAGCCATGATTTTCTCCTGATACGACAAAACGCCCGGCGGATCACAAATCCGCGGGCGCTTCGAAACGAACGTGGAACTGCAAAACATCAACCGGATAGACCCTAGCACGCTGAGTGAGTCATCAGCCATCCCTGATCTCGACGCGCGTCGTACTCGTCCGGAGTCGCGGACCAGGTGGCCGTGCAACCGGACGACCCGCACTCGCACGCGAAGGGGTACGGCGGCAGCTCGGCCAGCCCGGCGTCCGCCTGCCACAGCCGCCCCTGCACGCACGCCGCCAGGTTCTCGTACCGACGCTGACGGCTCAGCTCCTCACCAGGCTGCAGGCCCGGCAGCGGCCCCAGCGCATCCTCGACCGCCTGCGTGATCGCCGCCCAGTCCGGCTCGGCCGGGACCTCGATGACGGCCCGCCCGCGCTCGGCCGCCTCCCGCCGTACCCGGTCGGCCAGTACGGCGTCACGCGCCAGCAGACCCTCCAACCGGGCTCGGCCGGCTGGATCGTTCGCCCGGGCCAGCCGCTCCTCCCGGACGCGCCGGGTCTGCTCGGCGTCCGGCAGCAACCAGACTGCTGCCGCGACGCCGTCAGCCATCGACGGGAACAGCTGCGGGCCCTCGACCAGCGCAGGTACGTCGCCGAGCGACCGCTCCTGCACATCCGCGGCCACCAGCTCCAGCCGTAGCCGTGCGATCCGTACGAAGGCATCCGCGGCGTACTCCGGTCCCTCGGCCAGGTCCTCTGCCAGCGGCCGGAGCGGCGGCATCCGGTCCAGATGCGCGTAGGTCCACAGGTCGATCGGGTGCAGCGGCAGGTCGCCCCGCCGCGCAAGCCCTCGAGCAATCGTCGACTTCCCTGCGCCTGGGGCGCCACCGATCCACACCATCACCCGGCCATCCTGCCAAGCCCAGGGTCAACGCACGTACGTCGCCAGCGAGGCCGCGCCGGCCGGTACGACCGACTCGAGCCGCAGGTGGACGGGGTGGTCGGACGGACCGAACATCTTCTCGCCGGAGCCGACGATCGACGGCAAGGTCATCAGCCGGTACTCGTCGACGAGGTCCGCCGCCTGCAGGGCGCGGATCACGCTCACGCTGCCGGTGACCGCCATCGTCCGCGGCTCGGACCGCACGTAGTCGGCCAGCGAGCCCTCCATCAGGGTCGAGTTGGGGAAGGCCGACACGTCGGTCAGCGTGTGGGACGCGACGACCTTGGCCATCTTGTTCATCCGGGTGGAGAACTCGTCGGTGCGGTTCGGCCAGAGCTTGCTGAACAGCTGCCAGGTGTTCTTGCCGAGCAGCAGTACGCCGGTGTCCATCAGCTCGCCGAGCCGGAACTTGTCTCCGCCGTGCGTCTCGGGACCGTGCCGGAACGCCCAGCCGCCGCCCGGCGTGCCGCCGGAGCCGTCGGGGTCGGTGACGATGCCGTCGAGGCTGATGAATCCGGTGACGATGACGTGGCCCATGGTTCCTGCTCCTTGTTCGAGTGGTTGTGCCAGTACTTACCGCCGGGCCGTCGCCGATTCATCGGTCCGTGCCGAACTTTTTTGGCGAGCGCTTGCCGCCAGATGTGATCTTGACCGCATTCCGGGCCCGGCCTACTGTATGCCGTATACAAACCGGAAGGCAGGGACCCCTATGAGAGTTGCGGTTCTCGGCGCCGGCGCGATCGGTGCGTACGTCGGCGCGGCGCTGCACCGCGGTGGGACCGAGGTCCACCTGGTGGCCCGCGGTGCGCACCTGGAAGCGATCCGTTCGCGCGGTGTGCAGGTGCTCAGTCCACGCGGTGACTTCGAGGCCCGGACGCCGGCCACCGACGACCCGGCCGAGATCGGGCCGGTCGACTACGTCTTTCTCGGGCTCAAGGCGAACTCGTACGCGGCCGCCGGGCCCTTGCTCCAGCCGCTGCTGCACGACCGCACGGTCGTCGTCGCCGCGCAGAACGGCATCCCCTGGTGGTACTTCCACGGCCTGAAGGGACCGTACGAGGGCCGCCGGATCGAATCGGTCGACCCGGGCGGCTCGGTCACCCAGGTGCTCGACCTCGACCGAGCGGTCGGCTGTGTCGTCTACTGCTCCACCGAGCTGGCCGGACCGGGCCTCGTACAGCACCTTGAAGGCACTCGCTTCTCGATCGGCGAACCCGCGGGCGGCTCGTCGCAACGATGTGAGGAGTTCAGTACGGCGATGGTCGCCGGCGGACTGAAGTGTCCGGTCGAGGCCGACATCCGCAACGACATCTGGATCAAGCTGCTCGGCAACGCGGCGTTCAACCCGATCAGCGCGCTGGCCCGGGCGACGATGGTGGAGATCGCCACGCACCAGGGCACGCGGCAGATGGTGCGGATGATGATGGAGGAGTCGCTGGAGATCGCCGGCGCCCTGGGCTGTCACCCGGACATCTCCGTCGAGAAGCGCCTCGACGGCGCCGAACGCGTCGGGGAGCACAAGACGTCGATGCTGCAGGACCTCGAGAAGGACAAGCCACTCGAGCTGGACGTCATCCTGGCCGCGGTCGTCGAGCTCGCCGACCTCACCGGCGTCAAGGCCCCCACCCTGCGCGCCGTACACGCGGTAGCCGACCTGCTCGCCACCAAAGTCGGCCTCCCCTCATGAGCGTCGAGGCCCCACGACCACGCCGGTGCCGAAGGCCCGGCCAAAAGTAGAGCCAGGTGGGTCCGGCCAACAGCGACGCCGGACCCACCTGTTCCAACTAGAGCTCGAGTGGTCCCAGTGATGGGCCTGCGACGAAGTGGGCGACCGGATCGGCCATCACGTCGAGTTCGAGTACGACGAGGTCGTTGCGGCCGGGGTGGAGCAGTGGACCGGGTACGTACAAGGTGTGCTGTGGTCCGCGGCGCCAGTAGCGGCCGAGGTTGAAGCCGTTCACCCAGGCGAATCCCTTGCCCCAAGCAACGGTCGAGAGGAAGTGGTCGACCGGTTCGCCGACCTCGAACGACGCCCGCCACGCCGTCGGCCCGACGCCAGGGGCATCCGGGGTCAGGTCCACGTCGTCCCACAGCTTCGGTACGCCGTCCAGGTCGATGACGCAGGCCGACCAGTCGGCGAGCTCGTGCGCACCGAGCCGGACGGGGCCGATCAGCCCCTTCGGCTCGCCGATCCGCTGCCCGTAGTTCACCCGCCCCTGGTCCTCGACCAGGATCTCGAGGTGCCCGCCGTGCGGCAGCATCAGCGCCCGGTCGTGCCGCTCCCGGTCCAGCACTCCGACCGGAGCGCCGTCCAGGAACACGTACGCGCGGTCCCGTACCTCGCCAACGCTCAGCAACACCGGGTCCTGGGACGGAACCTCGGTCCGGAACAGCACCAGCCGAGCGTCCAGCTCATCCAGCGTCGGCAGCGCCACGTGCTCACTCCACGACCCCCACGGATCGGCCAGCAACCGCCGCGGGTCGGCCAACGCGGCAGATGTCTCCGGCGCGGCCGCCCCCGCCGCCGGCACATCGTCAGGGACGGTCGCGTAGCGGGAGATCACCTCCCGAAACGCGTGGTACTTCAGCGTCGGATGCCCCGCCTCGTCCAACGGAGCGTCATAGTCGTACGACGTGATGGTCGGACGGTAGACGCCCTTGTCGTTGGCGCCACTGGTCAGACCGAAGTTCGTACCGCCGTGAAGCATGTAGATGTTCACCGAGGCACCGGCCGCCAGCAGCGCGTCGAGCTCGGCCGCCGCCTCCGCCACGCTGGTCGTGTGGTGCGGTCCGCCCCAGTGATCGAACCACCCGTCCCAGAACTCCATACACATCAACGGTCCGGTCGGCTGGTGCCGCCGCAGTGTTTCCAGTCGCTCGGCAACGCGCGATCCGAACGACCCGGTCCGCAGTACGCCGTCCAGCCCACCGGCCGCGAGCATCGCGTCGACGGGCTGGTCCACGGTCACCAGCGGCACGGTGATCCCAGCGCCCCGGATGATCTCGGCCACGGCCTTCAGGTACGTCGGGTCGTCGCCGAACGCGCCGTACTCGTTCTCGACCTGCACCAGCAGCACAGGCCCGCCGGCAGAGACCTGCAACGGTTCGACGATCCGCAGGACGTTCTGCAGGTACTCCTGGACTGCGGCCATGAAGTGAGGCTCGTACCGGCGGACCCCCAGACCTGGCTCCCGGAAGAGCCAGGCAGGGAGGCCGCCGTTGTCCCACTCCGCGCAGATGTACGGGCCGGGGCGGACGATCGCGTACAGGCCGGCGGCGGCCACCTCCCGCAGGAAGCGCTCGAGGTCGAGCATCCCGGCAGTGTCGAAGGTGCCCGGCCGCGGGCTGTGCGCGTTCCACGGCACGTACGTCTCGATGGTGTTGAGCCCCATCAGGCGGGCCTTCTCGATCCGGTCGGCCCAGCTGTCCGGGTGCACGCGGAAGTAGTGCAGTGCACCGGACAGGATCCGGAAGGGCCGGCCGTCGAGCAAGAAGTCGGACTCACCAATCTCGAGCATGTGTCAGCCGTTGACCTGGAAGCCCTGCTGGTTGCCGTAGCTGACCAGCGCGTCCTGCCAGGCCTTCAGTCCGGCGTTCAGGTCGGACTTCGACTGGTACGCCTTGCCGACGGTGTCGCCGTAGATGCTGTTGGCGTACAGCTCGTAGGGCAGGTAGCTCCAGCCCTTCACGACGTTGTCGGCTGCACCGGTCAGCACCTGGTTGATCTTCTGGCCGCCGAAGTACGCGCTCGCCTTGTCCACGAACGCAGTGTCCTTCAGGTCCTTCGTGGTCGCCGGGAAGCCACCGCTGGCGAGGAACGGCTTCACGCCCTCGTCGTGGTTCAGCCAGCGGACGAACGCCGCCGCGAGGGCCGGGTTCTTGCTCTGCTTGAGCACGGACTCGGTGCTACCGCCGTTCTCCGCGGTCGCCGGCTGGCCGTCGTACGTCGGCATCGGGGCGACGCGCCACTTGCCGGCGCCGGCCTTGACCGAGGACTCCATCACGCCGGGCATCCACGCACCGGTCGGCAGCGTCGCGATCGTGCCGTCGCCAAGCGCCTTGAACCACTCGTCGGTCCAGCCCGGGATCTGCGACACCAGACCGCCCTCGACGAGCTGGTTCCAGGTGCCGGTCCACTTCTTGGAGCCGTCGTCGGCCAGGTTGATGCTGATGTTCTTGCCGTCGGTCTTGAACGGCTGGCCGCCGGCCTGCCAGATCATGCTGGTGGTGAAGCCCGCGTCACCGGAGTCGTTGGTGATGTAGGCCTTGGGGTTCGCAGCGTGCAGCTTCTTTGCGGCCGCGACGTACTCGTCCCAGGTCTTCGGCACGGCGAGGCCGTACTTGTCGAAGACCTCCTTGTTGTAGAACAGCGCCATCGGACCCGAGTCCTGCGGCAGACCGTACAGACCGCTGCCGGCGTGGACGGCCGCCCAGGTGGAGGCGGTGTACGCCGACTCGTACTGGCTGAAGCCGTACTGGTTCAGGTCCACCAGCGACCCGGGCAGCGCGAACTGGGGGAGCGCCTGGTACTCGACCTGGGCCACGTCCGGTGCGCCGGAGCCGGCCTTGATCGCATTCTGCAGCTTGGTGTAGTGGTCGTTGCCGGTCCCGGCGTTGACGTAGTTCACCTTGACGCTCGGGTACTGCGCCATGAACGCCTTGACCTGGGCCTCCGCCGACGGCGTCCAGCTCCAGTACGTGATCTCGCCGCCGGCCTTGAGCGCCGCGTCGACGGCGTCGGACGAGCCCGTGGTCGCGCCGCCGCTCGCGCTGTCGTTGGACGACCCGCCGCCGCAGGCCGCCACGGCCGCGAGGGCGATGACTGCAGCCCCGGCGACCACCAGCCGCCGGATGCCGCGCCGATGTACCTTCATCTTGTTGCCTTTCACTTGACGGAGCCCGCGGACAGGCCGGACTGCCAGAACCGCTGGAGTAGAAGGAAGGCGATCACCAGAGGCACGATGGTCAGCAACGACCCCGTGATCACCAGGTTGTAGATGGGGCGGGCCCCGACGCCGGTCGCTTGGTTGCTCCACTGGGTGAGGCCGACCGTGAGCGGGTAGAGGTTGGGTTTGCTGAGCATGATCAGCGGCAGGAAGTAGTTGTTCCAGGTCGACACCACCGCGAACAGCAGCGTCGTGACGATGCCCGGGGCAAGCAGTCGCAAGGCCACGGTGAAGAACGTCCGCACCTCGCCGGCGCCGTCGATCCGCGCCGCCTCGAGCAGCTCATGAGGAACGGCGTCGGTCGCGTAGACCCACATCAGGTACAGCCCGAACGGGCTCACCAGCGACGGGATGATGATCGCCCACACGGTGTTGGTCAGTCCGAGGTTCGAGAACATCAGGAACGTCGGTACGGCGAGCGCGGTACCGGGGACCGCGACCGCTCCGAGCAGTACGGCGAAGACCGCGCGCCGGCCGGCGAACTTGTACTTCGCCAATCCGTAGCCGGCCGCTGTCGCGAGCAGCGTCGCGCCGCCCGCGCCGACGACCACATAAAGAACAGTGTTGCCGAGCCAGCGCAGGAAGATGCCGTCGTTGTAGGTCAGCGTGTCCTTGATGTTGCTGAAGAACGCGAAGCTCTTGCCGAACCACAGCCCCGGCGTCGACAGCAGGTCGTCCTGCGTCTTGGTTGCACTCAGCAACAGCCAGAGCAGCGGAAGGATCGTGTAGAGCAGGTAAAGGACCATCACGCCGGTCAGCAGCTTGGACCGCTTCTGGCGCAGGGGAGAGGTCAGTGCACTCATCAGAGGGACTCCCGGGAGCCGCGGAGCTGGACGACGTACGCGATGATCGCGGTGATGACGCCCATCACGATCGCGATGGTGGCCGAGTAGTTGAACTGCTGGCCGGCGAAGGACAGGTTGTAGGCGTACATGTTGGGCGTGTAGTACGTCGTGATCACGTTCGGCGCGAGCGTGCGCAGGATGTTCGGCTCGTTGAACAGCTGGAAGCTGCCGATGATCGAGAAGATCGTCGCGATCACGATCGCCCCGCGCAGCGCCGGCAGCTTCACGGCCCGGATGGTCCGGAACGTGCCGGCCCCGTCGATCGCCGCCGCCTCGTACAGCTCACCCGGCACCGTGCGCAGCGCCGAGTAGAAGATCAGCATGTTGTAGCCGACGAACTCCCAGGTGACGATGTTGGCGATCGACGGCAGCATCCAGCTGCTGCTGAGCGGCTGGATCGCGGTCGTGCCGAACAGGTCGTTCAGGTTCGCCGCCAGCCCGAAGTTGTCGCCGTAGATGTAGCCCCACATCAGGACGGCGACCACGCCCGGCACGGCGTACGGCAGGAAGATCACGATCCGGAAGAAGCCGGACGCGTGCAGCCGGGCGCTGTCGATCGCGAGCGCGGCGAGCAGGGCCAGGATGAGCATGATCGGCACCTGAACCACCAGGAACGCGGCGACCCGGCCGAACGCCTCCCAGAATTTCGGGTCCCGCAGCGCCTCGGTGTAGTTGTCGATCCCGACGAACACCTTGCCGCCGAAGAAGGCCTGGTTGCGGTACAGGCTGAGGTAGATCGCGTACCCGATCGGCGCCAGGAAGGTCAGCGCGAACACCGCCAGGAACGGGCCGACGAAGATCCATCCCTTGCCGTCCTGCGACGCCCGCCGCCGTCTCCGGCCCGCCGCGGACACCGGCCGCACCTGCCGGGCCGACTCCTGGGCCATGGACTCTGCCATGTCCGTCGACCTCCTCTCGCCCTCGGACGTCCTGCGACGCGCGCATGTTGACGTCAACATCGACGCGGCGACGGTAACGTGTTTACGTCAACATGTCTACACTGCGGACACGACCGAGGAGGCGGGGATGTCAGCGGAGGTATCACCGGGGAAGCGGCGGCGCGGTCCGTCGATGGCGGACGTCGCCCGGCTGGCCGGCGTCTCCGGGCAGACCGTCTCGAGGGTCGCGAACGATCGCCACAACGTCGACGCGGAGACCCGCGACCGGGTCCGGGCCGCGATGAACCAGCTCGGCTACCGGCCGAACAGTGCGGCCCGCGCGCTGCGGAACGGCGAGTACCGCAGCATCGGGGTGATCGTCTTCGAGCTGCACAGCTTCGGTACGACGCGCACGCTCGACGCGATCGCCACCGCGGCGACGATCCGCGGGTACTCGATCAACCTGGTCCCCGTCCTGGACGTCACCCAGAGCGCGGTGACGAACGCGTTCGGGCGGCTCGGGGAGCAAGCCGTCGACGGCGTGATCATCCTGATCGAGGCGCACACCCTGGACGCGGCCGGCGTACGGCTGCCGGAAGGGTTGTCGGTCGTGGTCGTCGACTCGAGCGCCCACTACGACTACCCGATCGTCGACACCGACCAGCGGCAGGGCGCTCGGCTCGCGACCGAGCACTTGCTCGACCTGGGGCACAAGACGGTCTGGCATCTCGGTGGTCCGCCGACATCGTTCGCGGCGGACCGGCGTCGTCGCTCGTGGGAGCAGACGCTGATCGACCACGGCCGGGAGGTGCCGCCGGTGCTCGACGGGGACTGGTCGGCCACGTCCGGATATGAGGCCGGCCGCCGCCTCGCGGAGGACGACGGGGTGACGGCGGTCTTCGTGGCCAACGACCAGATGGCCCTCGGCCTGCTGCGCGCGCTGTACGAGCGGGGTCGCGCGGTGCCCGACGACGTCAGCGTGGTCGGCTTCGACGACATGGAAGAGGCGGCCCACTTCTGGCCGCCTCTCACCACCGTCCGCCAGACCTTCACCGAGGTAGGCCGCCAGAGCGTCGACGCCCTGATCGCCGAGATCCACTCCGGCGAGCACCATCACGCCCCGGTCGCGGTCCCCACCGAGCTCGTCATCCGCAGAAGCACCGCGGCGCCGCGTCGCTCAAACGGCGACTAGTACAGAGCGCATCAGGTCTGCGGTTTCGGTCGGGGTTTTGCCGACGCGTACGCCGGCGGCTTCGAGGGCCTCCTTCTTCGCGGCCGCCGTCCCGGACGAGCCGGACACGATGGCGCCCGCGTGGCCCATCGTCTTGCCCTCCGGCGCGGTGAAGCCGGCCACGTAACCGACGACCGGCTTGGTCACGTTCTCCTTGATGAACGCGGCCGCCCGCTCCTCGGCGTCGCCACCGATCTCACCGATCATCACGATCGCGTCGGTGTCCGGGTCGTCCTGGAACGCCTGCAACGCATCGATATGCGTGGTCCCGATGATCGGGTCGCCGCCGATCCCGATCGCCGACGAGAACCCGAAGTCCCGCAGCTCGTACATCATCTGGTAGGTCAGCGTGCCCGACTTCGACACCAGACCGATCCGGCCCGGTCCCGCGATGTCCGCGGGAATGATCCCGGCGTTCGCGCGGCCCGGGCTGATGATCCCCGGACAGTTCGGGCCGATGACGCGCGTCCCGTTGGCCTGCGCATGCGCGAAGAACGCGGCGGTGTCCTGTACCGGCACGCCTTCGGTGATGACCACGACCAGCGGTACGCCGGCGTCGACAGCCTCGATCACAGCGCCTTTGGTGAAGCGTGGCGGCACGAACACCACCGACACGTCCGCGTCTGTTGCCTTCACCGCGTCGGCGCACGATCCGTAGACCGGGATCGACCGCTTCGCGAAGTCGACCGACAGGCCGCCCTTGCCCGGGGTCACGCCGCCGACCACATTGGTGCCGGCAGCAAGCATCCGGCTGGTGTGCTTCTGTCCCTCGGACCCGGTCATGCCCTGTACGACGACCCGGCTCTTCTCGGTCAGGAAGATCGCCATCTCTACAATCCCTTCTCGGCGGCCAGCTCGGCAGCCCGGGCCGCCGCGTCGTCCATCGTGTCCACCACGGTCACCAGCGGATGGTTGGCCTTGGCAAGGATCTTTCGGCCCTCGTCGACGTTGTTGCCGTCCAGCCGGACGACCAGCGGCTTGTCGGCCTGGCCGCCGAGCAGTTCGAGCGCCCGCACGATGCCGTTGGAGACCGCGTCGCAGGCGGTGATCCCGCCGAACACGTTCACGAACACACTGCGGACCTGCCGGTCGGACAGGATGATCCCTAGTCCGTTCGCCATGACCTCGGCACTCGCACCGCCACCGATGTCGAGAAAGTTCGCCGGCTTCACGCCGTACCGCGAACCCGCGTACGCGACCACGTCGAGCGTGGACATGACCAGGCCGGCGCCGTTGCCGATGATGCCGACCGAGCCGTCGAGCTTGACGTAGTTCAGGCCCTTCTCGAGCGCCGCGGCCTCCAGCGGATCGGCCGAGGCGTGGTCCTCGAGGCCGGCATGATCCGCGTGCCGGTACGCCGCGTTGTCGTCGAGCGTCACCTTGCCGTCGAGCGCTTCCAGCGAGCCGTCGCCCAGCCTCACCAGCGGGTTCACCTCGACCAGCGACGCGTCCTCGGCGACGAACACGTCCCACAACTTCCGTACTACGTCCTGTGCGCCGGCCGGGAACCCGGCGGCCGCGACGATCTCCGCCGCCTTCGCCTCGTCGACCCCGACCGCCGGATCGATCGACACCTTCGCGATCGCGTCCGGGTTCGCGTGCGCGACCTCCTCGATCTCCACGCCGCCCTCGGTGCTCGCGATGCACAGGTACTCGCGGTTGGCGCGGTCGACCAGGAAGGACAAGTAGTACTCGTCGGCGATGTCCGCGGCGGGCGCGAGCAGGACGCGGTGCACGGTGTGCCCCTTGATGTCCATCCCGAGGATCTCGCCCGCCAGCTTCCGCGCGTCTTCAGGTGTGGCGGCGAGCTTCACGCCGCCCGCCTTGCCGCGGCCGCCGGTCTTCACCTGGGCCTTCACCACCACCCGGCCGCCGAGCTCCGCGGCTGCCTCCGCCGCGTCGGCCGGATCCTCGATGACCCGGCCGAGCGTCACCGGGACGCCGTGCCGGGCGAAGAGTTCCTTGGCTTGGTACTCCATCAGGTCCACGTCGCCTCCTCAATGTGTGCGGACGACTGTATGCGGTATGCAATCTGGTCACAAGAGCCAGGTCGCAACACCCCAGGTCTGGACAGCTGCGGTGTCGGGGGAGTACCACAGACTTCATACGGTATGCAGTAGTCATCGGACCCCCGGCCTGGACTGAGGAGCGCAGGGAGCGAAGCGACCGGAGCGACGAGGGAAGGCCGGGAATCCAGGCCCGATGACGACCGCGCGGAGCGCGGCATAACACTGTCAGGAGGCGAGATGGATCACGTGACGCCCCACGATGTGCGTGATGTCTACGGCCGGCGATACCGGATCGGCGAGGATGCCCGTGAGTTGACCGGGCACTCCAGGCGCTGGCAACTCTGGGCGGCGTGGGCCTGCATGGTCGCGATCAGCCCGTTGCAGTACTCGTTCGGCACCGCCGCGCTCGGCTTCGACCGCGGCTGGGGTGCGACGCAAACCCTGTGGCTGCTGGCGATCTTCGTCGCCTGCCAGGCCGTGGTCGCGATCCCGGCCGCCTGGATCCAGCGCGTACGGCGGGCAACGCCGACACAGCTCGTCGTACTAGGCGGTGTGCTGGCCGCGATCGGTCTCGCAACCCTCGCCCACGCGCACAGCTACGCCGCGGCGGTCATCGGCTACGCGGTCCTCGGCGGCGTCGGCGCCGGTCTGGTGTACTCCGCCTGTATCACCACGTCGGCGCGCTGGTTCCCGGACCGCCGTACCGCGACGATCGGGTTCGTGACCGGTGGCTTCGCCGTCGGTGCTGTACCGAGTATCGCGCTGCTGACGATCTTCGAGTCGAGTCAACGGATCGTTTTCGATGTGACCGCGCTGGTCGCGCTGCTGATCGTGCTGGTCGCGGGCGGCCTGCTGAAGGATCCCCCGAGGTACTGGTGGCCCGCGGACCTCGACGCACAGGCGTGGGCGATCGACCGCAAGCTGAACCGCAGCATCCCGAACAACGCGCCCGCGGTCCGGCACTACCGTCCCGCGGAGGCGATGAAGACCGGCGCGCTCCCGTTGATGTGGTTGCTCTTGGCAATCAGTACCGCGTTGTCGCTGTTCGGCATCGGCCTGGTCGCGAGCTATGCGGTCAGCACCGGCTTCGGGCTGGCGATCGCCGGCGCGGCCGCCGGAATGCTTGCCGCTGTCAACGGTCTCGGACGATCGTCGGCGGGTCATCTGTCGGATCGGTTCGGCCGCAGGAGAGTGCTGGCCGCCGTACTGATGATCGAAGGCTTCGCGCACGTCGGTCTCGTGATCGCCGGCAGTGGCTGGGCCTTCGTGGTCTGCGCGATGTTCGCCGGACTGGGTGGCGGCGCGTTCTACGCGATCATGGCCAACCTCGTGCTGGAGTTCTTCGGCGAGAACAGCCTGCTGCAGAACCAGGCGATCCTGTACTCCGCGAAAGCCGTCGGTGGCCTTCTCGGCATCGGACTTGCAGCATCGCTGGTCGCAGTGGTGGGCTATCGACCGCTGTTCCTGGCCGCCGGCCTGCTCGGCATCCTGACCGCGCTGAGCGTGCGACTGCTCAAACAACCCGGTCGGCCGGCGCTGTCGGTCCGTCAGCATCTCGGCACGCCGGTGGCGGGCGAGTGAACGGATACGGAGTGGCCCACCGGCCGGAGCCGTGCGTGATGGAGTTGGTGTCCCGCCTGGCGCGAGAGCCCTGGACGGACCGTCCTGCCTGCGTACACCCAGTACTGAGTGCAGTGGCGCGGGCGGTCCATGACCACAGCAGCTCCGCCGGTCGCCGGGAGCTGCTCCCACTCGCTCCGCTGTTTCTCGACACTGCCGGCCCAGGCTTTGAATCGTCTGCCCGCCTGGTCGCGCTGTGTGTGTCCACCGCGCTGGCCGGCGGTGAACTCGCCGGCGATGAGCGGAGGCGTCTGGGCGCTGCGCATCAGACCGCGCTGCACCTGCTCGGTACCGAGGAACGCCCTGCGGGGTCGGCCCGCTGGTGGTTGCCGGTTCTGGGTCATAGGAGCGAGGCCTTCTACCGCACTTTCGTCGCGACGGAACATGCGGCCGAGGCGGTGGCGGTCGCGGCGAGGACGGCGAACGACGTACGACTCAAGAGCCTCCTGAAGCTTTGCCTCGCGGCTCAGCCCAGACCCTCGTGCTCGGCGTCGGCCCAGAAGTCCGGGTCGTAGTCGCCGTCCGGGATCGCCACGAGCTCGCCCTGGCGCGGTGCGCGGACCTGTTGCTCGAGCCGGCGCAGGTCCGCCGTACAGCGCTCGAGATCGTCCAGCAGCCGCAGTACGTCGAGATGCGGGCCGATCCGATTTCTCAACGCCATAAGGGATTTCTCCAGTGCGAGGAGAGCGGTGCGGGTCCGGTCGAGCTCCTCGGAAATCGTCATCACAGCCTCCTCGGCGCGAACTCTGGACAACTACCGCAGCGTGGGATAAGACTACGACTACACCATACGGTATGCAATCTACACTCAAGCCGATCGAAGCTCGGCCCCTTCCGAGGAGAGGACTGCAGATGGCGCAGACAGTGTCGGAGACCCAGCCCGTCGCCCAGGTGAACGAGCCGGAGACGATCTCCGGTGGTCACCTCGTCGCGAAGGCCCTGAAGGCCGAGGGGATCGACGTGATCTTCACGCTCTGTGGCGGGCACATCATCGACATCTACGACGGCTGCGTCGACGAGGGCATCGCGGTGGTCGACGTCCGGCACGAGCAGGTCGCCGCGCACGCCGCGGACGGATACGCGCGGGTGACCGGCAAGCCCGGCTGCGCGGTCGTGACCGCCGGCCCGGGGACGACGGACGCCGTTACCGGTGTCGCGAACGCGTTCCGGGCCGAGAGCCCGATGCTGCTGATCGGCGGCCAGGGCGCGCTGAACCAGCACAAGATGGGGTCCCTGCAGGACCTACCGCACGTCGACATGATGACGCCGATCACCAAGTTCGCCGCGACCGTGCCGCACACCGCGCGGGCCGCCGACATGGTGTCGATGGCGTTCCGCGAGTGCTACAACGGCGCACCCGGCCCGTCCTTCCTGGAGATCCCGCGCGACATCCTGGACAACTCGGTCCCGGTCGAGTCAGCGACGGTTCCCGAGGCCGGCCACTACCGCGCGTCGACGAAGAGCATCGGCGACCCGGCGAGCATCGAGGCGCTGGCCGATCTGCTGGTCCGGGCCGAGAAGCCCGTCGTACTGCTCGGCACGCAGGTGTGGACCGCCCGCGGGAGCGACGCGGCGACCGAGTTCGTCCGGACCCTCGACGTACCGGCCTTCATGAACGGCGCCGCCCGCGGCACGCTGCCGCCCGGCGACCCGCACCACTTCCACCTGTCCCGGCGGTACGGGTTCAACAACGCCGACCTGATCCTGATCGTCGGCACGCCGTTCGACTTCCGGATGGGGTACGGGCGCCGGCTGCCGAAGGGCGCGACCGTCGTACAGATCGACATGGACTACCGCACCGTCGGCAAGAACCGCGACATCGACCTCGGCCTGGTCGGCGATCCGGGCGCGATCCTGTCCGCGGTCACCCAGGCGGCGTCGGGCCGGCTGCACAAGACCGATCGCAAGGCCTGGTTCGCCGAGCTCCGCTCCGAGGAGGACGCGGCGTACCAGAAGCGGCTCCCGCGGCAGCTGTCCGACGCGAACCCGATCCACCCGTTGCGGCTCGCGCACGAGATCAACGAGTTCCTCACCGAGGACTCGATCTACATCGGCGACGGCGGCGACATCGTCACGTTCTCCGGCGGCGTCGTACAGCCCAAGTCGCCCGGCCACTGGATGGACCCGGGCCCGCTCGGCACGCTCGGCGTCGGCATCCCGTTCGTCCTCGCGGCGAAGTACGCGCGACCGGACAAGGAAGTTGTCGCGCTGTTCGGCGACGGCGCTTTCTCCTTGACCGGTTGGGACTTCGAGACGCTCGTCCGCTTCAACCTGCCGTTCGTCGGTGTCGTCGGCAACAACTCCTCGATGAACCAGATCCGCTACGGCCAGGAGGCGAAGTACGGCCACGACCGCGGCCGGATCGGCAACACCCTCGGCGACGTCAAGTACGACGAGTTCGCCCGGATGCTCGGCGGGTACGGCGAAGAGGTTCGCGACCCCAAGGACATCGGGCCGGCCATGCAGCGCGCCCGCGAATCCGGACTGCCGTCGCTGATCAACGTCTGGGTCGACCCAGACGCGTACGCGCCCGGAACCATGAACCAGACCATGTACAAGTAAAGGGGACCCAGCATGACGAAGGCCCTCGCAGGTGTCCGCGTTCTCGACATGACCCACGTGCAGTCCGGACCGTCCTGCACCCAGATCCTCGCCTGGCTCGGCGCCGACGTGGTCAAGCTCGAGGCACCGACCGGCGACATCACCCGCCAGCAGCTGCGCGACGTCCCGGACGTCGACAGCCTCTACTTCACGATGCTCAACTGCAACAAGCGCAGCATCACGCTGAACATGAAGTCCGACCGGGGCAAGGAGATCTTCACCGACCTGGTGAAGAACGCCGACATCCTGGTGGAGAACTTCGCGCCGGGCGCGATCGACCGGATGGGCTTCACCTGGGAGCGGCTGCAACTGCTCAACCCGGGTTTGATCTTCGCCTCGATCAAGGGCTTCGGCCCCGGCCGCTACGAGAACTTCAAGGCCTACGAGGTGGTCGCCCAGGCGATGGGCGGCGCGATGAGTACGACGGGGTTCGAGGACGGGCCGCCGACCGCGACCGGTGCGCAGATCGGCGACTCCGGTACGGGGATCCACCTGGTCGCCGGCATCCTCGCCGCGCTCTTCCAGCGCACACACTCGGGCAAGGGCCAGCGGGTGACCGTGGCCATGCAGGAGGCAGTGCTCAACCTGACGCGGGTCAAGCTGCGTGACCAGCAGCGCCTGACGCACGGACCGCTGCGCGAGTACCCGAACGACAACTTCGGCACCGAGGTGCCGCGGTCCGGGAACGCGTCCGGCGGCGGTCAGCCCGGCTGGGCGCTGCGGTGTGCCCCGGGCGGCCCGAACGACTACATCTACGTGATCGTGCAGCCGCCCGGGTGGGCGCCGATCGCCAACCTGATCGGCAAGCCGGAGCTGGCCGAGGACCCCGACTGGTCCACCCCGGCCGCGCGGCTGGACAAGCTCGACAAGATGTTCGCGCTGATCGAGCAGTGGACCGAGCAGCACACCAAGTTCGAGGTGATGGACAAGCTCAACGCGCTGAACGTGCCGTGCGGGCCGATCATGTCCACCTCCGAGCTGATCGCGGACGAGACACTGGCCGACCTCGGCGCGGTGGTCGAGGTGGAGCACCCGCAGCGCGGCACGTTCAAGACCGTGGGCTGCCCGATCAAGCTGTCCGACTCGCCGGTCGAGGTGGAGACCTCACCCGGTCTCGGCGAGCACAACTCCGCCGTCTACGGCGCGCTCGGCATCGACACGGCCGAGCTCTCCGAACTCAAGGCCGCCGGCGTCATCTGAATGGAGATCCCTGCAATGACCCCCGCAAAGACCTATGACAAGGCAGCAGTCCGGACCATCCTCGACCAGGCTCTGGCGGACGGCCGCACCTCGCTGAGCGCGCCCGAGGCCAAGCTGGTCGCCGACGCGTACGGCATCCCCACGCCGGGCGAGGGGCTGGCCACGACTGCCGAGGGAGCCGCCGGTCTGGCCGGACAGATCGGCTTCCCTGTCGTACTGAAGATCGTCTCGCCGGACATCCTGCACAAGACCGACGCCGGCGGCGTGGTGGTCGGCGTGGACAGCGAGGACGCGGCGCGCGACGCGTTCGACAAGATCCTCGCCAACGCCCGCGCCTACAAGGCCGACGCCGAGATCACCGGCGTCCAGGTCCAGAAGATGCTGGTCACCGGCGGTGACGTGCAGGAGGTCATCGTCGGCGCGGTCACCGACCCGACGTTCGGCAAGGTGGTCGCGTTCGGGCTGGGCGGGGTACTCGTCGAGGTACTGAAAGACGTGACCTTCCGGCTCGCTCCGCTGACGTCCGGCGAAGCGCGGGCGATGGTCGACGGGATCGGTGCGCACGAGATGCTCGAGGGTGTCCGCGGTGCGCAGCCGGTCGACAAGGAGGCTGTCGGCGACCTGATCAAGCGGTTGTCGGACCTGGTCACGGACTTCCCGCAGTTCGCCGAGGTGGACCTGAACCCGGTGCTGGCCGGGCCGGACGGTGCCACCGCGGTGGACTTCCGGATCATCGTGGACGCCGAGGCCGGCAAGCCGGTCGAGCGGTTCAGCCAGGAGGAGATCCTGACCGCGATGACCCGGATCATGCGGCCGCGCGCGGTCGCGGTGATCGGGGCGTCCAACGAGGACGGCAAGATCGGCAACTCGGTGATGAAGAACCTGGTCAACGGCGGGTATGCCGGGGACATCTACCCGGTCAACCCCAAGGGCGGCGAGGTCCTCGGGCGGAAGGCGTTCCCCAGCATCCTGGAGATCCCGGGAGACGTCGACGTCGCGGTGTTCGCCGTACCGGCCAAGTTCGTCGCCGGGGCGCTCGAGCAGTGCGGGCAGAAGGGCGTCGCGGGCGCGATCCTGATCCCGTCCGGGTTCGCCGAGACCGGCGAGCAGGAGCTCCAGGACGAGGTCGTCGCGATCGCCCGTGAACACAATGTTCGAATCCTGGGACCGAACATCTACGGCTACTACTATCTGCCCGAGAGTCTGTGCGCGACCTTCTGTACGCCGTACGACGTCCGCGGATCCGTTGCCCTGTCGTCGCAGTCGGGTGGGATCGGCATGGCCATCCTCGGCTTCAGCCGGTCCAGCCGGATGGGGGTCTCCGCGATCGTTGGGGTAGGCAACAAGGCCGACATCGACGAGGATGACCTCCTGACCTTCTTCGAGAGCGATGACAACACCAACCTGATCGCCATGCATCTTGAGGATTTGAAGGACGGCCGGGCGTTCGCCGAGACGGCGGCCCGGGTGTCCAAGAAGAAGCCGGTCGTCGTGCTGAAGGCCGGCCGTACCTCCATGGGCGCGCGGGCGGCCAGCTCGCACACCGGCGCCCTGGCCGGCAACGACAAGGTGTACGACGACATCCTGCGGCAGAGCGGGGTGGTCCGGGCGCCGGGGCTGAACGAGATGCTCCAGTACGCCCGCGGGATCCCGCTGCTGCCGACGCCGAAGGGCGAGAACGTCGTCATCATCACCGGCGCGGGCGGTTCCGGCGTACTGCTGTCGGACGCCTGCGTGGACAACGGGCTGACGCTGATGGAGATTCCGGACGACCTGGACGCGGCGTTCCGCAAGTTCATCCCGCCGTTCGGCGCGGCCGGCAACCCGGTCGACATCACCGGCGGCGAGCCGCCGTCGACGTACCGGAACACGGTCGCGCTCGGGCTGTCCGACGAGCGCATCCACGCCCTGATCCTGGGCTACTGGCACACGATCGTGACGCCGCCGATGGTGTTCGCGAAGCTGGTCGCCGAGGTGGTCGAGGAGTTCCGGGCCAAGGGCATCGACAAGCCGGTGGTCTCCTCGCTGTCCGGCGACGTCGAGGTCGAGGAAGCCTCGCAGTACCTGTTCGACCACGGTGTGGTCGCCTACCCGTACACCACCGAGACGCCCGTCCAGGTCCTCGGTGCGAAATACCGCTGGGCCCGTAACGCCGGGCCGCTCGGCTGATTGGAGGAAGGAGTCGCGGGGGAGCGTTCATTCCGCTAGTTGGCGTCAATCTAAGGAGACCGCCTTGGACGTCACGAGCAAGACCTCAGAAGTTCCCGAAGAGCCGGCGGCCACTGTCACCGAGAAGGTCTGGAAGGCCGGCCGGCTCGAACCGATGCCGATCCGGAAACTTCCGGACGCACCACCCTCCATGCACATCCTCGGTCCGACCGTCTTCCTGGTCGCACTGGGTGTGGGGATGGGGGAGTCGTACATGTGGCCCCGGCTCGTCCTGGTGTTCGGGCCGGACATCCGCTGGCTGTTCATGGTCGGCGTCACGCTGCAGGCGTTCGTGCTGCTGGAGATGGCGCGGTACGCGATGGCCACCGGGGAGAGCATCTTCTTCGGCGCGGCCCGGATCTTCAAACCGCTGATGTGGTTCTTCTACGCGGCGGCGATCCTGATCTACATGTGGCCGGGCCATCTGTCCGCCGGCGCGGCCGCGTTCGAGGAGATCACCGGCATACCCTGGCAGGTCACCGCGTGCGTGGCTCTGGTGTTCGTCGGTGTGCTGTTCAGTCTCTTGTCGGTGATCTACAACTTCCTCGAGAAACTGCTCGGTCTGCTGATCGGCCTGCTGGTCGTGGGTACGTCGGTGATCGCGGCGATCGTCGGCAACTGGGACGATCTGGGCCGGACGCTGTCCGGGATGTTCGCCTTCGGGTACTTCCCGCACGACGCGATGACGTCGGCCTGGTTCCCGGTCGTGGTCGGTTCGATCGCGTTCGCGGGCCCGTCCGGCATGCAGCAGATGTGGTACACGCTGCAACTGCGGGACAGCGGCGCCGGCATGGGTGCGCACATCCCCAAGATCCGGGGCCTGCGGGCCGCGGACGAGGCGGAGTCGATGCCGTCGCGCGGGTTCATGTTCGACACCGAGGATCCGGCCGAGATGGCGAAGTGGAAGGGCTGGCGCAAGTGGGTCACGTTCGACGCGATCCTGCTCTTCTGGGGCATCACGATGCTGGTCACGATCTCGTTCACCGTGCTGGCCATGTCGGCGGCCCGGGAGAACCCGAACGTGGCGCAACTGATCGAGGGCGGTGACCGGGAGGCCGCGCTGAAGGCGATGTCCGACGCGTTCGCCTCCGCCGGCTCGCCGATCCTCGGGACGTTGTTCTTCGCCTTCATCGCGCTGATCGGTCTGAACGCGACCCTCGGTCTGTTCGACTCGTTCTCCCGCGGTCAGGCGGACATGACGTACTACTTCGTGCCGGGCGCCAAACGGTTCTCGATGTCTCGGCTGTACGCCGGGTTCCTGTGGGGCGTGATCCTGTTCGGCATCCTGATCCTGCTGTTCGGTCCGGCCGACGGCCCGGCCGGGATCCTGGACACGCTCGCGTTCCTGTCCACGTTCGCGATGGGTGCGTACTGCATCGTGTTGCTGCTGACCAACAACATGCTGCTGCCCAAGAAGATCCGGCCCGGTCCGGTGCGGAACGTGATCATCGGGTTCGGGGCGGTCTTCTATCTCGGGATGCTGTTCTACTGCCTGGTCCGCTTCGGCGTGGCAGTGGGTTGACCATGACTCACAGAGCCGAGCTGAAGCAGTTGGCGGAGTTCGCCGTCCCGGCGGCGGCGGTCGGCGCCGCCGCCGGGCTGATGGCCGGAGGGCTGGGCGCGTTCGTGGGCCAGCCCGCCGGCTGGGCGGTGGTGACCGGGCTCGGGCTCGGCGTACCACTGATCCTGTTCGGCGCCGGGTACGCCGCACTCGTTGCGCTGGGCAAAGTCCCCGCCGGGGTGTTCGGGCCGGCGGCGGTCTATTGGGCGGTCGCGTTCCCGCTGTCGCTGCTGGTGCATGCGATCGTGACCGCGTGGGTGGTTACCGGTACGCCGGGACTGCCGCCGGAGGTGGGGAAGTTCCTCGCCTTCCGGGCACTGGTGAGCATGGGGTTCGCGATCGGCTTCCTCTGGATGCACGAACAACTGGGCCGGCACTGGTGGCCCCACATCCTCGACCGCAACCAGTACGCGCGCCGGATGGTCGAACAGTACGCCCACCTGGCCGCGTCCCTGGAGGCCCGCAAGGCCGCCGCGGGCCGAGGCCGCGCCCGCACCAAACGCACCGCCTGAAAGTCGCCCGCAACCCACCGGTTGCGGGCGACAGCGTTTGTACCTGTGGAACGGCGCCACCCACGAAAGGACACCGCTTCGCGGAGGCTGTCTGTTGTGCCTTCGGTGAGGGGGCGTGGCGGGGGACTGTGGTGGCGCCCCCGGGGGCTGGAGTGGGTGGACATGACTGCGCAAAGGGATAACCCCTCCTCTTGCTCCTTCTCTGTCTTCATACGAGGGAAGAAGGAGCAACAAGAATGGTTAACCCATCTTGTAAGCGGGGTGTGGGCGCAGCTCGCGGGTGTGCCCGGCGGCGGGTCGTCTGTGGTACCCGGCATGTAGTCGGAGCAGGGCGGATCAGGTGGTGCGGCGGCGGCGTTTGGTGGGTTCTTCCGCGGGCGCGGTGGGCTCAGCGGCGGCCTGGAGGTCGTGGTAGGCCTTGCGGGTGTGTTCGGTGTGTTCGCGCATGGTTTGGGCGGCTTTGTCCTCGTCGCCTTCGCTGATGGCCTTGACCAGGCGGTTGTGCTCGCGCCAGGAGGCGGCGCCGCGGACGGGGGCCACGGGGGTGTAGTACCAGCGGACGCGGCGGTCGACCTGGGCGGCGAAGTCGACCAGGAACCGGTTGCCGGACATCTCGGTGATGAGGCTGTGGAGTTCGCCGTTGGTGCGGACCGTGCCGTCGATGTCGCCGGACTCCTGGTACGCCGTGCCGACCTTGCAGAGCTCGCGCAACCGGGCGACGTCGTCCTTCGTGGCGTGCCGGGCGGCCAGGCGGGCGGACTCGGACTCGAGCGCCGCGCGGGCCGCGAGAAGCTGGTCCACCTCGTCCTCGGCGGGGACGTGCACCATCGCGCCGAACCCGGGGCGCAGGTCCACCCAGCCCTCGTTGTTCAGCCGCTGCAGGGCCTCGCGCACCGGCTGCCGGGAGACGCCCAGCAGACCGGCCAGCTCGACCTCGACCAGGTGCCGGCCGCGCTCGAGGGTGCCGTCGATGATCATCTCGGTCAGGGCCTCGTACACCGACTCCCGCAACGGTGTCGGCCGCTTGACGTGCCGCACCCCGGCCGGTTCCGCACCCGCCCCTGGCCCTGCGCTGATCGTCGTCATGAGGTCCCTTCCCGAAAGCAGCATGGCACTTGGTAGACAGTCTACCAAGTGCCATGCCCTGACATATAGACGCTGCCTCAGGCGGCCGACTCGTCGGCGCGCCGCTGGTCTTCGTGAGCGGCGCCGTCGGCGGTCAGCTTCGCGAGCTCCGCGTCCAGGTCGACCGGGGTGTTCAGCTCCTGCTGCAGCTCCGGAGCATCCGGGAACCGCGGGCGAGCCGCCAGAGCGCCGAACCTACGTGTGAAGATCATTTCAACCCTTCCTTGAATTCTGGCTTCTGTATACATTCAACCAGGCGTACTGACCGGTTATGCCCGCGTCTCATGTGATCCGGCTTACGTACGGCGTGATCCCGCTCTCACCGCGCCGCGGAAGTGACCGGCCAGCTGCGCGTCGAAGGGATGGAGCTGTACGCCGAGGCGGGCCCGGAGGTCGGCAGCGTCGTGGGCGAGCTCTGTTGTGCGCTCGGCATCACCGCGGACGGCAGCGACCCAGCTGAGACCTTCCAGGCTTTCGGCCGCTCCCCACTCGGTTCCGGTCTCGTTCTGGACGAGCTCGGCGGCGAACAACTGCTCCGCGCGCTCCAACTGGCCGTTCAGGAGGGCTGCGGCCCCGAGGTGGCGGTTCGCGCGATTCAGATAGGTCTCGTCGCCCAGCTCGGCGTAGCGGCGTGCGGCGTCGACGAACAGGTGCTCAGCCGTGGCGATGTCACCGGCGTGCAGTTCCGCCATGCCACGGTTCAGCACTGAGGTGGCAGTCAGCCATCGCTCATCAGTTCCGAGCAGGGCATCTTGAGCCGCGATGAATGACGACCGCGCGGCATAGAAGGCTCCCGCTGCCATCTCCGTCATGCCACGAAGCGTCAACGCGTTACGGAGCTGCACTGCGCTCCGCGTGCTGCCGGCCAGTCGCAGCAACTCCTCGCCGTACCTTTTCGTCTGCTCGACATCGCCCTGGTGGAACGCGAGCCATCCGGCGCCCCAAAGAGCCTTCGCCCGGTCGTACGGGGCGCCGCCGTCGTCGGCGTACAGCGCTTCGGTCAGCCACCGACGGCCCTCCGGCAGACCACCTCGCCACAACCAGAACATCCAGAGCGACGCGGCGAGGGCAAGCGCCCGTGGCGGGTCGTTGTCGAGCAGCAGGCGATGAGCGCGGCGCAAGTTCGGTAGCTCGGCGTCGAGGCGTAGGTGTGCGGCGCTCTGCCCTGTTGCCCGCAGCAGCGGTTCGAGGCCCTGGACCAGCTCCACGAAGTAGCCCGCGTGCCGGGACTGCAGCGTGGCCGTCTCGGATGGTGTCGCCTGCTGTGCGGCGTACTCGCGGACCACATCCAGCATCTGGTACCGCGTCCCGCAGACCTCGTGCGGTGACGCCGTCACGAGGTTGTGGTCGAGCAATGTCGACAGCACCTCGAGCGAATCCGTCCCGATGTCCTCCATGCACACGGCATCGACCGCCTCGAGCGTCCAGCCCGCGAAGACCGACAGCCGCCGCATCAGGACCTGCGCGTCCAGATCCAGCAGGTCGTAGCTCCAGGCAACAGTTGCCTGCATCGACTCCTGGCGTCGCGGCAGGTCCTGCGGTCCGTGCGCGAGTACGCCGGTCCCGCGCTCGAGCTGCCGGGCCAGATCGGTCAAGGACAAGTGGCGCGTCCTCGCCGCGGCCAGTTCGATGGCGAGCGGTACGCCGTCCAGCCGCCGGCAGATGTCTGCGACCAGCGCTGGCTCGATGGTCACCTGACGATTGGCTGTGACCGCGCGATCGATGAAGAGCTCGGTCGATTCCGTCGTTGTCGACAAGTCGGCCGGAACCGGCATGGGCCCGAGGACGAACTCCCGCTCACCCGTCAGCCGCAGCCGAGCCCGGCTCGTCACCAGCATGGTCAATCCAGGACAGCGGTCGAGCAGCTCGGACAGATCAGGCGCAGCGGGCAGGAGATGCTCGAACGTATCCACGACCAGCAAGGAGCGTCGTACGCCGATTGCCCGCGCCAGGCCGCCGAGTACGTCCGTGGCGATCGCGATCGCGCCGACGGATCTCGCGATCTCGTGGAGCACCAGGGTGTGATCCACGAGTTGGCCGAGTTGCACCCAGTGGACCTCGGAGAACGTCGGGGCAAGAGCTCGTGTGGCCTCCAGCGCCACGCGAGTCTTCCCGACGCCACCCGGCCCGGTGACGGTGATCAGGACCGGCGGGTCGGCGGCGAGGAACGCGCCCAAGTCGGCGAGCTCCCGCTGCCGCCCGAACAACGAGGTCCTCAGCACCGGGAGATCACGGTCGGTGCCCGTCGGCGGCACGACCGGTGAAAGCCCGCGAGCAATCCGCTCGAACGTGCTGCGGTCGGAGGCCTGCAATCCCAACGCCGTTGCGAGCTGCCTGGCCGTGGCCGGATAGATCCGGCGCCGTGCCCCACGTTCGATGTCGCTCACGGCGCGGACGCTGATTCCTGCTTGCTCGGCCAGCTCCTCCTGCGTCAGGCCCGCCAGCGATCGGAGACGTCGCAGTCCGGCGGCCAGATCCCCTTCGGCCATCGCCGTACCCCCTCCCCGTCACCGACCAGCCGGTCGGTAAGTCGGTGGGTCAGTCGTCATGGTCGAGCCGCCTGCGCCGGGCCAGGCTGAGAACGTCCAGATCGAGTCCGGGGAGGCAACGATGTCCACCGACAACAACAAGCTACTCGTCCAGCGGCTGTACGACGAGGTGCTCAATCAGCAACGCACCGGATCCCTCGTGGAGCTGGCGACCCAGGACTACGCCGAGCACGATCCGGTGCCGGGTCAAGGCGATGGCCTGGCCGGACTTGCCGACCGCGTTCGCCTGCTCACTTCCGCGTTCGCGCCGCGGTTCGAGATCCAGGACCTGGTGGCCGAAGGCGACCGGGTGGTCGTCCGCTGGACGAACACCGGCACACATGTCGGCGAATTCGCGGGCATCTCGCCGACCGGCCGCTCGTTCCAGATCGCCGGCATCGATGTCTACCGGATCGAATCCGGCCGCCTGGCCGAACACTGGCATGTCATCGACGAGCTCCGCCTTCTCCAGCAGATCGGCGTGATCCCTACCTTCGACGACGCACCCGCGTGACACCAGCCGATCCGGACCCTCGAGCAGGAGAGTCCGGATCGACGTGTGATCACTTCTGGGTCGAGTAGCTGTGCGCGCCCGCTCCCGCCAGCTGCCCGCTGTCCACGATCAGGTATTCGTCGCGGATCGGCGTACCGGCCAGCCACGACTCCAGGATCTCCCGGGTGCCGGCGGCGTACCGGGTCTGCGCGGACAGCGACGAGCCGGAGATGTGCGGCGTCATCCCGTGGTGGGGCATGGTCCGCCACGGGTGGTCGGCCGGTGCGGGCTGCGGGTACCAGACGTCGCCGGCATACCCGGCCAGCTGCCCGCTCTCCAAGGCCCGGACGATCGCGTCGGGGTCGGTGATGCGAGCGCGGGCGGTGTTGATCAGGTACGTGCCGCGCTTCATCGTGCCGAGCAGCTTCTCGCCGAACAGCCCCTCGGTCTCGGGATGCAGCGGCGCGTTGATCGTCACCACGTCGCAGTGCGGCACCATGTCGGCCGCGCTCGGGTGGAAAGTCAGCCCGAGCTCCCGCTCGACCGACTCCGGCAGCCGGTGCCGGTCGGTGTAGTGCAGCTTCACGTCGAACGGCGCGAGCCGGCGCAGTACGGCGGTCCCGATTCGTCCGGCGGCGACCGTACCGACGTGCATGCCTTCGAGGTCGTACGAGCGTGCCACGCAGTCCGCGACGTTCCACCCGCCGTCGAGGACGACCTGGTGCGACGGGAGGTAGTTGCGGACGAGTCCGAGGATCATCATCACCACGTGCTCGGCGACGCTGATGCTGTTCGAATAGGTGACCTCGGCAACGGTCATGCCGTGCTCGATCGCCGCGTCCAGGTCGACGTGGTCGGAGCCGATGCCGGCCGTGATCGCCAGCTTCAGGTTCGGCGCCTTGGCGATCCGCTCGGCGGTCAGGTACGCCGGCCAGAACGGTTGCGAGATCACCACGTCCGCATCGGGGAGCTCGCGATCGAGCACCGAGCCGGCGCCCTCCTTGTCCGAGGTGACGGCCAACGTGTGGCCCTGGCTCTCGAGGAACTCGCGCAGCCCGAGCTCACCGGAGACGCTGCCGAGCAGCGCGCCCGGCGTGAAGTCGACGGCCTTCGGCGACGGCGCCGGCTGACCGCCGGGGTAGCCGTCGATGGTCGGGATGTCGTCCCGCGGGTACGACGTCGGGTAGCCCGTCGCCGGGTCGTCGTACAAGACACAGACAATCTTCGCCATGGTGGGAATCTCCTTGTTCTGAAAGGATTTCCACCATCGCGGTCTCACGATCCGACGGTCAAAGACTTGCTCGCTATGTCGAGATAGCCCGAATCCATCAGATGTACGTCGAGCAGATCGTCGAGGGCCTTGTGTACGCCGGCCTGCCGCGCGACGTCGAGCAGTGCGCGCGCGAGGACAGGCTCGGGACTGCGCGCGGCGATCACCAGTCCGACTCGTGGCCCGTGTGCCGGCCGCTTCAGCGGTACGACGCGCATCCCGTCCGGTACGCCGAACATGTGCAGCCAGGCGTGCGAGATCACGGTCGACCAATGACTGCCGTGCAGATGGCTGTACAACCCGGAGACGGTGTCGCTCTCGATCGCCGGCGTCGCGGTCACGCCGTCGTCGGTGAAGTAGCTGTTCATGATCCTGCGGTTGCGCATGTCGGGGGAGAGCAGGCAGAGCGGCAGCTCGGCGACCTCCGCCCAGGTGGCGACCGGCTGGTCGGCCAGCTTGCTGTGCGTGGGCGTCAGCAGCAGGTAGCGCTCTTCGTACAGCGGAGTCTTGCGCACCTGGCCGAGGGTGTCGTCGTCCAGGTACGTCATCGCGACGTCGAGATCGAACTCGGCGAGCTTCTGGGTGATGTCGCGGGACGACAGCGACTCGAGGGTGACCCTCGCGTTGGTGTGCCGCGCGCAGAACGGTGTCGTGAGCAACGAAACCACCGGCATCGCGGTCGGGATCGCGCCGAGCCGGAGGGTGCCGTTGAGGCCGCCGCGCATCACCGACAACTCGTGCCGGAGCGCGTCCTGCTCGGCGAGAATGCGCTGGGCCCAGAGCAGCACCCGCTCACCCTCGGGCGTCAGGCCCTCGAACCGGCGGCCGCGACGCACGATCGGCACGTCGAGCTCCTGCTCGAGCTTGCGGATCGCCGCCGACAGTGACGGCTGGGAGACGTAACAGGCTTCCGCCGCCCGAGCGAAATGCTTCTCGCGGGCGAGGGCGACGAGGTACTCCAACTGGCGGAGCAGCATCAACGAACCCGGGATGGTGTGCAGTCGCCTGTATACATAATCCAACTGTAGTGAGGTGTGCCCTCGCCTGGAAGATCTCGGCGTGATGTGATGTGGATCACAGGGTGTCTGTCCGGGGCGAAGCTGTTCGACGGATGGGCAGAGATCTCTCTGGCAAAGGAGCTGTGATGCAGAAGGTGGTTTCGAAGGACGGCACCGAGCTCGCCTACGACACGTACGGCAGCGGTCCGGTCCTGGTGCTGGTCGCAGGCGGATTCACCGAGCGCTCGCGGTACGTCGATGACGCCAAGGCGCTGTCGTCGGCGTTCACCGTGGTCAACTACGACCGGCGCGGCCGCGGTGACTCCGGCGACACCCTGCCGTACGCCGTCGAGCGTGAGTGGGAGGACCTCGAGGCGATCCGCTCGGCGACCGGTGCGCAGTACGCCTGCGCCTACTCGTCCGGGTCCATGGTGCTGCTGCAGTCCAGGCTGCCGTTCGAGAAGCAGGCGGTGATGGAGCCGCCGTTCCGGGTCGAAGGGGCGCCGCCGGCACCGGACCGGTACCTCGAGCGGCTGCAGGAGTTCGTCGACGCCGGGAACCCGGGTGGAGCGGCTGAGCTGTTCATGGTCGAGGCAGTGGGGCAGCCGAAGGAGGTGGTCGACCAGATCCGGCAGACGCCGATGTGGGCCGGGATGGAGGCCATCGCGCACACGCTGGTGTACGACGGTCTGCAGTTGGGCGACAACGCAGTACCGCGTGAGTTGCTGGCGTCGATCGACGTACCGACGCTGGCGATGTTCAGCAACGCCAGTGCTGACTGGATGAAGGAAGCGGCGCGGCAGGTGGCCGAGGCGCTCCCGCACGGGACTCTGGAGGGTCACGACGGGACGTTCCACACGCTGCCGCCGGAGACGATGGCCCGAGTGCTGACGGGCTACTTCCTGAGTGCGTGAACCGGCCGGCCGGGCAGGACCCGGTCCAGTAGGCGTTTGAGGCGTGGGGCGAGCGGCTGCTCGACGCCGTAGTGCAGTGCGGCTGCGACGCCGATCATCAGCAGCATCGTGGTGGCGACCAGGAGGATGTGGTTCACCTGGTCGCCGAGGCGCTCGAAGATGATGAAGCCGATATGCGCGTGCACCAGGTAGAGCGGGTAGGTGAGTGCGCCCAGGACGGCGAACCACGGCCGGCCGAAGCGGGGCGTGAGTTTGAGCGCGACCGCCAGCATGATCGCGAAGATCGCGACGATGATGGTGACGACGGCGGTTCGGTGGATCTCGCTGTGGTACCGCAGGCCGACCCGGTCCGCGAAGCCGATACCGCGGTAGATCGCGTTGCCGAGCGCGATCGCGACGATGGCGATGGTCTGTCGCGTGGCGCCGTACCGGTGGATCAGGCAGAGCGCCATACCGGCGATGAAGTAGTGCGAGAACTGGGTGTTGAGCACCAGATCGGTTGCGTGCGGCAACAGCCCGGCCTGGAAGACGAACGTCGCGGCGAGCCAGGCCCAGCAGAAGATCGTGACTCGACGAGCGGTGACGCCGATCCAGGTCAGGATCAGGATCATCGCGTAGAACCGGATCTCGGCCCACAGGGTCCAGTAGACGACGTCGACGTTCTCGATGTTCGGCAGCGAGTTGAACATCGTCAGGTTCGCCAGGTACTGCGGGAGCGAGACGGGGAACCGTCCTTGGCTGAACGCGACAGCGACGAACGCCGTCAGGGTGACCGCGATCCAGTACGCCGGGTACAGGCGGACCGCGCGGGAGCTGACGAACGACCGCGGGCTGCGATCCCACGCGCTGAGCAGGACGACGAACCCGCTGATCGTGAAGAACAGATCCACCCCGAGGTACCCGTACCGCGCGACGAGGTCCACGTGCGGGAAATGCATCGCGGACGTGCCATCGGCGTACGAGGAGAACAGGTAGTGGTACGCCATCACCGACAACGCCGCGAAGATCCGCAACAGGTCGATCTCGTGGAGCCGTCCCCGTGAGGGTTCCACAAGCCATCCTTTCCCTGGGTGACGCTTGCCGGCTCCACTACATCGCAGCGGGCAGGCGCGATCGTCAGCCCACGGCACGATTCACTCGTCCGACCTACGGATGAGTCGGGGCCCGCAGCGCCGATCGGGATCAGGTGGGCAGGCGCATGGGCATCAGGATGTAGGCGGCGTCTGTCGAGGGAGTCTCGTCCGGAGCGCGCAGGCCGGTCAGGTTGGCGGGTTTGGTCGTCTGGGTGAAGGCGAAGTGCGCGATCGGCGTACCGAGTGAGGCCAGTCCGTCGAGCAGGTAGCCGGCGTTGAAGCCGGTCACCACCGGGTCGCCGGTCAGGGTGATCTCGACGGACTCCGAGGCCTGGGCCTCCTCGCCGTTGCCCGCGTCGAGCGTCGCCGCGCCGTCCGCGAACGTCAGCCGCACCGGCGCCGAGCGCTCGGCCACCAGCGCGACCCGCTTGACCGCCTCGACGAGCGCGGCGGTGTCGACGGTCACCGTGCTGGTGATCGCACCCTCGGCGGGGATCAGACTGCGGACCTTCGGGAACTCGCCGTCGATCAGGCGGCTGGTCGCATGCCGGCCACCGCCCTCGAATCCGATCAACCCGTCCCCTGTGCGGGTCGAACCGAGCGCAAGGGTCAGCTCATGACCGGCCATCGCCTTCGCGACATCGGCGAGCAGTTTGGCCGGAACGAGCGCATTGGCCTCGGCGCCGGCATCGACCGGCTCCCAGGGGAACGACCGCAAGGCCAACCTGTACCGGTCGGTGGCCAGCAACGAGATCGTCGACCCACGGATCTCCAGGCGGATCCCGGTGAACACCGGCAGCGTGTCGTCGCGGCCGGCCGCGCTCACGACCTGTGAGACGGCGCGCGCGAAGACGTCCCCGTCGACCACTCCACTCGCCTGGGGGATCTCCGGCAGCGGCGGATACTCATCGAGCGGCAGCGTGTGCAACACGAACCGAGCCGCGCCGCTGCTCACCTGAACCCGAGCCGCCTCACCGCTCAGATCCACCGAATCCCGCGGCATGCTCCGGCAGATGTCCGACAACAGCCGCCCCGACACGAGCACCCGCCCCTCGTCGGCCACCTCCGCCGGCACACTGACCCGCGCCGAGCTCTCGTAGTCGAACCCGGACAACGTCACCTGCCCGTCGGCCGCCTCGACCACCATCCCGGCCAGAATCGGCACACTCGGCCGACTGGGCAACCCGCGCGCCACCCATCCAACCGCCTCGGCCAGAACCTCACGCCCGACTCGAACCTTCATCCGATCTCCTCCCTCGCGTCCCTCACTCAATCACCCGCCGCCGACAATTCCTGTCCAAGCGGGACCTCCGGGTTCATGGATGATCGGTTGGGGCGGATCCGGCACCGGCCGGGCCGACCACGACAGCATCTGGACGACCTCGGGTGCCGCCTGCGCCTCAGCTGAAGCAGATGCGCGCCACCCTGTCCGCCTGACCCCGGGTGAGTATCTGCGCCGACAGAGCCCCCGGTAGGACGTACCCCGGATCGTCGGCCGCCCTCGCCAGGAGCTGTGGCCATCTGCGGCAGTGGGTCAACATGCTCCCGGGCCGCACGACCCGTCCGCGCTCCCACTGCCCTGAACGTGCCACGTCGTCCGGCACGTCAAGCAGAACAAGGTGTACCGGTAAGCCGCTCCGCCTGGCTCGCCGGCCGATCAGCTGCCGCACCCACGGCCGGGTAGCGCAGTCATGCACGACGAGCGGGCCACCACCCGGCCGCATCGCCAGCAGCACGCGAACGTAGTACGCGAGGTGCAGCAGCGGACGCCACCACGCATACGGCACCCGACCGAGCACGCGCATCCACCGGCCCCGGAGCCGCTCGCTGTCGAAGACCCGCACGCCGCCGTGGTCCTGGCCGACCGGGTACAGCCGCCGCAGCAGAGTGGTCTTCCCGGCTCCTGGGATCCCCGCCAGGATCACCACGGCGCCCGCGGCGTACCGCAGTTCACGCAGTCCACCCGAATGAAGTACGCCTACCAGTCCCGAAGCCACGACGTCCGCCTTTCCGTCACCTGCCAGTACAGGTATGACGAACAAGCCCACACGCCGGCCCCGAGAGAACGCTGAGAAGACCGTAGGAACTCACTGAGGAAAACGATCGTTCACCAGCAAAGCGCCCCCGGCAGGACTCGAACCTGCGACCAACGGATTAGAAGTCCGACGCTCTATCCAGCTGAGCTACGGGGGCGTACGGCACGGAAGAGTCTCTCAGATCGGCGGGTGATCTCGCCTCTGGGTTCTGATTCGGCGCGGTTCGAGCGGGAGCGAAGTACAGGGTTGTCGTTCCATCCCGGTAACGCTGAGTGGGTGGTCCTGCCGCTTGATCGGCACCCCAACTAGGCTTCGGGGCATGAGTCACCCCTCACCAGGCCCGGCAGGCACGCCGCAACCCGCGGCGGGGTCGGCGTACTCGCCCGGCGGACCGTACCCGCAGCCGAACGTGCTCGGCAGCCATCCGGTCCCCGGCCAGCGCCGCAACCAGGGCGTCCTGATCGGCATCGTGATCGCGGTGGTGTTCGCGATCGCGGGCCTGGTGATCTTCGGCATCGTGGCCAAGTCGACCGGCGCCGGCGGCTTCACCTGGGGCCTGATCTTCGCGTTCGTACCGGTCATCCCGGTCATCGCGCTCTACCTCTGGCTGGACCGGTACGAGCCGGAGCCGACCAAGTACATCGTCTTCGCGCTCTGCTGGGGCGCCTTCATCGCCACGCTGGCCGCGATCTTCATCAACACCGAGGTGTCGCACCGGCTGGCCGAGACCGGCGTCGGCGGCGACCGGTCCGCGGTCTTCGTGGCCCCGCCGGTGGAGGAGTTCGCCAAGGGGTCCGTGATCCTGCTGCTGGCGTTGGTGCGGCGCAAGGAGTTCGACGGCATCATCGACGGCCTGGTGTACGCCGGGATGGTCGGCGTGGGCTTCGCCTTCACCGAGAACATCCTGTACTACGGCCGCGTCTTCAACACGCTTTCCGAGGAGGCCGGCAGCGACGCGGGTCTGCGCGGTGCGTTCGCGCTGTTCATCATCCGCGGCGTGATCTCGCCGTTCGCGCATCCACTCTTCACGTCGTTCACCGCGATCGGGATCGGCGTCGCGATACGGCACCGAAGTACCGTCGTCCGATTCCTCGCGCCCGTCGTCGGATATCTGGCGGCGGTGCTGGCGCATGCTTCCTGGAACGCCTCTGCGAGCTGGGCCGGTGGCGGGGGCTTCATCGTGGCGTACCTGTGCCTGATGGTGCCGCTGTTCATCTGCCTGGTCGTCTTCGCGCTGGTGATGCGGTCCCGGGAAGGGCAGATGATCGCGTCCCGGCTGTACGACTATGTGCGGTTCGGGTGGCTGGTTCCACAGGACGTACCACTGATAGCCACGCTGCGGGGGCGCAAGGCGCTCCGGCAGAACGCGCGGCGGTACGGGTCCCAGGCGGAAGCAGCTGCGAAGGCGTTCCAGCACAACGCGACCGAGTTGGCGTACCTGCGGGACAAGATCGTCCGCCAGGTGATCGGGCCGGACGCCCTGCACACGGAGAAGCAGTTGCTGGACGAGCTTCGGGAGCGGCGGCCGAGCGTGCCGTTCCCCCCGATGCCGGCGTTCGCTCAAGCTGCTCCGCAGTACGCCGGCGGGTTCCAGCCGGGTGGTCCAGGTCCGGGAATGCCGATGGGGCCGCCCGGGCAGATGGGTCCTGGCGTGCCGATGGGTACCGGTGGTCCGATGGGTACTGCTGCTCCGATGGGTCCAGGGGGCCCGGGCGGGCCGGTGGGGCCAGGTCCTGGGGCTCCGGGAGGGGGCGCGGGGGAAGGCGCATACCCGCGGCCGCAAGACGGTTATCCTCCCGCTCAGCCGGGGTATCCGCCGGGGCAACCCGGTTACCCAGCCGGTCAGTCCGGTTACCCACCGGGACCCCCCGGTCAACAAGGACCGCCGGGAGGATACGGTCCGTATCCACCCTCGCAGTGACTGCCACCCGTCCACGCCGCCAAACGGGGATGACGATGACTTTGCTTCTGCGCTGTCCGACCGGGCACTCTGTGCTCGTGGGCGGACAACGTGGCTGACACCAGGTCAGCAGCTGGTGAAGGTTCGGAACCGCGGGTTCCGAACCAGGATCAGCCTGCCCAGGAGCTGGCGAACCTCATCGCCCAGTCCACCCCCAAACCCCGAGGCTTCTGGCGGCGCCGTCGCCGCAAGTCCACCCCGGACCCCGAACCCACACCTGACGGCTCGACCCAGCCCACTGCGGCATCGTCCGGCGCCGATGGTGCGGCACAGTCTGCTGGGAATGGTTCGGCACAGCCCGACGCAACCACCTCGGGCCAGTCCAGCGCGGGTACGACGGCGGATGCTCCGGCATCAAACGGTGCGGCCGCATCCGACTCCGCAGGCGCGGTGACCCAGGACGCCTCCTCGAACGAGGCCACAGCCGACGCCTCTGCTGAACCCGCCGAAGGCAGCTCCGACGCGCCATCCAAGTCCGCACAGGACCCAACGGACAGCGCCGCGGTGAAGTCCGCCTCGGACGCCCAGTCGCCAGGCACGCCGTCCACCGACCCGGCAGCGGACACCTCGGACGACGCGGCAACCGGCGAAGGCAGCTCCACGGATTCGACACCCGGGGCCAATCAGCCGTCGAGCTCCTCCGCCTCAACCGACACCGGCGGTCCGTCTACCGACGACGCAGCCGCGCAGTCTTCCGAGGCCGCGGGTGAGGCCGAGGGCACCGCCGCACCCGGGACTGAGGACGGCGCGGCACAGGCTGGCGAGGGCGGCCCGGCGCAGGTTGCTGAGGAGCGCCCGTCGGAGGTTGCTGAGGGCGGTGCAGCGCAGGCTGGTGGGGGCGACGACGTACGGGATGCGGACACCGCAGTGCCGGATGGGGCGCCAGAAGAGCAGCCGCGGTCGACCGTGGGTGTCGTGTACGAGCCGGATGAGTCACCGGACGGCTTTCCCCTCGAGTACGGCAACATCATCATCGGCCTCCCGAAGCAGCCCGAGACCTCCACCCAGGCCGCCGACGATGCCTCACCCGATACGGCTGACGAGACCACGGACGCGACGACGGATGAGCCCGCTGACGACTCAGGAGATGCGTCCCCGGACGGATCGTCAGACGGCACGCACGACGAGAGCGACGTCACCGACGAATCGGTGGCCGCCGCGGCTGAGCAGTCGGGCAATGCCGACGAGGCGAAGGACCAGAGCGCGGACGAGTCGACGGCTCCCGCCGGTGCGCCCGACCACGCCGGTGCCGTCTCGGAAGGTGATGGCGGTGCCGAGGCGGAAGGCGATGGCGGTGCCGAGGCGGAAGACGGTGGCGGTGCCAGAGCGGAAGACGGTGGCGGTGCCGGGGCGGAAGGCGACGGCGCGGTTGATGGCGGCTCAGCTGACGCGGCAGGCGACGGCGAGGCGGTCGGTGGCTCGGCTGGGTCTGCGGACGCGGCCACAGACCAGGCGGGGGATGGTGCGGCCGCGGCGGCATCAGACGGCGGCGCGGGTGATGCTGCCTCACACGGTGCAGTAGGCGATGGCGCGGCGGACGGTGTGTCGGGCGAGTCTGTGGATGAGGCGGCTGGCGCGTCGGCCGGTACCGCGGGACGGCACGCGGCTGACGGGCCGGCGGACGATGGATCGGCTGGTGACGCCGCGGAGGGTGCGTCGGACGCCGTCCATGAGGCTGGGAACGACAGCTCGGGTAAGTCGCCGGACGAGTCCGCCCGCGAGGCGGACGGAGGTGCCGACGGTGCCGACAGCGGTGCCGGCGGTGCTCACGGCGGTGCTGACGGCGCTGCTGACGGCGCAAGTGACGCCGCGGATGAGGCGTCGGACGAGGTGCACGAGGCAGGAAACGACGACGGGGACGAGGCGGGCGACGACCGCTCGGGCGAGGCAGCAGGCGAGTCTGCCGGCGTGGCGGAGGTTGGTGCGGCAGGCGGCGCGGTTGATGACGCTGCTGGCGGTGCTGCTGGCGGTGACGGCGACGGTGCTGGTGATGGCGGGGATGGGGCGTCGGACGGCGGGGATGAGGCGGAGAGCGGCGGCTCGGGTGAGGGGCCGGACGAGTCTGCACGCGAGGTGGATGGTGCTGCTGGCGGTGCAAGCGACGCCGTGGGTGAGGCGGATGGTGCTGCGGCGGGTGAGGCTGGTGCCGGCGCGGTGGATGAGGGCGTGGACGGTGCTGCTGGGGACGCCGGGGCTGTAGACGGTGCGGCGGCGGGAGAGTCTGCCGCGCAGGCGGCGGATGGGGCTGTCGACGGAGCGGCGGCTGATGAGGCTGCTGATGGTGTTTCCGATGGTTCGGCGGATGCTGCCGGTGATGTGTCGGCGGACGACGCTGACGGCACCTCTGGGGACGGTGCTGACGGTGCTGATGGCTCGGCGGCGGATGAGGCCGAGGCCGGGGAAGAGCTGACTGCGGAGCAGTTGGCGGAGCGGTTGGCGGCTGAGCAGGCTGCGATGGCTTTGATTACTGCTTTGATGAAGTTGCGGGGGGTGTTTGCCGGGAGTCGGTTGCCGCTGGAGGTTGTGGGGGCTGACGAGGCTCGGCAGCAGCAGAAGGCGATGCTGGATCAGCTGGACGACTACCTGCTGCCTCGGTTGGTGCAGCTGGAGGCGCCCGTTCTCGCGGTGGTTGGTGGGTCTACTGGGGCTGGGAAGTCGACGCTGGTCAACACCGTGATCGGCAAGGTGGTCAGTGAGCCGGGCGTGCTGCGGCCGACTACTCGGTCGCCGGTGCTGATTCATCACCCGGCCGATGCGGACTGGTTCGTAGGCGACCGGGTGCTTCCGGGGATGGCGCGGACGAGTTCGGAAGAGCCGGGTGGCATGGAGGACGCGGGGCAGCTGCGGTTGGTTGCCGCTGACACCGTTCCGCGCGGGCTCGCGATTCTGGACGCGCCGGACATCGACTCCGTCGTCGAGGCGAACCGTGACCTGGCGACCCAGCTGCTCGCGGCGGCCGACCTGTGGCTGTTCGTCACCACGGCGGCGCGGTACTCCGACGCTGTCCCGTGGGACTTCCTGCAGAGCGCATCGGATCGCAGTACGGCGGTCGCGGTCGTGCTCGACCGGGCTCCGAGCGAGACGATCGACGACATCACCGGCCACCTCGCCCAGATGCTGCTCGAGCGTGGTCTCGGTGACTCGCCGCTGTTCTCGATCCAGGAGACCGTTGTCGATGGCAACGGAATGTTGCCGCAGTCATCGGTTGCCTCGATCAAGGACTGGCTGGTCGACCTGGCTGCCGACGCGGAGGCGCGCGCGGCCGTGGTCCGCCGCACCCTGCAGGGCGCGGTCAGCGCGATGGTGAAGAAGACGCCGCCCTTCGCGGAGGCTGTGAAGGCGCAGGCGGACACGGCCATCGAGCTGCGGTCGTCGGTCGAGGCGGCGTACGACCAGGGCGTGAAGGACATTGCGAAGGCGTGCCAGGACGGGACGATGCTGCGCGGCGAGGTGCTGGCCCGGTGGCAGGAGTTCGTCGGCACTGGCGAACTCCTGAAGGGGCTGCAGTCCAACGCGGGCCGGCTGCGCGACCGGCTGAAGAACTCGCTCGGCAACAAGCCTGCTGAGACCCGCGACGTCAGTGACGCGATCCAGTCCGGCCTGGAGTCGCTGCTACGTGAGCACGCGACAGCCGCCGCGGAACGTGCCGAGAAGGTGTGGCAGGCAACAGCCCCGGGCCGGCAACTGCTGGCCGCAGGCGACGCCGAGCTCGCGAACGTCGGTGACGGCGGCTCGCTCGGGGCGTTGTCCCCGGACTTCCCGGATGCTGCGGCTCGTGCCGTCCGGGAGTGGCAGGCGTTCGTCCTCGACGTGATCCGCAAGGAAGGCGGCGCCAAGAAGTCGACGGCACGCATCCTGGAGTACGGCGTGAACGGGCTCGGACTCTCGCTCATGGTGGTGGTTTTCGCCCGGGGAACAGGGATTCCGAAGGGCGCCGAGGCGAGCGCCGGCGCAGGCAGCGCGGTTGTCGGGCAGCGACTGCTGGAGGCGGTTTTCGGCGACAAGGCAGTTCAGGGCATGGTTGATAAGGCAAGGGAGGACCTTGACGGTAAGGTTCATGCCCTGATGGATGCCGAATTCGCCCGCTATCTGGCTGTCCTTGACCAGCATCCGGTCGACGCCGAGACGGCCAGGCTACTGACGGAGGCCGCGCGCGCGGTGGAGGACTGCACGTGACGGAAACAGTGGATACGGTCGAGACCCCCACGCGGGGCGCGACCGATGTCCTGAAGAAGATCGACGCCCTCGACGTCGCCGCCAAGGCGGGTGACGGTCGGCTCGATCCGGTCGTGCTCACCGAGGCGACGCAGATCGTGGACAGGGCCGGACAGCGCCTACGCATGTCAGGCGACCTGACCGTGGTCGCGCTGGCAGGTGCGACCGGCTCGGGGAAGTCGTCGCTGTTCAACGCGCTGACCGGGCTCGACCTGGCCGCGATCGGGACGCGCCGGCCGACGAGCTCGATGCCGCTGGCCTGCGTCTGGGGTGACGAGCCGGCCGGTGAGGTGCTCAGCTGGCTGGGGATCCCGCGCCGGCACCAGGTGCAGCACCGCAGCTCGCTCGAGGAAGCCCACTCCGAGGACCTGGACGGCCTCGTCCTGCTGGACCTTCCGGACCACGACTCGACCGAGGTCGAGCACCGCCTGATCGTCGACCGGCTCGTGGAGCTGGTCGACATGCTCGTGTGGGTGGTGGATCCGCAGAAGTACGCCGATGCGGCGCTGCACAACCGGTACATCAAACCGTTCGCCTCGCATTCCGGGGTGATGGTGTTCGCGCTGAATCACATCGACAAGCTGACGCCGGACCAGCGGAAGAGCTGCCTCGAGGACCTGGACCGACTGCTCAAGATCGACGGGCTCAAGTCGCCGACGGTTGTCGCGACGTCGGCCGTCAGCGGTGACGGTCTGGAGGAGGTGCGCGGGCTGCTGGTCAAGCGGGTCAGCAACAAGCGCTCCGCGCGCGAGCGCCTCTCCGCCGACGTCGACCGGGTCTCGGACCGGATGGCCAGCCAGTGCGGCACTGCGAAGACACCTGAGATCGCCGAGGCGGACATCACCGAGCTGGTCGACGCGCTGTCGGACGCGAGTGGCCTGTCGGTCGTCTCGGACGCCGTGCGGCGCTCCTACCTGCAGCGTGCTCGGGCTGCGACGGGCTGGCCGCTGACCAAGTGGCTCGGACGGTTCCGGCCGGATCCGTTGCGTCGGCTGCACGGCGACCAGGTATCGCGCGAGCAGGGCAAGGCGCTGCGCAAGTCGGCGTCGAGCGAAGTGGCGATCGCCCGCTCTTCGTTGCCTGCGGCAACTCCTGTGCAGCGCGCGCGGATGGACGCCGCGGTCCGCACGATCACGAACAAGGCCGCGGAAGGGCTGTCCCGTCCGTGGGCCGATTCGGTGCGCTCGGCGATCCGGCGCCGCGAGGAGTCGCTCGGTGACGAGCTGGACCAGGCGGTCGCGCGCACAGACCTTGGTGCCACCAACAATCCGGGCTGGTGGAGTTTCGCGCGAGTCGTGCAGTGGCTGCTGTTCCTGGTCACGCTCGGCGGCGCCGCGTGGCTGATCGCCGTCCTCGTGGCACGGATCGCCGATCTGGACGACCCGCCGCTGCCCGAGTGGAACGGCATCCCGTACGCATGGGTCATGCTGGTCGGTGGTGCCGTCCTGGGGCTGGCGCTCTCCTTCGTCTGCCGGGTGTTCGCGACCAGCGGAGCGCTGCGGCGGTCCCGTCAGGTGGCGCAGGCGCTGCGGGGCGAACTGGAGAAAGTTGCCGACAGCCACGTTGTTGCGCCGGCTCGCGACGAGCTCACCGCGTACACGACCTGCCGGGACAGCCTCGCCACCGCCCGCGGCTAGGCGTCCCCGACCAGACAGCAGACCCGACAACCGGGGCGCGCGCAGGATCTCGCGCGCGCCCCGGGACCGGGTGCCAGTCGTCAGAGCTCGGCGTCGGGCGCGTACTGCGACAGGGAGATCCTGGCCGCGGACATCAGGTCGTCCTCGGTGGTCGTGCCCGAAGCGCGGATCGCTTCGATCCAGGCCCGCAGGGACTGCTCGTTGTAGCTGATCACCTCGGCGGAGTTGGCCATCGCGGCCGGGTCGGCGTCCTCCGGGAGCTCGCCGGTGACGTAGAGCGCGAGGCCGAGCAGTCCGCCGTCCCATCCGGGACCGACCCAGAGCGCGCCCGCGCCGCCGGGAGCCGGCGCCTCGCTCATCGAGTGCTCGAGCTCCAGCTCGGTGGACGCGTCCGCGCCGGGCAGCAGACGCAGCTCGAGAAGGCTGTTCGGACCGCCGAAGGTCACCTTGAACCGCTTGGGCGGCTCGCACTCCAGGATCTCGCCGCCGGCGTTGCCCTCCAGCTGGAACGCGCCGCCGACCTTCAGATCGCCGGAGACCGGCATGAACCAGCGCTTCATCCGCCCCGGGTCCGTGAGGGCGTCCCACACCTCTGCCGGCTCGGCCTGGTACGAGCGGCGCATCAGCACCGTCACGGTCTCGCCGGTACGGCTGACTTCGCGTTGGACCGCATTGATGTGCTCGAGGATGTCGATCACAGGTAGTTCCCTCTCCTGCTCGGCTGCTGGGATGGACCTCAGAATGCCGGGCCGGGCTTATATAAGTCAAGGCTGAGGTAATCATGCTGCCTCCGACTGCGGTGGCAGGGGCGTGGCAACGTACTCGTCGGCGGGGAACGGCGCGACCGTCACCTCAGGAACGGTGTGCTCACCGCGCGGAGCGGACTTGGAGAACGTCGCCGTGCCTCGGTTGAGGTCGTGGCCGATCGACGAGGCTTCCAGGATCAGGCGGCTGCGCTGCTCGCCTTGGTCGTCGGTCCACTCGTGCGTGCGGAGCTTGCCGGTGACGATCACCGGCTGACCGACGCGCATCGAGTCGAACGCGTTCTGGGCGAGGACGCGCCAGCACTCCACCGGAAGCCACGACGTGGTCTTGTCGACGAACCTGCCGAGGATCTTGTCGAACTGCCTCGGGGTGGAGGCGAGGCGGAACGAGAGGTGGGGGACCTGGCCTATCGCCTTCAAGTCGGGTTCGCTGCCGATCCGGCCGACCACGGTCAGGTGGATTTCGTTGATGCTCATCGAGGGTTCGCCTTCCGTGCGGATGTCCTGTCGACGGAGAAGATGCACCGGTCGCGCCTCGATCGGACGCCCGAATTCGTGGCTGTGGAGAAAACACATAGGCTCTAGGCATGGCGGAATTCATCTACACGCTTCGCAACGTCCGGAAGGCGCACGGTGACAAGGTCGTTCTCGACAACGTCACGCTGAACTTCCTCACCGGCGCGAAGATCGGCGTGGTCGGGCCGAACGGCACCGGCAAGTCCTCGCTGTTCAAGATCATGGCGGGGCTCGACCAGCCCTCCAACGGCGAGGCGCGGCTGGCCGATGGCGCGACGGTGGGGATCCTGCTGCAGGAGCCGCCGCTGACCGAGGGCAAGACCGTGCTGGAGAACGTTCAGGAAGGGGTCGGCGACACCAAGCAGAAGCTCGACCGCTTCAACGAGATCTCCGCCGAGCTGGCCGACCCGGACGCCGACTACGACACCCTGCTGGCCGAGATGGGCGACCTGCAGACCGAGCTCGACCACCGCAACGCCTGGGACATCGACGCCCAGTTGGAGCAGGCGATGGACGCGCTGCGCTGTCCGCCGCCGGAAGCGATCGTCGACAAGCTGTCCGGTGGTGAGCGCCGCCGGGTCGCGCTGTGCAAGCTTCTGCTGCAGCAGCCCGACCTGTTGCTCCTCGACGAGCCCACCAACCACCTGGACGCCGAGTCGGTGCAGTGGCTGGAGCAGCACCTGCAGAAGTACCCGGGCGCCGTCATGGCGATCACCCACGACCGGTACTTCCTCGACAACGTCGCCGAGTGGATCCTCGAGCTCGACCGCGGCCGGACGTACGGCTACGAGGGCAACTACTCGAAGTACCTGGAGACCAAGAAGGCGCGTCTGGTCGTCGAGGGCCAGAAGGACGCCAAGCGGCAGAAGATCCTGGAGCGCGAGCTCGAGTGGGTCCGGTCGAACGCGAAGGGCCGGCAGTCCAAGAGCAAGGCGCGCCTCCAGCGGTACGAGGAGCTGGCGGCCGAGGCCGAGCGGGCCAAGAAGCTGGACATCGACGAGATCAACATCCCGCCGGGTCCGCGTCTGGGCAGCACGGTCCTCGAGGTCAGCAAGCTGGAGAAGGGCTTCGGCGGCCGGACGCTGATCGACGGTCTGAGCTTCTCCCTGCCCCGGGCCGGCATCGTCGGCGTCGTCGGTCCGAACGGCGTCGGCAAGTCGACGCTGTTCCGGATGATCATCGGCGAGGAGCAGCCGGACAAGGGCAGCCTGAAGCTCGGTGAGACGGTCAAGATCTCGTACGTCGACCAGGGGCGCGGCAATCTGGACCCGAAGAAGACGGTCTGGCAGATGGTGTCCGACGAGCTCGACTTCATCAAGGTCGCGAACTTCGAGATGCCGAGCCGGGCGTACGTCGCGTCGTTCGGGTTCAAGGGCCCGGACCAGCAGAAGCCCACCGGCGTCCTGTCCGGCGGTGAGCGGAACCGGCTGAACCTTGCGCTCACGCTGAAGATGGGCGGCAACCTGCTGCTGCTCGACGAGCCGACCAACGACCTGGACGTCGAGACTCTGCAGTCGCTGGAGGATGCGCTACTGGAGTTCCCGGGCTGTGCGGTGGTCGTGTCCCACGACCGGTGGTTCCTGGACCGCGTGGCGACACACATCCTCGCCTGGGAAGGCACCGACGACGACCCGGCCAAGTGGTTCTGGTTCGAGGGCAACTTCGCGTCGTACGAGGCGAACAAGGTCGAGCGGCTCGGCCCGGAGGCGGCCCGCCCGCACCGCGTCACCCACCGCAAGCTCACCCGCGACTGAGCAAGCCACCTGACAAACCACCGAAGGGCCCCGCTTCCATGCACGGAAGCGGGGCCCTTCGTGGATGGCAACAGTTAGCCCTTGCGCTAAGTGTTGGCCACGAGCAATACTTAGCCTCATGGCACAGTATTCAGCCGAGGTCGACGGTGTGTTCGTCGCGCTCGCCGACCCGACCCGACGCCGGGTGATCCGGCGGCTCGGGCGCGGACCGACGAGTGTGGGTGAGCTCGCGGCGGAGTTCCCGATCACGCTGCCGTCGTTCATGAAGCACGTCCGGACGCTGGAGTCGAACGGGCTGATCCGCACGGTCAAGGTCGGCCGGGTGCGGACCTGCGTGCTGAATCGCGAGCGGCTGGCGCTCGTCGACGACTGGCTGGCCGAGCAGCGCCGGATCTGGACGGACCGCACCGATCGGCTGGAACGCCTCGTCACCGAACCCCTGGAGGAAGAGTCATGATCGATCCCGAGCTTGATCTGACCGTCGAGCGCGTGATCCGCGCGCCACGGGAGACCGTCTGGAGGGCCTGGACCGATCCGGCCAGGTTCGCGCAGTGGTGGGTGCCGGCTCCCGCGGTGTGCCGGGTCGAGCGGCTCGAGGTTCGTCCTGGTGGGGCGATGGTGACGCAGTTGAGTGAGGACGGGACGCAGTTCGTGCCGCATCTCGATGCGAGCTTCCTTGTGGTCGACGAGATCGAGCGGCTGGTGTTCACGAACGCGATCGACAGCCATTGGCGCCCGGCCAGCCCGGAGCCGTTTCTCATGACCGCTGAGGTGACGCTGGCGGAGCATCCGGACGGCACGGACTACCGGATCATCGTGCGCCATGGGACCTCGGCTGCCCGAGCACAGCACCAGGAGCTGGGGTTCGCGGACGGCTGGGGCACGGTCTTGAAGCAGCTGGCCGCAGTCGCCGAGGGCGAGATCCGATGAAGCTCGCGTCCTGACGGCCGTGCGTTAGTGCTTTTGTGCCACGTAGTCGTCCAGGACGGTCTGCACGACCGGGAGGTCTGAGGTGATCAGGGCCTTCCAGAGGGCCCATCCGCGGGCTCGGGCCCACATGGCGGAGTCCTGAGCCACCGCCTCGCGGAAGGCCGCGCGGGAGGTGCCGGAGAAGAACGTGTAGGCGATGACCAGGTCGCACGCCGGATCGCCGACGCCGGATGTGCCGAAGTCGATGACGGCGGACAGGCGACCGTCCTGGACGAGCAGATTGCCGCTCGCGATGTCGCCGTGGAACCACACCGGCGGCCGGTCCCACACTGAGGCCAGAGCTGCATCCCACACCTCACCCGCGAGGTCCGCGTCGATGCGGCCCTTCAGTACAGCGAGGGCCTCGATCGTCTCGTCGTGGTAGTGCTGCAGTGATGCGCCGCGGTAGAAGCTGTGCTCGCCGGCCAGCGGTCCGCCGGTGGCGTCGACGCTCTGCAGCGCCAGGATGAAGTCCGCGATCGACCGGGCGAATTCATCCAGATCGCCAACGGTGTCGGACGACGCTGTCTCACCTGAGATCCATCGCCGGATGGCCCAGGGATGTGGATAACCGAAGCCCGGCGCGCCCTTGGCTACGGCTGTCGGGATCTCCACCGGCAGCAGCGGCGCGAGAACTGGCAGCCAAGTGTGCTCCTTGTCCACCGCGGCCACATAGGCGGACGCCGTGGGGAGACGCGCGGTCAGGTCGGTGCCCAGGCGGTACGTCCGGTTGTCCCAGCCGTCGACCTTGACCGGAGTCACCGGAAGGTCGGCCCACTGCGGGAACTGCTGCTCGATCAGTCGCCGTACCAGCGTCGCGTCGATGCCGGCCCGGCCGTCTTGGTGAGAATCCGTCACGCGGAAAAGGTTCCCGAAACCAGCCGGCAGGCTCAAACGCTTTAGCTCCCGGCTTCAGCGATCGAGTCGGCGAGGAACGCGGAGATCGTCCTGAGCTCCTCGACGCTGCGGCTCGCGAGTACGCCGTGCATCCGCTTGCCCTGGTCGGCGTACAGCGGGACGAGCTTGTCCTGGATCGCCTCGAACGACGGCGTGACGACCACCTTGCGGCGGTCGCCCGGATCGGGCTTGCGGCTGACGAAGCCGTGAGACTCGAGCCGGTCGATCACGCCGGTGACCGTGCCTGAGGTCAGGCCGGTGCGCTCGGCGAGCTGCCGCGGCGTCAGCGGGCCGTACGTCTGCAGCAACGTCATGAACTGCGAGTCGCTCGCGCCGAGGCCGACCTTGGCCGACACGGCGTGGTTGTACAGCACCGCTTCGGCGATGAATCGGATCAGGCGCCCCTGGATCTCGCCGGTGAGCTCTTCACGAGTACTGGTCATGGTCCGCCTCAGCATAGGGCTTGCATTTCTCTCGGATCTCCAAGATACTCGGATTACCAAGATACTTGAAGGGACGAGACAAAATGAAGGTATTGGTGATCGGTGGCGGGACCGGCGGACTCGCGCTGGCGCACGGCCTGACGCGGGCCGGCATCGGCGTGACCGTGTTCGAGCGCGACGTGCTCCGGACCGACGGTCTGCACGGATACCGGGTCGGCATCGACCCGGACGGCAGCCGTGCGCTGCATGCGCTGCTGCCGAAGGAGCTGTACGACACGTTCGTGGCGACGAAGGCGCGCGATCCGAAGTACTTCAACATGCTGACCGAGGACCTCAAGGAGGTCCTCTCGATGGAGATCCCGGCGTCGACGGACCCGGTCGAGAGTGAGAAGTCGATCAGCCGGATGACGCTTCGCCAGGTGCTGCTGACCGGGTTGGACGACGTCGTCGAGTTCGGCAAGGAGTTCACCCGGTTCGAGCAGCACGGCGACCAGGTGACGGCGTACTTCGCCGACGGTACGAGTGCCACCGGCGATCTGCTCGTCGCCGCCGACGGGTCAGGATCGCGGGTGCGCCGTCAGTACCTGCCGCAGGCGAAGACCGAGGAGACCGGGATCGTCGCGATCGCGGGCAAGCTGCCGATCACCGCGGAGAGCGCCGCGTTGGTGTCGCCGAAGGTGTTCGAGGGCATCTCGATCGTCACCGCGCCACGCGGGTTCGCGTGCATCCTGCACGTGATGGAGTTCCAGTGGGACCGCGACGGTCGCGTGAAGAGCGGGATCGGCGGAAGCACCGAGGAGCTCATCCGGCGCTGGCCGGGTCTGCAGTTCGACAACACCCGCGACTACATCAACTGGGGTCTGTCCGCGACCATGGACAAGCTGCCGGCGAACATCATGAAGATGAGCGGCGAGGAGCTCGTCAAGGTCGCGCTGGAGGCCACCCCGGGCTGGCACCCGAACCTGCGCCGGCTGTTCGAGCTGACCGATCCGGGCACCTGCTTCCCGGTGAACATCTGGACCTCGGTCCCGCTCGACCCGTGGAAGACCACGAACGTGACGCTGCTCGGCGACGCGATCCACACCATGACGCCGGGCCGCGGCGTGGGCGCGAACACCGCGCTCCGCGACGCCGTCAACCTGTGCCGCAAGTTGATCGACGTACGCGACGGCCGGCAGGAGCTGATCCCGGCCGTCAACGAGTACGAGACCAAGATGATCGAGTACGGATTCGACGCCGTGATCAAGTCGCGGGCGCAGATGACGTCGGCCGACCCGGTGCACAAGCCGGTGGTGGGGCGCGTCGCGCTGGCCGGCATGCGTACGGCGATGCGCACGGTGAACCACCTGCCGCCGGTCAAGCGGCGGATGCGCGACTCGATGATGGCCTACCGCGGCGCCGACCGGGACGAGCTGACCCTGGAGATCACGCCCGGCCCGGCGGCCTGATGATGAATGCTCCTCAGCGCTGCCCGATGTGCTCCGAGACCGAGTCGAACACGCGCCCGACGGCGGCGAAGTCCTCGGAGCTGGCGAGGTCGACCAGGTTCTCCCGGACGCCCTCGACGTGGTACGGCGCGGCCTGCTCGAGCAGGGCGAAGCCCGACTCGGTCAGCTCGGCCCAGACGCCCCGCTTGTCGCTGGTGCACGACGTCCGGCGCACCAGGTCGGCGGCCTCGAGGCGGCCGACCGTGTGGGTCAGGCGCGACCGGCTCTGGTGCAGCCGGTCGGCCAGATCGGCCATCCGGAGCCGCCGTTCGGGCGACTCGGAGAGCCGGACCAGGATCTCGTAGTCGTTGATGCCGAGACCGAACCGGCGCAGGTCGTCGTCGAGCTTGGCCATCAGGCGTGCGGTGCCCAGCAGGTACGCACGCCACGCCACCTGCTGCTCGGGGCTGAGCCACCGAGTCCCAGTCTCCATCGTCGTCACGGGAACAGTGTACCGGGAATGTAGTTGACTTTTAAACCGTTACTGCCTACTGTCGTAGCCAACGGTTGAAGTTTTAACTATAGACCCGGCTGCGTCGCCCCCGACCAGTACGCACACCTTCCCGAGAGGACCCCATGAGCGACACCACCACCGGCACCCTGACCAGCACCATCCCCGGTCTGGTCGCCGGCACGTACTCCCTCGACGCCGCCCACAGCGAGATCGGCTTCACCGTCCGCCACCTGATGACCAAGGTCCGCGGCACGTTCCAGGAGTTCAGCGGCGAGATCCACGTCAAGGACACCATCGAGGACTCCGTGACGAATGTCTCGGTCGACCTGGGCTCCGTGCACACCCGCAGCGAGCAGCGCGACGGGCACCTGCGCTCCGGCGACTTCTTCGACGCCGAGAACAGCCCGAAGATGACCTTCGTCAGCACCGCCATCAAGCCCGAGGGCGACGACTACGTCCTGGCCGGCGAGCTGACCATCAAGAACGTCACCAAGCCGATCGAGCTGGCCGTCGAGTTCCTCGGCGTCGACCAGAACGCCTACGGCCAGACCATCATCGGCTTCGAGGCCTCCACCTCGATCAGCCGCAAGGAGTGGGGCATCGACTTCAACGTGCCGCTCGAGGGCGGCAAGCTGCTGATCGGTGACAAGGTGGACATCCACCTCGACGTCCAGGCTGCGCTGCAGGCCTGATCTGCTCGAACGGGCCGGTGAGAGATCACCGGCCCGTTGGCATGTCCACAACAATCCCTTCGTTGGGACGCAGTCTCCCCAGCTGTGCGTCGCCGTATGTCGACAACAACCCCCGGGCTCCTGGTAGCTCGAGAGGCTGCACGTGGTCGGAGAAGTTCAGCGCGATCCAGACGGCCGATTCGGCGGTACGGCGCTCGTAGACGAGCACGTCGTCTGAGGCGAGCACCGTTCGGTAGGAGCCCGAGCGGAGTGCCGCCGAGGTCTGCCGCAGTCGCAGCGACGTGCGGTAGAGGGACAGCATCGAGTCATCCGCCTCGTGCTCGGTGGTGACGTCGATGGCGGGCGGATGCGGCTGTGTGGGGAGCCAAGGAGTCACGTCGTCCGGACAGAAGCCCACGTGGCGTTCGGCTGTCCAGCGCATCGGTGTCCGCTCCGGATCCCTTCCGACGGGGTCGCTCGGTTGTACAACGGGGATGTCGGACATCCCGAGCTCTTCGCCGTAGTAGAGGATCGGCGTGCCGCGGAGCGTGAGCAGGAGCATGGCGGCGACGCGGGCCTGTGCGGAGCCGACGCGGCTGGCGATCCGCGTACGGTCGTGGTTGCCGGTCGTCCAATTCGGCCAGGCGCCGGGCGGTAGGACTCGCTCGTACTCGTCGGCGATCGCGGCGACAGCGGCTGGAGTCCACGGGCCAGACAGCAGGTGGGTGTTGGACGGCAGGTCGATGCCCGGGTGGTAGCGCATGAGCTTGTCGAGTGGCAGGTACAGCTCCGCGGTCAGCACCGTTTCGGGGCCGACGACCGATCGCAGTTCCGCGATGACCTCGGTGATGTCGGGCTGGTCGGTGGAGTGGATCGGTAGCAGCGACAGGTACGGATCGTCGCCGGGCTGCCAGTCAGGATTGGGTGGGTTGTCCCGCCACTGCGGATCCATCAGCAGTTGGCGGAAGGCGTCGATCCGGAAGCCGTCGACGCCGCGTTCGAGCCAGGCGCAGAGTACGTCGTACTGCGCCTCGCGTACCTGCGGATTGCGCCAGTTGAGGTCGGGCTGCTCGGGCAGGTACGCGTGGTAGTAGTACTGGCCACGTCCCGCCTCGAAGGTCCACGCCGAACCGCCGAACAGGGACAGCCAGTTGTTCGGCGGACCGCCGTCGGGCGCAGGATCGCGCCAGTAGTACCAATCGGTGTGATCGGTCCGCGCGCGTGATGCGTCGAACCAGGGATGCCGGTACGAGGTGTGGTTCGGGATGAAGTCGACGAGCACGCGAAGGCCGTAGCGATGGGCTGTCTCGATCAGAGTCACGGCGTCGGCCACGGTCCCGAAGATCGGATCGACGCCGGTGTGGTCGGTCACGTCGTACCCGAAGTCGTCCATCGGGGACGGGTAGAACGGCGAGAGCCAGATCGCGGCGACGCCCAGGTCGGCCAGGTAGCCGAGGTGGGCGGTGATACCGGCCAGGTCCCCGATGCCGTCGCCGTTGCTGTCGGCGAAGGAGCGTGGGTAGATCTGGTAGATCGCGCCGGTGTGCCACCACATCGGGTTCCCTTTCATCGGAAGGCGGCGAAGGCCGTCAAGGCGGCCGTCACCATCAGCAGGATCAGCAGCGCACGCTCGTAGCGCTGTGGGGTCAGGGCTCGGAAGACGAACTTGCCGAGCGCCCAGCCGCAGACGCCGGCGCCGATCAGGAGCGGCAGGCCCGAGGGCGGACGCCAGGCGCCGGTCAGGGCGAGCAAGACCAACGAGAGCGGCAACCGGACCAGGTTGGTGGTGACGATCGTGTCCCGGATCGTCCGCGGATCCTTGAAGCGATGCATCAGGTAGATCAGCAGCGGTGGTCCGCCGGCGGTAGTCGCTGCGCTCAGCGCACCCCACGCCAATCCGGTGACCGGTCCGAACCACCAGTGACGTATCTCGGCCAGCCTGCGAGGCCTGAGCCTGAGTATGACCGCCACAACCACGCTGGCCGCAATGGCGAGCTGGAGGATGCGGCTCGGCAGCCTTGCGAGCAGCAGTGTCCCGATGGCGATGCCGGGTACGGCGGCCAAGGAAACGATCCGGACATCGGGCAGCGACGGTCGTGGCCGAGTGCGGTTGCCGAACAACGTCAGGGAGTCCACGACCGCCCCGACGATGGTGACTGTAGTCACCGCGGGCACCGGACCGAGGAACGCCGACAAGACCGGTGCGCTCAGTAGACCGAAGCCGAATCCGGTGCTCGACTGCAGACTCGCAGCCACCAGCAGCACGAGGGCGATCAGCGCCAGTGAATGCTCCACGTCGAGCACCCTAAGAACCTCGGCGCCGGCCGTCCGTATCAGTTGATACATCACAATGGTTGCTGTGGACGACTATCGGCTGATGGACGTGCCCGTCTTCGCGGGTCTCGGCGCGGACGTCTGCCGTGACCTCGAACTCCGGACGAGAATCCAGCGCGTCACCCGCGGCACGGTGCTGGCGGTCGAGGGCGCACCGGTCGAGCAGCTCTTCGTCGTCCACGCGGGTCAGGTTGCTGCGTACCGTCATGCGGAGTCCGGGCGGCAGGCGCACGTACGCACCGACACGGCGCCGGTGGTGATCGACAAGGCGACTGCGATCGCCGCAACCAATCAGCTGTTCACCTGGACGGTGATCGAGGACGCGGTGATTCGGTACCTGCCACGGGAGATCTTCGTCGAGCTGTTCCAGACCGAGGCATCAGTCGCGCTGCAGACCGCACTCCACCTCGCGACGCAGGCCAACCGAGTGCGGACCGACTATCTGACTGCGGCGACGGACAGCGCGCCACAACGCGTGCTGCAACGTCTGAAGCTGCTGGCGGACCACACCGGAAGCGCGCGGCTCCCAAACGGCCAGTCTGGTTTGGCTGACGAGCTAGGACTCACTCGAGTCACTGTGAGTCGAGCGTTGCGTCATCTCGTCGACGCAGGTCAGGTCACCGTGCGGGGGAAGGACATCCGGCTCAGCTGAGGACCATCCGGTGCGCGAGGTCGGCGTACAGCTTGCCCAGAGCCGCTGGGTCGCCGCGGTGCGGCGTGTACCAGCGCGCCACGTCGATCGACAGCGAGAGTACGGCGAGCGTCGTACCGGGGAGGTCGTCGACGGCGAAGGAGCCGTCACGTACGCCGTCGGCCAGCACCTGCTCGATCTGTGTCGAGATCGCTCGGCGGATGACCGCCACCTCGGCGAGGTGCTCCGGCGTCAAGGCGGCCAGCTCGTACTGGACCACGCGGGCGATGGTGTGGTGCTCGGCGTGCCAGGCCGTGAACGCCGCGACCAGCGCACGCAGCCGGTCGGCGGGCGTCGAGCCGGCGTCGGCGGAGCGGAGTACCTCCAGGGCTGCGTTGTGGCCGTAGAGGCTGATCTCGAAGAGCAGGCGCTCCTTCGACGGGTAGTGCACGTACAGCGCGGCCGGGCTCATCCCGGCCCGGGACGCGATGTCGCGGGTCGTGGTGGCCTGGTAGCCCCGCTCGGCGAACGCGTCGACGGCGCCGGTCAGCAGCCGGCGCGCGGCGGCCGGCTGGACATGCTCCCAAACCAGGGGACTGGTGACTGCGGACACGTTGACACCTTGCACCAAACGCGTGAAGCTAAGCAAGCGCTTAGCCACGCATCTCACACCTTGGGGAGGCCTAGATGCAGCGCGTCATCTTCAACGAGGACCACCACGCATTCCGAGCGAGTGCGAAGGAGTACTGCGATCGCTCGCTGGTGCCGCGGATGGAGCAGTTCCTCGAAGAGAAGACGATCGACCGGGCTGCCTGGCTGGAGGCCGGCAAGCAGGGCTTCCTCGGCCTGGACGTGCCGGAGGAGTACGGCGGTTCCAGCGTCGGCGACTACCGGTTCAACCAGGTCTTCGCCGAGGAGGTGTCGAAGGTCTCGGCGTCGCTGTCGAGCTGCTTCGGCATCCACTACGACTGCGCCGCGCCGTACTTCGTGGACCTCGGCACCGAGGAGCAGAAGCAGCGCTGGCTGCCCAAGTTCTGCTCCGGTGAGTACGTCGCCGCGATCGGGATGACCGAGCCGTCGGGCGGTTCCGATCTCGCCGCGCTGAAGACGACCGCGAAGAAGGCCGACGGCGGCTGGGTGCTGAACGGCTCCAAGACCTTCATCACCAACGGCGACATGGCCGATCTGGTCATCGTCGCCGCCCGCACCGACCCGTCCAGGGGCGCGAAGGGCATCACGCTGTTCGTCGTCGAGGAGGGGATGGAGGGCTTCGCCCGCGGCCGCAAGCTGGACAAGGTCGGCCAGACCGAGTCGGGTACGTCGGAGCTGTTCTTCGAGGACCTGTTCATCGCTGACGACAACGTGCTCGGCGAGCTGGACCGCGGCTTCATCCACATGATGGAGCGGCTGGCGCAGGAGCGGATCGGCGCCGCCGTGTCGAACATCGCCCACGCGACCCAGATCCTCGACGAGACGATCGAGTACGTGAAGCAGCGCAAGGCGTTCGGCCAGTCCGTCGGCTCGTTCCAGTACAACAAGTTCCTGATCGCCGAGCTCGTCACCAAGGTCGAGGTCACGCAGGCGTACGTCGACAACGGCGTGGTCGCGCACGACGAGGACCGGCTGTCCGCGGTGGACGCCGCGAAGACGAAGTGGTGGAGCGCCCACGTGCAGAACGAAGTGCTGGACGCCTGCGTCCAGTTGCACGGCGGCTACGGCTACATGAACGAGTACCGGGTCGCCCGCGCCTGGCGCGACGCCCGGGTGACGAAGATCTGGGCCGGCTCGAACGAGATCATGAAGGAACTCATCGGCCGCGACCTCGGCCTGTAGGAAGGACGACCGGAAATGCCTGAAGCAGTCATCGTGTCCACGGCGCGCTCGCCGATCGGCCGCGCGTACAAGGGATCGCTGACCACGATCCGGCCGGACGACCTCGCCGTACAGATGATCAAGGCGGCGACCGAGAAGATCGGGCTGACCGGGGACCAGATCGAGGATCTCGCGCTCGGGTGCGCCGAGCCGCACGACGAGCACGGCGGCAACATGGCCCGCCGGGTCGCGGTGCAGCTCGGGTGGGACAACACGCCGGCGACCACGGTGAACCGGTTCTGCGCGTCGTCGACGCAGACCGCGCGGATGGCCTTCCACGCGATCAGGTCCGGTGAGGGCGACATCTTCGTCAGCGCCGGCGTCGAGTGCGTCTCGCGGTACAAGAACTTCGGGTCGGCCGGGGTCGGCGACCCGAGCTCGTTCAACCCGGTCTTCACCGACGCGGTGCAGCGGACCGAGAAGTACGCCGAGACCAACGACACCTGGCACGACCCGCGCGCGGACGGGCAGATCCCGGACATCTACATCTCGATGGGGCAGACGGCGGAGAACGTCGCGACGCTGCGGGGTATCACCCGGGCCGAGCAGGACGTGTTCGGCGTGCGCTCGCAGAACCTGGCCGAGAAGGCGATCGGCAACGGCTTCTTCGAGCGCGAGATCGTCCCGGTGACGCTGCCGGACGGGACTGTCGTGAGCAAGGACGACGGGCCGCGGGCCGGTACGACGCTCGAGGGTGTCAGTGGGCTGAAGCCGGTGTTCCGTCCCGACGGCACCGTCACGGCCGGCAACTGCTGCCCGTTGAACGACGGCGCCGCGGCGGTCGTGATCATGAGCGACACCAAGGCTCGCGAGCTCGGCCTGACACCGCTCGCGCGGATCGTGTCGACCGGCGTGAGCGGTCTGTCGCCGGAGATCATGGGCCTCGGTCCGGTCGAGGCGTCGAAGCAGGCGCTGGCCCGGGCCGGGATGAGCATCAACGACATCGACCTGGTCGAGATCAACGAGGCGTTCGCGGTCCAGGTGATCGGTTCGGCGCGCGAGCTCAGGATCGACGAGGACAAGCTCAACGTGCACGGCGGTGCGATCGCGCTCGGCCACCCGTTCGGGTCGACCGGTGCGCGGATCATGACCACGCTGGTGAACGGGCTGCAGTTCGAGGACAAGCAGTTCGGCCTCGAGACCATGTGCGTCGGCGGCGGTCAGGGTATGGCGGTCGTCCTTGAGCGTCTCAGCTGATGACGCTGGAGAACCGTACGGCGATCGTCACCGGAGCGTCCCGCGGGATCGGGCTGGCGGTCGCACAGCGGCTGGTGGCCGACGGTGCGCGGGTCGTCATCACCGGCCGGACCCAGGAAACACTCGACGAGGCTGTGAAGACGCTGGGCGGACGTCAGCACGCGTTGGCGATCGCAGGTAACGCAGCCGACGGTGCACATCGCGGCGCGGTCGTTGCCGCGGCGGTGGCGACGTACGGCTCCGTGGATCTGCTGGTGAACAACACCGGCATCAATCCGATCTACGGCAAGCTGCTCGACGTCGACCAGGCGGTAGCGGCCAAGATGGTCGACACGAATGTGCTGGCCGCGATCTCGTGGGTGAAGGCCTGTCGCGACGCGTGGATGCGGGCGCATGGCGGAGCGGTGGTCAACCTGTCCTCGGTGGCCGGTCTGGCGCCGTCACCGGGCATCGGGTGGTACGGCGCGACCAAGGCGATGGTGTCCCGCGTGACGCAGGAGCTGGCTGTCGAGCTCGCTCCGGAGATCCGGGTGAACGCAGTGGCTCCGGCGGTGGTCAAGACCAAGTTCGCCGGAGCCCTCTACGAAGGACGTGAGGACAAGGTCGCGTCGACGTACCCGTTGGGCCGGCTGGGCCGGCCGGAGGACGTTGCCTCGCTGGTGTGGTTCCTGCTGTCCGACGAGGCGTCGTGGATCACCGGCCAGACCATCACCATCGACGGCGGACGGACCCTGAACGGCGGGATCGTCTAAGGCTGACGGCCCTGCCAGGCGACCAGCTGGTCGTACGGCGCGGCGTCGTCGGCGACGGGCACCACCGCGTCGAACGGGATCTGGCCGCCGCGTGGCTGGGCGGGAAGGTACTGCTTGGTCTTGGGGAGCAGGTACGTCGCGATGCGGTCGTCGAGCACGTCCAGCCGGCCGGTGGCCTTCGCCAGGTCCCATGAGTGGGTCGCGAGCTCGCGGGCATAGGAGTTCAGCGCCACGGCGCCGGAAACCGTGCCCCACGGGACCCGGCAGACCCGCTCCAGTACGCCGTCTTCGGCGAGCGTCGCTTCCAGAGCGGTCCGGCGTGCCTTCCAGGCGCCGGCGAGGTCCTCGGTCTCGGTCACTGTCGGGATGCTGAAGATGTTCTCACCTGACAGCGCGAGGTCGATGCGGCCAATCACGGTGAGCAGGTGGCCGAGCAGCGTGCGGACGTCGTACTCCGTGCACGGCGTGGGCAGGCCGAACTCCTCGGGGCTGACCGACTCCATCAGTTGCTGTGCCTGGTCGAGGGAACGGACGAACATCGGTCGCGGGTCTTCGAAGTTGTTCATGCCGACCATCTTCGAGGGCTATATGCGACATCTTCTGTCGCATATTCTGACGCTATGCGAGCGGACCGGTTGTTGCAGATCATCCTGTTGCTGCAACGGCATGAGCGGCTGAGCGCGCGGGATCTGGGCGAGCGGCTCGAGGTGTCGACGCGGACAGTCATGCGCGACATGGAGGCCTTGTCGGCTGCCGGCGTACCTGTCTACAGCGAGCGGGGTCGCAACGGGGGATGTGTGCTGCTGCCCGGGTACCGGGCGGACGTCAGCGAGCTGACGCCGCGGGAGGCGCAGGCGTTGTTCGCGTGGTCGGGGCGCGCGGCGATGTCGGAGGAGCTCGGGCTCCAGGACGCGCTGCACTCGGCGATGGGGAAGCTGTCGGCGACGCTGCCTGTGGAGTTGCAGGGGGATGCGGACGCGCTGTCCGGGGCGATCGTCGTCGACCGGCGGCGATGGTTCGCAGAGGCCGAGGACCACGGTGCACTGCCCGTACTGCGGCAGGCGGTGGTCAAGCGTCGACGTGTCCGCCTGCGGTACGCGTCGGCCAGTGAGGGCGTGCAGCGCCGTACGGTCGATCCGTGGGGGCTGGTGGAGCAGGCTGGACGCTGGTACCTGGTGGCGGCGCATCGTGGGGCGGCGCGGATGTATCGGGTGTCCCGGGTCGAGCAGGCGGGCATCCTCGACGAGTTGGCGGATCGGCCCGACGGGCTCGACGTGCGCGCGGAGTGGGAGCGGCTGCGGTCGGGGCTCGAGCGGCAGATGCCGGTGGGGGTCGACGTTCTGGTGCGGGTGCGGCCGGAACGGGTCGAGATGGTGCGCCGGATCGCCACGCCGATGTTGGCCACGGGGGAGGTGGTGCGTGACGTGCCGAGCGACGACGACTGGCCGCACCTGCGGCTGCATTTCCGGGTGCAGGAGGCCGCGTGTGGGGTGTTGCTCGGGTTCGCGGGGGATGTGGAGGTGATCGAGCCGGCCGGCATCAGGACGCGGATGCTGCGGCTGGCCGAGGCGGCGGTCGCGACCTACGGCTGACGGGTCGCCACGAAGGTCTGGCGGAGGATGAAGTTGCCGTCGGCATCTTCGTCCTCGTTGCGCCAGTGGAAGCCGGTCGCGGTGATGCCGGTGAACATCCAGCGGGTCTTCGCGATCTGCGACTCGAGCGTGATCGTGTCGGCCGTGGCGTGCGCGATGAACGGCATCACGAACGCCGCCTTCGGGCCCATCCAGGTCGAACGGAACGCCTGCAGTTCGGGATCGAAGATGCGGATCGACAGGCCCCACTCGCCGTCGCCGTCGGTGGCCCGGGCGGCGCGGCTCGGCGTGATCCAGATGTCCGCCACCGCGCGTCCGTCGAGCACCCAGGCGAAATGCCATTCACCCTTGGTCCGGCGCGTGACGGCGCCGGTCTCGTCGTACCAGGCGACGTCGAGGTCCCAGCTGCCGATCAGCGGGGCGAACGGCTCGAAGGAATCGGCGTACTCCGGGCGAGGCTCGTCGGAGACCATCAGGCCGGCGAAGGTGCGTGCGGCCGAGGCGCCGTCGGTAATCTGCATGATTGTTGTTTACGCCTGACATCCACGCAGGGTCAAGGCGAAACGCGGACGCCCCGCCGCCGGTGACCCCGTCGCGTGCAACCACGATGGCACTTCCGGCGGTCGGGGCGATCAGTCCGACAGCACCGCGTCACTCTAGTACGAGTCTGCTACACAGCCGAATCACGAGACTCTCGTCGCTGTTGCGATCGCGTTGCTGGTTGTTAATGCATGGCGTGGGCAAGGGCTGCTGACTAGGGTCCGGGGCATGACTACGCGGGTGGTGATCCGGCAAGCCGTGAGTGAGGACGCCGAGGCGGTGACGGCGGTGCGACGGGCGGTCTACTCCTATAAGGCGATGTCGGTGGCGGCGACCCGGCACGCCATCACCGTGGCGAGGCCCGAGGAGCGCTTCCTGCCACTGGTCGCCGAGGTCGACGGCCAGGTGGTCGCATGGGGTGCAGCCGGACTCACCGTCTGGACCAGCCAGCCGGGCCAGAGCTACCTGACGATCTTCGTACATCCCGACCATCGCAAGCAGGGCATCGGCAGTCAGCTCGCGGAGCGGTTGCACCAGCATCTGACCGAGGTCGGCGCGATTCGCGTGCGGACGTTCGTCCACCCGGACGGTCTGGAGTTCGCCCGCAACCGCGGATACGACGGCACGCGGCAGATGCACTACGCCGGCGTCGAGCTGCGGTCGTTGCCGGAGCAGCCGGAAACTCCGGAGGGCATCGAGCTGGTGTCGTTCGACGAGGTCGATCCGCGGGCGGCGTACACGGCCGACACGATCGCGGCGCTGGACGAGCCGAGTGATTCGCCGATGGACTCGATGGAGTACGACCGGTGGCTCGACGAGATCTGGAACGCCCCGTCGATGGACAAGTCGCTCAGCGTCGCGGCGATGGCCGGTGACGAGATGGCCGCGTTCACGATCGTCGAGACCGACGGCGACCGGATGTGGTCGGGCATGACCGGCACGGTTCCGGAGTACCGCGGTCGCGGCCTGGCGAAGCTGGTGAAGTCCGTGGCGCTCCGGCGGGCCATGGCGGCCGGCATCACCTCCGCCTACACCTCCAACGACGACGAGAACGGGCCGATGCTTGCCATCAACAACTGGCTCGGCTACCACCGCGTCCAGACCGAGCTCGCGTTGCTGCGCACCCTGGACAGCTAGATGGGTACTGGGTACCGGGAGCCGTATCGGACAACCCTCTGAGACAGAGCTGTAATCGGTTTACTTCCGGTATGCACCTGAAAGGGCGTTACGTTCCGGGGGACTTCGTCGTTGGAGTTCCCAAGGAGATCGGATGGAAATCAGGGCAGCGAGACCGGGGGATGTCGACGCGGTGGTCGCGCTGCACGACGCCCTCGTTCCGTACCTGGTGGTCACCCGGAGTTCGCTGACCCGGCGGCTGACGACGCCGGCCACACCAGGGCGAGGCGCGTTCGCGGCGCTCGACGACGGTGAACTGGTGGGCTGGGCAACGAGTGGGTTGATCGACGGTTCGGACCCGCTGGACGGCGAGCTGCGGCTGCTGGTCCGGCCGGATTACCGCGGTCGCGGTATCGGCGCGCGCTTGCTGGAGGCAACGCACGCGGACCTGCGTGCCGCCGGGGCGACGTCGGCCCGGGTGTTCGCCGACCCGAGCAGCGTCCAGTGGGCCGCGCGGTTCGGCTACCGGCAGACGCGGCAGGTCCACTACGCGGGCATCGACCCGCGCAAGGCCCAGGACCTCCCCGAGGTCCCGAGCCGGGTGAAGCTGGTGCCGTTCACCGAGGTCGACCCACGCCTGCTGCACGCCGCGGACGAGGTCGCCCAACGCACCAAGCCGGGCGACGCGAAGATCTCCTCCCACCCGTACGACGACTGGCTCGCCGACATCTGGAACTCAGCGGACCTGGTCCGCCCGGTGAGTGTGGCCGCGATGTACGACGGTCAGGTCATCGCGTTCACCCGCAACCACGGTGATCGCGCCAAGATCTGGTCCAGGATGACGTCGACGATGCCGGAGTTCCGTGGTCGCGGGCTCGCCAAGCTGGTGAAGAGCGCCGCCCTGCACCGCGCCGCCGACGCAGGCATCCAGGGGGCGTACACCGCCAACTACGACGGCAACGCGCCGATGATCGCGGTCAACGAGTGGCTCGGCTACGACCGGATCGCCACCCACGCGGTCCTGATCTGCCCGCTCTAAGGGACGAGCAACACGACGGTTTCGGCGACGCAGGCGGGCTTGGTGGAGCCCTCGAGCTCGATCACCCAGTTGAGGGAGACCTGGACGCCGGCCGGGGTCTCGACCGCGTTGGAGATCGAGGCGCCGGCGCGGACGCGCGCACCGACCGGGACCGGAGCCGGGAAGCGGACCTTGTTCACGCCGTAGTTGAGCTTGGCGGTCACGCCGTCGACCTTGAAGAGCTCGTCGCCGAAGCGGGCGATCAGGCTCAGGGTGAGGTAGCCGTGCGCGATCGTCCCGCCGTACGGGCCCTTCTTGGCCCGCTCGACGTCGACGTGGATCCACTGGTGATCACCGGTCGCCTCGGCGAACCGGTCCACCTGCTCCTGGGTGATCTCGAGCCACTCGGTCTCGCCCAGCGGGGTGCCGACCGCGTGGACGACTTCGTCGACTCCGGTGTAGGTCTGCGGCATCGGTCCGTCCCTCAGTTCCCGTTAGTTGCGCGGTCCGCCGGCGACGTACAGGACCTGGCCGGAGACGAAGCCGGCCTCCTCGCTGCAGAAGAACGACGCCGCGGCGGCGATGTCCTCCGGCTTGCCGGTCCGCTGCACCGGGATCGCGGCCGCGTTCGCCTTCTTGAACTCCTCGAAGTCCATCCCGACCCGGGCCGCGGTGGCCGCGGTCATGTCGGTCTCGATGAAGCCCGGGGCGATCGCGTTCGCGGTGACGCCGAACTTGCCGAGCTCGATCGCCAGCGTCTTGGCCAGACCCTGCAGGCCGGCCTTCGCGGAGGCGTAGTTGGCCTGGCCGCGGTTGCCCAGCGCGGAGGTGGAGGAGAGGAACACGATCCGCCCGTACGCGGCGTCGACCATGTGTGACTGGACCGCCTTGGACATCAGGAAGCTGCCCTTGAGGTGGACCGACATGACGGTGTCCCAGTCGTCCTCGGACATCTTGAACAGCAGGTTGTCCCGCAGTACGCCGGCGTTGTTGACCAGAATCGTCGGCGCGCCCAGCTCGGCCACCACCCGCTCGACCGCGGCGGCGACCTGGTCGGCCTTGCTGACGTCGGCGCCGACGCCGATCGCCTTCCCGCCGGCCTCGGTGATCGCCTTCACGGTCGCGTCGCAGGCGGCCTCGTCGAGGTCGATGACGGCGACGGCGTTCCCGTCCTTCGCGAGCCGCTGCGCGACGGCCGCGCCGATTCCCCGGGCCGCCCCGGTCACGATCGCCACCCGCTCGCTCATTCACCGCTCCAATCGGTCACTGGTCTGCCGGGGATGACATTACCCACGCTGTGTCACGTCGGTAGTACCCCGGATGCGATGATCGCCGTGTGGATCATCACAGACCGGGCGGTGGGGTGGGGAAAGTATGAGAAACCGCCACATCTACCATTGCCCGCTGCGCTGGGGGGACATGGACGCGCTCGGCCACGTGAACAACGGCCGGTACGTCGACTACCTCCAGGACGCCCGGGTGGATTTCCTGTTCCGCACGGCCAAGGAGCTCGGAGCGGACGCCCTCGAGACCGGGCTGCTGGTGGCGCGGCACGAGGTCCAGTACCGGGCGCCGCTGTTGTTCCGCCCTGAACCGGTCCGGATCGAGCTGTGGATCAGCGAGATCAAGGCCGCGTCGTTCACGGTGGACTACGAGATCCTCGACGCGGAGCCCGAGCGCCGTACCTATGTGGAGGCCCGCACCCGGCTGGTCCCGTTCGACTTCAACGCCAACCGGTTGCGCCGGATCACTCCGGTCGAGCGCGAGGCGCTGTCCAAGTTGGTGGGCGCATGACGTTCACGTACCAGATTCTGGTCCGCTGGTCCGACATCGACTCGTACGACCATGTGAACAACGTGCGGTACTTCGACTACCTGCAAGAGGCCCGGATCGCGTTCCTCGCGCAGCTCATGGGCACCACGGGGGACTACTTCGCGCAGTACCCGGTCGTGCTGGTCAGCCAGACGGTTGACTACCTGCGGCCGATCCACCTGCGGCACCCGCCGTACGACGTGGACGTGTGGGTCGCCTCCGTCGGTACGTCGTCGTACACGCTCGGGTCGCGGATCGTGGACCGCAGCGGCGAGTCCGAGGACGTGTACGCCAGGGCGGAGTCCGTACTGGTCGTCGTGGACGGCGAGACGCACGCGAAACGGCGGCTGGGAGAGGCCGAACGGGCAGCCCTCCTCGAGCACGTTGTGACCACTTGAGAGACTAGATCCGATATGAGTGAGCAGCAGAGCTTCTATGACGCCGTCGGTGGGGCGGACACCTTCCACCGGTTGGTGGCAGCGTTCTACCGCGGTGTTGCCGCCGACCCGGAACTGCGGGCGATGTACCCGGAGGAGGACCTCGGCCCGGCCGAGGTGCGCTTCCGGATGTTCCTGGAGCAGTACTGGGGCGGCCCCAAGACGTACTCCGAGCAGCGCGGGCACCCCCGGCTGCGGATGCGCCACGCTCCGTTCGCCGTCACCCCGAGCGCGCGGGACCGGTGGCTCGGCCACATGCGGGCCGCGCTGGACGAGCTCGGCCTGTCCCAGGAGCGGGACGACGAGATCTGGCGCTACATGGTGATGGCCGCGCACAGCATGGTGAACACCGACGAACCGCAGTACCCGGGCGCGATCGACGTGTCCGGCCGCTGAACCTCTCTAGAAGGAGACAACACGAGCATGGCTACCACTCGTACGGCCAAGGCCCACTGGGAAGGCTCGCTGATGGAGGGGGCCGGCCAGGTCGCTCTCGAGTCCTCCGGTGTCGGCACCTACGACGTCACCTGGGCCTCCCGCGCGAACGACGCCAACGGCAGGACCAGCCCGGAAGAGCTGATCGCCGCCGCGCACTCCACCTGCTTCTCGATGGCCCTGTCGCACGCACTGGCCGGTGCGGGTCACCCGCCGGCGTCGATCGACACCCAGGCCGACGTGACCTTCCAGCCGGGTGAGGGCATCACCGGCATCAAGCTGTCGGTCAACGGCAACGTCCCCGGCCTGACCGCCGACGAGTTCGCCGAGTACGCCGAGGGCGCGAAGAAGAACTGCCCGGTCTCCCAGGCGCTGTCCGCCGTCCCGATCACGCTGGACGTCACCTTCACCGCATGACGTACCGGAACGCCCGGCGAGCCAGTTGCTCGCCGGGCGTTCCGTCGTTTCAGCCGTGGAACCGATCAGCCGTGGAACTGGGCGACGACCTTGGTGAAGTCGTAGGCGTTCTGCGAGATCCCGCTGCACGAGTCACCGTCGTTGTTGCTGCCTCCACACTTCCGGTCCCGGTTCACCGACCAGAACGTGAAGCGGGCCAGGTGGTGCTGCTGCGCGTAGGCGAGCATCGTCTTGAAGTCCTGCAGGCGGACCGTCTCGCCGTCGTCGGTCTTGCCGTTCATCGACGAGATACCCATGTGCCGGTACGCCGTGTCGTCGGAGTACCCGTACGCCGTCTTCAGCTTGCCCTTGAGGCCCTCCTCGGCCTTCTGGGTCAGCGTCGCCATGTTGGTCGAGCCGCCGCCGAAGTCGAACGGCATCAGCACCCAGCCGTCGTTGGCCAGCCCCGCCTTCGCGGCCCGGTTGATCAGGTCGACACCTGAGGAGTCCGGGCCGGTCTGGTCGGTGCCCATCGTGATGTAGGTCTTGATCCCGGAGTTCTTGGACTTGACGGTCTTGAGCGCGTCGACGACCCGCTGCCGGGCGGCGGAGCTGTGGAACTCGGTGTCCTCGATGTCGATGTCGATCGCCTTGAGCTTGTAGGCGTCGATCACCTTCTGGTAGGCGCCGGCCAGCGCCGAGGCGGAGGTGCACTTCTCGCCGAGCTTGTTGCCCGACCAGCCGCCGAACGACGGGATGATGTCGCCGCCCGCGGCCCGGATGTTGTTGATCGCGGTCTGGTCCGAGCCGCCGGTCAGGGCGCGGTCGCCGTCCCACTTCGGGTTGCAGCCGCCGTCGGACAGGATGAATGCGAGCGTGAACCACTTGTTGCCGGCGGCCTTCATCACGTCGGCCGGCTTCTGCGGGTTACCCCAGCCGAGGTACTCGTACGGCGCGGCGCCGATGCTGGCCGGGTCCGCCTGGACCTGCTGGGTGCTCGCCTGCGCGGCGAGGGCCGCGCCGAGCACCAACGTGCCGGCGGCGACCGTCGCGGCCGCGGCCTTGAACATCCGTGAACGCATCTCGAAACTCCGATCCTGGGGCGGGAGGTGAAGAGTTAGGAAAGTTTCCTATCGATTAGCGGGCAGGGTCAATATCCGCGGCCGATGTTTTTCTGAGCTGCTCGTTCATGATCAGGAAGGCGCCGAGGCCGTGGAAGTCGTTCGTGGCCCGCTCACGGCCGACGTAGTACTTGTAGTCGCCGACGTTGGTCCCGATCGAAATGCCGGTCAGGTTCGTGCGGCCGTCAGAGCCGAGGCTGAGCTTGGACAGGACGCCTTGGTAGCCCTTGGCGGCGACCGCTTGGTACGAGCTGTCGACGTACCCGCGTTCGACGGCGCGGGAGATGACGAACGTGTACATCGACGAGCAGGAGGTTTCGGTCCAGTTGTCGGACCGGCTGCCTTTGTCGACCACCTGGAACCACCTCCCGGTGGCCGGGTCCTGGTACTGCGCGTACGCCGCCACCAGCTTCCGCAGTACGTCGATCAGCTCGGCCCGCTGCGGCTGATTCGCCGGTACGACGTCCAGCACGTCGATGGTCGCCATTCCGAACCAGCCCTCCGCGCGGCACCACACCTCGGGTGACTGCCCGGTCTTGGGATCGGCCCAGGACTGCGCGCGGGACTCGTCGTACGCGTGCCGGAGCAGGCCGTTCGGCTGCTGGAGGTGGCTGGCGTAGACGAGCAGCTGGTTGACGGTCTCCTTGTCCGTGTACGCCGCGTCGCCGAACTCATGACCGTACTCCGCGAGGAAGGGGTCCACCATGAACACGCCGTCACCCCAGAGCTGATGCTGACGACTGGTCGCGTGCCAGAAGCCCTGGTCGGCAGTACGGGGGTAGGTGTTGAGCCGTTTGCGGATCTTGGTCGCTGCGACCTCGTAGCGGTGGTCGCCGGTCTCGTGGTGCAGCACGACGAGCAGCCGGCCGGCGAGTATGCTGTCGAGACTGCTGAAGCTGTTGTCGATGTTCCCGGACTTGTCGACGAAGCGGTCGACCCAGGACTTGAGGTAGCTCAGGTACTTGGGGTCGTGGGTGCGTTGGTAGACCAGATACTGGCCGTAGAGGTACAGCCCGACCGGGTAGGACCAGCCGCCGATGGTGCTGGGCTTGTAGCGGGCCATGGTCGAGTCGGCCATCCGCACCGACCAGTCCGTCGCCGCCAGCGGTTCCGGGTCCACGGCGACGTCCAGGTAGTCCAGGTTGGGTGCGCCGTTGGCTGTGGTCGCGGTGACGCGGATGGTGTTGGTGCCTGCGCGCAGGTTTGCAGTGGTGTGGATTGTTCGCCACAGGGTCCATGCGCCGGTTGACGGGATGGCGACGTTCTTCGCGACCACTGTGCCGTTGACAGCGACGTCGATCGCTCGGTTGGCGGTCGTTCCGTTGGCGTGGTCGAAGACGAGCGTGGCGGGTCCAGCGGCGTTGCGGTCGACCGTCCACTCGACGAAGCTGCCGGTCTGGTTGGGCGTGTTGACGAAGCCGGCTCCCGAGTACCCGGAGTGGTCCTTGTCGATTGTGCTGCCCGGCGAGAGCGTTGCGGCCTCGGCTTCGTAGCGCGTCGTCGTACCTGCTCTCGCCACTCGATAGAGGACCGTCCCGTGCGCCGGCACCGAAGCGCTGATCTGACCACTAGTTGCTCGAGTTGCCTTGCTCCACAGGTCTTTGAGCGAATAGGAGGCCGATCCACCGAGGCCGAGTGCTTCCGCGGTCGTGCTGATCGTTGCCGTCGACCCAGTCTCGTTGGAGAGGGCTACGGCTCGGTCCCCGTTCGCCAGAGTCTTTGCGTAGACGACCAGACCGTTCGACGAGCTCACCACGGTGGCCTGGCGGCCGAGGCGGTCCTGGTCGACCGCGATGACGTCCGGGTTGGTCAGGATGTCGAACGTCTCGGCCGACGCCTTGCGCAGGTCGGTGCCGATCAGCAATGGCGCCGACATCATCGCCCACAGGCTGAAGTGCGTACGGTACTCAGTTGCCGTCATCCCGCCGTTGCCGACCTCCAGCATGTCCGGGTCGTTCCAATGCCCCGGACCGGCGTACTGGCTCAGCACGCGGTCGGCCTGCGCCTTGCCGATCATGCTGCCCCAGTTGTCGCTGATGTCGCCGGTGGTGCGCCACAGGTTGCCGACGTCCGCAGCCCATTGCCAGACCTTCGGCGGTCCAGTGCGGCCCCACTCGCAGATGGAGTACGTGATCGGTCGTCCAGCGGCGAGCAGTGCGTCGCGCATCGCCGTGTACCGCTGCTGCGCGTCGACACCCTGGTTGTTGCAGTTGTCGTACTTCAGGTAGTCGACACCCCGCGACGCGAACAGGCCGGCGTCCTGCTTCTCGTGGCCGAGTCCACCGGGAAAGCCGTTCTTGTCGCACGTCTTGGTCCCCGCGCTGGTGTAGAGCCCGAACTTCAGCCCCTTGCCGTGCACGTAGTCCGCGAGGCTCTTGATGCCGTGCGGGAACCGGTCCGGGTCGGGCACGAGATTGCCCTGTGCGTTGCGCTGCGGGAGCGCCCAGCAGTCGTCGATGTTGACGTACTGGTACCCGGCGTCCTTGAGACCGCGGCTGACGAACAGGTCCGCGATGCTCTTGATCATCGCCTCGTTGAACGCCGAGGTGCACTTGGTCGAGTTCCAGTTGTTGAAGCCCATCGGCGGCGTCCGCGCCTGCCCGTTCTCGAGGTCCAGCCGGCAGTTGCTGGTCGAGTCGGTCGCCTTGATCCGCAGCGAACCACCGCTCACGCAGTACCCGTTGACGGACTGCAAGCCCAGGTCGTACGGACTCGAGCTGCCGCGCTGCGCGGTGAAGCCGCTCAGTCCGACGGTTGCTGCGTCGTTGGCGATGACAGCCGGCCGCCCGTCGTCCTTGGCGAAGCGGACCGAGCTGTCGGTGAAGTGAACGCCATCCACCTGGTGCAGATACCAGCCGTACGACGGCCGGGTGCCGATGCTGTTCGGGTTGTAGTCCTTCGGGTCGTTGCTCGGTACGCCGGTCCCCATCGTCGCGCTGCCACCCGGCACAGTGAGCTGCACGTTGTCGAAGCCGATGTTGCTGATCTTGTCCTCACCCCAGAGCGTCGGGCTGTACGCCGTACCCCTCGCACCGTCGTACGTGCCGGTGACGTTCTGGTAGGTGATGTCGTGGATCGAGCCGACCCCTGGACTGTCGCCGCAGCGTTTGCGGGTGCCGACCTTCTGCATGATCGGACTGCGGGTGCCCGACATGGTGATGTCGCGGTAGTGCACGTCTGAGATGTTGCTGCCGTCCATCGAGACGATGCCGAGGCCGGACTTGCCGGCGCCGGTGATCTTGATCCGCTCGAACGCGTAGTCGGTGAAGTCGCCACAGGTCTCCGAGCCGAACATCAGCGCGTTGCAGCAACCTGCTGAGAGCTGGCTGTCGGAGACCCGTACGTGCCCGTTGTCGATCGTCCGGCCCAACGCCCAGTCGCTCTTGAAGACCAGTGCGTCGTCGTTCGCCGCGATGTTCGCGTGGGTGACCGTGACGTTCCTGGCGTTGATGACGTTCCAGCCGTCGCGGTTGTCGGCGGTCTCGATCCGCAGGCCGTCCGAGCTGATGTTGTCGCAGCCGTTGGTCAGCATCGCGAAGTGGCCGCCGCGGCGCAGCCGGATGCCGTCGACGCGCAGACCGTCGCAGCGCGTCAGCGAGATGATCTTGTCGGCCTGACCCGACTTCGGGTTGCCGGTGATGAGGTGACCGCCGCCGTCGATGGTGCCCGAGCCCGTGAACGCGATGCCGGTGAGCTGGTCGCCCCACAACATCGCGTCGTGGAAGTGACTGTGGCCGTAGTCCTGGTACTTGTCGTTCGGATTCGGTTCGGCCTTGTCGTAGGTGTTGTTGCTCGCCCCGAGGATCGTCGCGCCGGAGTCGAGCTGGTACGTGAGGTGGCCCTTCAGATGGATCGAGTTGGCGCTCTTGTACGTGCCCGCCGGGAACCGCACAGTGCTCCCGGGCGCTGCCGCTGCGATCGCCTTGTTGATGGCCGAGCTGTCGTTGGCTTTGCCGTCGCCCTTCGCGCCGTAGTCCTTCACGTTGACGTCGAGAGCCTCAGCCAGGGTGGTTGCCGGCCGGGCGTACGACGTACCGATCCAGGCCTCGTCGATCCGTAGCCGCTTGTAGCGCGTCGGGTCGCTCGAGGCCGCGTAGGTGTTGACGACCTCGAGGCGGACGTGGCGGGTGGTGGTCGCGGGCAGGTCGAGGTAGACGACGGCGCGGCGGCTGGGGAGGGTGCCGGTCTTGATCGGCGAGCCCCAGTTCTTCCCATCGGCGCTGACGTAGACGCGATAGCTCTTGATGCGGGCCGACTGCTCACTGGCGGATCGCGCGTACGCGACCGAGTCCTCACGTTGGTTCAGGCCGATGAACCGCACCGGCTTCGACGAGCCGAGGTCGAAGTCCAGCGAGACCGGCGTGGTCTTGTTGCTGTCCCAGTAGGTCAGGTAGTTGCCGTCAGCCGCCGAAGCCGGGTTGGTGCCGGTAGTGGCGCTCATCGTGTACGACGACGCGGGCAGGATCCCCTCGCGCCCGGCGGTCTCGACCTTGAAGACTGTGTCGTACGGGTCCCAGCTGGTCAGGCCGGTGAGGGTGAGGATGCCGTTGGCCTGCGAGCGGGCGATCGCCTTGCCGGTCCGCAGGTCGGTCACCGCACCAATGCGATAGCCGTTGTCGCGGATCCGCAGAGTGCTCGTGGTCGGCTTCGCGAGCACGTGGATGTACTGCTCGTCCGGATCGGTCCGGCTGACGGTCGTGACGCCGTACGCGCCGTCGTTCCAGGCGCCAGGCTTCAGGCCGCCGTACAGGTAGCCGCCGCCCTCGGTGCCGTGGAGCGATGGCCAGATCGGCTGCAGGTATTTGTCAAAAAGGTTGTTGAAATCCTCCTGGTGGGACGGGAACCGGCCGTCGACCATCGCCGTCTCGGCCATCAGCGACTTGATCGACGATCCGGCGTTCGCGACGTACCGGCCGATGGTGAGCCGGGTGTCCACGGTCGGGTTCGAGCCGTCGTACCACCAGGCGCCCTTCGACGGCAGCTTGAAATCGGCCTCGATCAGCCGCGGCGCCGCGGTGTAGACCGCCTGCGGGTAGTCGTAGTCCGGGGACATGCCGGTCTTCTGCTCGTTGCTGATCATGTCCATGATCGGCGTGTCCTCGTTGTTGTTGCTGAGCGTGTAGTCCGGCCGGTCGTGGCGGATCTTGTCGTACAGCCCGTGGCTCTCCCAGTAGGCGTTGTCGTTGTCGATCCAGAAGCCACCGAGGTCGGGGTACCGCTGCATCACCTCGACGAAGTTGTCGTAGCTGAACTCGCCGAACCCGTCGCGCGTGCTCAGATCGACGTTGTGGCCCTTGTACTTCGAGTACGCCGCCGAGTCGAGCCAGTCCTTGCCGGACGGCAGGCCGTCGTTGTGCCATTGCGGATCGTCGGTCATGTAGAGGACGACCTTGAGTCCCTGGGCCTTCGCGGCGTCGATCGTCTCGCGGAGGAGATCGCGGTTGGTGTGGCAGCTGCCCGGGATCTTGGACGGCCACGGCCGCGCGTACCCGAGCCGGCTGTGGAAGGTGGCTAGGACCAGGTACTGCGTGTGCAGCTTCTGCGCCTCACGGACCCAGTACGCCGGGTCCCAGCCGCCGGCCTTGACGGCGTTCTCCCACGCGCTGCAACTGGTGTAGCCGGGGGAGGATCGCATCCCCCAGTGGAGGAACAGGCCGCCGGTCGACTCGCGGAGGAACTGCTGCCGTGGGTGCTGCAGCTCGGCCTGGGCCGGCTGGGCACTGAAGAGGGTGCCCAGCAGGACGAGGGGGAGGAGTGCCGCCAGACAGCGGCGCAGGACGGATCGTGCACGCATCTCGAGCTCCAAACCTGGGGGCGGTCAGAGTTGGGCTTGTTTTGGTTAGGAAGGTTTCCTAACGGTTCGCTCGATCATTACGCCCCGGTCGCGATGCGTCAACAGCCGAAATCTGTCGGTGGTCGCTTGCAGACTGCTCGCATGCCCGACGATCTCGCCTTGCTCGACAACCACCTCGCCTTCCTCGCGGCCCACCGAGGAGAGGTACGCCGCTCCGCCGAGTCGATCCAGGTAGTCGGCGAATCGGACGAGTTCTCCGCGTGGATCCCGCTGTCGTCGACTGCTGAGCTCCCTGTCGACACCTCCACGGTCCGGCTGGTCCCGTGGAGCGGGACGGGGTGGCAGGAGCGGCTGGTCGCGGCCGGGTTCGAGGCGGCCGAGGTCCTGGTGCACATGGAGGCGTCGGCCGGGTCGGTGGAAGGGGATCCGATCGCGGCGATCGACTCGGAGGCGGACGCGGCCGGGTTCGCCGAGGTGCAGAGCGCGGCCTTCCTCCAGGTCGGGGAGCCGGACTACGACTGGTGGCAGAAGATGTTCGTCGAGCGAGCCCTGCAGAACTACCGCGCGCCCGACCAGTCGCTCTACCTGCTCCGCGTGGATGGTGAGCCCGCGTCGAGCACGCTGGTGTTGCGGGCCGCATCGGTCGTCGGCGTCTACGCAGTCGCGACCAAACCGCAGTACCGCGGGCGTGGGCTGGCGACGACGCTGCTGGCGCAGGCTCGGCGGGACGCCGCCGGCGGGCGGGTCACGCTGCAGGTGGTCGAGGGGTCGGCCGCGGAGCGGCTCTATCTCAAGCTTGGGTTTCGTCCTGCGTTCCGCTCGCCACATTTTCGTCGGCCTTAGTGGCTTCCTCTTCCTTCTCGGTGCCGGAGCCGACGCCGGAGGAGGCTTCGCTGTTCGGGTCGCGGTTGGTGAGGTTGCCGATCCGGACCACCTCGCCGTTGCGGACGTACCAGGTGGTGCCGTCGTCGCCGCGCAGGGTGGTGATCCGCAGGCCGACCGCGACCACGGTCCCGGTCGCCTTCTCCATGTCGATCAGGTCGCCGACGCCGTACTGGTCCTCGAAGATCATGAACACGCCGGCCAGGAAGTCCTTCACGAGCGTCTGCGCGCCGAAGCCGAGCGCCACGCCGATGATGCTCGCGGACGCGATCACCGGCAGGATGTTGAAGCCGAGCTCGGCCAGCACCATCACCACGAGTACGGCGGTCAGCACGATCGTGACCGTGCTGGTCAGCAGCGACGCGATGGTCTCCGCGCGCTGGGCCCGGCGTTCGTTGGCGAGGGTGTTCTCGACGAACTCCTGGCCGCGCTTGGACTTGGCCAGCACGCCCGCCACCGCGCCGTTGCCGGTCCGGCGGGCGAACCGCCGGATGACCTTGTGCAGCACCCAGCGGAGCACGAGGAAACCGATGATCAGTCCCGCGATCCGGGCAGGGACGACCACGATCTGGTCGGTCACCTCGAGTTTGCCGTCGTTGCCGGTGCGGAAGAACGTCGGAAACGCGTCCGGGGGCGACAACAAGCGCGAAAACAGGGGGTGACTGAACGGGGACAGAAGGTAGCTGGTCAGAATAGGCATCTCGCCGCCTGATCTTAGTAAGGCTGACAAGGAGACGGAAAAGCATGTCGAGCCGGCTGGATGACGAGCTGTCCAGGCTCGTGAGCGCTGGTGTGCTGCGCCAGTACCAGGCCGACTCGATCCGCGACGCCGCCGACGCCGAGATCGACGCGGCGCTGGCCGACCCCGGCCGCCCCCTTCCGCAATCGGGGGCCAAGGCGCCCGAGCCGGCCAAGCCGAAGGCGCCGCCCGTCGAGCCGCACCCCAACGCCCTGGTCGAAGTGCTCGGCTACATCGGCGGTGCGCTGCTGCTCGGCGCGGTCGCGCTCCTGACCTTGGCGAACTGGGGCGAAATGGGTCGCGCGGCCCGGGTGAGCACCGGTACGACGGCGGCGATCGTGCTGCTCGGCGCGGCCGTCGTGCTCGCGCTGCTGCGCCGCCATGAGCAGCTGAGCTCGGCGCTCGCGTCGCTCGGGTGTTGCGTGGCCGGATTCGCGACGTACGTGGCCGTCGAAGGCGAGGCCGGCCGGGTCGTCGGGGTGGCGGTCGCGCTGGCGCTGGCGGTGGTCGGGTTGTGGTGGCTGGACGGCTCGTCGTTGCTGGTGGCAACGTTCGGGATCCTGGCGGTCGGTGTGTTGGTGATCACGGCAGATGTCCTCACTCCGGACACCGGCTCGGCGGCGAACAGCGCAGGCATCGCCGGGACCGGGTTCATCGTCGTCGCCTTCGTGTTCGCGATGCTCGGCCTGGTGCGTGACCAGGTGACGTCCTGGTCACTGGCCGGAGCCGCGATGTTCAGCTCGTCGATCTGCTGGCTGGTGCAGGAGCGCGGCGAGATCATGGCGCTGGCGGTCGGTACGGCGGGGCCGGCGGCGTTGCTGGTCGCGTACGGTCGCACCCGGCGTTCGGCGTACGCCGTGGTGGGCTGCGCGATCCTCCTGGTCATCTGGCCCACGTCGCTGTATCAGCTGACCGACAACATGGCCGGTGTGGCGATCGGACTGGTCGTGGCCAGCGGCGTGCTCCTGCTGGCGGTGCTGATGCTGAGCAGACGGCGCTCGAACGAGTAACGCGGCGCGCGCCGTTACGCGTTGGTGCGGTGGATGCGGCAGACTCCCTGGGGTGACAGCTCCCACTGCGGCCCTTGTCGAGCTAGCGGTTGCCCATGGCGTGGCAACGGAGTACTGGAACTGGCAGGGCGAGCATGTGGTCGTCTCGAGCGAGGTCGTGGCCGACGTGCTCGCTGCGCTCGGTGTGGACGCATCCACGCCGGACAAGGCGGCGCTTGCGCTGGCTGAGCACCAGGAGGCGCGCTGGCGTCGTACTCTGCCGGCCACTGTGGTGATGCGGGAGGGGTGGACGCCGTGGTTCGCGGTACACCTGCCACACGGGTCGGCCGCGGAGGTATGGGTCGACCTCGAGGACGGCGGGCAGCGACGCGACATCCCGCAGCAGGACCACTGGGTCGAGCCGGAGTGGGTCGACGGCGTACAGGTCGGCGAGGCGACGTTCCAGCTGCCAGGGGACCTGCCGCTCGGGTACCACCGGCTGTGCGCGCGGATCGGGACCAATCCGGAGATCTCGGTCAGCACGCTGATCGTCACGCCGCGGAAGCTCCAGCCGGAGAAGCTCCGCCGTACCTGGGGCTGGGTGCTGCAGCTGTACTCCGTTCGCTCGCGGCGGTCCTGGGGAGTCGGTGACCTGCACGACCTGGGTGACCTGGCGGCGTGGTCCGCGCACGATCTGGGCGCCGGGTTCGTGCTGGTGAATCCGTTGCACGCGGCAGAGCTGGCCGGACGCATGGAGCCCTCGCCGTACCTGCCGGCGTCGCGGCGGTTCAGCAATCCGATCTACCTGCGGATCGAGGACATCGACGAGTACGGCGACCTCGCGCCGGCCGAGCGGGACCGGGTCCGGACGCTGGCGCTGCAGGCGCGGGCGCTCAGCGAGGACGTGACCGCGCTGGACCGGGACACGGTGTGGGCAGCCAAGCGCGAGGCGCTGCAGCTGCTGTTCCGGGTCCAGCCGTCGGTCGGACGGATCGCGGAGTACGGCGCGTACTGCGACCGGGAGAGCCAGGGACTGATCGACTTCGCTACCTGGGCCGCGATCGCGGACGTGCACGGGCCGGAGTGGAGCAAGTGGCCGGAGGAGTTGCAGGAGCCGGCGTCACCGGCTGTTGTTGCCTTCCGCAACGAGAACCCGGACGCGGTCGAGTTCCACTGCTGGCTGCAGTGGCAGCTGGACGAGCAGCTTGCCCGGACGCAGGCCCGGGCCAAGTCGGCAGGGATGTCGCTGGGCGTCGTACACGACCTCGCGGTCGGCGTGCACCCGGACGGTGCGGACGCGTGGGCGCTGCAGAGCGTGCTGGCGCCGAACATCCACGTCGGTGCGCCGCCGGACGCGTTCAACCAGCAGGGACAGGACTGGTCGCAGCCGCCGTGGCGGCCCAATGCGCTGGCCGAGACCGGGTACGCCGCCTGGCGGGACCTGGTGCGTGCGGTGATGCGGCACGGCGGCGGACTGCGGATCGACCACATCCTCGGCATGTTCCGGCTGTGGTGGGTGACGTCGCCGGAGCGGCCGACCGAGGGGACCTACGTGCGGTACGACCACGAGGCGCTGGTCGGGATCCTCGTGCTGGAGGCCCAGCGCGCCGGCGCGACCGTCATCGGCGAGGACCTCGGGACGGTCGAGCCGTGGGTGCGTGACTACCTGACCGAGCGCGGCATCCTGGGTACGTCGGTGCTGTGGTTCGAGCGGGACGCCGACGGCAAGCCGCTCGCGCCGGAGCGGTGGCGGGAGCTGTGCCTGGCCACTGTGACCACCCACGACCTGCCGCCGACGGCTGGGTACCTGGCGGGCGACCATGTGGAGCTGCGTCACCGCCTCGGTCTGCTGACTCGTCCGGTCGCGGAGGAGCTCGCTGTCGACGAGGCGGACCGCGACGCGTGGCTCGGTGCACTGCGCGATCGTCATCTGCTCAGCGACACAGATGGCGATGTCGAGCGGATCGTGGAGGCGCTGCACCAGTACGTCGCGCACACGCCGGCGAAGCTGGTTGGTGTCGCGCTGACGGATGCGGTCGGCGAACGCCGTACCCAGAACCAGCCAGGCACCACCGACGAGTACCCGAACTGGCGCATCCCGCTGGGCGGCCCCGAGGGCGAGCCCGTCCTGGTCGAGGACCTGCCCAACAACCATCGCCTGCGCCGCCTCATCGGTGCCTTGAACATCTGAACCCACCCCCCACCCCCCACCCCCACCCCCCGCAGCCCGCAGCCCGCCTGGCAGTTCAGGCAGTCGCCCTGGCCGCCGTTTGCGTGGTTAACCCCTGAGATTGCCCGTTCGCCGCCTGTATGCCGGGGGTGAAGGGGCCATGTAAGGGGTTAACCCCTTACATGGCGGGCGGGGGGAGTGTCGCGGGGGGAGCGGGGGTGGGGAGCGCGGATGGTGTTAAGGAGATTCGAGGGTCCGAAGGGCTTTCCCCGGAGGGTCCCGCGGACGGGACGCTCTGCTCGGCAGGACTCCCGCAGTTCGCCGAGCTCGACGATCAGCGCGGTGGAGCGTGGCCGGCCACCCAGTTGCAGGGTGGTCAGGCGTTCACGTTCACGTGGCATCTGACCGCGGCGCACTCGACCACCGACTTCAAGTACTACATGACCAAGCAGGGCTGGGATCCGAGCCGGCCGCTGACCAGGTCCGCGCTGGACCTCGATCCGTTCCTCACCGTCACGATGAACGGCGGGCGTCCGGCGACCGACGTGTCCCATCCGGGCACGATCCCGACCGGCCGGACCGGACGGCACCTGATCCTCGCGGTCTGGACGATCGCCGACACCGGCAACGCCTTCTACCAGTGCTCGGATGTTAATTTCTAATTCAATCTGACGTTTCGCCAATATCTTTCCTGGGAAGTGCACTCCTTGAATAACCGCCCCATATTCAAGGAGTGCCCCATGAAGTCATTGCTCCGTCGCGTCGTCGTCCCGATCGTCGCCGTCCTCGTCGGCCTGCTGCCCGGCGTGGTCGCGGTCGAGCAGGCGTCGGCCCTGACCAAGATGACGCACGCGCAGGCGACCGCGATCTTCTCGGCCGCCGGGATCACGTGGTCGTCCAGCGGCAACTGCTCCAACCGCAACAACTCCACCTGCACGTCGTTCGACCAGATCAACGACAGCACCGTGTACGGCGTCCGCACGCTCAAGCAGGCCAGCGGGTGCGCGATCCGGATCACCGGTGGGACCGAGACCGGCCACGCCAGCGGCACCTACAGCCACTGGAACGGGTACAAGGTCGACATCGCCATCACGACCTGTGTGACCAACTACGTCCACAACAACTTCACCCGCATCGCCGACCGCGGCGACGGCTACCCCCAGTGGCGCTCCGGCGCCGGCAACATCTACGCGAACGAGGGCAGCCACTGGGACGTGACGTACTACAACTGCGGCGGCTGCTGAACTGCTGCTAGGCCTTCGGCCGCCCCGGGGTGAGGCCCTGGGGCGGCCGTCGGCCGGCGGGTACTAGGCTTCGGGGCGTGATACCTCAACTGTCCGGGCACTCCCTGCTGGTGTTCGTCGGGATCCCTGTCCTGGTTGTCGCGGTGCTGGCGCTGCTGGTGTTCGCGTCCTCGATCGCGAACGGGCCGCGGTACCGCCCGGGGCTGTCCTGGTGGGCCCCGCCGGTCTGGATCAACGGACCGACGGCGACCAAACCGGACCCGGCCAACCTGCCCGAGCTGCCTGAGCTGACCAGCGCGCCGGGTGCCACCGCGACGGCCGGCACCGGCGTCGCCCGCACGACCGGAGGCGCAAGTGCCAGCTGGTGACGCATTCACCCCTGACCAGCTCTACGACATCGAGAGGGCGGTCCGGCACGCCGAGGAGGTCTCCGGCCTGCACTTCTCCGTGTACGTCGGCGGCGCGGACTCCGAGACCCGCCCCTTCGCCCTCGAGCTGCTGAACGAGCTGGACGACCCGGACAGCACCATCCTGGTGTACGTCGACCCGGCCGGTCGTCGTCTCGAGATCGTCACCGGCCCGCTGGCCAAGCGGCAGCTGTCGGACACCGCCGCCGGTCTGGCCGCGCTGACCATGCAGACTTCGTTCGCCACCGGTGACCTGACCGGTGGTCTGGTCACCGGCGTACAGCAGCTGGGGGCGCACGCTCACCAGCCGCCGCTGCTGCACGCCAACAACGAGCCGCACAAGCTGTAGCAAGTGACCACGGCCCTGCAGCCCCATCGCATCGACCTGGGCGACGTCGTACTGCGTCCGTTCGTCGCATCCGACGAGGCTGCAGTGGCCGAGGCGCTGCGGGATCCGGGCATCCTTCGCTGGACCGCTGGTACGGCGGTCATTCGCGCACCAGCCGACCAGCGCGCCCGCAGGTGGCTGCAGCCGCGTATCGACGGCTGGACCCGCGGCAGCGCCATCTTCGCGATCACGGACGCCGACTCGGACCAGGTGCTCGGCAACGTGTCGCTCCGCGACGTCCACCGCGTCCCGGATCAGGCTGTCGCGGCGTACTGGGTCAGCCCGGTGGCCCGCGGACGCAGGCTCGGTGCGCGCGCACTTGATGCGGCTGCGCGCTGGGGCTTCACAGCCGACGGGCTCGGTCTGCACCGCATCTCGCTCGACCACTCGCTGATCAACGAGGGGTCGTGCCACGTTGCACTGCGGGCCGGTTTCCAGCTCGAGGGTGTGATGCGTGACTACTACGTCGAGCCGACCGGCAAGCGGCACGACTCGCACCTGCATGCCCGGCTGGCCACTGACGTGGTCCCCTCAGCCAGCTGATGCCGCCGGCTCGTAGGTCGGGCAGGCCGGACTCGGGTAGGCCGCCTGGGTGCGCGGATCCAGGCACAGATTGAGGACCTGCTGCGACGAGGAGCCCGGGCCGAGGTAGACGATCCAGGTGTTGATGACCGGCGTCATCGAGCTGCTGTTGGTGATGCCTGGGTACTGTCCGTTGACCAGCATCGCCTTCGCCGGGATCCCGGCCCGGGTGAGGGTGGCCGCGGTGTTCTTGGCACTCTGGTCGGCGGGCATGCCGACGTCGGTCGGGTACTTGTCGATCATGACGATCCACTGACCGCGCTTGAACTTCGGCGAGACCGGCCCGGTGTTGACCTGGGGCGTGGTCGTCTGGGCCTTGGTCTTCGGTGCCCCGGTCTTGGGCGCCGCTGACGACGCAGGCGGGTTGCGATCCGCCTTGGTGGCGCTCCCGCTCGCACTCGAGGTCGGAACAGCCGGCGCGGCGGCGCCGGCATCGGTGCCGGATCCCAGCCGCAGCCCGTCGGCCGGTGGGGCATCGGACGTCCCGCGGGTGAGGATGAACGCGAACACCGCGACCATCGCCGCCGCTGCCACGACCGCCGCGCCGATGGCGCTGTGCGAACGCTGTGCCTTCCGCGGCCGCGCCACCGGAGTACTCCGCGCGGCCGGCGCGGTCCGCCTGGCTGCTGTCCTCTGCTGTTTGCGCGCAACCCGAGCGGGCGGCTTCCGGTGATCGACGCGTGTCACGGCAAGGGCCCCTCCCCAAAGAAAACCCGGGATCGCCCCGTGGATGGGGCAGTCCGGTGCAGCTTAAACCGAACGAACGAATAAGTGAGCCTCTCTCAGGTGGGGAGAATCTCTTTCTCTGCAAGGGAATCGCGGACCGCGCACGACTCCTCACGATCCGCCGACGAACAATCGTTTGACCCTTACCGAACGGGGTCGGACGGTCCGGCAGTGCAATGTCTTGACCTAGACCGCACTCAAGCTGATTCGCTCCTGCTATGCGTTATCTGACCATCGGAAGTGACCCCGCGCGGCAGCGCCGGGTCAGCCAGATCGCCCTCGGGGCGATGCTCATGGGTACGGCGACCGACGAGGCCACGTCGTTCGCGATCCTGGACCGGTACGTCGAAGCGGGTGGGACGTTCGTCGACACGGCCAACAACTACGCCTTCTGGCTCACCGGCAGCCAGGGCGGCGAGAGCGAGCAGTTGCTCGGCCGCTGGCTGCGCAGCCGCGGGGTGGGGGACGAGCTCACCATCGCCACCAAAGTAGGCGGCCGGCCGCCGCGGCCTGCCAACGCGCTCAGCGAGGACCTGGAAGGTCTCTCGGCGCAGGTGGTCAAGGAGTCGCTGGCCCGCAGCCTGGACAACCTCGGCCGCGACCATGTCGACGTGTACTACGCCCACGTCCCGGATTCCGCCGTACCGCTGGAGGAGCAGGTCGAGACGTTCGGGAGGCTGGCTGCCGACGGGACGGTCGGTCTGGTCGGTCTGAGCAACCACTGGAGCTGGCAGATCGAGCGGGCCAGGACGCTGGCGGCTGCGGCTGGTCTACCGGGGTGTGAGGTGTTGCAGCATCACCACACGTACTTCCGGGCGAGGACCGACCAGGGCGGTCTTCGCTCGCGGGACGGCAGCATCGGCGTCACCGACGGGCAACTGCTGAGCTATCTGCGCGAAGAGCGTGACCTGCCCCTCGTGGCGTACTCACCGCTCCTCAGCGGCGGCTATGTCCGAGCCGACAAGCCCCTGGGCGAGTCCTACGACCACGCCGGCACCAGGGCCCGCAAGCTCGCCCTGGACGAGGTTGTCCAGCAGACCGGGGCCACAGCAAACCAGGTCGTCCTGTCGTGGCTGATGGACGCGGACATCCCGATCATCCCGTTGGTAGGCGCGTCATCGGTCGCCCAGCTTGACGAAACGTTGGCGGCGGCCGACCTCGAGCTCACCCCCGAGCAGCGCCACATCCTGGACGCAGCCGGCCAGAACTAGGTGCCGGACGGGATGCCGTCGTACCGGGCCTTCGGACGGGTGTCGAGGGCGTCCTCGAGCCAGGCGTCGACGTCCACATCGGCGGAGAGGATGTGGGTCACGTACGACGCGCGCTCGTGGCTGAGGACTTCCAGTTCCCACACGCACGGTGCGGCGCCGATGGGGGCCGGGCGGAGGTCGTCGACGTCCATACCGCTGAAGATGCTCAAGCGGGACTGGAAGTCCTTGGCCCAGCTCTGCACCACCAGGTAGATGCCGTCGTCGCCGAGGTGCAGTACGACGACGCCGAGGCCGACAGATCCCATCGCGTCGTCGAACTCGAGCTGCCGGGTGGCAGTGCCGCGAGCAACGTCGACCATGTGGTCGTCCCACTGCCGTCCGCGCGCGGTGACGATGTACGCCTTCACCAGACGGTTCGAGTACCGCCAGGGCATCAGGGGAGTGACAGGGCGGGGTCGGTACGCCTCTGCGAGTCCGGTCAGCGCAACAGCTGCCGCACCGGCCAAGGCGGGGTCGGAGGCGGGCACCGAACCAGTCTTACCGCACAGCGAGGTTCAAAGACAGCAGGGCCGGTCTCGGATGAGACCGGCCCTGTCGCAGTGCTGATCAGGCGACGATGTCCTTCGCCTGCGCGGCGATCGCGCGGGTCAGGTCCGCCTGCGCCTCGGTGACGTACCGAAGCGTCGGGGCGTCCACAGCAGACGACTCCGCGGCAAGCCAGCCGGTCAGGGCGTCCAGCGCGGCCTGGTCCGCCAGGTGCCGCGGGGACAGGTAGACGAGCACGTTCTCGCCCATCGACGAGCCGAGCCGCGTGTACACGTCCTTGGCTGCATTCAGGTACTTGTCGACGTACGGCCGGAGCAGGTCCTCCTGGCCGGGCTGCTGGAAGCCGAGGATGGTCCGGAACTGTGTCTCGTTCGGGGTGTCCTCGGACTCCACCGCGATCCGCCAGGCCTCTTCCTTCGCCTCGGCGGTCGGCCGGGCGGCGCGGGCCTGCGCAGCCCGCTCCTGACCGGTGATGGTGGTGTCGCGGGTGAGCTCGTCGTCGATCTCGTCCGCACCGATCCGGCCGAGCCGGGACAGTGCCACGATCAGCGTCCAGCGCAGATCGGTGTCAACGGCCAGGCGCTCCGGCAGGTCGCGGCCGTCCAGCCAGCCGGCGATCCGGTCCGCGCCGGCCGCCGAGAACACCGCCGAGCTGTAGGCCCGGACGAACGCCAGCTGGTGGTCGCTGCCCGGCTCCGCGTCGGCGACCAGACCGGCCAGCGCCTCCTCGAGCTGGGCCCGCAGGGCGGCCCGGTTCTGCGGGGCGGCGTACTGGTTGACGGCGCTGTTCGCCTGCGCGAGCAGGGAGCGGACACCGGTGAGGTCGGTCTCGGCGCGGATCCCGCGCAGGACGATGCCGACGTACTGGCTGGCCGGCATCTCGGCGTCCCGGGTCATGTCCCAGGCCGAACCCCAGGCGAGTGCCCTGGGCAACGACTCGGTCAGCTGGTCGATCGACTCGACCAGCGTGGCGCGGGAGCGCTCGTCGAGCCGGATCTTCGCGTACGTGAGGTCGTCGTCGTTCAGCAGCACCAGATCCGGCTGCGTGGCGCCGGTGAGCTCGGGCAGTTCGGTGCGGGAGCCGTCGATGTCCACCTCGAAGCGCTCGGTCCGGACCAGGCCCTCGTCGGTACGCCGGTACAGCCCGACCGCGAGGCGGTGCGGGCGCAGTACGGGGAACTTCTCGGTCGCGGTCTGCTCGATCGCGAACGACGTGAACGCGCCCTGGTCGTCGACGGCGAAGTCGGCGCGCAGCGTGTTCACACCCGCGGTCCGCAGCCACCGCTCGGTCCAGTCGTCCAGGTCGCGCCCGGACGCCTTCTCCAGCGGCTTGAGCAGGTCGGTCAGCTCGGTGTTCCCGAACGCGTGGTCGTGGAAGTACTCCTTCAGCGCGGTGACGAACGTCTCCTCGCCGACGAAGGCGACCAGCTGTCGCAGCGTCGAGGCGCCCTTGGCGTAGGTGATGCCGTCGAAGTTCACCTCGACCGCGTGGAAGTCGATCATGTCGGCCGCGATCGGGTGCGTCGACGGCAGCTGGTCCTGGCGGTACGCCCAGTTCTTCCGGGCGTTGCAGAACGTCGTCCACGCGTCGGAGTACTTCGTCGTCGCGACCACCTGGGCCCAGTGGCTGGCCCACTCGGCGAACGACTCGTTCAGCCACAGGTCGTCCCACCAGGTCATCGTGACCAGGTCGCCGAACCACATGTGTGCCAGCTCGTGCAGCACGGTGTTGGCGCGGGACTCCAGCTCCGCGTGTGTCGTACGGCTGCGGAACAGGTACTCGTCCCGCAGCGTCACGCAGCCGGCGTTCTCCATCGCGCCCATGTTGTACTCCGGCACGAAGGCCTGGTCGTACTTGTGGAACGGGTACGGCGTCCCGAACGCCTCCTCGAACAGCGCGAAGCCCTGCTTGGTCACCTCGAAGAGGTCGTCGACGTCCAGTGCGTCCTTCAGCGACGGACGGCACAGCAGCGCCAGCGGATACGACCCGTTCGGACCCTCGTAGACGTCGGTCACCACGTGGTACGGACCCGCGACGACCGCGGTGATGTACGTCGAGATCCGCTCCGTCGGCGGGAACTCCCAGCGGGCCAGCTCCTCGCCGTTCTCACCCTGGTACGCCGTGGGCTCGGGGGTCGGTGCGTTCGAGATGACCGCCCAGCGGGCCGGGGCGGAGACGGTGAAGGTGAACGGGGCCTTGAGGTCGGGCTGCTCGAAGGTGGTGAACACCCGGCGGGCGTCCGGCACCTCGAACTGCGTGTAGAGGTAGGTCTCCTTGTCGGCCGGGTCGACCGAGCGGTGCAGCCCTTCGCCGGTGCGGGAGTAGAGGCAGTCGGCGACCACGGTGAGCTCGTTGCGCTCCGCCAGCCCGTCGAGCTGGATGCGGGCGCCGTCGTACACCACGTCCGGATCGAGGGCGACGCCGTTCAGCGTCACCGAGCGGACCTTGTCCGCGATCAGGTCGGCGAAGGTGTTCGCGCCGGCCGAGGCGGTGAACGTGACGGTGGTCACCGACGGGAACGTGGGAGCGCCGCTCGGGGCGCCGGTCAGGTCGAGCTCGATCGCGTAGGTCACGTCACTGACCACGCCCGCACGGGAACGCGCCTCGTCGCGCGTCAGGTTGGTTCCAGGCATGTCGGCATCCTATGCACCTGGATCTCGCCGTGGCTGAGGGTTTCCCCCCGACATTGGGTATTGGATACCAAGACGGTACCTACGCCCGGCCCTCGGGTTCTTCAACTTTGTATGATGGTGAATATGACTGCCTCCGCAGATTTCTGGTTCGACCCGGCCTGTCCCTGGGCCTGGATGACGTCCCGCTGGATGCTCGAGGTCGAGCAGGTCCGGGACGTGAAGACGACGTGGCACGTGATGAGCCTCGCCGTCCTGAACGAGGACCGTCGTGAGCACGACGCCGACTGGCTGCGGTTGCTCGGACGCGTCCGGGTGCTGATCGCCGCCGAGCAGGCGCACGGCAACGAGGTCCTGCTGCCGCTCTACACGGCGCTGGGCCGCCGGATCCACAACGAGGGCCGTGGCGGCAAGGACGACGCGGTACTGGCCGAGGCGCTCGAGGAGGTCGGCCTGCCCGCGTCGCTGCTGGAGGCGGCCGGCAGCGACAAGTACGACGACGCGCTGACGAAGTCGCACCACGCCGGGATGGACCTGGTCGGCATGGATGTCGGTACGCCAGTCATCGCGGTCGAGGGCACCGCGTTCTTCGGCCCGGTGGTCACGCCGGCGCCCAAGGGCGAGGCGGCCGGCAAGCTCTGGGACGGCGTGCGCCTCGTCGCCGGCACCGAGGGCTTCTTCGAGATCAAGCGCACCCGCGACCGCGGCCCGGTCTTCGACTGACGATTCAGGGGTTGTCATCGGGGCCCCCTGGCGGTGAAAGTTGCTCACCAAGGAATTCGTCAAGTGGTGAGTAGGTTCCCGATGACCGCAGTACCCCCAGATGTGACCGCCGGTATCGCGGTGTTCGACCGCCAGACCGGGGAGTTCGTCCAGCAGTCGAACGCCGATCACCAGTTCCGGTCGGCGTCCGTGGTGAAGCTGCTGATCGTGCTCGACTTCCTGTGGGACCGCGGCCCGCAGTACGACGTACCGCCGGCGGACCAGGCCCGGCTCGAGGTCATGCTGCGCAGCAGCGACGACGACGCGGCCAGCTACTACTGGGATGAGCTGGGCGGCGCGCAGATCGTGGAGCGGATGGTGGAGCGGCTCGGCCTGACCCACACGGCCGGACCGCCCGCCACCCACCCGGGCTTCTGGGGGTACGTCGCGATCACAGCCGCCGACACGGTCCGGATCTATCGATACATCCTGGATCGCGCCCCACAGCCGGTCCGGGCGTACGTGATGGACCTGCTGCACCGGCCGACCCGCTACGGCACCGACGGCTTCGACCAGTACTTCGGCATCGCCTCCGTGTTCGACCCGGACTTCAGCCTCAAGCAGGGCTGGTCCGGGTTCCAGGGGTCGAGCGGCTACCGGTCGGACCGCGCGAAGCCGCAGTCCGTCCTCGACCTGGTCAGCGAGGCGCTCCACACCACCGGGACGGTCGGTGTGGACGACCGGATCATCGTCTCGGTCTTCACGCTGCATCCGAGCGGAACGCCGTACGAGCAGGCCTACGCCGCGGTGACCCGGCTGACCGCAGGGCTGACAGTGCCGGGCGGCGTACGCGCAGAGGCAGGCTGACAGTAGATTGCAGGCCATGCGAGTGCACATCGGCTGCGACCATGCCGGATTCGAGCTGAAGAACCACCTGGTGCAGCACCTGACTGCTGCCGGGCACGACGTCGTGGACCACGGTCCGGCGGCGTACGACGCCGTGGACGACTACCCGCCGTTCTGCCTGCGGACCGGTGTGGCGGTGGTCGACGATCCGGGCAGTCTGGGCGTCGTGATCGGTGGCTCGGGCAACGGTGAGCAGATCGCCGCGAACAAGGTGAAGGGGGTCCGGGCGGTGCTGGCCTGGAGCACCGACACCGCACGCCTGGGCCGCGAGCACAACAACGCCAACGTGGTCAGCGTCGGCGCGCGGATGCACTCGGCCGACGAGGCCGCCGGGTTCGTCGACACGTTCCTGGCGACCGAGTACTCCGGCGAGAAGCGGCACACCCGCCGCATCGACATGCTGTCGGACTACGAGGCGACCGGTGAGCTCCCGCCCTTGCCCTGACCGTCCTGACCGCCCTGACCGTCCTCCTCGGACTTTTGCCGGACCGGCCGGCGTTCTACTTCTCGACGCGGCCGGGACACGTCCCGAGCCCGCATCGACCGGCCGGTGCCGACCACGGCCGGAGTGGGCGGCGCGGTCCGCCCGCCTCTGGCCGCACTGGAACCACCTGTCGTCCCCATGTGAGGAATCATGCCTGAAGGTCACACCCTGCACCGCCTGGCGAACGACGTCTGGGACGCGTTCGGCGGACGCCTGGTCCAGGCGTCCAGCCCGCAGGGCCGGTTCGTCGACGGCGCCGCACTGCTCAACGGCCACGTGCTGCGGCAGACGGAGGCCCACGGCAAGCACTTCCTCGCCGACTTCGAGGGCGCCGGCTGGCTGCACATCCACCTCGGCCTGATCGGCAAGATGGACATCCGCCCGGCCCCGGTACCCGAGCCGGTCGGTCAGGTGCGGCTCCGGCTCCAGAGCGCGACGTCGTACGCCGATCTGCGCGGCGCGACCGTGTGCGAGGTCATCACCGGCGAGGAGCGCGACACGCTGCTCGGCCGGCTCGGACCGGACCCGCTGCGCGACGACGCCGACCCGGACCTCGCGTGGAAGCGGATCCATCGCAGCAAGCTGCCGATCGGGCAGCTGCTGATGAACCAGGACGTGTTGAGTGGGGTCGGCAACGTCTACCGCGCCGAGGTGCTGTTCCGGGCCAAGCTGAACCCGATGACGCCGGGCAACGCAGTCAAGAAGCGAGAGTGGCAGGGCATGTGGGACGACCTGCTCGAGCTGATGAAGTACGGCGTCGAAACCGGCCGGATCGATACGGTTGCCGACGACCACACACCGGAGGCGATGGGCCGTGACCCACGCAAGGACGATCATGGTGGCGAGGTCTATGTCTACCGGCGGCAGGGGCAGCACTGCTTCGTCTGCCAGTCGGTGATCCGGACCAAGATCCTGGCCGGCCGCAACTTGTTCTGGTGCCCCAAATGTCAACGGACCGGACTCACTCGCAAGAGCTGAAACCCATCAGTTGTGTTTCGAATTGATGCGCGGACCGATCGGTGCCGTTATCTTCTTCACACCATGAAGAAGAACGGCGGTCCAGCGCTGGCACGACGCATCGGCCGCCGGGTCGAAGCGCTGGGTCGTCGTGCCCGCCGGTCGCACCGGCTGGCGTTCGCCGCCCTGATGCTGATGCAGCTGGTGATCTCGATCGCGAGCCTGATCTGGATGACCTTCGTGCCGGCCTCGTTGCTGATCGTCCCGCTGGTGGTCGGCGGCGTCCTGCTCCGGTTCGGCGAGCTGGTGGCGCTGACCGGGATCACGGCCACGTTCGGCTCGTACGTCGTGCTGTCCCGCGGGATGACGCTGCCCCGGATCGGCTTCGTGCTGGTGCTGGTGATCGTCGGCTGGATCATGATCACCAGCGCCAAGGTGCGCAGCCGGCTCGGCGTGGCCGGCACCCGGAGCGAGTCGATGCTGATGGAACTGCGGGACACGCTCACCGCGCAGGGGGAGATGCCGCCGTTGCCGCCCGGCTGGCGGGTCGAGAGTGCGATCCAGTCCGCCGGCGGGTCGACGTTCTCCGGCGACTTCGTGGTGTCGACGATGCACGACGACTTCCTCGAGGTGGCGCTGGTCGATGTCTCGGGCAAGGGAATCGATGCCGGCACGCGGGCGCTGCTGCTGTCCGGTGCCTTCGGCGGACTGCTCGGCGTCGTACCCGAGCAGGAGTTCCTGCCGTCGGCGAACCAGTACATCCGCCGGCAGGACTGGGACGACGACTTCGCGACCGTGGTCCACGTCGTGCTCGACCTGCGCACGGGGGACTTCGACGTACGTACGGCCGGGCATCCGCCGGCGATCCAGTTCGACGCGTGGTCGGGGCGGTGGCAGACGCGGGACGCCGACGGGCCGTTGCTCGGGTTGATGGAGGCGCCGGAGTTCAAGGCGAACCACGGGCAGCTGCGGCCCGGTGACGCGCTGTTCCTCTACAGCGACGGCATGGTCGAGACGCCACGGCGGGACATCGGCCGCGGTACGGACCGCCTGACCGGACACGCCGAACGCCTTGTGGCACAGGGGTTCGTGGGTGGCGCGGCCGTCCTGGTCGCAAGCGCCGGCGGCCCGGGCGACGACTCGGCCATCGTCATCATCCACCGTCTGCCACACAGCTGAGGCCCTCGGCCCGGTGATGGCGTAGCCTGCTCCGTCGTGACGATCGATGGGCTGGGCGACACCTTCGGCTCGGGCGCGGACCGGGTTGCGCCCGACGTGTCGTTCGACGAGTTGGTCGCGATGATGCCGGAGACGTTGCGGGAGGTGTTCCCGCCGTACCACTGGCAGCTGGCGAAGCTGTGGGAGCTGGACCTGAAGGTCGAGCCGGTCGAGATCGCCGACCTGGTCTGGATGTTCGACCTGCCGCTGTGGCAGCTGGACGGCGAGCGGTTCCGGGTCACGCCGCACCAGGTCGCGGAGACCCCGATGAACTTCCGCGCCCACTACCAGCGGGTGATGGACGCGGACCTCGACTTCCCGATCAACCTGGTCGCCTACCGCGGCCGCCTGGTCGTCCTCGACGGCGTCCACCGCCTGGCCAAGGCGCACTTCCTCCGCCGCCGCTGGATCGAAGCCACCATCGCCACCGCGACCCAGTTGCAGTCCTGCGCGGTCTGACGCGACACCCGCCGGTTGGTGTTGGTGACGTGTCACCCTACGATTGGTGACATGACATCGAGCAATGACGACTATGCGCCGAGCCCGACCGGCTGGGTCCGGGACCAGGTAGAGAAGGTCACGGCCGCGGGCACCACCGCCGCCGTCGACATCAAGGGGATGCGGGTGGTGCTGCTGACCATGCGCGGCGCCAAGTCCGGCAAGATCCGGAAGGTCCCGCTGATGCGGGTCGAGCACGACGGCGTGTACGCCGCGGTCGCATCCCTCGGCGGCGCCCCCAAGCACCCGGTCTGGTACTACAACCTGAAGGCCGAGCCGAAGCTCACGCTGCAGGACGGCGAGACGACCAACGAGTACGTCGCCCGCGAGATCGAGGGCGACGAGTACGAGCAGTGGTGGGAGCGCGCCGTCGCCGCCTACCCGCCGTACGCGGAGTACCAGACCAAGACCACCCGGAAGATCCCGCTCTTCCTGCTGGACCCGGTCAAGTAGGCGACCTACTAAGTCCTTGCAAAGATCCGGCGTGGGATGACGGGCGGTGACCGTCGCCGGACCAGGCCTGTGAGACGCTGGCGAAGGCCGGGTTCATCTCGATCCGGCCCGGCGCGCTGCGTCGCTTGAGTTCTGGGAGTCGTCCTGACCACACACGACGCGGTGCAGGAACCGTTCGTCGGGTCGACGCGGTTGCGTCTGGCCGGACTTGCACTGCATGCCTATACCGCGAGCGGAACGGTGCTCGCGTTGCTGATCGTGATCGCCGCCATCGACGGCGACGCGGTCCGCGCCCTCTGGCTCGGGCTGGCGACCCTCGTGATCGACGGCACGGACGGGATGCTCGCGCGCCGGCTGCGGGTGAAGGAAACGATCCCGTGGTTCGACGGCGCGATGCTCGACAACATCGTCGACTACCTCACGTATGCGTTCGCCCCGATCGTGCTGCTGTGGACCGGCGGCTACCTGCCGTCCGGCACCTGGGGCGCGATCCTCGGCGCGCTGCCGCTGCTTGCTTCCAGCTACCAGTTCTGCAGAGTCGACGCGAAGACCGAGGACCACTTCTTCCTCGGGTTCCCCAGCTACTGGAACGTGGTCGCCTTCTACGTCGTGGTCCTCGGGCTCAGCCCGGTCTCCACCGGCATCATCCTGGTCGTGTGCTCGATCCTCGTCTTCATCCCGGTGAAGTACGTGTACCCGTCGCGGACCAAGGCGTTCCGCTCGCTGAACCTGCTGACGACCGCGGTCTGGCTCGCGGCGTACGCCGTCCTGCTGGCCCAGATGCCGAACCCGAACCCGATCGTGGTCGGGGTCTCGCTGTCGTACCTGGTCTATTACGGGGTCCTGAGCCTTTACCTGACCTGGCGCCGTAGGGCTGTCGCGTAGATGGTTCTCGGTCTTGGCGCGGCTCTGGGGGCCGCGGTGCTTTTCGGTGTCGGCGCGATCCTGCAGGCGGTCGGTTCGCGGAAGGTGCCGACGGAGTCGGAGCTGGATCCGCGGCGGCTCGGCGGGTTCGTGGTCGCGCTGCTCAGGCAGCCCGCGTTCCTCGGCGCGCTGGCGCTCAACCTGGCCGGCTTCGGCCTGCACTTCGTCGCGCTGCGCCTGCTGCCGTTGTACCTTGCGCAGGCCGGCATCGCGGTCAGCCTGGTCGTCACCGCACTGCTCGCGACCCGGCTGATGTCGGATCAACTCAGCGCGCTCGAGTGGTCGGCGGTGGCTGGGGTCGTCGTGGGTCTCGGCCTGCTCGCAGTCTCGGCCGGAGACGCCGGCGCGGCCGCCCAGCATCACGGCCTCACGATCGGCATCATCGTCGGGCTCATCACGATCGCCGTACTGGGCGCCATCGCCAGCCGCTCGCAGCACGGCGTCTCCACCGCCCTGCTCGGGATGCTGGCCGGTCTCGGGTACGCCGGGGTCGCTGTGTCCGCGCGTCTCCTCCAGGACGGCTCGATCAGCGAGCTGTTTCACAGCCCGACGCTGTACACGCTCCCGATCAGTGGAGCGCTTGCGTTCATCCTCTACTCGCTCGCCCTGCAGCGCGGTTCGGTGACGCTGGCAACCACGCCGATGATCGCCCTGCAAACCATCACGCCGGCCGCGGTAGGCGTCTTCGTCCTCGACGACGCCGTTCGCTCCGGCTGGTGGCCCGCCGCGATCATCGGCTTCGCCCTCTCCGCGGCCGGATCGGTCATCCTGGTCCGCTTCGAGTCGGTCAAGCACTGAGCTCAGCGCGACGGCCATTTCCAGGGCGGCTCGTCGAGAGGGCCCTGGCCGTCGATGGTCGTCGCGCCGTGGTCCTTGACCAGCTCGATGGTCTGGAGCTCGGGGGAGAGGGCCTGCAGTGCGGAGATGAACGGGCGCGAGTGGGTGACCACGATGACCTGCGCGTCCTTCGCCGCGGTGACCACGAGGTTTGCCAGGGCGGGTAGCAGGTCGGGGTGGAGGCTGGTCTCGGGCTCGTTGAGGACCAGGAGCTCCGGGGGCCTCGGGGTGAGTAGGGCGGCGACCCAGAGGAGGTATCTGAGCGTGCCGTCGGATAGCTCGGCGCCGGAGAGCGGCCGGAGCAGCCCGTGCTGGCGGAAGGCGATCTCGAAGCGGCCGGCCGTGTTGACGACGTCGACCCAGCTGCCGGGAAAGCCCAGCTCGATGGCCTGGTCGAGCGCGCCGTTGGGGCCGAGCTCGCGGATGGTCTGCAGGGCGGCTGCGACGTCCGAGCCGTCCTGGGAGAGTACGGCGGTCCGCGTCCCGATCTGCACTCGCCGGGCAGGTGCGTCGGCGTCGGTGCGGAAATGATCGTAGAACCGCCACCCCCGGAGTCGGTCCCGCACCAGCATCAGCTCCGGCGCGCGCTCAGGGTCCGCGAACTCGCTCAGCATGCTGTCGAACGTCTGGAGCGGATGACCCGCGCGCTCCCACTCCCCACCGGCCGATCGGATCCGGGCCTCGCGATTGCTGCGGTCGACCAGGAGCGCCGCCGGGCGAAGGAACGGCCCCGCCCACAACGCCTCCCGCTTGATCTCCGGATCCAGGTCGAACTGCGAGCCGTTGGGCACCGGCAGCCCGAGGTCCATCAGATAGCCGTAGTCGTCGCCCGCGAACCCCATCCGCAACGTCACCGGGCCGGTCCGGACAGTGCCCTGGACCGGCCGGTTCTTGCGGACGTGCTCCGGCCCGGCCCACAGCGTCGACTGTAGTCCGCCTTCGCGTGCCAGGGCGGCGATGGCGCCGTTGCGCGAGGCGTCGGCAAGCAACCGGAGCGCCCGGTACAGACTGGACTTGCCTGTCCCGTTCGCTCCGGTCACCACGTTCAGCCCGCCGAGCGGCAGGACGATCCGCCGCAGGGATCGGTAGTTCTCCACCGCCAGCGTCGTCAACATGCGCCCAACGTACCGACGTCCCCGGACAGTTCTACGGCACGCGGCGCCAGCGGACGGCGTCGGCGATGACGTAGCCGTCGGCGTTGTCGCTCAGTTCTACGTAGCCGTCCAGGCCGGCGTTGAAGGTGAAGGTGCCGAGTGACACCCATTCCCCGGTGCGTGGATCGGGTACGCCGCGAACACGCTGGTTGACCGGCACCGCGGTCGTCCCGTCGGCGTGGTGTACGACGTACGGCGCGTTGGATGCGCGGTTCGGATCGGCGGCGTACGAAGTGAGGACCTCGTAGCGACCCGTGCCGGGGATCGCGGGGCGGAACCGAGCCAGGTTGGCGCCGGTGCCCTTCGCGTGCGTCAGGTAGTTGAAGCCGTAGTACCCGAGGACGCTGCGCCCGCTGGCCCACGTTCCGACGGTCTCGAAGCCCAGCCCGCCGTTGTCGACGGTGACCTCCTCGCGGACGTCGGGTGTCGCGGCCGCCTTGACCAGCGCGAGTTGCTCGAGTGCGACCGCCGTACCGCCGCCTCGGCCGGCCCCTGCCAACGTGAAGCGGATGGAATGCCGACCAGGGGTCAGACGACGCCGGTCCAGCAGTACCATGTCGTACCCCTCGCCGCGGAACGACGTCAGGTCGAGGGCACTGACCCGCGGCGTGGTCCCGTCGACAGTCACCGTGACCAGTCCGCCGTCAGCCGAGCGGTAGTAACGCAGCCAGAGCTCGTACGTGTCGTCGCGGTCCACGTGGATCGCTTGGTCGACGTACGCGCCCGTACCGGACGCTGGGAGCCGCGGGTAGTTCATCGGGTACGACGTCGTGGAGAGCCCCGGCCCGGTGGCCAGGCTGTCCCGTCCCTGGGTCAGCCACTCCAGATTGAAGCGTGCGACCGCCACGCGGCGCGGACTGCTGTCGATGTCGCCGTCGCACCCGTACAGCAGCACGATCGTGCCGTCGGACAGGCGGGTGAGGTCGGAGTAGTACCCGCGGAGCTGGCTGATCGATCGGCCGTAGCGGAACGACTTGCCCTCGTCGTAGCTCACCGACACCGTCATGTTCCACCGCATCGGTGCGTCCGGCCGGCTGAGCAGGACGCGGTTCGCGTCGTGCCCGTCCGTGTACCTGAGGAAGCCCATGTCGCAGCCGTTGAACAGGCCGGCGCTGAAGTCCATCGCCGCACGCGACCAGCTCAGACCGTCGTCGGTGCTGATCGGGAAGTCACGCGGCCAGTCGTTGCCGGAGCCCGGCCGGCTGTTCATCACGATGGACCCGTCCGCGCGCTGAAGCAGTCTGGCTTCACCAACCGTCGGCAGCCCGGTCCCGAGCGGTACTTCGCCGCCGGCCTTCCAGGTGCGACCGTGGTCGTCGCTGTAGACAGTGGAGGCGCCGTAGTTACGGTCTGCCGTCGGTACGCCGGTGATGATCGTCCGGTGGGACACGGTGAGCAGCAAGCGGCCGGACTTCAACTGGATGCCGTGCCCAGGTCCAGGACCGTGCATCTGCCAGTTGAACGGGAAGCTGTCGAACAGACCGTCCAAACTGTGCCGTTCGCCCCAGGTTGCGCCGTTGTCCCTGCTGGAGCGGTAGTGCACGATGCCGGTGTCGGAGGAGCAACTGGTGTTCTCCGGCAGCCGCGCGCACAGGTTGTAGAACAGGAACACCTCACCCGTGTGGCCGTCGGCAACGAATGTCGGGTTGGACCAGCTCTCGCCGTTGACCGACGCCTCGACCGTCTGCGTAGGCAGCCACGTCTGTCCGCGGTCCGTACTGCGCCGGACGAGTAGATCGTGCGGTCCGGCGTCGCACACCTCGTGCCGGCCCTCGCAGCAGGCGATGAGGGTATCGTTGCGCGTCGCGATCAGCCCGTAGACGAAGTAGCTGGCCAGCGGGTCGACGGTGTTGTCCCACAACGTCGTCTCGGCGAAGAACGGCGCCGCCGGCTGCCGGTGTCCACCACCACCTTGCGGTCCGGCAGCGTGGGCCGCGGCCGGCAACGCGGCGGCCGCCGCCCCGGCCGCGATCCCGAGATTCAACGTACGACGACTGATCGGCATGCCACTCTCCTCACGACGGAAGGTGGCAGGACCGTACTCGCTCGGTTCGCGGAGGCGCTAGACGCTAATAGGTATTACTCCTTCGAGAAACAAGATCGGCGGTTGCCGCGGCGGGCTGTCACCGGCCGCCGAAGGTCTCGTACAGCTCCTCGCGCTCGGCCTGCGTGAGGTTGGTGTCGATGAGCTTGTCGTGCATACCGTGGAAGCGCTCGCCGACCCGGTCGAGATCGCCTTGCTCGGTGACCACGAACAGTGCCGAGCTTCCTGGTGTCACCTCGGTGCGGATCTTGTGCAGTTGCTCCTTGGTGATGCCGGCACCCTCGGTCGTCTTGGCGATCGCGCCGATCGCGGCGCCGGCCACGCCGCCGATCACCGGCACGAAGAAGAGGGCGCCGAGGAGAACGCCCCACAAGGCGCCCCACCCGGTTCCGCGCCAGGTCTCTTCGTGTGTCTGCTTGGTGGTCGGATGCGAGGCGCCTTCGGGCCACGAGACGACCGCGTGGTCGTCGATCTTCACCAGCCCGTCCCGCTCGCAGCCCTTGAGCACTGCAGCGGCATGCTCGGCTCCGTCGGGGCTGTCGAACTTCCACACCGTAAAGGCGGTCATGGTGCACTCCTTGCCGTTCTTCACTGCCGGACATCACATGGTGTCTGCTGGAAGGCACGGCAACGTCACCCCGCTGGGGTGAATCCGAGGAGCGCAGCGGGCGCGTGGGTTGATGAACCCACGCGCCCGCGATCACAGACAGTCAGGCCAGGGACTCTTCCCAGGCCTGGTGCAACCCGGCGTAGTGGCCGTCGCGGGTGACGAGGTCATCAGGTGCGCCGTCCTCGATGATCCGCCCGTGCTCGAGCACGAGCACCCGGTCGGCGGTCTCGACGGTGGACAGCCGGTGGGCGATCACGATCGCCGTACGGTCGGCCAGGATCGTCTTCAGAGCCCGCTGGATGAGGCGTTCGCTCGGGATGTCCAGGCTGGACGTCGCCTCGTCCAGGATCAGTACGGACGGGTCGGCCAGGAACGCCCGCGCGAACGCGACCAGCTGCCGCTGACCGGCCGACAACCGGGAACCGCGCTTCTCCACGGCGGTGTCGTAGCCGTGGGGCAATGCCGAGATGAAGTCGTGCGCGCCGATCACCTTCGCGGCGTCGACGACCTCCTGCATCGTCGCGCCGGGCTTGCCGAAGCGGATGTTGTCGGCGACCGAGCCGGTGAACAGGAAGTTCTCCTGGGTCACCATCACGACCCGCTCGCGCAGGTCGTCCTCGGCCAGGTCGCGCAGGTCCACGCCGTCGAGCAGCAGGTGCCCGCCGGTCGGGTCGTAGAACCGGGCGACCAGTTTGGCGATCGTGGTCTTGCCTGCGCCCGTCGTACCGACCAGGGCCAGCGTCTGACCGGCCGGCACGTCCAGCTGCAGACCGGGCAGCACCGGTACGCCGTCGACGTACTCGAACCGCACGTTCCGCAGCTCCAGGTGGCCGCGCGCCTTGCCCGGCTTGGCCGGCTCGATCGGCTCCGGGACGTCCGGGGTCTCGTTCAGCACGCCGGACAGCTTCTCCAGCGCCGCCGACGCGGACAGGAACGTGTTGTAGAACTGCGTGATGTCCTGCAGCGGCTCGAAGAACTGCCGCAGGTACAGCAGGAACGCGGTCAGCACTCCGACCGTCACGTGCCCGTGGTACGCCTGGTAACCGCCGAACGCCAGGATCGCGACGATCGTGATGTTGCCGACGCCCTTGATCGCCGGCATGAAGACCGCGTTCAGCCGGAACGCCTCGAGGTTCGCCTTCCGGTAGCGGTCGTTGACCCCGTGGAAGATCTCCTCGTTGCGCGGCTCCCGGCGGAAGGCCTGGACCGCGCGGATGCCGGTCATCGACTCGACGAAGTGCACGATGACCAGTACGACGGCCTCACGCGTCTGCCGGTACACGACGGCCGACCGCTTCCGGAACCACGCCGTCAGAACCAGCAGCGCCGGGAACGACAGCAGTGCGAGCAGACCGAGCTTCACGTCCAGCGTAAGCAGGATGATCGACGTGCCGACCAGGGTCAGCACCGCGGTAACCAGGCTGTCGAACCCGCTCGCCAGCATCTCGTCGATGACCTGTACGTCGGACGTCAGCCGGGAGATGACCCGCCCAGAGGTGAACCGGTCGTGGAACGCCGGGCTGAGGCGCTGGAAGTGGTCGAACACCCGCTTGCGCAGACCGAGCAGGATCGTCTGACCCAGCCGGCCGGACCGCATCAGGAAGATCTGGCGCGCCCACGCCTGCAGCAACGCCGACGCCAGCACCGCGATGACGATCGTGATCAGCTGCCGCGAGCCCTCGCCTGCGAGGATCGGCGGGATGCCGTTGTCGATGCCCAGGTGGACCAGGTACGGCACCGCGAGCCGGGCGGCGTTCTCGACGATCACGATCACCACCAGCAGCCAGATCAGCTTCTGGTACGGCCGGAGCAGCTCCCCGAGCAGCTTGCGGGAGTCCTCCTTCAGGCGGATGGTCGTCGCCCGGGAGATCTCCCGGTCGGGGTCCTCCTCGAACAGACCGCGCCAACTCTGCTCCTCCTCCGGCCGCCGGTCGTCCTTGGCCGGTTCCGAAGCCTGAGGAGGTGTTTGCTGGGTCGTCGTCATGCGTGCACCTCCTCTTCTTCGGCCGCGAGCAGGTGCCGGTACTCCGGGACCGTCGCGAGCAGTTCATGGTGGGTTCCGACGTGGGTGATCGTGCCGCCCTGCAGCAGCGCGACCTTGTCGGCCAGCATCACCGTCGACGCGCGATGCGCCACCACGATGCCGGTGGTGTCGGAGAGCACGTTCTGCAGCGCCTCCTCGACCAGGGCCTCGGTGTGTACGTCGAGCGCCGACAGGGTGTCGTCCAGCACCAGTACGGCCGGCTTGGCGAGCACTGCGCGGGCCAGCGCGAGCCGCTGCCGCTGACCACCCGACAGCGACATGCCCTGCTCACCGACACGGGTCTCCAGTCCCCACGGCAGCTCGTTGGCGAACTGCGCCTGGGCAACCTCCAGAGCCTGCTGTACGTCGGCGTCGCTGGCGTCCGGGCGGCCGAGCGTCAGGTTCTCCCGGACGCTCATCGAGAACAGCGTCGGGTCGTCGAACGCGGACGCGACCGCGGTCCGCAGTGACACCAGGGACAGGTCCCGGATGTCGTGCCCGTCGATGGTGATCCGTCCGGCGGTCACGTCGTACAGCCGGGGGACCAGTGCGGTCAGAGTGGTCTTGCCGGACCCGGTGGCGCCGACCAGTGCGAGCGTCGTACCTGGGGTCAGGTCGAGGTTGATGTCGTGCAGCACCTCGGTGGAGTCGTCGGAGAACCGGAATCCGACATGCTCGAACCGGAGGTGGCCACGCGAGTTGGTGAGCTCCTCCGGACCGGACTTGATCACCGAGTAGGTGTCGAGGATCTCGCTGATCCGGTCCGCCGCCGTCATCGACTCCTGCGCCATCGCCAGGATCGCGCCGAGCGAGGTGACCGGCCAGACCAGAGACAGCATCAGCGTGATGAACGCGACCAGGGTGCCGAGGGTGATCGCCTCCCGGCCGACCGCCAGCGCGCCCAGCAGCAGGACGATCACGAGCGTCAGGTTCGGGATGACGCCGAGGAAGCTCCAGAACCGCGACGCGAGCCGGACCTTCTCGACCTCGGTGTCGTACAGCGTGGTCGCCTCGTCGTCGAACTGGCCCTGGACGTGCGGCCGCCGGCCGAACGCCTTGATCACCCGGAAGCCGAGCGCCGACTCCTCGATCCGGGTGGCCAGGTCGCCCTGCTGGTCCTGCACCTTGCGGGAGATCCGCAGGTACTTCTTCTCGAACTTCAGCGAGACCATGACGATCGGCACCGCGGCCACCAGGACCACGAGACCGAGCGGCCAGTACAGCTGCAGCAGCAGGATGGTGACGACGATCAGCTGCAGGATGTTCATCACCAGGAACAGCAGGCCGAAGCCCATGAACCGGCGGATGGTCGAGAGGTCGGTGGTGACGCGGGAGAGCAGCTGACCGCTCTGCCAGCGGGTGTGGAACTCCATCGGCAGCGACTGCAGCCGGACGTACAGGTCGTGCCTCAGAGTTGCCTCCAAGTCACTGACCGCCCGGGATTGCGCCCAGCGGCGCATCCACACCAAGATGACTTCGGAGATGCTGAGCCCGAGGGCCAGCAGCGCGAGCGGGACCAGCGCGCTCAGCTCGCGGCGGGTCACCGGACCGTCGATGATGGCTCGGGTGACCAGTGGGACGGTAAGGCTGACTCCGACGCCCAGCATGGCGGTGGAGAACATCACCGCGAGGCGCCAGCGGTGTGGCTTCAAGTAAGGACGCAGTCGCCACAGGTTGCGGCTGCGTTCGGGGGCACGGGTGGTAGGGGCAGCGATCGACGGCGCTTTGACAGCGTGCTCTGACGGCATCTGGACGGGCGCACTTCCCATCTACTTCGGTTCACAAGGGGCTTTGGCGACCTGAAAACGGCGCACTTTCCAGTATCGCTCAGTAGGTAAGCGCTTGTCCTGCCAATTCCATTCCCCGCCGATGAATAACCACCGGACGCAATAACCCGTCTCGGCCGTACGCGGGAGGCCCGTCCGGACCTATCGCGATTCGTAATCAGTGCTAGGCCATCGATCGCCCAGCCGTTTCCTCTTCGGGCAGATCGCGCAGTCCGCGCAGCGGCGAGAAGACGGCGACCAGTGTGCCCGCGAGCATGCCCGCGGTGGCAATCAGGAGGGTTGGGCGGATGTGGAGAGCGGTGGCCAGGACCCCTGAGGCGGCCGCGCCCGCGGCCTGGCCGCCGATGACCAGGGTGCGCCAGGAGGCCGTGACCTGACCGAGGAGGTGGGCGGGGGCCAACGCCTGGCGCAGCGTGCGCTGGGGTACGCCGAACAGCGACATCCCGAGGCCCGCGAGCACCTGGCCGAGGAGGATGAGCGGCGTACGGCCGGTGAAGAGCAGGGCGCCGTTGAGCGAGGCAAGGATGCAGCCGGACAGGTATGAGCGGCCGATGCCGACCCGCCGGCACCACGGACCGGCTACCAGCGTCCCCGCTACCGCAGCGGCACCGAAGGCGGTCAGCGTGAGTCCTACGAACGCGGGCGAGCGGTGCAGCTCACGGATCAGGAACAGGACGATCAGTGGTCCCTGCAGAGATCCGGCCAGGGCCGCAATGCCCGCTGAGAGGACCAGCGGCCTGAGCATCCGGTGACCGAACAGCACTCGCAGACCTGCCGACAGTTGCACCTCGGAGCGGGGTCGCGGCGGCGGGCGGTCCGGCTCGCGGATCAGGTACGCCGCGACCGCGGACACGATGTACGACGCGGCGTCGAGGACGATCGCGAACGGGGCTGTGAGGACCTGCACCAGGAGACCGGCTACAGACGGTCCGACCGTCGAGGCAAGGTTCAGGTTCAGCAGGGCAGCACTGTTCGCGCGGATCAGGTCTTTACGTGGAACCAGTAGCGGGATCATCGTCTGGGACGCGGTGTCGGACAGCAGCGTGAGCACTCCGGTCAGTACGGCGACGACGTACAACTGCTCGATCCGCAGCGACTGCAGGGCCGCCGCAACCGGCACCGAGCCGAGCAGTAGGAGGCGTCCGATGTCGGTCCAGATCAGCACGCGCCGTCGCGACCACCTGTCCACCCAGACACCCGCCAGCAGTCCGAACAGCAGGTGGGGCGCGATCGACACCGCGGACAGCGCACCCATCTGCACGGCCGATGCCTGCAGGGTCACCACTGCCACTAGCGGAAGCGCGACAGTGGTGACCGCACTGCCGGATGCAGACACCAGCTGTCCGATCCACAGCTTCCTGAACTCGCCGTTAACGACCCATGCCATACCTGTGAACCTGTCACTCAGGAGAGTCACGCGACTACGGCTGTTCGCCGCCAGCAGAGCTTGTTCACTCCACGCGAAACACAGGACCCCTTGCGATGAAGGGGAGTGAGGCGCGGCGGGGGATCAGCCAGGCATGCTCGCGCCGTACCCGGACGACATCGCACTGGCCGTCGGTGATGAGCAGGATCGGTCCCTGCGCGGGGAAGTCGTCGGCGCGCTCGAGCAGGTCGACACCGGGCTGCAGCACCGTCCCACCGCGGCCGCGGACCTGCACCCGGCCGGCGATGTCGTCCACTGGCACGTAGCCGGCGTCGTAGGCCGCCGCGTCGCAGTACACGACCCGTGCGGCCGGTACGTCGCGAGCGCGTGAGTACGACGCGATCGCGCCAAGTGCCTTGCCGAGCAGCTCGCGGTCCATGGAGCCCGAGGTGTCGAGCACCACGCCGTACGTCGGGAGGCGGTCGAGCTCGACCGGGCGGATCCAGCCCGGACGCGGGATGTCCGGCGTACCGGACTGGCGCCGGGACGCGCGGGCGTAAGTGCGGGTCTTCTCGACAGCCGGTACGTGCTCCTCGAACCATCGGGCCAGTTGCGCGTCCCAGGCGAGGGGAGGGTGGTCCAGCGCGCGGATCTCCTCGACCAGTCCGGCGGGCAGCGTGCCGCGGGCCGGGTCGTGGTACGCCAGTCCGGTGCTCAGGGCCCGTCGGTAGATGTCGTCCAGACCGGCGGCGCGTGCGGCCTCTCCAGAGTGCGGGAGCGGATGGCCGAGCACGTCACCCAGTCCGACGCCACGCAGGGTCGCGAGCTTGCGGTAGCGACGCAGGTCGGTGGTGATGCGGTCGTAGACCTCTTCAGCGGACATGCCTTTCAGGACCGGGTCGTGCAGCCCTCCGTCCGGCATGCTGCCCACGCCCATCTCCAGGAGCCAGCCGTTGATCACCAGGTCGGCGGCCACGTTCCACAGGTACGGGTCGCGGCCGCCGACGCGTTCGCCGTGGCGCAGGGCGGCGTGGAGCATCTCATGGGCCATCACGAACCGCCACTCGCTCAGCGTCATGCTGATGAGCGGATTGACGTAGATCTCGCCGGCTGCCGCGTTCACCGCCGCCACGTGGATGTCCCAGCCTCGGGCGAGCTCCGCCTCGGCGACGATCGTCATGCTCGACGCGATCGCACCGAGCAGTGGGTACGACGAGACGAACCAGCCGAGCGCCAGGTCCCATTTGTCCCGCCCACCGCGATCCGCGGTCAGCGACGAGCGTGCACCGCCCGCGACCTCGACAGCCGCTGCCGCTGCGGCCGACAGCCCGGCGGCGAACAGCTCGCTCCACTCCGGCGGCTTGCCCCAGCCGTTCCAGCGGACCGGGTCGACGTCGGACGTCCGACCGGCTACGCCGAGACCGTCATAGTCCGCCGGCACACCTTCGCGCCGCCAGAGGCGTGCCAGCGCGTCCTCCTCCATCGCGGGGAAGGTCGGCGGCAGCTCGACGACCGGCGTACCGAGCTTGAGGGACTGCAGGAAGCGGTTGACCGCGACGTCGTACGCGGCGCACGCGGCCTGGTCAGGGCCGGGACGGTCCAGGTGGCCGAGGCCGAGGTGGATCAGCAGGTGCGCGAAGACCCAGGCCCACTCGTCCGGGGTGGCCCGGCGGGTGCGGTGCGTACGGATCTGGCCGTTCGAGTCGATGGTCGCCCAGCCGTCGGCCGGACAGGCGTCGTCCCGAACCGGGCTGCGCGCCCAGTCGGCCATCGGCGCGAACAGCGGGTGCTGCACGATCGTCGTCCAGCCGGCCTGGATCGCCTCCAAGGCCGGGTCCCGCTGCTTGCGTTTAGGCACGCGCGGCGACCAGACGCGGCAGGTCGCGGCTGACCTCGACCAGGAACCACGTCGGCAGCACCGGACGGCCGTCGTCGTCGGATGCGATCACCAGTTGCGCGATCTCGAGCGAGATCTCCGCCAGCTCCACCAGCAGGGCCTTGCCGCGGTGCGCGAGCTGACGGGCCGCAGGGTTGGCCGAGGTCTTGTCGGCGGCCAGCTCCTTGATCAGACGGGCGCGGAACGTCTCGGCCAGGAAGTACAGCAGGTCACGGTCCTCCGGAGCTGCCGGCCAGCCGGTCTCGCCCTTGAGTACGGCGTCCAGTCCGAAGGCGTGGCGGACCGTCTTCACGTACGCGCGGAACGTGGAGGCGTGCGCGGCAGACAAGGTGCCGAAGGCAAGCACCCGGAGCGTCTCGTCGGACACGTCGTCGCCGTACGAGTGCAGGGCGTCGGACAGCATGTGCCAGCTGCGTGGCGTGGAGAAGGGCTCCTCCGTCTTCGGCGGGGCGGTCCACAGGTGGTCGGGGCGGTTGCGCAGGTACTCCAGGACCCAAGGGTGGATGCCCGCCGTGCCCGCCCACTGCAGCCAGTCGCTCGCGGACGCACGCAGGTGGACGTGGACGAGCCGGTTGACCAGCGCGCTGGCCATCGGACGGGCCAGGGCGTTGTCGGTGGCCCGGTTGCCGGCGCCGATGACCACGGAGCCCTCAGGCAGCTCGTACTCACCGATCCGGCGGTCCAGGATGAGCGAGTAGAACGCCTTCTGGACCTCTGCGGACGATGCGTTCAGCTCGTCGAGGAACAGGCAGTACGGCTCGTCCCGGGCGATCGCCACCGGCGGTGCGAACCGGCTGCGGCCGTCGACGATCTGCGGTACGCCGATGAGGTCCTCCGGCGCGAGCTGCGTGCCCAGGAGCGTCACGCACTCCAGACCGAGCGATTCGGCGAATTCACGGACCAGGCTGCTCTTCCCGATCCCCGGTGCGCCCCAGAGGAAGACCGGACGGACCACTGCGACGTGCAGCAGTACTTCGGGCAGTTCTGCCGCCGATACCGTGATTCCTGCCTGCATTCGTTCCTTTCGGCTTTTCGTGCCTGTTCCGTGTTTTGGTCAGCCCTTCAGCATCCTCTAGGCGTCACGGTGTGTCACTCTGTTTTCCACGGCGCTTCCGTTACCGGTGGTTACTGGCTAGGGTGCGGCCCGTTGTCTTCGGAGTACTGGGGGGTCTCTCGTGGTGAGTTTTCGGGTCAAGGCGGCAGCTGTGTGTGCTGTCGTCCTGCTGCCTTTGACGGCATCGCAGGTGATGGCTGCTGATCCGCCGCAGCACCTGGGGGAGGGGGCGCTGGTCCCGGGGCGGTCTGCCGTCGACGTAGGCATGTCCGGTGCCCGTGTGGTCGTGTCGAACCCCGTCTACGAGACCAGCAACAACGGGACCACGTGGACCGCGTCCGGCGGTTCGAACGACGGCAAGCCGCTGCAGGTCGAGGGGACCGCGCTGCTGACGTTCGACGGCAGTACTGCGAAGGTCGGCGGGCTCACGTTCCCCGCTACGGACGAGGTGGTGCTCGGGAAGGGCGGCAAGCTCGTCTCGCACCGTGCGCCGAGCGGACCGACCGCAGAGGTGTACGACGTCGCTACGAAGACCAAGTTGGCCGACTTCGCCCCGCCGTTCGCCATGTCCGGCAACACGGTCTGGAAGGTGACGTCGCCAGGGCATCTGGACGGCAAGGACCTGACCACCGGTGACGTGAAGACCGTGCTGGTCGCCAGTGCCTGCACCGTCGGGCCGGATGACGTGAACGGGCGCTGGGCGGTTCTGAGCGGCTGCAACCAGGTTGTCGACGTCAATGGCCCGCAGCCGCCGCGCAACCTGTCCGTGGCAGCGGACTCCCAGTTGGGCAACGGTTTCGCCGTACAGGCGTCCGGGACTGACCTGCTCGTCACTGACCTCAACGATCCGGCTCTGGGGCAGCGTCGCTACGGACCGATCCGCACCTCCGGCCCCAGCTTCCGCGCGGACGGCTCCGGTCTGGCGAAGATCGTGTACGCCGACGCGGACAGCAAACCCCGCGTGATCACGCTGAGCTGGCTGACCGCTGACCCGCAGGAGCACCCCGACACCGTGGCGCCGGTGTTGAAGAGTGCCTCCGCCGGTGACCGCGTCCGCGACAACACCAGCCTGTCCTTCGAGTGGGCGTACGACGACCCGCAGGACCCGAACTCGCCCGCGACCGGCGTCAACAGCTACGACCTTCGCATCCAGCAGCGGCCCAGCCGCACGGCGCCGTACGGCGCCTGGAACCAGGTGCCGGCTTGGCAGGGCCTGAAGACGAACGGTGCGAGTCTGACCGCTCCGGTCGGCACGGATACGTGCTGGCAGGTCCGAGCGCGTGACTACGCGGGCAATCTGAGCGCGTGGAGTGCGTCGTACTGCAGTGAGGTCGACGGCACGGCGCCGTCGCTCGTCACGTGGCGCATCGGCGACCGCGTGCAGCTGAGCGGGTCGGCGACTGTTCGCTGGGCGTACAAGGACGACACCGACATCGCGTCGTACGACGTCGTCTACAAGACCGCCGCACCCGGTGTTGCGCTCGGCAAGTGGATCTACCCGGCTGTCTGGCAGAACACGCGCATCACCTCGATCACGTGGGCGCCACGACTGGGCTGGGACGAGTGCTTCATGGTCCGCGCCCGTGACTACCTGGGGAACCTGTCCGCGTGGTCCGCGCCGATCTGCTCGGTAGCACCCGACGACGACCGCGCTCTGACCTCCGCCGGCACCGTCACTCGCTCCACGAGCACGCTGGCCTTCCAGGGCACCACATCCATCTTGAAGGCCAACGGGGCCTACCTGACCAAGGCAACAGAGGCCGGCCAACGTATAGCCCTCGTAGCCATCCATGGCCCCGGCCAAGGCCGCGTGGACATCTACCACGCCAACATCAAGATCGGCACGGTCTCCCTGGCCGCAACCACCACCAGCCGAGTGGTCACCTACCTCCCCACCACGGTCTTCCGAACCGGCGCCCTGAAGATCATCTCGACCAGCACCGCACCGGCATCGATAGACGCAATCGCCTTCCTCCGCGCTCCATGATCCAGCGGTGGGCCATTGTTGGCGGTGCGGCGTGGGTGCATGCTCGGGACTGGCTCTACTTCGCGCTGCGGGCCGGATCCTGGTAGTCGCATCCCGCCCGCCGCGACCGTGGGAGGCGGCATGGACGAGTCGCGAGCAATACGGATGGCGGCGTGGGCGGGCGTGGCCGCGGTTGTGCTGCTGGTCGGCGGGGTGGCGCTGGGCTACCTGGTCGGCGTCGACGACCCGACCATGTCGGACGCAGACATCCTCGCGAGGCTCAACAACGACGCGCGGCAGGCAGCCGCCGGCATCGCGCCGCCCATGGTCGCTGCAGGGGTCGCGGCGTTGCTCTGGTTCGCCACCGGTCTGCGGCGAGTGCTTGACCGGCTGTCCGGCGGCGACCCGCTCGCCCACGCCATCGTGCCGGCCGCCGCGCTGTTCGGCGGGCTGACGATCACGGGTGTCTCACTCGACCTGGGCAGCGCGTTCGCGGCCTGGTCGACCGAATTCACCGCCGACCCGAACACCGTCCGCGCCCTAGGCATGGCCGGCCAGGTCCTGGCACTCACCGGCCTGATCGGCTGCGGGATCCTAGTAGCCGTAACAACCCGAATCACCCGCCAGGCAGCTGCCTTACCAACCTGGGCAACCTGGACCTCCTACGCAGTAGCCGTCCTATGCCTGTCCGGCTTCTGGAGCGGAGGCATAGCCTCCGCCACCTTCGCCCTCTGGCTATTAGGAGCCGCCACCGCCCTCCTCCGCACACCCCATCCAGCCCCACCCGTCCCACCACCCGCCCCAGCCCCAACCGCCCCAGCGCAAGGCGCACCGCCCTCGGACACACCCGCGCCAGGAGCCGAGCGAAGCGAAGGCAGAGGCTGACCCGCAAACCCGCGCCAGCAGCCGAGCGAAGCGAAGGCAAGCGCCGATCCGCGGACCCCGTGCCAGCAGCCGAGCGAAGCGAAGGCAGAGGCTGACCGCAGACCCGCGCCAGCAGCCGAGCGAAGCGAAGGCAAGCGCCGATCCGCGAACCCCGCGCCAGCAGCCGAGCGAAGCGAAGGCAGAGCTGACCGCAAACCCGCGCCAGCAGCCGAGCGAAGAAGGCAGGCGCCGATCCGCGGACCCCGCGCCAGGAGCCGAGCGAAGCGAAGGCAAAGGCTGACCGCAGACCCGCGCCAGGAGCCGAGCGAAGCGAAGGCGCAGGGGGTGCGGGTGGCGAAGCCCCCGCCCGCGCCGAGCGAAGCGACGGCGCACAAAGGAAGAGGGCGAAGCGTGCCTGCGCAATCCGCAGGCACACCTCGCCCCTTCGCCCGAGCGGGTGACGAGAATCGAACTCGCGTAGTCAGTTTGGAAGACTGGGGCTCTACCATTGAGCTACACCCGCGTGGTGCTGCGGAACATGATTCCACAGACCGGGGGGTGGACTCAAAATGGGTTTCGGAGCCCCGGTGGCGCGAGCAGTGGTTCGGGGCGGCTAGACTTCTCCGGTCACTGCGGGGCGTAGCGTAGTGGCTAGCGCGCCTGCTTTGGGAGCAGGAGACCGCAGGTTCGAGTCCTGTCGCCCCGACAAACCCCCTGCAGCACTGCTGCGGTCCGGGCTGTCGCCCGTGCTGGCAATGTCATCGAATCAAGGAGAACCGCCACCGTGAAGAGCACCGTCGAGTCCTTGAGCCCGACGAAGGTCAAGCTCATTGTCGAGGTGCCGTTCGAGGAGCTCAAGCCGAGCCTCGACGCGGCGTACAAGAGCATCGCCCAGCAGATCCAGGTGCCGGGCTTCCGCAAGGGCAAGATCCCGCCGCAGGTCATCGACCAGCGCGTCGGCCGCGGTCCTGTGCTCGAGGAGGCGATCAACGACGCGCTCCCGAAGCTGTACTCGCAGGCGGTGAGTGACAACCAGGTGAAGGCGATCGGCCGGCCCGAGGTCGACGTGACCGAGTTCAACGACAAGGAGAGCCTGCAGTTCTCCGCCGAGGTCGAGGTCCGCCCGGAGATCACCCTGCCGGACCTGGACGGCCTCGAGGCCGAGGTCGAGGACCTCGCGATCTCCGACGACGAGGTCGACGAGCAGATCGAGGGCCTGCGGCAGCGGTTCGGTTCGCTGAACCCGGTCGAGCGCGCGGTGCAGGACAAGGACTTCATCACCCTGGACCTGTCGGCCAGCAAGGACGGCGAGAAGGTCGAGGAGGCGCAGGCGACCGGCCTGTCGTACCAGGTGGGCAGCGGTCAGCTGCTGGACGGCCTGGACGAGGCTGTCATCGGCCTGAGCGCGGGCGAGAAGAAGACGTTCGTCACCCAGCTGGTCGGCGGCGCCCTGAAGGGCGACGACGTCGATGTCGAGGTGACGGTGACCGCGGTCAAGGAGCAGGAGCTGCCGGAGCTCGACGACGAGTTCGCGCAGACCGCTTCGGAGTTCGACACCGCGGAGGAGCTGACCGCCGACGTCCGGACCCGGCTGGAGCGCGGCAAGCGGCTCGAGCAGGCCGGCGAGGCGCGGGACGCCGTACTGGAGAAGATCCTGACGCTGGTCGACGTGCCGGTGCCGGAGGGTCTGCTGACCGACGAGCTCGCCGCCCGCAAGGAGAACCTGGAGCAGCAGCTCGGGTACTCCGGGATGACGATGGAGCAGTTCCTCGAGGGTGAGGAGCAGTCCCAGGAAGAGTTCGACGAGGACCTGAAGAAGCGGTCCGAGGACGCGATCAAGGCGCAGTTCGTGCTGGATCTGGTGGCCGAGCAGCAGGAGCTGAGCGTCAACGACCAGGAGCTGACCGAGCACATCGTGCGGCACGCGCAGCGTTCCGGCGTCAGCCCGGACCAGTTCGCCCAGCACGCCGTGGAGAACAACCTGGTCCCGAGCCTGGTGTCCGAGGTCGTCCGCGGCAAGGCGCTGGCGTACCTGGTCGAGAACGCGAAGGTCACCGACGGGTCCGGCAACACGGTCGAGCTGAAGACCCTGCAGCCTGACGGCACGTACGCCGACCCGGAGGCGGAGGGCGCCGACGAGGCGGCCGACGCCGAGGCCCCGGTCGCGGAGCCCGCGAAGGCCTGACGAGCCCGTAACGGCCCGGAGCCCCGCAAGGGTTCCGGGCCGTTCGCATTTCGCGAACCGGCTGCGAGGAAACCGGCGGCTGGACCGCCTAACGTGGCTGGTGAAACGATTTCCAAGCGAGAGGGACGGGTGTGGCCGCGCTGCTGCAGGAGCCGGAGGTACGGCGGGATCCCGACCAGCCGGAGCTCCGCGAAGTACCTGACGAGGCAGCGGTCGAGGAGCGGGGATCCGTTGTGCTGTGCGGGTGGTGAACGCGGGGCGAATTCGCTCACAGCAGACAGAGCGGGCACGAGGATGCGCCGTGAGCGAACACCTACGGCCCAGCCTTAGGTCTGCCGCCGCCGACCAGTAATGTCGGGTTCGTGAACGAGACATTTGCAGCCAGCCCCACCGCCGCGGGCGGCAACGGATCCGGCGGACAAGACGACGACATCTACCGGGAGTTGCGGAAGAACCGGATCATCTTCCTGGGGTCCGAGGTTCGCGACGACAACTCGAACGCGATCATCGCGCAGATGCTGCTGCTGAACGCTCAGGATCCCAGCGCGGACATCTGGCTGTACATCAACTCGCCCGGTGGCTCGGTGGACTCCGGCATGGCGATCTACGACACCATGCAGTGGATCTCCAACGACGTCGCCACCGTCGGGATGGGTCTGGCGGCCTCGATGGGCCAGTTCCTGCTCTGCGCCGGCGCGAAGGGCAAGCGCTACTCGCTGCCGCACGCGCGGATCATGATGCACCAGCCGTCCGGCGGTATGGGTGGTACGGCCTCGGACATCAAGATCCAGGCCGAGCAGTCGCTGCACCTGAAGGCGCTGCTGTTCAAGCTGATCGCCGAGCACACCGGCCAGCCGCTCGAGCAGGTCGAGAACGACGCGGACCGCGACCGCTGGTTCACCGCCGAGGCGGCCAAGGAGTACGGCTTCATCGACCACGTCGTGACCAGCGCCGCCCAGCTGAGCCAGGGCAGCCCGAACTCCTGATCTCCCACTCCAGTTAGGACGCACCATGAACTACTTCATCCCGCAGTGGGAGGAGCGCACGTCCTACGGCATGCGCCGGATCGACCCCTACACGAAGCTGTTCGAGGACCGCATCATCTTCCTCGGCACGCCGATCACCGACGAGATCGCGAACGCGGTGATGGCGCAGCTGCTGTGCCTGCAGTCGATGGACTCCGACCGCGACATCAGCATCTACATCAACTCCCCGGGCGGCTCGTTCACGGCGCTGACCGCGATCTACGACACCGTCCGCTACATCAAGCCGGACGTCCAGACGGTCTGCCTGGGCCAGGCGGCCTCCGCGGCGGCGGTGCTGCTCGCGGCCGGTACGCCGGGCAAGCGGCTCGCGCTGCCGAACAGCCGGATCATCATCCACCAGCCGGCCACCGAGGGCACCTACGGGCAGTCCTCCGACATCGAGATCCAGGCGAACGAGATTCTCCGCCTGCGGGCGCTGCTGGAGACGATGCTGGCCGATTCCAGCGGCAAGTCCCGCGAGGAAGTTTCGCGCGACATCGAGCGGGACAAGTTCCTGACCGCCGAGCAGGCCATCGAGTACGGCCTGATCGACGACGTCCTGCAGACCCTCAAGACGCCGGTCCCGGCCGGCGTCTGAGACGGCAGCAGCTGGTCTGACCAGCTGTCAAGAGCCAGACGCGTTCGCCACCGGCGTAGTCACAACCCGGTGGCGAGCGCGGTTTTTCAGCCGTGGACGGGGTACCGTCGAAATCGGTCCGACTGCGCATAGAAGGGATCTGTCCCGGTGGCACGCATTGGTGACGGCGGCGACCTGCTCAAGTGCTCTTTCTGCGGCAAGAGTCAGAAGCAGGTCAAGAAGCTCATCGCCGGTCCCGGCGTCTACATCTGCGACGAATGCATCGATCTCTGCAACGAGATCATCGAGGAGGAGCTGAACGAGGGCTCCGAGGTCGGTCTCACCGAGCTGCCGAAGCCGCGGGAGATCTACGACTTCCTCAACGCGTACGTCGTCGGACAGGACGTGGCGAAGAAGGCGCTCGCCGTAGCGGTGTACAACCACTACAAACGGGTCCGCGACGGTCAGGGCGCCTCGAGCGCCGGCCGGCACGCGAAGGACGAGGCCGTCGAGCTGGCCAAGTCGAACATCCTGCTGATCGGTCCGACCGGTTGCGGCAAGACCTACCTCGCCCAGACGCTGGCCCGGATGCTGAACGTCCCGTTCGCGATCGCGGACGCGACGGCGCTGACCGAGGCCGGGTACGTCGGTGAGGACGTCGAGAACATCCTGCTGAAGCTGATCCAGGCGGCCGACTACGACGTCAAGAAGGCCGAGACCGGGATCATCTACATCGACGAGGTCGACAAGATCGCCCGCAAGAGCGAGAACCCGTCGATCACCCGCGACGTCTCCGGCGAGGGCGTCCAGCAGGCGCTGCTGAAGATCCTGGAAGGCACCACCGCGAGTGTCCCGCCGCAGGGCGGCCGCAAGCACCCGCACCAGGAGTTCATCCAGATCGACACGACCAACGTGCTGTTCATCGTCGGCGGCGCGTTCGCCGGCCTGGACCACATGGTCGAGCAGCGCGTCGGCAAGAAGACCCTCGGCTTCAACGCCTCCCGCGAGCCGGAGAAGCCGAAGGAGCTCGGCGGGTACGCCGACGTCATGCCGGAGGATCTGCTCAAGTTCGGTCTGATCCCGGAGTTCATCGGCCGGCTCCCGGTCATCACGACGGTGTCGCCGCTGGACCGCGAGGCGCTGATCAAGATCCTCTCCGAGCCGAAGAACGCGCTGGTCAAGCAGTACCGGCGGCTGTTCGAGATCGACAACGTCGAGCTGGAGTTCAGCGACGACGCGGTCGAGGCGATCGCGGACCAGGCGCTGCTGCGCGGCACCGGCGCCCGTGGTCTGCGGGCGATCATGGAGGAAGTCCTCCTCAACGTGATGTACGAGGTGCCCAGCCGCGAGGACGTCGCCAAGGTCGTCGTCACCGGCGAGGTCGTCCTGGAGAACGTGAACCCGACGCTGATCCCGCGCGACCAGATCGAGCGCAAGCAGCGCCGCGAGAAGAGCGCGTAACAAGCACTGCGAACGGAGGCCGGGGTCCGCTGTACGGCGGACTTCCGGCCTCCTTCTCGTGGTGGACGCGACCGGAGGCGTCACCCGCCTACGGTCGGTGACATGACGCCCAGAAGAATCCTTCGAACACTGTCCGTCACCGGTCTGGCTCTGGTGCTGCTCACGCCGATGACCTCCGCCGTAGCCCAAGCAGAAACCACCGTGCCAAGGGCGACCGTGCCAAAGATCGCCGTGCCGAAGATCGCGTGGGGGAGTTGTGGCGCGGACCCGAAGCTGAAGCCGTTCCAGTGTGCGTCGGTCGAAGTCCCTACCGACTACGACAGCCCGCACGGGCCGACCACGACGATCGCGTTGACCCGGTTGCCCGCCGCCGACCCGGCCCACAAGATCGGCACCTTGTTCACCAATCCAGGCGGCCCGGGCGGCTCCGGCGTCGATCTGGTGCAGCAGATCGGTCAGCAGATCTACACGCCGTCGGTACGGGCGAAGTTCGACATCCTCGGCTTCGACCCGCGGGGCGTGAGCCGCTCGGACCCGGCGACCTGCTACCCGACCGCGGCGGACGAGTCGAAGGCGCTGGCCGGCGTCCCGCCGTTCCCGCTGACGGCGAAGGAAGAGCGCCAGTTCATCGTCGACAGCGCCAAGCTCGCGATCAGCTGCCGCACCACGTCACCGGATCGGCTCGCGCACTACTCGACCGCGAACGTCGCCCGCGACATGGACCTGCTGCGCCAGGCGGTCGGTGACAAGAAGCTGTCGTACGTCGGCTACTCGTACGGCACGTATCTCGGCGCGACGTACGCCAAGCTCTTCCCGAACAACGTCCGCGCGCTGGTCCTCGACGGCACGCTGAGCCCGGAGTGGTACTCCGGCTCGAACGGCGACCCGGACCCGGTCGGTGTCCGCCTGAAGCAGGGCGACGGCGCGTACGACACCTACGAGCAGTTCCTGTCCGAGTGCAAGAAGGCGGCAGCGAACTGCGCCCTGAACCAGCTCGGCGACCCGAAGACCGTTGTCGAGGGCACGCTGGAGCGGCTGAAGACCCACCCCGTCGACGTCGCGCTGCCGGACGGCTCCACGCTGCGGGTGACGTACGCCGTCGCGGTGGCCATCACGTTCTCGAACCTGTACGATCCGGCCGGATTCCCCGCGCTCGCCGAGATGTGGGCCCAGTTGTCGAGCACGAACCGAACCAAGGCCGCGGCCAAGGCACCGACAGCATTGATCGAGTGGAACCGCCGCAAGGAGGACTACACGACCTCGATCGGCAGTGCTCTGCAGCCGTGCGTCGAGGCGAAGCAGTCCGGCCGCGGGCCGCTGGCCTACCCGGCGTACGCCGATGCCGCGGACCAGCGCGCCCCGCACTTCGGCCGCTACCGCGCCTGGATCGGGATCCAGTGCGAGTTCATGGGCATCCGCGACAACGACGCGTTCCTCGGCCCGTGGAAGAACAACGTGAAGCAGCCCGTCCTCGTCTTCGGCACGCGGCACGACCCGGCCACGCCGTACGAGGCCACCCGTCCGTACGCCGACCTGTACCCGGACGCCCGCATGGTCACGGTCGAGGGCTACGGGCACACCACGATCGGCAAGAGCACCTGTGCCGACGCGATGATCACCAGCTACCTGACCCAGTTGAAGGCTCCAGCCGATGGCTCGACCTGTACCCAGGATCGTAAGCCGTTCGACCCGTTGCCTACAGGGAAGAAAGCACTGACTCCGCTGCCGCAATAGTCTCGTCGACCTGGTCCGTGGTGTGCTCGGTGGACAGGAACCACAGTCCGCGCGGGACGATGCTGATCCCGGCAGCGAACAACCCCGCGTGGAACCGAGCCATCGCGGCCCGGTCGCAGGCAGCGAACGAGCGGTAGTCGGTGACCTCGGCCTGGTCGGTGATGTAGGTCTGGAAGACCGGACCCGGACCGTCCACGAGCAGCGGCACCCCGTGCTTCGAAGCGGCCGCGCGCAGGCCGGCCATCAGCCGTTGGCCCGCCGCGATCAGCGGAGGATAGACGTCGGCGCGGTGCTCGTCGAGATGACGCAGTACCGCGTCGGCGGCCGCCATCCCGACCGGATGCGAGTTGAACGTGCCCGCGTGCGCAACCTTGCCGTCGGCAATCGTTCCCATCACCTCGTTCGATCCGACCAGCGCGGACACCTGCATCCCGCCGGCCATGGCCTTCCCGAACGCGGCCAGATCGGGTACGACGCCCAGCAGCTCACCCGCACCGCCGGGAGCGACGCGGAAGCCGGTGATGATCTCGTCGAAGATCAGCAACGACCCGTGCTGCCGGGTCAGCTCCCGCAGCGCTTCGAGATAACCGGGTTGAGGCGTGATGCAGCCGGTGTTGCACAGCAGGGGTTCGAGGATGACGGCGGCGATGTCGTCACCGCTGTGCAGGAAGACCTCCGAGACGGCGGCGAGGTCGTTGTACGGAAGCACGATCAGGTCGTCGGCGTCGTGGCGCGGCTGGCCCGCCGTACCGCCGACCGCGGTGGGATGCCGGGCGTCGCCGGCGAGCGCGAGATCGGGGTGCACGCTGTACAGCACCGGGTCGAGCCAGCCGTGGTAGTTGCCCTCGAACTTCACGATCTTCGGCCGCCCGGTGTGCCCACGGGCGAGACGGATCGCGCCGTGAACCGCCTCCGAGCCGACGCTGTTGAAGCGCACCAGCTCCGCTGCTGGGACCATGGCACACAGGCGTTCCGCGACGTCTGCCTCCAGCTCGTGCTGTGCCGCGTACGCGACGCCACGGCGTACCTGGGCGGAGACTGCGTCGGCGACCAGCGGTGCGGCGTGGCCGAGCAGGTTGGGGCCCTGGCCGAGCACGTAGTCCACGTAGCGGTTGCCGTCGACATCCCAGAGCTCCGCGCCGCTGGCGTGGTCCACGAACAGCGGCCGGTCGGCACGTCGGGCGTCGCTCGAAACTCCGCCGGCGATCACCTTCTGGGCACGCTGGTACAGGCGGTCGGCTTGGTCGTGGGTCCTTTGCACAGGTGCCTCCAGGGCTTCAGTCGAGCTTCTCGGTCAGCAAGCGGAACTGCTGGCGGGGACGGCCGCCACCGGTCGACCTGGCCGGCGGCAGCGGCCACGCGAGGCCGGCCTCGACCAGCTCTTTGAGCATGCGGCGTCCGGTGCGCTGGGTGACCTGCATGATGGCGGCGACGCTCTCGACGTCGACAACCACTTGCCGGCCAGGCGTGGCACTCATGGCGGAGGCGATCGACGTGACGATCTCCAGCGCCCGCTGGTCGAGCGGCGCGCTCTCGACGGGTGCGGCATCGGCTGTTGCGGGCCCAGGCTCCAGGTCCAGGCGGTCGCTGCCACCGTCCAGGTACACCGCGACCTTGCCGCCGGCCGCGACCGAATCCTCGACAGCCATCAGTGCGTTTGCCTCAGCGGCACGGGCGGTCTGGCCAGTGCCGGCACCTACGGCGACCGGTACGCCGAGCTGTGCCGTCAGCGCACTCAGGAACGGTGCAACGGTGAACTGCTCGGTCAGCCGGACCAGAGCGCCGTGTGTGGTGGTGACGAGGAACAGAGTGTCGGACCGGCGCGTCACCGACGCACCGACCTGGCGTGCCTCGGACAGCAGCTTCTGGTGGGTCGACAGCGCCAGCTCCTGCTGCCAGTAGTCACCGGACTCCGCACCTGACGGGATGACCTGCACGGCGATCATGGCGAGCTGATGCGCTCCCATCCGCGTGCCCTGTCCGAGCAGTACGGCGGTCTCCAACGCATCCCGCACACTCGATCGCGTCGGCGCGATCCGCATCACCGGTACGCCGTCCGCGCGCAGCTCTCGCTCCACGGACAGGATCGTCGTCAGCGCCACCGTGGTGTGCTGCCGCTCCCACTTGTTCCGGTGGAACGCAGCGAAGCCTTCGACCGACTCGGGTCCCTCGTACGGGACGTCGTACACCTGTGCGGTGTCCAGGCCGATCTCGCCGTAGGCCTCGGTGACGTCGGCGAGTGAGAGCGAGTCGATGCTCACCCGGCTCAGGTCGACGCCTTCGATCGTGAGCGAGGCGCGCAGCAGCGCGGCGTACAGCGCGGCACCGGTCAGCGGGAGATGCGTCGACGGGACGGTGAGCCAGTGGCCGGTTGTCGCCAGGTCGAACGCCCACGGGCCGGGGAACACGGCGGAGTCGATCCGGTCGCGCAGCCGGAGGTACCGCTCCTCGGCGTCGGACTGGTCGTCGTACCCGCCGGTGAGGAACCGTACGCCGTGCGCGGACCGCTCCGTGACCTCCTGCGCGACCTCGGCCATCGTCTTCACCAGTCGACGTGGCCCGAACAGCCCGACAGTCACCGCGGGCACCCGCTCGCCGGACTGCGGTTCGGCCGGCTGCGTCTCGTCACTCATCCGCGTCGTCAACCCCTCGTTCTCCTGGTAGCGGTCGCCACCGGAACAGCTTGCGGGCGTTCCCGCTGAGAACATCTTGACGTTGACTCTCGGTCAAAGGCGCACACACCACCCGGCCCAGCGACATGCGCTGGTCGATGAAGGGGAAATCCGAGCCGAACAGCACCCGGCCGCTGCCCACCTGCTCGACCATCGAGCCGATCATCGGCCCGGTCATCTGCGAGCCGCACACCTCGAGCCAGAGCGACTCGTACCGGCTCGCGGTCTCGATCGCCTCGTCGACGCCGGCCGGGGTGATACCGGCGTGCCCGAGGATCACCTGTCCGCCCGGGTACCGCTCCGCGACGGTCTGGAACATCGCCGGGGAGTCGTACGGCGACTGGTGCTCGGAGTGACTGAGCACGGGACAGCCGGTCGACTCCGCGAACTCCCAGACCGCGGCGTACCGCGATCCGGTGACCGGGTAGCGATGCAGCGTCGGGTGGACCTTGATCCCGACGAACCGCTCGTCGGCCGCGAGCCGCTCGAGCTCGCGCTCCGGATCCTGCCAAGGGTTGATCACCGCGTACGCCGCGATCCGATCCGGATAGGCGTCGACAGCGGCGAGCGATTGCGAGTTGCCCAGGTGGGCGTCCTGCTGGATCGCGCGGTTGGACGAGAGGACAGTGACCTCGGCGCCGGTCCGGTCCATCACCGCGACCATCGTCGCGACGTCGGGTTCGGGGATGAAGAACAGCGAGTACGGGCCGAGATGCGCGTGGACGTCGATGATCCGATGCGTCGGCCGGCGCCCGATCATGAGCGGACTCCCGCGGTACTGCGGAACAGGCGGCTCGCGGTACCCGAACCGACCAGGCGGACCATTGCGTCGTCGAGGCCGGACCACGCCAGCCGCACGACGCTCTCACCCGGATCGCGCAGCCCGAAAGCGGTCGCGAACAGGAGCCGATCGGCGAGGTCGTTGGCGGCCAGCCACTCGACGCCTTGGTGCGCGGCGAAGTCGACCAGGTCGGCGTAGATGTTGGTGTGACCATCAAGTGCCGCCCACAGCTCGCGGAGCTTCCGGTAGCCGAGATTCGACAGGATGATCGGGAGCTCCGGGTAGCGGGTCGCGATCGTGGTGAGGTCCGGCCAGCTGATCTCGGCGGCGTCGATGCACAAAGGCAGCTGATTGGTCTGCAGGCCGGCGTACAGCTCGTCGAGCAGGCCGGGGGAGAAGCCGTGCGACATCGGGTAGATGCGGAAGGCCGCGACGCCTTCGTCTACAGCTCGGTCCACCAATGCTGTCAGTGAGTCGAGTTCGCCCGGTGTCGACGGGACCGCACTCCAGCAGGCGAGTACGCCGCGATCGGCCAGGCTGTGTGCTACCGCAGAGGCCTCCGCGTTGCCGCCGATCGGATCGTGCAGCCAGGACGCCATCGCACTGACCAGCGCACCGGCCAGCGCGAACCGGTCGAGATGCGCGGCAATCGCGTCGCGGTCCGTCGGGGGCTGCAGACTGGCCGGATGCGCTCCGGTCATCACCCGAGCGTCGAACCACCCACTCGTCACCTCGTCACTCACCGCGCACCTCCTCAACGATCCAAGGTCCGGCGTACGGCAGCGTCAGGTAAGCCCACTCGTCCTGGACGGTTGCCTCGATCATGATCCCGTTCAGGCGGAGCTCGCCCGCCGTACGCACCCACAGGCCGCAACGGCCTGAGCAGGTGATCTCGACGTGCAGGTGGTCGTCGTCGACCCTGACCAGGGCGTCGACGTTGTCGGTCGAGCGGAGAAGCGAAGCCAACGCGCGCACCCGCCAACCGGTTGCCCAGGACAACTGTCCGTCGACGGACCGGGTCCAGGTGGAGGTGCCGATCCGGTCGGTCGTGGATGCGCAGGTGATCACCAATTCGCCGTCTGTCCTGGTGACGGCGACTGTGGGCGCCGGGCCGGTGTGTGGCAGCAGGACGGTGGTGAAGTCGCCGCTCGAACGCCTCAGCGAGAGCGAATGCAGCGGGCCGTACTCAGCCGTCTGCTGGTCGAGGACTGGGTGGCGAGCGACGCCCTCGGTGGTTTGCACGGTGGTGACGCTCGGGTCACCGGTCTCGAGTAGCAGGAGGCCGCGGTCCGCATCGGCGGCGTCGTAGGTGAGCGGCCCGACTTGCTGCCAGGGGTGGAGTGCGTGCCACAGCGCGCGAAAGGTGTGCGGTCCGTCCGCGGTGTCCGTCACGACGACGTACGCCGGCTCCTCGCGCACCATCGCGATCGTGCGCGCCTGCTCCAGCCCGTTGCCGTGATGACGACCGGAGAAGACCGCTACCGGACCGGTGTCGACCAGCGGATCGACCGACACCCCGCGATCCGTCGACAGCTCCAGATCATCCACGAGGACCGTGTTGTGCCCGCGACCCGACTGGTACCACGTCAGGTACCCCGGATCGTCGTAGCTCGGCGGACCACCCGCCTCCCACAACAGCGGTTGCCCCCACCCGTCCAGCACCAGATCCAGGACGGCGCGATGCGAATGCGACTCCAGCTCGTGTTCGATGTGCGGCCCGTGGTTGATCACCGCCCGGAGCTCGTCGCTCCGCAGGATCGTGTACCCGGACTCGGGCAATACGGTTGCTGAGGGCAACTGCACGTCGTCCGCCTGATCAAGCAGGGTGCTCCCACGTCGCAGCATCGCAGCAGGCCAGACGATCCCACTGTCCTGCAGATGCGGCACCCATCCACCGGATGACACCAGCTCACGGAACCAGGTGTGCATGGCGGCGAACCGTGGATGCCCCGCGACCGCCGGGTCGACCCGCGCGGCCGTCTGCAGCGCGCTGAGCACCATGCCGTGGTACCCGGGCGACCGCTCGTAGTGTCCGCCGTCCGGATAGACGTCGAGCATCAGGTGCTCCTGGATCCGATCGCGTCCCCGCGATGCCCACGCCGCCGACTCCACGAGTGACGGCAGTACGGCGCTGATATGCAGCAGCTCGGTCGCGCACACCAGCTGCCAGTTCCCGTGCCGGAAGACGTCATGCTCGTCGTACGCCCAGCGCGCTCCACCGACCAGCGTGGCGACCAAGCGGCCCCAGACCCGGTCGGACAATGGTGACGGGGTCAGCACCTCCAGGGTCGGCAGCAGGTTCCGGCAGCGTGCCCATGTCCCCAGGGAGTACCAGATGACGTCGAGCCCCGGCCACTCACCGGTCACCGAGTCGCGCAGCGACACCCACTCGTCCAGATGCCGCTCGAACGCCTGCAGATAGCGGTCATCACCGGTCAGCAACCAGGCATCGACGCCAGGCTTCAACCAGCCGAGGTAGTGGAAGCCGTACCGCTGTGACCGGCCGAGTCCCTGTCCGGTGACGTCCACGCCGTCGAGCAACGGCGCTGCGGCCTCGAGCACGGCATCAGATGGAGTGTCGGAGTCCGGCAACGGCCAGGCCGGAGGCTGGAGCCGAGAGCCGACGAAAGCGCGGAGCCCGGCGAGATCCTCCGCCGGAGATCCGAACGCCTTCAGCAGGTCGTCCGTACCGATCTGGTTGATCCGCCCGTCGATGTGCCGCGGCTTCTCGGGCCCCGTACTCATGCGACCCCGGGCGAGACGTCGACCGGCTGGCGGGTCTCGATCGACAGGTGCGCGGCCTCCAGCACGGCGGTGACGTCGCGACTGCTCTCGATCGTGATCAACGGCTGCCGGCCGGTCCGGCAGCAGTCGACCCAGTGCGCGATCGCATCGGCGTACGCGCCGGCCGGGATGCCGTGCATGACGCGCTGCAGCATGTTCCGCGGGTAGCTGTACCCCTCCGGGCGCGCCAGTACGACGCTCTCCTTCTGCCGGTCCAGCTGTACGACGCCGTTGTCGGTGATCACCGCGACATACGAGTCGACAGTGGTCGGGAACGTGTTCGGATAGATCCAGGCCGACTCGAACGTCGCGACCGCGCCGCGCGAGTACTCCGCCTGGATCTGGATCGCGTCCGGGGTGTCGATGCCGAGCGAACGCAGCTTGCCCCAGCGGGCAGTCGCGTAGACCCGGCGCACCCGATCGCGGAGCAGCCACGAGACCAGATCGATGTCGTGGCTGGACAGGAACCACGCGCACGTCGTGCGGTCGGCCCAGGACAGCATCTCGGTCGGCACGAAGATCGTGTCGTCCTTGCGCGCGTACGCGACCGCGGCCTCGCCGAGATCCGCGAGCAGCTCGTACGCCTGGGCGTACGGCGGGACCCAGCGGTGGTTGAACAGGCACATCGCGATCACGTCGTTCTCGCGGATCGCCTTCACCGCGGCGTCGGCCTCCGCGACCGAGGTGGTCATCGGCTTCTCGACCAGGATGTGCTTCCCGGCCTCCGCGGCACGCACCATCATCTCGCCGTGCACGTGGTCCGGAGTGGTGAGTACGACGGCATCCACCGCCTCGTCGGCGAGCAGCGCCCCGAGGTCGGGGTGGATCGTCGGGCGGGGCGCACCCCGCTCGGCGATCTCGTCGGCCAGTCGACCGGCCGAGTCCGCCGAGCGGCTCGTCACCGCTGTGATCTCGGCGTCGGCCCGGCCGGACAACGACAACGCGTTGCCCCGCCCCATGATCCCGGCCCCGACGATCCCGATCCGTAGCACGCTGTCTCCCGTTCGCACTCTCACTTACCCTTCGCCAAGGTGTCGTTCCACGCCTTCTCGGCGTCGTCCAGTGCCTGCTTCGCCGACTTGGTACCCGACATGTACGCGCGGATCTGGTCGTCGAACAGCTGTCGCAGCTGCTCGTCGTTCCCGGAGCCCATCGACGCGTCCACGCTGGTCTTGAACGTGTCGACCAGGATCTTGCGGGCCTGGTCGGCCGGGGTGTTCCCGGAGATCTGGGTGAAGAACGGGTCGGCCAGCGCCTTCACCGACGACGGGTAGATCGGCACGAGCTTGCACAGCGCGAGCTGCTGTTCCGGCGCGGCGACGTACTTGAGCCACGCCGCGGCCGCGGCCTGGTTGTCCGACTTCGCCGGGATCCCCATCACCTGCTGGCCGGACATGTAGTACTTGCCGTCGGTTCCAGTCACCGGCGGACCCACCACGATGGACGAGTAGACCGCCGGCGCGTTCTTCTCGACGTTCAGCAGCGAGCTGGACACGGCTGCCGGGTTGAACGCGATCAGCTTGTTCTCCAGCGACTGCGGCAGGTCCCGCGGGTTCTCACTGAGGCTTCCGGGCGCGATCGCGCCGGAGGCGAACAGCGGCTTGAACTTCTCCAGCAGCGCGAGCGTCTCCGGCGTGTTGAAGGCGGCCGTCTTCCCGTCGTCCGACAGCAGCTTGATGCCGTCGGCCTGCACCACGCTCGAGTACGCCATGAAGTTGGTCGCGGACTTGCCGGTCGCGTCGTGGTACGTCTTCGCCAGCGTGAGCGCGTCGTCGTACGTCTTCGGCGGCTTGGCCGGGTCGAAGCCGGCCTTGGCCAGCAGATCCTTGTTGTAGAACGACAGCGACGTCCCGCCGTTGTACCAGGGGATCGCGATGCGCTTGCCGTCGACAACCAAGGGGTCGGCCAGGTTGGGCAGGTAGGCGGCGACGTCGTCCTGGCTGAACAGCGAGCTCAGATCGGCCATCGACCCGGCGAACAGCCCGGTGGTCGCCGAGGTGAAGTTGACGACGTCCGGCACCTTGCCGCTGGCGATCGCGGCCAGCAGCTTGGTGGTGATGTCCGCCCCGGGCACGTCCACCCAGTTGATGTGGACCTTCGGATGGTCCTTCTGGTACGCGTCGATCCACTTCTGGATGTCCGGCCCGTAGTTCTTCTGCAGGTTGATCGTCCACCACTCGACGTCGCCGGAGTACGCGTCGCTGGACTGCTGTTTCGGTTCGTCACCGCCGGCCGGACTGCCGGACACGCAGCCGGTCAGCGCGAGAGCGAGTGCGGCAACCACCGCAAGGTGCCTGAGCAGGGATCGGGCCATCGGTGGCTCCTCAGAACGGAATGTCCTAAACCTGGCTTACAGACACCACAGTGTTCGGCATCGATAGGCTCGCGTCAACGGAAGAGTCCAGAAATTTCTGTGAGTTAGCGCTTCCGACGACTGCGCGAGTGCGTTACGGTTCCGGACAACCGGGATTCTGAAAGACGGGTTTCAGACACGAGGAGTGGTATGCCGGGTCTGCGTGGTCGCGTGGTCGGTCAGCACTGGTACACGCCGTACGTGTTCATGCTGCCCGGGCTGCTGTTCTACGCCGCGATGTTCGCCTGGCCGGCCGTGATCGCGATCCAGCTCGCGTTCTCCGACTACGACATCGTCCATCCGGTGCGCTTCACCGGGCTCGACAACTTCGTCGCCCTGGGCCACGACCCGCGGGTCTGGATCGCGCTGCGGAACTCGCTGCTCTTCGTGCTGATGTTCCTGCCGCTGACCGTGATCGCGCCACTGTTCCTGGCGATGCTGGTGAACCTGAAGCTCCGCGCGATCCAGGCGTTCCGGATGCTCTACTACCTGCCGGTCGTCACCTCGATGGTCGCGGTGGCGGTCGCCTGGCGGTACGTCTTCAACCGGGAAGGCGTCGTGAACTGGCTTCTCGGCCTGTTCGGCGCCGGGCCGATCGACTTCCTCCTCGACCGGCACTGGGCGCTGCCGACCGTCGTCCTGCTGGAGGCGTGGAAGAACGCCGGCCTGTTCATGATGATCTACCTGGCCGGTCTGCAGGCCGTGCCGTCCGACCAGGTCGAGGCCGCGACGATCGACGGCGCGAACGCGTGGCAGCGGCTGCGGCATGTCGTCGTACCGTCGCTGCGGCCGACGTTCGCTGTGACGCTCGTGCTCAGCATGCTCGAGGCGATGCGCGCGTTCGAGTCGGTCTACGTGCTGACCCGCGGCGGGCCGCTCGATTCGACCCTCACCCTGGGCTACTACATCTGGTCGAAAGCCTTCCAGGACTACGACATGGGGTACGCCAGCGCGGTCGGCCTGCTGCTCTGGGCGATCATGCTCGTGCTGGCCGGCTTCAACCTCCTGGTGACTCGACGGAGGGACGTCTGATGGCGCGGCGTTTGTACCGGAACAAGCCCCGGGTCAGCGCGCGCCGCGTTGGTCTCTACGTCCTGCTGATCGCGGTGGCGGCGTTGTTCATCGGGCCGTTCCTGATCCTGCTCAGTTCGGCGACCAAGCCGGCCAGCCAGGACGTGTTCGGCTTCCCGCCGGACCTGATCCCGCGGCCGCCGGTCGCCGACTGGTTCCGCGAGGCGTGGACGACGATCCCGTACGCGCGGTTCCTGGTGAACTCGGTGATCTACGTCGGCATCACCGTCCCGATCTACCTCGTGATCTCCGCGCTGACGGCGTACCCGCTGGCCAGGATCGCGTTCCGCGGTCGCGGGGTGTTCTTCATGCTGTTCCTGTCGATCATGTTCCTGCCCGGCGAGCTGATGCTGATCCCGCGCTTCCTGGTGATGAGTCAGCTCGGCCTGACCGACACGTTCGCGGCGGTGATCCTGCCCGCCATCCTGTCCTCGCTCGGGATCTTCCTGCTCCGTCAGGCGTTCTCGCAGATCCCGGACGAGATCATCGAGGCGGCCCGGGTCGACGGCGCGAACGAGTTCGCGATCTTCTGGCGGATCTGCGTGCCGATCGTCGCGCCGACGCTCGCCGTACTGGCGATCCTCGGCTTCGTCTCGGTCTGGAACAGCTTCATCTGGCCGCTGGTCGTACTGACCAGCCAGTCGAAATTCCCGATCGCACTCGGGATCGCCTATCTGAGCGGCGTCGCCGGCACCGACGTACGTGGCCTCGCCGCCGGCACCGTGATCTCCCTGGTCCCGGTGATCATCGTCTTCCTCCTGCTGCAGAAACGCATTCTCAACAGCATGGGCGGTGCAGTCAAAGGCTGAGCCGCCCACTCCGTCCACCTGTGAGGCCACCCGTGAACCCTGCCCTGAACCCTGCCCTCAATCGCCGCACACTCATCCTCGGCGCCACCGCCGGCGGGATCGCCGCCTGGGCCGGCCTGCCGGCTCTCTCGGCGTCCGCTGATCCACTCGTCTACGACTCGGCCGCCGCCTTCGACGTCGCGCAGGCCGGCTACCTCGCCTCCAACGCCCAGGACAACGAGGCCGGTCTGTACGCCTGGGGCGAGTCCTACTTCCTGCTCGGCCTCCTGCGGATGTACGAGGCCTACCAGGACGAGCGCTACCTGCGTACGTTCGAGGACCGCGCCCGGCACCTGATGAAGACCACCGACCACGCCCGCCAGGTGAAGGACTACGCCGGCCGGTCCGGCAAGGTGTGGCGTACGGCGGGCAACTACACCGCCGGGCACGGCGTTGTCCCTGACGGGGACGGCAAGCCGGCGATCCAGGTCCGCTGGGCCGGGACCCGATCGGCCGAGTCGACCGCCGAGGTAGCGAACGTTGCCGGTAGCAACTTCGACCTGATCCTCCGCAACCCGGCCACGACCGCGGTCGTCACGCTGCCCGGCGTCAGCCTCGATCCCGCCGCGCCGACGTACGTCGTGACAGCGGTCAACAACGCCTACACCGCCGCGCTCCGGTGGACCGCGGTCGATCTCCGCGCCACTCCCACAGCGGCGCCCGCACCGGCAGCGGCCACGATCACCTTCCAGCCGCAGTACTACGTCTTCGCGGTGCACACCGGGATGATCGCGTTCCCGCTGGCGCGCTACGCCCGGATGGTGCTCGGCTCGGCGAAGCTCGGGCGGCACCACAAGTTCGCGCGGGAGGTTCTCGACGCGGCCACCGCTGCCGTTGCGTTCCACGACTCGGAATGGGTCTCGCGACCGGACGGGACCGGCGACTACGTGTGGCCGAAGGGTGCGCCGATCCCGTTCGACGGGACGATCCAGCCGTACAACCAGAGCCAGGGCATCGGTCACGTCCTCGTCGAGCTTTTCCGGGTGACGAAGCAGCCGCGTTACCGGACCCGGGTGCTGCAGATGTTGAAGGCCTACGAGCCCGCGCTCCGGCTCGTCGGCGAGGCGTACGTGTGGACCTACTGGCCGCCGTACAGCGAGCTGTACGCCGGGTACGCGAAGACCGCAGGGATCTCGGAGTACACCCCGTCGTACCCGGCGGCGAAGCAGATCGAGGACCTCAGCCACGCGGCGATCAGCACCGAGTTCGTGCATGCGGCGTACGACGCGGGGATCGACGGTGGACCGGCCACGGACATCCTCCGGTTCACCCACACGTTCACGCAGAAGCTCATCCGGTCCGCGACCGAGGTGTGGTACCGGATCGACGGGACGGGCGACGCCGTACCCGCCAACGCGGTGCAGTGCGCACGATGGGGTTCGTACGCCGAGCAGGATCTGCTGGTCTATCAGCAGTCCCTGCGCGTGTACGACGCCGTCCAGCTCGTCCCGGTGCAAGGCTCGCACGCATTGGGTATCGCATACCTGAACTGGGCGAAGAACTCTGGTTGGAGGAACAAGTGAGATTGCTCCGGATCCGTACCGACGACGGTCTGCGCGACGCCGTACTCGACGACGATGGCCGGGTGAGACCGTTGCCGGGCGCCGCTGAGCCGTTCGACCTGGACCGGTGGCGTGAACGCGCGGACTCGGCGGACTCGGCGGAGTCGGCCATCGACTTCGAGGCCGTGAACCTCGCGGCGCCGCTGAATCCCGGGAAGATCGTGTGCGTCGGACTGAACTACGCCGACCACGCCGCTGAGGGCGGGCAGGAGGCTCCGGCCGAGCCGATCCTGTTCATGAAGGCGCCGGACACCGTGGTCGGTGCGCGCGACGCGATCATCATTCCGCGTGGCAGCGAGAAGACCGACTGGGAGGTCGAGCTCGGCGTCGTGATCGGCCGGACCGCGGCATACCTGAGCTCTGAAGCGGAAGCACTCGATCACGTCGCCGGGTACGTGCTCGCCAATGACGTGTCCGAGCGGCATTTCCAGCTCGAGCGCGGCGGGCAGTGGGACAAGGGGAAGAACTCGGCGACGTTCTGCCCGCTCGGCCCGTGGATCCTGACCGCGGACGAGGTGGGAGATCCGCAGGCGATCAGACTCGGGCTGGACGTGAACGGCGAGACCCTGCAGGACGGTTCGACGGCGAACATGATCTTCGGCGTCGCGCACCTGGTCCACTACATCTCGCAGTTCATGACGCTGTACCCCGGTGACGTGATCAGCACCGGCACGCCCGCCGGCGTCGGCGCAGGCCAGAAGCCGCCGAGATTCCTGCGCGCGGGCGACAAACTCCGGGTCTGGGCCGACGGCCTCGGCGAACAGCACAGCCTTTTGAAGGCCTAAAGGATCGGCAACCCGGCCCCGAGCAGGATCCGCAGCGCGTCCCGGCGGGGACGTTGTTGTAGGCAACGTCCCCGCCCGGCTGCTTCGCCAGCTCGGCGGCGTGTCGCGTTGGCGGATGACGACGGCGGCGCGGCTGTTGCGCGATCACGATCGTCCGCTCGCGACGGTGGCGAAGGAGATCGGCTACACGTCGGAGTTCGCGTTCGCGAAGGCGTTCAAGCGCGACTTCGGCGTACCGCCGGGGACGTACCGCAAGCAGCTCACACCGGCCTGACGGTCAGATCCTCCGGCCGTAGCGTCGCAACGAGTTCACCTCGACTGCGGACGCCGACCTTGGCGAACGCAGACTTCAGGTGGTCCTGGATCGTGTGCGGCGAGATCGACAGCCGATCGGCGATGTCGGTGGTGGTGTGCCCGGAGATGACCTCCAGGCAGATCTCCCGTTCCCGCGTGGTCAGGCCGTACGCCGCCAGCAGCATGCCGACGAGGTGGTGACCGGACGCCGGCTCGATCGTGACCACGACCTCGTCGTCGCTGTCCCCGAGCAGTCGGCTGCCTTGCAACACGACCCATCCACCGGACGCCGTCTGCACCCGGGCCTGGAACGTCCCGCCGGACGCCGCCCGGGCACCGGTGACGACCGCCCGCAGCAGTACGTCGAACCGCCCGGGCGCGATCTCGTTCAGCTCGTCCTGCCAGGTCCGGGCGGCCGCGGTGATGGCCCGCGGTTCGCCGTTCGGTCCGGTGACGACGATCGACGGGCCGACCCCTCCGCGGTACCCGTGCGCATCGGTCCGTACGGCGACCCGGGTCGCCGCACCGATCACCGGCGCCACCGACCCGAGGAACTCCAGCTCCCGATCGCTGAAGTCCGGCCCGCTCCGGACGAACCCGGCCGCGCCCCAGCAGTCCCCGTCGACGGTGAACGTCGTCCGCACCTCGTGCTCGATCCCGAGCGGCCGCCACACCTCGTTCAGCCGGCGGTGCCCGACGACGTCGCGGTACGGCAGGTCCGAGATCCGCGCGACCCGGCGGTCGCTGCGGGCCAGCTCGGCGAACGAGTTCGGCACGCTTCCGGCGTACTCCGTCTCGGCCAGCCGCGGCTCGTACTCCGAGGGGATGCGCGCCTGCCCACTCGTCATCGAACTGATCACGAGCGTGCCCGGATCCAGGCCGGCCCAGCAGGTCAGCTCGCTGCCGACGACCCCCTCGACCACCTCGATCGCGGCCGCGTGCAGTTCGGCGACGCCCATCCCTGACGTCGCCAGTGCCGCGATGTCCCGGCGCGCGGCCCGCGCCCGGCCCTCCCACATGCGGCCAGTATGCGCCGCCGGACCGGGCCCGCCTATCCCGGAAATGTGGGGGTTCCGCTGCGTCGCGGAGCCCTTTCCGACGGGATGTCGGGACCGGCAGGCAGTTCTTACCGTCGCCGCTATGAGTGAATCAATCCATCTGAGCAGTCCCGGAACCGGCGTCGAGTACGCCGATTCCGACGCCCTCGTGACGGTGAAGATCGGCACGGAACACACCGACGGCCGGTACGAGCTGTTCGAGGTCGACGCACCGCGCGGCGAGCCGGCCCCGCCCCGGACCGAGCCGTGCAGCAAGGCGTTCTACGTCCTGCACGGCCGGATCCTCGTCCAGGCAGGCGACCAGGGATACGACCTCGGCCCGGGCTCGTCGATCAGCATCCCGCTCGGCACCCTCAACACCTTCACGGTGCTGACGCCGGCCGCGAAGTTCCTCACCGTCCGGGTCTTCTCATGAGCACGGCCGCGCAGGTGCTGGCGATCTTCATCGCCGTCGTGCTCGTCTGGGTGTTCGTGATGGAGGCGTTGCTGTACCGCAATCCCAAGCTCTACCGGCTGTTCCTGATCAAGCGCGAGGACCTCGACGCGGTCCGGATGTGGACGGTGAACATGGGTTGGTACAACCTGTCGACCGCGGCCGCCCTGGTGATCGGCGTGATCCTCGCGGCGAACGGTCACGAGTCGGCGGGCGGGGCGCTGGTGACCTTCACCGCGGCGCAGCACACGCTGATGGCCGTCGTGCTGGTCGTGTCGGAGCGGCGGCTGTGGCTGAACGCGCTCATGGAAGGCATTCCTGCCGCGGTTTTGCTCATCCTCATGCTGTAGGAAAGTTACGAGAGCTGCGCAATCATGGGCATGAAACACCGCACACACTCAAGGTTCCCGAATGGTCACCCGTCGTTCGACCGTTCCGGGGGCCTGCCGCCCTGAGTACCCGTGAAGGTGAGGCTCATGAGCCCAATCAGTCGTAGGACCCTTGTTCTCGGCGGACTCGCCGCGGCCGGTGCCGGCGCCCTGCCGGTCATCCCGTCAGCCGCCCAGTCGTCCGTGATCACCGCTACAGCCGCCGTCCCGTACCCGTTCCAGCTCGGCATCGCCTCCGGGGAGCCGGATGCGAACAGCGTCGTGCTGTGGACCCGCCTGGCCCCGTCGCCGACCAACGCCGACGGCCAGGGCGGGATGGCGAACGTCGACGTCCCCGTGGACTGGCAGGTGTCGACCACCGACACCTTCAGCACGCTGGTCGCCTTCGGCACGGTCACCGCCCAATACGCCGCTGCGCACTCGGTGCACGCCATCGCCGGCGGCCTGAATCCGGACTCCGACTACTTCTACCGATTCCGTGCCCAGGGCCACGTCTCGCCCGTCGGCCGGACCCGCACCACTCCGGCCGTCGGTGCCACCGGACGGGACCTGGTGATGGCCTTCACCTCCTGCTCGCACTACGAGGAGGGCTACTTCACTGTCTACCGCCGGATGGCCGAGGAGAACCCGGGCGTCATCCTGCACCTCGGTGACTACATCTACGAGTACGGTGCGACCGCGGGCCGCCCGCGGCTTCACCTCGGCAGCGAGATCGTGTCGCTCGCGGACTACCGCCGCCGCTACGCGCAGTACAAGACGGACCCGGACCTGCAGGCCGCGCACGCGGTCGCGCCGTGGATCGTCGTACCGGACGACCACGAGGTGGAGAACAACTACGCCGGTACGGTGCGCGAGAACAACACCCCGGCGCTGACCGCGGCGCAGTGGACCGCGCGGCGATCGGCGGCGTACCAGGCGTACTACGAGAACATGCCGCTGCGGCCTGCTCAGGTGAACAGCGGCAACAGCATCCAGCTCTACCGGCGCCTGCGCTGGGGGAGTCTGGCGACCTTCCACATGCTCGACACCCGGCAGTACCGCAACGACCAGGCCTGTGGCGACGGCTGGAAGCTGTGCTCGGACGCCGATCTGGCCAGCCGCAGTCTGCCGGGCAACCCGCAGGAGACCTGGCTGCTGGACGGTCTGGGGCAGCACCTCGGTACGTGGGACATCATCGGCCAGCAGGTGTTCTTCGCCCGCCGGTTCAACTCGACCGGCGCCAGCATGGACTCCTGGGACGGGTACCGCGCTTCGCGGGCGCGGATCCAGCAGGGCTGGGTCGACCGGTCGGTCCGCAACCCCGTCGTACTCACCGGGGATGTGCACCGGGCGTGGGCGAACGACATCAAGGCCGACTACAACAACGCGAACTCGGCCACCATCGGCACCGAGCTCGTCACCAGTTCGGTGACCTCGAGCGGTGACGGCGACGGGTCCACGACCGTGCCCGACGTCGGCACGAACCCGTGGCTGAAGTTCTACAACAACCGGCGCGGCTACGTCCGCGCCACGGTCAGCCCGACCGAGATGCGAGCCGACTTCCGCAACGTGGCAAAGGTGTCCGAGCACGGCGCCGCTGCCGCGACAGTGAAGTCGTTCGTCGTCGAAGAGGGCCAGCCCGGACTGCAGGCGGTGTGACTCATGAAGACGCTACTTGTTACCGCGCTTGCGGTTACTGCTCTGACCTTCGCGGCCGCTCCCGCCGACGCGCACGTTGCCGCGCCGACGTGGGTCACGGCGAACAGTGTGTCAACCGGCGACCAGGACAACGCGTCCGTCGCCATCAACCGCAACGGTTACGTGGCCGTCGTCTGGGAGGACGACCGCGACACCGACAACGCGACCGACAACGTTCACAGTGACATCTTCCTGCGGCTGTTCCACAACGGCACCTCGGTGTACGAGAAGAAGCTGTCTGCCGGTGGCGACAGCGGAGTCACCACCTGGCGGCACCTGCACCCGGACGTCGGCCTCGATGACAAGGGCAACGCGGTCGTGGTGTGGCAGGACGACCCGGACGGGAATGGGTACTACAACATCCCGTACCGGGTGGTGAACACCGCGGGCACCGTGGCGGCGTCCGGCAACGCCAACACCAGTGCCACCGGTCAGCAGATCAATCCGCGGGTTGCCGTGGACCCGGATGGCGCACCCTCCACTGCAGCGGTTGCGTTCACTGTGGTCTGGGAGGACATCCAGACCGGTACGCCGGCCACTGTGAAGGCAGCCGGCTATACCGGGCCGACCACGCGCGCGTGGGAGGTCACGGCCTCGCAGACCACTGGCCAGCACCACAACCCGGACGTGGCCGTGTCGGCGTCCGGTGATGCAGTCGTGGTCTGGGACGAGGACGGTGACGCCAACGGCGACTACAACGTCGGACTGATCCGGCTGGGCCGGACCAACGGCGCAGCCACCCTCTCTCGCCGCGTCGCGAACGCCACGACCACCGGGCAGCAGACACAGGCAGCTGTGGCGGCCAACTTCAACGGCGACTTCGCGGTCGCGTGGCAGACCGGTACTGCGCTCGCAACGCGCTCGTTCGACTCAGCGGGCACGGCCCGGTACGCCGACGTACAGGTCGCGGCCGCCGGCATCACACCGTCGATCGGGATCGACGACCAGGCGCAGACCGTGGTGGGCTGGACGGTCCAGGCCACCGACCTCGACGTGTGGCTCCGAGGCTTCGGCACCGACGGCACAGACGCCGGTCGGCTCTCGTCGCAGCAGCTGAGCTCCGCGACCATTGGCCGGCAGGAGCAGATGACGGTCGCAGTGTCGCCGTTCGCCGAGGTTGCGGTCGCCTACACCGACGACAACGACGGCAACACCTACGACCAGGTCGTCCTGGGCACCGGAATCTCCAACAACAGCTGGTGAATCAGTGGGACGTCGGGGACACCGTGCTCAGTACGGTGTCCCCGGCCGTCACCACCTGGAGACTGGTGATGTTCTGCAGGGGGATGGACGTGCTGGCCGGAACGCGGGCCTGGTAGCTGCCGTTGGAGGCCCACCAGCCCGCCGTCTCGGTTGTTCCGTCGCGGCTGTGGACGATCAGCATGCAGTGCTCGTCAGGCTGCAGATCCTTCAGCCGCAACTGGATGTCCGTACCCCAGCCGTGGCTGGTCAGCCTCGCAGTGGTGTCGATACCGCCGACGCCGTCGGTTGCGGTCCAGGTGGCCGAGGCGGGAGCTGTCACCAGGCCCCAGCTGACCAGACCACTGACCGCGGCGGCCGACGCAGCCGCCAGCACCCAGCGGCGCCTCGGCGGCTTCTTCTTGGTGAGCAGGAGCGGCGCGGGCTCCGGCTGGTCCGCCTCGATGTCCTCGACCGGTACGGCGTGCAGCAGCCCCGGGAGGTGGGCGAACTGCAACAGCGTCTCGCGGCAGGTCGTACAGCTCGCGAGGTGCTCCTCGGTCGCGCGCCGCTCGGATGCCTCCAGCGCACCCAGCACGTAGGCGCCGACCGATATCGTCTGCGGGCACGTCATGAGCCGGTCACTCCTCGTTCCTCCAGCGCCGCCCGCAACGCGTGCAGCGCGTAGTAGCTCCGCGACTTCACCGTCCCCGGCGGCACACCGAGCACCACCGCCGCCTCGTTGACGGTCCGCCGCCGGTAGAACAGCTCGACGATCACCTGCCGGTGGTCGTGGCTCAGCCCGCGCATGACCTCGATCACCTGCCAGACCTGCAGCACGTGGTCGATGTCGTCGCCGAGCGCTGCGAACTCGCGGTCGTCGATCGGTACCTCCGTCACCCGGGCGGCCTGTTTGCGGTGCCCGGAGATGACCAGGTTGCGCGCGACCGTGAACAGCCAGCGCCCGGCCCGGTCCGGGTCCAGCTCCGCCGCGTGCGTCCAGGCGCGCGCCATCGTCTCCTGCACGATGTCCTCGGCATACTGACGGTCGCCGCCCACCGAGCGCAGGACATAGCCGTAGAGCGGCCGCCGGTACTTGTCGTACAACGTGCGGATCACCGTGTCGTCATCCACATCCAGGGACTACGCACAGGAGCCGTAGAAGGTTCAACTGAACCGCTCGCCGGTATCGCGCGTATCTGCCGGTGAGAGGAGATGTTCCGATGAAAACCACAATATTGTTGCTAGGAGCAACCGTAGCCGCACTGGGCACGCTGACCGCGTGCGGTGGTGGCGACAGCTCCCAAGCGAGCACCGGCGGAGCTGCGGCAGGTGCGGCGGTGTCGGTCCAGAACGTGAGCGGCGTCGGTCAGGCGCTGGTCGACTCGGCCGGCAAGACGCTGTACTTCGCCGACCAGGAAGCCGGTGGGACGATCAAGTGCACGAGCAACTGCCTGAGCTTCTGGACGCCTGCCACCGGCACCGCCGCCGACGCGAAGTCGGTGACCGGGCTGGCCGTGACGAAGCGCTCCGACACCGGCGCTGACCAGCTCACCTTCCAGGGCAAACCGCTCTACACCTTCAAACTGGACAACGGCGCCGGCAAGGCGCAGGGCAACAACGTCACCGACTCGTTCTCCGGCATGAGCTTCACCTGGCACGCCGCGACGACCACGGCCGCTGCTCCCTCCCAGGCGCCGTCCAGCTCGTCAGGCGGCGGCTACGGCTACTGATCCAGGAGCACCCGTACGTCCCACGGGCCGAGGTCGAGCTTGTCGTCCACCGGGGTGCCGGCGAGTACGTCGTGAGCCCCGGCCGGCAGGTCGATGCTGACGGAGTCCCACGACCAGTTGTGGATGAAGCGGAGCCGCCGGCCGTCGGCGTTGGTCGCGGAGCTGATCGTCACGCTGCTCGGCAGATCGCTCCACGCGCTCGGCCGGATCCACCGGAACAGCGCAGCGGCCAGCGCCGGGTTCGGAACGGTGCCGACATAGGTGATCCGGCCGGCACCGCAGGCCCGTGTGGTGATCGCGGGCCATCGCCCGAAGTGTGGATGGTCGTAGGTCGCCAGTACCTCGGCGCCCTCGACTTGAAGCCCGTCGACCCACCGGGTGGCAGCTGCGTCGTCTCCGAGTCCCACAACCCTCACCTCCGCGGTGAGGTTGCTGTACTCGTCGTACGACACTCCGGCCGCGGCTGCGAGTCCGGCGGGTTGTACGTCGGTGCGGGCGCGCGACTCGTGGTCGGCGTACCCGGTGCGCGGTCCGACGACCAGGTGGCCGCCCGACTCGGCGTACTCGACCAGTCCGGCCAACAGCTTGTCGTCCGCGAGATACAGCCCTGGTACGACGAGCACGGGGTGGTCCTCGGCCGAGCCGGTGAACTGGCTCGTGTGCAGGATGCGCACCTGCAGCCCTGCGTCGAAAGCCCCACGGTAGAAGGGATCGAAGAGACTCTGGTACGACCGGTGGTCCGGGCTGCCGTCGTCGTGGGAGAGCGGCGGGTACTTCTGCATGAGCCACTTGCTCGGCAACGAGTACAGCATCGTCACGTCGCTGTCCGGCGTCAGACCGGTCACGAGTGACCCGGCAGCCTCGAGTTCGGCGCCGATGCGGGCGATCTCGCGGTAGGTGCGGCCCGGGCGGCCGTTGTGCGGCAACACTCCACCCCAGTACGTCTCCGCGCCGAAGTGCAGCGTGTGCCAGTGCCAGTACTCGATCATCGCGGCACCCCGCGATACGAGTGCCCACGCAGCCTGGCGCCACTGCCCGTCGTACGCCGGCCGGTTGTCCCAGGGGTAGCCGATGGACTGCGCGTTCGTCTCCGTGACGAGGAACGGTCGCTGCTGGGACGAGTACATGCGGTCCGCGCTGAGGTACAGCGCCCAGGTGCCGTTGGTCGTCCAGCCCTGCGACGTGTGCCGGGTCTGCGGGTGGAGCAAGCCGTCCTGCATCGCGTAGTACGGGTTGCCGGCCGTCACGTCGAGCTGCCGTACCAGATCGTCGTCCGCCATGGCCGGCCGGTCGTAGGAGATGCAGGTCGTGACGAACTGCTCCGGCCGCGCGTACTCGCGGACGATGCCGGCCTGCCAGGCGATGAACTCCGTGGTCTGGTCGGCCTGGAACTGCCGCCACGCGACGTCGTACTGAGGTTGCACGTTGCCGTCCGGTGTCCACAGGTCCGCCCAGTCCGACAGCCGGTGCGACCAGTACACCAGGCCCCACTCGTCGTTGAGCGTCTGTACGTCGCCGTACCGGTGCCGCAGGCTGTCCACGAATCGCTGGAACACCCCGTGGTTGTGGAGCAGCTCGTTGCCCGGCTCGTTGTCGACCTGGAACCCCGTGACGGCCGGATGGCCGGCGTACCGCTCGACGATCCTCCGGATCACCCGCTCGGCGTGGAACCGGAATCCGGGGTGCGTGAAGTCCACCTCCTGCCGCGCACCCCACCCGATCGGCCGGCCGGTCTTCCGTTCACCCGCGATCTCCGGGTACAGCCGGGCCAGCCACGGCGGCACGGCGTACGTCGGGGTGCCCAGCAGTACGGCGATGCCGCGCGCATGGGCGCCGTCGAGGACCGGCTGCAACCAGTCCAGGTCGAAGCGGCCGTTCTCCGGCTCCCAGGTCGACCACACCGACTCGCCGACCCGGATCACCGAGAACTTCGCCTCGGCCATCAGGTCGAGGTCCCGTTCGAGCCGGTCGTCGGGTTGGTATTCGTGATAGTACGCAGCTCCGAAAAGCACACGCTCGTGCACTGTGTTTCTCCAATGAGAGAAGGAAAGCACCAACCCCCTCGCCTCGCTCGGGGGGCCGGACTGGTCAGATCAGGCCTTGACGCCGCCGGCGGCCAAGCCGGACTGCCAGTACCGCTGCAGCAACAGGAACGCCGCGATCAGCGGGAGGACCGACAGGAACGAACCGGTGATGACCAAGGACAGGACGGCGCCGGTGGTGCCGCCGCCGGCACTGGCCTGCGACGACCACTGCGCCAGCCCGAGGGTGATCGGGTACAGATCGGGGTTGTTCAGCATGATCAGCGGCAGGAAGTAGTTGTTCCAGGTCGCGACCAGCGTGAACAGCACCACGGTGACGATGCCCGGGGCAAGCATCCGCAGCGCCACCTGGAAGAAGATCCGGAACTCGCCCGCGCCGTCGATCCGGGCGGCCTCGATGATCCCGTCCGGAACCGCGTCCTGCGCGTAGATCCGCATCAGGTACAGGCCGAACGGGCTGACCAGCGACGGCAGGATGATCGCCCACGGCGTGTTCACCAGCCCGGCCTTGCTGAACAGCAGGTACGTCGGAATCGCGAGCGCCGTGGTCGGCACCATGATCGCGCCGAGCACCGCGCCGAACATCGGCGAGTTCCAGCGGAACCGGTACTTCGCGAAGCCGTACCCGCCGAGGGCGCACAGGAACGCGGCGCCACCCGCACTGACCACGGCGTAGAAGACGGTGTTCCCCATCCAGCGGGCGAACACCCAGCCGCCGTTCGACACGGTCTCGCGGATGTTGGACCACAGCGAGAAGTCGCCGGAGAACCACAGGCCGAAGCTCGAGAAGAGGTCACCGACCGTCTTGGTCGACGCCACGAACAGCCAGAACAACGGCAGCAGGAAGTAGATCAGCAGCGCGATCATGCCGATGCTCAGAACGGTGCTGCGTCGGCCTCTCATGACTTGGCCCTTCTGGTGCTGATGAGGAGAACGGCGTACGACGCGACGACGATGACCACACCGAGCAGGAACGAGACCGCGGCGGCGTAGTTCACCTCCTGTCCGGTGAACGCGAGCGTGTAGGCGTAGAGGTTCGGCGTGTACGCGCTGTCGATGACGCTCGGCGCCAGCGTCTGCGTCAGTTTCGGTTCGTTGAACAGCTGGAAGCTCCCGATCACGGAGAAGATCAGGCAGACCAGCAACGCCGGCCGGAGCGCCGGGATCTTGATGCTCCACGCGGTCCGGATCGCGCCGGCCCCGTCCACCGCCGCGGCTTCGTAGAGATCGTGCGGCACCGCGCGCAGGGCGGCGTACAGGATGATCATGTTGTAGCCGGTGAACTCCCAGGTGACGATGTTCGCCAGCGACCCGAGCATCCAATGGCTGCTGAGGAACGCCGGTGCGGGCAGGCCGAGATGCCCCGCGAGCTGTGAGAAGGGCCCGAAATCACGCCCGTACAGGTAGCCCCACATCAGCGCGGCGACCACGCTCGGCACGGCGTACGGCAGGAAGATGCCGATCCGGAACAGCTTTGCCAACCGCAACAGACCGCTGTCGATCGCCAGCGCGGCCAGCAGCGCGATCACCAGCATGACCGGCACCTGGATCAGGAAGAACAGGCCGACCCGTCCGACACCGGACAGCAGCCGCGGATCGGTCAGCGCCCGGGTGTAGTTGGCGAACCCGGCGAAGGCGGTGCCGCCGATCAGGCGCTCCTGGAACAGGCTCAGGTACGCCGCATAGGCCAGTGGCAGCACGAGCATCGCCAGGAACACCAGCATGAACGGCGCGACGAACAGGTAGCCCGTCGTGGCGTGGCTCACCCCACGCCGCCGGCGGCGGACCTCACTGCGGCTCGGTGCTCGCGCTGCCCCGAACCGCTGCTCGGATGCGTTGACAGTCATTGGCCGACCTTGAAGCCCTGGTTCTTGGCGTACGTCGTCTGGCGTTCCTGCCACTGGTCGAGCGCCGCGCTGGTGTCGCTCTTGTTCGCGAACGACTTCCCGACGGTCTCGCCCCAGTCGCTGTACGCCTGGTCGAGGAACGGCGGCCACTGGAACTTCGTGTCCACGGTGCCGCTGATGCCGGCGAACAGCTTGTTCACCGGCTGGCCGCCGTAGAAGGGCAACGGCCGGTCGACGAAGGACGAGTCGGCCAGCAGCGCCTTCGTGACCGGGAAGAGGAACTGCTGGGTCGCGAACAGCTTCGCCGACTCGGGGTCGGTGTTGATGAACTCGGCCAGCTTCGCCGCCGCGATCGGGTTCTTGGTCCCCTGCACGACCGCGGTGGTCGAGCCGCCCCAGTTGCCCGAGACGTTCGCGCCGGCGTCCCACTGGGGGAGCGGCGCCGCGCGCCATTTGCCGCTGGTCGCCTTCGCGCTGCCTTCCAGGAAGACCGGACCCCACGCGGCAGTGAGCCAGGTGGCGTACTTGCCGCGGTTGAGCGCCTGGTACCACTGGTCGTTGAAGTCGGCATCGGTCGAGACCGAGCCGTCCTTGATCAGGCCGCTCCAGTAGTCGCCGAGCTTCTTGGAGTCCGCGCCGTTCAGATCGATCTTGACCGAATCGCCGGCCGGCGTCTCGAACGGTTTGACGCCCGCCTGCCAGAGCATGCCGAACCAGACCCCGGCCTGGTTCTGCGCCAGGTTCGTCATCGACACGTTCGGGTCGGCCGCATGCAGCTTGCGGGCCGCGGCCGCGAACTCGTCCCACGTCTTCGGCACGGCGATGCCGTACTTGTCGAAGATGTCCTTGCGGTACAGCATCCCCATCGGGCCGCTGTCCTGCGGGATCGCCCACACCTGGCCGCTCGAGCCGACCACCTGTTGCCACGTCCACGGCACGAACTGGTCCTTCAGCGCCTCGGCGCCGTACGGCCGCAGGTCCATCAGGCTCTTGGTGAGCGAGAACGTCGGGATGTACTGGAACTCGATCTGGACCGCGTCCGGGAACCCGGTGCCGGCCTTCAGCGCGGTGCGGAGCTTGGTGTACTGCGGGGTGCCCTGCCCGGCGTTCACCACCTTCACCTTGATCGCCGGGTACTTCTTCTGGAACAGGTCGACTTCCTTCTGGATGTTCGGCACCCAGGTCCAGAAGGTGAGCTGGGTCGGCGTGGACATCGCCTTGTCGATGTCGGCCTGACTGACCGACTGCGCCTGACCGGCGCCGGACGAGGACGACCCACCCCCGCCGCCACAGGCTGCGAGCGCCAGCGCAGCGGCCAGGACGAGTGCGGCGCCGGCGGCTGTGCGTCGGCGAATACGGTTGATGAACACTGCGAACAACTCCTCGAGTCGTGGCAAGGCGGTGCCTGGGCACCCGGCGCGGCCGGGTTCCCGATGGATGAACTGAGGTCAGGCGGAAGTCGTGGACCGGCGGACGACCAGCCGGAGCGGCGGTGGCTCCGGCGTGGGGGACCGGTCGCCGGTGGGCGACTCGATCTCGGTGACGAGACGCGCTATTCCGCGCTCGACGTGCAGGTCGAAGTCCTGCGGGACGGTGGTGAGTGGCGGGGTGAGAAACCGGGCTGCGGGGATGTCGTCGAAGCCGACGATGCTGACGTCCTCCGGGACCCGCCGGCCGGCTTCGGTGAGCGCGCGCAGCACACCGACGGCCATGTCGTCGTTGGCAATGAAGATCGCGGTGACATCGGGGTTCGCGGCCAGCTCCCGTCCGGCTTCGTACCCCGAGGCAGGGAGCCAGTCGCCTTGCAGCACAGGCGGTTCGGGCGCGCCGGCGGCGGCCAGCGCTTGGCGCCATCCCTCGAGCCGGTCCCGGGCGGCCCACCAGCGTTGCGGACCGGCGACGTGCCACACCGTTCGGTGTCCCAGCTCCAGCAGGTGCTCGGTCGCGCTCCGGCCGGCGCCGACGTTGTCGCCGCCGGTGTCCAGGCCCGGCTTCGCGCGCAGCCCCGGGAATCTGCCGAAACTGAGCACCGGGAGGTCGACGTCGATCGACTGGTCGCCCCCGTCGATCGGTTCGGACAGGATGATGCCGTCGACACCCTGCTCGAGCAGGTGCTCTACCGCGCTGGCGATGGTGTCGCCTTCGAGGGTGTTGACGATGCTCACGGAGTAGCCGGTGGTCCGGAGGGCCCGTTCGATCGCCACCAGCTGTGTCGACGGGCCGAACAGCGCCGTACCGAGGCAGACCACGCCGATCCGCTTGGTCCGGCCGGAGTTGAGCGCACGGGCGGCGTCGTTGCGACGGTAGCCGAGCTCGCGCATCGCTGCCTGGACCCGGAGCCGGACCTCTTCCTTGACGTACGGCTCGTCGTTGAGAACCCGGGAAACGGTCTTCTGCGATACACCCGCCAACCGGGCCACGTCCGTGCTCCCCGGACGACGCCGCGCCGAGCCGTCGCCGCCCTCCGGTTTCGTCATGGTCATGAGCCTCTCACGGGTGTGTTCTGACTGCGTAGTCAGAATGTGTCTACGTAGTCAGAACGTCAATGACTCGCCTACTGTGACCTGAGTCACATTGACGTCAATGGCTGTACAGCGGCGGGGTGCCCTCTGCGATCGACGTCGTCTGCGGGGTGAGGTCGAGGAGCACCCAGTGGGTGAACGTTCCGTTGGGCGCGTCGGGGTCGTCGACGACGACTGCCAGCGACGTGGTGCCGGCAGGTACGCCGGTCCAGCTCAGCGGCGGGGAGGTGCCTGCGCCGTCGCACGTGTACTGGCGTGGGATCGTGCTGGCGTCGCGGAACGCAGTACTGGTCGCAGTGATGCTGTCGGGGCGGTGGTGGCCGGCTCTTTCGGGTCGCCACCACCGCACCCGGCTGTCAGCAGGACGGCGGTCGTCAACAGAAGCAGACGCACGCCAGTACGGTATCGGCCTACTTACCCGGGACGAAGATCACGGCGTCGCCGACGAGGCGCTCGGCGCCGCCGGTGTTGCTCGGGTGGTTGACGACGGTACCGTCCTGGAGCGCCATCGCGGTCGAGCCGCCGCCGTCCAGGTTGATCGAGTCACGCAGGCCGAGTGCCTTTGCCACGGCAGCCGTCTCCGCCATCGTGGTGCCGACGCTGGTCGTCTGCCGGCCGTCGATCGTGGCCAGGACGATCTTGCCGTCCCGCGTGGTACCGGCGATCGTGCGCGGGTTGCGGTCGAAGAAGCTGCCGGTGCCGCCCGGTACGACGATCTCGCCGTTCTTCGTCAGCTGGTACCGCCCGGTCGCGCCATACAGGCCGCTGTGCAGTGGAACCTTGTGGCCGCTCTCGTCCTGCACAGCCACATCCGTACGCACGCAGCCCTTGCCGGCGACCTTCAGCAGCGCAACGGTGTCCTGGCCGGTGGCCTGCAACGATGTCTGGCTCGCGGTGAGCGCAGTACCGCGGGTGCTCGACGTACGGACGACGCAGCCGCGGCGGTCGAGCACGACCTCGACGCCCGCGCCCGCGGGGGTCATGGCGGCGAACTCGGGTGTGAACCGAACGACGTCACCCGGCACGGTGCAGGTGGTCTGGTCGGGCAGCGTGGCGCAGGCCGTCGGCACAACCGGCGGGTGGTTGACGAACTCGAGCGGCAGCTGGCCGCCGGTCGAGCGGTTGCGAACGGTGCCGGTCCAGCGCAGGTGGCCGGTCACGACCTTGTTGCTCTTGGCATCGATCAGCAGGTTGGCCTCGGTCGGGTCGGTGAGCGGCTCGCTGAGCAGCTTGCCGTCGGAGATGCCGAGCCCGACCGGGTCGCCCGGGTACTGCGGGTTCGCGGTGAAGGTGAAGAACGACGCGTTCACGCCGGCCAGCGCGCCGGACGACTTCACCAGGTCCGAGGTCTTCTCCACGCCGGCCAGGTCGGCGCCGTACGTGGTCTTCAGATGGCCCTTGGCCTTCCTCGGGTCGATCGTCAGCACGTTGACGACCCACGGGCCGCGGGGCGTCGTGTTGATCTGGTCGGGCGGGGCGGGTTCGGTGCCGCGGACGATGGTCGTCAGCGTGACGCCACGCGCCAGCGCGCGGTCGGTCCGCGTCTCGGCCAGGTCGGCGTCCCCGATCGGCAGTCCACCGATGACAGCAGTTCTCGTGCTTACCGGAGCCGCGCCGGCGGTCGGGATCCCGGACGCCAGGATCCCGGCCACCGCGACTGCGACTGTGAACACTCGAGCGGAAGTAGTCATACCGACCATCGTCCGTGGACACGGTGGAATCTTTCTACCCCAGAACCCAACTCGTCAGCATCTGACGGATGACCTTTCAGTGCCGCGGCGTCAACCTGATGACCGGCAACTCACGATCGGTCTTCACCTGGTACTCCGCGAACCGCGGCGCGGTCGTGACGATGCGCTCCCACTCCGCGGCCCGCTCCGCACCGTGCAGCTGCTCCGCGCGGACCTCGATCGTCTTGCTGCCGACCTCGATCCGGACCCGGTCGGGACGTGCGGCCAGGTTGTAGTACCACGCCGGGTTCTCCGGAGCGCCGGCCGCGGAGGCAATGATCAGCAGGCTGCCGTCAGCAGCCGGGAGCCAGCTGACCGGTGTCATCCGCGCCTCGCCGGACCTGCGTCCGATCGTGTGCAGGACCAGGATGTCGAAGCCGATGACCCTGCCGCCCCGGCGCCGGATCACCGGGGCCACGAACCTGTTCAGCCAGCGCCACGCGCGGCCGTTCGGCTGCCGAGCGCCACGGGTGCCGGCTCGGCTGTCGAAGCTCATCCCGTCACGGTCTCATGCTCCGTGCGGGTCGTGGTCACCGTGTCGTCATGGGTGAAGGGCTTGCCCTCGAGGTTGAAGCTCCAGGAGGTGGTCGGCGTGATCCGCAGATAGCTGCCCGGGCCGAAGCGGCCGGTGCGCTCCACCAGCTCGGCTTCGCCGTAGATGCGCAGGTACCGGGGAATCCAGGGATCGGTCGACGGGAGATCGTCGAGGATCACCGCGACCTTGGTGTTGCCGGCCCGTACGTTGCGGAACTTCCGGGTGCGCACCGGGTCGATGCCGCCGATGAACAGGTGCGTGCCGTCGTACTCGAACCCGACCGGTACGGCGTCGGGCTGGCCGTCGGCGCCGACCGTCGCGATCCGCGCGACGGGCTGGGACCGCAGGTACTCGCGTTCCTCATCGCTGAAGGACATCGATCCTCCTCGATAGTTAATGGCATTGACTGTATGCGCCATTAACTATACATGGCCTGTACCGTGGAGCTGTGAGTGAGACCGAGATCGCCCCGGCGGCCGTCCGCTCAGGTCCGCTGTCCGGCGTCGACCTGGCGGCCGGCCAACTGGACGTGGCCGGGGGGCTGCTCCAGCTCACCTCGCTGGTGCAGAATCTCTACGCTCGCGTCTCCGAGCGCCACGAGCTGACGCCGGTCCAGGCCAAACTGCTGTGCGTGCTGCTCGGCGGTCCGCGTGGGATGGCCGAGTTGGCGGCCTGCTTCGGCGTGGAGAAGGCGGCGCTCACCGGCCTGATGGACCGGGCCGAGAAGCGTGGGCTGGCGGAGCGCTCGCCGGTCCCGGGCAATCGACGTGCCGTGCAGGTCAATCTCACCGATGCCGGCCGCCGGGCCGCGACGGCCTTCCACGCCGAGGTCGGTGAAGCGCTGAACGGGCTGATCGCGGAGCTGAGCCCGGCTGATCGTGAACACTTCCGCGCCACCATGGCCGGCATCGTCACCGGCTGCCGCAGCGGCGCCGGCCCTTCCTGATCGTCCAGCCGCTGAACCGGCGCGACGGGAGGACAGCGTTTTCCTTTACGATCTCAAGCGTGTCCAACCCGCTGAGTACCTGAGATGTCCGCCGTCGTCGGTGCCTTCGGCGCGTTGGTCGCAGTGGCCGTGCTCGGGTACGTCGTCGGCCTCCTCGGAGTACTGCGTTCGCAGGACGAGTTGGTGCTGTCCCGGCTGGCGTTCTTCGTCGCGACGCCGGCCCTGCTGTTCACGACGGTCGCGCGGGCGGACCTCCGGGCGATCTTCTCGGTCGTCCTGGTCACCAATCTGCTCAGTCTGTTCGTGGTCCAGGTGGTGTTCCTGGTCGTCGCGGCGGCGATCTGGCGGCGGACGCGGTCCGAGGCGACGATCGGCGTGCTCGCCTCGTCGTACGTGAACGCGGGCAACCTCGGCGTGCCGGTCGCGGCGTACGTGCTGGGGAACGGTGCGTTGGTCGCGCCAATCGTCTTGTTCCAGGTGGTGGTGATGGCGCCGATCGCGTTCGCCGTACTGGACGGCGACCGGCAGGGGACCGGACGGCGGGTATCGGTGCGGACGATGGTGACGCGACCGTTCCGCAATCCGCTGACGGTCGCGTCGTTGCTCGGGTTGCTGGTTTCGCTGTCAGGGCTGCGATTGCCGGAGTTGGTGATGCGGCCGATCGACCTCGTCGCCGCGGCGGCGGTGCCGGTCGCGCTGGTGGCGTACGGATTGAGCCTGAGTGCGGGGACGAAGGATTCGATCACGGTGCGGCGCGACGTCGTCCTCGCGGTGGTGTTGAAGACGTTCGTGCAGCCGCTGGCGGCGTACACGATCGCGCGGTGGGTGCTCGATCTGCACGGGACGGCGCTGCTCGCGCCGACGTTGCTGGCCGCGCTACCTACGGCGCAGAACGTGTATGTGTACGCGGTGCATTATCGGAGCAGCCGGACGCTCGCGCGGAGTGCGGTCCTGCTCAGCACATTGCTGTCGATCCCGGTGATGATCCTGATCGCAGGACTGCTGGCCTGAGTCAGCGCATGTCAGCGTCAGTCAGCGCATGGCTTTGAAGGCCTCTTCGGCGACCGGCTCGACCTGGTCGACGTTGACGCCCTCGTTGGCGGACTGTGCGATGACGGTCAGGGTGTTGGAGCCGCGGTAGCACTGGGTCGGCAGGTTGCCGCTGGACTCGACGCACGTGGCGGCGCCGACCTTCTTGATCTTGTCCGGGGTGGCGCCGGAGTCCGCGACGGTCTTGTCGATGTCGACCTTGCCGCGCAGCGCGATGATCACGAACATCCGGTTGCCGTCGATGGTCCCGTACGCCTCGACCGTCGCCTGCTTGCCGTTGTTGATCCGGCTCAGCGCCTCGCGCGTCTGGTCCAGCTGCAGCTGGTCGCGGATGTCCTTGTCGGTGATCCGGTCGAGGCCGGCCAGCTTCGCGGGCGGGGTGATCCCGCGCTCGGTGTTCAGCCGGTTGAGCGGACCGAGCCCCCAGATGTAGCCGAGCAGCGCGAGCACGATGAGCACGATGAGAGCCGCCCCGACCGTGACCCACGGGCCCCGCACCCGGATCCGGCGCCACCACTTCTTCCTGGGCTCCTTGACCGCCGGGTCAACCTTCGTGTCGCCCCCTGTTTTCTCGGCGTCCGGCGTGTCCGCGGCCGGGACGGCGGCCAGCTCGGCGGTGTCCGCGCCGGCGTCGGCCGTGGTGACGGCCTTCTCCGTCGGCTTCGGATCCGCCGGGGTGGTGGGGTCGCTCATGCGATGGCTCCTCGGACGTTCGGTCGCGGGGTTCGGATCTGATGCTTCCACATCAGCACAAACCGGTCTCGGACGGTAGTCGTTCGGCGACAGGCGCAGGTGCCCGCCTCCCGAGTGGGAGACGGGCACCTGGACACGCGCTCAGAGTGCCGCGACGACCTTCACCGCGTCCGAGTCGTCGGCGTGCCAGACGATCTCGCCGGTGATCCGGCCCGCGGCCCGCAGATCCGGCTCGGCGCGCTCGGCCAGCGAGAGCCGCGCCGCCGGACCGGTGACCTCGACCTTGCTGACCTCGGTCTTCATCGAGACCTGCGCCTCGGACTTCGCCCCACGGATCCCGGCGAGGACCTCGGAAACAGCGTCCAGGACCTCAGGCTCCTGCGCGGCGACGGCGAGATCGGCATCCGGCTCCGGCCAGCTGGTCACGTGGATCGAACCCTCCTGCCACCACGACCAGACCTCTTCGGTCGCGAACGGCAGGTACGGCGCGAGCAGCCGCAGCTGGACCGACAACGCAACGGCCAGCGCCGCCTTCGCGGACGCGGCACCGGCGTCACCCTGGCCGCCGTACGCGCGCTCCTTGACCAGCTCGACGTAGTCGTCGCAGAACGTCCAGAAGAACCGCTCGCTGATCTCCAGCGCCCCGGTGTAGTCGTACCGCTCGAAGGCCGCCGTGGCGTCCGCGACGACCGACCGCAGCCGCTGCAGCATCGCCAGGTCGACCGGCTCCGTGACCGCGGCCGAGTCGACCGTGGTGGCCCCGAACCCGAGGACGAACTTCGACGCGTTCAGAACCTTGATCGCGAGCCGGCGCCCGACCTTCATCTGCGACTCGTCGAACGGGGAGTCCATCCCCGGCCGAGCCATCGCCGCGCGCCACCGGACCGCGTCCGCGCCGAACTTGTCCAGGATCTCGGTCGGGACGATCGCGTTGCCCTTGGACTTCGACATCTTCTTCCGGTCCGGGTCGACGACGAACCCGGAGATCATCGACCGCGCCCACGGCAGCGTGCCGTTCTCGAAGTGCGCCCGGACGACGCGGGAGAACAGCCAGGTCCGGATGATCTCGTGCGCGTGCGTGTTCAGGTCCATCGGGAAGGTACGCCGGAACAGGTCGTCGTCGCGCTCCCAGCCGCAGGCGATGTGCGGGGTCAGGGACGATGTCGCCCAGGTGTCCATCACATCGGGGTCGGCCTCGAACCCACCGGGCTTGCCGCGCTGGGACTCGTCGTAGCCCCGCGGTGCCTGTGAGGTCGGGTCGATCGGCAGCTCGGCCTCGGCCGGCATCAACGGGTGCGCGTAGTCGGGCTCGCCGTCGGCGTCCAGCGGATACCAGACCGGGAACGGGACGCCGAAGTACCGCTGGCGGGAGATCAGCCAGTCACCGTTCAGCCCCTCGACCCAGTTCAGGTAGCGGTGCCGCATGTGCTCGGGGACCCACGCGAGCTCCTCGCCGCGCTCGATGAACTCCTGCTTGAGCGCGTCGTCGCGGCCGCCGTTGGTGATGTACCACTGCCGGGTGGAGACGATCTCGAGCGGCTTGTCACCGTTCTCGTAGAAGTTCGCCATCCGCTCGGTGGGCTTGGGCTCGCCGTCCAGCTCGCCGCTCTCGCGGAGCTTCGCCACGATCAGCTCGCGGGCGCTGAAGACGGTCTTGCCGGCCAGCTCGCCGTACAGGTCCGCGGAGTCCTCGAGCCAGGCCGGGGTCTCGCGCAGGAACCGGCCGTCGCGGCCGATGACGGTCCGGACCGGCAGTTGCAGCTCGCGCCACCACTGGATGTCGGTCTGGTCGCCGAAGGTGCAGCACATCGCGATACCGGCGCCCTTGTCCATCTCGGCGGCCGGGTGCGCGAGGACCGGGACCTCGACGCCGAACAGCGGCGACCTCACGGTCGTGCCGAACAAGTGCTTGTACCGGTCGTCGTCGGGGTGGGCGATCAGCGCGACACAGGCCGGGATCAACTCGGGCCGGGTGGTCTCGATGTAGATCGGGCCGTCGGCGCCGTGGTAGGCGATCCGGTGATAGGCGCCCGGATACGGCCGGGCCTCCATCTCGGCCTGCGCGACCGCGGTCTGGAACGTGACGTCCCAGACCGTCGGCGCCTCGGCCAGATACGCCTCGCCACGGGCGAAGTTCCGCAGGAAGGCGCGCTGCGACGTACGCCGGGAGTCTTCGGAGATCGTCGTGTAGAGGTGGTCCCAGTCGACGCTCAGGCCGACCGTCCGCCACATCGACTCGAACGCCTGCTCGTCGATGTGGGTGAGCTCACCGCACAGGTCGACGAAGTTCTGCCGGGCGATCGGGACCTGCTTCTTCGGGTCCGGCTTGGCCGGCGGGGTGAAGTCCGGGTCGTACGGCATCGAGGGATCGCACTTGACGCCGTAGTAGTTCTGGACCCGTCGCTCGGTCGGCAGACCGTTGTCGTCCCAGCCGATCGGGTAGAAGACCTTCTTCCCGCGCATCCGCTGGAAACGGGCCACCAGGTCGGTGTGGGTGTAGCTGAAGATGTGCCCGACGTGCAGCGACCCGGAGACCGTCGGCGGGGGCGTGTCGATCGAATACACGTCGGCACGCTCTGCGGTGCGGTCGAAGGCGTAGGTCTGCTGCTCCTTCCATACAGCAGCCCACTTCTCCTCGAGTCCATCGAGGGTGGGCTTGTCTGGAACGCGGGACGTCTGGCTCATGCGCACAATCGTAGTGGTTGTCAAGGGGTGCTCCGACCGGTTTATCCACACCCCCTCCTAGACTGGGCTTCCTGATGAGCGACCTTTCCTACGCCGAGGTATCGGCACGGCTCCAGCAGCGTTGGCCGGAGCACAAGATCGAGCCCACCCTGGACCGGATCCGGCGGCTCGCCGAGCTGCTCGGCGACCCCCAGAAGGCCTACCCGGTGGTGCACCTGACGGGGACCAACGGCAAGACGTCCACGGCCCGGATGATCGACACCCTGCTGCGCGAGGCGGGACTGCGGACCGGCCGGTTCACCAGCCCGCACCTGGAGTCGATCCGGGAGCGGATCACCCTGGACGGTGAGCCGATCAGCGAGGAGCGCTTCGTCGAGGCGTACGAGGAGATCGCGCCGTACCTGGACGTGGTCGACGCCGAGCAGAAGCACCCGCTGACGTTCTTCGAGGTGATGACCGCGATGGCGTACGCGGTGTTCGCGGATGCCCCGGTCGACGTCGCGGTGATCGAGGTCGGCCTCGGTGGGTCCTGGGACTCGACCAACGTCGCCGACGGCGCGGTCTCGGTGATCACCCCGGTCGCGGTCGACCACGCGCACCTGCTCGGCGCGGATCCGGTCACGATCGCCGGCGAGAAGTCCGGCATCATCAAGTCCGGCGGTACGACGGTGATGTCGCAGCAGAGCCTCGAGGTCTTCGAGGTACTGCTCCGCAGGGCCGCCGAGGTCGGCTCGCAGGTGGCCCGCGAAGGGATCGAGTTCGGCGTCGTCAGCCGCACGCTCGCGGTCGGCGGCCAGGTCATCTCGGTCAAGGGCCTCGGCGGCGAGTACGACGAGCTGTACCTCCCGCTCCACGGTGAGTACCAGGCGCACAACGCGGCTACTGCCATCGCCGCGGTCGAGGCACTGCTCGGCGCCGGCCCGGAGACCGAGGGCAGGGTCACCACCGAGCTGCTGCGGGCCGGGTTCGAGAAGGTGACCAGCCCCGGCCGGATGGAGGTCGTCCGCACCAGTCCGACGATCGTCGTCGACGCCGCGCACAACCCGCACGGCGCCGAGGCGACCGCGGCGACGGTCTCGGAGGCGTTCCAGTTCCAGCCGCTGATCGGCGTCCTCGGCTGTATGAAGGACAAGGACGTGTACGGCGTCCTCGAGGCGTACGAGCCGATCATGGAAACGGTCGTCTGCACCCGGAACAGCTTCGGCGAGCGTTCGATGCCGGCCGAGGAGCTGGGCGAGCTGGCGGCCGAGGTGTTCGGCGAGGAGCGGGTGCTGGTCCGCCCGCACCTGATCGACGCGATCGACGACGCGATCCGGCTGGCCGAGGAGAACGCGGTCGCCCTCGGCAGCGGCGGCGTGCTGGTCACCGGCTCGGTCATCACCGCCGGTGAAGCCCGCACGCTGCTGGTCCGCAAGTCAAAGGCCGAGCAATGAGATCGCTCGCGTCGATCGTGCTCGGGTTCGAGTCGATCGTGCTCGCGCTGGTCACACCGGTGATGATCTCGGTCGCGGACGTCCGCCCCGCGGTCGCCGTACCGGTCTGCCTCGGTCTGGCCGTGCTCGCGATCATCTCGGCCGGCCTGCTCCGGTTCCGGGCCGGGTACGTGCTGGGCTCGGTGGTCCAGGTCGGCGCGGTCGGACTCGGCTTCGTCGTCCCGGTGATGTTCGTGCTCGGAGCCGCGTTCGCCGGCTTCTGGGTCGCCGCGATCGTCCTCGGCCGCCGGATCGAGGAGGCCAAGAAGGCGCACGAGCAGCTAGGCTCGGCCGCCCCGACAAGTTCTAGAGAGAGTTGACAGATGTCGCAGCGCACCCTGGTCCTGCTGAAGCCCGACACGGTCCGCCGCGGCCTGGTCGGTGAGGTGCTGGGCCGGTTCGAGGCCAAGGGGCTCCGGATCGTCGCCATGGACCTGCGCACGATCGACGGCGAGATGGCCGACCAGCACTACGCCGAGCACGTCGAGAAGGCCTTCTACCCGCCGCTGCGCGACTTCGTCACCAGCGGCCCGCTGGTCGCGATGGTGCTCGAGGGCGACGAGGCGATCGAGGTCATCCGCGCCCTGAACGGCGCCACCGACGGGCGCAAGGCCGCCCCGGGCACCATCCGCGGCGACCTGTCGCTGTCCAACCGCGAGAACCTCGTCCACGGCTCCGACTCCGAAGAGTCCGCCGGCCGCGAGATCAAGATCTGGTTCCCCGACCTGCCCTGAGGAGAGCTGCCTGTGCTGCCTGATCCGACAGCGCTCCATCCGATGCCCGGGCAGCCACGGGTGGTGCTGCTCAAGCCGTTGGTCACCTCACCGCTGATCGAGGTCGGTGAGTTCACGTACTACGACGATCCGGACGACCCGACCGCCTTCGAGACCCGCAACGTGCTGTACCACTACGGCCCGGAGAAGCTGGTCATCGGGAAGTTCTGCGCGCTGGGGGAGGGCGTCCGGTTCGTCATGAACGGCGCCAACCACCGTATGGACGGCCCGTCGACGTTCCCGTTCCCGATCATGGGCGGGTCCTGGTCGGAGCACTTCGACCTGATCACCGGTCTGCCCGGCCGCGGCGACACCGTGATCGGGCACGACGTCTGGCTCGGGTATCAGACCCTGGTCATGCCCGGCGTCCGGATCGGCCACGGAGCGATCGTCGCGTCCGGCTCCGTCGTGGTCGGGGACATTCCCGACTACGGCGTCGTCGGCGGAAACCCGGCCCGGCTCATCCGCCGGCGGCACTCCGACGCGGACATCGAGCGCCTCCTGGCCGTCGCCTGGTGGGACTGGCCGCTCGACCATCTCAGCGAGCACGTCCGCACGGTCATGTCCGGTTCCATCGACGATCTGGAGGCCGCGGCGCCTCGGACGCCCCAGAACCCCTTGCGGCCTTGACCTCCGCGGGGCACTGCGGACGGCTGGTGAGTAAGCGGATACGATACGTGCCGGACGGACCGGTCGTGTCGGTCCACGGGCTGTGCGCGGGCGGCGCTTAGCCTGAGGTGAGGTCGAGTGGGAGGTGCCGCGGTGGCGAACAGCATGCTCGGCCGCGACATGGCGGTCGACCTCGGGACGGCGAACACCCTGGTGTACGTGCGCGGACGGGGCGTCGTGCTGAACGAGCCGTCCGTGGTCGCGACCCGGACCGACGACCCGCAGGAAGCGGTCGCGTTCGGGCACGAGGCGAAGAAGATGATCGGCCGTACGCCGGGGAACATCACCGCGATCCGGCCGCTCAAGGACGGCGTGATCGCCGACTTCGACGCCGCCGAGCAGATGCTGCGGTACTTCATCCAGCGCGTGCACCGGCGGCGGTACTTCGCCAAGCCGCGGATCGTGGTCTGCGTCCCGTCCGGGATCACCGCGGTCGAGCAGCGCGCGGTCCGCGACGCCGGGTACATGGCTGGCGCCCGCAAGGTCTACATCATCGAGGAGCCGATGGCCGCCGCGCTCGGCTCGAACCTCGAGGTCCGCGACGCCACCGGCAACATGGTCGTCGACATCGGCGGCGGCACGACCGAGGTCGCGGTCATCTCGTTCGGCGGCATCGTCACCAGCCAGTCGATCCGGGTGGCCGGCGACGCCATCGACAAGGCGATCGTGAACTACTGCAAGAAGGAGTTCTCGCTGCTGCTCGGCGAGGCGACCTCGGAGCAGATCAAGATGACCATCGGGTCGGCGTTCCCGACCACCGACGGCCCGGACAGCGAGATCCGCGGCCGGGACATGGTGTCGGGCCTGCCGCGGACGGTGAAGGTGTCCTCGGCCGACATGCGCCAGGCGATCGAGGAGCCGATCACCGCGATCGTCGACGCGGTCAAGGCGACCCTGGACAAGACCCCGCCCGAGCTGGCCGGCGACATCGTCGACCGGGGCATCGTGCTGACCGGCGGCGGCGCGCTGCTGAAGGGTATGGACGAGCGGCTGCGGCACGAGACCGGCATCCCGATCCACGTTGCGGACAACCCGCTGGACGCCGTCGTCCTCGGCGCCGGCAAGTGCGTCGACAACATCGAGACCCTCAACCGCATCCTGGTCACCGACAACCGGCGCTGAGGTACCACCCGATGCTCAAAGACCTCGGTACCCCGGCGAAGGGCCTGGTCCGCGCGACCGGCATGCCGCGCCAGATCCGCCGCCGCCGGACCGTGCTGGTGCTGGTGATCCTGGCCTGTTTCACGTTGATCGTGCTCGACGCCCGCCGCTCGGCCGGTTCGCCGGTCGAGCCGCTGCGGGAGGCCGCGGCCGGCGTCTTCGGCCCGCTGGAGTCGACCGCGAGCTCGGCCCGGCAGCCTGTGGACGACCTCCGCGACCGGTTCGCGGAAATGGATAGGCTGAAAGCAGAGAACGAGAAACTCAAGCAGGACAACGAGAATCTGACCCAGGAGCTGAACACCTCCGACTACGCCCGCAACCGGGCGCAGGAGCTGGACAAGCTGCTCAAGGTCGCGCCGGCGTACACGATGACGCCGGCCCGGGTGATCGGGATCGGTGGCGCGCAGACGTTCAGCCACACGGTCACGATCGACGCCGGGACGGCGGACGGCGTGCGCACCGACATGACAGTGATGAACGGGACCGGTCTGGTCGGCCGGGTGGTGCGCACCACCACGGGGACCGCGACCGTGCTGCTGATCGGCGACCGCAACTCGACCGTCGGCGGCCGGCTGAACACGTCGATGGCGCTCGGTTTCGTCTCCGGACGCGGCGACGTGGCCGGCACCCTCGACTACAAACTCGTCGACCCGAAGGCGCGGCCCAAGGTCGGCGACCGGATCGTCACCTGGGGCTCGAGCGGCAACGCGCCGTACGTGCCGGGTGTCCCGATCGGTGTCGTCACCTCCGTGACGCCGAACGAAGGCTCCCTCGGATCCACCGCGACCATCAAGCCGTACGTCGACCCGACCCGGATCGACACCGTCGGCGTGGTGACCGGACCACCCGCCCGACCACCACGAGGCCACCTACCAGGAAAGGGGAGTTGAGACGTGATCGCACTACGCATCGGCTTGGCTGCCTTCTTCCTGATGGTGGCCGTCACCGTGCAGACCTCCGTGCTGAGCAACATCGCGGTCGCCGGGGTGACGTGTGACCTCACACTGATCGTCGTGATCGCGCTGGCGCTGTCCCGCGGGCCGGAGTGGGGTGCGATCGCCGGATTCGTCGGCGGTCTGCTGCTCGACGTCGTGCCGCCGGCGGACCACACAGCCGGCCGCTGGGCGCTGGCGCTGGCCATCGCGGGGTACATCGCCGGCCTGATCCGCCGCGAGACCTCGAGCGGACCGGTCGGGCCGGTCGGTGTCGCGCTCACGGTCGTGCTCGGGACGGCGGTCTCGTTCTTCATCTACAGCGCGACCGGCTCGCTGCTGCACGACCCGTCGGTCGACTGGGGCGAGTTCGGCGTCCGCCTCGGTATCGCCGCGGGGTACGACGTGGTCGGCGCGATCGTGGTCATCCCGCTGGTGATGTGGATCATGGGCCGAGTCCAGCCGGCTCGCGAGCGACGAGTATTGCCATGAGCTGGGACGGATTCGAAGCGCCGCTGAAGGCGCGGTTGCGGTTGTTCGTGATCGGGGTGCTGGTTTTCTCCTTGCTGTGCACGCTTTTCGGCCGCCTGTGGTACATGCAGGTGATGTCGAGCGCCGACTACACGCAGGCGGCGACGCAGCAGCACATCCGCCAGGTCCTGATCCCGGCCCCACGCGGCACGATCGTCGACTCCAAGGGACGGACCCTGGTCGGCAACCGGGTCTCGCTGATGATCACCGTCGACCGCTCGGTGCTCGCCAAACTCCCCGACAGCCAGCAGAACGTCGTCCTCGCCCGCCTGGCGAAGGTGCTCGGCCAGAAGCCCGCGGACCTCAAGGCCCGCACCATGCTCTGCGGTGAGCCGGGCGCGTCCAAACCACCCGCCTGCTGGAACGGCACGCCGTACCAGCCGATCCCGGTGGCGAAGGACGTCAGCGAGCAGGTCGCGATCGACGTGATGGAGCGCCGCGAGGACTTCCCCGGGATCGCCGCCGATTCGCAGACGCTGCGCGCGTACCCCGAGCCGTTCAAGGTGAACGCGGCCCACATCCTCGGGTACCTGTCGCCGATCACCACCGACGAGCTCGCGGACATGGACAAGGCCGGGCAGGACTCGGTCCCGCACCGCTCCGACCTGGTCGGCCGCGCCGGCGTCGAGCGTTCGTACGACAAGCTGTTGCGCGGCACGCCGGGCGAGAAGGACGTGATCGTCGACGCGGTCGGATACACCACCGGCATCAAGAAGCAGACCGCGCCGGTCCCTGGCGCGACACTCGTGACCACGATCGACGCGCGGATCCAGGCCTCGGTCGAGGCCAACCTGAAGAACGCGATCATGACCGCGCGCAAGCAGACCGATCCGGTCACCCACAAGAAGTACGTCGCCGACTCCGGCGCCGCGGTGGTCATGGACACCAAGACCGGCCGGGTCGTGGCGATGGCCAGCTACCCGACGTACGACCCGGGCGTGTGGGTCGGCGGCATCAGCCAGCGCGAGCTCGACGCGCTCTACTCGACCAAGTCGGGGACGCCGCTGGTCTCCCGCGCGCTGCAGGCCCAGCTGGCACCCGGCTCGACGTTCAAGCCGATCACCACCTCGGCCGCGCTGAGCTCCGGGTACAGCACGAAGACGCGGCTCGACTGCTCGTCGTACTTCGAGGTCGGCAACCGCCGGTTCAAGAACTACGAGTCGGCCTCGTACGGGATGATCGGCTTCGACCGGGCGCTGGCGCTGTCCTGCGACACTTTCTTCTACCGGGTCGCGTACGCGCTCTGGCTGAAGGAGGGCGGCAACTCCAGCGACATCAGCACCTACGACCCGCTGGTCGAGATGGCGAAGAAGTTCGGCCTCGGCAAGCCGACCGGGGTCGACCTGCCCGGCGAGTCGAGCGGCCGGATCGCCGACCGCCAGTGGAAGAAGACGTACTACGACTCGATGAAGGACTACTACTGCAAGCTGTCGGCCAACCCGCCGGCCGGGACGTCCGCGTTCCTGAAGCAGTTCGCCCGCGAGTTCTGCGTCGACGGGTACAAGTACCGTGCCGGTGACGCGGTGAACTTCGCGATCGGCCAGGGCGACACCACCGTCACCCCGCTGCAGCTCGCGACGGTGTACTCCGCCCTGTCGAACGGCGGCACCCTGTTCGAGCCGCGGGTCGTCCAGTCCTGGGTCGGCGCCAACGGCAAGCCGCACGAGATCAAGCCGGTGGTGAAGTCGAAGCTCCCGGTCGCGAAGAACACCCTGAAGTACATCGACACCGCGCTGAAGCAGACCACCGTGACGGGTACGGCGGCGTGGAAGTTCCAGGGCTTCCCGCTGGACAAGATCCCGGTCCGCGCCAAGACCGGTACGGCCGAGGTCTACGGCAAGCAGACGACGTCGTGGCTGGCGTCGTACACCGATCAGTACGCCGTGGTGATGATGATCAGCCAGGCCGGCACCGGTTCGGGCGCCGGTGGTGACGCGGTCCGGAAGATCTACGAGACGCTGTACAACATCAAGCCGGCTCCGCCGCCCGGGCAAGAGAAGCCGAAGCAATGAGGGCCGGCCGATGGCGCTGCTGACTCCGATCCGGACGCGACCGCGGATGGACCGGCGGTCGACCGTGTGGCACGTGGACTGGGTCCTCGTGCTCGGCGTGGTCGCGCTGTCGTTCATCGGCGCGATGCTGATCTGGTCCGCCACCCACAACCGGACCTCGCTGACCGACGGCAACCAGTACGCGTTCCTGATCCGGCATTCGCTGAACTTCGCGATCGGCCTGGTCCTCGCGATCGGCGCCGCCGTCACCGACCATCGCCGGGTCCGCATCCTCGCCCCGGTCCTGTACGCCGCCTCGATCGTCGGGCTGATCCTGGTGCTGGTGCCGGGTGTCGGCTCGACCATCAACGGGTCGCGGTCGTGGATCCAGCTCCCGTTCATGTCGATCCAGCCGAGCGAGTTCGCCAAGCTGGCGGTGATCGTCGGGATGGCGCTGCTGATCGCGGAGAAGGGCGAGACCGACCGCAACGAGAACGCCCGGACCGTCGACGTCGCCCAGGCCGTCGCGGTCGCCGCGGTACCGGTGATCCTGGTGATGCTGCAGCCGGACCTGGGCACGGTGATGGTGCTCGGCTCGATCGTGTTCGGGATCATCGCGGTGTCCGGCGTGCCGAAACGCTGGATGCTCGCGCTGCTCACCGCCGGCGTCCTCGTCGCGGCGATCGCGATCAAGCTGCACATCCTGAAGCAGTACCAGATCTCCCGCTTCATCGCGTTCGCGAACCCGTCGTCGGATCCGCAGGGCATCGGCTACAACGTGAACCAGGCCCGGATCGCGATCGGCAACGGCGGCGTCTTCGGGCAGGGGCTGTTCCACGGCGGCCAGACGCAGAACGCCTTCGTCCCCGAGCAGCACACCGACTTCGTCTTCACCGTCGCGGGGGAGGAGCTCGGGCTCATCGGCGCCGGCGCGATCATCGTGCTGTTCGCGGTGATCCTGTTCCGCGGCCTGCGGATCGCGATCAACGCGCGGGACGCGTTCGGCCGGCTGGTGGCGACCGGGATCGTCTGCTGGTTCGCGTTCCAGGCGTTCGAGAACATCGGGATGACGCTCGGCATCATGCCGGTCACCGGCCTGCCGCTGCCGTTCGTGTCGTACGGCGGATCGTCGATGTTCGCCTGCCTGCTCGCCGTGGGCCTACTGCAGAACATCCACCTCCGCTCACACAGGTACTGACCTCCGCGGCTGACGCGTCAGATACGCTGCTGGCCGCCGCCTAGAGTTCGGATGCCCATGACCAGGTACGTGTCGTTCCCGCTCGCGCTCGCCACCGCCCTCACGCTGTCCCTGTCCGCCTGCGGTGGGGATGACGACAAGAAGGACGCCGGCACTCCGCAAACCACGCCGACGCCGAGTTCGACGCCCAGCACGCCTGCGCCGGCGTCGACCTCCACTGTGACGGTGACCCGCACGGCAGCCGAGCTCACCAAGGCCCTGCTCGTGCTGAGCGACCTGCCGAGCGGGTTCTCCCTGGAGAAGGACGAGGCGGACGACGGCTCGAAGCCGTTCTCGTCGTCGAGCAGCCGCTGCAAGACCCTGGTCAAATACCTCAACGCCGCCGAGGCTCCGGGGTCGAAGGCGAGCGTGAGCCGCACCTTCTCCGGCGGTCAGGAGGGCCCGTACATCGACTACGGCCTCGACTCGATGGGCACCTCGGACGAGGTCGCCGACCTCCGCGACTCCTACGCCGACGCCGTCGACTCGTGCACCAAGATCACGCTCAGGACCGAAGGGTCCGGCAACACCTCGATGAAGGTCGAGAAGATCACCGCCCCGGCGTACGGCACCAAGCCGTTCGCGTTCCGCCTCACCGGCACGAGCGGGCCCAAACGAGGCCTCGAGTACACCGCCGCCGTCACCGGCGTGGAGGACGTGATCCTGTCCGTCGGTGTCCTCGCCAGCGAAGGCACCGAGCTCGATCCCGCCACCGAGGCGGCCGTCACGAAGGCCCGCCAGGTCCTCAAGCCCGCCTGACGCAGCGAGTAGTGTGCCGCCACAACAGTTGATGTCACGCCGGCGCGGCCACGCTGGCCGGTTGATCCTGGCGGAATTCGAGTCGGCCCGCGGCATGCTCGCCGGCCTCGCGTACCGCCTGCTGGGCAGCTGGCACGACGCGGATGACCTGCTGCAGGAGGCGTACGTCCGCTGGTCGGCAGCCGGCCGCACCGATGTGGCCGGCGAGTGGGTGGTCGGACGCGCCAAGGTGGCGCAGTTCTTCACCCACATCTATGCGCGCCCCGGGCTGAACGTCGTACCGCTCGATCTGGCCACGGCCCGGCGGCAACGATCACCGCTCGCGGTCCTTCCAGGGAGGGATGGATCAGAGTTGCCGGGCCGCCGCGCCGATGAGCAAGGGCTCGGCGAAGCGGCAGATCTCCTCGGCCGCGTCGAACTCCTGACTCGTCGGCTCCCACTCCCCGGTGGGCGCGCCGGGCCAGCTGTGGCCCCCGCCGAACACGGTCCAGGCCGCGACGCGGCACCCCCCGACCCCGGCGGCCGAGTCGGTCCGGCTCGAGAGCTCGGTCGAGCGCGTCGTACCGGGATCAGGCGCGCAGCGGTCGATCGTGCGCCAGCGGTCGGCGGACTCGGCGAGGGAGAGGGTGCGACCGCGAAGCTCGCCGTTCGGTCCGCGCCGGCGGGAGTGACCGCCCTCGATCGGGGAGATCTCGTCGGCGGTCCCGTGGATGAGCAGCGCCGACACCGCGTGCGTCGGTCCTACGTCGGCCAGCCCCGCCGGCAGCCCACCGGCGACGGCCGCGAGAACCGCCACCCGATCGCTCGCTGTCAGTGCGAGGCGATGGGCCATGAAGGCGCCGTTCGAGAGGCCGGCCACGATGTTGCGATCGGGCGAGGTCCCGTGGTGCTCGGCCGACCACTCGATCAGCGCGGTCAGGAAGGCGACATCGTCCACGCCTGCCTCGTCGGCCGCGGTCACGCCGCGACCGTCCGCCCACGAGCCGTCGACACCGTCCGGATAGACGATCGCGAACCCACGGGCCTGTGTCTGCCGGTCGAATGTCGTCAACTCGCGCATCATCCGGGCGCCGTCCCCGCCCGGGTTGTTGCCGTGCAGCACCAGCACCAACGGCATCTGCTGCGCCGGCGTCGCGACCGGCACCCGGATCGTGAACGTGCGTTCCCGGCCGCCGACCCGCAACACGTCGGTCACTTGCCGCCCCTTCCATCAGATGCGCAGGCAAACTGCGCAACCAGACTGTATATTATGCCGCCATGGGAGCGCCTGACGCCGGGAAGATCGCCGACGAGTTGCAGTTCGTCGTCGGCGCGCTGGTCCGGCGGCAGCGGGCAGTCTCGCCACCGCACGACGTGACGCTGTCCCAGGTCTCGATCCTGAAGCGCCTCGAGCGTGAGGGTCCGCACACCGTCGCGGACCTGGCCCGGCTGGACAAGATCACGCATCAGTCCGTCACCGTCTCGGCGTCCAAGCTGGTCGATCGGGGCCTGGTCCGTCGTGAGCCGGACGCCGGCGACGGCCGCCGCAAGCTCCTGGTCATCACCGCCGCCGGTCAGAGCCTCCTGGCCGACCGTCGCGATGCCGGCCATGAGTTGCTGACCGAGGCGATCGCCGCCCGGTTCAGTCCCGCCGAGCAGACCCGGATCAAGGAGTCCCTGACGCTGCTCCGCCGCCTGATCGACTGACCTGGTCCGCAGCGGCCAGCGGCATGATCGTCGTACGGCGGTGGTGTTCGAAGACGACCGAGCTGCGGATGTCGGCGATCTCCTGGCGTTTGGCCAGCGCGAGGACGAGGTCGCGGAGCGCCTGGGTGTCCTTGACGGCGACGTGGGCGAGGAAGTCCGAGGCGCCGGAGACCATGAACATGTCCAGGGTCTGCGGGAGTTGCATTACGTAGTCCTGGAACGCGGTCGCGACTGCCATCGCCTGTGGGCGGAGCTTGATCGAGATGATCGCCTGGGTGGACCGGTCGATCGCCTGCAGATCCACTTCCGCCCGGTAGCCGCGGATCACGCCCCGGTCGCGCAGCCCGCGGATCCGCTCCAGGCAGGTCGACGGCGCGATCCCGAGCTCGGCGGCCATGTCCCGGTTGGTCCGCCGGGCGTCGTTCTGCAGCATCCGCAGGAGCGCCGTATCAAGTTCGTCCATGACAGGAAGTTTGGCAGATCCGCCGAACGATGTTCGGATCATGGCGCGCGATGCCGTGCGTCCGGCTAGCTTTGCCGCCGTGCTGACGAACAAGATGGTAGTGGTCATCGCCGCCGGGACACCGGTCGGCGTGGCCCTCAACACCGCTGCCCTGCTCGGCGTGGGCCTCGGCCACCACCACGACCACGTGGTCGGTCCCGACACCGTCGACGCCTCCGGCGAGCTCCACACCGGCATGTGCGCCTACCCGATCCCGGTACTGCGAGGTACCGCCGAGCAGTTGCACGACCTCCGTGGCCAGGCAGCGGCCCGCCCGGACGTCACCGTCCACGACATGCACGAGGCCGCTCAGCGAGCCCGGACCTACGACCAGATGTCCGCGACCCTCGCCGGCACCAAGCCCGAAGACATCACCTACCTGGGTCTGGCCCTCTACGGCCCGCGCCCTACCATCGACTCGCTCACCGGAGCCTTGGGCCTCTACCGCTAGCCGACGGCTACGTAGGGTGGACCCATGCGACTCAACTACGTGGAGACCGGTCCGGACGACGCGCCTGTGGTGTTGCTCGGGTCGTCGCTGGGCGCCAATCACGCGATGTGGGCTCCGCAGGTGGACGCGCTCGCCCAGCGGTTCCGGGTGGTTGCGTTCGATCACCGCGGCCACGGCGAGTCCGGCGTCCCGGAAGGTCCGTACACGATCGACGACCTCGGCGGCGATGTCGTGGAGTTGCTCGACACCCTCGAGGTCGACCAGGCGTCGTACGTCGGGATCTCGCTCGGCGGATCGGTCGGGCTGTGGCTCGCCCAGCACGCGCCCGAGCGGATCCACCGCCTGGTGGCGATCTGCCCGCCGTCCAACACCGGGGCCGACCCGCAGACGTGGACCGACCGCGCCGCGCAGGTCCGCGCCGAAGGCACGCAGGCGATCACCGATGCGACCCTCGGCCGCTGGTTCCTCCCCGACTCCAAAGAGGACATCGAGCCCGTCCGCCAGATGCTCCTCGACTGCCCCGACGAGGGGTACGCCGCCTGCTGCGAGGCGGTCGGCGCCTTGAACCTCCTCCCCGGGCTCGGCGACATCACCGCCCCGGTCCTGGTGATCACGGCCGAGTCCGACACCTCGGTGCCGCCCGAAACCGTCGTACCGCTGGCCGCCGGGATCCCCGGCGCCCACCTCGAGGTGATCGAGCAGGCGGCCCACCTCGTCACCTACTCGCACCCCGACGTCGTCAACCCGCTGCTCCTGGCCCACCTCGCCTGAGCCCCGCGATTCCGGCGTACGGCGGGGGCGGCGTTAGTCTGGTAGGCGCTCCGATCCGCTGACTGGAAGTTTGGGATGACTGTCGAATCGCTGTTCCCGCGCCTGGAGGCGTTGCTGCCTAGTGTGCAGAAGCCGATCCAGTACGTCGGAGGTGAGCTGAACTCGGTCAGCAAGGAGTGGGACGCGGTCAGCGTGCGGTGGGCGCTGATGTACCCCGACGCGTACGAGGTGGGTCTGCCCAACCAGGGCGTCCAGATCCTGTACGAGGTGCTGAACGAGCGCGACCACATCCTGGCCGAGCGGACGTACTCGGTCTGGCCGGACATGGAACAGATCATGCGGGACAACAAGATCCCGCAGTTCACGCTGGATTCTCATCGGCCGGTCCGGGCGTTCGACGTTTTCGGGCTCTCGTTCTCCACCGAGCTCGGCTACACGAACATGCTGACCGCGCTCGATCTCGCGGGCATCCCGTTGCACGCGGCCGACCGCACCGACGAGGACCCGATCGTGCTGGCCGGCGGGCACGCGGCGTTCAATCCCGAGCCGATCGCGGACTTCATCGACGCCGCCGTGCTGGGTGACGGCGAGGAGATCGTGCTCGCGATCTCCGAGGTGATCCGGGAGTGGAAGGACGAGGGCCGCCCGGGCGGTCGCGACGAGGTGCTGCTCCGGCTGGCGAAGTCCGGCGGCGTCTACATCCCGAAGTTCTTCACCGTCGAGTACCTCGCCGACGGCCGGATCCAGCGCGTCACGCCGAACCGCCAAGGCGTTCCGTTCCGGACCGCGAAGCACACGGTGATGGACCTCGACGCGTGGCCGTACCCGAAGAAGCCGCTGGTCCCGCTGGCCGAGACCGTGCACGAGCGGTTCTCGGTGGAGATCTTCCGCGGCTGCACGCGCGGCTGCCGGTTCTGCCAGGCGGGCATGATCACCCGGCCGGTGCGTGAGCGCAGCATCACCACGATCGGCGACATGGTCGACAACGGCCTGAAGCAGACCGGTTTCGAGGAGGTCGGCCTGCTCAGTCTCTCGAGCGCCGACCACAGCGAGATCGCCGACGTCGCGAAGGGCCTGGGCGACCGGTACGAAGGCAGCAACGTGTCGCTGTCGTTGCCTTCGACAAGGGTCGACGCCTTCAACATCACGCTGGCCAACGAGTTCTCCCGCAACGGCCGGCGCAGCGGTCTGACGTTCGCGCCCGAGGGTGGGTCGGACCGGATGCGCAAGGTGATCAACAAGATGGTCACCGAGGAGGATCTGATCCGCACGGTCGCGGCGGCGTACAGCCACGGCTGGCGGCAGGTGAAGCTCTACTTCATGGTCGGCCTGCCGACCGAGACCGATGAGGACGTGCTGGCGATCGCCGCCCTCGCGAAGCGGGTGATCGAGACCGGTCGCGAGGTGTCCGGCCGTCGCGACATCCGGTGCACGGTGTCGATCGGCGGCTTCGTGCCGAAGCCGCACACCCCGTTCCAGTGGGCGTCGCAGCTCGGCGCCGAGGAGACCGACGCGCGGCTGTCCAAGCTCGCCGCCGCGATCCGGTCCGAGAAGGGGTACGCGAAGGCGATCGGTTTCCGGTACCACGACGGCAAGCCCGGCATCATCGAAGGCCTGTTGTCGCGCGGCGACCGCCGCGTCGGCCGCGTGATCGAGGCGGTCTGGCGCGACGGCGGCCGGTTCGACGGCTGGAGCGAGCACTTCTCGTACGACCGCTGGGTCGGGGCCTGCGAGACGGCGCTCGACGGCGAACCGGTCGACCTCGCCTGGTACACCACGCGGGAGCGCGAGTACGCCGAAGTACTGCCCTGGGACCACCTGGACTCCGGCCTGGACCGCGACTGGCTGTGGGAGGACTGGCAGGACTCGCTCGAGGAGGACGGCGCGATCGAGGTCGAAGACTGCCGCTGGACCCCGTGCTTCGACTGCGGCGTCTGCCCGGCGCTTGACACAAGTATCCAAATCGGTCCGACAGGCAAGAAGCTGCTGCCACTGACTGTGATGAACACTCCCGACGGCGCGAACTCGCTTTCCTAAGGAGGCCACCCACGCATCGGGAGACGGAACCGGAGTTTCGTCAGACCCACCGGGCGAAGGAATCCCGCTTGATGATCAGACGCTCGCGCACGTCGGTCGGGATGACCAACTCGACTTGGACCGCTGGAGCGCGCACACCCTTCACCGCCGTACGCCTGACCTTGCATTTCACGCCGATCCGAAGGAGATCGGCGGTCATAAGGTCCATGCCGCCGGCTTCCCATCGCGCCCGGAACGTCTGGCCGTCGTGGACGTTCACCCAGTGGGCTCCTCCAGCCTCGGCGCCCTGGGCGTACTCGCGGATCTGCACAGGCTCGTGCCCGAATACGACGAGCACCTCATCGACAAGCTCGCCGTAGATCTCGTCCGGGTTGGGTGCGCCACGGCCTCCGCTGCGGCAGGCTCCGCAGCGGAGATACCGGTACTCACGCGCATTCTTGGTCGTCTTCTGCACAGTCATGTTGGTCTCACAATCCGCACAGATCATGACTCCGAGGAACCTGGTTGCTCCGCCGGATCGGCGTGCGGGCTGGCTTCGCGACGCCCGGTCAAGAGCTTCCTGGAGGTCGCTGAACTCTTCCGGAGTGAATATCGGCGCGGCCACTTTGATCGGCTGTCCGTCCCGGCCCAGGACCAGCTTGGACCGGCGAATGCCGCCGTCCTTGTCCTCTTCCACTCGGTAGCCCATAAGGGCGGGGTTCCTGAGCCGGCGGAGCAGAGTGGACGGGGTCAGCCCCGGTTTGCAAAGACCCGAGCGCACGAGAACCTTGACCATGCGCCGAGCTGAGCAGGGGCGCCGGCGCAGGGCCGCGGACCGGCACCAGTGCAGCGCCCGGCAGGCGGTCGTGTCTATGCGGAGAACGATCTCTCCGTCACTGTCCTGGTCGGTGACGTAGCCATAGGAGGGTTTGCCGACCAACCAGGCGCCTTGAGTCTTGGCGTATTCCCACAGACTGGCAGCGCGCTTGCTGGTGCCGGCTGCCTCAATCTCGGCGATGCTGCCGATGATTGAAGCCATCGTTCTTCCGGCCGTGGTTGTCAGGTCGATGCTCTCGCTCCTGGAGACAAGGTTCTTGTCGTATTTCAGGCACCAGTCGATCATCGTGGACAAGTCCGACAACCGACGGACGAAGCGGTCCAACTTCCAGAAGAGCAGTACATCGAACTCGGGCAACCGGTTGTTGATCCAGTCGCCGAGCTCCTTGCGCTTCCATGGCGGAACCTTCGTAGCGCTGACGTTGAGGTCCCTGGCAACCCCGACGACCCTGAAACCCTCCCGCGCCAAGCGCCGCAGATCGAGCTCTTGTCTGACCGGTGAGGTCGTGTCAGCTCGGAGTACTGACAGTCTGATGGACAACAGAGCCCGTGGTGCGTTGCTGGGCAACAGGGTTTCTGCCTTTGCCAAATCTTCCAGCAATGCTGAGTCGGCGCTCGTCCACTCGGTCTCGACGGTGTACCGCTGCTCGGGTCCTGTACGTCGCGGGCCCCCCGGTACCATCCGTGAATGGTATCGGGGGTCAGCCTCTGCCTCCATTTGCCTCAGGCAGGAACAGAAGCACACCAGTGCCCGCGAATTTAGTTGCAGTAGTAGGCCGGGGTCGGCGTGGTTTCTGTCTGGTCCTGCCAGTGGGCGACGCCGACGTAGTACCCGCAGCCGGTGCCCTCGTCGAACCATGCGCCGCCGCCGGAGTACGCGTAGGTCTCCGCAACCGTCGTGAACGGTCCGCTCGCGCCGGCGCCCTTCTGCAGTTCGACGCGGACCTCGGTGACGCTGTTCGAGCAGCCCTCGAGGCCGACCGCGACGTACAGCATCAGCGCGGAGTACCCGACCGAGTTGGCGGTGACCAGATCGCAGGCCGCGGTCGAGGCCTGTGCCGGCGGCGCGACCGCCAGCCCGGCCGCAGCCGCCGCAGTCGCCGTGATCGCACCAAGGAGTTTCCTCATCTGTCCACCCTCCGGTTGGAAATCTACGGAAGGTAAGCAGGTTAGGTCACTCAGTTACGGCTCGTCGAGCCTTTCGGGCCCGCCGAAAGAAGCAGGTCGCTGAGCAAGACCTCGTCAGCGCTGCCCAGAACCAGGTCGGCCGCGTTGACCGCGTCTGCTGTCACGAACGGATTGGGTACGGCGACCGCGAACATCCCGGCCGCCTGCGCCGCCGCGACGCCGTGCGCGGTGTCCTCGACAGCGATCGCCGCCGGGCCGGGTACGCCGAGTCGCCGCAGCGCCAACCGGTAGATCGCGGGATCGGGCTTGTGCGCCGCGACCTCGTCCCCGGTGACGACCTCGTCGAACAGCTCGACCGCGCCCACGCGCTCCAGGTGGCCGACCACCCAGTTCCGGGGCGAACTGCTGGCGATCGCGACCCGGAGGCCCAGCTCACGAGCCGCCGAGATCCATTCCGGGATCCCGGGCCGGAAGTCGAGCTCGGCGTGCAGCCGCTCGCGGTGGGCGAGCCGGCGCGCGTGACTCTCTGCCCGGTCGAACCCGGTCCCGACGGCAGCCGCGAGTACGGCGTACCGGTCCTCGCTCACGTCGCCGCCGTGACCCGGCCAGAACCCGTCGAGATCGAGCTCGAGACCGTGGTACGCCCACTCGCTCTGCCAGCTCTCGACCATCGTCGTCTCGGTGTCCATCAGCAGACCGTCGAAGTCGAACACGATCGCCCGCACGTCCGTCGGCACCAGCCGCGCCGCGAGCCGGTGGATCTGCGGCGGAGTCAGTCCGAGATCGGACAGGTACGCACGGATCCCGCCGAACTGCTCGTCCACGTGCTCGAGCGAGGCGAGGATCGTGGACGGATGCGTCCGGGAGAAGTCGGGTCCGTCCCGCAGTCCCAGCTTGACCTCACTGACCGCGTAGTCCGCGGCGATGTTCGAGCGGGGTACGCCGACGAGGTCGAGCAGGAGAGCGACCGTCAGGCCCGTCCGGTCCTTGCCGGCCTTGCAGTGCACGACGACCGGCCGGTCCGACGGCGCGTCGGCGATCGCGGTGAAGATCCTGCCGATGTGCGCCGCGTTGCGAGTCAGGCTGTTGCGGTAGACGTCGACCAGCCGCGGCTCGGCGGCCGGATCACGAGTCGCTTCGGCCGCCGGGTCGATCCACGGGATCCGCTGGTACGCCGGACTGCCGGCCAGCGGATGTGGTTGCTTCAACTCCCAATCGGACCGCAGATCGAGCACCAGCCCGGCGCCGACCTCTTCGAACGAGGCCAGCCCCGCGGCGTCGATGCACTCGCTGCGGAGCAGAGCCCGCGCCCGCGTCGGCACGCCGTACCGCGTCGGAAGTCCGCCAACGTCACGCGCATTCGGGCTCCACATACCTGTCAGCTTAGGACAACACCTCCTAGCGACTCGAAATCGTGCCAGGATCCGTCGAAAGCCTTGTGGTGCAGGGCGGAATCCACACCGACCGCGAACACGTCGATCCGGCCGGGGCTCCGGGAGACCACTGAGCCTGCTGGTTGTGGACGGCGTTGGACGGCGGCCGGTTCGAGCCAGCCGGCCAGGGCGGCGATGTTCATCCGGAGGATCTCGGTCGCGAGCGCCCAGTCGATGAAGTCCAGCGTGTCGTCGGCGGAGTGGATATGGCCGTTCGCACTGTCCGCGCTCTCGATCGTCAGGACCGCCGGCACACCGGCGTTGATGAACGGGACGTGGTCGCTGGCGAACGGGTTCAGCGAGGTCTCGACCGTCAGCCCGGTGTACGTCGCGGCCGCGGTCGCGAGCGCCGAGATCTGCGCCGACGACACCGGCGCGCCCTCCAGCAGAACACCGTCGGCCGCGGAGTTCTTGGTCCCGATCATGTCCATGTTGAGGACGGCGCGGATACGGGACCGCTCCGCCGGCGGCAGCGCCGCGACGTACTGCTTGCTGCCGAACAGACCCTCCTCCTCGCCGCCGAACAGGACCAGGCGGATGTCGTGCTGCCACCTGCGCGTGGACAGCAGACGGCCGAGCTCGAGTACGCCGGCCGAACCGCTGCCGTTGTCGTCCGCGCCCGGAGCCGCCGCGGCCGGGCCGCCCGCGATGTTGATCGAGTCCAGGTGTGCGGTGACGACGACCAGTTCGCGATCGACGCCGACGCCGGGCCGGTCGCCGATCAGGTCCGCCGAGTGGCCCGCGCCGACCGTGATCGGCAGCCGGGACACTTGGTAGCCGAAGGCAACCATTCGGTCGGCGGCGAAGTCCATCGCCTGCGTGAACGTCGTACTGAGCGAGTGCCTGGTCGGCAGGCTCGCCAGCCAGGTCAGGTCGCTCTGGTACGACGAGGTGGACACCTCGCCGACCAGATCCGCGACGACCGGGTCGGCCCGCGCCGCGGAGACCGCCTGATTGTCGACGACGATCGTGTTCGGGCGGAGCTGCTCGATCCGCCAGTGGTGGTTGGACCGCCGACGGGGTTTGTCGGCCGACGAGATGACCAGATGCCGGCCGTGGTCGAGCAACGGCGTGACATCGGGGTAGTCGTCCTGGAAACTCCGGCCCACCTGCGTGACGAGCAGCAGACCGGGAACAGTCCGGGAGGCCCGGCCGAGGCGTTGGTCGGCCGGGACCCAGAGGAGGGTCTTGTCCCCGAACCGCGCCGAGCGCGCGCCGCCGGCGGCGTCCGCGGTCGGTACGACGAGGTATCTCACGGGTCCTGCAGTCATTGGTCCTGCCAAGCAATCTCGAGTCGATCGGATGACTCCGACACGATCCGCCCGGTCCCGTCGGGGAGATGCAGGCGGCCGGCCGGGTCCCAGCGGCCGGGTGGGCCGGGGGAGGGGGCGTCGCCGCGGCCGATCAGCAGCGGCACGAACGTCCCGTCCGGGCGGAACTCCACCCCCCGCCGGCCACGGGCCGGCGGGAAGGCGAAGTCGTCGCGGCGGTAGACGCTGATCCCGTCGTGGTCCTCCTCGAAAGAATGCGTCCAGCGCCCGGTCGGTGAGGTGGTCAGATCTGCACCGCCTGTCCGATCGCGGCGGGCGAGTCCGGAACCGTCAGCCTGAAGTCGCTGATGATCCCGCCGAGCCCTTCGTACCCGGTGACCGACGGTCCCCAGTTCGAGCCGTCCCACCACTTGTGGTACAGCTGCTTGTCGGTGCCGGTGACGAACACGTCGAGCCGGTTCGTGTCCCACGAGACCACGCGCGGCTCGTCGGTGCAGATCCCGCCCATGTACTCGTACCCCGTGACGCTCGGTCCCCAGGAGGATCCGTCCCACCACTTGTGGTAGAGAGCGGAGTCGGTTCCGAGCAGGAACACGTCGAGCCGGTCGGAGCCCCACGAGACCACGGTCGGCGCCGTCGTACACACGCCGCCCATGTACTCGTAGCCGCTCCACGACGATCCGTCCCACCACTTGTGGTACAGCGCCGAGTCGGTCCCGATGACGAACAGGTCCAGCCGGTTCTCGCCCCACGCCACCACGCGTGGCGGCGACGCGCAGACGCCGCCGAGGTACTCGTACCCGTTCCAGGACGAGCCGTCCCACCACTTGTGATAGACCGCGTTGTCCGTGCCGAGCACGAACACGTCGAGCCGGTCGGGGCCCCAGGCAACGAGTTCGGGTGGGCTCATGCAGACGCCGCCGAGGTACTCGTAGCCGTTCCAGGACGAGCCGTCCCACCACTTGTGGTACAGCGCCCGGTCGGTGCCGAGGACGAAGGCATCGAGCCGGTTCTCACCCCAGGTGGCCAGCCGCGGCGGGCTCATGCAGACGCCGCCGAGGTACTCGTACCCGGTGACGGACGGTCCCCAGTTCGCGCCGTCCCACCACTTGTGGTACAGCGCGTGGTCGGTGCCGAGGACGAACGCGTCCAGCCGGTTCGGGCCCCAGGACGCGACTTCAGGAGCGCTCATACAGATACCACCCATGTACTCGTAACCGGCGACGGACGGTCCCCAGGCCGATCCGTTCCACCACTTGTGATACATCGCCAGGTCGGTGCCGAGGACGAACGCGTCCAGCCGGTTCGCGTCCCACGACACCACCGAGCCGGCCGGTTCCGGTGTGCCACCGGAACCGAACACCGGCAGGTCCTTGCGGGCGAGGTCCAGCGTCGCCTGCATCCGTGCCACCTGGTCGGTGGTGAACATGACCATGCCGCGGTCGTCGGTGTAGTCCATGTAGTCGTAGAACAGGTCACCGTTCGGCCCGTTGCTGCACGTCACGTGCGGGAACGCCGGTACGCCGAAGTTCGGGCCGGCCGCGTTCGGGGTGTCGGCGCACTCGTCGGTGCCGCTGCAGCCGCTGCCGTCGTCGCCCCAGATGTGGAACAGGTTCAGGTAGTGGCCGACCTCGTGGGTCGTCGTCCGGCCGAGGTCGAACGGCGCCGCCGCCGTACCGTTCGTGCCGAACCCGCTGTGCAGGATCACGACGCCGTCGGTGTTCGCCGGACCGCCCGGGAACTGCGCGTACCCGAGCAGACCGCCGCCGAGCTGACACACCCAGATGTTCAGGTAGTTGGCGGGGTCCCACGGGTCGATCCCGCCGGTCGCCGACGACTTCACCTTGTCGTCGGTGCCGAAGCTCGCCGTACTGGTCTGGGTCCGGGTGACACCGGTCGTCGGGTTCCCGTTCGGGTCCTCGGTCGCCAGGAAGAACTCGATCCGGGTGTCGGCGATCAGGCCGCTGAACACACTCGGCACGATGCTGGTGTCCGGGTTGGTGGCGCGGTAGTCGCGGTTCAGCACGTCGATCTGGCTGTCGATCTGTGCCTGCGAGATGTTCTGGGCGTTGGTGTTCCAGACGACGTGGACGACGCACGGGATGCGGGCGATCCCGCCGAAACGCTCCTGGCGGTCGACGTAGACCATCGTCGCGGTTTCGAGCGCCGACCGCGTCGCGGCGTACGCCGGGTCGGTCGACAGCAGTCTGCGGTGCACGTCCATCACGCCGCACTGCCTGCGGGTCGGGAACTCGGTCCGTCCGCCGTCGCCGGTGGCGCCGCTCATACCGGCACCACTGGCCTGGCCGCCGCCTGTCATCCCCGCGCCTGCAGGCGATCCGCCGGCGTTCATGTCCGCCGCGGGTGATCCGCCGCCGCCCATGTCGGCTGCCGGTGATCCGCCGCCGCCGCCCATGTCCGCCGCCGGCGATCCGCCGCCGCTCATCGTCGTACTGCTCGAGGCCGGTGCCCCGGCCATCGGCATGCCGTCCGCCGCGGGCTGTCCGTTCGCGGCATGCCCGTTCGTGATCTGCTCGGTGGCCGGGGCCTCACCCGGCATCCGATAGTCGTCCCGGTGTTTGTCCGCTCGCCCGTTGGCCTTCCTCGGCATCTCTCCCCCTTCCGGCGGGGGCGCACGAGCAGGTCGGCGTACGCGCGCCGAACCGAGAAGATTCACCCCCAGCGCACCCCTCGACCGAAGACGGTCCATACCGCCTTCCCCCACCGAACAGTAGGCCCCCAAGTCACTGCTCTGCGTTTCACGTTCCTCCGATCAGCCCGTGCCCACAACCCTTCACGACAAGACTTTCGGATCTGCACAGCCTCGTTTTGTCTACAGTGCAGGATTGACCCCATGCAGCGTGAGAAGTCGATCCCGTTCGAGGTGCGCGGACAGCGCGGGTTGATCTCGGTCCGAGTCGTGCCGAACGACGATCCGTGGGCGTCGGGGCACCAACTCGTCGTACCCGATCTGAATGCCGAGGCGTTCCGCGGCTTCCCGGTCTGCACGGCGTCGCTCAGGTACCACGGGCGCGGGATCAACTCGATCATGGGCTGGATCCAGGTCGTCGTTCGTGGGGCCGACGTGACGGTCGACCGTGCGCCGAATCTCGACGGGACCGATCCGTTCTACGCGTACGGGTATCTGCCGACGTTCTTCGATGCGCCGGCGAATCCCGATCACCCGGACGGGACGTGGCGTGCCGACACGTTCCTCGTCGTCGTACCCGACGTGATTCGTTCGCGGACCGTGGTGCCGATCGCTGGATTCACCTGGGGGTACGAACTGCGGGCGGGTCGGCCGACGCTGCTGGATGTCGCCGGCCGGTCCGTGGCGGATTGGGGTGGCCATCGCGAGGTGTTGGAGACCGGCCATCCTGCGTGGAGCTTCGGCTAGAGAGTGCGTTCCCACATCGTGCGCTGGGCGACCGGGCGGAAGCCGAGTTTGGTGTTGACCGCGATCATCGGGGTGTTCTCGGGCGCGTTCCAGGTGTGGAGCACGGCGGGACGGGCGACGCCGGTCTGGATCGCGCGGAGGTTCGGGGCCTTGACCGCGATGCCGAGTCCGTTCCCACGGTGCGTACGGCGTACGTAGGTGTCGTACTGGTTGAGGCGGTCCGGAGTCTCCGGCGTACCGCCCATCTGGGTGTACGCCGCGAGCTCGCCCGACGCGGTGTGGACGGCGGCCGTGGTGTAGGTGAACCGGCCTTGCGCCACCCGCCGGGCTTCGGCGTTCCGCACCAGCTCGGTCGTCCACTGCACGGGCTCGGCCGTCCGCTCGCCGGTCGGTACGTCCTCGCTCATCCCACTCAACAACTCGACGAACTGCTCCAGCCACTCGTCCGGCGCATGCTCACGCCACTGCACCAGCTCGTATCCGTCAACGCGCCGCTCCAGCGCGGTCAGATCGACAGGTAGTTCAACCACTTGATGCAGCTCCGCATGCTTCTGCACAAAGCCGCGCGCGGCGGCGAACGCAGTACCCGCGCTCTGTCCCGTCACCGGATCGCCGGCCATGTTCGTCCCCGACATGATCCGCCGCCCCTCGGCCCGGGCCCGCTCGACCGCGGCATCCAGCAACCGGGTCCCCACCCCTCGCCGCCGGTACTGCGGCGCAACCGCCAGCTCGACGTCAACCGTGTCGGTGTTCCCCACCAACCACCAATCCAGCCAAGCGATCCCGAGCCAGGTTTCCCCGTCCACCAACCCGAGCCCATCGGCCCGCACGTCGGCGTGCGACCCGGTCATCAGCACCCGGGCTTCCTCGACCCCCAGCCCCACCGGAAACTCGAGCTCCTCGCGCCGAACCGCGAACTTGACCTCGTAGAAGCGCCGGAACACCTCGGGATCGCGCCCGTCGACCGCAACAATCTCCATCCCGGCACCCTAGGGGCCCGACGTCGCCGGGTGCCCGCGAATTACCGGCCGTCAGTGGTGGGGGCGGAGGGCGCGGTTGGCGGCCGGTTCGGCGATCGAGGGGCGGAAGGGGTGGGCCGGGTAGACGCCGAGCAGGCGGACCTCGACCGAGAAGAAGGCGAGTTCTTCGAGGGCCAGTGCGACGTTCGGGTCCTCGGGGTGGCCTTCGATGTCGGCGTAGAACTGGGTGGCGAAGAACATGCCGCCCAGTTGGTACGACTCCAGCTTCGTCATGTTCACGCTGTTGGTGGCGAATCCGCCGAGCGCCTTGTAGAGCGCGGCCGACACGTTCCGCACGCGGTACACGAAGCTGGTGATGACCGGACCCGAGCCGACCGGCGGTACTTCGGGCTCGCGGGACAGCACCAGGAAGCGGGTCGTGTTGTGGTGCTCGTCCTCGACGTCCGACGCGAGGGTCTCCAGCCCGTACAGCTCGGCGGCCGCGCGGGGTGACAGGGCCGCGATGCTCGGGTCAGCCAGCTCCGCGACCTCCCGGGCCGCACCCGCGGTGTCGTCCGCGACGACGGTCGACCAGCCGTGTTCACGGATGATCTTCCGGCACTGGCCGAGCGCGTGCACGTGGCTGCGGACGGTCCGGATCTGGTCGATCGACGCACCGGGCGTGGCCAGCAGCTGGAAGTGGATCGGCAGGAAGTACTCGCCGACGATGTGCAGCCCGGACTCCGGCAGCAGGTGGTGGATGTCCGCCACCCGGCCGGCGATCGAGTTGTCCACCGGGATCATCGCGAGCCCGGCTCGCCCACTGGTGACTGCTTCGAGGGCGTCCTCAAAGGTCGTGCAGGGCAGCTGCTCGCGGTCCGGGAACATCTCGGTGCACGCCATCGCCGAGTTGGCGCCTGGCTCACCCTGATAAGCAATCGGTCCGTCCACGATCTACCAGCCTAGACCCCGAGCATCTCAGCAAGCGGATCAGGTGTCCGTCTTACGGACCTTCTCGGGCGCGCCGGTGACCGCACGGCCCTCGAGCGACTTGGCCTTGGTGGCGTACATGTCGATGTACTCCTGCCCCGACAGCTCCATGATCTTGTACATGATCTCGTCGGTCACGGCCCGCAGGATCAGCCGATCGCTCTCCATCCCCTCGTACCGGGAGAAGTCCAGCGGCTCGCCGAACTTGACCGTGGGCGACGCGAACGACGCGACGACCTTGCCGGGCGGCGCGACCACGTCGGTCCCGATCACCCCGCACGGGATCACCGGCACCTTCGCCTCCAGCGCGAGCCGGGCGACCCCGGTCCGGCCCTTGTACAGCCGCCCGTCGTGCGACCGCGTCCCCTCCGGGTAGATCCCGAACAGCTCGCCGCGATCGAGCACCTTCATCCCGGCCCGCATCGCGCCCTCGGACGCCGACCCTCCGGAGCGGTCGATCGGCACCTGCCCGGTGCCCTTGAAGAACCCGCGCTGGAACCGGCCCTTGATCCCCGCCCCGGTGAAGTAGTCGGACTTCGCGACGAACGTGACCCGGCGCCGCAGTACCAGCGGCATGAAGATCCAGTCGGAGTACGAGAGGTGGTTGCTGGCGATGATCGCCGCGCCCTGCTCCGGGATGTTCTCGGCGCCGACCACGTTCGGCCGGAAGATGCGCCGCACCGGCGGTCCGACCAGGACGTTCTTCAGCACCCAGTAGATGCCCTTGCCGTCGCCGTCGCCGGCATCCACGACCGCAGGGTCCGGCTCCCGCCGCGGCGACTGTGCCGGTTCCGTCATCGATGTCCTTCCCTCACTTGTTCCCCGATCCATCATGATGCCGCACGAACGCCCGCTTGGCCCGTACGTCGCCACGCGGGAACTCCTCACACTTCCAGGCAGAGCTTCGTAAGCTGCTGACGACACCGTCGCCCAGGTGGGGGAGATCCATGCGCGCCAAGGTCCTGACCGCGGTACTCGCGCTGCTCGCCGGCGTACTCGTCACCCTCCCTGCCAGGGCTGCCGCCCCGGACGCGACCGTCGTCCCGATCCAGGTGACCGGCCCGGCGGCGTCGCGGTTCAACCTGGTGGTAATGGGCGACGGCTATACCGCGGCCGAGCTGCCGAAGTTCCGCGAGCAGCTCGACAAGCACCTGAACATCCTGTGGAGCATCGAGCCGTTCAAGTCGTACCGCAACTACGTCAACGTGTACGCCGTCGAGATCGCTTCCCCGGAGTCCGGCGTCGACTGTGATCCCGGCCTCACCTCGCCGCAGCGCGACACCCCGTTGCAAATGGGCTTCTGGGGCGGTTGCAACCCGGGCAGCGTCCAGCGCCTGCTGACCGTCAGCTCGGCGGCCGCGACGCAGTACGCCGACCTGGTCCCGGGCACCACTGCTTCCAACCGGCAGATCCTTGCTATCGGCAACAGCGACACGTACGGCGGGGCGGGCGGGACGTACGCCACCGCGTCCGGCGGGAACGCGCTGTCGGCCCTGATCACGCCGCACGAGCTCGGTCATTCGCTGGGCGGCCTGCAGGACGAGTACGACTACTACGCCCGCGGCGAGCGCGGAGCGCCGTACGTCGGGCCCGAGCCGTCCTCGATCCACCACACTTTGCTGACCGAGCAGCAAATGCTCGACCAGCACGCGAAGTGGTACCGCTGGCTGGGGGAGCGGTCGGAATCCGGTGGGACGATCGGTCGCTACGAGGGCGGCATGTACGCCGGCTCGGGCGTCTGGCGGCCCAGTGCGCACTCGATGATGAAGGCCCTCGGGTACTACTTCGACCAGGTCTCGCGGGAGCGGATGACCCAGCGGCTCTCGGCCAAGGCGAGCCTGTTCCAGGACAGCACGCCGACTGGCGAGGTCGCCGGAGACCAGGTCGTGTGGCTGCAGACGCTCCACCCGCTCGACCATGAACTGACGGTCTCCTGGGCCGTGGACGGCGCGACGCTGCCGACCGCGAACGCACGCGCCGTCGACCTCGCGACGCTGCACCTCACCGCTGGGAAGCACACCCTGACAGCGACGATCGTGGACCCGACCACGTTCATCCGCGACCCCGCCGTACGTCCGACCGCGACCCGTTCGTGGACCATCGACACCGCCGTCACCGCGCCGCCGTCGACCGGTACGCCGACGTTCTCGGGATCGACCTCGACCGAGCACCCGGTCAGCGCTGACGAGGTGGTGTACGCCGAGACCACGCAGCCGAGCGCGCCGATCACCTGGCAGGTCGACGGGCAGACCGTGCCGAACCCGGGCAACGACCGGGACCTCGAGCTGGCGCCGCTCAAGCTGACCGGCCGGCACACCCTGACCGCCCGGGTGGGTATGTCGACGCTCACCTGGACGGTCGACGGTGTCGAGGCCGTGGTGACCCCGACCATGTCGAAACCACTGCTCACCGTGCGGAAGCCGACCGGTCCTGAATACGTATACAACGATGCCTTCACAATGGGGCTCTCGGCAACGGACGACAGCCCGGGGTACGTCGTGCCCGAGTTCCGCGTCGACGGCGACGGTTGGTACAACTACTACGGCTGGCCGACGGACGCGTCCGCGCCGTTCACGTTCACCGCCGAGGGCACCGAGATCGATCAACTCGTCTACGGCAAGCTCGGCGTACCGCGGGTGGTGCCGTGGGACGACGTACCGCCCGGGTACGGGCGCCATCAGATCGAGTACCGCGCGATCGATGCCACCGGCAACATCGCGAGCCCGCGCCGGTTCGCGGTCACGCTCCTGCGGCCGGCGCCGACCTGCACCACGACGATCAGCGGCACGCGCAACGGCCCGCTGTACCTCCGCTCCGGCGTCACCTGTCTGACCAACGCGACCGTCAACGGCCCCGTCCTGGTGTCGGCCGGCGCCTCGTTGGTGGCGACCGACTCTCGGGTCTCCGGCCCGGTTCGTGCCGATCAGGCCGCCGACCTGCAGCTCCTGCGCTCCACCATCGCAGGCCCCGTCACCGCCGATCGGGTCCGCCGAAGCGTGGTCCTCGTCGGCAGCACGGTCCAGGGGCCGGTGTCAGTCACCAAGGCCTCGACCGCACAGCCTCCGGCGCTGGCCGGAAACATCGTCAACGGTCCGCTCGTCTGCTCCGCGAACGCTCCGGCGCCGGTCGATCTCGAGGCGCCGAACAAGGTGTCCGGGCCCCGGTCCGGCCAGTGCGCGAAGCTCTGAGCCGAGCAGACATGGACGTGAGTTTCGCCGACATGTCCCCGGCAGCGCGGTTCTCATAACTTTCTGGGTGCGGGGAGTTCCCGCCGTACAGAAGGAGTGAGATGAACGGACTGCGGGTGGCGTCCCTGATGGCGGCCACGATGACGACCGGGCTGGTGGCCGGCGTCTATGCGATCTACGCGAACGCGTTCATGCCCGGGCTGGGCAAGACCGACGACAAGACCTTCGTCGCAGCGTTCACCGCGGTGGACCGGGCGATCGTGAACCCGCTCTTCCTCGGCCTGGGCTTCCTGGGCGCGGCCCTGTTCACGGTGCTCGCCGGACTGCTCAGCCTCAAGGAGAAGGCGCTGCCGTGGATCGTGGTCGCGTTCGTGCTGTACCTGGTCACGATCATCGTCACGATGGCGGTGAACGTGCCCCTGAACGACGCCCTGAAGGCCGCCGGAGACCCGGCAACCATCGACGTCGCGGCAGCCCGAGCGGCATTCGACGAATCCAGATGGGTCGCCTTCAACCTGCTCCGGACGATCCTCGCCCTGGTCTCCTTCGGCCTCCTCGGCTGGGCCCTCTACCTGACCGGCAAGTCGGCCGCCCAGCCCTGAGCCTGCGACAATGCGTTCGTGCCACCAGTTCAAGCTCCGCCGTCGCAGCAGCTTCCCGCGGTTCAGAAGTTGCGGGTGAGGTTCGCCAAACGGGGGCGGTTGCGATTCAGCTCACACCGCGACTTCCAGCGGGCGTTCGAGCGCGCCGTCCGGCGGGCCGAGCTGCCGGTGGCGTTCTCGCACGGCTTCAGCCCGCACCCGAAGATCTCGTACGCCGGCGCCGCGCCGACCGGAGCCGCCTCCGAAGCGGAGTACCTGGAGATTTCGCTCACACACGAGCGGGACGCCGACCAGGTCCGGGTCGCGCTGGACGAGGCGCTGCCGCCCGGTCTGGACGTCCTCGAGGTGGTCGTCGCCGGGCCGGGGTCGCTGGCCGACCGGCTGGAGGCCAGCGAGTGGCGGATCGCGTTGCCGGGGGTGGATCCGGAGGTGGCCGCCACGGCGGTGGAGGCGTTCCTGGCCCGGGAGGAAATCCTGGTCCAGCGCATGACCAAACGAGGGGTTCGCTCGTTCGATTGTCGGGCTGCCGTTCTCCGACTCACCGTCGCGAGTGAACAGGGGTCGGTTGAGACGTGTGCGATACTGCAAGTGGTGTTACGGCACGGAACCCCGGCCGTGAGACCCGACGACGTTCTCGCCGGCGTGCTCGAGGTAGCGACGCTCCCGGTGACGGGCCCGGCTCTTTTGACCAGGCTCGCCCAGGGCCCGCTCACCACGGACACCGGCACGGTGGAAGATCCGCTCGCTCGTGACCGCGACGCCAACCAGGCGACCGCGACCGGCCAGGCAGATCCCCACCAGACGCACACAGCGGAGGGCGACGCCGCCGCTCCCTCTGTGCCCTGAGCGCGGGCGGAGCGGATCCAGCAGGCTTCCGCCACGCGGCGGCCCCGGGAAGATTTCCGGGCCAAGCGCGGCGAACCGTGACCGCCTTGTGGCCGCGCCGGACCCGTGACAGGGGTCGCAGGATGCGCCGGAAGGCTTGAGGAGACCCGCACTACATGCTCGACAACGAGCCGACCACCGAGGCAGCCGACACGGCTGCCACCGCCCAGCCAGCCGCCTCCACCCGCAAAACCGCGAAGAAGGCGCCGGCTGCGAAGAAGACCACCACGACGCGCAAGCGCACGGTGAAGACCGCCGAGGCGGCGGTCCCGACCCAGTCCGACGACCGGACCGCCGATCCGGCGCCGGCGCCGGCCAAGAAGGCGGCCGCCAAGAAGGCCGCCGCGAAGAAGACCCCGGCCAAGAAGGCCGCGGCGAAGAAGACCACTCAGCGCGCCGCCAAGAAGGCCGCTGAGCAGGAGATCTTCCCGCAGTTCGTCCCCGAGGACGCGCCGGAGACGCCGTCCGCGGACGCCGCCCCGGCGAAGAAGACCACCCGCAAGCGCACCGCCAAGAAGGCCACTGCCGAGCCGGACCTGCTCAGCGCAGACTCCCCGGTCACCGACGGCCCGGTCGCCGACGCCGAGGTCAGCACGCCGGCGGCCGACGCCCCGGCCCGCACGCGCACCTCGCGTCGCCGTACGACGAAGTCCGCCGAGCCCGCGACCCACTCCGACTCCAGCCCCGCCGACACCTCCGCGCCCGCCGCCGACGGCCCGGACGCCGGCGCCGCCACTGGTCGCCGTGGTTCCGCGTCATCCCGCACCTCCGGGCGCCAGGGCGATTCCGCCGCCTCCCGCACCTCCGCGGGTCAGGGCGATTCCGCGTCCCGCACCTCCGCGGACCGGAGCGGTTCCGCCGGCTCCAGCACTTCCGGGGATCGCGCCGGGTCGGCCGGATCCAACGCTTCTGCGGACGGCGCCGGCTCGGGTGCATCCGCTGATGCGGGCGCCGAGGAGCCGACCACCCGTCGTACCCGCCGGCGCGCAGCGGCCCCCGCCGCCGTGCTGTTCCAGGCGCCGACCGACACCCCCGCACAGCAGGCAGCCCAGCAGGCCGCGCCGCAGCAGGCGACGCAGCCCGCGGCGAGCAGCCCGGCCGAGGCCGCCGACACGACCCCCGAGCCCGGGGCCGACGAGCAGCCGACGGGCAACCGTCGCCGCCGCAGCCGTCGTAACCGCGACGCCGAGGCCCGCGAGACCGAGGCGACCGAGGAGAGCTCGGACACCCAGCCGCAGGCCGTGAGCGCCGCCGACACCATCGACGCCGCTGACACCCCCGCCGACGACACCGGCAGGTCCACCGGTAGGTCCAGGAACCGGTCCGCCAGGAAGACCGCCGGCGCCGCGAGCGCAACCGCCGCGAGCGCAACCGCCACCGGGGAGACCGCCACTGGCGCGGCTGCCGCGAGCGCGACCGCCACGGACCTCGACGCCGAGGCGGACGAGGAGACCACGGACGGCGTGACCGACGGTCAGGCCGACGACGGCGAGGACGGTGGCGAGGGCACTCGTCGCCGCCGGCGTCGTCGCGGTGGCCGCCGTCGCCGCAAGTCCGGTGACGGTGCCGACGACAGCGCCGACGAGCAGTCCGACGACGAGGACGAGCACGACACCCAGGACGCCGACCAGGACGCCGACGCGTCCGACGACGACGGTGCGGCCGACTCCGACGAGGACGGCGAAGGCGGCAGCTCGTCCCGGCGTCGCCGGCGTCGCCGTCGCCGCAAGGGGGAGGACAGCGCCGCGTCCCCCGACGACCCGGACGAGACCGTCGTACGGGTCCGTGAGCCGCGCAGCAAGAACACCGCGAACGAGATCACCGCGGTCGAGGGTTCGACCCGTCTCGAGGCGAAGAAGCAGCGCCGCCGCGAGGGTCGCGCCGCCGGCCGCCGCCGCGCGCCGATCGTGACCGAGGCCGAGTTCCTGGCCCGGCGCGAGTCGGTCGAGCGGACGATGGTGATCCGGTCCCGCGAGGACCTGACCCAGATCGCGGTCTCCGAGGACAACGTCCTGGTCGAGCACTACGTCACCACGGCGGAGCAGAGCTCGCTGATCGGCAACGTGTACCTCGGCCGCGTGCAGAACGTGCTGCCCAGCATGGAGGCCGCGTTCATCGACATCGGCAAGGGCCGCAACGCGGTGCTGTACGCCGGTGAGGTGGACTGGGCGACCCTTGGTGGCGCCAACGGTCCGCGCAAGATCGAGCAGGTGCTCAAGTCCGGTCAGGCGGTCCTGGTCCAGGTGACCAAGGACCCGATCGGGCACAAGGGCGCCCGGCTGACCAACCAGATCAGCCTGCCCGGCCGGTACGTCGTCTACGTCCCGCGCGGCGGCAACGGCGGCATCAGCCGCAAACTGCCCGACACCGAGCGGAGCCGGCTGAAGACGATCCTCAAGGACATCGTCCCCGACGAGGCCGGCGTGATCGTCCGGACCGCGGCCGAGGGCGCCTCGGAGGAGGAGCTGACCGCCGACGTCAGCCGCCTGCAGAAGTACTGGGAAGACATCGACCGCAAGTCGAAGAACGGCCAGGCCCCGCAGTTGCTGCACGGCGAGCCCGACCTGCTGATCCGGGTCGTCCGCGACCTGTTCACCGAGGACTTCACCAAGCTGGTGATCTCCGGTGACGACGCCTTCGACCAGGTTCGCGAGTACGTCGCCGACGTCGCGCCGCACCTGGCCGACCGGGTCGAGAAGTGGAGCGGTGACGGCGACGTCTTCGCGAACTTCCGGATCGACGAGCAGATCAAGAAGGCGCTGGACCGCAAGGTCTGGCTGCCCTCGGGTGGTTCGCTGATCATCGACCGGACCGAGGCGATGACCGTCGTCGACGTCAACACCGGCAAGTTCACCGGCTCCGGGGGCAACCTCGAGGAGACGGTCACCAAGAACAACCTGGAAGCGGCCGAGGAGATCGTCCGCCAGCTCCGGCTGCGCGACATCGGCGGCATCATCGTCATCGACTTCATCGACATGGTGCTCGAGTCGAACCGCGACCTCGTACTGCGTCGCCTGGTCGAGTGCCTGGGCCGCGACCGGACCAAGCACCAGGTCGCCGAGGTCACCTCGCTCGGCCTGGTCCAGATGACCCGGAAGCGGATCGGCACCGGCCTGCTCGAGGCGTTCAGCGAGAACTGCGACCACTGCGGCGGCCGCGGCCTGATCCTGCACGACGAGCCGAAGGAGTCCCGCCGCCGCGACAGCCGCAACGGCCAGGGCAACAACGGCAACAACGGCCAGAGCAACAACGGCCAGGGCAACAGCGGCAACGGTCAGGACCACGGCAAGTCCGCGGGAGCGGAGGAAGGCGGCCGGAAGAGCTCGCGCCGCCGCCGGGGCAAGGGCCGCGGCGAGGAGGAGGCCGCCGAGACTGGTGAGTCCAGGGCGGCCGAGACCGCGCAGCACAGCGCCGACGCCGCCCAGAAGCTCGCCCAGATCGCCGCCGCCTCCGTGAAGAAGGACGACGAGTCCGGTACGCCGGAACCGACCGGCTACCCGATCTCCGCCCAGGCCGACGAGCACGTCAGCCCGGAGGCGACCGGCTTCCCGGCCGAATCGGCCCAGGCGACCACCGTGATCACCGAAACCCCGGAATCCACCGGGACCGAGGCCCCGTCGGGCGAGGCGGGCGAGGCAGCCGACCCGGCCGACGCCGCGCAGAACGGCGCCACCAAGAGCACCCGGCGTCGGCGCAGCAGCCGCAGCCGGAGCAAGACCACTACCGACGGTGAAGGCGCGGAGCAGTCCGAAACGCTCGTCACCACCGGCAGCTAACCGATTTCGGGTTTGCCGACCCGGGGTTGTAAGCTATTGGTTCGGTGCGCTGAGGCGCACCGAACCTGTGCTTGATGTGAGAGTGAGTGGATCACAGCCTCTCGCGTCACGCTTGTAATTTTCCGAACCAGCAGAGAGTGAGATCCACGGTGTACGCGATCGTGCGCAGTGGCGGCACCCAGCAGAAGGTCGCCGTCGGCGATGTCATCGAGATCGACAGCCTGACGGACAAGGTGGGCGACACTGTGTCCCTTCCGGCGGTCCTGGTCGTCGATGGCGACACCGTGACGACCGACTCTGCGGCGCTGGCCAAGGTGGCCGTTTCGGCTGAGGTTCTCGGCCGCTCCAAGGGCCCGAAGATCACCATCCTGAAGTACAAGAACAAGACCGGTTACCGCAAGCGCCAGGGGCACCGTCAGCACTACACCCAGGTCAAGGTCACCGCGATCGACGCGAAGAAGAAGTGAGCTGATCCAGAGATGGCACACAAAAAGGGAGCAGCGTCGACCCGTAACGGTCGCGACTCCAACGCGCAGCGTCTCGGCGTGAAGCGGTACGGCGGTCAGCTGGTCAACGCCGGCGAGATCATCGTCCGTCAGCGTGGCACGCACTTCCACCCGGGCAACCTGGTCGGCCGTGGCGGCGACGACACGCTGTTCGCGCTGGCCGAGGGCCACGTGGAGTTCGGCACCCGGCGCGGTCGCCGCGTCGTCAACATCGTCCCGGCCCCGGCGGAGTAACACCGCCACCCGGTACAACAAGCTCTGTCAAAGGGCGGGTCGCGGAATACCGCGACCCGCCCTTTGCGTTGCCCACCCCGTGCGGCCCATTTCAGAGGTTCACCCCCGAAATGGTCCCTTCACCGGCCGCATGAGGCTGGGGAAGGGGCGACGGCACACGTGAACCCCTGAAATGCACGGCGAGCGAGTCCAACAGGAAGTTGAGAGACACCGATGGCCATCCCCAGTTTCGTCGACCGCGTGACGGTGCAGGTCGCCGCCGGCCGCGGCGGAAACGGCTGCGCCTCGGTGCACCGGGAGAAGTTCAAGCCCCTCGGTGGTCCTGACGGCGGGAACGGCGGCGACGGCGGCAGCGTGATCCTGCGCGTCGACCCCGACGTCACCACCCTCGTGGACTACCACCGCTCCAGCCACCGCACCGCCACGAACGGTGCCCAGGGCAAGGGTGATCACCAGGCCGGCAGCAACGGCGGTGACGTCGTCCTCGCGGTCCCCGACGGCACGGTGATCAGCACGCCCGACGGCGCCGTACTCGCCGACCTGGTCGGACCGGGCGCGGAATTCGTCGCGGCCCAGGGCGGCAAGGGTGGTCTGGGCAATGCGGCCCTGGCCAGCAGCGCCCGGAAGGCGCCTGGATTCGCCTTGCTGGGCGAGGACGGCGAGGAGCGGACGCTCGTCCTCGAGCTGAAGGTCGTCGCCGACATCGGCCTGGTCGGCTTCCCGAGTGCGGGCAAGTCCTCGCTGGTGGCCTCGATCAGCCGCGCCCGGCCGAAGATCGCCGACTACCCCTTCACCACCCTCATCCCGAACCTCGGCGTCGTCGTTGCCGGCGACGTGACCTTCACCGTCGCCGACGTACCCGGTCTGATCGAAGGGGCGAGCGAGGGGCGTGGCCTGGGGCACGACTTCCTGCGGCACGTGGAGCGGTGTGCGGCGCTGGTCCATGTCATCGACTGCGCGACGTACGAGCCGGGCCGTGACCCGCTCAGCGATCTCGACACGATCGAGGCCGAGCTCGAAGCGCACGGTGGGCTCGAGGACCGGCCGCGAATCGTTGCCCTGAACAAGATCGACGTACCCGACGCGCGCGAGATCGCCGACATGGTGCAGGCGGAGCTGGAGCAGCGCGGGCTGCGGGTGTTCCCGATCTCGACCGCCTCGCACGAAGGCCTGGAGTCGCTGAAGTTCGCGATGGCCGACATCGTCGTACGGCGCCGCGCGGAGGAGGAGAAGCCCGACACCACGCGGATCGTGATCCGGCCGCAGGTGCAGGGCGGGCCCGAGTTCAAGGTGAAGAAGCTGCCGGAGGACGGCGGCTGGCTGGTACAGGGCGCCAAGCCCGAGCGCTGGGTCCGGCAGACCGACTTCGCGAACGCGGAGGCGACCGGTTACCTGGCGGACCGGCTGAACCGGCTCGGCGTCGAGGAGGAGCTGCTCAAGCTGGGTGCGATCGCGGGTGACGCGGTCGTGATCGGCGACGGGCCGAACGCGATCGTGTTCGACTTCGCGCCCGACATCCTGGCCGGTGCGGAGATCCTGGCCCGGCGGGGTGAGGACCACCGGCTGGAGGAGGACCGTCCGGCGGCCCAGCGGCGGCGGGAGAAGGATACCGAGTACCACGCCCAGAAGGGCCTTCGGACCGACTACAAGCAGGAATGGGTCGATGACGACGTCGACCTGTCCCCGGCCGAGGCCAAGCGGGCGGCGGTGAAGGCGGAGAAGCTGGCGCGCAAGGAAGCGCGCGAGCTCGAAGCGGCGGAAGAAAGCACAGATCAGGACTTCTGATGGAAGCTCGCGCGGAGGTCGTTGCGGCCACGCGAATCGTCGTGAAGGTCGGCTCGTCATCGCTGACCCAGCGCGGAAAGATCGACCTCGAACGGCTCCGGCTGCTCGTCGACGCCATCTCGGCGCGACGGGTGGAGGGGGCCGAGGTCGTGCTCGTCTCGTCCGGCGCGATCGCCGCGGGGCTGGCGCCGATGGGCCTGCGATCGCGACCGCGTGACCTGGCCACGCAGCAGGCCGCTGCGTCGGTCGGGCAGGGCCTGTTGATGGCTCGCTACAGCGACGCGTTCGCGGCGCACGGGTTGCGGGTCGGGCAGGTGCTGCTGACCGTCGACGACGTGACGCGGCGCAGCCACTACCGGAACGCGTACCGTACGTTCGCGCGCCTGCTCGAGCTCGGCGTCGTACCGATCGTGAACGAGAACGACACCGTCGCGACCACAGAGATCCGCTTCGGCGACAACGACCGGCTCGCGGCGTTGACCAGCCATCTCGTGCACGCGGATCTCTTGCTGCTGCTCTCCGACGTCGACGGCCTGTACGACGGGGATCCACGCAAACCCGGTACGTCGATGGTCACCGAGATTCGCGGCTCCGCCGACCTCGAGCCGCTGGCGATCGGCAAGAGCGGATCGTCCGGCGTCGGCACCGGCGGCATGCAGACGAAGGTCGAGGCGGCCGCAATCGCCACGGAGGCAGGGATTCCGGTCGTCCTGACGTCGGCCGGACGCGTCGGCGAGGCGCTGCGCGGCGATCCGGTCGGCACCCTCTTCCACCCGACCGGGCGCCGCCGCAAGACCCGCCTGCTGTGGCTGGCACACGCCACGTCGGGCCAGGGCATACTCCGTTTGGACGAAGGAGCCGTCCGCGCCGTGACCCAACGCCGCGCATCCCTCCTCCCGGCCGGAATCTCCGCCGTGGAAGGCACGTTCTCTGCCGGCGACCCCGTCGACCTGGTGTCGCCCTCCGGCGTCACCGTCGCCCGCGGCCTGGTCAACTACGACGCCTCCGAACTCCCCAACCTCCTCGGCCGCTCCACCCGAGACCTCGCCCGCGAGCTCGGCGCGGCGTACGAACGCGAGGTGGTCCACCGCGACGACCTGGTCTTGCTGTGAAAGACCGGGGTTCTGCAGTTCGACAGGAGGTCTGCGGTGGTTGGGCTCGGTTCCGGCTGCGCGCAGGCGGGCGGTCGTCGGCAGTGGACGTATACGTACTGTCGAGCTGCAGCTGTGGAGAATCGCCACCATTCACCAACCTCGGCTGGAACCGCTGCGAGGTGGGTCTCCGCGCGTGACGCGAAGCCAGCTTCTGTGGTTGATGAGTGGTGCAGGTCCGGGGTGGGCTGAGACGGCGGGGGAGCGCTGGGATGGGGCGCACTACGATGATGGCGTGAGCGAGATCATCGAGTTGGCGCGGCGGGCGCGTGAGGCGTCGTACGCCTTGGCGGACGCGTCGCGGGCGACGAAGGACGCGGCGTTGCACGCGATGGCGGCGGCGCTGCGCGAGCACACGGACGCGATCGTCGCGGCGAACGCTGTCGACGTCGCGGCGGCGCGCGAGGCGGGTACGCCGGAGTCCACGGTCGACCGGTTGGCACTTAACCCAGCCCGTGTCGACGGGATGGCCGCCGGGCTCGAGCAGCTCGCGGGGCTGACGGATCCGGTGGGCGAGGTCGTCCGCGGGTACACGCTGCCGAACGGTCTCGAGCTCCGCCAGGTCCGCGTGCCGTTCGGCGTCGTCGGGATCATCTACGAGGCCCGCCCGAACGTGACCGCCGACGCCGCGGGCATCTGCCTGAAGTCCGGCAACGCCGTACTGCTCCGCGGTTCCTCCTCCGCGGCCAGCTCCAACGAAGCGATCATCGCCGTACTGCGGGACGCCGCTGAGTCGACCGGCCTGCCGGCTGACGTGATCCAGGGCGTGGCGACCGATCGCGCCGCGGTGAAGGAGCTCATGCAGGCGCGCGGACTGGTCGACGTACTCATCCCGCGGGGTGGCGCAGGCCTGATCCAGACCGTCGTCGGCGAGTCCTCCGTGCCGGTGATCGAGACCGGCGTCGGCAACTGCCATGTGTACATCGACTCCGAGGCGGACCTCGATCTTGGGCTCGAGATCCTGTTGAACTCGAAGACTCAGCGGCCGAGCGTGTGCAATGCGGCCGAGTCGCTGCTGGTGCACTCAGCCGTCGCTCCTGAGTTCCTGTCTCGCGCGCTGCCCGCCCTGGCGGAGGCCGGTGTGACGGTACACGGGGATCCGACGGTCGTTGCTGCTGGCAAGGATGTGGTCGCGGCGACCGAGGAGGACTTCGGGACGGAGTACAACTCGCTCGATCTGTCCGCCGCGGTGGTGGACTCGCTCGAGGATGCGGTCCAGCACATTCGCCGGTACAGCTCGGGGCACACCGAGGCGATCATCACCCGGTCGCAGTCTGCGGCCCGGCGCTTCACCCAGGCGGTCGACTCCGCTGCTGTCGTGGTCAATGCCAGCACGCGCTTCACCGACGGAGGCGAGTTCGGCTTCGGCGCCGAGATCGGCATCTCCACCCAGAAACTCCACGTCCGTGGGCCGATGGGCCTGCCGGAGATGACCTCGACGAAGTACATCGTCATCGGTGACGGCCAAGTCCGCACCTGAGGGCTTTGGTCAGTTCAGGAGCTGCGACGCGTCCTTGACCCTGATGAACGGCGGCTCGGCGCTCAGGATCGCGAGAGCCGCCCGGTGGTCCGCGCCCACCTCAAGCTCCTGCACCTGAATCCCCGCTGGAACACCGGCCTGCAGATCACCGCGCAGCCCTTCGCCGGTCGCCTTCAGCACGGCTTCTTTGCGTGTCCAGTACGTCGTGAACGCCTGCGCCTTCGCGATCCCGTCGTACCCGCTCAGGTCGCGCACTTCGTTTGGTGAAAGCGCGACCCGAGCCGCCGCATCGACATCCAACTCCGGATCAACCGCCTCCACGTCGATCCCCACGGGCACGTCGGCAATCGCGACCCCGACCAGGTCCCCCGAGTGGGTCACCGACAGCTCCACGCCATCGGCCCGCACCTTCCCGTGCGGCTTCCCGCACTCGGCGCACGTCCGATCCAACCCGACCTTTGCCGCAGGCAACGAAAACCGCCGCCCGAGAACCCGCCGCGTAATCGTCACCCCCAGCAGAAACCGCGCCCTGTCCACCTCCCGCACATACCCCGCCAACCGCCCCCGCTCCGCCCCATCCAAGTCCTCGACAAACACATCCCGAGCCGCACCAACCCGCCCCCACCAAACCTCAACCCCCGGCCCACCACCCACACCCTCGTGCCCACTATCCACACCCGCGTGCCCCACGCCCGCACCCGCGTGCCCCACGCCCGCACCACCCATACCCACGCCACCCACACCCACACCACCCACACCCACACCCACGCCACCCAGCGCCGCGCGACCCGCGCCGGGGCTGGGGGCCGGTGTCACACCGGCCCCGGTGTCCATGTGAGCTTGCCGGTTTGCAGGTCGTGCAGGACGCCGTCGATCCACTTGGCCTCCGCGATCGCGACCGCGACCTGGTACTCCGTTTCCAGCAACGCGAACCGGGGGATCGGCTGCCCGTCCACCTCCGACCGCAGCTCGAGGTGAAGCTCCGAGATCCGCTTCGTCAGCAGCTCCCGGCGCTGGGACAGCAACTCGCCCGCCGTCTCGGGCGTCACCAGCATCACGAACGACAGCGCCGCCGGAAACTCCGGGAACTCGTTCCTCGGCGTCGTCAGGATCTCGGACAACCACTCCCGGCAGATCCTCCGCCCCTCGTCCGTCAGGTGGTACGTCGTCCGCTCCGGATAGCGCTCGTCCCGCTCGGTCGCGCCGGCCGTGATCAGCTCGGCCTCCTCGAGCCGCACCATCATCCGGTACAGGCTCGTCCGCTGGCCGACGTTGACGACCTGGTCCTTGCCCCATTGCTTGATCAGCCGCTGGATCCCGTACGGATGCATCGGCCCGTTCTCCAGCAGGCCGAGGATCGCGAGTGCGAGCGGTGAGCGTCGAAAGGTCACGTCGTCAGCTTAAGTGGTCAAAGACACTAGTTGCAATGTAACTAGATTCCATGTAACTATCGAGCCATGAAGACCGCAGAACTGACCCAAGGCACCGTGACCTCCCGCGACGGCACCGAGATCGGCTACTACAAGACCGGCCAGGGCCCCGCCGTCGTCGTGCTGCACGGCAGCATGGAGTCGGCCCGCAGCCACACCCTCCTCGCCGAGGCGCTGGCCGACGAGTTCACCGTCTACCTCCCGGACCGCCGCGGTCGAGGCCTCTCCGGCCCGCACCGCCCGGACCACACCGTTCGCACCGAGGTCGAGGACCTGCAAGCGGTCATCGAGGAGGCCGGCGCAGACCGCGCGTTCGGTGTCAGCGCCGGGGGAGCGGTCGTCCTCGAAGCGGCCCGCACCCTCCCCGCCCTCAAGCAGATCGCCCTCTACGAGCCTGCGATCGTCGCCGACGGCGCCCCGCACCGCGCATGGCTGACCCGCTTCGACCAGGAGATCGCCCGCGGCGACCTCGCGGGCGGGATGGTGACGAGCATGTTCGGCTTCGAGATGGCCCCGCCGTTCCTCAAGGTCATGCCCCGCGGCCTGCTCCGCTGGATGACCGAGAAGATGATGGCCAAGGAGGAGCGTCAGGCTCCGGCAGGCGCGATCACCATGCGCCAACTCGCCCCCACGATCCACGCCGAAGGCGCGATCGTCGCCGAGCTCGCCGGCACCTTCGACAAGTTCCGCTCCGTCAACGCCGACGTGCTACTCCTCGGCGGCACGAAAGGCCTGCCCGGCCTCAAGCCGGGTCGCGCCACCCTGGAGCAGGTGCTCCCGCACTGCCGACGGATCGAGTTCGACGGCTACGACCACGGTTCGTCGTCGGACCCCGGCGGAGTCAACCCGACCGGCAAGCCCGACGCGGTACGCCGGATCGCCGCAGAGGTCAGGGCCTTCTTCAAGCAGTCGTGAGCGCCCAGTCGACGGCATCCGCGATGTCGGTGACCGGATACCGCACATCCCGCACGACGCGATCGCTGCCGATCACCAGCACGACCCGCTTCAACCGCTCGTACCCACCCGCCCGGAACGTCGGCAGCCGCAGCGCCGCCACCAGTTCCAGATCGAGGTCCGACAGCAGCAGGTGTGGAATCTCCTCCGCCCGGGCGAACGCCTGCTGCTCGTCGGTCCGCTGCGTGCTGACCCCTCGTACGGCGATCCCGCGAGCCGCGAAGTCGTCGTACCGTCCGGCGAACAGACGGTTCTCCAACGTGCACCCGCTAGCCCCCGCGATCTCGCTCCACCCGTCCGGCAACGGAGTCGGCCGCCCGGTCGCCGGATAGCCGAAGAGCACGGTCGCCCTCGCGTCCGCATCCACCACGTCGACCGTCGTACCGACGATCGACGGCAGAGCGACGTACGGGACCCGCTGACCAACCAGTTCGTGCAGCCGATGTGCCGGCGGCTCGTCCGCCGAGTTGGTCCCGCTGAGCGAGCCGTCGCCGAGCAGCCACCGGTCGCCCCAGTCCTGCAGCGCGACGAGCACCGGCAGCAGCGCCCGCCCGCGCGGCGTGAGCCGGTACGCGTAGCGCTTGGGCCGCTCCTGGTACGCCGACCGGGAGACGATCCCGCTCTCGAGCAGACCGTTGAGCCGCTCGGTCAGCACCTTCCGCGAGATGTGCAACGACTCCGCGAGCTGGTCGAACCGCTCCAGCCCGCGCGCCAGATCCCGGACGACCAGCAGCTCCCAGCCGTCGCCGATGACGCCGAGGGACTGCGCGATCGCACAGTCCGGCTCGGGCGAGAAGGTGCTCCGCCGCACGACGTACTCCTTCGATTCCGGTTGCCACCACGCTAGCTGGCCAAGTAAGTTCCCAATAGGAACTTACTACTGGAGGTCAAGGCATGTACTGGCGCCGCATCGCAGACCTGCCAACCTGGCTCAAGGCGGTCATGGTCGGCCAGCTGATCAGCTCCGCCGGCGCCCTCGCCTGGATCTACCTCACGCTCTACCTCGTCGAGGACCGCGGCATGTCGGCGCAGCAGGCCGGGTTCGCGGCAGCGGCGTACGGCATCGGGCTGCTCGGCGGCAACCTCGGCGGCGGCTGGTTCGGCGACCGCTTCGGCCTGCGTACGGCGGCTGTCGCCAGCCAGCTCGCCTGGGTCGCGACATGCTGCGCAATGCCCGTCGTCGGTGTCGCGTGGCTCGGCGTGCTCGCTGCGCTCGCCGGCCTCTGCGGCGGTGCGAGCCGCCCGAACCTCAGCGCACTCGTCGCGACCGCGCTCCCGGCCGGGCGGCGTCGCGAAGGCATCGCGTTGTCCCGCACCGCGAGCAACGCCGGCTTCATCATCGGCCCACCGCTCGGCGGACTGCTGGCGGCGTACAACTTCTCGCTCGTCTTCGTCGTCGACGCCGCGACGAGCCTGATCATGGCCGCCGTCATCTGGCGCTTCGTCCCCGCGGCGCACCGTTCGTCGACCGTCCGGGTCCACGGCCTCTGGCGCGCACTGACCCGCGACCGCTCGGTACTCGTTCTGCTCGCGACGATCGTGGTCGTTGACACCGTCTACCGGCAAATCTTCGCCACGATGCCGCTGCTGCTGCGCGACGCCGGTACGCCGGCCTTCGCGTACGGCGTACTGATCGGCGTCGGCTCGGTCGTGATCGTCGTGTTCGAGGCGCCGCTCGCGGTCCGCCTGCGCGGTCATCGCGCGACCCGGGTGATCGCGATCGGGTTCGCGCTCGTCGGCGTGGGGCTCGCGATCCTCGGCTTCTGGCCCGTGCTCGTCGGCGCGACGCTGGCGAACGTCGTGATCACGGCGGGGGAGATGCTCTACAAACCGACGGCCACCGCATACGTCGCCGACGCGGCGCCGGAGGGGATGGTCGGCCGCTACTCGAGCCTGTACGCCGCTGCGTCGATCAGCGGGATGTTCCTGGCACCGGCGATCGGCGGATCGGTCTACCAGCACGCTCCGCACGTACTCTTCCCGGTCGCGGGGGCGCTGGCCGTCGTGGCGGCCGTCGTCCAGGCGCGGGTCAGGCCTGCTGATCGGGCAGCGGAGCCGGCCGGCCCTCCCAGCGGGTCGACAGGACGACCGTCGTCCGCGTTCTGACCACGCCGTTGACGCGGCGCAGCGAGCCGACGACCGCTTCGAGTTGGGTGACGTCGGCGACCCGCACCTTGACCACCAGCTCCTGGTCGCCCGCGACGAACCAGCAGTCCTCGACGGCGACGATGTCCCGCACCTGCTCGACGATGTCGTCGGTCTCGACGTCGTCGCGCTGGAACAGCCCGATCAGCGCGCTCGTCCCGAGTCCGACCTGGTCCGGCGCGACCACCGCCCGGTACCCGAGGAGCACGCCGCGCTCCTCGAGCCGCCGTACCCGCTCCTGGACGCTCGGGCCGGACAGGCCGACGACCCGGCCGAGCTCGGCCCAGCTGGAACGGCCGTTCAGCCGGAGCGCCTCGATCAGCTGCCGGTCGATCGCGTCCATGACTCCTCCTGTTCACCACGGATTCTAAGGCTGGGAATGTCCAAGGCCTTTAATTCGTTTGTGACAACGTAGTCGAAATCGTACAATGAGAGGTACTGGGGTGAGTCCGCCCCAGCTCCGCCGTGCCAACCCAGTGAAGGAATCATGATCACCCCCGAAGTTGCCCGTGCCCATATCGACGAGCGGCACCGCGTCGCAGCGCGGGCCCGCCGCGCCCACGCCGTACCGTCTGCCTGGCGCCGGCTGCTGACCCGTCACGTCCGCCACAGCTGACCTACCGACCGCGACCGGTGTCCTTCTGGGCCACCGGTCGCTCCTGTCCGGGCGGTCACGAGATAGGCTTCGCATCATGTTCTCGATCCTCGTGCCGCAGGTGGCGGCCATCGAATCGGCCGCCGTCGAGGCGTCACACATCTCGAAGTGGTGGTTCGGCGGGTTCGCCCTGTTCGTCCTCGTCCTGCTGCTGCTCGTCACCGTCATCATGGGTAAGGGCCGGCCGCACAGCTGAGCGGCTGTCGTCTGTGCGGATTGCATGAAGGGCTGACGTGGCTTCTGTGGAGCGGGTACGACGCATCGGTGTGATGGGTGGCACGTTCGACCCGATCCATCATGGCCACCTTGTCGCGGCCAGCGAAGTGCAGGCGTACTTCGATCTCGACGAGGTGATCTTCGTCCCGACCGGCCAGCCGTGGCAGAAGTCGGACAAGAAGGTCTCCCCGCCCGAGGACCGCTACCTGATGACCGTGATCGCGACCGCGTCGAACCCGCGGTTCTCGGTCAGCCGCGTGGACATCGACCGGCCGGGTCCGACGTACACGATCGACACCCTGCGCGACCTGTCCAGGCTGTACCCGGACGCCGAGCTGTTCTTCATCACCGGCGCCGACGCGCTCGCCCAGATCCTCACCTGGCGCGACGTGGACGAGATGTTCAAGCTCGCCCAGTTCGTCGGCTGTACCAGGCCCGGGACGGAGAGTCTCGAGCTGCCGCTCGACCAGCTGCCGATGGACCGGATCACGCTGCTCGAGGTGCCGGCGCTGGCCATCTCGTCGACCGAGTGCCGCGCCCGGGTCGCCAAGGGCAACCCGACCTGGTACCTCGTGCCCGACGGCATCGTCCAGTACATCGCCAAGCGTGAGCTCTACACCAACCGTTAGGACCTGTATGTCTGCCAGTGAACGCGCCATCGAGCTGCTGACCGCGGCCGCGGCGGCGGCCCATGACAAGAAGGCCGAGAACGTGCTCGCCTTCGACGTGTCCGAGCAGCTCGCCATCACCGACGCGTTCCTGGTCGCCTCCGCCTCCAACGACCGCCAGGTCCGCGCCATCGTGGACGCGATCGAGGAGAAGCTGCGGGTCGACTTCGACGCCAAGCCGGTACGCCGCGAAGGCGCCCGCGAGGGCCGTTGGGTGCTGCTCGACTACCTCGAGATCGTCATCCACGTCCAGCACGACGAGGAGCGCGCGTTCTACTCCCTCGAACGCCTGTGGCGCGACTGCCCGGTCATCGCCCTGCCGTCGCCGGTCCCCGGCTCGGCGGTCCCGGGCTCGGCTTCCGCCGAATGACGGCGGGCCGGCTGATCGTCTGGCGCCACGGCCGGACGGAGTGGAACCTGCAGGACAAGATCCAAGGCCAAGCCGACATCCCCCTGGACGCCGTGGGACTGTCGCAGGCCCGCGCCGCCGCCGCCCGCCTCGCCGCCCTGGCCCCGACAAGGCTCTTCGCCAGCGACCTGCAGCGCGCCGCGGCCACCGCCGGTGAGCTCTCCGCGCTGACCGGCCTCAAGATCGAGTACGACGAAGCCCTGCGCGAGATCGACGTCGACGACTGGGCCGGCCTCACCTCGGCCGAACTCGCCGCCATCAACCCCGAAGCCGCCGCCCGCATGCGTAGCGGCGAATCCCAACGCCGCGGTACCAACGGCGAAACCGTCGAAGAAGTCGCCACTCGCTTCAACGGCGCCCTCCAACGCATCTCGGCCGAAGGCACCTCCGAAGACACCTTCGTCATCGCCACCCACGGCCTCGCCGCCCGCGTCGGCATCTGCGTGTTCCTCGGCATCCCACCGGCCAACTGGCCCGCATTCGGAGGCCTCTCCAACTGCAACTGGGTCTCCCTCCTCCCAGGCCGCCACGGCTGGCGAATCGAAGAATGGAACGCCGGCTCCCTCCCCGAACCAGTAATGAGCGACGACCCCCAGAAGTAGAACGACACCGCTCCGCAGCGCCTGTCTTATGGGCCGGCTCCGCCGGCGGGCAGGCCCGTCCCGCGGGACAATGCCTCGTAGCAGAGCCACTAACTGGAGTGGGACGCTGCTCCGCCGCGGCACGGCTCGTCAGCGCCAGTCCTGGTCCGCGCATGTCGGGACCGCCGCGGACCTAGCAGGGATGTGACCGGCGAGGGCAGCTCACGCGATCGGACTGAGCCGCGCATGACCGACGTACCGTCAGTCGGGGCGTCTCATGATCACGTAGCGCTCGGAGTCCGCGAGGGCGATGCGGGCAAGGGTGAAGCCCGCCGATTCCGCTTCGGCGACCAGCTCCTCGGCAGTGCCGCCGAACGGTCGCCCCGTGGCGCGGATAGCCAGCCGGCGCAGCGTGTACGCGGGCAGTTTGGCCTGGTCGGTCGGCGGCGGCATCATCTCCTGCAAAATCAGCAGCCCGCCCGGGTGAAGCGCTTGGAAGATCGCGGCCAACGTCTTCGCGCGGGTCGGCTCGGGAAAGAACGGCTGCGCCCAGAACGCCGTACCGAACCCGTCAACTTGGTCGAACTCCTGCGCATCCACACACCTGAACTCGGCCCGATCCTGCACCCCCAGCGCCTCCGCCCGCCGACGAGCCTCGTCCACCACGGCAGGCACGACGTCGATCCCGAGCACCGACGTCTCCGGGAAGATCCTAGCAAGCGTCAGCGAGGTGGTCGCCACGCCGCAGCCGACGTCCAGGAAGCGTCCAGCACGCAGCGCCTCCGACACCTCCGGCAGATGAACAAGCCAGTACTCCTCGTACACGACTTTGGTGATGTCGTTAGCCCGTCCACCCGAGCCGCGCGCGACCACGAGGGCATCCCGCTCTGTCATCGGCGTCGTACCAGGAGCCACGGCCCCGCGACTCTGCTCGAGACCCAGCACGGAAGCGTCGAGGATCTCGTCCAACCCGATCGACGCGTCGTCGGCAACGAGCTCCGCGAAACTGGGGGTCAGCCGTACGATTCCCGCCTGCTGCTCAACGACGCCATGCGCATCCAGCACCGCGAGCACGTCCTCGAACTGCACCGTCGCCAGACCCGAGAACTCAAGCAGCTCGTCACGCCCACGCGGCCGACCGAGGTACCGAAACCACCCGCGCTCTTGCAGCCCACGCAGTACGGCGAACATCCGAGCCCCGTTCGCCCAACCCTGCACCTTCGCGGAGGCCTCCCCGGAGAGCGCGTACCGATCGAGCAGTTCCTGTTCAGAAGCGTTCACCACAAGCCCAACCTAGACACCCACCAGCTCACCCGGTGCGCCGTCGTCCCGGACCGTCATACCTGCCTCTCAAGCCCCCATCCAGCGCCTCCAGCACCCCGCTCCCCACCTCACAAGCCCCACGAGCCAACCGATTTTTCTTTGCCGCCCCCCATCCGCTAAACTTCCGGAGTCCGCAAGACACCGCGGGGCTTTGGCGCAGTTGGTAGCGCGCTTCCATGGCATGGAAGAGGTCAGGGGTTCGAATCCCCTAAGCTCCACCGCAAGAGATCGCAGGTCAGGAGGCACTTTCGCCTCCTGGCCTGTTTTCGTTTGAGGGCCCAGTGGGAGAGATTTGGGAGAACCGCTCGCCTCCCACCAACTCAGGTGTCACGTGGTCATAGACCCGACCCGTGCCCTTCATCTTGTGACCGAGCCGAGCGCGGCGAGCGACCTCCTCGATGCCGTCCTCGGTCAACCACGTGGCGTGCGTGTGTCGCCCCTCGTGGAATCGGAAGCCAGACAGGATCGCAGGCATGTGGCGCTCGGAAGACGGGTTGGTCGGATCGACGCCGTCCCATGCCGGCCGCCAGAAGCGCTGACGGAGTTCGAGCGGTACCAGGGCTTCCCTTGCAGCGAGGTGAACACGAACCAACTCCCACTCGGTCGGGTCGCCGAGGAGCAGCTCGTAGGTCGACGCGATGCTCAGAGGTAGCGAGACCGGAAGGTCGCGATCGGGGTCTGGGCTGGGGACGTCGACCCGGACGACCGGAGGCAAGCGTTGGTGACCAGAGCGACGAAGCTCCGGGGCCAGCTCGCGAACCGCCGCGACGTAGTCTTTTCCGACTCGGCAGAAGACCCGCTGACGAACCCAAGCTGCATTGCGCCTAGCTGTCGTGTGCCACCCTGATGTCTGACGTTTCCGTGCCAGCTGATGGTTGACACCCTGGTCTAGGAGACTGAGGGGACGACGCTCGTACGGGTGCTCCGTCGGCCTACGAATAGGGTCACGGGGTGGATCACCAGTACAAGGAACACCCCACGGTGACGTGCTCGCTGGTGGTTGGGCAACTCGTCCCCGTGCCGGACTCGCTTGAGGCCGATGTCACGGTGTGGCTCGGGTTGCCCGAACATGGCGAAAGCGGCCAGATATGGGAGGGCTTGGTCGCCAAGCGGCTGGCTGGCCAAGACAGGGTTGAGATTCGAGCCATCCCAATGTTCGCCTACGACCTGAACTACGGCGATGAGGTTGCAGTCGTGGCCTCTGCGGAGGGATCCCTGGTGGCGACGGGTATCTCGAAGGACAGCCGCAACTACACGTTCCGGATCTGGCTCGAGCATGGCGACTCGGATCAGATACGTCAGATCCTCACTGAGTTCGGCGGGATGGGATGCCTGGTCGAGGCGTACAGCGCCAAACTCATGGCGCTTTCATGCCCGCCAGATGCAGCCCAGGCCGTCGCAGACGCGCTTCAGAGCGGCGAACTTGAGGGGCGTTTCGTCTACGAGTCCGGCCGCCAGAGGACACGCTGACATGCCGCGTTCCGCGCGGTCATGCCGGTGACAACCATCAGCTGGCACGCGACTGTCAAGCATCAGCCGTCACAGGACATGCATTGCGCCTAGGTGTGATCCGCCAACAGATCTGCGACGCATCTCCGCCAACTGATGTGCGACAGGCTAGGACCCTGTCCATGTGTCGGAGCAACGCACGGATCTGCCGAATTGAGGGCGTTGGTTCCACTTGGGTGACGTTGCGGCGCTCAGAGGTCAGGCCGTCGTGCGCAGTGCATCCAACGCGACAAGGCCAGGGTAGCTCTGTCGTGATGGGTACTGGCGGCGGCAGTAGCAGGACCAGTAGCTGGTCGCACGCTGTTCGGTGAGCGCCGCGTAGCACGGATTGTCGGCGAGGAAGGTCGCGAAACCCTGGACCATGTTCGGGCGAGTCGGCAGGCGCTCGAGGACGAAGCGCTCGACGTCGGCACAGATCTCGACGACGTACTCGCCGAGGAGCTGGACAACGAACGGAATGATGCAGGCGTCGTCCGACGCAAGGATCCGGGACACGAACTCTTGGCGGACGAATCCATCGTGATGACGGGAGTAGATGCAGGACAAGACGAGCGAGCGTTCGTCGTCGAGCTGTTGGAGGAGCGACTGCTCGGGCCTCGGGTTATAGATCCTGCAGGGGATGGACACCTGTTCGCTCCCGAGACGGAGGCCCGGACAGGCACGTTTGTAGGTTGTCGCGATATCCCCAGCCGGCTCGTAGTCGCTTGCTGGTAGCGACCCGACGACCTCCGACGCGGCGGCGTGCAGGCGCGTTGGGAAGGCTCGCACCAGGGTCTCGATCACCCGAGGACCATAGCCGCCACAACGCACTGATCTGCCGCCGACAGTGAAGCGAGGTCGTGCCGATGAGCGCGCACCGGCTAGGTGTTCCTAGCGGAAGTTCTCTGGCGGCTGGAGCGCGAAGCGCTCGCAGAGCACAGCGACGTCGTGTCGGTCGGTCTCACGCAACTCATAGCCGGTGTGGTTCTCCAAGGCGAATTCAGGACGTTCGCATTGAACAGAGACGCCGGCAATCTCACCCTCACCCGAGAGGTCCTCTTGAGTGAACATGAACGGCGCGTTGAGACTGCCGTAGTGAAGTCGGCCGTCGCTCAGAGTCTCGTAGAGGTGAAGATCTACGCGACGACTGTGGCCATCATGCAAGACGAAGTTCCAGGGACGGTCGCCGGGCCAAGGGTAGAGCCGATCGACTCCTTGGTCGGCGAAGGCTGCGACGAGACCTTCGAAGTCAACGGCGTCTACCCAGATGTCGAGATCTAGATGTTCCCGGGTCTGTTTCCCTACTAGTGCATCGACTGCCCAACCTCCGCCAACGCATGCTGCGACTCCGTGCCCCTGCAGGGCCGTAATCAACGTGCGCGCCGCTTCTGGCGGCATAGCGTGTTCCGTCATGCCCTCAGACTCTCAGGCCAGGCAACTCCATTACTGCAGTCGCAACCCACCTCGGAACTGGAAGTCTGCCGGCCGTGAATCCCCAGCGACGCACGGATCTGCCGCGATCCGCGCTTTCGACTGTCGCGGACGAGTGTCGCGCATCATCCGACGGAGGACAGTTGGCTTCTTCGTTCGGTCTGACAAGTTTCTCTACGTCTTCAAGACGGGCCCTCCAGGGGGCCCGAAAGCGCGTCGCCACCACAGGGCGGGCCGCCTGCTCGCCGCTCCGCTTCGCTGCGCTCTGGGCGCGTCCCTTGGCTTGGCGCGCACGTGCCAAAGGGTGCAGGATCGAAGACAGCCGAACTCGCCGTCAAGGCTCGACCCCCTGTCGCCATAGCTGGAAAGGCCGGCCACGCATCTCGCGCTGGGTTGCCCAGGCCGCGCGCCTGTCCGTGGGCTCCCGCATCGCCCCGCTAGCAATCATGGAACGGACGGCCCGGCACGGCACGCGTCAAGGGCGCCTGCGGCGTCCCTCCGGGATCTCCGACCCTTGACCCGCCCCGCACCGAACCTAAGGTCGGCAGCTATCGGGGCGATGCGGGAGATCTGCCCGTGGTCTTGACACGTAAGCGTCAAGACGTCTCATCGGCTCCGCCTAGAGGCGCGGGTGAAGTTGAAGCGGCAGAGGCAGAAAGCGATTGCGAACTCGGATAGCACCGCTGAAGATCGATTGCGATACGAAAGGCAGCATATCTATCCTGGACGTCTTTCTCCTTGGCCCGCGACTGACTGGAGGTATGCTTTGCGAGGAGCTCGGCGATTTGTTCCTTCGTAGGCGCTGCTCCACTCACGGGATACATCTTGCCGATGTCGAGCGCAACTGAAATCGTCCTTGAATCGACCGTTCCCTCGTCTCGGTCACCGAGCCAGCGCATGATGCTTTGAAAAGCAACCATGTGAACTGGCGGGTCCTGATCCATGAACGAGCGCCGACCCTCAAGGATGCGCCACGACTTTCGCCAGGGAGACCGAGTACGCCAGCGTTTGCCAGCCACACGAACCGACGCTCGCATTCGACGAAGTGGACGCATCCCCAGGTTCGTTCTACTCTCGCGCGCCGCATCGATCGCGCTCCACGCATCGAAGACGTACGTAACTCGATCGAATGGCTCCAGTCGAACCGTCGAGTCAGTCGACCCCTGACCAAACTTCATCGGCGCTGGGCCAATCGAGTGATGGCCAAGACGAAATCTGCCAGACCGCCCGAAATCCAAATTCACATCTGAGAGAGTTACCGCGGAGCGACTGATATTTTCAATTTCAACTTCCACGGCTTCCATATACCAGCCACCCTCTTTGACGACGGCCGCCTTCAGGTTTGGCCACGATCGGGTCGACCGGCGGATGCGATAATCATCGACGAGGGCCGGATTCATCCGGACCCGAACGCGGCCTCCCTCAAGCAAGTATTTGACCAACTCCCACAAGGCCACGGCGACAGATATCACCAATGCGAGCTTGGCCGTAGTCGAATCGTCCATGCCTGCCATTATGAGGCCCACTGAGCGGGTCGGATGCTTACATCGAAGATCTCCTGCGGTCTCGCCAGCAGAACGCCTCGCCTGGGCGGTCGATTGGCTGCAGACGGCTGGCCTCGAACCAGTCTCCGCGCATGCAGCCAGACCCCAGCGCGAAGCGCCGCAAGCCGCGAGAGGCGAAGGATTGGCCTGCACCTGACCGTCGTCGACGCGGTTGCAGTAGCGGTTGCAGTACGCCGCCGTTCGCGATCCTTCGTGATCGACCGATCGACTTTAAATTAAGGATTCTGCGAACTGTGGTGACCGACGTCGGACACTGGACGGCCAAGCTCATACCTTGAGGGCCCGGCACCTGCCAGCGCGCGCCGCTTAGCAAGAGCGCGGCGTATTCGGCGATGATGAGCGGGTGCGTAACTATCTCTCGGCCGCCCCGAAGTGGGTCGTAGCCCTGATCGCTGGGGCCGGCTTTGGAACTGGGATGGGGAGCTTTATCAGGAACGACGGCTCGAGTTGGACAGAGACCATCGTCAGTGGGCTCATCCTGGGCGTCGCCTTCGGCATCCCCATGGCATTCTGGTTTGACAAAGAACAGCGCAAGATGCGCGCGGTCGAGGGAGACATCCCGACCGAAAAGTTGAAGGCCGCGCATCGCGCCGCCATGCGCGGACCTGTACCCGAGGATCCAGAGATACGGGTGGCCGCTCTGCGAATCGCCAGCCATCAGCTGCGGGAGTACGGGCAGATACGCAAGCCTCTCCGCATCGTCTTGGCGCTGCTCGTGCTGACCTTCAGCGTGCTGGGGAGCGTGACCAATTCGCCTTGGTACCTGCTGCTCGCCGTTGCGCCTGCCTCCATACTCGCCGAGGCGTTCTACTTGCCCAGGCGTGCCCGTGGCCGAATCAAGTTGCTGTCCGAACCAACGGAACGTGATCACTGACCAACTCGCGATCCGATCGGTGCACGATCTGCGAGCCGCAATTCGCAACGGGGGAGAGGAGCCGGCAGGCTATCTGACCGCCTACCACCGTGGGAGGATTTTGGGAGCGAACCACGCGTAACAACGGTCTTGAAGTGGCTCCAACCCGCAGGAACCAGGATGGCGAAAACGCCTTGTAGGTAAGGGAATGAGCGTTGTTCCGTGTAGGCCAGCCATACGATCCCCGCCCATGGCATAGAAGAGGTCAGGGGTTCGAGTCCCTAAGCTCCACCGCAGCTCAGAGGCCGGCTTCCGTTTGGGAGACTGGTCTCTTGCATGACCGGAGAGGCTAGGTCTCCGTGAGCTGCAGATCGGGGAAGATCTCGTCTATCTTCTTCGCTGCTGTCCCGAGCACCGGCCGCAGCCCGCGCCTGTAGGACTTCTCAGGCCCAGTCCAAGCTCGGGCGGGGCCGAGGCGTTTGCTCAGGGGGCGGCCTGGTTGGATCTTGCTTTCGCCGACGATGGCTGTGCGGACGTGCCAGCTGATGGGGGTGGCGACGTGGACCGACCTCAGGCGGGAGGGTCGCCTGCATGAGCTTGTAGCCGTGACCACGGAGAAATTGGATTGGAACGCCGATGGTTGATTCGCAGATTGTGGCGTTGGGCGGTGGCGGCTTCTCGATGGAGCCGGACAATCCGCTGGTGGACGACTACCTGCTCTCGCTGGTGCCGACGGACCGCAGGCCCCGGGTCTGTTTCGTTCCGACCGCCAGCGGCGACTCCGAGGGGTACAGCGATCGCTTCCTGGCAGCCTTCGGCCCGGATCGTGCGGAAGCGACAGTGCTGTCCCTCTTCAAACGCTCGGTGGCCGACCTGGACGCCTTGATCCTGGACCAGGACGTCGTCGACGTGGGCGGTGGCAACACCGCGAACCTGCTCGCCATCTGGCGGCTGCACGGACTCGACGCAGCGCTCGAGAAGGCCTACCGAGCTGGCGTGATCATGGCCGGGATCAGCGCTGGGATGAATTGCTGGTTCGAGGCCTCGGTGACGGACTCGTTTGACACGAACGGCTGCGGTCCACTGGCCGACGGGCTCGGGTTCCTTCCCGGCAGCGCCTGCCCCCATTACGACGGCGAGGCTCTCCGGCGTGACACCTTTCTCAGCCTGGTCCGGGCCGGCTTCCCGGCCGGTTACGCCGCCGAGGACAGCGTTGCATTGCACTTCACCAATGGGCACCTGGCGAACGTCGTCAGCTCACGTCCCGACGCGAGTGCCTACGCTGTCTTCCTGGGCGATACCGGGCTATCCGAGGAGCGTTTGCCGGCCAGGTATCTAGGCGCGACATCGGACTCCCGATGACCGCCGCACGGGAGGCTAGCCGGGAGGCAACCGCGATAGCTGCGGCGGATCGAGCTGGACTTCCATGGACGCACCGGTTCGAGCACAGGGCCGCAGCTCGTGCCGGTGGACCTTCTCCGTCACGACCGTGCTGATGTGTCCTGCCAGTGCGGCTATGTCCTCGATCGGCACGCCCTGACTCGATAGCAGGGAGACGAAGGTGCGGCGCAGTTCCCGTGGGTGTCCAGTTCGCACTGTTCAGACATATTCAGCTCCTACTCGGATGAGCCGGGGCCTCCGAGGTCGCTACGTAGCGCTGCCTGCTGTTCGACCATCCGAGATGATGGCGGCGTGAACCTGTTCGAGAAGGCGCCGGTGCGGGCTTCGGGAGTGCTGCCGGTTGGTGGAGTGCATCAGATCTATTGGGAAGAGTCGGGAAATCCAGACGGTGTTCCGGCTGTGTATCTGCACGGTGGACCCGGTGGTTCGCTCAACGAGGGCGGCTATCGGACCAAGTTCGATCCGGCCAAATTCCGGATCATCGGTCTCGACCAGCGTGGCTGCGGCCGCTCCACGCCACGCGTGACAACGCCGGGCTACGACCTCGGTGAGAACTCGACCAGCTTCCTTGTCGACGACATCGAAAGAGTCCGCGAACACTTGGGTGTCGAACGCTGGCTGGTCAACGGTGTGTCCTGGGGATCGACGCTTGCACTCGCCTATGCCCAGGTGCATCCGGACCGGGTCACAGGCGTCGTACTGATGGCAGTCACGACGACCGATCGATTTCAGGTGGATTGGATCACCGAGACAGTCGGGGCGATCTATCCCGAAGCCTGGGACCGCGTCGCTAGTCATGCGGAGCTGGCAGGTGTTGGATACCGTCGTGGTGAAGGCCGGTTGATCGAGGCCTACGCCCGCCTGATGACCCACGCCGATCCCGTCGTGCGCGACGCCGCGTCGTACGCGTGGATTGACTGGGAGGACAGCCACGTGTCGATCGGCAGTGAAGCCACGCACACCGGAGGGCGCTGGGACGATCCGGACTACAGACATGCTTTTGCGACCCTGGTGACGCACTACTGGGCGCACGACGCGTTCCTGGATCCACCGATCCTCGATCGGATGGAACGACTACATGACATCCCCGCCACGCTGATCCACGGACGTCGCGATGTGAGCGGCCCAGTGGTGGTTGCGTGGCGGCTCCACCGCAGTTGGCCCGGCAGCGAGCTGATCGTCGTAGAGGACGAGGGCCACGGTGGACCATCAATGGTCGAAGCATGGTGCCTCGCCAATGGCCGCCACGCTGGCAGACTGGAGCGAGAGCGCCGCAAGTAGCCCGTCGCTCGGACCATCTCGGCAACCGCCGAAGGCAGCCTCCGATCCAGCGCCGCCAAGCGAGCTTCACACCGGTTCGACGGTGGGTGGTTCGGAGACCTCGACCCAGCTTGCCGACTCGGCCGCACGGCCCTCCTGCGTTTGACAGGCGCCTTCGGCGTCGATGCCGAGACCGAGACCGAGACCGAGACACCAGCGGATGCCAACCGGCGCTGACGGGTCAAGTGCGGCTGATGAGTGACTGACTGAGCGACAACTGCCATGTGCAGGTCCCGGCGATGCGGGAGGACTGCGCGTTTGGCGCCTTGCTCAGCAGGATCAGTCGGCCGATCTACACGCCGGCCGCGTGCTCCCGGTCCGTCGTGATCTGTGATCTGGTCGTGTGGCTAATCCTGGCGTTCTGGCAGCCGGGGGTGCTCGGTCGGATAGAACGTGGTCATGAACGCGTGAGCTTGACCTCGACCGCTGCTTGGTAGCTGGGAGAACTCGTTGACCAGCTCGAGGACACGGTCCCAGAACTCGTTGGCAACGTCGTCGTCTATCCAGGCATAGCGCTTGATGGCTCGAAGTCTGTCGTTGGCGTGAGCGGGGCCGGTTTCGGCGGCCCACTCTGCCATCGGGTTGGGAATCAACTCGGTCTGCTCAGGGGTGATCTGACCAACTCCGAAGAGTCGGGCAGTTCGTCCATAGAAGCGTTCCTCTTGACCTCGGATCATGCGGGTGCGGACGACCTTGAGCATCCCGGCCTCGACCAGCAGGCCGACGTGATAGGCAACGGTGCTCTTCGGGCGCTGCACGGCGATCGCGAGTTCTTGCACCGAGGCTGCCCGTTCGAGCAGCAATTGGAGCAGCGCGCCGCGGAAGGGATCGAACATCGCCTTGAGCTCTTGGTTCGAGGTGACGATGTGTACGTCGTCGAGCTCGTAATCCGGCACCTGCTGACTGGTCGACATTTCTCGTATAGTGTACCGCGAGCACTGATCGAATGATTTGAATCAGTCTCGTCCGGCGAGGCCGTGTCGACGCGACGGCCTTGGGCGGGCTTCGGGACGGACGACGAACGACGAGGTATTGGATGCCTGACGACGTGACGGCCCGGCCTTATACGGTCCGCGCCCTGGATGAGTCGACCTGGGATGCGTTCGCGGAGTTGGTGGAGCGCAACGGCGGTGTGTTCGGCGGTTGCTGGTGCATGGGCCACCATGCAATGGAGGATGGGCGGACCTACCGCGGCCAGACGTACGACAAGCGGGCGAAGAAGCATGAGCTGGTCCGGGCGGGACGTGCTCACGCCGCGCTGGTCTTCGATGCGGACGGTGTGGTGCAGGGCTGGGCGAAGTACGGCAGGCTGTCGGAGCAACCGATCATCGAGCACAACCGCCTGGCTTACGAGGAGGATCCGCCACCGTCGCCGGATTGGCGCATCACCTGCTACTACACCGATACGCGGCACCGTCGCCGAGGTGTCGGCCGGGCTGCGCTGGAAGGCGCGCTGGATCTCATCGCACTGGCCGGCGGTGGCCTCGTCGAGGCGCTCCCTGAGGTGACCGCGGGACGTACTGCGCATGGCCGGTTCCTGTTCGAGATGTCGGTCGAACTGTACGAGGACTACGGGTTCGAGCGCGTTCGTCAGATCGGCAGGCACCGATGGATCGTCAGCCGGAACGTCGGCCTGACGGATCAAGGGCTCCGGCCCGAGCTCTCGGACTACCAACCAGCACAGGGAGATGAACTATGAACCGGCTGTTCGAGGAGGAGATTCGCGGGCATCACAGCATGCGTGATCACCTCTTGACCTTGGTGTCCGACGCCGACCTCGCCTACAAGTTGCCCGGCAACAACCCGACCCTCGGCGAACTGCTTGTCGAGATGGGAGAGCTCCAAGGCGTCTACACCCATTCCTTCGAAACGTTCTCTCTCGATTGGGCCCACCGGCAGTTGCCGGCCCCGGCTCCAATCACGGTCGCCAACCTGCGCACGTGGTTCAATGCGCAGGATGAGGCGATGAAGGCAGCTCTGGACAAGTTCAGCGAGGAAGAACTGGGCATCGACAGGATCGATCGCGGCGGCTTCGTCGCGTCACCTTTTGTTCAGCACATGATCTATCGCGAGGCGGTCTACATCGTCTACGGAAAGCTCAGCGTGTACCTACGCGCGCTCGAACGCGATGCTGGCAAGGGCTGGGCGGCATTCGTAGGGTGACAATGCACGGCGTCTAAGTCTGCAGTTATGTCGGCTGTGTCGGCTCTGTGATTCAGCGCGCGCGGCGGTAGTGCATGGCCACCACGCCGTTGCGGAGGGGCTCCGCTGAGAGCAGTTCGAGTTGGCGCGTGGCGGGCAGGCCGCCCTGGTACAGCGTCGGGCCGTGGCCGGCGATCCTGGGATGGACAAGCAGCTGGTACTCGTCGATCAGGTCCAGCCGGTCGAGCTCGGTCGCGAGCTTGCCGCTTCCTAGGAGGACCCCCGCAGGGGTCGCGTCCTTGAGTTTCTGCACGCCCTCGCGCAGATCGCCGGCGATCTGGTGGCTGTTGGTCCAAGGGAAGTCCGTGCGCGTCGACGACACCACGTACTTGGGCTTGGCCTCAAGCTTGACCGCCCACTCGCGCAGGGCCGGCGGCGCTTCCTCGTCGCCGCGGGCGACGGCCGGCCAGTAGCTCTCCATCATCTCGTAGGTGACGCGACCCCACAGCATTGCCCCGCGCTCGTCCATGAGACGGGTGAAGAAGGCGTGCGTCTCGTCGTCGGCGATCCCCTCCTGATGGTCGACGCAACCGTCCAGGGTCAGGTTGAGGCTGAAGGTGAGGAGTCCCATGGCCGGCGAGTCTAACGCCGCTACGGCGGCGCGTCCGTCGTTCGCCGCACCACCTCACTGAAGCCCCAGGCCGCAACAAGCCGTGTGGACCGCACGGAGCGCGGCGGCTGTCGGGAGGCAACGACCGCGCACAGCGATGGACGGTTCTGAACGTGCACCGACTCCCCGATCGGTCGGTCCCAGGGACGCGATCGGTCCGGAAACCCCTGGCATGGAAGTGCGCAGGGTTCGAATCTCCGAAGCTCCATCAGAAACTCAAATGCCGGTTTCCCGCTCGGGAGACAGGCCTGTTGCATTAGCCGGGAGGCTCAGCCTCCTTGAGCTGTAGATCGGGGAAGATCGTTCTATGGGCGCTGACGGGGATCGTTCGCAGCGGGCTTTGCTCATCACCGGCTCCGTGGGGGTGGGCAAGACCTCGGTGGCGGAGGCTGTCGGGGAGTTGCTTGCTGGAGCCGCGATTCCGCACGCTGTCATCGATCTGGACTGGCTGGCTCGTTACTGGCCCAGCGCGACGGATGACCCGTTCAACTTCGCCTTGGAGTTGCGCAACCTTCGGAGTGTGGCACGCAACTACCTCGCCGCGGGCGCGGACCGCTTGGTGCTGGCGGGCGTTGTCGAGAGCCGAGCTGGTCGGGAGCGGTATGCCGAAGCGATCGGCGTTGATCTCGCCGTGTGTAGGTTGAGCGCGGATCTGGCGGTCATCCGGCAGCGGCTCATGCAGCGGCACGGGAATGGGGACGACGGTCTCCGATGGCACCTGCGGCGCTCGCGGGAACTCGAGCAGATCCTCGACCTGGCCGGTGTGGAGGACTTCACGGTAGCCACCGATCGCCCGGTGGCCGACGTAGCAAAGGCCGTGGCCACGGCGGCCGGCTGGGTGTAAACACGCGCCGTCCCGGCCGGATGGCCTCGGTCGGCCCAGACTGTCGGCTGGCCTGCATGGTCGTCCAGCGCTCCTTGGCAACGGCGTTACCAAGGAGCGACGCGTTACGAGTGGGGTTCTTGTCCGCAGGTTAGGTGTGGTCATTGACGCTTGGTGAGGGCAGTTTGGGGCACGTCAAAGGACACATGAACGGGCCTGTGCAAACTGACTGGCGCCGCCACCGGGCCCTGCCTGAGGCTGGGGACATGGACACCCGAGAGATCGAGTTCGTTGAGTTCGATGACGCCGCATTTCCGGCACTGCTGAGGTGCCAGGTTCTGTCGTTCCTCCGTTTGCAGTGGCCAGAGGGCTTCACCGGGGAACTCCGCTATAGAGACTGGATCACGAGATCGGACCTGACGCCGTACCACCTTCTGTATGTGGCGCATGGCCTGGTCGTCAGTCATCTGGAACTCGTCCGCGTCACCCTCGAACATGAGAACGTCTCCTACGAGGTCCGCAGCCCAACCGCTGTGCTGACCTACCCGTCATTCCGAGGGGAAGGCTGGGCCAAGAAGCTTGTGGCCGAGGCTGTCCGCCGCATCGACGCAAGCGACGCCGACCTCGGAATTGTCTATTGCAACCCCGACCTCGAAGGCTTCTACGCTAGCTGCGGATGGACGTCCATGCCTGGAGCACGCACAGTGGTCGGGCCCGAGCCGACGAAGGCAGCAGAGTCGACGGACATGATGCTGATGCGTTTCCTAACTGACAAGGGACAGCGCGGCCGAGAGAGTTTCCTCCGGTCACCATTGTGGATCGCAGAGGAGTGGTAGGTCTGTGCCCGGATCGGACCGTCCGGCACCCACGCCAGCCATCGAACACCTCTACGTTGTGCCAGGCAGCAGCAGCCCCGCAGACCGACCGGACGCCGCCGGTGCGCGCGTCACAGCTGCTGGTGGGGCGCTGCTTCAGGACGGGGCCGGCCGTCGGATGTACGCCGATCCGGCGCAGTTGAAGCACTCGGGTTTCAGTGTTGGAACGGCTGGCGCAGGACGGGCTCGTCTTCGCGTCCCGCGCCAGCCGGATTGTGGGATCTGCTCGTAGGTTCAGGGGTCGGAGTCGTACAGGAGGAAGTGCGCCCCCGTGACCCGCTCGAACTGGTGCTTGATCGATGCGGGGTTCCCGACCAGGGCCAGGTGTCGCCACTCCGGCAGCAACACTGTGGTGATCTCGTCGCAGCTGGCCGAATGGACCAGGGCGTCGAAGGCGGCGGGCGCCGAGGCTGGATCCTCGACGTACACCGGGCCCATGGTGCAGCCCTCGAGCTTGGCGATCGTGCTGAATTCGCGCTTCAGCTCTTCGATGTGTGGATCGGACAGATACAGGTCTCGCCGGGCATAGCCGAGCAACATCGGCGGCACCTCGTCAGACGGCGTTCCCAGAACCGGAACCACGAGCCACGCCGGTGCCGGCCGTTCACGAGTCAGAAGCATCTGGATTCACCGTCGCAGGAGCCGGCTCGATGGTTACCCGGAGGCTCGCGAAACGTCTGGTCATCGCGGCGTGATAGCGCAGGGCCGCGGCCGGCTCATCCGTGTAGTCCGCAATGACGTGTACGCCGAACCAGACACGGACGCGCCTGCGAACTGGAACAGCGGGCCAGGCGGTCGTCATTCGCCACGCACCTCCCGCGCTATATCGCGCAGCATGAAAGCGTAGAGCACGCCGGCCATCAGCCAGAGGGACCACAGTTCCGGTATCACTTAGCGTCACCTCACCGTTGCGGTTGGCACACTTTGTGCCGAGAAGCTTCCTGCCGGTCGAGCGGACATCACCATGAACGCGACCGGACATCTGCCTGACATCCGCCTGCCATTGGGCCCTCAGCAGCGCCGAGGACACCCTGACGCGAGGTGCTGCTTCAGTGGGAGACTCACTGGGACATGACGACCTAGGGGGAGTTCAAGGCATGGAAACAGATGCCCACGACGGATCAGGGCCGGGGGCGGCCGGGCAACGAGTGCTCGCGATCATGGACAAGGCGATCGCCGTTCAAAGTTCACTGGTGTACAAGAACATCGCTCGTGCCCGCCAGCGGAACCCGGAGGCGACACCAGCGCAGGTGATCCGCAGTCTGGAGCGGATGTACGTCAGCGCCTTGACCGGGACGGGTGCCGCAGTTGGAGGAGTTGCGGCCGCGCCCGGCGTTGGCACGGGAGTCGCACTGGCCCTGTCGGCAGGCGAGAGCTTTTCAACTCTGGAGTTGAGCGCCCTCTTCGCGCTGTCGATCGCCGAGGTCCACGGAGTGCCCATCGACGAGATCGAACGCCGCCGGACGATCGTGATGGGGATCCTGCTCGGTGGGTCCGGCTCCGCCACCATCGGCAAGGTCGCCGAGCGCACCGGGCAGCACTGGGGACGTCAGGTGGTTGCCAAGGTGCCGGTCGAGACGCTGCGTCAGATCAACAAGGTATTGGGAAAGAACTTCGTCACGAAGTACGGGACCAAGCAGGGGATCATCGTCCTCGGTCGAGTGGCACCGTTCGGCATCGGCCTTGTAATTGGTGGCGGTGCCAACGCTGCCCTCGCCGCTCTGGCGGTCAAGGCCGGCCGCCGCGCGTTTGGACCGCCCCCGGCATCGTGGCCAGAGCCGACGGGCAGCACGCAACCATCGCCGGCGGACCCGAACGGCTGACCGCTGAACGGATCGGTTGCTCGATCAGCAGGTTCAGCCGGCTGCGTCGAGATAATCGTTTGTCGCTGGTGGATGTCGGTGGAACGTTGGATTGATGATCACACTGAGGACCGCGACGCGAGATGACATCCCGGTGCTGGCCTCTGTGCTGGCGAACGTCCAGGCGCAGGCCGATCCCTCGATCGATGTCGAGGAGCAGCGGCGGGGCATGACCGAGGCAATCAACGGCTACTTCGGTCTGGACGAGCCGGAAAGCATTCTGTCGATCGTCGAGTACGACGGGGTGCCGGTCGGCCGGCTGCGCGTCGTACGTTTCGACGACCGGATCTTCCTCGGCGGCCTGCAGATCCATCCGGACTTCCAGCGCAGAGGAATCGGTACCGAACTCGTCACCGCCCTGCAAGACGAAAGCCGATCCGCAGGCAAGCCTCTGGTGCTCACCGTCGAGCGCGACAACACCAGAGCACGCACGCTCTACGAACGCCTCGGCTTCGAACTGAACAGCGAATCCGACCAAGAAGTCCAGCTCGCGTACACCCCGAACTGATGCCCGGATCGCGGCGGCGTACCGAGCCTGCACCGTCGTCGATTCTGCGGGTCGATTCTGATGACCGCTATGTGAACCATTATCAGGTATAGTGGTTCACGCAGCGGTCATTAAGATGGTAGGTGGAGTAATGGCTAGGCCAATGTCGGCTCGGGCTCGGTTGGGGGCGGAGCGGATTGGGGAGCATCTGGCTGCGTGGCGCAAGCTCGAAGGGCTGACCGCTGCGCAGGTTGCTGAGCGGGCGGGGATCTCTCGGGGAACCCTGCGGCGGCTGGAGACCGGCGAGACGACCGTGGGGCTCGACGTCCTGCTGAACGTGGCGCGGGCTCTCGGTGTGCTTGATCGAGTGGTTGAGGCCTTCGATCCCTACGAGACGGATCTGGGACGGGCGCGCGCCGACGAGGTGCTTCCGAAGCGAGTGCGGCGATGACTACTTCGCTCTTGGTCTCTGTCGACCTGGACGGTGAGCCTGTCGAGGTCGGATCGGTGTACTTCAGCCGTCGTCGAGGTACGTCGTCGACCTCGTTTCAATACGCTCCGAGCTACCTCGCCGACAAGCGCGCCTATCCCATCGACCCAGCTCTCGGGTTGTTTGCCGGGCCTCAACAAGCCGATGGACTTCCTGGTGCGTTCGCAGATTGCTCGCCGGACCGGTGGGGCCGGAGTCTCATCACCAAGCGCCTCCAAGCGCTGGCGCTTCGGGAGGCGCGCACTGCGCCGTCGCTCGGCGATGCCGACTTCCTCGTCGGTGTCAGTGACCTGACCCGCCAGGGCGCGCTCCGATTCAGGTCTGCTGCCGATGGTCCTTTCCTCGATCCAGATCTCCAGGTGCCGAAGTTGGTCGAGTTGCCGCGCCTCCTGCAGGCCGTTGATCAGGTGTCCGGCGACAGCGACGACCTGGCCGCGATCAAGGCGCTACTGGACGCGGGTTCGGGTTCACTCGGTGGGGCGCGACCAAAGGCATCGGTCCGCGATGGAGATCGCTTGCTTATCGCGAAGTTCCCGCACCGCGGTGATGACTGGGATGTGATGGCGTGGGAGAAGACAGCGCTGGACCTGGCGGAGCGGGCCGGGATCGAGGTCCCGGGGAGTGAGCTGCTACAGATCGACGGTCGGCATGTCCTGGTGCTCGACCGGTTCGACCGTGACGGCGTACGGCGTCGCGGGTACATCAGCGCGATGACCTTGATCGAAGGACGCGATGGCGACGTGCGCGACTACGTCGAGGTCGCGGAGACGCTTACCGACCATGGCGCGCGGGTCAAGAGCGACCTTCACGAGTTGTGGCGGCGGATCGCGTTCTCGGTTGCGATCCACAACACTGACGACCATCTGCGTAACCACGGCTTCCTGCGTGAGGCAGGGGGGTGGCGCCTGTCGCCGGTCTTCGACATCAACCCGAACCCGATCGCTTCCGAAGCGCGCGTGACCGGAATCGGCGGCGCACGCAGCCGAACGGACGAGCTCTCGGGACTGATGACGTACGCCGAAACCTTTGACCTGAACGTGCGTGACGCACAGCGAATCCTGCGCGAAGTTGGCGATGCGACGGCCGACTGGCGCAGAGTCGCTGCCTCACATGGGATTGGCGAGGCCGAGCGTCACCGCTTCGAGCCGGCCTTCGACGGACTCCGCGAGCAGATTGCGACTGTTGCAGACCGCGCAGCGGGCGAGGGTGGAGCAAGGGCTCTCGCGGGCGGCCAGCCCCGCGTGCAACGGGGTTCGACGCGGGGCGGCCAGTTCGCCGCCCGTCCCGAGCGAGAGCGTCCATCCTCATAGCTGGAACTGCAAGTTCCGTCAAAATCGTCATGACTACGAGCCGGCCCGACCTGATCCGACACCGCTCGCCAAAGTTGTTTCGGGAGATGGCAGCGACCTATCGATCGAGGTGCGGGATCGTTGCTGTGCGCTCATGGCCGACTGCTTCGAAGCCGACTCGGGGCGCCGAGATCGTCCGCACCGTCGCGACCCTCTTCGGCATGCGCCAGTACATCGCGTTCGACCACGGACCTCACTTCTGGTGCTTCCAAGGGGCGCCGCAGCTGAGGGCTTGAGTCGTCGGATGGTGAATCGGCTAGGAGACGTCGGGTCTGGTCATCAGGGGGGACCGCAGGTGGAGCGTGAGGTTGGCTGTGGTCAGGGGGACCGTGGACCAGGTTGCGGTTGCTGTGCTCGTGGTGGTGTCGACTGTGAGGCGGACTCGGTGGGGGGTGGTGATGACGTAGAGGTCGGCGATGAACTTGTTGTTCTGCCAGGCGCCTGAGGCGATGACCGGGCGGCCGAGGGGGGAGGATTCGGGCCAGGTGTTGTGGCCCGCCTCGATGGTGAGGGATGGGCCCAGGTGTAGGAGCCAGCCGCCGTCGATGGGGTCGACGGTGATCGGGGTTCCGTCGGGTAGGGCTGAGCTCTCCGGCGAGGCGTCGAGGGTTGCCTTGGCGGAGCGGGTGGGGGCGGCTGAACCAGGGACAGTTGGCATGGAGAGTTGTCGAAGGCGGTCGGCGAGGCGGTGGTCGTCTTCGGGGGTTGCGGGGGCGTCCAGTCCGGGGAGCAGGTGGTCCCAGAAGAGGCCGGGTACGGCGTTCGTCGGGCCGACGGCACCGGTCAGGGCGATGACGAGGTCGTGGGACGGGACGACTACGCAGTACTGGCCGAAGGAGCCGTGGCCGAAGTAACCGTGGCGGGAGATCCAGAACTGGTAGCCGTAGCCGGCGACGAAGTCGGGGTTCGGCGACCAGTTGGGAAGGGGAAGGGTCTCGATGTGACCGCGAGTTGCCAGCTCGACCCACTCGCGCGGGACTAGTTGTTGGTCTCCCCAACGGCCTCCGCGGAGGAGCAGTTCACCGAAGGCGGCGATGGCCTCGGTGGTGAGATGCAGGCCGTGGAATCCGAACGCTTTGCCGCTCGCCACGCGGTCCCATTCGGCGCCCTCGATACCCATCGGTTTGAAGAGGCGTTCGTCGAGCAGCCCGGGGAGATCGCGGCCGGTGACGCGCTCGACCATCCGGGCCAGGATGAAGGTGGTCGCGTTGTCGTAGTCGTGTTGCGTGCCCTCGACCGCGGTGAACGGTGCGCGCAGGAAGCCTTTGATCAGGTCGTCCGGCTCCAGTTGCCACGCTTCCTCGAGGCTGTCCTTGCCGTGACCGGCCGTCATGGACAGCAAGTGGTGAACGTTGATCCGCCGTCCCTGCTCCGAGATGTCGTCCGGCGCGTGGTCAGGCAGTACGTCGACCACCCGATCGTCCAGCGACAGCAGCCCGTCGCCGATCGCGAGACCGACAGCGATCGAGGTGAACGACTTGGTCAGCGAGTACAGCAGGTGCGGGCGTTCGGCGGAGTACGGCGCCCACCAGCCTTCCGCGACGACCTGACCGCGGTGCACGATCATGATCGAGTGGCATTCGATGGCCTGCGCCTCGAGATCGTCCAGCAGCGCGAGGATCGAACTGGACGAGATCCCCGCGGCGGAGGGCATCGACCGCGGCAATAGGGAGCCCTGAGAAGCCATCCGGGCACAGTAACAAGCAGACCCGATCGGGTCATGCGATATATACCTTGCTTCTAAGGGCAAATGACCAGGCGCGAGCGGTGAGCGGCGTACCTGGACGGCCGCCCCGACCTCGCAAGGAGCGCCGTCCGGTGCGCTCTCACCCTCGCTTGGCCGTGAAGGTCAGGTGGGTGATGCCCGACGGGGTCGAGACGGCCTCGATGGTGTAGGTCTGTTCGAGGGATTCGAGGCCGTCCCAGAGGCGGACGCCGCGGCCCAGGAGGATGGGGACCTGGGCTACGTGCATGTAGTCGATCAGGCCTTCGGCGAGGAAGTCGCGGACCACGGTCGCGCCGCCGCCGATGCGTACGTCGGCGCCGGCGGCGGCCTCGCGGGCCTGGGCGAGCGCCTCCGCCGGGGTGGCGTCGAGGAAGTGGAACGTCGTACCGCCGTCCATCTCGATCGACGGGCGCGGACGGTGGGTCAGGACGAGGACGGGGGAGTGGAACGGCGGGTTCGGGCCCCACCAGCCCTTCCAGTCGGCGTCGTCCTGCCATCCGGGCGGACCGAACTTGCCGGCGCCCATGATCTCGGCGCCGATCCCGGGGTTGTGCTGCTCGGCGAAGGCGTTGTCGGCGCCGAGCGTGCCGCCGGACCGGTCGTCCTCGCCGCGGAAGAACCGCGTGCCGACGAACCACTCGTGCAGGCGCTCACCGGCGTGCCCGAACGGGGCGTCCAGCGCCTGACCCTCGCCGGTCCCGAACCCGTCCAGCGAAATCGAAAAGTTGTGAACCCTGACCTCAGACATGTTTCATGCTCCTTCAGCTGGGACATCGTCACCAACAGGTCGGACCCGACCAAGCCGCTTTGACATGCCACCTAGCGTTTCGCCGTCGTGTAGGTCAGGTGAGTCACCCGGGACGACGCGTCGGTGCGGGTCTGTCGAAGCGCGATCCGGTCCGGGTCCACGTTGTCGAACAGGCGGATGCCGGTGCCGAACAGCACAGGTGACATGGTGATCGAGAACTCGTCGATCAGCCCGGCGTCCAGGTACTGCTGGATCGTGTCCGCACCGCCCGAGATGCGGATGTCGCGGTCGCCGGCCGCCTCCCGGGCCTGGAACAGCGCGCTCTCGATGCCGTCGTTGACGAAGTAGAACGTCGTACCGCCCGGCCGCTCCCAAGGCTCGCGCTCGGTGTGGGTGAGGACGAACACCGGGGTGTGGAACGGCGCCTCCTCCGGCCACGCCAGCTCGCCGGCGTCGAACATCCGCTTGCCCATGATGTTCGCCCCGATGCGCTCCTGCGTCGCCCGCGAGAGGTCGTTGTCGACCCCTTCCTCACCGCCCTCGCCGAGCTTGAGGTTCTCCCGGAAGTGGCGCTGCGGGAACGCCCACGCCTGCAGCTCCGACCACTTCCGCAACCAGCGCTGGGCCCTCGGATCGTCCTGACCGGCGGGCGAGAAGACGAGCTCGGCCGGGACGTGTTCCGGCGCCATGAAACCGTCGAGGGACATCGTCACGCCGAAAAACACCGTGCCTGCCATCAGTCTTCAGCTCCCTTGAGTTGGGCGACGTACGCCGCCAGGTTGTGCAGCGTCTGCTCGCCGCCCTCGATCGCGTGGTACCTGTCCACCGCCTCGTCGCGCAGCTCCTTGGTGGGGAACACCGTGCGCATCACGATCCACGTCTGCTCGCCCGCCGCCTCGAAGGTCAGCAGCGACTCGAACGCGTTCGGATCGTCGCGGGACTCGCCGTGCAGCAGCGCGATCCGCTCCGGCGGGACGATCTCCCGCCAGGTGATCCATTCCTGGTACTCCGTCCCGTCCGGACCGTGCATCGCGAAGTCCCACGTCCCGCCGACGCGGAACTCGAAGGAGCGTGTCGTGGTGGTGAAGCCTTCCGGTCCCCACCACCTCGACAGGTGCCGGACCTGCGTGAACGCCTCGAACACCAACTCCTGCGGGGCGCCGATCGTCCGGGCGACCACAATCTCGCGGTCCGCGGGCTCGCCGGCCCTACTGGTCGTCGTCATCGAAGGGACCCTCCTGCTTCAACTCCTGCAGATATTCGTCCAGCCGGCCGAAGCTCTCGCTCCAGAACCGCTCGAAGCCGCCCACCCATTCGTGGATCGGCCGCAGCCCCCGCGCGTCCAGGCCGTACAGCCGTTGCTTGCCCGCCCCGCGGACCCGCACCAGCCCGACCTCCCGAAGGACCCGCAGGTGTTTTGACGCCTGCGGCTGGGTCATCTCCAGGTCCCGCGCCAGGTCGGTCACCGGCCGCTCGCCGCCCCGCAGCAGCACCAGGATGTCGCGCCGCCGCGGTTCGGCGATCGCGTTGAACGCGTCCGAGGTCGTCGCCGCTCGAGCCATGCCAGCATCATATGCCTATATCGGAAAGTGTCAACGCTGGTATCGCGTGCCAGCGGCCTGCCCGGTCGGTGTCAGTGCCGCGTGCGCGGTTCGTGTCACGGTGAATGCATGCCTCAGGCAACAAGCCGTGAGAAGGGAAACCTCGTGTACGACGTAGTGATAGTGGGTGCCGGTCCGGTTGGACTGCTTCTTGCCTGCGAGCTCGGTCTCGCAGGCTGTTCTGTGCTGGTGATCGAGCGGGATCCGGAAGGATCGTCGCCGTGGCGGGCGCAACCGCTCGGGCTGCGGGGACTGTCGGCGGCGTCGATCCAGGCGTTGTACCGCCGCGGCTTGCTGGAGCCGCTGGTGAAGGACCTCGACGACCGGCAGCCGCCTCCCCGGATGGTGGGCCACTTCGCCGGCATGATGCTGGACGCGGCGAACCTCGACGAGGCCGCCTTCCCGTTCCGGCTGCCGACCCCGACGCCGGACCTCCTGATGACGAGCCTCGAAGAACTCGAGTCCGTGCTGGCGGAGCGTGCCGCCAAGCTGGGCGTCGAGATCGAGCGCGGTACGCCGGTCTCGGGCCTCACGCAGTACGACGACAGCGTGGTCGTGCGCGCCGGTGAACAGGAGTACGCCGGGCGCTGGGTCGTCGGCTGCGACGGCGGGCGGAGTGCGGTCCGAGGGCTGGCCGGGTTCGAGTTCGTCGGCACCGGGCCGCTGTTCACCGGCTACACGATGAGCGTGACCGTCGACGACCCCGAGAAGCTCAACCCTGGCTTCAATCTGACGCCGACGGGCATGTACATCCGGATGGCGACCGAAGGCCACTTCAGCATGCTCGACTTCGACGGCGGCGCGTTCGACCGCTCGCAGGAGCTGACGCGTGAGCACCTTCAAGAGGTACTGCGTCGTCTGTCGGGCACCGATGTGACGCTGACCGAGGTACATCTCGCGTCGAGCTTCACCGATCGCGCGATGCAGACGACGACGTACCGGCGAGGGCGCGTCCTGCTGGCGGGCGATGCCGCGCACATCCACTCGCCGCTCGGCGGGCAGGGACTCAACACCGGCCTCGGCGACGCGATGAACCTGGGCTGGAAGCTCGCCGCGACGGTGCACGGCGAGGCGCCGGACGGCCTGCTCGACACTTACGCGACCGAGCGACATCCGGTCGGGGCCTCGGTGCTCGACTGGACCCGGGCGCAGGTCGATGTCATGAGGCCCGGTCCGCAGGCGGATGCGGTTCGAGGATTGATCCGCGACCTCCTCGACACCCGCGACGGGACGACGTACGTGGTCAGCAAGCTGACCGGGTATTGGATCCGCTACGACCTGGGCGACGAGCATCCGCTGGTCGGCCGGAGCGCGCCGGATCTGTGCCTGGAGGACGGCACGCGTCTCGGCGAACTGATGCAGGACGGCCGCGGTGTCCTGCTCGACTTCGCCGGCAGTCTGCAGGAACAAGCCTCGCGCTGGGACCTGACGTACGTCGCTGGGCCCGCGCGCGACGATCTCGGCCTGGCCGCCGTACTGATCCGTCCCGACGGCGTCGTCGCCTGGACCGGTGATCCCGCCACGTTGGACGCTGCCGCCGCGCGCTGGTTCGGAAAGGACCACGGATGAGGCCGGGAAGCACCGTGATGTTCACGGGCGACTCGATCACCGACTGCCAGCGGCTGGAAAGCGAGGACGGGCTGGGCTTCGGATATCCGCTGCGAATCGCCGGCGAGTGGGGATTCCGGTGCCCTGAGCAACCGATCACCTGGCTGAATTCCGGTGTCGCGGGCAACAAAGTGATGGATCTCGAGGACCGGTGGCAGCCGGATGTGCTCGACGTACGGCCGGATGTCGTGTCGGTCCTGGTCGGGATCAACGACGTGGGCTGGCACGCGTACGACCCGGACGGCTATGTGATTCCCGCGGAGGAGTACGCCGCCGGGTACGACCGGTTGCTCGCTCCGCTGGCCGAGGCGGGCACCGAGTTGATCCTGATCGAGCCGTTCCTGTTGCCGGTCCGCGGCGTCATCGAGGTCGGCGCTTCGCTGCTCGACGAAGAGGATCGGAAGAAGTGGCGCGCCGACCTGGACCCGAAGATTCAGGTCGTGCGCGAATTGGCCCGGAAGTACGGCGCGCAACTGCTCGCCGCCGACGGCATGTTCGCCGAGCTCTCGGCCACCACCGAACCGGAGTACTGGGCCGCGGACGGCGTACACCCGACCCCGGCCGGCCACGCTGCCCTCGCCGCGGCCTGGCTCCGGCTGGTCACGCGCGACGGACGGTGATGTTGCCGCCGTGAGTGCGGGCCCGGACATTGATGGTTCGGTCGGTCTGCTCGTCGGCGTCCAGCTCGTTGAACACGCGCCCGATCGAGGTGTGCGCGTCCAGCTGGGCTGCGACGCCGGCGGGTACGCCGACCGCGACCGAGCCGGTGGCGGTGTACAGGTCGGCGGCTCCGCTGCCCAGCTGACCGACCTGGATGTTGCCGCTGGCGGTACGGGCGTTGACTGCGGCACCGGCCACGCCGACGCTGATGTCGCCGGTGGCCGACTTGGCGCGCAGGTTGCCGGCGACCTTGGCGATGCGCATGTCGCCGTTCGCGGTCTTCAGCTCGCAGGCGCCGACCTCGCCCTCGACCACGTAGTCGCCCTTCGCGGTGTAGCCCTGGACGTCGGATCCGGTCGGCAGCTCGATCAGGACGGCCACCTCGCCGTACTTCTTGGTGAAGAGGGTCCGCAGCTTCGGGTGCTTGATCTGTAGCTTCCCGTCGGCGAAGTCGATCACGACCTGCTCGGCGGCCTGCACGTCGAGCGCCCAGGCCGGGTCGACCGGGCGGACCTCGACGACGGTGTCGGTCCGGTCGCCGGCCCTGAAGGTGACGTTGCCGAAGATGATGTCGACGTCGGCGGAGATCGGTGCGGGGGTGGCGAAGGTCGGCATGGTGGTTGTCCCTTGGCTGAGTCGATTGCTGACAAGGACAACTCTCATCGGCCGCCCTGACACCGCGCCGCCACGGATCCATGACACGGGGCCTGACACGGTGTAGGCGGCGTGTCAGGTGCGTGTCAGGGCGGCTGCCGACAGTGTTCCCATGACAACTTCGGCGATCGCGGTCTCAGGACTGCGCAAGGCATTCGGCGACAAGACCGTGCTCGACGGCATCGACCTCGAGGTCCCCGCGGGCACCGTCTTCTCGCTGCTCGGCCCGAACGGGGCCGGCAAAACGACCACGGTGAACGTGCTGACCACGTTGATCAAGGCCGACGGCGGCACGGTCCGGGTGGCCGGGCACGACGCCGCGAGTGAGGCCAAGGCAGTCCGCGCGGCGATCGGGGTCACCGGCCAGTTCGCGGCCGTGGACGAGCTGCTGACCGGCCGGGAGAACCTCCAGCTGATGGTGGACCTCAGTCCGGGATCGTCCAAAGATGACAAGCGGATTGTTGACAATCTGCTGGAGCGCTTCGACCTGGTGGAGTCGGCCGACAAGTCCGCGGCGACGTACTCCGGCGGTATGCGCCGCAAGCTCGACCTGGCGATGACGCTGGTCGGCGACCCGCGGATCATCTTCCTGGACGAGCCGACGACGGGTCTGGACCCGCGCAGCCGGCGGACGATGTGGACGATCATCCGCGAACTGCTGGCCGACGGCGTGACCATCTTCCTCACCACGCAGTACCTGGACGAGGCCGACGAGCTGGCCGACCGGATCGCGGTCCTCGACCAGGGCCGATTGGTTGCCGAGGGCACCCCCGAGGAGCTCAAGCGGCAGCTTCCCGGCACGCACGTGCGGTTCCGGTTCAGCAGCGTCGACGACCTCGACGTCGCCGCCGGGATCATGCCCGACTCGACCCGCGACGACGACGCGCTGACCCTGCGGGTCCCCAGCGACGGCGGCACCAAATCGGTCCGGGCGCTGCTCGACCGACTCGACGAACACTCGCTCGACGCGGAGGAGTTCTCCGTCCACACCCCTGATCTCGATGACGTTTTCCTGGCCCTGACCGGCCACGACACCGCGGAGGTAGTCGCGAAATGAAGAACCCCTCGATGGTGATGCTGCGCCGCAACTTCAAGCACATCGCCCGCAACCCAACTTCGGTCTTCAACGCGGTGCTGATGCCGGTCGTGGTCATGCTGATGTTCGTCTACATGCTCGGCGACGCCTTCAGCGTTGGCGTTCCGTACGTCGACTACGCGACGCCCGGCATGCTCCTGCTGGCGGTTTGCTACGGACTGGGATCAGTGGCCACGTCGGTGAACTCCGACATGACCAAGGGCATCATCAACCGGTTCAAGGTCATGGACGTGCCGCGTGGCGCGGTGCTGACCGGTCACGTGATCGCCAGCCTGCTGACCAACCTGATCGCGATCGCGGCGATCATCGGTGTGGCCTTCGCGCTCGGGTTCAACCCGTCGGCGAGCTTCGTCGAGTGGCTCGGAGTGATCGGCATCGTCGTACTGCTCGGTCTCGCGACCGGCTGGCTGACCGTCGCGCTCGGTCTGTTCGCCAAGACTCCGGAGACCGCGGGCCTCGCCTCGGTGCCGTTGATCATGCTGCCGTTCTTCAGCAGCGCGATCGTGCCGGCCGACAAGATGGGTCCGGGCGTGAAGCAGTTCGCGCAGTACCAGCCGTTCACGCCGATCATCGAGTCCCTGCGCGGGCTGCTGAACGGCTCCGCGGCGACCGGCGACCTGATCGCCGCGCTCGCCTGGCTGGTCGGGATCGCGGTCGTCGGCTACCTCTGGGCGACCTCGACGTTCAAGAAGCGAGCGTGACCGCGACCAGCTCGGTCCAGCTCGCCTGCCGTCCCTCTTCAGTCGCCTCGGTGAACCGCGTGTCACCGAGGCGACTGCGCGTCTCCTGCTCGATCCGGGTCTGGTCGGGGTTCGACAGATCCGGCAGTCCGCGGACGGCGGCACTCGCGCCGAGCAGCCGCGCGGCCTGCTCGTCCTGATCGGTGCGCAACGCGAGATCCGCGATGCCGACCAGCACCTGCGCGATGCCGGGGAGGTGGCCGCTCTCGGTCGCCGCCTGGACCGCAGCGGTGCGGTGCTCCCAGACCTCGTCGAGGTCCTCGGTCAGATAGCCGAGCAGGTCCTGCGTCATCGCGCGCAAATTGGCTCGCTCGGCCTCGTGTCCCAGTACGGTCGTCGCGATGCCGAGTTGCCGGCGCGCCTCCTCGGTGTCGCCGCGCCAATGCGCGAGCTCAGCCTTGGAAAGCGCCAGCTCGACCAGCGCCTCAGGCCACGCGACCCGTTCCGCGTGGCGGTGCGCATCCGCCATCGAGACTGCGCTCGACTCCGGGTCATCGGCCAGCCAGTACAGCTGAGCCTGCCGCGACCGCATGCGTACGACGTCCTCGATGGCGCCGACCTCCACGGCGACCGCGATCGCCTGCTCGCAGTACTCGCACGCGGCGGCGAACTCGCCGCGGACGGCGACCCGGTCCGCGAGCTCGGTCAACGCGAACGACATGCCCCACCGCTCGCCGATCGCGCGGAACTCGGCCAGCGCCAGCTCGAGCAATGCGTCCGCTTCCCGGTCACCGTCGCCGAGCATGATCCGCATCTTGCCCGTCTGCAGTCGAGCCAGCGCCCGTACCCAGGGATCGTCGTCGGTCAGCTGCGGCTCGAAGGCGGACACGAAGGCATCCGGTCCCTCCAGCAGCCGTTCCAGAGCCAAGGACATCGTCACCGCCGGGTGCGGGTGGTTGATCCGGCGGCTGATCTCGGCCGCCTTGCGGATCCATTCCTCCGCGTTGTACTGGTCGCGTCCACGCCCCGACGTCATGATCCCGGTGACGAAGGCGTACACCACGGCCAAGACCTCGTCCGCGACCTCGCCCGGGAGGGCCGGGGCGGCCATCAGGTATTCGTTGCCTTCGACCTTGTGCCCCGCGAACCACCAGTACCAACCGGCGGCCGCGGCGAGCCGCATCGACTCCTGCGCCTCCCGGGCCGCGAGCGCGCCCCGCATGGCCGCGGCGATGTTGTCGTGCTCGGCTTCGACGATGCTCAGCCACTCCAGCTGCTCGGCGCGACGCAGATGCGGGTCCGCGGTCTCGGCGAGCTCGGTGAAGTACGCGAGGTGGGTACGCCGGGTCAGCTCGGACTCGCCTGCCTCGTCGAGACGCTGTTGGGCGTACTCCTTGATCGTGCCGAGCATCCGGTACCGCGGAGCGCCCTCGTCCTTGGTGACCACCAGCGACTTCTCGGTCAACGCGGTCAGCAGGTCGAGGACCTCCCACGACTCGACCTCGCCACCGGCACACACCTGCTCGGCCGCTTCCAGACTCGCACCGCCGGCGAACACCGAGAGCCTGCACAGCACAGACCGCTCAGCATCGGACAGCAGCTCCCAGCTCCAGTCGATCACCGCACGGAGCGTCCGGTGCCGGGGGAGCGCCGTACGGCTGCCGCCGGTCAGCAAGCGGAAGCGATCGTCGAGCCGGTTGGCGAGCTGCTCCAAGGACATCGTGCGCAGCCTGGCCGCGGCGAGCTCGATGGCGAGCGGCATACCGTCCAATGCCCTGCAAATGCGGGCCATCGTCGCCAGCGTCTGGGCATCCGTGGCGAGATCCGCACGTACGGCGCCGGCGCGGTCCTGCAGCAAGCGAACGGCCGGCGAGGTGTCGATCTCGCTGTTGTCCGCGGGTACGGCCAGGGGCGCGACCGGCCACAGTGCCTCGCCGGTGATGCCGAGGGGCTCGCGGCTCGTCGCGAGGATTCGCAGCCGCGGGCACTCGCCGAGCACCCGATGCGCGAACGCCGCTGCCGACTCGATCACGTGCTCGCAGTTGTCCAGGATCAGCAGCATCGACCGCTCGCGGACCGCCGCGATGACCCGGTCCGTCGGATCCGCATCCGGTACGTCGCCCAGCAGCGCATCCCGGAGCGCGAGCGCGGAGAGCGTCGCCTGGGCCACGTCACCGTCGGGGCCGATCGCGGCGAGTTCGACCATCCAGGCTCCGTCGGGGAGATCGCCGAGCAGGGTCCGCGCGGTTTCGGCGGAGAGCCGGGTCTTTCCCGAGCCGCCTGGGCCGATCAGGCTCGTGAGCCGGTGCCCGGCGATGAGATCGCGCACGGCGGCGACATCCGCGTCCTTGCCGACGTACGTCGTCAGCTCTTCGCGAAGGTTGGTGTTCCGCCTCTCGTCGCGCCGTACCAGCTCGCCGCGCAGGAGGGCGACGTGGAGTGCGGAGAGCTCCGGGGAGGGATCCACACCGAGCTCGTCGGCGAGGGTTTCCCGGGTGCGTTCGTACACCCGGAGCGCTTCGGTGTCGCGGCCGGAGGCGACGAGGGCGCGCATCAACGCGGCGACCAGGCGTTCGCGGACCGGGTGAGCGGCGACCAGGTCGGTCAGCTCGGTGACGAGGTCGGCGCCGTTGCCGAGGGCGATCTCGGCGTCGTACCGATCCTCCATGGCGGTCAGGCGGAGGCCGTCCAGGCGGGTCACGGCCGCATCGAACGCGCCGCTTTCGGTCAGGCCGACGTCCTGCATGGCCGCGCCGCGCCACAACTCGAGTGCTTCGCGGAGCAGCCGGACGCCCTGCGGGTCCTGGTCGGTGCGGGCCCGGGAGACGAGGCGTTCGAACCGTACGGCGTCGACCGCGTCGGGATCGACCTGCAGCCGGTAGCCGTCGGTGTGGCCCTCGACGGAACCCTCCGGGAGGACCTTCCGGAGCCGGGAAACCAAGCGCTGCAAGGCGTTCGCCGCGTCGGCCGGCGGCTGTTCACCCCAGATCCAGTCGACCAGCGTCGCCTTCTGCACGACGCGCCCCGGTTCGAGGGCCAGGGCGATCAACAGCCCGCGCAACCGCGCGCCCGGCACGTCGGCGATGCCGCCATCGTCCGTACGAACCTCGAATGGCCCCAGCATCCCGATCTGCACCTGCGAGATTGTGCCACGCGCCGGGTGGTGGTCCAGGCTCACACGGCGACTTCCTCGACGCAGGCCACCACCAGATCAGGCCGGTCGATGTGCAGATAATGCCCCGAATCCGGCACGACCTGGTGCCGCCCGTCGCACTCGGTGGCCAATTGATCCTGCACCGCAATCACCAGCGGCGTGAACTCGGCCGGTCTGCCTTTGGTCGCGGTAAGGAGGACGACAGGAATCTCCGGCCAGACAGCGCGCGCACGGCGGCCGGCCAGGTCGTCGACATGATCGAGGATCATCGGCAGCTCGTCGAGATGAGTGGAGAGCTGCTCGTCCGTCTCCACATACGAGAGGCAGGCGTCGGTCACCAGTTGCCTCAGGCCCGGATCGACGCCGCGGGCGATGTCCTGCGCCAACTCGCGGGCGGAGTCGAGGACGTCCTGTCGGTGAGCGTCGTCAGCCGGCGGAGGCTCGGTGTCGTACCAGAACGTCTCGTGCGACGGGTCGAGGAGAACGAGCCCGGTGACCAGATCGGGCCGGCTCCAGGTGACCAGCTGGGCGAGCAGTCCGCCCCAGCTGTGTCCCACGACGACCGACGGACCGACGACTTCGAGTACGGCGATCAGGTCGTCGACCTGCAGGTCCAAGCTCAGCGGAGCGGGGTCGCTCGCGCCGTACCCTGCTCGGTCGTACGCGATCACGCGGTAGTCAGGCACCAACGCTTCGAAGACCGCCGCATAGGCGACGACCGGCGACATCGCCCCTGCCTCGAGTACGACGGTGGGGCCTCCGCCCGCCTCGATCCAGCGGAGTGTGCGACCTCCGCGGTCGAGTTCCCGGCGGGCGGCGCCACCTCCGACCAGGGCGTCGAAGGCCTCGAGGGCTCGGTCCGCCGCCATTACTGGCGGACGGCCTTCTTGACCAGGGTGAGGAGTTTTTTCTCGATGGCGGGGGTCAGCTTGGTGAGGGCGTACGACGTGGGCCAGAGGTCGCCGTCGTCGATCTTCGCCGCGTCGCTGAAGCCGAAGGTGGCGTAGCGGGCCTTGAACTTGGCCGCGTCCTGGAAGAAGCACACGTTCTTCCCACCCAGCGTCCACCCGGGCATCCCGTACCAGAGCTTCGGCGACAACTCCGGCACCTCGGCCGCGATCAGCGCGTGCAGCCGCTCGGCGATCACGCGGTCCGCGTCCACCATCCCCGCGATCTTCGCCAGCTGCGCCTCGGTCGGATCCTCCTTGCTCTTCAGGTCCTTCGCGTGCTCCTTCATCGCGGCGACCTCGTCCTCGGTGAATCCCTCGTACGCCTTGCCCTTGGTTGCGGTCTTCTTCGCGGCGGTCTTCTTGGTGGTGGCCATCGGAGTGTCCTCTCGGTCGGTCTGAACACTCCTCACCCTAGGATCCGGCGTACGGCGGGCGCTTCTTGAAAACTGATCGATCAGGTCAAGGCGGTCAGGCCGGGGCGGCGCTGGGTCAGGTAGGCGAGCCGGACGATCGTTTCCTTGTAGCGGGCGGCGGCGCGGCCGGTGAGGACGGTCTTGCGAGGCGAGTCGTCGGCGTGGACGAACTGGATCAGACCGTCGTTGCGTCCCAGGCTGATGCACTGGTTGATGTAGCGGAAGCGCAGCGGTTTCGGCTCATGTCCGTCCAGGCGGGCCTTGAGCGAGCGTACGGCGTGGGCCGCCGCGGGGAGACCCGTCGCGCAGGCCATCCGCAGCTCTTGACCGCTGGTACGGCGTACCGCTGCCGCATCGCCGACCGCGTACACATCCAGGTGGGACGTGGACCGAAGCGTCGCGTCGACCTGCATCCGGCCGTGCCCGTCGACGGCGAACCCGGCCTCGGCCGCCAGCGGGGAGACCTCGAAACCGGTCGTCCACACCACGACGTCGGCGGCGACGCGATCCCCGTCGTCCAGCTTCAGGCCGTCGGCATCCACTGCGGCGACGCGTGCGTTCTCTACGAGCTCGATGCCGAGGCGGTCGAAGGCGTGGTGCAGATGCTTGCGACCTCGTTCGGACAGGGCGGAGCCGAGGCGGCCGCTCGTGACGAGTCGCACGTGCCGGTCCGGGTGCGTCTCGGCGAGCTCGGTGGCGGCCTCGATCCCGGTCAACCCGCCGCCGACGATGGCGATCGTGCCGCTGGTGCCCAGACGCTGGCGGAGCTCGCCCGCCTGGTCAACATCGGCCACGGTGTAGGCGTATTCGCTTGCCCCAGGCACCGAGTTCAGATCCGCCCGGCTCCCGAGCGCATAGATCAGCACGTCGTACCGCAGCTCGCGATCACTCAGTACGACGGTCCGGGACTCGGCATCGATCCGCTGCACGCGGTCCGCGACGAATCGGACCCCGGTGCCCTCGAGCAGGTCCTTGATCGGCCGCGCCGGCAGCTGCTGACCGGACGCGAGCTGGTGCATCCTGACCCGCTCGACGAAGGTCTCGCGGGCGTTGACGAGCGTGACGGCTGAGTCAGTACGGCGGGCTGCCAGCTTGGCTGCGACGAGACCGGAGTACCCGGCCCCCAGTACGACGATGTGCATCTGCGCACCCCTTTCGACGTACAACAGACACTGCTCACCACCCCGGATGTGACGTGACGACAGTCACGTTCGGCACCGTCACGATTCCCACCGCGTGCATCTCGACAGGACGTATAGTCCGTCTGCTGGCATGCTCCCGCCTGCGCGCACAGGAAGTTGGGCCTGACTACCCGACACCTCCTGTCGAGCTGCCGACCCATCCAGCTAGGTTGATCGGATGTACGACGACTTTCCGGCCGAGCTGACCACCGAGCGATTGCACCTACGGCGCTGGCGGCGGTCGGACGCGGAGGAATATCGCGGACTGTGGGTCGAGCGGGATGTCCGTGCCTTGCGCCGGATCGATGCCGAGGGGCGGCCGACCGTCGAGGAGATCCGCAGGTGGCTGACCGACAATCCGCTGGCCGCCGACGCAGGCCTCGGGTTGTTGCCGATCGAGCTGCGGGCGACAGGGGAGTTCATCGGGTACTGCGGGCTGACCGTCGGGCAGGCGACCTTCGGCGAACCGGAAATCGCTTACGAGTTGGCGGCCCGCGCCCACGGACACGGGTACGCCACCGAGGCGGCCCGGGCGGTGGTCGAGGCGGCGGCGCGGACCGGTCGGCAGCGGCTGTGGGCGACGGTGCGAGAGTGGAACGAGGCATCGTTCCGCGTGCTCGAGAAGCTCGGATTCGAGCGCAGCGGTCGGGTCACCGAGGATCCCGAGCGGGGCGCGTCGATCTGGATGACCCGGGCGCTGGGTCAGCCGTTGGCGTAGAGGCAGAAGGGATGGCCGGCTGGGTCCAGGAGGACGCGGACGTCTTCCTGGGGTTGGAAGTCGGCGAGCGTGGCGCCGAGCTCGACAGCATGCTTGACGGCGGCGTCGAGATCGCCGACCTCGATGTCGAGGTGCATCATCATCTGTTGCTCGCCTTCGGCAGCCGGCCAGACCGGGCGCGCCCAGGACGCGGACGTCTGCGCCTGGAACGCCAGGTACGTCTCCGAGTTGCCGGGGACCGCCAGCGTGAACTCGTCGGGCTCGTTCTTGTGGATCTTCCAGCCGAGCACCGCGTGGTAGAACATGCCGAGCGCCTGCGGGTCCGGTGCGTCGATCACCGTCCCGAACCAGTGGCCCTTGTCCGAACGTCCTCGCAGCATGCGCAGTACCTCTCCTCGGTCGCGGTTTGCCCGACACTAGACCCGTGAACCGACAGAACGATCTCGCCGCCGAGGGGGAGCCGGAGAAGGAGTTCAACCCCGGCATCGCCGACCGCCTGCCCCGCAAGACCGCGGCCGGCGGCGCGCTGATCCACGACCGGGCCGGCCGCATCCTCTTCCTCGAGCCCACCTACAAACCCACCCTCGACATCCCCGGCGGCATCGTCGAGTACGACGAATCGCCGTACGAGGCCTGCCGTCGCGAGGTCAAGGAAGAAATCGGACTCGACCTGGAGATCGGCCGCCTCCTGGTGGTCGACTGGGTCCCCGCCCTCGGCCCCTGGACCGACGCCCTCGCCTTCGTCTTCGACGGCGGCATCCTCGACGAAGTCCCCCTCACCCTCGACCCCACCGAGGCCCGAGCCCACCACTACCTGACCCTCGCCGAAGCCACCCCCCACCTACGCCCCTCCATGGCCCGCCGCCTATCCCTGGCCGAACAAGCCCGCACCACCAACACCCCCACCTACGCCGACTTCGGCCGCACCCTCAGCTGACAGCGCGGACGGCCACGCGGCGCTCGCTCTGAGGACAGCCTCAGATACTAGCCATGTACATAGTAGCCATGTACTGTGTTTGGTATGGGTGAAGCGACGGCGGGGCATTTGGTTTGGCGGTTGGCTATGAAGTGGCGGGTGGCGGTGGATCGGGCCTTGGCGCCGCGGGGGTTGACGCATGCGCAGTACGTGATGCTGGCGTCGTTGTACGGGCTGGAGCGGGACGGGCGGGTGCCTAGTCAGCGGGAGTTGGCTGATCACACGGGGCTGGAGGCGTTGTACGTCTCGAAGTTGGCTCGGAGCCTTGACGCGGATGGGCTGTTGCAGCGGACCCGGGATGCCAAGGACACCCGCGCCATGCGGCTCGAGTTGACCGCCGAGGGGCGCGAGACGATCCAGCCCGCGATCGCCGAGGTCGCCGCTCTGCTCGACAAGCTGCTGGCGCCGCTCGGCGGGCGCGGTGGTGCCCGGACGAAGGGCTTCGTGCGCGAGCTCACCGAACTACTCGACACTCCACTGTGAGGATCCGTCATGCCTGACATCGACATACTCGACTCGACAATCCACTACGAAGACACCGGCAGCGGTACGCCGATCGTCTTCCTGCACGGCAATCCCGCCTCGTCGTACGTCTGGCGCAACGTCACGCCGATCGTCGGCGAGGGCCGCCGCCTGGCACCCGACCTGATCGGTATGGGCCGCTCCGGCAAACCTGACCTCGACTACACATTCGCCGACCACGCCAGCTATCTCGACGCGTGGTTCGACGCACTCGAGCTCGATGAAGTGATCCTGGTCGGCCACGACTGGGGTGGCGCGCTCGCCTTCGACTGGGCCGCGCGTCATCCCGAGCGCGTGCGGGGCATCGCGTTCTTCGAGAGCATCGTGAAGCCGATGGCCTGGGAGGACCTCTCGCCGCAGGCCGCCGAGCGCTCCCGCCTGATCCGTACGCCGGGCCCCGGCGAGGACCTCGTCCTCGAGCAGAACCTCTTCGTCCGGCAAGCCTTCACCGGCGGCGTACTCACGCCAGTCCCGGACGAGGACCTACAGGCCTACCTCGCGCCGTACCCGACCCCCGCGACCCGCAAGCCGATCCTCGCCTGGGCGCGCCAGCTCCCGCTCGGCGGCGATCCGGCCGAGTTGGTCGCGCGGATCGAGGCGTACGACGAATGGCTCGCCGCGAGCGCCGACGTACCGAAGCTGCTCCTCACCTTCGAGGGCTCGCCGACCCTGCTGATCGACGAGAAGTACAAGCAGTGGTGCGAGGCCAACATCGCATCGCTCGACGTCGTGCACGCTGGTGAGGCCGGCCACCACGCCGCGGAGGATCGCCCGAAGGAGATCGGCGCCGAGGTCTCCGCCTGGATCGACGAGCGGAGCCTGCGCTAACCGGAGAGAACCTCTCCACTTCGTGCTACGCTGATAACCGGAGAGCCGATCTCCGTTAAGCGGCGAGGTGGAGTGATGGCTGAAACGGCGCTGGTGACCGGCGGGACCGGGTATGTCGGCGGGTGGGCGATCGTCGCGCTGCTCCAGCGTGGATACGACGTCCGCACGACCGTCCGGAGCCTGGCAAAGGCAGATGCGGTGCGCGCCGCGGTGGGCCCGGTCGTGGAGCATCGGGACCGGCTGACGTTCGCCGCGGCCGACCTGCTCGCCGACGACGGCTGGGACGCCGCGATGGCAGGCGTCGACTACGTGCTGCACGTCGCGTCCCCGCTCGGCGACGAGACCTCGAAGGACGCCGACGCCCTGATCATCCCGGCTCGCGACGGCGCATTGCGGGTACTCAGGGCGGCGATCCGGGCCGGCGTCAAACGCGTGGTGATGACCTCGGCCGCGAATGCCGCGAGCCCGGCGTCGTACGCCGAGGACGGGGTCACCGATGAGACGTTGTGGACTGTCGACAATCCGACGCTCGCCGCGTACCGGCGGTCGAAGACCCTTGCGGAGAAGGCGGCCTGGGACTTCATGTCGTCCTACGACGGCCCGACTGAGCTGACCACCGTGCTGCCGGGCGCGGTCCTCGGTCCGATCCTGAGCGCGGACAACGTCGGGACGACGCGGATCATCCAGCGGATGCTGTCCGGAAAGATGCCGGGGGCACCGAAGATCGGGCTGGAGGTCGTCGACGTACGCGACCTGGTCGACCTGCACATTCGCGCGATGCTCACCCCCGAAGCGGCCGGCGAACGCTTCCTCGGCACCGGCGAGTTCGTGTGGATGCGGGAGATCGCGGCGGCACTCAAGGCCGGACTCGGCGAGCAGGCCAAGTCGGTGCCGACCCGCGAGCTCCCGAACTTCGTCGTCCGCCTCGCCTCGATCACCGACCCGTCGCTGCGGGCGCTGACGATCTCGCTGGGCCGTCGGAACCGCCACACCACCGCGAAGGCCGAACGCGTCCTCGACTGGAAACCACGACCCGCGGCGGAGACGGTTGTCGAGTGTGCGCAGAGCCTGATCGACCACGGCGTCGCACGATGACGCCGGGCCCTCGGCGGGACTCCGTTCGCAATCGCGAGCGGCTGGTCACGGCCGCGCGGGAGGTGTTCGCCGAGCATGGCTTCGGCGCGACGCTCGACGACATCGCGCTGCGGGCCGGCCTCGGCACGGGTACGGCGTACCGGCACTTCCCGAACAAGCACGCGATCGCCGCCGAGGTGCTGCGGGAGGCGACCGAGCAGATCGTCGTCGATGCAGAAGAGGCGCTGAGCATCGACGACCCGTGGGACGGACTCGTGCAGTTCTTCGAACGCACCGCCGCCCGCCAGGCCGCCGACCGCGGACTGTACGAAACCCTTACCGGCCAGGGCGACTACGACGAACAGGCCCGCATCTGGCCGCGGATCGTTGCCTCGGTCACCGAACTCTTCGACCGCGCGCAACGGGCCGGCGCGATCCGCAAGGATGTCGTACCGCAGGACGTCGCCGCGATCTTCGCCATGCTCGGTCCGGCGTTCGCGATGAGCCGGACCATCGATCCCGAGCTATGGCGCCGCTACCTGGCCCTGATGCTGGATGCCTTGCGGGTGACGGACCGGCCACCGTTGCCGGTCGGCCCGCCACCCGCTGAAGCCCTCGACGCCATCCTCCAAAGCAGCAAGAGCCTTCGAAGCGGCAAGGGCTGAAGGTTCCTACGAGAACTTCAATCGCACGATCACGTTGTCGATCGTGCTAGGAGTTCCACCGTTCTTGTCGTCGTTCGTGGACGTCAGCCACAACCCGCCGTCCGGTGTACGCGTAACACTGCGCAGCCGTCCCCACCGTCCGGAGAACACGGCCTGCGGTGTCCCGACACCGTTGCCGGCGGCATTGATCTTCGTGACCCAGAGCTGCTCGCCGGTGACGCCGGCGATGTAGATCCAGTCGTTGACGATCTCGATGCCACTCGGCCCGGCCTGCGACGTCGACCAGGTCCGCTTCGGCGCGATGTACCCGGAGCAGTCGCCGATCGTGCCCTCGCACGCCGGCCAGCCGTAGTTGCCGCCCTTCTGGATCAGGTTGAGCTCATCCTGACTGTTCTCACCGAACTCGGCGGCCCACAGCTGACCGCGCGAGTCCCACGCCAGGCCCTGCGGGTTGCGGTGACCCCAGCTCCAGACGTACCGGGCGTTGCCGCCGCTGCTGTAGAACGGGTTGTCGCTCGGCGGTGTGCCGTCCGGGTTCATCCGCAGGATCTTGCCGTTGAGCGAGTTCTTGTTCTGCGCGTTGCCGGAGTTCTTCGCGTCGCCGACGGTCGCGTACAGCTTCCCGTCCGGGCCGAACGCGATCCGCCCGCCGTTGTGGTACCGGTTCTTGGCGAGTCCCGTCAACACCGGCGACGACGTCGTCGCGAGCTTGCCGTCCTCGTACTTCATCCGAACGATCCGGTTGTCGCCCGAAGCAGTGTGGTAGAAGTACACCCAGTGGTCCGTGGCGAAGTTCGGCGACAACGCGACACCGAGCAGACCGCCTTCACCGCTGGTCGTCACCACGCCCGGCACCTTCCCGAGCGTCGTTTTCTGACCGGACGCCGTCACCCGCAGTACTTCGAACCGGTCCCGCTCGGTCACCAGCGCCGACCCGTCGGGCAGGAACGCAACGCTCCAGCCGAGATCGACCTTCGCGATGTCCTTGTCGTACGCCGGGATGCCGCCGGCACCGCCCGTCGACGTACGCACCGTCACGGCGTTGCTCGCCGCGGATGCGTTGCCGTCAGGGTCACGGGCCTTGACGGTGAACGTGTACTCCGTGTTCGCGGTCAAGCCGGTCACCGTGGTGGTCAACGAACCAGTCGTCGCGACCTTCGCCGAGCCCTGGTACACGTCGTACCCGGCGATGCTCCCGCTGTTGTCCGTCGATGCATTCCAGGCAAGCGAGACGCTGTTCGCGGTCGCGCCCGTTGAATGCAGGTTCCCGGGCACGGACGGCGGTTGCGTGTCGCCGCTGCCCGGAGTGGTGAACGTGACCACGTTGCTCTGCTGCGAAGCGTTGCCCGCGGCATCGAATGCGCCGACCGAGATGTCGTACGACGTGTTGGCGGTCAGCGTGTCGACGGTCGCGGACAAGGTGTTGCCGTCGACAACCTTCAGGACGTTGCCGCCGCGGTTGATCTCGTACCGGACGACGCCGACGTTGTCGGTCGCGGCGGTCCAGTGGAAGGTGGCGGCGTTCGACTTGAGGTCGCTGACGGTCAGGTTGCCGGGCGCAGACGGCGGGGTGGTGTCGTCCGTGGTGGGCGTGACGGTCAGCTTGTCGGCGTTCGGTCCGCCGTCGGCGCTGGTCGCGCGGGCGCGAATCTTGTTCGTGCCGGCCACGAGCTGGAGACGGACGGTCTTGGTCTTCCAGGTCGTCCACGCACCCGTGCCGGGGAACGTGATGCCGACCGCGCCGGCCTGCCCGTTGACGGTGAAGTCCATCGGCCGGGTGGCGTCGGTGCCGTTCGCGTACCGCAGGGTGACGTCGGCGGGACCGGCCGGGGCGGTGACGGTCCATTCGACGTAACTGCCAACGAGATTGTCGTAATTGACGAAGCCGCTGCCGGTGTAGCCGGCGTGGTTGGACTCGACCACACCTTGCGAGATGGTCGCGACCTCGGCCTGGTAGTCGGTCGACGCCGCAGTGGCGGAGGGTGCTGCGCTGAGCCCGAGCGTGGCGACGGCCAGCGCGGTGACAGCCCAGATCGAGCGGGGTCTCATGGGGTCTCCTGGATTCCGGGGCGGAGGAGCTGCAGGGGGCTAACTATTAGGAAAGCTTCCTAACGATAATGAGATCTGTCAACAGGTGCGGATCCGCAGGCCATCACAATGCCGCCGCCCCCGGCACGGTCAGCGTGGCGGGGGCGGCGGGATTCGGTTGTGATGGCGTGGCGATCCGGGTCCAGCTACCCGGTCGTGGCCAGGACCATCGGGCGGTAGACGGTCAAGCCCGAGCTTTCGTCGACGACGGCGACGCGGACGGACTCCGGGGTGGAGTCTTGGTGCGGTACGGCGAAGACGGCGGTCGCGCGGCGGCCGTCGTACCTGGCGACGTAGCTCAAGTAGCGCCAGTCGTCGTCGTCCCAGTAGTCGTGGATGTCGGAGCGCAGCATCCCGTCGACCGCGCGGTACGCCGGGCTGAGCAGCACCCGCCGTTGGGTCGCGGCGAGTGGTGCCGTGCTGGATGCCGTGCCGGCGTACGGATGGCTGAGCCGGATCCGGAGCCGGCGGATCGGCAGCAACCAGTACCGGTCGAGCTCGGCGGACAGCATCACGAACACCGCTGCCTCGACGAGGAGCACGACCAGAGCCGGACCTGCCGACCACCAGCCGACCGTGGTCGTCGTCGCGAGCGCCGCAGTTGCCAACAGCAACAAAGCGCGGGCGATCGCCCGGTAGCCGACGGGTCTGGCCGACTTCCCCGCGCATCCGCAGGATGCCTCGGGTACGACGACCTTCGAGTAGGCGAGGAATCCGGTGAAGCCGACGGCCAGTGCTGCAGCGGCGACTGCCTCGATCGCCCAGGAGGGCGGTGCGAGCAGGGCCAGGGCGATGACGGCCTCGATCACGGCGACTGCTTGGTAGGCGGGCTTCGCGCGCGACTCGCCGACCAGGCGGGGGAGCGCCGTCCGCTCTGCCTGCTCGGAAGAGGCGAGCTTGCCGTACGACGACCAGAGCAGCAGCAGGCCGATCAGAAGCGGCTGGGCGGCCGCCACGTGTTGGGTACCCATGTCAGTTCGACGTGTAGATCGTCGCGATGTCGATCTCGTTGGTGCCCGGTCGCCAGGCGCCGATCACCTGGGCATGCCGGCCGACCTTGAGCATCGACAGGTCCGACACCGCCGGCGTGCCGTTGTACACGGCGGCCGTCGTACCGGGCTGGACGTGTCCGACGACCTTCTGCCCGTGGTGGTCGAACTGCACGCCCGAGCGGGCGATCGACGTGATGGCGACGGTCAGGTTGACGATGTTGACCCAGACCGCCTCGGCAGCCAGTACTCCGTCCGGGAGCAGCACGCCCCGCGCGTACAGGCCGTCGCCGATCTTGGCCTGGTCGATCGTGGTCGGGCGGAGCTTCCAGACACTCGTCACACCGGTCAACTGGATCCGGTGCATCCGGCCGTCGGATCCCTGTACCTGCAGGAGATCCTGGTTCCGGCCGGTGATCAGGCCTTCGGCGAAGTTCGGGTCCGGCTGGCCGGCGTCCGCGAACTGTGCACCGGCGGCGAACGCGGTCTCCGGGGCGAGTGAACCCAAGGCGGTAGCGGCCACCAGGCCGGTCGCGCCGAGGGCCGCGCGGGAGAGCAGGGAACGACGGTCCATCGTGGTTGTCATTTCGGCTCTCCTCTCACGCCACATCGATCGATACGGGGGACAGGCCACTGTTCAGGCTGAGGCCGAGCGCGCTGAACGCGGCCGGCGTGAAGTCGATGACCCGGTTCGAGGCGCAGTTCCCGCCGCAGCAGGTTCGTTCGCCGCAGAACAGGTCCGTCTGCGGACCGCAGTCCGCGATCGACGTGACCACCCGCTTGCCGGTACACAGGCTGGTGGTGGCGTGCCTGAAGCCGCAGGTCCGCCGGGACATCCCGGTGATCCCACAGCTGTCCGGATGGGTGATGGCGTAGCAGCCGTCCGAGGTGTTCGGCCACGCGTGCTGCATGTTTCCCGAGTTGCATGTCCCGCAGGCGCCGTGCCCGGCGCTTCCACAGGGACCCCATGCGTTCCCACAACAGAACCATGAGGCTTCGGCAGTGATTCCGGCCATGACAAATTCCTCCTAGGCCTAGGGGCGGTAAGACCTACAGGAACTGTTTGTACTCCGATTGGGCGGAATCTCCCAGAGCTCAGCGCGGAAATGGAAACTTTTTGCCTAATGTTCGTGCGAACTCAGGGTTTGCCCGCGCAGCAGGAACCACGCCGCGACCGCGGTTGCCAGCAGTACTGCGGCGCCGACGCCGGCCGCGGTCGCGACGCCGTCCGCGAAGGATCGGCGGGCCGCGTCCAACAGGGCAGCGGCGGCTTCGGGTGGCAGATGAGCGGCAGCCTCCACTGCTCCGCCGAGCGATTCATGGGCGGCTTCCGGCGTACCGACCGGGCTCGGGAAGCCGCGATAGATGCCGATGACGATCGAGCCGAGCAGTGCGATACCAAGCGCCGCACCGAGCTCGTACGCCGTCTCGGACACCGCGCTCGCCGCTCCGGCCTGCTCCTTCGGTACCGCGGTCAAGATGACGTCGGCCGTCACCGTGAACGAGAGCCCGGCCCCGGCCCCGACCACCAGCAGCGCCGCCCCGAGCAACGGGTACCCGGTCGTGTGGCTGATCGTCGTGAGCGCAGCCAACGCCAGACCGATCGCAGCCAGACCGCCCGCGACAACCGCACGCACCGAGAACCGTCGCGCGACGCGGCCGGCGAGAAGACCTGCGACAACCGAGCCGATCGCGGCCGGAAGCTCCGCGAGTCCGGCCTCGATCGGCCGCCTGCCCTGCACCAACTGCAGGTACTGCGAGAGGAAGAAGATCAACCCGGACAGCCCAAGAATCGTGAGCAGATCCGCCAGAACGGCGCTGCTGAAACCGCGGCTGCGGAACAAGCGCAGGTCGAGCAACGGAATCGGCAGCCGACGCTGACGACGTACGAATCCATAGAGCCCGACCATGCCGACGAACCCGGCCGCGACCGCCACCCAGCCGAAGCCGTGCGCCGCGAACTCCTTGATCGCGTAGACGATGCCGATCATGCCGACCATCGACAGCACGACGCTGACCAGGTCCCACGGACCCGGCGCGGGGTTGCGCGACTCGGGCAAAAGCTTCGCGCCGACGACGACCAGAACCGCCATCACCGGCAGGTTGATCAGGAAGACCGAACCCCACCAGAAGTTCTCCAGCAGGACACCGCCGACGATCGGCCCGACCGCCATCCCGGCCGACGCGGCAGCGCCCCAGACCCCGATGGCGAGACTGCGCTCGCGCGGGTCGTGGAACAGGTTGCGGATCAACGCGAGCGTCGCCGGCATCAGCGTCGCACCGGCGACACCGAGCAGCGCCCGGGCGACGATCATCAACTCGGCCGAGTTCGCGTACGCGTTGAGCACGGAGATCGCGCCGAACGCCGTCGCGCCGATCAGCAGGATGCGCTTGCGGCCGATCCGGTCGCCCAGGCTGCCCATCGAGACGAGCAGTCCGGCGAGGACGAACGAATACGCGTCGCCGATCCACAGCAACTGCGTGCCCGACGGCTTCAGATCCTCTGTCAGGAACGGCGTGGCGAGGCCGAGGACCGTCGCGTCCACCGCAACGAGCAGCACAGCCAGTACGAGTACGCCGAGCGCCAGCCAGCGCCCCGGCCGGGTGACCTGCTGCTTCATTTCGTTCTCCGCACCGCGCCGCCGAGCAGCAACTCGGTGATGTTCGAGGTGAAGTCCCTGGAGGCGACCCGGCCCTCGGAGATCGCCCAGGCCGCGGAGACCAGCAATCCGTAGAGCGCCTCGCTCAACCAGACGGGGCTGAGGTCGATCCGGAACTCGCCGGCCTCCTGACCGCGCCGGAACAGCGCGACCATGCGGGCGTCCAGCCGGGCCCAGCCCTCGTGCTGCCCGTCACCTTCGAAGAGCTGGTTCTCGGAGTACAGGAACGCGAGCAGGCCGGCGGCCGGCTCCAGTTCTCGCACCAGCCGTCGCACCGCGTCCGAGGCCGGACCGTCGTCGATGCCTGCCTTGTCCACCGCGCTCTCGCACTCGGCGAGCCCGAGCTCCTCGAGCGCGCGCACCAGTGCGTCCCGCCCGGCGAACTGCCGGTTGAGCGTCGCGCGACTGATCCCGGCGGCCCGGGCGACCTCGTCCATCGTCGCCCCGGACTTCCGCATCAACAGTCCCGCGGCATCCCGCAGTACCCGCTCTCGATCCACAGACATGAGACAAGAATAACCCATTTGAGACATTCATGTCTCATGTCTAGCATTGGAGTCAGTATGCGGTATACGATCATCGCGAGCGGGCCGGTGTGACCGGGAATAAATCGGGACCGGATATACTTGCACCGTTTGTGGAGGGGAGTATTCCGCCACGGCAGTGTCGTCATCACGGGAGGCCTTGCGGCCGAACCGGTGCTGCCGGCCCAGGGTCACCTGGGTGGAAGAGACCTCCGGACCGAGCTAGCGGTATGCCCACGTCCGGAGGTTCGTTATGGTCTCTGTCATGCCACCCGTTGTCTGGGTGCTCACGATCATCGGGTTGCTCGCGATCGTCGCGTTCGACCTGGTCGTGATCGCGCGCCGCAACCACACCGTGACGATCAAGGACGCGACCCGGTGGGTGCTGTTCTACGTCGGCCTCGCGGGCCTCTTCGCGCTCGGCCTGTTCCTGTTCAGTCCGGCACAGAGCGGCAGCGAGTTCGTCGCCGGCTACATCACGGAGTACAGCCTCAGCGTCGACAACCTGTTCGTGTTCGTCATCATCATGGCGCGCTTCGCCGTGCCGAGCCTGGCGCAGGACAAGGTGCTGTACATCGGCATCGTGGTCTCGATGCTGCTGCGGGCGATCTTCATCCTGGCCGGCGCGGCGGCGATCTCGGCGGCGAGCTGGGTGTTCTACATCTTCGGCGCGTTCCTGGTCTATACCGCGGTCCGCCTGGCGCTCGAGGGCGAGAACGACGAGGCCGACTTCCAGGAGAACGCCGTACTGCGGGGGCTGCGCAAGGTCCTCCCGCTGTCGCACGACTACGACGGCGCCAAGCTGGCCACCCGGATCGACGGGCGCCGGATGCTGACGCCGCTGGTGATCGTGATCGCCGGGATCGGGATGGCGAACGTGATCTTCGCGCTCGACTCGATCCCGGCGATCTTCGGGCTCACCCAGGACGCCTACATCGTGCTGACCGCGAACGCGTTCGCGCTGATGGGCCTGCGGCAGCTGTACTTCCTGATCGGCGGCCTGCTGGAGCGGATCGTCTACCTGAACGTCGGCCTGTCCGTGATCCTCGCGTTCATCGGCGTGAAGCTGATCATCGAGGCGCTGCACGGCTCACACATCGACGACCTCGGCGCGATCCACCTGCCGCACATCGGCATCCTGACCTCGCTCGGCTTCATCATCGGCACCCTGTTCGTCACCACGGTCGCGAGCCTGATCAAGTCGTCGTACGACAACCGCCGCGAAGAGGTCCGCGTCAAGATCGACGACTGACCTCCTCGACGGGGATACGGCTTGCGTCCTTGAGCCGCAGGTACAACGCGGGGATCGGCGTCAGGATCACGCCCGACGCCAGCAGAGCCGCGCGGAGCGAGGAGCGGCCGACGGCGCCGAGGGGCGGGCCGCCGACGACCTGGCCGATCGCGTTCGCCTGGGACACCATCGAGATGACGGTGGCCCGCGAGCGGGAGTCGACGTGCCGGTTCAGCCAGGCGGACTCGATCGGGTAGGCGATCGTACCGGCGACGGTGTTCAGCCACATCGCCGCCAGCGCGAGCCAGAGGTTTCCGAGGAGCGCGAACCCGATCACGCCGGCGACCTGGAAAAGCGCGAGCGTCGCGAGGATGCCGGTCGGGTGGGTCGCCTGCAGCCGTTCGGGGGAGAACCGGTTGAGGGCGAGCGACGTACCCAGGGAGAGCAGCGTGCCGGCCAGCGCCAGCACCGTGAACCAGAAGGCCGGCTCCGACGTCCCGAACACGGTGGGGAAGGTGAAGGTCAGGATCTTCACCGACCACAGCCGGTCGAACGCCTCGCTCGACAGGCCGGCGATCAGGCTGATGATGACCAGCGTGCGGACGACGGGACGCCGGCGAGCCGCCTCGAGGCCGCTCTTGAACGTCTCGGCCATCTGCTTGAACGTTTCGCGCTCCTGTTTCGGGGTCCGGTGGAAGTTCTCCTCGCGCATGAGGACCGCGAGCGTCAGCGCGAGCAGGATCATCCCGGCCCCTGACAACACCATCGGCAGCGGCAGGCTGATCAGGCCGAGCGCTCCGGCGGAGATGATTCCGACGATCTTGCCGCCGAGCTCGAACTGCTGCGCCCGGACGAACACCGCCGCGGCGCGCTCGGTACCCACCTCGTCGGTGATCCAGGCCTGATCGGCGCCGGAGGTGAAGGTGAAGCCGACGCCCCACAGCACCTGCGCCGCGAGGATCGCCAGGAACGCGGGCACCAGGCCCTGGAGCAGGAAGCCGGCGCCGATCAGCACGAAGCCGATGATGATCGAGAGGCGACGGCTGTAGAGGTCGGCGACGATGCCGGTGGGGATCTCGAAGAGGAAGCAGGCGAGCTCGAGCGTGGTCCCGACCAGGACCATCTGCAGCGGGTTCAGGCCGGCGTCGCGGACGTAGTAGACCGCGTTCAGTGTGAAGGACAGGGCAGCGAGGAAGGACCAGGCCGCGTTGTAGCCGTAGAACGTCCGCGCGGGGTCGGCGGACCGGTAGACAGACATGCAGAAATGCTCCCGAAAGCGTGCGCGGGCATGACGAAGCGCGACCGGCGGTCAAACGCTTGCGTGACGCACAACAGCGGCCCGAACCGGGCCGCGGAGGTGCGCTTTCAGGAGCGGGTTCGCATGCCGCCCAGGGTAGAGCAGCCCCGGCGCGTCCGCCTCCGAATTTGCCGACCACAGGCGGTGATCCGGGGTACTATCGAAAGTGCCTGGCCCGGCCGTTCCCCCGTGATGGTCGGGTCAGGTTTTTCTCTGCGCAGCGTCGTCGAACCTGCGACCATGTCCGGATGCCTTTTCCCGGTAGTGACGTCCTCGGGGTCGACGTGGCCCGCCTCGAACCGACCCGACCGGGGGACGACGACTCGGCGGGGAACGGGAACTGGCATCTGTGGACCCGTGACGGTGAGCATCACATCCTCCGGCGGTACCACGTACTGCGGACCGAGACCGACCTCGCGTTCGAGACGAAGGTGCTCGAACACCTCACGGATCGTGGATGGTGCGTGCCCGCGAAGGTGGCCGGACCGGTTTGGTACGAGGGCCGGTTGTGGGCGGTCACGCGGTTCGTGCCGGGGCGGCCGTACGAAGGGGAGACGGTCGCGCAGCAGGGCGAGCGGGGCGAGCTGCTGGCGAGGTTGCACGCCGACCTGAGCGGGCTCGACCTGGGACCGCGGCCCGGGTACTTCCAGGCGGCTGATCTGGACGCGATGGGGGAGTTCCAGAGCTGGGACCGTGGCGTCGAACTGCTCCGGCGGGAGCATCCCGAGCTGGCCGGCCGGGCTTCGCGGGCGATGGACGACGCCAAGCGGTTGGTCGCCGAACACGACCTCCTCGGCCTGCCGCAGACGATCGTGCACGGGGACTTCGCGAGCTGGAACTTACATTTCGGCGACGACGGCCGGCTCGCCGGGGTGATCGACTTCGACCTCTGCCACCCGGACAGCCGCGCCTGGGAGTTCGTGATCGCCCGGCTGGATCTGGCGCCCGCGCTGCTGGCCGGATACCAGCGCGCAACCCCGGATCCGCTCAGTGAATCGGAGCTTGCCGCGATCGAGCCGCTACAGATCGTGCTCCAGGTCCTGATGGTGATGGCGGGGCTGTGGAACGGGCAGCACAGCGGGCACTTCGACAAGGCGATGATCACCCGGCATCTGGACAAAGCCAGGTCTTGACACAAGCCCTGACGGGCGGGTTGACTGCGATATAGTTAACAGAAGAAATAAAGTGTGGATCGGTCCGGTGTCGGTGGCTCAGAGCGACCCCGGGCGTGATCGGCGTGTGCCCGGATCCGGTGGCTGGCCATCGGATCATGTGGCGTTTCCTGGCCGCTCATTGCTGCAGGCAACTTCGTATATGCCTTGTTTTGCAAGGGGTTTGAGCGACTCGGTCACCGTCCGGTATCGACCGGGCCGGGAACTCTTCCGCTCCGGCGGGGTTGTGTGTCATCCTCCGGGATAGCGAAACCCGAGATCCTATCGGATATCGGTTCCACTCCAGCGCGTGAGGGAAAGGATGCGGAGTGAGCGCAACCTTCGAGGTGAAACCGGCGCCGGCGCCAGCGGCGTCGCGGGCAGGTGAGACGACTGCCCGGAAGCCACCGCGAACGTCCCGCCGGACCCAGGCCGGGCGAAGCCTGCGGCGGCATTGGCAGCTCTACCTGCTGATCGTCGTACCGCTCGCGTACTTCGTCATCTTCAAGTACATCCCGATCGCCAACGCGGTGATCGCGTTCAAGGACTACAGCCCGGTCAAAGGCCCGTGGGGCAGCGACTGGGTCGGGTTCAAGAACTTCGAGCTGTTCTTCCAGAACCCGGTGTTCTGGACGCTGGTGAAGAACACCTTCCTGCTGTCGGTCTACACGGTGCTGGCCAGCTTCCCGATCCCGATCATCCTGGCGATCGCGCTGAACGAGATCCGCAACGGCCGATTCAAGAAGACCGTCCAGCTGGTCACGTACGCGCCGTACTTCATCTCGACCGTCGTGGTGGTCTCGATGACGATCCTGGTGCTGTCGCCGCGGCTCGGGTTCGTGAACGACGCGATCGGCCTGTTCGGCGTCCCGCAGATCGACTTCCTCGGCAAGCCGGACTACTTCCGGCACATCTACGTCTGGTCCGACGTCTGGCAGACCACCGGGTACTCCGCGGTGATCTACCTGGCCGCACTCTCCGGGATCGACCCGGCGCTGCACGAGTCGGCCCGGATCGACGGCGCCAGCCGGCTGCAGCGGATCCGGCACGTCGACCTGCCCGGGATCATGCCGACCGCGGTGATCATCCTGGTGCTCGGCGTCGGCAACATCATGTCGATCGGGTTCGAGAAGGCGTTCCTGCTGCAGAACCCGCTGAACACCGCGCAGTCGGAGATCATCGCCACCTACGTCTACAAGACGGGCCTGCTGAACGCGGACTTCAGCATGGCGACCGCCATCGGGCTCTTCAACTCGGTGATCAACCTCTTCCTGCTGCTCGGCGTGAACTTCGCCGCCAAGCGCATCACCGGAAACGGACTCTGGTCATGAGTATCACGTTGCAAGGATTCCGGCGTACGGCGTCGCGCCCGGAGGGCTCGAAGCGGACCGCGATCGAGGAGACGCGGACCGACAAGATCTTCCTGGCCGGCGTGAAGATCATGCTCTGGCTGGCGCTGATCCTCGTCGCGGTCCCGCTGATCTACATCGTCGCGAACTCGTTCAGCAGCCCGTCGGCGGTGAGTGCGGGACGAGTGCTGTTCTGGCCGATCGAGCCGAGTATCCGCGCGTACAAAGAGGCGTTCAGCGATCCGCTGATCATGAAGGGCTACCTGAACTCGTTCATCTACGCGATCGGCGGGACCCTGATCAGCGTCACGCTGACGATCGCGATCGCGTACCCGCTGTCCCGCCGGACGTTCTTCGGCCGGAACGTGATCATGAGCGTGCTGATCTTCACCATGCTGTTCTCCGGCGGCCTGATCCCGACGTACCTCGTGGTCCAGGACCTCGGGATGCTGAACACCCGCTGGGCGATGGTGATCCCGAGCGCGATCGGCGTCTGGCAGGTGATCATCGCGCGGACGTTCTTCCGCTCGTCGATCCCGGACGAGCTGTACGAGGCGGCCACCCTGGACGGCGCGAGTGACCTGCGCTTCCTCTGGTCGGTCGTGATCCCGCTGTCCAAGCCGGTGATCGCGGTGATCGCGCTGATGTACGCGATCTTCCAGTGGAACAGCTACTTCGACGCACTGATCTATCTCAAGGACCCCGGTCTGTACCCGCTGCAGATCGTGCTCCGCAACGTGCTGATCCTGAACACCCTCACCGGATCCACCACCACGACGAACCTGGCCCAGCAGCTCGAACAGCAGCAGCTGGCCAACGTCCTCAAGTACGCGCTCATCGTCATCTCGAGCCTGCCCGTACTGATCATCTACCCGTTCGTCGCCCGCCACTTCACCAAGGGCGTGATGGTCGGCGCGGTCAAGGGCTGAGCCACGAGGCCCGGCCCACTTCAGAGAGGAACACAGCAATGCGCTCATCCGTGAGCAAGGTCGTCGCGCTGGCGGCCGCCGGCGCGCTCGCCCTGGCGGCGTGCAGCTCGGACAAATCGTCCAAGGGAGCGGCGAACGAGACCTCGGCCGACGGCAAGGTCGTCATCGACACGTTCACGCCGTCGGACTCCAGCACCAACCTGACCACCAACGCGGTCACCAAGATCATCAGCGACAAGTTCAAGATCCAGTTCCGGTGGCAGACCACGACGTACGACGCGGGGCCGGCCAAGGAGAAGCGGCAGATCGCGCTGGCCAGCGGCGACTACCCGGACCTGTTCTTCCTGATCCCGTGGGTCGACGCGTTCACCCAGGCCGAGGTGCTCAAGCTCGGCCAGCAGGGCGTCGCGGTGCCGCTCGAGGACCTGATCAAGGAGAACGCGCCGAATATCCAGAAGGTGCTCGACACCAACAAGGAATACAAACAGATGGCGACCGCGCCCGACGGTCACATCTACGCGCTGCCGCAGTGGGCCGACTGCTTCCACTGCACCTACCCGGACAAGCTGTGGATCAACAGCACCTGGCTGAAGAAACTCGGCCTGCAGGTGCCCAAGACCACCGATGATCTGCGCAAGGTGCTCGAGGCGTTCAAGACCAAGGACCCGAACGGCAACGGCAAGGCCGACGAGATCCCGATGACCACCGACGTCCAGGACAGCAGCCTGATCGCGTACCTGATGAACGCGTTCTCCTACGACCCGGTCGGCGCGAACAACGGCGTGCGGTCGCTGCTCACGCTGAACGGCGACAAGGTCGTCACGCCGGTCGCCTCCGACCAATGGAAAGAAGGCCTGAAGTACATCCACGGCCTCTACAAGGACGGTCTGATCGACCAGGCGGCGTTCACCCAGAACGCACAGGCGTTGCAGGCCCAGGGCAACAACCCCAAGGCGGTCACGCTGGGTTCGGTGCCGGTGCTGTGGCCGGGCATCTTCGTCCAGCTGGACTCGAAGGACGGCCGCGACAAGCAGTACGACTCCGTACCGCCGCTGACCGGTCCCGAGGGCAAGAGCTACACCGGGTACAACCACCCGACCTCGACCGGCTACACGTTCATGCTGACCAACAAGGCCAGCAAGGAGGCCCAGGTCGCGGCGATCAAGATGCTCGACTGGATCTACAGCGACGAGGGTCAGATGATCACCAACATGGGCCCGGAGGGTGTCGGCTGGACCAAGCCGGCCGCCGGTGACATCGCGCTCGACGCGAGCACGAAGCCGCTGTACAAGCCGGCCCAGAACGCGCCGAAGAACATCAACTGGGGTGCGCTCGGTCAGTACAACAACACGCTGGCCTACCGCAACGCGCAGGTCGTGCCGAAGGACATCTACAGCGGCGCCGGCCTCGAGCGGCGGCTGTGGGACGCGACCAAGCAGTACGAGGGACATGTCGACAAGTCGCAGTGGTTCCCGCAGGCGTTCATGTGGCCGGACCCGAGCCTGAGCGGGGAGATCGCCACGCTGCAGACCAACCTGAACAACTACGTGAACCAGAACCAGTTGGCGTTCATCACCGGTTCGAAGAACATCGACACCGACTGGGACGCGTACGTGAAGGGTCTCGAGAGCACCGGCATGCCGCGGTACCTGGAGATCAACCAGCAGGCCTACGACAAGTACAAGGCCGGGAACAAGTAACTTGTCCGATCTCCTGTGGTTCCGCACCCCCGCACCGGACTGGTTCGAGGCGTTGCCGGTGGGCAACGGTCATCTCGGCGCGAAGGTGTTCGGCCGGGTCGCCGACGAGCGGATCGCGCTCAACCTCGACGACGTCTGGTCCGGCGACGGTCCGCGCACGCTGACCGTCCCGGACGGCCCGGCGGTGCTGGCCGACGTACGCCGGTTGCTGACCGCAGGTGATCAGCTGGCGGCCACCGAGCGGACCCGGGCGTTGCAGGGTCCGCTGGTCGAGTCGTACCAGCCGCTCGCCGACCTGCTTGTCCGGTCGGCGGGCGTGGGTGCGGACTACACGCGAAGTTTGGATCTGCGCACCGGGATCGTCGCCGTCGAGTACTCGATCGACGGCGTACGGTTCCGGCGCGAGACGTACGTGTCCACGCCGGACCAGGTGATGGTGTGGACGATCACGGCCGACCGGCCGGGTGCTGTCGATCTCGAGCTCTCGCTGGAGAGTCGGCATCCGGTCCGGCCGTCGGTTGCCGACGGCACCTACGGGGTGGTCGGGCATGCACCGTCGGATCTGACGATCGAGTATCGGGACAGTCCGGATCCGATCCGGTACGAGGAAGGGCGCGGCATCGGCTTCGGTGTCGCGCTGCGGGCTCTGGCTGTCGGCGGGACGGTTGCGACGTCGGATGCCGGCGTTGTGGTGCGTGGGGCCGACAGCGTGACGGTGTTGTTGTCGGCGGCAAGCACGTTCGCCGGGTGGTCTGAGTCGCCGGGGCGCGATCCTCTGGTTGCTTTGCGTGCTGCGGTTGCGACGCTGGATTCGGTTGCTGTGGACAAGCTTCGTGAGCGCCACGTCGAGGATCATGTGGCGTTGTACGACCGTTGCTCGCTTTCGTTGGGCGCTGGGCAAAGTGGGTTACCGACCGACGAGCGGATCACGGCGGTTGCTGCCGGGGGCAATGATCCGGATCTGGTCGCGCTGACGTTCAACCTCGGCCGGTACCTGCTGATGGCGTCCTCCCGCCCTGGGACGCAGGCGGCAAACCTGCAGGGCATCTGGAACCAGGATCGCCGGCCGATGTGGGCCAGCGACTGGACCAACAACATCAATACCCAGATGAACTACTGGCCGGCCGACCTGACCGGTCTTCCGGAGTGTTTCGATCCCTTCGTGGACTTGTTGGAGGGCCTGGCGTCGTCGGGCGCCGAGACGGCGCGGATTCTGTACGACGCTCCCGGGTGGGTGTGCCACCACAACTCGGACATCTGGCGGGCGACCTGGCCGGTGGGTGCGGGTGGTGACGATCCCGTCTGGGCGATGTGCGCGACGTGTGGGGTGTGGTTGATGGCGCATCTGATGGAGCACTACCGGTTCACGGTGGACGTGGACTTCCTGCGGGACCGTGCGTACCCGTTGATCGCCGGCGCTGCGGAGTTCGTGCTGTCGATGCTCGTGGACGACGGCGAGCGGTTGCAGTTCATCCCGTCGACGGCTCCGGAACACCATTTCCTCCTGCCGTCCGGTGCGAAGGCGTCGGTCGACCTCACGTCGACGTACGACATCTGGCTGATCCGCGAACTGTTCGCGAACCTGATCGAGGCCTCCGCGGTCCTCGGGCTGTCCTCGGACCTGCTCACCCGGGCCGCCGCTGCGCGTGATCGTCTGCCTGCGGTGCGGGTGACGCCGGACGGGCGGCTGTACGAATGGCCGACGGACTGGCAGCCGTCCGAGCCGCAGCACCGGCACCAGTCGCATCTGTACGGGTTGTATCCGGGCGCCGAGATCGATCCGGAGCGTACGCCGGAGTGGGCCGCGGCTGCTCGTGCTTCGTTGGAGTTGCGTACCGCGGGCGCGACCAACGGTGGGTGGACCGCGGCGTGGCTGGTCGCGTTGTGGGCAAGGCTGTTCGAGCCGGATCGCGCGGCGGCGGTCATCCAGGACTACCTGACTCGGTTGGTGTCGGACAACCTGCTGCACCGCGACGGCGACATCTTCCAGATCGACGCCAACTTCGGCATGACCGGCTGCATCCCGGAACTCTTGCTGCAGAGTCACACCGACCTGATCCGCGTCCTTCCGGCGCTGCCCTCCGACTGGCCCGATGGGTCGTTCCGCGGCCTGCGTGCCCGGGGAGGGCTGTCGTTCGACGTCGCTTGGAAGGACGGGGCGCTGACGGAGGTCGTCGTCCGCGCGACGCAGGACGGCACATACCGGATCGCGCTGAGTGCAGACCGAGTCGTCACCGTCACGCTCGGAGCCGGCGAGCAACGGGGCCTTGTCAGGACAGAATCTGGACCTGGTTAGGGCTACCTAACTTCGGTTGTTGTAGGGTCGGCTTCTGTGAGGAAACTGATCGGGATCGTCGTGTCGGCCGCCGTGCTGGTTGTGGCCGGATGTGGTGGTGGCGACACCAAGAGTGCCGACACGGGCGTGGGGGACAAGGACGTCGCGACCGGCGGGCGGCTGTTCAAGACCGCTGACGCCGAGACGGCGAAACTCGGCTCGGACGCCGCGCCCGGCGCGTTCCCGCGGACCCTCAAGGGCGCGCTCGGCGAGACCAAGATCCCGGCGAAGCCGTCCCGCGTGGTCGTTCTCGACAGCGGTGAGCTGGACGACGTGCTCGCCCTGGGCATCACCCCGGTCGGCATGGCGACGACCGCGGGGCAGAACGGCGTACCGTCGTACCTCGCCGACAAGGCGCAGGGCATCAAGACCGTCGGCGGGATCAGCGAGCTGAACCTCGAGGCGATCGCCGCGCTCAAGCCGGACCTCATCCTCGGCAGCAAGCTGCGGGCCAACGACCTGTACGACAAGCTCAGCGCGATCGCGCCGACGGTGTTCAGCATCCGGCCCGGGTTCCCGTGGAAGGAGAACTTCCTGCTGGTCGCGGACGCGGTCGGCGAGGAGGAGAAGGCGACCGGGATCCTGAACGACTACCAGAAGCGCGCCAACGACGTGAAGTCGAAGGTGCAGGGCTCGCCGACGATCTCGCTGGTCCGGTTCCGGCCGGGGGAGATCCGGCTGTACGGGAACCTGTCGTTCATCGGCGTGATCCTGAAGGACATCGGACTGCCGCGGCCGAAGATCCAGGACGTGCAGGACCTCGCGGTCGAGGTGTCGCAGGAGAACATCGGCAAGGCCGCCGGCGATTGGATCTTCTACTCCAGCTACGGCAAACCCGACACCACCGACGAGAACAGGGTCGTCAACGGCAACCTGTGGAAGGCCCTGCCGGCGGTGAAGGCAGGCAAGTCGGCCCGCGTTGACGACGAGGTCTGGTTCCTGGGCCTGGGCCCGCTGGGCGCCATGGACGTCCTGGATGACCTCGAGAAGCTGCTCGGTCCTAAGGGGTAGTCAGGGGTTCTGGACGGTGTAGTGGAGGTTGACTACGCCGCTGGTGAAGTGGTGTTCGTCGGTCAGGGTCAGTTGGGTTTGGAGCCCGCTGGGCAGGGCGGGCTTGCCGCCGCCGACTGTCACCGGGTTCAGGACCAGGTGGATCTCGTCGACGAGGCCCGCCAGGAGAGCTTGGCCGCCCAGATCCGCGCCGCCGATGCTCAGGTCGGCAGCGGACGAGTTCTTCAACTGCTGCACGGACTCGGCGGTGAACTCACGTTCGAGGCGTGTTCTCGCGCTGGTGACCGCGTCAAGCGTCCGCGAGTACACGATCTTGTCGGCGGACTGCCAGATGTTCGCATAGTCCTGGCTCACCGGCGAGTGGTCGACCGCGGTCTCCCAGTAGACCATCGTGTCGTACATCCGGCGCCCGTACAGGTAGGTGCCGATCGGGCGCTCCAGTTCGTTCACGAAGGCGTGCACCTCGGCATCCGGTGCCGCCCAGGCGAATCCGCCCTCCGCGTCCTCGACGTACCCGTCGAGTGAAGTGATCGCGGAGTAGATGAGCTTGGCCATCTCAGTTCCCTTCGACGGGGAGCAGGTCGCGTTCGGCGAAGATCTTCTTGGCTGCCGAGATCGCGTTGAGGGCGCGGGGGAACCCGGCGTACCCGGCCGCGTGGGTGAAGGTTTCGACGATCTCGGTCGGCGTCAGGCCGACGTTCAGCGACGTGCGGATGTGGACCTCGAGCTGCGGTTCGCAGCCGCCCAGTGCGGTCAGGATGCCGAGCGTGACGAGCTGGCGTTGCTTGGGATCGAGACCGGCGCGCGAGTAGATGTCGCCGAACCCGAACGCGACGATGTGGTGGGCCATGGCCGGCGCGATGTCGGCGAGGCTGTCCATCACACCGGCGGCCGAGCCGCCGTCGACCGCGTTGAGTACCTCGAGACCACGTTCGTACCGGACCTGCTCTTCGGGGCTGTTGATGTCGGGAGCCGTCATGGACCCGACGCTAACCCGCGAGCCGTTCAAGAGGCGGGTGGTCGGTCGCTGACGCGGCCGCGGTTGGTGACCTGGACGTGGGGAGCTCGTTGGGCGACGGCGTTGGCCAGGGCGTCGTACTGGAGCGGCCGGCCGAGGATCTCGTGGGTGCCGGGCCACGGGCACGACGGTCCCCAGGCCCTCGTACTGCGGGGGAGGGCGCTCTCGTCCAGCAACATCACCACCAGGCGTGGCTCCCAGATCTCGTCGCCCTCGCCGTTGACCTCGTGCCGCTCCAGCCGGCACACGCCGCGGATCTGCCCCCAGGGGATCGTGCGAGGCTGCTCACCGCCCAGGTAGATCCCCGCGTCGTCAACAGTCAGCAGTACGTCGTCGTCGTCCTCTTCGCGCCGTTCCTCCAGCGCTGTGATCGCCCCCACCAGCAACAGGATCGGCAACCCGACCCCGAGGATCAGCGGCGTACCGCCCCAGGCCAGCCACACCGCCTCCAGCGGCTCGCGCACAGACGCACCGCGGATGGCCTGCACCACGACGATCCCCAAGGTCAGCGCGACCATCACGCCGAAGACCACGGTGCCCAGCGCGAGCGCGGTCGTCGTGGTCCCCAGACCGTGGCGTTTGACGACGAACGGCTCGCTGAGCTGCTGCGCTGACGGCATACGGGCCATACGGGAATTGTCGGTGCTGTCCATCCAGGGCACCAGAGCTCTCACGAATTCCTCATCAGAACGGTCGGATCGGTCCTCCGGACGGATGAAATCGCCGTCCCTGACCCGGCATGGACTTTGGTCCGGCCCCGGTGTCCGCAACAATCGCTGCATGCCGGACCGCCAGACCGCAGTCGCCACCCGCAAACCGCCGCCGTCGCGCAGCAGCGCGCGACGGCGTAAGAAGGGCGGTATGTGGCGGCGTGGCTGGTTCATCGCGGTGCTGGCGATACTGTCGGCCGCGACGCTGGTGTTCCACCGCTACGTGCCGAACTCGGTCGGCAATCTCGGCAGTCTGCTCGACACGTTCCTGCCGTGGGTCGGCCTCGCCGTTCCGGTCCTCGCTGTGGCAGCCCTGGTACGGCGTTCCGTGACGGCGGCTGTCGCCCTCCTGGTCCCCGCGCTCATCTGGGGGGTGATGTTCGGCGATCTGCTGCTGCCGGGCAAGGGCGCCGGCGGCGCGTACGACCTGCGGGTGCTGACCCACAACGTCGACGCCGCCAACCCGGACCCGAAGGCGACCGCGAGCGACCTGCTCGGCGCGGACGCGGACGTGATGGCCCTGGAGGAGATCACGGCAGCGGACCTCAAGGTCTACAAGGCCGCGTTCGCCGCGAAGTACCCGTACCAGGTGTCCCGGGACACGGTCGCGCTCTGGTCGAAGTACCCGGTGGTCGAGACCAAGTCGGTCGACGTCGGCTTCGCGTGGACCCGCGCGCTCCGGGCCGAGGTCAGTACGCCGGAGGGCAAGGTCGCGGTGTACGTCGCCCATCTCGCCTCCGTGCGCGTCGGCACCAGCGGCTTCACCTCGGATCAGCGCAACGACACGATCAAGGCGCTCGGGCGGCAGATCGCCGACGAGCAACTGGCGGGTGTGATCGTGATGGGCGACTTCAACGGTACGGCGAACGATCGCAGCCTCGCCCCGCTGACGACCGGACTGCGCTCGGCGCAAGGCGCGGCCGGCACCGGGTTCGGATTCACCTGGCCGTCGAAGTTCCCGATGGCCCGCATCGACCACATCCTGGTGCGCGGCGTCACGCCCACCAAGGCCTGGGTGATGAAGCCCACCGGCAGCGACCACCGCCCCGTCGTCGCCGAGCTACGCATCTGACGCGATCCCCTTGCGATAGGCGTACCGGACCGCTTCCGCACGGTGCCGGGCGCCGATCTTCGCGAACGTGTTGTTGATGTGCGTCTTCACGGTCGCCTCGCTGATGAACAGCTGCCCCGCGATCTCCGGGTTGCTCAGTCCCTGCGCGATCAACCGCAGTACCTCGGTCTCCCGGGCGGTCAGCCCGTCGTTGCCAGGATCGGATGGTGTCAGCCCGGCGATCAGCCGCTTCGACACCTCCGGGTCGAACGTGGACTGCCCGGCCGCGGTCGACCGCAGCGCGGCACCGATCTCGGCGCGGCCGGCGTCCTTGGTGAGGTACCCGCGAGCACCGGCCCGGAGCGCGTTCCCGATCGAGGCGTCGTCGGCGTACGTCGTCAGCACGAGTACGGCGACCGCCGGGAAGCCGGAGGTGATCCGCGCGGTCGCCTGCGTGCCGTCGAGCACCGGCATGCGCAGATCCATCAACACCACGTCCACGTTGCCCTCGGCAACCAGAGCGACGGCCTCGACACCGTTGGCCGCCGCGCCCACGACCTCCACGCCGTCGATCAGGCCGAGCAGCGCCACGAGACCCTCCCGCACGACCTGCTGATCGTCCGCCACCACCACCCGGATCGCGTCACTCATCAGGCACCTCCGCCACCACGAGCCAGTCGTCGCCGTCCGGCCCCGCCGTCAACGTCCCACCGACCAACGCCAGCCGCTCCCGCATCCCAGTGAGTCCGAACCCTTCGCCTCGAGTCGCACCCTTGTTCCGCACCGTCACTCTGACCCCGTCCGCAGCGGCAAGCTCCAGCTCCACCGGCTGTCCAGGTGCGTGCTTGGCCGCATTCGTCAGCGCTTCCCGAGCAGCGTTGAGCAGGGCAACCGTCACACCGGAGTCCGTCCGCGTCACCGGACCGGTGACGCTCACCCGAACCGGCGTACCGTGGTCGTTTTCGTGCTGTTCCCCGAGCGAGCGAACCGCCTGCGCCAGGTCCGGCACCTCATCGGCCCGCAGCGCCGCCACCGCGTTCCGTGCCTCCGACAGCCCTTGTACGGCGAGCCGTCGCGAACGCCGTACCCGCTCCAATGCGCCAGCCGTATCGCCACGCTCGTCGAGGAGCGCCTCCGCCACCTCGAGCTGGACGCTCAACGCACCGAGCGAGTGGGCGAGAACGTCGTGCAGATCGCGCGCGATCCGGCCCCGCTCCTCCAGCGTCGCCGCCCGGGCGTGTTCGCTCTGTGCCAGCCGGGTCTGTTCGAGCAGCTGCTCGGTCTGCCGCGCCTGCACCTCGTACTGCCGCCGGTTGAGACCGAAGGCGACGAGTACGGCGGTCCACAGCAGCTGGGTGAAGTACCAGGCATCCGACTGGTCGAACAACCACGCCGACCCCGCGTACGCCGCCGCGACACCGATGCTCGCGGCAATGATCGGCCGATTGCCCCGTCGGCCGAAGTCGATCACGGCGATGTCGGTGATCCCGACCAGCACCAGGGCCAGCGAGTTCGACTGCGGGTAGCCCGCGATCAGGGCATTGCCGACCGCGACGACGCCCAGCAGCGCGAGAGCGGCGTACGGGCGAGACGCCATCAGCACCGACCCGACTCCGAAGACGGCAAAGCTCACGCCGAGCACGCCCCAGACCCAGGCGTCCGCGGGGCGCGCGGTGGCCAGCACGGCGACCACGACGCCCGCGGTGAGGACCCGGCCGACCCAGCCACTCTCGCCGTGCGGCCGCGTCGGCAGCACCGCCTTCAGGTTCACCGGGTGCTGTACTCCTCTGCGTCGCGTTGGGCCTTGCTCTGGATGACCACGGACTGAGTCAACAGGTTCGCACCCATCGAGACCATCAGCGCCGGGCCGCCGGAGACCGACGCCCCGAGCAGATGCCCGATTCCCGCCAGGCCGAGCCGGATGACCAGGTAGGCCACCATGATGCCGAGTCCAGGCATGCCGAGGCGGAAGAACACCTTCCCGGCGCGCCGTTCGACCTGGGCGACCCGTCCGGAGGCGGTCCCGGCGATCAGTGCGACCGCGGCGCCGATGACCAGCAACGTGACGTCGATGACGCCCATACCGGTGTGCCGGTCGTACAGCTGGTAGACCCCGGCCCCCATCAGCACCAGCGGCCCGCGCCAGACGTCGGTGTCGGAGTTCTCCAGCTCGGACCAGGACAGCCGGCGGGCGAGCACGACGACCACGACCGCGATGACGACGAGTGCGTTGGGTAACGTTCCGAAGCTCATGTCACGGACGGTAGGTCTGCCGGCTCCTGGTACAGGACCGACCAAGGGTGGAGATCCGGGTGGAGAACCATCGGGCGCCGGGTCGCCGCCCGCATGGTTGAAAGTAGGAGTAACGTTCCTCACCGGTAACACCACGATGCGTCACACGCGACGATCCGGAGGGGCGATGCTTCCACAACAATCCATCCTCAGACTGGATGCCACGGCGATCGACTACATCATCATCGCCCTGTACTTCGTCTTCGTCCTCGGCATCGGGTACCTGGCCAGACGCGCGGTCTCGAACAGCCTGGACTTCTTCCTGTCCGGGCGCTCGCTGCCGGCCTGGGTGACCGGCCTCGCCTTCATCTCGGCCAACCTGGGCGCGATCGAGATCATGGGCATGTCGGCGAACGGCGCGCAGTACGGCATCCCGACCGTGCACTACTTCTGGATCGGCGCCGTCCCGGCGATGCTGTTCCTCGGCGTCGTGATGATGCCGTTCTACTACGGCTCCAAGGTCCGCAGCGTGCCGGAGTTCATGCTGCGCCGGTTCGGCAAGCCCGCGCACCTGGTGAACGCGGTCAGCTTCGCCCTCGCGCAGGTGCTGATCGCGGGCGTGAACCTGTTCCTGCTGGCCACCATCGTGAATGTGCTGCTGGGCTGGCCGATCTGGGTGTCGGTGATCGTTGCCGCTGCCATCGTTCTGAGCTACATCACCCTCGGCGGCCTGTCCGCGGCGATCTACAACGAGGTGCTGCAGTTCTTCGTGATCGTCGCCGCGCTGCTGCCGTTGACGCTGGTCGGCCTGCACAAGGTCGGCGGCTGGCAGGGCCTGGTCGACAAGGTCAGCGGGTCACCGGGCGGTTCGGAGCAGATGACGGCGTGGCCGGGCAATGCGCTGAGCGGCTTCCACAACAGCTTCCTGTCGGTGATCGGCATCGTGTTCGGGCTCGGCTTCGTGCTCTCGTTCGGCTACTGGACGACGAACTTCACCGAGGTCCAGCGCGCGCTGGCGTCGAAGAACATGTCCGCCGCGCGGCGTACTCCGATCATCGGCTCGTTCCCGAAGATGTTCATCCCGTTCATCGTGATCATCCCTGGCATCATCGCCGCGGTGATCGTGCCCGAGCTCGCCCAGTTCAAGGCGAACGGCACCGGCCAGGTCGACTACAACGACGCGTTGCTGCTGCTGATGCGCGACCTCCTGCCGAACGGCATGCTCGGCCTGGCCATCACCGGTCTGCTGGCCTCGTTCATGGCCGGTATGGCGGCCAACCTGAGCTCGTTCAACACCGTCATGTCGTACGACATCATCGAGCGGTACCTCATCAAGGACCGGCCGGACGAGTTCTACCTGCAGACCGGCCGGATCGTGACGGTGGCGGGCACGCTGGTCGCGATCGGGACGGCCGCGATCGCATCCGGCTACAGCAACCTGATGGACTACCTGCAGCAGCTGTTCTCGTTCTTCAACGCGCCGCTGTTCGCCACGTTCATCCTCGGTATGTTCTGGAAGCGGATGACCGCGGCGGCCGGCTGGATCGGCCTGGTCAGCGGTACGGGGACCGCGATCCTGGTGTTCGTCCTGTCCGAGAACGGCGTGATCAACCTGCCTGGCCAGGGCGCCAGCTTCGTCGGCGCGGGCGCGGCCTTCGTGGTCGACATCGTGGTCAGTGTGGTGGTCAGCCTGGTGACGACACCGAAGCGGGAGACCGAGCTGATCGGCCTGGTGTATTCGCTGACGCCGAAGGAGCAGCGCACCGAGGTGGCGGTCGCGGGCGACGGCGGCTGGTATCGCAGGCCGGTCCTGCTCGCCGGCATCTCACTCGCGCTGACCATCGTCCTCAACATCATCTTCGCCTGAGGGAGGGTTCGAGATGGCAGACAAGAAGAAGGCCGGTGCCTTCGACATCCGGATCGTGATCGCGGCCCTGATCGGCATCTACGGAGTGGTGCTGACGATCCTCGGCATCGTCGAGAAGCAGTCCGAGATCGACAAGGCCGCCGGCATCAACATCAACCTCTGGGGCGGCATCGCGATGCTCGTGTTCACCGCTCTGTTCATCCTCTGGGCCCGGCTGCGGCCGATCGCCGTACCCGTCGAGGAAGAGTGACCGTGTCCGTTTGACGAACATCGGCGTCCGGTCGGGTCCTCCCGTCCGGACGCCGGCGTTCGTAGGCTCGAAGTACCCGATCAGGAGGAACTTCGAGATGACGATCACTTCTGACAGGCCTGACCTGTCGACTGCGGCACAGCAGTACGCCGAGCAGGGCTTCGTGCTGGTGAAAGGCCTGCTCAGCAAGGAAGAAGCGGCGTACTACCGGCAGCGCAGCCACGACCTGCTGGCGCAGCTGAACCGGGCCGACGACCCCACCTGGGGAGCGGCCCGGGACATGACCGAGGCGCCGACGAAGCTGCAGCACCTGCACGACGCGCAGTTCTACGACGCGGCGTTCTCGAAGCTGCTCGTGGACCCTCGGTTCACCGACGTGGCCGCCGCGGTGATGGGCGTGGACAACGTGCAGTTGCACCACACCAAGCTGTTCGTGAAGCCGCCGGAGAACGGTTCGCCGTTCCCGCTGCACCAGGACCACCCGTTCTTCCCGCACACCCACCACCGGGTCGGAGCGGCGATCTTCCACTTCGACGACGCGCCGGAGGAGAAGGGGTGCGTGCGGGTCATCCCCGGCAGCCACAAGGACGGTCCGCGGGAGCACAGCCCGGAGGGGTCGTACCACCTGCTGGAGCCGTCGTTCGACGCGGCGACGCCGCAGCCGGCCGAGGCGGGCGACGTACTGTTCTTCACCTACCTGACCGTGCACGGCTCCGGGGTGAACGTGAGCGACGAGGCGCGGACCACCTGGCTGATCCAGTACCGCGACCCGGCGGACCCGCCGATGGTCAAGACCCACGACTGGTCGCTCGGCCAGGGCATGATGCTGCGAGGAGTCGACCCGACCGGCAGGAGCGCTGTTTGAGCCTGGAGTCCGTCGCTGCGGCGGATCGGTTCGTCGACCTCGCGGGACTGCTGGAGTCCTGCGAGGTCGACGGCTTCCACGCGGACTTCCTCAGCTGGGGGCACTACCGGGCGGAGTACTGGCGCAACTACTGGCACACCCACTCCTTCCACGAGGTCTGTCTGGCGTACTCCGGCGAGGGTCGCTTCAACTCCGGAGGTGTGCGGTACGACGTGACGCCGGGCTCGGTGTTCCTGGCCCGCCCCGGCGACGTCCACGAGATCGAGTCGTCGCGCTCGTCCCCGCTCGGAATCGCCTTCTGGGGCTTCACCTTCCGTCCCGGGTCCGACGAACGGGGTTGGTGGTCCGGGCTGACACGTACTGACGGCCCGGTCATGTCCAGTAGGACGGGTTCGTTGCCGGCGGTGATCACTGCGTTGGCGGGGGAGGCGGCTGCGCCTGTGTCCGGCTACAGCACAGCGCTGGGGGCTCTGGGCGCGACTCTGGTTCTTGAGACTGCTCGTGCGTTCGCATTGGATGAGGACCTCGCTGTAGAGCCTGTCCGCCGCGACCGCGGCCCACTGGTCGTCGAAGCCATGAAGCGTCACCTCCGCGACAACCTGTCCCGGCCTATCTCCGTCAGGGATGTCGCGGCGGCAGCACATCTCTCCGAGCGCCACGCCGAGCGCCTCTTCACCCAGCAGACCGGTGCGTCGATCATGTCGACCCTTCGCCGCCTACGCCTCGAGCTGGCCGCCCAGCTCCTCCTGGATCCCACCCTGACGATCACCGAAGTCGCCAGGTCCTGCGGCTATTCGGACGTCCGCCCGTTCTCCACGGCGTTCCGTCGCAAGTACGGCCGCACCCCCGGCGACCACCGCCGCGCCGGCGGCACCGAGTTCATCTAGGACTGCGGCACGACGGGCAGTGGTATTCTGGTTGTATGCGAGTGAGCCTGCTCCTTAGTTAGCCGTACTGGCAGCGGTCAGTGCGGCGTCCCCTCCTGCGTGAGGGGCTTTTTTATGTCTCGGATGCCGATCTGGCACATTAAGGCTCAACAAACACACGAAGTATGGAGTAGGACCGTGAGCGAGCAGGTGGATGACGCCCCGATCGACCGGGGTGGCTACGACTTCAACGCCATGCAGGCCAAGTGGCGTCCGGTGTGGGAGAAGCTGGACCCGTTCAAGGCGAAGGACGACGGCTCGGCCGAGCGGCGCTACGCGCTCACGATGTTCTCCTACCCGTCCGGCGACCTGCACATGGGCCACGCCGAGGTGTTCGCGCTGCACGACGTCCTGGCCCGCTACTGGTTCCAGCAGGGCTACGACGTGCTGAACCCGATCGGCTGGGACTCCTTCGGCCTGCCCGCCGAGAACGCCGCCATCAAGCGCAACGAGCACCCGGCGACGTTCACCTACGCCAACATCGAGACGCAGGCCGAGTCCATCCGGCGGTACGCGATCAGCTTCGACTGGTCCCGCCGGCTGCACACGTCCGACCCGGACTACTACCGCTGGACGCAGTGGCTGTTCCTGCGGCTGTACGAGCGCGGCCTGGCGTACCGCAAGGCGTCGTACGTCAACTGGTGCCCGCACGACCAGACCGTGCTGGCCAACGAGCAGGTCATCCAGGGGCGCTGTGAGCGCTGCGGCCACGAGGTCACCAAGCGCGAGCTGACGCAGTGGTACTTCAAGACCACGGACTACGCCCAGCGGCTGCTGGACGACATGGAACTGCTGCAGTGGCCCGAAGAGATCCTGCTGATGCAGCGCAACTGGATCGGCCGGTCCGAGGGTGCGTTCGCGAGCTTCCAGGTCGAGGGGCGTGACGAGCCGATCAAGGTCTTCACCACCCGACCGGACACGCTGTTCGGCGCCACCTTCATGGTGGTCGCGCCGGACGCGAAGCTGGCTGCCGAGTTGGTCACTCCGGACCAGCAGGCCGCGTTCGACGAGTACCTGACTGCGGTCAAGGCGTCGACCGAGATCGAGCGGCTGAGCACCGAGCGCGACAAGACCGGCGTCTTCCTGGGCTCGTACGCGATCAACCCGGTGACCGGGCAGCGGATCCCGATCTGGGCCGCTGACTACGTGCTGGCCGACTACGGCACCGGCGCGATCATGGCAGTGCCCGGACAGGACACCCGGGACTGGGAGTTCGCGGAGAAGTTCGACCTGCCGATCGTCCGCACCGTTGAGCCGCCCGCCGATTTCGACGGCAAGGCGTACACCGGCGAGGGCGCCGCGATCAACAGCGCGAACGACGAGATCAGCCTGGACGGGCTGGACGTCGCCGATGCGAAGTCGCGGATCATCGACTGGCTGGACACCAAGGGCCTGGGCGAGCGGACGATCAACTACCGCCTGCGCGACTGGCTGCTGAGCCGCCAGCGGTACTGGGGCTGCCCGATCCCGATCATCCACTGCCCGTCGTGTGGCGAGGTGCCGGTCCCGGACGACCAGCTGCCGATGGAGCTGCCGGACCTGCGTGGAGCGGACCTGCAGCCGAAGGGTGTCTCGCCGCTGGCGGCCGCCCGCGAGTGGGTCGAGGTCGACTGCCCGAAGTGCGGCGGCAAGGCCGAGCGCGACACGGACACGATGGACACGTTCGTCGACTCGTCCTGGTACTTCCTGCGCTACCTGTCCCCGGAGTACAACGACGGCCCGTTCGACCAGGCCACGGCGGACCGGTGGATGTCGGTCTACCAGTACGTCGGCGGCAAGGAACACGCCGTACTGCATCTCCTGTACGCGCGCTTCTTCGTCAAGGCGCTGCACGACATGGGCCTGCTGAACGCCGTCGAGCCCTTCACCCGGCTGCTGAACCAGGGCCAGGTGATCAACAAGGGCAAGGCGATGAGCAAGTCGCTGGGCAACGGCGTGAACCTGGGCGACATGATCGACGAGTACGGCGTGGACGCGGTCCGGCTGACCATGGTGTTCGCCGGTCCGCCCGCGGACGACATCGACTGGGCCGACATGTCGCCGGGTGGCTCGCTGAAGTTCCTGCAACGGGCCTGGCGGCTGGCAGCATCGGTCGAGGCGCCGCTGGGCTCGGATCCCTCGACCGGTGACGTCGACCTGCGCAAGCTGACCCACCGCACGGTGGCCGATGCGGCCGAGCTGATCGACTCGCACCGGTTCAACGTGATGGTGGCCCGGATCATGGAGCTGGTGAACGCCACCAGGAAGGCGATCGACTCCGGTCCGGGCGCGGCCGACCCGGCAGTCCGCGAGGCGGCCGAGACGGTGGCGATCCTGCTGAGCCTGGTCGCGCCGTACACGGCCGAGGACATGTGGGCGGAGCTGGGCCACGAGCCGACGGTCGCCAAGGCCGGCTGGCCGAAGGTCGACCCGGCGCTGCTGGTCCAGGACACCGTCATCTGCGTGGTCCAGGTCGCCGGCAAGGTGAAGGACCGGCTGGAGGTCGCGCCGGACATCTCCGAGGCCGACCTGGAGAAGCTGGCGCTGGACTCCGACGCGGTCCAGAAGGCGCTGGACGGCCGCGGTACCCGCAAGGTGATCGTGCGGGCGCCGAAGCTGGTCAATATCGTTCCGGCCTGATGGATTCCGTCGTACTCGACGTTCACACCGGTGCTCGTGAGGTCGTCATGGACCTCACGAGCCGGTGTGAGCAGTTCGTCTCCGGCCGCGGCGACGGACTGCTGCACGTGTTCGTCCCGCACGCGACCGCCGGTGTCGCGATCCTCGAGACCGGTGCCGGCAGCGACAGCGATCTGCTCGCCGTGCTCGAGGACCTGCTGCCGCGCGACTTCGGCTGGCGGCATCGGCACGGGTCGCCCGGACACGGCCGGGACCACGTGCTGCCGGCGCTGATTCCGCCGTACGCGACCGTTCCGGTTCTCGGCGGGCGGTTGACGCTCGGCACGTGGCAATCGATCTGTCTCGTCGACACCAATCGGGACAATCCCGACCGGCACGTCCGTTTGTCGTTCCTGGCCGGTTAGTGGACTACCCGGTAACTGCCGGCGGACGTATTTTGGTGACTTATCGTGATGTTGCGGATCGTGTTACGTTTGCGAAACACGACTCCGCTTGAATTGCCGCATGGCAGCCCTGGACACCTTGCGCGATGTCACTGTTGAGCTCCTGGTTCGCGCGACCCAGGGGATTTGTGCCGGCAGCGTGCTGAATGCCGACTCCGGTCGCGCGGACACCAGCGCCCGCATCGACGACTGGGCCGGAGTGCTTTCTCTGTACACCGCCGAAAATGAATCCCACTCGGTTCGCGCAACTGCTTGAAACGCACATTTCTGATCCCGCAGCCATTTCCCCGGTACTCCAAACTCGTTGCCTTAGTCAACGAATTATGTGACCCAGGCCGCATCCCGCACGCCGGTCGCCCCCCGCACTGACGCCCTTGTCACGCTATGTTGTGTCGGAGGGTGTCTGGGGATCCAGAGGGGTGACGGGCAGTGTCGGACGCGGATGGCCGGGCTGACGGTCGGCGGGGCTTCGCCGATCTGTTGCTCGACTTGAGGGTCCAGGCCGGTCTCTCCCAGGAGGAGCTGGCCGACCGCGCCGGGCTGAGTGTCCGGTCGATCCGCGAGATGGAGGCCGGCCGGGTCGCACGGCCGCGCAAGGACTCGGTCCGGCTGCTCGCGTCCGCCCTCGGTCTGCAGGACACCGCGCAGTTCCTCGCCGCGGCAGGTCACGGTGCCGCGCGTCGCGTCGTACAGCCTGTTGCGCATCCTGTGGTGTCTGTCGCCGATCCGGCGCCGACCGGTCTGCGTTGGCGCGGCACACGGCCGATCCCCGACGGGCTTGTAGGCCGCGAGCAGGAGCTGTTCGAGCTGGAAGGCCTGCTGCGGCAGAACCGGCTCGTCACGCTCGTCGGTCCCGGTGGGGTCGGCAAGACCGAGCTGGCGTTGGCCGCCGCCGATCGTTTCTCCGGTGCCGACACGACCGTGGTGGTCGTCGACCTGACAACAGTCCAGCGCGATGCCGCCGTACCGTCCGCGATCCTCGACGCCTTCGGGACAGCCCCGGGTACGTCCGACCTCGACGACGTACTGTCCGGCCGCCGTCCGGGTGACCTGGTCATCGTCGAGGACAACGCCGAGCACGTGCTGGACGGTGTCGCGACGGTCGCCAACCGGATGGTCCGCAGCTTCCCGGGGGTCGGCGTGCTGGTCACGTCGCGCATCCCGCTGGGCCTGCCGGACGAGGTGGTGCGCCGCGTGCAGGTGCTCGGCGTACCGGCGAACGACGAGAACTTCGAGGAGATCGCGGCGTCGCCGGCTGTAGAGATGTTCTGCCGCCGAGTGGCCCGGGTACGGCCCGACTTCGTCCTCACGCCAGCGACCGCCCCGACGGTGGCGCGTCTGTGCCGGCGGCTGGACGGTCTGCCACTCGCGCTGGAGCTGGCGGCCGCGCGGGCCGGATCGCTGTCGGTGGAGACGATTCTGGAGGCGCTGGACGACCGGTTCCGATTGTTGTCGGGTCCGAGGCGGTTCGGTGCTCCGCATCAGCGGACGCTGGCGGACACGATCGCGTGGAGCGTGGACGCGCTGTCGGATCCGGCGCGGCAGTTGCTCTACCGGTGTTCGGTGCTCGGTTCGCCGTTCACGCTGGAAGCGGTGGCCGGAGTATGCACGGGCGCCCCGATCGACGGTCTCGACGTACCGATGCTGCTGGCCGAGCTGGTGGACAAGTCGCTGCTGCAGCCAGTCCACGAGTTCGAGCAGCTGTACGGCGCGCGGTACAAGCTGCTGGAGACGATCCGGGAGCACGCGTACGCCGGTCTGTCGTCGCAGGGCGGTGACCTGGTCGAATTCCGCGATAGGGCGATCGCCTGGTGTTCGACGTACGTCGCGGGGCTGGAGGGCGCGTGGTCGTCGCCGGACCGCGATCGGCAGTACCGGGCAGCGCATGCGAACTCGGCGCTGTTCGAGGTGGCGTTGGAGCGAGCGGCCGAGCTGGGGGAGTGGGACACCGCTGCACGGATCGTTCTGGGTTTCAGGATCGCGTGGCAGTACCAGGCGAGTGTGGCCGAGAGCGGGATCCGCTGGGCGACGCTGTGCGCTTCTCATGTGTCCGACAAAGAGGTCAGTGGCCGGCTGCTTGCCATCGCGGGCCGGCTGTCGAGTCTGACCGGTGACATTCGTGGGGCGCGGCGACACTATGGCGAGGCGCGGACGCTGATTCCGGGCGAGACCGAGATGGGTCTGGTCGCTCGTGGCGGCTGGGTGTCGTCCGGTTCGCATCTGCTCGATACGCAGAGCCTGGCCGAGGTTCCTGCTCTGGTAGATGACGCTCGCAAGCATGGCGACGTACAGCGGTCCGCGACGGTGCAGGCGATCTGCGGGCTGGCGTTGCTGCGGTGGGGTCGTTTGGAGGAGGCCAAGGAGCTCCTGCTCGCTTGGGAGGCCGCACTGGTCAATCCGGGTGTGTACCCGGACGAGATCGCGTACATGGCGCTCAGCCGGGTCGATCTCGAGCTGGGGAACCTGTCCGCAGCCCGTCACTGGGCAGTGCTGGCGCGGGACAGCCAGGCGTCGGACGATCCGGAGCGGACGAAGGTCGCCGGCTGTCTGGCGATGGTCGAGTTCCACGACGGGCAGTACGACGAGGCCCGGGCGCTGCTCGACCAGGCCGACGCGGACATCCGTGGACACCGCGGGTACTTCGACTATCTGGTGATGCTGTACCGGTCGCGGCTGGCGCGTGCCGCCGGTGAGGTGGAGCAGGCGCAGCTGACGATCCGCGATGCCGTGAACAGGCTGCTGCTCGAGGGGCGGGTCGTCTACCTGCTCGAAGTACTGCCGGAGGCTGTGGCGGTGCTGCATGCACTGGGGCGCTCGGATGCAGGTGACGCGCTGTGTGGTCAGTTGCTGGCGTGGCAGCGCTCCATGGACCCACCGATGCTGCCGACCGCCTGGGCGGTGCTGCAGGAGTCGTGCGAGAGCGCGTCGGTCGCGGACGGGTGGCCGGAGCCGGATCCGGCGGCCGCGGTGCAGCGGCTGGCGAACGACGTACTCGCTGCTCTTTCCTGACGCGGATCCGCGGAAGCTGCCGGGTAACTGCCGGTTGTTCTGCCTCGTCCTGACATGGCTGCCGGACCAAGAATTACAGCCGTAGGGCAGGTTCCACGAAGCAGAGTCCGACACCGGGCAGCGGCAGCGAAGGGGTGGTGAACCATGAAGAGGCCATGGTGCACCGCTGGACTGCCGGTGAGCGCGGGGAAGGCGACGCGGAGGGCATCCGGCGGCTGGTTGGTGGGGGCGCCGAGCGGCTGTCGAGAGCTCCGGGGTGCTGTGGAGTGTGGATCTGTCCTGCCTGTACCGGACGCTGTGCACCGTCAGGGCACCGCTTCCGGGGCGGGGTCCCAGCAGCGGGTCAGGCACACGACACAGGGGACGAGTGTCGCGGTCCGGCCGGCACGGGTGCCCGATGGGTTTGGTCGCCCATCGGCGAGCCGGCCGCTGGGGCCTCCCGGAACCTCGACGAGCTCGCGGTCAGGCCGGTCCTTCGTGGCACCGGATACGGGGAGTAGCTCGTCGAGGCTCCACCAACTTCAGCTGACAACCAGGGGGAGTCAGCAGGACAAGCCGGGCTACTGACGCACGTGGGGACGCCACTAGCCCGGCCCATTCCCAAAGCGAGGTGAAGGCCCCGGAGGGGTGGCCTTCACCTCGCTCTCCGCTTCCCCGCACCCGGCTCCGCGACTACCTCCCGCGCCGGCTCCGCGACTACCCCTCGCGCACGTCCGCGACCACCTCTCGCGCAGCTCCGCGGCGCCCTCGCCTCTTCCCGCCGCGCCTTCGACGGCCGCCGTTCGCTTCCTTCCCCGCCCCGAGCGAAGCGAGGGGCGGGTTCTACACGTCCTTCAGTACAGCCGCCTTGTCGAAGGCGTAGCCGACCATCCAGTGGGGCTGTAGCCGGCAGTACACGATGTCGTCGCCCCAACTCGACGGTGAACTGTCGTAGTGCTCCGTGAGATGCTCCTCGATCCCCGCAAAGTCCGGGTGCTCCCCAGCCAGGAACTCAACATCCCCATGGCTGAACACCCCAATCCGCTCCCCATCGACGTACGAGATGCTCGCCGCCGCGCGCCTCCTCAACTGCCGCGCCTTCGCCGCCGACCCCGACGTCGTGAACACCCACCGCCCATGCAGAAAATGCCCGTCCACCGCGCTGATCCGCGGCTCACCTCGCGCCGTCACAGTCGCGAGATTCAGCGTGCACATCCCGGTCAGAACCCGCACCAACTCCCCGGCATCCAGCCGGCGCGACTCCTTGATGATGCTCCGCAGATGCTGGGTCGACTGTGCATACGCCCCGTCGAGCAGCCCCTGCAACTCGGTGACTTCCTCCGCCGTCTCCTTCATGTTCCACAGTCTGGCACCGCGCGCCGACATATAACTGTCCGGTAACCTCGCTGCATGTCAGCCCGCGTGCAGGTCGTCACCGACTCCACGGCCGGCCTGTCCACGCACGAGGTACTCCGCCACCCGCTCACCGTCGTACCGCTCCAGGTCGTGATCGGCGGCACGTCGTACGACGACGGCGCAACCTCGGCCGACGCTGTCGCGGAGGCGCTGAAGACCTTCACCCCCGTCTCGACCAGCCGACCCGCGCCGCAGACGTTCACCGACACCTACGCCGCCTGCGCCGCCGACGGAGCCGAAGAGGTGGTGTCGATCCACCTGTCCGGCGACATGTCCGGCACCTTCGAGGCGGCGATGATCGGGGCCAAGGAGTCGCCGATCCCGGTCCGCGTCGTCGACTCCCGCTCACTCGGCATGGGCCTAGGCTTCCCGGTCCTCGCCGCCGCAGCCGAAGCCGCCGCCGGTGAGGACGCCGCCGCGGTCGAGGCGGCGGCCCGAGCCACGATGAAGTCCATCTCGGCGTACTTCTACGTCGACACCCTCGAGTACCTCCGCCGCGGCGGCCGCATCGGCGCCGCCCAGGCCCTCCTCGGTACGGCGCTCGCCGTCAAACCGCTCCTGACGATCAGCGGCGGCCGCATCGTCCCCCTCGAAAAGGTCCGCACCTCCAGCCGAGCCATCGCCCGCCTGGCCGACATCGCAGTCCAACGCGCCGGCGAAACCCCCGTCCAGCTCGCCGTCCACCACCTGGCCAACCTAGAAAAAGCCCAAACCCTCGCCGACGAGCTCGCCACCCGCCTGCCCGCCGCCGAAGAAATAGTCCTCCGCGAAGTAGGCGCCGTCATAGGAGCCCACGTAGGCCCCGGCCTAATAGCCGTAGTAGTAAGCCCCCGCTAAACCCACATCCGCCCCGCCCGAGCAAGGCAGCGACAACCCAGTGGTGTGTTGTACTCCGTGGCCTCGTTTTCCACAGCTCTGAAGTCGTGGATCCGAATGCCTCACAGACTCGTACCTTCTCTGCCGTGAAGGTCTTTCGTCGCGATCCGGTGCCCGACCCGGCCGCCCGAGAGCGAGCCCTGGCCCGCCTCGCCGCCCGACCACCAAGCCACGCCCCACCGAGCGGTGTCCCGGCGAGCAATGCCGCGCCGAGTGGTGTCGTGCCGAGTGGTGTTGCGCCGAGCGAGGCCCAGGCAACCCGTGCCGCCCCGAGCCACGCTCAGGCGACCCGTGTCGCCCCGGGCCGTGTGCAGGCGACCCGTAGCGCGTCGGGCGATGTCCCGCCGGGCGAAGACCTTCACGACCCGACCGACGTCAGCGGTGATCACCCGCGTGACGACTACTTGGAGGAGCGTGATGGTGAGGTGCGAGGTGGATGGATCCCCGAACAGGTCAGACCCGAGCGACTCCGCGACGCCCGCTGGACCCTCTCCCCACGCCACATCCTCGTCCTACTCGCCGTACTAGCCGTCGGCCTCTCCTGGGCCGCCTGGTCCTTCCTCCGAGCCCGCCCCGAACCCATCCCCGACACCAGCCCAACCACAGCCACCTCAGGCCAACCCGTCGCCCAACCAACCCCCGCCCAAACCCAACCGGGCACCAACCAATCACCGGGAGCCAATCAGTCGTCCGGCACTAACCAGTCGCCCGGAGCCAATCAATCTCCTGCCGCCAACTGGCCACCCGGCACCAACCAATCGCCCGGCTCTGCAGGTTCGCCCGGTCAACAGCTGGTCGTTGTGTACGTCGCCGGCAAGGTCCGACGCCCAGGTCTCGTCCGCGCCCCCACCGGCTCCCGCGTGGCCGATGTACTGACGCTCGCCGGCGGCCCACTCCCAGGCGTCGACCTCACCACCCTCAACCTCGCCCGCCAAGTCACCGACGGCGAACAAATCACCGTCGGCCAACCCTCCCAACCCCAACCCACCAACCCGCCAGGCACAACCACCCCGACCGCAGCATCCACCGACCCCGTCAACCTCAACACCGCCACCCTCGACCAACTGGACGCCCTCCCCGGCGTAGGCCCCGTCCTCGCCCAACGCATCCTCGACTACCGCACCCAGAACGGCCCCTTCACCACCATCGACCAACTCCAGGACGTCCCCGGCGTAGGCCCCAAAAAGTTCGACTCCCTAAAACCCCATGTCCGCCTCTAACCCCACCACCCCTCCGCCCACCCCCACTACCCGTCCGCCCACCCCCTCCCCACCCTCCCCGCCCCCAGCCGCCACACATCCCTCCACCTCGAGCCCACTCGCCCCCGATCCACTCGCCCCCGATCCGCCCGCCTCCGAGCCGCTTGATGCGCGGTTGTTGGTGCCGTCGGCTGCGGGGTGGTTGACGGCGGTTGTTCTCGTCGGGCAGGGGCCGGTGGTCGCCGTCGTCGTGTCCGCCGTTGCGCTCGCTCTTGCCATTGCGCTGGGACTGCTGCTGCGCAATGGACGGACTCATCCGAGAAGAACCATCGGTTGGGCAGCAGTTGGCTCTTTGGTTGTCATCGGCGGGTTGGGCATTGCTGCCGCGCTGCAGTCGGCCACGCTCCGGGCTGGGCCGATTCGCGAGCTGGCTGGCAGGTCCGCGACCGTCAACGTCCGGCTCAAGATCGAAGGAGATCCATCAGTACGTCAGAGCACCACCAGTCGACGGCCGCCGTACGTGGTCGTCAAAGCGACCGTCGAGGAGATACGCACCCGCACTAACTCGACCAACTCCAGCCCCGGGCGCACCACCACGACGCGCATCCGTACGCCGGTCTTTGTCATTGGCACCGTCAAGTGGCAGACCGTCAGGTACGGCCAGCACGTCGACACCACCGGAAGACTTGAAGGTGTCGAAGACGGGTCCGACGTGGCCGCGATGCTTTCGAGTCGTTCGCCGCCGCGAATCGTCGACGAGCCGCCGTGGTGGTTGCGCGCGGCTGAGCAGGTCCGCGCCGGTCTCCGCAAAGCTGTGGCCAACGAACCGGACGACGTCCGCGGTCTCGTCCCCGCCCTCGTGATGGGCGACGTGTCCGCGGTGTCCGCCGACCTGAACGCAGACTTCCAGACCACTGGCCTCACCCATCTATCCGCTGTCTCGGGAACGAACCTCACACTGCTCCTCGCGTTCGTGCTCCCGCTGGCGCGGCTGGGAGGCGTGCGTTCCCGCGGTCTCACGGTGGTCGGCGTCCTGATGGTCATGGTCTTCGTGATCCTCGCCAGACCGCAGCCGAGCGTTCTCCGCGCTGCCGCCATGGGACTGATCGCGCTGGCGGCCATGACCAGCGGGGGAGCCCGGCGCCGCGCAGTACGCAGTCTGTCTGTTGCGGTGATCGTCCTGCTGCTCTTGGACACGTCGCTCGCGCGCTCGGCCGGATTCGCGTTGTCGGTGCTCGCGACCGCGGGGATTGTCTTGCTTGGGCCTGGTTGGCGAGATGCGCTGGCGAAGTGGTTGCCGGGGTGGCTGGCCGATGCGATCGCGTGCCCGCTTGCTGCTCAGCTTGCGTGTACGCCGGTCGTCGCGTGGCTCTCTGGCCAGGTGTCGCTGGTCGCCGTGGCCGCCAATCTGTTGGCTGGACCAGCGGTTGGTCCTGCCACGATCCTCGGCTTCATCGCGGCCGGAGTCGCCTTGCTGAGCACCGAACTGGCCAAACTCGTCGGCTGGGCCGCAGGCTGGCCGGCGCGCTGGATCATCGTCGTTGCTCGCGAGGGCGCCAGCCTCCCTGGTGCGGCCAACCCCTGGCCCGCAACCGCGGTTGGCGTCACCGTACTTACCCTGCTCTGCCTCGCGCTCGTGCTCGGTCTGCACCGCATCCTGGCCCGCCCGATCGCGATGATCCTGGCCGTTGTCGTACTAGCGGTCGTCGTACTGCGTCCTGTCGGCTCACTCGGTGGATCACCAGACGACTGGCTCTTCGTTGTCTGCGATGTCGGGCAAGGAGACGGCTTGGTGTTGAGAGCCGGGCGGAGTACGGCGGTTGTCGTCGACACCGGTCCGGATCCGGCAGCGATGGATCGGTGTCTGCGGGATCTGGGGGTCAAGCACATCCCGGTGCTGGTGCTCAGCCATTTCCATGCTGATCACGTTGGCGGGCTGGCCGGCGTACTGGATGGGCGGAAGGTGGACGAGATCGAGGTGACGCCGTACTTGTCGCCGCGCGCGGAGTACAAGCGGGTGGTCGATCTTGCTGCGCAGCATGGGATTGGCTTGCGTACGGTCGCGTTCCAGGAGAAGCGCGTTGTTGGTCAGGTGAGTTGGACGACGCTCTGGCCGGCACGGGTGCCGGCGCTGCCTCCGCCCGGTACGTCGTCAGCGACCTCGTCGGACGAAGGCTCACCGGAGAACAACGCCAGCATCGCGATGATGGTCGAGCTCTCCGGCCTCCGCATTCTTCTCACCGGGGACCTCGAACCCGAGTCCCAGCGAGCCGTTCTGGCAACGGGGGCCGATCTCCGGGCAGACGTCCTGAAGGTCCCACACCACGGTTCGGCCCAGCAGGATCCTCAGTTCATTGCCGCCACGCATGCCCGCTTGGCGCTCATCTCGGCGGGACGCAACAACGACTACGGCCACCCAGCCCCAAGAACCCTGGATCTCCTGTCCCACGACGCAATCCGCACCGCGACCACGAACGTCAGCGGCCCACTCACCGTTACCAACACCGACAACCACCTAGCCCTCACGACGACCCACCCCGCGCCGTGACCCGCCTACGAGCAGGGTCGCGGTCGCGGGCCGGTTAGGGGAGGGGCGGCCACGGGCCAACTGGGGAAGGCGGCAGCGGGCGGCGAGGGGACGCAGCTGCCGCGGCCGGCGAGGAAGGTGACGGCCGCGCGACGCGTGGGAGAAAGTGCACGTCGCGGGCTGCTCACGAGAGAAGGTACGGGCCGCGGGTTGCCTGAGGGGAAGGTGAAGGCCGCGGGCTGGCTAGGAGAAGGTGAGGACCGTCGGCTGCATACGAGGAGGCCGCGTGGCGTCTACGAGAAGGTGACGCCAGCGGTGGGGAGAGTGTTTTCGGGCTGGTCGCCGAGAGACCATGCGGCTACGCGGGAGACGACGTGGGCTGGGACCGCGTCGGCTACTCCTGGGACGGCGGGGATGTCGTAGGTGCCGTGCGCATCGTGGGGGAGGACGACGCGATACCCGCGTGCGAGAGCAGTGCGAGCCGTCGCGTGGACGCACATCTCCGACATCACCCCGCAGATGGCAAGGGATCGTACGCCGGCCGAGACCAGGATCTCCCCGAGCGGTGTCGCGTCGAATCCGTCATCTCGAGGCTTCCGCAGCACGTGCTCGCGAGGCCCGGGCTTTACCGGAAGGTACAGCTCCCATCCCGGCGTCTCCGGCTCGTCGTCGGCGCCAGGCGGACCGTCGTTCTGCAGGTGTACGACGACCGCTCCGGCTTGACGCGCCCGGTCCAGCAACTCACCCACCCGCTCCAGGAGCCGATCCGCGCCCGGCACAGGTCCTTCACCCGAGACGAATGCCGTCTGCATGTCCACCACGATCAGTCCATCGACCGCCGGTACTGAATGCGTCATCTCGCCCCGCTCCTCGGCAATACGGTCCGAGCAGTCTAGGTCGGCCCGCTGTGGCCGAGTCGAAATCGCACCGGCCCGGCGCGACCCCGGAGGCGCTGGGTGCAGTGTGCTGACGGGTGCGGACGGCCGGTGCAAGGTTGTCTGGCTGGCCCTCGACGTCGACCGCCAGCCGCGGCCGATCGACCTCGAGCCATACCCGACTGCCCGGCCCTGCGGAGCCGCAGTGTCTGGTGCAGGTGATCTGGTGGTGACCCGGGTCTGCTGGACGCCGTCGGGGGCGTGGTCTGTGGGCTGTCGCGGGGTGTGACCTGTACGCGTCGCGGGCTGTGGCTGAATGCAGTCGGGGGCGACCTGGGGCGACCTGGGCGGGATGGTTGGGGTGGTTGTCGGTGGGGCGTGAGAGGGTGAGGTTGTGGCTGCTCGTAGGGGTTCTGCGCCGAAGCTTGGTGATGTGTTGCTGGTGACAGGGGCCGAGTCGTTTCTGGCGGATCGGGCGGTGCGGTCGGCGATCGCGGCGGTGTCGAAGGGCGGTTCCGAGATCGAGGTGACGGACGCCGACGCGGCCATGCTGGATGTCGGGGTGTTCGCCGAGCTGACCGGGCCGTCGTTGTTCGCGAGCGAGCGGGTGCTGGTGATGCGCTCACTGGAAAACCTGCCCAGCGAGATGGTGCCGCACCTGCTCGAGTACGCCGGGTCGCCGTCGGACGACGTGCTCGCCGTCCTGGTCCATTCAGGCGGCCAGAAGGGGAAGGGCGTCCTCGACAAGCTGCGGAAGGCATCCGTCAACGAGGTCGTCGCGACGGCGCCGAAGACCTGGGAGCTGCCGCAGTTCGTGGCGGGGGAGATCCGGCTGCACGGCGGGACGGTTGACGAGGGGGCGGCGTCGGCGCTGGTCGACGCGGTCGGGCACGACCTGCGGGCGCTCGCTGGGGCGTGTTCGCAGCTGGTGTCGGACTCTGGCGGCCAGGCGGTGACGGCTGAGCTGATCGGGCAGTACTTCGGTGGGCGCGCGGAGGTCACGAGCTTTGCCGTCGCCGATGCGGCGATCGCGGGGCGGACCGAGCCGGCGCTGGAGCAGCTGCGATGGGCGCTGGATTGTGGAGTCGCCCCGGTGCTCGTGACGAGCGCGATGGCGGGTGGGCTGCGCGGCCTGGCGAAGTACGCGAGCGCGCCGAGCGGGATGCGTGAGGCGGATCTCGCGCGCGAGGTCGGCGTACCGCCGTGGAAGCTGAAGCAGCTCAAGCAGCAGGCCCGCGGGTGGACACCCGGCGGGCTCGCGACCGCGATCAAGGCCGTCGCCCAGGCCGACGCCGACGTCAAGGGCGCCTCCGGCGACGCCGGCTACGCGCTCGAGCGGATGGTCCTCACCATCACCCGCTCCCACGGCCGTCGCTGACTGGCTGGTTCCGGGTACGCAAAAACGATCGGCCGGTCGTTGGGGACGGGCCGATCGTTCGGTGGCCGCGCGTCAGGCGCGCGGCCCGGGCCTCAGAGGGAGGCGGCCTTCTTGAAGAGAGCCGACTTCCGGTTGGCAGCCTGGTTGGCGTGGATGACGCCCTTGCTGACGGCCTTGTCGAGCAGGCGGCCGGCCTTGCGGGCCGTCTCCTGGGCCTTCTCGGCCTCGCCGGCGTCGACGGCCTCGTGGAAGCGGCGAACAGCCGTCTTGAGGGTCGACTTCACCGACTTGTTGCGAAGTCGCGCAGCCTCGTTCTGGCGGTTGCGCTTGATCTGGGACTTGATGTTCGCCACGAAGAAGAGCCTCGATCAGGTGTGTGCGGTCAATACGGAAGGTGTCGCGGCGCACGGCTAGACACCGCCCGTGGGCGCGCGAAGAGCCAGATTACCAACAAGCCGACCCCAGCTCCAAACTCACTCCTGGTGCAGGACGGCCTCGGCCGTGGATTTCAGCCGGATCAGAGTGGTGTGGATGCCGTCCGCGTTCCGCGGAGCGCGGTCCCCGAAGACCGGGCGGAAGAGGCCCTTGAGCACCCTGGGGCGGCGGTCGGTCCAGGATTCGGTCACCGAGCAGCCCGTCCCGATCGGGGTGAAGTCGTACTCCCAGAGCGAGATCGGGATCGGGCCGAAGTGGATGGAGAAGGCGAACCGGCGGCCCGGCTCGGCGGCCACCACGCGGCCGAAGGTGAACCAGCGCACGACACCGGCCCGGTTGTGGCCGACGAAACGCTCCCCGACGACCGACCAGGTGACCCGGGTGCACTCCGGGCTCCACTCGCGCATCCGAGGTAGATCGCTGACCAATGAATAGAGCGTCGCGGGGGAGGCGGCAACCGAGACGGACTCGGTCAGATCGGGCATCTCGTTTCCCTTGCTGTCGGCATCGGCCTGCTGAAGCGAGCGTGACACTGTCGGCGGCTGACGGCATACTCAGGGCCCCGCGAGCCAACGCTCCACCATCGCGCCGCCCAGCCCTGGAGGATCTCCGTGACCCGCAAACGCCAGGCGATCGTCGTCGCCTCAGCGCTGATCGCCGCAACCGCCGGCATACCGCTGCTGGTGAACGCCGCCAGTGCCAGCCAGCCGACGAGCCAACCGGCAAACCAGCTGGCCGGCCAGCCGACGACAGAGTCGACGACCCGGACCGCCGACCCCGGCGTCAAGCGCTCCGAGACCGGCTCGTACATCGTCCAGCTCGACGATTCGCCGGTGGCCGAGTACGACGGCGACATCGCCGGCCTCGCCGCCACGAAGGTCGCGCCCGGCGGCAAGCTCCTGAAGACCGCCGCCCCGGTGATCGACTACGTCAAGCACCTCACCAGCGAGCGCGACGAGCTCCTGAGCAGAGCCAAGATCACCAAGCTGTACGACTACAACTACACGTACGCCGGCTTCTCCGCCGCGATGTCGTACGACGACGCGGTCAAGCTGGCCAGGTCGTCCGGGGTGAAGAGCGTCGAGCCGAGCGAGATCGAGCACGCGGACACCGTCGACACCCCGCGGTTCCTCGGCCTGGCCGGCAAGGGCGGTGCGTGGCAGCAGGCGGGCGGCGTCGACAAGGCCGGCGACGGCGTCATCATCGGCATGATCGACTCCGGGTACACCCCGGAGCGGCCGAGCTTCGCGCCGATGAAGACCACCAAGCAGTCCGACGCGATCGTCGCGAAGAAGTGGAAGGGCACCTGCCAGGCCGGCGAGGAAGCGCCCGTCACCTGCAACAACAAGGTGATCGGCGCCCGGTACTTCGACAAGGGCATCGGCACCCGTCCGATCCCGGAGGAGTACAAGTCGCCCCGTGACTACGGCGGCCACGGCACGCACACCGCGAGCACCGCGGCAGGCAACTACGGCGTCGAGATGAGCGTCATGGGTCGCGACTACGGCAAGGGCTCCGGGATGGCGCCACACGCCCGCCTCGCGATCTACAAGGCCCTGTGGGCGGTCGACGCGACCGGTGGCGGCAGCGGTACGGACGCCGACATCGTGGCCGCGATCGACGCAGCGGTCGCGGACGGCGTCGATGTCGTCAACTACTCGATCTCCGGCAGCGGCTCGTCGTACGTGAATGCCACTGGCCTCGCCTTCCTGCGGGCCGCTAAGGCTGGCGTGTTCGTCGCGACCAGCGCCGGCAACACCGGTCCGGGCGAGGCGACCGTCGGCAAGACGTACCCGTGGGTGACATCGGTTGCCAACGGCACCCATGACCGCGACATCCAGACCACGGTGACGCTCGGGAACGGGAAGTCGTACACGGGCGCGGGCATCGGCGCCGGCGTGCCACGAACGTCGGTGATCCTGGCCAAGGATGCAGGCCTCGCGGACGCCGACCCGGCCAACCTCACGCTCTGCCAGGCCGGCACGCTCGACCCCGCGAAGGTCAAGGGCAAGATCGTGGTCTGCGACCGTGGCGTGAACGCCCGCGTCGACAAGAGCCTGCAGGTGAAGAACGCAGGCGGCGTCGGCATGATCCTGCTGAACATCACCCCGGGCACGCTGGACTCCGACCTGCACCCGGTCCCGACCGTCCACCTCGACGACACCAAGGCCGCCGAGGTCAAGGCCTATGTCAGCGGGACCACCGATCCCACCGCGACCATCAGCCCCGGTACGCCGGTCCGCGTGACCGCACCGTTGGTCGCCGCCTCGTCCAGTCGCGGCCCGTCCCCGGCAGGCGGCGGCGACCTGCTCAAGCCGGACATCATGGCCCCCGGCACGAACGTCCTGGCCGCGACGACCGCGTTCAGTGCGGCCGGTGGCGAGTACGCGTTCATGAGCGGTACGTCGATGTCCACGCCTCACATCTCGGGCATCGCCGCCGTACTGAAGGCCAAGCACCCGGCCTGGTCCCCGATGGCGATCAAGTCCGCGATGATGACGACCGCCACCGACAAGGACACCAACGACAGGCCGATCAAGAACGACTCCGGCTCGCAGGCCAACCCGTTCGGGTACGGCGCCGGCCTCGTGCAGCCGCGCGACGGGATCGACCCGGGCCTGGTCTACGACTCGACGTACACCGACTGGACGAAGTTCGTCTGCGGGTCCGGTCAGGTCCCGGCCACGCATGAGCTGTGCGCCAACGGCAAGATCGACCTGAGCGACCTCAACTACCCGACGATCGCGATCGGCGACCTGGCCGGCAAGCAGACCGTGACCCGGACCGTGACGAACGTCGGCAAGCTGCCCGAGGTCTACTTCCCGAAGGTCGAGGGCCTGAAGGGTCTCAAGGTGACCGTGTCGCCGCGGATCCTGGTCACGCTGCCCGGCCGCAGTGCGACGTACAAGGTGACGCTCGAGAACAACGGCGCCCCGCTCGAGCAGTACTCGTTCGGCCGCCTGATCTGGAAGTCCACGAAGCACTCCGTGGCCAGCACGCTGGCGATCAAGCCGCTGACGGTCAAGACGCCGACGCAGGTCAACGGCACCGGGACGAGTGGCTCGATCGAGGTCCCGGTGACGGCCGGGTACGCCGGGACGCTCACCACGACCGCGCTCGGCCTTACGCGGGCCACGGTCGGCGAGGCCGCGCTGAAGAACCCGGGCGGCGTGGCGTTCCCGACCACCGCCCCGAAGGCCAACGACCACGTCGCGAAGTTCACGGTCGAGGTCCCAGCCGGTACGACGCACGCCAGGTTCTCCACGTTCGACGCGGACTATCCGGCGGGCACTGATCTGGATGTGTTCGCCTACCAGGCCGGGACGACCACCCTGCTCGGCAGCAGCACAGGTGGTTCGGCAGAGGAGGAGGTCAACCTCCCACGGCCGGCAGGTGGCCAGGTGGACGTGTACGTCGACCTGTACGCCGGAGCGAACGAGCAGACCGTCAAGCTCAACCACTGGGAGCTACAGAAGGCCGCAGGCAACCTAACGGCCACACCGGCCACCCAACAGGTGCAGGTGGCCGGTGCGGCGAATGTGACTGCTAACTGGACTGGACTAACTGCCGGCACTAGGTGGCTGGGTCAGCTGCGCTTCACCGACGGCGCAGACGGCTCAGGCTCAACCATCGTCCGAGTAGACAGCTAGGGCTGCACCTGGCGAATCGTCGCGTCGGGCTTGACGATCGCGACCTGCTTGCACTCGCCGGTCGCGACGGAGCACCGGAAGAGCTTCTGGGCCGCACCCGCCTCGTCGACCACGATCACATTGTCCTGGTCCTCGAAGACCCCGTCTTCGAACCACTTCGTGCCGGCCGGCAGCCTCAGCTTCGTGGCCTTCCCGGTGGCGATGTCGACCGCGACCCCGATGGTGTTGATGGTCATCGTCGAGCCGTCGGGTGACACTGTCACGTACGGTGCGGCCGTCAGTGACTTGAAGCAATACTCACGCTTCACGTCGAGGCCCTTGGCGCCGAGCGTGGCGGCCACGATGCAGGTCTTCCCGCCCTTGTAGGTGATCTGCGCCATCGTGCCGGTGGTGCGGGTCATTTCCAACCGGTCGCTGAACGACCCGACCGTCCGGACGTCCTTCGACCCAGGCTGCCACACCTTCACCGGCACAGCGTCCGGAGAGTGCTCGTGCATCCAGATGCCGTCCTTGTTCCAGCCCATGAGGTCGAGGTTCGGGATCTTGACGGTGAGGCTCGACACCTCCTTGCCGGTCCTGATGTCGACGACCACGACCCGATTCTCGGCCCGGCCGTACTTCGAGACCGCGACGGCGATCTGGCGCCCGTCGGGGGAGACCCAGGGCTGGTCGGCGCCGAGCGGTCCGATCGGCCGGACCTTGCCGCTCGGCGAGATGACGACGATCTGGGACTTGTCCGGATCGGGGTAGCCGGTGGTGGCGAGCCAGCCGCCCTCGGTCCGCGCGACGACATTGCCCTTCAGACCGGGGTTCTTGACGGTCTGAGCGCCGTCGTGCAGGACATACCACCAGGTGTCCAGCGGGTTGTCTGGGTTGCTGTTCGGGTCGGTGATCGCGTAGGGGATCCGGGGCGCTCCGGTCGAGACCGGGCCTGCGGCAGGCAGGCCGGCCACGGCCGGCTGGTCGGGCTTGGACAGGCCGTGCAGGTACGGCACTGCCAGGGTCAGTACCGCCGCGATGCCGGCGGCGGCGACTGCCATCGGCACCCAGCGACGGCGGGTGGACGTGCCGGTGCTGTCCAGCTCCAGGCCGGGTCCGTGGGCGGAGTCAGGCACGGTGTCGGCCTTGGTGTGGAGGTAGTCGCGGAGGCGGGTCTCGGTGTCGGTCATCGGAGTTCCTCGAGTTTCTTGGTGAGAGCCGTCAGGCCGCGCGACGCGGTTGCCCTGGCGGTGGAGGCGCTGATGCCGAGGAGCTCGGCGATCTCGTCGAACGGGAGGTCGAGGTAGTAGCGCAGGACGAGCACCTCGCGGGGGCGGGTGGACAGCCCCTGCAGCGCCCGTCGTACCTCCTCGCGTTCCTCTCCGAGGACGGCGGTGCTCTCCGCGGAGTCCTGTGGCGCCTGGTGCGGCGGGGTGTAGAGGCGGGCCACCCGGCGGCGCCGCAGCACGGACCGGCTCGCGTTGAGCACGGTCGAACGCAGGTACCCGAGCGCCTTGTCGGAGTCCTTGAGCGGCCATCGCCGGTACAGCTGGGCGAACGCCTCCTGGACTATGTCTTCGGCTGTCTGTCGGTCATCGATCACCAGGACGGCCAGGCGCACGAGACCGCGCCACTCCCGGCCGTACAGCGCTGTCACGGCGTCACGTGCCTCGTCGCCGGCCGCCACCTGGTGAGGATGCTGCTCGATACTCACCACTAGATTCGTCACACCCTGAGAGACGTCCGGCTGCCGGGAACGCTGCATCAGAGCCGCTGGCGGACCCAGTTGAGGTGGACGAGGGCGCTCTCCCGCTGCCATGACCTCATAGTGGGGATCCCAGGGGGCGCCGGCTGCGCCGAACCCCACCACAGCCCGCCCCCGACGGCCGCGATGAACCCGGTGATCGCCTCGTCGGCGGGCAGGTCAGGCAGCACGACCGATCCGCGCATGTCCGCCTGCAGGATGACTGTGTCGGTCCAGCGGGGTGCCAGCCCCGGATGCGCCCAGTCGATGAACACCACTCGGTCGTCGGTCAGGATGATGTTGTCCGCCCGCAGGTCGTAATGCGCCAGCGCCTTGCCCTCGGCCAGCGCGCGGAGCCCCTTCTGCGCCAGCTCGGCGAACTCCTCGACCCGGCCCTCCATCCAGGACGGTACGGCGAGACCGTCCTCCAGCACGTTGTTCCAGCGGCTCAGGAAGTCGTGGCTCCGGACGGCGACCACAGGTGCATCCGGCCACGGTGACGGGTCCAGCGCATCGGTGAGCTCGGCAACAGCGTCCAGGACCCGGTCCGCGTCGGCCTGCTCCCACGGATGATCAGGCAGTCGCCCGGAGATGTCCTCGAACAGCATGCCGACCCAGTCCCCGTCGTCGTACACGTCGTACAGCTGCGGCGCCATCGGGAGCGGGCCGATGGCCTGCATGGCGGTGATCTCCATGCGGAACAGCTCCGGCGTCTTGGGGTTCAGCGACGGACCGACGGCCTTGACGAAGGCGCGGCTGCCCGAGGCGGTCACCAGGCGGGCGGCGACGCCGGGGGAGAAGCCGCCCTGCTGCGTGGCAGCCGACATCACAGCCGAGCCGAGCGTGCGCTCGACCCAGGCCCGGACCGGCGAGGGCATCTTCTCGTAGGGCAACCTGACCCCAGCAGCGTGCGCCATGCGTCACAACGCTATCGGGGTCACGCCAGCGATTTTTCGAATCTGCTGGACCCGCATGGGATGATTGACCGGATATCACCCAAGACCAGAACTGGATCCCCTCCGTGCCCGTTGGCCCCACGAATGTGCCGCAGCCGGGTCGTACCGACCCGACGCTGATCCGGAACTTCTGCATCATCGCCCACATCGACCACGGCAAGTCGACGCTGGCCGATCGGATGCTGCAGATCACCGGAGTGGTCGACGACCGCTCGATGCGGGCGCAGTACCTCGACCGGATGGACATCGAGCGCGAGCGCGGCATCACGATCAAGTCCCAGGCGGTCCGGCTCCCGTTCGCACCCGGGCCGGACTCCCCGGGCGGCTTGCTCGCCCCGGACGGTACGACGTACATCCTGAACATGATCGACACGCCGGGGCACGTGGACTTCACCTACGAGGTGTCCCGCTCGCTCGAGGCGTGTGAGGGTGCGGTCCTGCTGGTCGACGCGGCGCAGGGGATCGAGGCGCAGACCCTGGCGAACCTCTACCTCGCACTGGGCGCGGACCTGCACATCATCCCGGTGCTGAACAAGATCGACCTGCCCAGCGCCCAGCCGGAGAAGTACGCCGCGGAGCTGGCCCACATCATCGGCTGCGACCCGTCCGACGTGCTCCGGGTGTCGGCCAAGACCGGTGAGGGCGTCGAGGAGCTGCTGAGCGAGATCGTCGCGCAGGTCGAGCCGCCGAAGGGTGTCAAGGACGCGCCGCCGCGGGCACTGATCTTCGACTCGGTCTACGACACGTACCGCGGCGTGGTCACCTACGTCCGGGTGGTCGACGGCGAGCTGGTCCACCGCGACCGGATCAAGATGATGTCGACCGGCGCGGTGCACGAGATGCTCGAGGTCGGCGTGATCTCGCCCGAGCCGATGAAGACGCAGAGTATCGGTGTGGGTGAGGTCGGTTACCTGATCACCGGTGTGAAGGACGTCCGCCAGTCCCGCGTCGGTGACACCGTCACGTCGTCGGTGCACGGCGCGACCGAGGCCCTCGGCGGCTACAAGCACCCCCAGCCGATGGTGTACTCCGGGCTGTTCCCGATCGACGGCGACGACTACCCGACGCTGCGGGACGCCCTGGAGCGCCTGCAGCTGAACGACGCCGCCCTGCAGTACGAGCCGGAGACCTCGGGCGCGCTCGGGTTCGGCTTCCGCTGCGGGTTCCTCGGGCTGCTGCACATGGAGATCGTCCGGGAGCGGCTCGAGCGCGAGTTCGACCTGGACCTGATCTCGACCGCGCCGAACGTGGTCTACCGGGTCGAGATGGAGGACGGCAAGGAGTATGTCGTCACCAACCCGAGCGAGTTCCCCGAAGGCAAGATCGCCGACATCTACGAGCCGGTCGTCCGCGCGACGATCCTGAGCCCGAAGGACTTCATCGGCGTCATCATGGAGCTCTGCCAGTCCAAGCGGGGCAACCTGCTCGGGATGGAGTACCTGTCCGAGGACCGGGTCGAGCTGCGCTACACGCTGCCGCTGGCCGAGATCGTGTTCGACTTCTTCGACCAGCTGAAGTCCAAGACCAAGGGCTACGCATCGCTGGACTACGAGCCGACCGGTGAGCAGGCGGCGGAGCTGGTCAAGGTCGACATCCTGCTGCAGGGCGAGACGGTGGACGCGTTCTCCGCGATCGTGCACCGCGACAACGCCTACGGGTACGGCGTCGCGCTGGCAGGCAAGCTGAAGGAGCTGATCCCGCGCCAGCAGTTCGAGGTGCCGATCCAGGCCGCGATCGGGTCCCGGATCATCGCCCGCGAGTCGATCCGCGCGATGCGCAAGGACGTGCTGGCCAAGTGCTACGGCGGTGACATCACCCGTAAGCGCAAGCTGCTCGAGAAGCAGAAGGAAGGCAAGAAGCGGATGAAGATGGTCGGCCGGGTCGAGGTCCCGCAAGAGGCCTTCATCGCCGCCCTCCGCACCTCCGAGCCCGCCGAGAAGGCAGGCAAGAAGTAGTGCTCCGCCGGAAGCCCGTCCGCTAGTGCCGGTCGAGATCCCGCCCGGCCTGCTCGCCGTCGCCACCCGCGGGCAGGACTGGGCGGACTGGCTCGATCGGCTGCCGCGGCTGATGCGCGATCTCCTCGACGACTGGGACCTGCGCGTCGACGGTGCGGCGGCGTACGGGAACTGCGCGATCGTCGTGCCGGTGCTTGCCGAGGGCAAGCGTGCCGTGCTGAAGGTGCAGTTCCCGCACTGGGAGGCCGAGACCGAGCACCTGGCCCTGCGTACCTGGGCCGGCAACGGCGCCGTCCAGCTGCTGCGGGCGGATCCGCGCCGGTTCGCCTTGCTGCTCGAGCGGTTGGAGTCGCGGGACCTGACCACGATCGATGCACTCGACGCGTGCGAGATCGTTGGCAACACCTACAAGCGGCTGCATGTCGCCGCGGGTCCGCAGTACCGGATGCTGTCGGCGGAGCTGAAACGCTGGGTCGAGGGCTTCCGGAGGTTGCCGCCCTCGGCGCCGGTCCCGCACCGGTACGTCGAGCAGGCGATCTCGCTCTCGGAGGACTTCATCGCCGACCCGGCCACCGACGGCCGGCTGATCCACACCGACCTGCACTACGAGAACATGCTGGCCGGGGAGCGCGAGCCGTGGCTGGTGATCGACCCGAAGCCGCTGTCCGGTGACCCGCACTTCGACGTCGCGCCCCTGATCTGGAACCGGTGGGACGAGGTGGCGGCCGCTCGTGACCTGCGATTCGCGGTCCGGCAACGGTTCTACACCGCGGTCGACGCCGCCGGCCTGGACGAGGACCGGGCCCGCGACTGGGTCGTCGTCCGGCAGATGCTCAACGTCCTGGGCACCCTGGAGAACACCGACGGCACGCTGCCGCAGGACTGGCTCACCCGCAACATCGCGATCGTCAAGGCGATCCAGTGATCTAGCAGACACTAGGTTGTAGTTAGTAGTTACTACCTACTAACTTCGCGGTATGCGGATGACTGGGAAGGAGCGGCGCGGGCAGATCCTCGGGATCGCCGAGGAGGAGTTCGCGACCGCCGGGTTGTACGGCGCGTCGACCGAGACGATCGCCCGGCGGGCGGGGATCACGCAGGCGTACGTGTTCCGCCTGTTCGGGACCAAGAAGCAGCTGTTCCTGGCCTGCGTGGATGCCGCGTTCGGGCGGATGGCGCTGGCGATGCTGGCCGCCGCGGGCGGGTCGACCGGGATCGAGGCGCTGACGGCGATGGGGCAGGAGTACAACGAGATGCTCGCCGATCGCACGACGCTGCTGCTGCAGCTCCAGGGCACCGCGGCGGCAGCGGCCGGCGACGGCGAGGTGCGCGATGCCGTCCGCGCCAGTTTCGCGCGGTTGTGGCAGGCCGTTGCCGACACGGCTCAACTGGATCCGGTCACGATCAAGTCGTTCCTTGCCTTCGGCATGCTTCTCAACACCAACGCCGCGCTCGACCTGCCGCAGGTCGACGAGCCGTGGTCCCACCAGGCCAGGACCCGGATCAAACCGGGCCTTTTCCTGCACATCACCACGGAGACGAACCAATGACCACCGCGACCAGGCATGCCCCTTCGCCGGGGCTGCTGGCGGGGTTCCTGGTGTCCGTCGGCCTGGCCGGCGCTGTGATCGGCAGCCTCGGCGCACCCCTGATCACGGCGGTCGCCGAGGAGTACGACGTCTCGCTCGCGGCCTCGCAGTGGACGTTGACGATCGCGTTGCTCGCGGGGGCCGTCGCGACGCCGGTGTTCGGACGGCTCGGGGCGGGGCCCCGGCGGCGTACTGTCATCCTCGGGATGCTCGGGGCCGAGGTCGTCGGCAGTCTGCTGACAGTCCTCCCGCTGCCGTTCGCGTTCCTGCTGATCGGCCGCGCGTTGCAGGGATCCGGACTCGGGCTGGTGGTCTTGATGATGGCCGTCGCGCGGGATCATCTCGACGAGCAGCGGGCCGCGCGGACGATCGCATTGCTGTCGGTCGCCTCGACGGCGGGTATCGGGATCGGCTACCCGTTGTCCGGTCTGCTCACCGACCTCGCCGGCGTGCGTACGGCGTACGGGCTCGGCCTCGTGATCACCGCAGCTGCCTTCATCGCCGCGGTGTTCGCGCTCCCGCAGGCCCCGGACCGCCCGGCGTCCCGGCTCGATGTCCGCGGCGCGATCCTGCTGGCGATCGCCTTGCCCGCGCTGCTCCTCGTCATCGGCGAGACCAGCCTCTGGCGGCAGCACGCCGGATTCGCGATCGGCATCCTCGCGGCGGCGATCCTGCTGCTGATCGGGTGGACAGTGCTCGAGACCAGGACCGAGAAGCCGTTGGTCGACGTACGCCTCCTCCGTCACCCCGCGGTCGCCGCCGCCAACCTGGTGATGCTGACCGGCGGCGTCGGGATGTACCTGCTCTTCAGCCTGATCACCCGCTACGTGCAAACCCCTGCGGAGGCCGGCTACGGGTTCGGCCTGAACACCTTCGAGGCCGGTCTGGTCCTCGTCCCGTTCTCGATCCTCGGCTTCGCCGCCGGCCGTCTCGTCCCCGGCTGGCGGGACCGGCTCGGCGCCCGATGGTTGCTGGCAGCAAGTACTGCGGTCGTCCTCGCCGCGTTCCTACTCTTCGCGGTCGCCCGCTCACACCTGGTCGAACCGATCCTCGCGATCGGCATCCTCGGGTTCGGCGTCGGCGCGTTCTCCGCTGCCATGCCCGCCGTCATCCTCGCCGTCACCCCGGCCGCGGAGACCGCCAGCGCGATGAGTGTGAACGCCGTCGTACGCAGCGTCGGCTTCTCCACCGGCAGCGCCCTCGGCGGACTCATCCTCGCCGCGCACACCACCGGCGTCTTCCCGCGCGAGTCCGGGTACGGCGCGGCCGCGTGGATCGGGGTCGCCGCGACGGCCGCGACGGTGGTGATCATCGCCATACTCCCGCTCAAGCGCGGATAATCCAGTGGATCCGGCACGGTGCGCGGGGGAGGATGCCGGTATGCGGTTGCTGACGGTCAACGTGGTGGAGAAGCTGATTCCGGGTCCTAAGGAGACGGGACTGACCGCCATTGACAAGCGACCGCAGCCCGGCCGGATCCGGGTCGGTGAGCTCGGCCTGGCCGGCGACCGCGTCTGCGACACCGAGAACCACGGCGGCCCGGACCTCGCGCTGTACGCGTACGCCGAGGAAGACGCGAACTGGTGGGCCGCCCAACTGGATCGCGACATCCCGACCGGCTTGTTCGGTGAGAACCTCCGTACCAAAGGGCTCGACGTCAACGGCGCGCTGCTCGGCGAGGTCTGGCGGATCGGCGACGAGGTCGAGGTGATGGTCCGCGCACCCCGCATCCCGTGCATCACCTTCCAGCACCGCATGCAGGAGCCGCACTGGGTCAAGCGCTTCCACCAGGCAGGCCGGCCCGGCGCGTACCTGAAGGTCCTCAAAACCGGCACGATCGGTGCCGGTGACCCGATCGAGATCGTCAGCCGGCCGGACCACGAGGTGACCGTCGCGCTGATGTTCACCGAGCAGGAGCCCGCCAAGATGCAGCGGATGCTCGACTCCGGTGTCGACCTGATGGACGAACTTCGCGAGGTCGCGCACCGCGTGCTGGCGCGGTCGTGAAGGGCCTGCTGCCGGAGCCCGGACCGCTGCGCCCGCTAGCTCTCGCCACGCTGCTCAGCCGCGTCGGCAACGGGTTGCTGATGACGGTCAGCGTCCTGTACTTCAACCGGATCGTCGGCCTGTCGATCGCGCAGGTCGGCCTCGGTCTGACCATCGCGGGGCTGTTCGGCCTGCTGTCCGCCGTACCGCTCGGGCATCTGGCGGATCGGCGGGGACCGCGCGGTCTGTTCGTCGTCCTGAGCCTGATGGTGTGCGGCATGTCGCTGCTCTACCTGCTGGTGCAGAACTTCTGGCAGTTCCTTGTCGTGAGCATCGTGTTGACGATGATCGACCGCGGCGCGGGTGCCGTCCGGGCCGCGCTGATCGCCGCGGTGACCGTCGGCGCGGGCCGGGTCGCCGCCCGTGCGTACCTGCGGGCCATCACGAACATCGGCATCATGGCCGGCGCCGCGGTCGGCGCCTTCGCGCTGCATTTCGACACCGCCACGGCGTACCGCGTGATGTTCGTCCTCGATGCGGTGCTGAGCAGCATCGCGGCCTTCGTCGTACTGGCGATTCCGCGAGTGGCGCCGCAATCTCGCGACGACGACGGCCCGGTGTGGATCGCGCTGCGCGACCGTGGCTACCTCGCGGTCGCGGCGCTGAACGCGGGCATGAGCATCCACTTCGCCGTCCTCGACGTCGCGATCCCGCTCTGGGTGGTCGACCACACCAACGCGCCGCGCTGGACGGTCGCGTTGCTGCTGATCATCAACACCGTCGTGGTCTCGCTGTTCCAGGTGCGGTCGTCGCGTGGCATCGCGGATCCCACTACGGCCGCTCGCGCCACCCGCACCGCCGGGTTGTTGCTGCTGGCATCGATGGTGCTGCTGGCCGGCGCCAACTGGGGCAACGCGCTGATCGCGGTCGCGCTCCTTGCCGCGGGCGCGCTGGTCCAGGTGATCGCGGAGTTGATGCAGTCCTCGGGCTCGTTCCTGCTCAGCTTCGACATGGCACCAAACCACGCGCAGGGACAGTACCAAGGCGTGTGGAACACGAGCATGTCGATCAGCACCATGCTCGCGCCGACGGTCCTGGCCCTGCTGCCGCTCGGGCTCGGCGTTCCCGGCTGGATCATCCTCGGCGCGTGGTTCGCGCTGACCGGCGCGCTGTTCGTCCCGGTTGTGCGGTGGGCGGAGAGCCGCCGTCCCGCACCAGTTGCGGCCTAGTTCGTCGGTTCGCGGTAGCCGAGGGCGGCGGAGATCTTGCGGGCGGCCTCGATCGCGGCCGGCGCCATCAACGCGACCTGGGCGATCGACTGCTCCAGCGACAAGGTGGAGATGCTGACGGCGGCTACGGCGGCGCCGGTGTGGTCGTGGATGACGGCGGCCACGCAGCGGATGCCGGGCTCGTTCTCCTCGTCGTCGAGCGCATAGCCGCGGGACCGGACCTGCGCGAGATCGGTCTTGAGCGCGGTCGCGGTGGTGTGCGTGAGCGGCGTACGGGCGGGCAGACCGGTTCGCGTGATGTGGACGTCGAGGGACTCTTCGTCCTTCTCGGCGAGCAGGGCCTTGCCGATCCCGGTGCAGTGCAGCCAGATCGCCTTGCCGACGCGCGACGGCATCCGGTACGGCTTCGGGCCGTCGAGGCGGGCGACGTAGATCGCTTCGTCGCCGTTCAGCAGCCCGACGTGCACGGTGCAGCGCGTCTGTGCGACGAGGTCCGCGAGTACGGGGCGAGCGACCGTGGCCAGATCGACATTGGTCAGCGCATGGCCGGCCAGCCGCAGCGCCTTCGGACCCGGGTGGTACGACCCGTCGTCGGCCTGGGTGACGAACTCGTGCTCGACCAGCGACGCCATGATCCGGTGCACTGTCGACTTGGCCAGACCGGTCGCGTTCACCACGTCGGTGAACCGCGAGTGCTCCAGCACGGCGTCGAGCACCATCAACGTCTTGTCGATGGCCGAGGGCGAACTCATGTCGCTCATCCTGCCACTCCTATCCGGCCGCATCGTCCGGCCGCATGATCCGGCCGAGTCATCTGGACAGCCAGCCGCCGTCGACCGCGAGCACGTGCCCGTTGACGTAGTCGGCGGCCGCCGAGGCCAGGAAGACCGCAGCACCGACGACGTCCTCCGGCCGCCCCCAGCGGCCGGCCGGGATGCGCTGCCGGATCGCGGCCTCACGGGCCGGGTCCGCGCGCAGCTCGGTGGTGTTGTCGGTACTGATGTACCCGGGCGCGATCGCGTTGACCTGCACGCCGGCCGGTCCCCACTCGTTGGCCAGCGCCCGGGTCAGTCCCGCGACCGCATGCTTGCTGGCAGTGTAGGCCGGAACGGTGATCCCGCCCTGGAAGCTGAGCAGCGAGGCGATGGTGATGATCTTCCCGGTACGGCGTTCCGCCATCGCGGCGCCGACCGGCCGGGTGACGGCCCAGGTGGAGTTGAGGTTCACGTCGATCACGTGCTGCCAGTCCGCGGTCGTGGTCTCGGCCGCCGGTGCCCGCCGGATCGTGCCGGCGTTGTTGACGAGGATGTCGATCTGCCGTTCCCGGGCCAGCTCGACGGCGGTCGCCTCGACGGCGGCCGGATCCGCGAAGTCCGCGATCACCACGGTCGCCTGGCCGCCGCCGTTCTGCTTGATCGCCTCGAGGGTGTCCTCCAGCGCGGCGTCCCGGGCCATCAGGATCAGCTCGGCGCCGGCCGCGGCGTACCCCGCTGCGATGGCCGCGCCGATGCCACGCCGGGCGCCGGTGACGAGCGCAGTACGCCCTTCGAGGCTGAACGTCACCGCAGGTCCTGTACGTCGACACCGTCCATGTCGCCGAATGCCTGGTTCTCGCCGGCCATCGCCCAGACGAAGCTGTACGACGACGTGCCGCAGCCGGAGTGGATCGACCAGCTCGGGGAGATGATCGCCTGCCGATCCGCGACGAGCAGGTGCCGCGTCTCGTCGGGCTCGCCGAGAAGGTGGACGATCCGCTCGGTCTCCGGGAGGCCGAAGTACAGGTAACACTCGGTGCGGCGGTCGTGGGTGTGGGCCGGCATGGTGTTCCAGGTGCTGCCGGCGTGCAGCGTGGTCACACCGAGCACGACCTGGCAGCTCTGCACGCCGTCCGCGTGGATGTACTGGTCGATCGTGCGGCGGTTCGCGGTCTGCTGGTCGCCGAGCTCGAGCCGGTTGCCCTCACCGGGATTGACCTGCAGGGTCGGGAAGCCGGTGTGCGCCGGCGCGGAGAAGATGTAGAACGCCGCGTCGGATCCCTCGAAGACGACCTCGCGGACGCCGCGTCCGACGTACAGGCAGGCGCCGGTGGTCAGCTCGTACTTGGTGCCGTCCGCGGTGACCGTGCCGGGTCCGCCGACGTTGACGATGCCGGCCTCGCGGCGTTCGAGGAAGTACTCGCTGCGCAGCTCGGGGTAGGTGTCCAGCGTCAGCGGCCCGTTCGCGGGGCGGGCGCCGGCGAGCACGATCCGGTCGTGGTGGGTGAGCACCGCCGTGATCGTGTCCGGGACGAAGAGGTCGTCCACCAGGTAGTGGCGGCGCAGCGCGGCGGTGTCGAGGCCGGGCAGCTGCTCGGGATGGGTTGCGTGCCTGATCTGCAGAGTCACAGAACTAGGTTCTACATGACGGAACCGGCTGTCAATCTTCTGAGCCATTGGAACAGGCCTGTGAAATGTTCCAGGTTCCGTGACTTGACACTTAGTTCTGGTCAATGGAACCTTCCAGTCAATCGCCCATCGCCCCTGGGAGGATCCTGATGACCACTCTGGACTGGACAGTCCTGGTCGCGTACTTCGTGTTGATGGTGCTGATCGGCGTCTGGTCGCGCACCAAGATCAAGACCGTCGTGGACTACTTCACGACCGGTGGCCGGATTCCCTGGTGGTTGTCCGGCATCTCGCACCATATGTCCGGCTACAGCGCGGTGATGTTCGTCGCTTTCGCGGCGGTTGCCTACAGCTACGGCATCACGGTCTACGTGTGGTGGGCGATGACGATCGGCATCGGTGTGGGCATCGGCGCGTTCCTGTTCGCCGCCCGCTGGAACCGGCTCCGCGCCAAACACGGGGTCGTGTCACCACTGGAGTACCTCGCCCGCCGGTACAACCTGCCGACGCAGCAGGCGCTCGCGTACTCCGGGGCCGCGCTGAAGGTCGTGGACATCGCCTCGAAGTGGGTCGCCATCGCCGTACTGCTGAACGGCTTCACCGGAGTACCGATGCGGTGGGGGATCCTGCTCACCGGCGTGGTGACGATGCTGTACGCGACGCTCGGCGGGCTGTGGGCCGATGTGCTCACCGACTTCGGGCAGTTCGTGATCCAGTTCGGGGCCGGCGTCGCGATGTTCATCGGCGTGCTCGCCCATCTGGACGGCGTACCGACGTTGTGGAAGATGTGGGATCAACTGCCGGCCGGCCACGGTCACGCGCTGAACGGTCCGTACACCCCGGTCTTCCTGATCGCGTTCCTGTTCATCAAGACGTTCGAGTACAACGGCGGGATGTGGAACCTGGCGCAGCGCTACATGGCCGCGCCGTCCGGATCCGCCGCGAAGAAGTCCGCGTTGCTGTCGTCGGCGTTGTGGCTGGTCTGGCCGCTGATCCTGTTCGTCCCGATGTGTGCGGCGCCGCTCCTCGTCCACCCCGGCAAGCCCGAGCAGTCGTACGTCGAACTCTCCCAACTGCTCCTGCCGAGCGGGCTGATCGGGCTGGTGCTGGCCGGGTTCTTCTCGCACACGATGGCGATGGTGGCGTCCGACGCCAACGCGATCTCGTCGGTGATCACGCGGGACCTCGCGCCGGTCCTGGTGCCGAAGGTCCGCCGGCTGACCGATGCGGCGACGTTGAAGATGGCGCGGATCGTGACGTTCACCTTCGTCACGGTGAGCATGCTGATCGCGATCGCCACGAACGGCGAAGGCGTCGTACTGAAGATCGTCGTCGACCTGGTGGCCGCGACGATGGGACCGATCGCGATCCCGCTGATGCTCGGCCTGCTGCCGTGGTTCCGGCGGAGCGGACCGCGCGCCGCGCTGGCGTCGTGGGCGATCGGCCTGATCGCGTGGGCGATCGTGAAGTACGGCATCGGGTCCACCGACCAGACGCTGGTCGTCGCGTTGCCGCTGGCAACTTCCCTGGTGGTGTACGTCGGCCTCGGCCTGCTGCTGCCGGAGAACCGCCCGGAGGTCGACGAGCTCGTCGATTCGCTGAACACCGACCCGGACGAGACCGCCGCCCGCCCTGCCGCGGTCCTGTCCTGAAACACTGACCGAACCCAACCCTCAGGAGAACAACCCCATGCCGAACATCACCGTCGAACTCCTCTCCGGTCGCACCCTCGACCAGCGCCGCGAGTTCGTCGCCGCCGTCACCGACTCCGCCATCGCCATCCTCGGCGCCAAGCGCGAGTCCGTCCGGATCGTCTTCACCGAGATCGAGAAAACCGACGTAGCCAACGGCGGCACCCTGGCCGCCGACGCCTGACCCTCGCCCGACCCTCGCCCGTCCCTCGCCCGTCCCGAAGGCTCCTTGGGCACCCACCAACCACTTTCGCGCCCCCGGAATGGTTGGTGGGTGCTCAAGGTCTCCGGATCGTGGAATGCGCGGGCGCGCGGCGGGCGCGGGGATTAGGGTTTTGGCATGCGAGTAGGTGTTTTCGGAGCCACGGGCCAGGTCGGTAGCGTCATGCGGGAGCTGCTCGTCGAGCGGAAGTTCCCGGTGGACGAGGTGCGGTTCTTCGCGTCGGCGCGGTCGGCGGGCAGGACGTTGCCGTTCGGTGACAAGCAGATCACCGTCGAAGACTCGGCCACGGCGGACTTCTCCGGGCTCGAGCTGGCGCTGTTCTCCAACGGGAAGACCGCGTCCAAGGAGCTCGCGCCCGAGGTGGCCGCGGCCGGTGCTGTCGTCGTGGACAACTCGTCCGGCTGGCGGATGGATCCCGACGTGCCGCTCGTCGTCTCCGAGGTGAACCCCGAGGACCTCGACACGATCCCGAAGGGCATCGTCGCCAACCCGAACTGCACGACGATGGCCGCGATGCCGGTCCTCGCCCCTTTGCACCGCTCGGCGGGCCTGACGCGACTGGTGGTCTCGACGTACCAGGCCGTGTCCGGCTCGGGTGGCGTCGGCGTGAGCGAGCTCGAGGACCAGGCCCGCGCGCTTGTCGAGCCGGGCGGCAAGCTTGCCCGCGGCACCGACGGCATCACCCTCCCCGAGCCCAAGGTGTACGCCGGGCCGATCGCCTTCAACGTGCTCCCGCTGGCCGGGTCGATCGTTGCCGATGGCACCGGTGAGACCGATGAGGAGCAGAAGCTCCGCAACGAGAGCCGCAAGATCCTGCACATCCCGGACCTCCCGGTTGCCGGCACCTGCGTCCGGGTGCCCGTCTTCACCGGCCACTCGCTCAGCATCCACGCCGAGTTCGCCGAGCCGATCACCCCGGAGCAGGCGACCCAGATCCTCGGCGCCGCGCCAGGTGTGGCCGTCACGGACCTCCCGACCCCGCTGCTCGCGGCCGGCCAGGACCCGTCGTACGTCGGTCGCATCCGCCAGGACCAGTCCGTGCCGGGCAACCGCGGACTCGTGCTGTTCGTCTCCAACGACAACCTCCGCAAGGGCGCCGCGCTGAACGCGGTCCAGATCGCGGAGCTCCTCGCCCCGGCGATAATCTCTCGACGTCAAGAAGATTGACATCGAGAGAAGTTGGGACGCACGATAGGCGTGTGGACACTCAGACACTGCATGCCTACGACACCGGCGCCGGTGCGTACGCGGACGATTGGGAGACGCAGCCCGCGGGCACCGACCTGCAGGAGCTCGTCCGGACCTACTTCGCGCTCGGCCCGACCGCGGACGTCGGCTGCGGGAGCGGTCGCGACACCGCCTGGCTGACCGCGAACGGGTTCCAGGCGGTCGGTCTCGAGCCGTCCGACGGCCTCCGCGCCGAGGCCGAGCGGCGCCACCCGGACGTCCCGTTCCACGCCGCCGCCCTGCCCGAGCTCGACGGCGTCGCGCCGAACAGCTTCACCAACGTCCTGTGCGAGACCGTGATCATGCACCTCGCGCCGGACGCGGTCGGCCCCGCCGTACGACGCCTCGTCGACATCCTCAAGCCGGGCGGCGTCCTCTACCTCACGTGGCGGGTCTCGTCGACCGACCAACGCGACGACTCCGGCCGCCTGTACGCCGCAGTCGACCTCACCACGGTCAAGGACACCCTCGGCGCCTGTGACCTCCTCCTCGACGAGGAGATCACCAGCGTCAGTTCCGGCAAAACCATTCACCGGCTGATCGCCCGCAAACGCTGAGGTGAGGTCTCCCGCAGGGCTCAGCAGCGGTAGAAGTCCTTGGTGTACACGCCGTTGACGGCGGCCAGGGTGTGGTCGAAGCACCCGGGGCCGAGCGCCCGGAAACGGACGGTCTGGGTGCCGGTCGCGTGGCGCTGGTCCCGCGGTACGCCGTAGATCCAGGACGCGCGGCCGTCGTACGTCTCGGTGGTCGTCCGTCCCGGGGTGCGGATCGTGTCGTGGATCGACAGGTCGGTGACCACGTCGTACCCGCCCGGGATCGTTGCGTTGGGCAAGAATGTGAGGACGCCGTTCTTGCCGTAGTCGAGCTCGGTCCGTTCGGCGCGGCCGTTGGTGATGCTGGTCGACGTGTCGCGCCAGTTCGCGTCGAGGCTGTCGCGGGACTCGCCGGCTTCCCACGTGTGCTTGGAGACGTTGCTCAGCGTGCGGCGGACCGTCGTACGGATCCGTCCGGCCGACGTGTCGACGTACCCGCTGATGGCGAGGTTGCGCGACGCCGTGGTGTTGACGGAGCCGGCTTCGTTCGGCGCGCCGGTCACATCGCCGGTCTTGGCGAGCGGGCTCACGGCATACGAGGTGACGGCGCCACGGGTCTGGCTGCGATGAGCGTCGGTCCAGACGTGCAGGTTGGGGACCGTGAACCAGCCGGACTGACCCGCCGGTACGCCGTCGACGTGGACGCGGAACTCGTGCGGCTTGCCGTCGGTCAGCAGTCCGGCGAACGGCGTGAGGTCGTAGGTCAAGGGCTTGATGTCGAACGCGCGCGGCGCCGGCGACGGGCGCCAGGAGTACGGGTTCGACCAACCGCCGGTGTAGATGTACGGGTACGGCAGCGCGATCCCCGCGAGTTTGCCGTCGACCGACACATCGACCTCGCGGTACGGCGATCCGTCCGGGCAGGAGTAGCCGGTCCCGGCCGGCGCGGACGTGTCCCAGAACTCCTCACAGCCGCCGCCTGAGCCAGTGACGTAGATCTCCCCGAGCAGACGGGTGGTGTTGCGCGGCAGGGTCGCCGTGCCGATCAGGTCGGAATCCAGCCGGGTCTGATCCTGCAGCGCGAGTACGGCGTTCGCCGTGCGCGCGGCCGGGGTGTGGCGATCGGTGGTGTAGAAGTCGAGCGTCACGGTGATGTCCAGGACGCCGGTGTACGTGTCGTCGACGACGTTGCCGAGCTCCATCACGACCGGTTGCGGCGTACGCAACAACGGGATGTAGGAGGTGACGTCCTTCTCGACGTTCCAGGCGATGCCGTCCGTGCTCGGCTCCGGGGTGGACGTGCGGAAGACGCCGACGCCGCCGATGGTGATGTGGCCGAGGCGGTCGTACTGGACGCCCTTCACCTCGCCGTGCATCCGCAGCACGACCTTCGACCACGGGCCCTGGCAGGCGGCCGGCGGCGTATACGTCGACCGGTACGGATCGAAGTTCTTGAACTGGTTGCGGACGATCTGCACTTCGCAGTGCTTGGTGTGGGGCACGCTGACGGCCGGCGCCGGGGTGCGAGGATCGTCATAGTCCGAGCCGAACTCGGCGGGCGGGCCGGCGGCTCGGGCCGGAGCGCCGAGGGCGACCAGCAGGACGGATAGTGAGACGAAGGCCACCGACCGTATGCGCATGTTGCGGAAACGTAATGGAGAAGGTGTACGCGGGCAAGCGAGTGGCATGGCCAGCTCGGCCGCCAGCTATTACTGTCCGGTTTACTTGACCCCCACTGGAGGCCATATGAAGCCTGTCGCCGATTCCGGCCAGCTCGCACTGCTGAGCAACCGCAAGGACACAATGGCCCAGATGTTCCTGGACCGGGTCGAGGCGACCCCGGCGCGGGAGGCGTTCCGGTTCCCGCGCGGCGAGCAGTGGACGTCGGTGAGCTGGCGGGAGACCGAGGAGCTGACCCGCCGGCGCGCGGCCGGGCTGATCGCGCTCGGCGTCGAGCCGGAGCAGCGGGTGGGGATCGCGTCGAGCACGCGGATCGAGTGGATCGAGTGCTACCTGGCCGCCGTACTCGCGGCCGCCGCGACGACCACGATCTACCCGTCGACGATCTCGTCCGATGTGGCATTCATCGTGGCGGATGCCGACGTACAGCTGGTGTTCGCCGAGGACGCGGGGCAGGTCGACAAGCTCCGCGAGTACCGGTCCGACACACCGTCGCTGCGCAAGGTCGTGCTGATCGACGGTACGCCGCTGGAGAGTGACGGCGACTGGGTGATCTCGTTGGGGGAGCTCGACGCGTTGGGCGACGAGTGGCTGGCCGAGCACCCGTCCGCGGTCGACGAACGGCTCGCGGGGATCAAGCCGGACGATCTGTGCACGCTGATCTACACGTCCGGTACGACGGGACGTCCGAAGGGCGTGCGGTTGCCGCACTCGGTGTGGACGTACGAGGGCGCCGCGGTCGAGGGGATGCGGGTACTTTCCCCGGACGACCTGCAGTTCCTGTGGCTGCCGTTGTCGCACGTTTTTGGTCAGGTCCTGGTCGCCGTACAGTGCCAGATCGGGTTCGCGACGGCGGTGGACGGGCGGATCGACAAGATCGTCGACAACGCGGCCGTCGTCCAGCCGACGTTCATGGCGGCGGCGCCGCGGATCTTCGAGAAGGCGCACGCCCGGATCCGGACGATGATCGAGTCCGAGGGCGGGGCGCGGGCACGGATGTTCGACTGGGCGTTCGGGGTCGGGGCGCGGGTGTCTGCGCTTCGGCAGGCGGGCAAGGAGCCTTCCGGTCTGCTGGCGGCGCAGTTCGCGGCGGCGGACCGGTTGGTGCTGTCGAAGATCCGCGCGCGCTTCGGTGGGCGGATCCGGTTCTTCGTGTCCGGGTCGGCGGCGCTGGACAAGACGCTGGCCGAGTGGTTCCACGCGGCCGGGCTGCTGATCCTGGAGGGGTACGGGCTGTCGGAGACGGCGGCCGGGGCGACGCTGAACCGGCCCTCGCAGTACCGGCTCGGCAGTGTCGGACCGGCGTTCCCCGGGACGCAGTTCAAGATCGCCGAGGACGGGGAGATCCTGATCAAGGGCGACGGGGTGATGAGCGGGTACCACAACCAGCCCGAGCAGACGGCCGAGGTCATGGATGCTGACGGGTGGTTCCACACCGGGGACATCGGGCACTTCGAGGACGAGTTCCTGTTTATCACCGACCGGAAGAAGGACCTGTTCAAGACGTCGGGCGGGAAGTACGTCGCGCCGCAGGTGATCGAGGGCCGCTTCAAGACGATCTGCCCGTATGCGAGCCAGTTCATCGTCCACGGCAACAAGCGCAACTTCGTGTCAGCGCTGGTCACGCTGGATCCCGATGCCGTTGAGGGCTGGGCGTCCGCGAACGGCCTGGGCGGCAAGCCGTACGCCGAGATCGTCACGTCCGACGCGGCGCACACGATGGTCCAGGGCTACGTCGACGAGCTCAACGCGACACTCAACCGCTGGGAAACCATCAAGAAGTTCACCATCCTCGACCGAGATCTCACGGTCGAGTCCGGCGAAATGACCCCCAGCCTGAAACTCAAACGAAAGTACGTCGAGGTCGAGTACGCCGCCGTCCTCGACAAGATGTACGAGTAGTCAGCGCTGTTGCAGCACCACCTCGGCGAAGGTCGGCATGTCGAGGCGCACCGTGATGGTGGCGACTCGGAGGGCTGGTTGTAGCGACTGCCAGACGGCATCGGTGATGTCGGACCAGGTGGATTGAACGGCGACGACCTCCGGGTGGCCGTTGGTGATGACTTGTTCGGCGGTGCCGACGTAGGTCGTTGTGGTGAGCGCGGTGCCGGGTGCGACCTGGGATGCGTAGAGGGACGGGTGGACCGTGAGGTCGGGTGCGCCGTCGTACGCGCGAGCGGAACCGACCATGACCTCGGTGAGCTCGAGGCCCGTGATTGTGGCGGTGGCTGTGATGCGTGGGGTGCGGATGGGTGGGTCGGGCTCGTAGGTGAGGTGCCGCAGGGCCAGTTGGAGGTCGGGCTGCAGCGGGCGGAGGGCGGTCAGGTCGCCGACCTGGGTGCCGTTGCCGACCAGGACCCAGTCGGCTCCGCGGGTGGCGGCGGTGTAGTGGCGGAGGTCGTCGACTGGGCCGCCGGAGGTGTCGCGGACGACGATCTCCTCGTCATGGACGACGAGTTCCCGGGACTGCGAAGCGGGCGAGCGCCCTGTCAGCCAGTAGGTGAAGAACGGCACGCCGTCGGCGTCGCGGCCGATGGCGAGCCCGCGGCCGGGGTACTCGACCGAGGTTCCGAGTGAACGCACGGCTCAGCGCTCCAGGAAGTTGCGGATGACCTCGACGTACTTCGTTGGTTCCTCGTCGGCGATGGAGTGGGCTGACTTGGTGAAGATCTCGAGGGTGGCTTGGGGGAGGCGGGTGGCTAGGTCGCGGGGAGTGTCGAAGCCGACGTGGCGGTCCCAGAGGGCGGCGAGGATGAGGGTGGGGATGTCGACGGCGGCCAGATCGTCGGCGAGATCAGGGCGTTCGGTGCCTACGAGCGCCATCGCCATTTCCAGGTTGGGCTCCGGCGTCGCGGGATCGTCGGCGGGGATGTTGGCCGGGTCGTAGTAGAAGAAGTTCGCCGCGTTCTCGCTCTGGGCGATCGCGCCGATGGCGGCAACTGTGCGCTCGATCTGGTCGGTGACGGGCTCGAGTTGAGCGCGAAGGACGGCGCGCTCGTCCGGTGTGAGGATCGGGTCAACCGCGGCCGGGCGCATCGTCCACAGGCCGGGGTGGAGGGGATCGACGATCGGGGGAGCGTGCAGGATCAGACCGGGCACATGGTTGCTATGAGCAACGGCGTACTCCGCGGCCAGCAGGCATCCGAACGACACGCCCCACGGCACGATCCGCTCGACGCCCAGCGCCGTACGCAACTCATCCAAGTCGGCAACAAGCTGGGCGATCGTGTACGTGCTCGTGTCGGACGGACGCGCCGACCGCCCGCACCCACGCTGGTCGTAGAAGATGACCGGAGCGAGCTTGGCGATCTCGTCACCGACGGACTGCTCCATCGAGTAAGAACTCTCACCCGGCCCACCGTGCACCAGCACCAGCGGCACTCCGTCGTTGTCAGCGCCCGCGACCCGGACCCAGTGATCGACCCCACCCGCGGCAATCGTCCGCACTCCGTCACTCAACATGGCTGCGAGGATACGGGTCAGCGGTTCAAGTACGCGAGGACGGCGAGCACGCGACGATTGTCGTCGTCGGAGGCGGGCAGGTCGAGCTTGGCGAAGATGCTGGCGATGTGTTTGGTGACGGCGCTGACGGAGAGCGTCAGTTGTTGCCCGATCGCGGCGTTCGAGCGACCGGCCGCCATGAGTTCCAGTACGTCGCGTTCGCGCGGAGTCAGGTCCGCGGTACGTCCCCGTGCATCGCCTCGGCTGAGCAGCTTGGCGACGACCTGCGGATCCATCGCCGTACCGCCGCCGGCCACCGACCGCACGGCCTCGACGAACTGGTCGGTGTTGAAAACCCTGTCCTTCAACAAATAACCGACCGAACCGTTGCCATCGGCAAGAAGCTCGCGGGCGTACAACTGCTCGACGTACTGCGACAGCACGAGCACCGGGAGGCCGGGTCGTTGCCGTCGCGCCTCGATCGCGACCTGCAGTCCCTCGTCCGTGAACGACGGCGGGAGCCGTACGTCGACCACCGCGATATCGGGCTGTTCATCGACAATTGCCTTCCGCAACGACGGGCCGGTGTCGACCGCGGCGACCACCGTGAACCCGTGGTCGGTCAGCGTCCGGACGAGCCCGTCGCGCAGCAGGAACAGGTCCTCGGCGACCACTACACGGATCGGATCGCGCACGGCACCTCCAGCTGGACGCGGGTCGGACCGCCGACAGGACTGGCGACCTCGACCGTACCGTCGAAGATCGCGAGCCGACTCTCGATGCCGCGCAGGCCGGTCCCATTCATCGGATCAGCTCCGCCCGGGCCGTCGTCGGTGACATCGCAGCGCAGTGCGCCGTTGGTGTGGTGCAGCGAGATCGTCACAGCGGTCGCGCTACGGGCATGCTTGGCGGCGTTGGCGAGCAGCTCGTTGGCGGCGAAGTACACCGCGGACTCGACTGGCAGCGACGGACGGCCGGGCAGGTCAGACGTGACCTCGACCTCGAGCAGCGAGTCCAGGGCCAACGCGCGGATCGCGTCGGCGAGGCCTCGGTCCGCGAGTACGGGCGGATGTACGCCGCGGACCAGATCGCGCAACTGATCGAGCGCCTTGGAGGACGCCTCGCGGGCGGCGATCACCAGGTTGCGCGCGGCCTCGGGATCCTCGTCGAACAGACGCTCGGCGTTGCTGAGGCTCATGCCGAGCGCGACCAGCCGCGCCTGCGCGCCGTCGTGCAGATCGCGTTCGATCCGGCGCAGCTCAGCGGCCTGCGCGCCGGCGCTGTCGGCGCGCGTCTCGACCAGGGTCTCGACGCGTTCCTCCAGCGCGGCCGTCCGCGATGGCCCGAGCAGGTCGGCCGACCAGCTGGCGCGCAGGGTGAGCAGCGACGGCCCGATGTACAGGCCGGCCGCGATCATCGCCAGGCCGACTGGAATCGCGGCGAGCGCGGTCGCGGTCGAGGTCACGTGGATGGGGCCGAACGAGTTGACGCCGCCCGCCCGTTCGTTGGCCCGCCAAACGAACGGCTGGACGATAGCGCCGTACACCCCGAACAGCGGCATCGCGACCGCGAGCGCGGTCGCCCACGTCCCGATGACCGGGTCGACGAACGCCCACAGCACATCTCGCCAGGTACTGCGGGACTTCAGCAGCGCGATCGCACCGGTCTCAGCCCCGTACGGTCGCTTCACGCCGATACCGGCCATCCGCACCAAACCGCGCGCCGCATCCGCCACCCGGCGCATGAACCAGACCGCAGGCGGCACGGCGTACCGCCCGATCCCGATCAGCACCAGCGCGCTGCTGATGAGCACAAGCACCGCCGCAACAACACCCGCGACAGACACCAACATCGTCGCCAACGCCCGCACCGGCGTGAAGAGCCTCGCCCTCAGTTCCGTCACCATGCTCCGAGCCTGTCGCCTCCCAGCCGTCATTCCATTGCGGTTGGCTCCCCGACCACCCTGTACCTATCCCCACCCCAGAGTCCGTGATGGAGGAGGTCATCGGCGGGATAATCCGGAGTGAAGGGGGCGGAAGATGACTATCGAGTACGGGCCGTTGATCGGTGGCGAGGGGTCGCCGATCGGTAAGACGTACTTGTCCGTGGCGGTGACCGAGGACGGGGTCGACAGGCCGCTGGTGCCGGGCAGTCGAATTTCGTTGACCATCCGAAAGGACGGCGTACTGATCGTCCGCGCCGGATGCAACGAGCTGAGCGGTGGAGTCTGGCTCGACGACGGGGTACTTGGGTTCGAGGAAGGAGTGCAGACACAGATGGGATGCGGTCCTGAACTGGAGGCTCAGGACGACTGGTTGATGGGGTTCGTGATACGCCAGCCCGAGTGGACCATCGACGGCGACACTCTCACGCTGATCAGCGGTGGTACGACGATCGTCCTGCTGGACCGGCGCCTCGCGGAACCTGACCTTCCGCTCGACGGCACCGACTGGACAGTCCAGTCGATCCTCATCGACGATGATGATCTGCGTTGGCGCTACACACTTGGCGACGCCGCGACCCTCACCCTCAACGGCACCCGAGCGACCGGTTCCACCGGGAGTAGCTCATTCACCGCGACCGTGATCCGCGAGGATCGGACTCTCACACTCACCGAGCTGGTCGTTGCTCCTACCCGTCCCACGGGCCGAGCTGCCGACCTGGAGCGAGCCGTCCTCGAGATTCTCCGCACCCCGCTCACCTACACCATCGAGTCCAACCGTCTGAGACTTCGCGGCCCGACCGGGATCACCGGCTTCAACCTCATTGCCGTACGCCCTGAAGGAGACTCAGTGAAAGCCTGGTAGTCCGACGCTTCCTATGGCTGTTCGAGGAGTTGCTTCAGTACGGCGAGGTTCGCGGCGACCGCGGACTTGATGCGGCCGAGGGCGATCGGGGTCAAGAGCTTCAGCGGTCCCGGCAGCTGGAGGTCGACCGTGTTGGTGAGGAGCGCGCCGCCGTCGGCCGCGTCGAGGGTGTAGCTGAGGACGGCTGGGAAGGAGGTGAGGGTGCCCTGGACCGTGAGCTTCTGGTCAGGGATGAGCTCGACGATCTCCAGGGATTCTTCTTTGTGGACGGGGATGGTGCGGGTCTGCACATACCGGGTGCCGACGGCGGGTGGGCCGGGGGTGAGCTGGCGGGTTTCGGAGAGGGCGTAGTTCCAGCGCGGGATGTTCTCGAGGTTCAGCAGGTAGGCGAAGACCGTGGCCGGCGGCCGGTCGATGGTGATCGTGTTGGTGAATTTCATTGCGGCCGCCGGGAGCTGTCGACCAGGCGCTGGGCCGCGGTCGGGTCGTGGGCGGGGAGGATGACGAGGCCGGGCAGTTGCTCGGCGAGCGCCAGGACGTTGTCGGTTGTACGGGCGAGCTCGCTCCGGTCGCCGACGCCTGGCAGTTGACGGCGTTCGAGCAGGCCGGCCTCGTACGTGAGGTCGCCGACCATCAGCAGTGGCGGCAGCTCGCGCCGGCGTACGAGCATCGACATCGACCCGGGTGTGTGACCAGGCGTCGGGAACAGGAGGATCGATCCGTCGCCCATGACATCGAACGCCCGAGGGAACGGCGTGAGATCGACGTCGGTGGTGAAGTCGACGTGCTTCCAGCGCGCGCCGGGTACGTCGATGTGCGACCGGAGGAAGCCGCGAGCCTCGGGGGAGAAGCCGGATAGCTGGTCCCATTCCGACGAGGTGATCAGCAGTTCACTGCCGCCGAGCTGAGGGATCCCGCCGATGTGATCCTGGTGCAAGTGCGAGATGACCGCCTTGTCGACGTCGGCGGTGGAGTACCCGAGCGTGCCCAGTTGTGCGTCGAGCGTCTCGTGCTCAGCAATGTGGAACTTGGCCAACCGGTCGTACACAACGCCGTTGAACCCGCCCGGGAAGTACGACGGATCGGTCACCGACGCACGGTCCTGGCCGGTGTCGAACAACACCAGCCCGTTCGCGTGCTCGATGACGTACACGTTGATCGGGCGGGCCGGCAGCCACCGGCGGGACGTGAGCAGCCACCAGTACAGCGGCTTCCGCGAGCCGTACGCGTGTTCGGGGTGGATCTCGACGCTGCCGGTGCTGATCACCGACACCGCCTTGACCGGGTCGCCGGTGCCGGTGCGCGCCGGCAATCGAGTCGCTTCGGTGGACACGTGAACTCCCTTCAGGCCCCGACGGATTCGGGGCCGAGGGCACCAGTCTTGGCCCGGGGTGGCGGCCGCGTCTGTGACTTTTGTAGTGCGCGGGAGTAACCGCGGTCACGCATCGTCGGGGTTCCAGGTCTGGTCGTGGAGACCGGTGGCATCGAGGATGTGGACCTTGTCGGCGGACGTGGCGACCAGCCCGGCCAGCCGGAACTCCCGCAGTACGCGTGCCACCACCTCGCGGACCGATCCGACGGAATCCGCGAGGTCCTGCTGGGACACCCGAGCGACGAGTTCGCCACGTGGACCCTGCTGGGTCGACGCCAGGTCCAGCAAGTGCGAGGCGACCCGCTGGCGCACGGTGCCGAAGGCGTTGACCGCGGTCTGCTGCAGGTTCTCGTACAGCCGGCGGCTGAGCTCCTCCGCCACCGCCCACGCGACCCGGCTGTCAGTACGCGCAGCAGTCGTCAGCAGCCCGGCGTCGATCCGGAAGAGCGTGCACTCCGAGAGCGTCTGTACGCCGACATCGGCCGGCCCAGCGACGAGTACTGCGATCCCGAGTACGTCGTGAGCCCGCGCGTACCGGACCGTCACCTGGCGTCCTTCCGGCGAGGACATGTAGACGCGCAGCAACCCGCGAACAACCAGCACTGCGCGCGGGGTGGATCGCTCCCGGTACAGCGTGCTGCCGGCGGGGTAATCGATCCGATCACCGGTCGCCAGCAACCGCTCGATCAGCTCACCCGGCAGCCCTCCGAGGAAGCTGCCGGCCAGAGCCGCCGCCACGTCCCCGTCAGCCACCCCCCAAGCATGGGCCACCGGCTCCGCCGAAGCTACTGAGTACCGACCAGCGCGGCGGCGTGTTTGCCGGTGGTAAGGGATTGGCCTTGGTCGATCATTTGTTCGGCGATTCGGTCTACGGCGTGGGAGAAGGCTTCGGAGTTCTCGGGGTCCCAGTCGGTGAGGCGGTCGAGCATCCAGATGCGGAAGGCGCCGACGAAGCGCTGGAACATCTCCATGCCCAGTTGGGTGAAGCGGTAGTGCCCGAGGGTCTCGGAAAGGTAGCCGTTGGCAACCAGCTGGCTGGCGAGGGGTTCGAGGGCGCCGGGTGGCATGCGGAGGTCGCCGGTGATCTCGGCCAGGGTCGCGGAGCCTTTCTCGGCCCCGCCGCGGAAGACGCGCATGATCATCCAGGCTTCGGCGTTGCTGAGCGGGATCCCGGACTCGGCGAGGACCTCAGGCGCTGGGTTGCGCTTGTGGTGCTGTACGACGAGGGCCGCGAGCTTCTGGAGTTCGTGTTCGGAGTCGAACGACGACGGCGCCGCGAAGTTCTCGCCGACATCGGACGCGGCCATGCGCGCGCTGTCGCGGAGCGGGACTTCCTTCAGCAGCAGCGCGGTCAGGAACCCGAGCGCCGCCACCGGCACGGCCCACAAGAACACGGTGTGCAAGGAGTCGGCGTACGCCGCGGTCACCGCCGACCGCATCGACTCAGGGAGATTGCGCACGCCCTCGACGGTCGTCACCACCCGGGGATCCGCCCCCGTGGCCCGGACGGCTTCCTCCAGGTGAACCGGCAGTTGGTGGGAGTAGATCGACCCGAACACGGCCACCCCGAACGAGCTGCCCATCGTGCGCAGGAAGCTCACCCCGGACGTCGCGACCCCGAGGTCCGCGTAGTCGACCGTGCTCTGGACGACGACCGTCGGGACCGGCATACACAGACCGACACCCACTCCGAGTACGACCATGTAGCCGGCCGTCACGGTGTACGACGTGGAGTTGTCGAGCAGGGACAGCAGGAACAGCCCGACGCCGATCAGGACCGTGCCGATGATCGGGAAGATCCGGTAGCGGCCGGTCTTGCTGATCGTCTGACCGGTCACGACCGACGCGACCAGCAGACCGCCGACCAGAGGCAGCATCTGCAGGCCGGACTCGGTCGCCGAGGCGCCGTGCACGAACTGCAGGTACGTCGGCAGGTACGTGACCCCGCCGAGCATCGCGAACCCGATGATGAAGCTCATCACCGCGCACACCGTGAACACCCGCGACCGGAACAAGCGCAACGGCAGTAACGGCTCCGCGGCCCGTTGTTCGACCAGGACAAAGAGGCCCAGGGCAACCAAGGAGCCGATCGCCATCGAGATGATGACGGGCGACGTCCAGTCGTACTCGTTGCCGCCCCATGTCGTCACCAGCGTCAGCCCGGTCGCGGCGAGCCCTATGAACAGGATGCCGAGATAGTCGATCTTCGGCTCGATCGCCGCCTTCACCGACGGGAGCGTGATCGAGGCGACGATCAGGACGACGATGCCGAGCGGGATGTTCACGTAGAACGCCCAGCGCCAGCTCAGGTGGTCGACGAACAATCCGCCGAGCAGCGGCCCGGCGACGGTCGAGACGCCGAAGACCGAGCCCATCACGCCCTGGTACTTGCCGCGCTCACTCAGCGGTACGACGTCCGCGATCACCGCCATCGCGGTCACCATGATCCCGCCGGCGCCGAGGCCCTGGATCGCGCGGGAGCCGACCAGCCAGAGCATCGAGTCGGCAGCCCCGCACAGGGCCGAGCCGCCGAGGAAGAGCACGACGCTGATCAGGAACATCGGCTTGCGCCCGTACAGGTCGCCGAACTTCCCGATCAGCGCGGTCATGATCGTCTCGGCGAGCAGGTACGACGTGACCACCCAGGACAGGTGGTTCGCGCCGCCGAGGTCACTGACGATGGTGGGTAGCGCGGTTGCGACGATCGTTTGATCCAGGGCCGCGAGCAACATTCCGAGCATGATCGCGACCACGACCGCGTTCCGGGTGCGACGTCCGACCGGCTGAGCCTCGGTGTCCATACGCCGAATGTAGCTATTTTCGGACATCCTGTGACCACGAAACGACGGAGATCCGGTCAAGAAAGGTCACCGCGGGCGGTACCGACGGACGGGTAGTGGTAGGCGTGCGTGGGTGGCGGCAGGCGGGAGATGACTGCTGACGGGTCGGCGGAAGGCACCACTACCCGTCCGTCGGTACCTGGGTGTTGGTGGTCCGTACGATGGGTGGGTGCCGTCAACATTGCCCGAGGGGGAGGTTGCGCCCCGGGACGGGGCGCTGCCGGAGTCCGCCGTACGCGAAGCCGCCGATCGGCCGTTGGGGTTCTACCTGCACGTGCCGTTCTGTGCATCGCGGTGCGGGTACTGCGACTTCAACACCTACACCGCGCGCGAGCTCGGCGGCGGTGGATCGCAGGCGTCGTACGCCGAGACCGCGGTCCGTGAGGTGCTCCTCGCCCGCCGGGTGCTGGGGGATCTCGATCGTCCGGTCGACACCGTCTTCTTCGGCGGCGGTACGCCGACGCTCCTGCCGGCGGCCGATCTCGGGAAGATGCTGGCCGCCGTCCGCGACGAGTTCGGGCTGGCGCCCGGCGCGGAGGTGACGACCGAGGCCAACCCGGAGTCGGTCGACCCCGTCTACCTCGACGAGCTGCGGGCGGTCGGTTTCAATCGGGTCAGCTTCGGCATGCAGAGCGCGTCGTCGCACGTGCTGAAGATCCTCGACCGCCGGCACACTCCCGGGCGTGCGCTGCAGGCTGTCAAAGAGGCGACCGCGGCCGGCTTCGAGCACGTCAACCTCGATCTGATCTACGGGACGCCGGGGGAGTCGCTGGACGACTGGCGCGCTTCACTCGAGTCGGCGCTGTCCGCTCAGCCCGATCACGTCAGCGCGTACGCGTTGATCGTCGAGGACGGGACGCAGCTGGCGCGGCGGATCCGGCGCGGGGAGTTGCCGATGCCGGACGACGACGATCTGGCCGACAAGTACGTGCTGGCCGACGAGCTGCTGACGGCCGAGGGCCTCGGCTGGTACGAGGTGTCCAACTGGGCCCGCAGTACGGCGGCCCGGTGCCGCCACAACGAGCTGTACTGGCGCGGCGACACCTGGTGGGGCATCGGCCCCGGCGCCCACAGCCACGTGGCCGGCACCCGCTGGTGGAACGTCAAGCACCCCACCGCCTACGCCGAACGCCTCAACACCGACCAAAGCCCCGCCCAAGCCCGAGAAACCCTCGACGAAGAAACCCGCCGAGTAGAGCGAGTCCTCCTGGAGGTGCGGCTGGAGGCCGGGGTGCCGCTGGAGATTCTGGACGACGGCGGCCTGGCCGCGGTCGAGCAGGTGGTCGGCGACGGTCTTGCGGTGATCGATGGTGATCGGCTCGTCCTGACCGACCGGGGGCGGTTGCTGGCTGATGCGGTGGTTCGGGATCTCTTGCCTTGAAGTGATCAGAAGTGATCACAGAGAGCTGTTGACGACTGTTGTGAGCAGGCGGCAGGATCTACGGTAAGCGTTTACTACCTCTCGAGGAGTCGCGATGCCGCCCTTCATCCGTCGTCGGCTGTTGCTTCAGGCCGGGCTTGCTGCCGGTGCGTTGACTGCGACAGGTCTGCCCACTCGAGCGTTCGCGGAGGACGAGTACGACGTACTGCGAGCCCGCTGGGCAGAGCTCAATACCGGGGGAGCGATCGACACCACCGACCCGGCGTACGCCGACGCGCTCGGCAAGCTGACGGCTCAGGCGCAGCAGTACGCCGGCACGATGATCACGACCCCCGACCGGACCGCGCTCTGGCCGGATCTGCCGTTGAGCCCGACCAGCGGGAACTTCTCGATCAGCTACACGCGGCTGAAGACGATCGCGCTGGCACGCGCGACCACCCGCACCACCGACTGGGCCGCCGAGCTCAGCGGCGCCCTCGACTTCCTCAACGCGACGGCCTACAACGAGACACTCAAAGAGACCGGCAACTGGTGGTTCTGGGAGATCGGCGCCCCGCGTGCCCTCCTCGACACCTGCATCCTGGCGTACGACGCCCTCGAAGCCGGCCAGCTCACCGCCTACCTGAAGGCCGTCGACCACTTCGTCCCGGACCCGAACCGACGGACCAACTCGCCGTCCCTCCGCGAGACCGGCGCGAACCGCGTCGACAAGTCGCTGATCGTCGCCCTCCGCGGCATCGTCGGCAAGTCCGCCGACAAGCTCGCGGCCGCGCGCGACGCACTCAGCGACGTCGCCGAATCCGGCCAGAACAGCATCTTCACCTACGTCACCACCGGCGACGGCTTCTACCGCGACGGCTCGTTCATCCAGCACGGCAACCTCGCGTACGTCGGCACGTACGGCAACGTCGCGCTCGGTGGAGTCGCGAACCTGATCGCCCTGCTCGGCGGCTCGACCTGGGCGATCGCCGACCCGAACCGCGCCGTACTGCTGGACGCGGTCGAGGCGAGCTTCGCCCCGTTCATGACCGACGGCCTGATGATGGACTGCGTCTCGGGCCGCGCGATCTCCCGCGAGGCCGCCGGCGACCATCGCAACGGTCACGCCACCACCTCGACCGTCCTGCTCCTGGCGGGCGGTGTCGCCGAGCCGTACGCCTCCCGCTTCAAGGCCCTCGCCAAAGGCTGGATCACCCGCGACCGCCTCGACGACTACTTGCCCGGCGCATCGATCCCCGAGATCTCCCGCGCCAAGACCCTCCTCGCCGACGCCACCATCACCCCGGTGCCGGCACAACCTCGGCATTTCCAGTTCTACAACCAGGACCGCGTCGTCCACCGCCGCCCCGGCTGGACGTTCGCCATCGCGATGTCGTCGACGCGGATCGCCCGCTACGAGTGGGGCAATGGCGAGAACCTCCGCGGCTGGTACGTCGGCGATGGCATGACGTATCTCTACACCGGCGACCAGTCGCAGTACTACGACGCGTACTGGCCGACCGTCGACGCACAACGCATGCCAGGTACGACGGTCAGCACGCAACCACGCCAGCCGGGCGGCACCGGCGCGGGCACCGGAACCGTTGCCGCGTACGCCGATTGGGTCGGCGGAGCGTCGTACAAGGACGTCGCCGGCGCGGTCGGCATGCACCTGATCAACTACGACAAGACCTTGCAGGCAAGGAAGTCGTGGTTCTGCCTACGCGACTCGATCGTTGCCCTGGGCGCCGGCATCACCGGCACCGACGGCTATCCGGCAGAGACGGTCGTCGAGAACCGCAACCTGCACGAGAACGGTACGGCGGCGCTCCTGGTCGACGGTCGCACAGCGGCAGGCACGTACGACGATCCGCGATGGGCGCACCTGGACGGCGTCGCCGGCTACATCTTCCCGCGCGGCGGCCGACTCACAACCCAGCTCGAGGACCGAACCGGGTCGTGGTCGGAGATCAACATCGGCAACGACACGGCCGGTTCGACCACGCCGCACACACGCCGGTACGCGAAGCTGATCCTCGAGCACGGCACCGCGACGGGCGAGTACGCCTACATCCTGTTGCCTGGAGCATCCAGTCGTCAGACGGCGGAACGGGCGCACGACCCAGGCACAACTGTCCTCGCCAACACCGCGAACGTCCAGGCGATCCGATCCCACCCCGAAGGCCTGACACTGGCGAACTTCTGGGTAGCCGGCCAGGTAGCCGAGATCACCAGCGATGGGCCGGCATCGGTGGTGATCGGCAAGGACGGGCGGACGACGACCGTCGCGGTGTCGGATCCGAGTCGGACCGCGCAGACCCTCAGGCTGACGATCAGGAAGCCGACCCGCAGCGTGGTCACGAAGGACGACACCGTGACCGTGGTCGAGACCGGCAAACAGCTGGTCCTCGACATCGCCGTTGGCGGCACCAACGGCAAGACGCACACCGCGTCGTTCCACTGAATTTCGCAAGCAACCGGGGTCGGCAATCCGCGCCGGCCGGGTCGCCGGTGGCTGGCAGTTCAACCAGGAGGTTGTTCGATCATGCCGCAGTACACGAGGCGACGTGTCCTTCAAGTAGCAGGAGCAGGCTTGGCGCTGGCCGCCGTACCGACAATGGCCAGGGCCGCGACCAGCCACACGTTCACCATCCGCGCGCTCCCGTCGGCACGCACCACCGAGCTCGACCGCACCCAGGACTCACTCAGCGCTACCGAGCTCCGCTCGACCGGCTTCTACTTGCCCGCAGCAACCGCTCTCAACCTGGTCGTCCACGACGGTCTGCTTCCCACCCTCGTGATCGGCGCCCCCGACGCCGACGCGCGACCGGAGTTCAAAGCGTCCCGTGAGTACCCGCTCCAGCTCGGACGCAACACGATCACCGATGCCGGCGGCGGCGTCGTGTACCTCAAGCTCATCGGCGCCACCGGTCAGGCCAAGGTCAGCATCGGCGACCAGGTGCAGCCGATGCCGTACTTCGTCCTCGGCTGCACCGGCGAGGCCGACTTCCAGCGCCAACTCGACGAGCGCACCACGCCGTACGTCGAACTCGTCGGCCCGCACGCGATCATCACCGTCGAACGCGCCTCGGCCCTGACCTACCGGACCGAGAACCACACCGACCTGCTCTCCACGTACGAGGACATCATCCGGATCGAGGACAGCACCAGCGGGTACGACGGGTCCGCGCCGGTGCACGCCCGGCTGGTGCACCCGTACCATTTCGTCGGCTACCCGTCCGCGATCACCGGCGTCGGCGCGTACGCGACCCACGGCCACATGTCGTTCCCACCGCCGATCCAGGACCGGATGCTGACCGTCGAGGGTCTGCAGATGCGCGGCTGGGGCATCTACCACGAGCTCGGCCACCAGCATCAGCAGATCACGTACAAGCCGAACTCGTTGACCGAGGTGACGGTCAACATCTACTCGCTCGCAGTCAACGCGGTCTTCGCCACGAAGTACGGGCAGCAGCCGCGGCTGCACGCACCGGACGCGAAGACCGGTCTCACCCCGTGGCAGAGCGCGCCCGGCAAGCTCCGCTCGCCAGGCGTCAACTACGGCACGACGTTCGACCCCTACGAGAAGCTGGTCATGTTCGAGCAGCTGAGGCTTGCCTTCGGCAACCAGTTCTGGCCGGACCTGCACAAGCTCGTCCGGGTGGAACGCCCCTACGCGAGCGACTACACCGACGAGGTACTCCGGCTACGCAACCTCGTCGTACTGTGCAGCCGGACCGCCGGTCACGACCTGAGCGACTTCTTCCGCGCCTGGGGCGTACCCGTGGACGCCGAAGCAACGGCCCAGCTCACTGCACTCGACCTCACCCCGCCGCCGACCGACCCGACCACGATCCGGGAGTGAACCAGGGCTGAGGGCACCCGGAACAGGGTGCCCTCAGTGCCCGAGTTCGGCCAGCCGGCGCTCCGGTGCAGGAGCCGCCTCGGCGAGCAGTTGGGTGTATTCGTGCCGCGGATTCAGAATCACGTCGTCGGCCGGCCCGCGCTCCACGACGGCCCCGCGGTACAGAACCATGATCTCGTCGCTGAAATGCCGTGCCGTCGCGAGGTCGTGGGTGATGTAGAGGACGCCGAGGTTCTCCTCCCGCTGCAGGGCGGCGAGCAGGTTGAGCACCCCGAGCCGGATCGACACGTCGAGCATCGACACCGGCTCGTCGGCGACCAGGATCGCCGGTTCCGGAGCGAGCGCCCGGGCGATCGCAACTCGTTGCCGTTGGCCACCAGACAGCTCGTGCGGCTTCCGGCCGACATAGTCCTCGTCCAGCCGGACCCGGCGTAGGAGCTCCAGCACGCGATCAGTGACCTGCTCGCGGGTGAAGTCCGGGTGGTGCAGCTTCACCGGCCGGCCCAGGTGATGGCCGATCGTGTGGTACGGATTCAGCGACCCGAACGGGTCCTGGAACACCATCTGCACAGCCTTCCGGTACGCCGCCGCGCGCGCACCGCGGTACTGCATCGGCTCGCCGTCCACCAGGATCGATCCGGAGGTGGGCCGTTCGAGCTGCATCAGCAACTTCGCGATCGTCGACTTGCCCGAACCGGACTGACCGACGAGCGCGATCGTGCGCCCCGGGGGCAACTCGAAGCTGACCTCGTCGACGGCCCGTAGCCGCGTGGTCCGCAAGCCGTCCCGGAGCCGGTACTCCTTGACCACATCGCGCATTTCGAGGACGCTCATCGGCTCTCCATTTCGACGGCCTCCACGGTCTGTTCCGTCTCGTCCAGCTCCATGTCGTCCAGGTCGCCGAGATCGCCGCTGCGGACGAAGGCGCCGCGTTCGCCGGTCAGGCTGGGGAACGACGAGAGCAGGCGCCGGGTGTAAGGGTGCTTGGGTTTCGTGTACAGCGTCAGCGCGTCGTCGAGCTCGACGATCAGGCCGGCCCGCATCACCGCGATCCGGTCGCTGATCTCGAGCAGCAGCGGCAGGTCGTGGGTGATGAAGATGACCGCGAACCCGAGCTCCGCGCGCAGCCGGGTGATCTCGAGCAGGATCTCCCGCTGGACGACGACGTCGAGCGCGGTCGTCGGCTCGTCCATGATGAGCACCTGCGGCTCGAGCGCGAGCGCCATCGCGATCATCACGCGCTGCCGCATGCCGCCGGACAGTTCATGGGGGTACGCGCGGAGCCGGTTCCGGTCGACGCCGACGCGTTCGAGCAGCTCGGCACAACGGATCCGGCGTTCCGCCTTGGTCAGCTCGGGCCGGTGCGTGATGAACACGTCCTCGAGCTGCTCGGCGATCCGCAGTACCGGGTTGAGCGAGTTCATCGCGCCCTGGAAGACCATCGCGATCTTGTCCCAGCGGAACGCGCGCAGATCGTCCCCGGCGAGGCCCGACAGGTCGACGTCGTACCCCTCCCGCGACGAGAACACGACCCGTCCGGAGGTGATGCGCGCCGGTGGCTTGAGCAGGCGGGTGATCGCGTACGCGAGCGTGGACTTCCCGCAGCCGCTCTCGCCCGCCAGGCCGAGGATCTCGCCGCGTTCCAGCGTGAGCGAGACTTCGCGGACCGCGTGCACAGTGGTCTCGGCCAGGTAGTCGATGCTGAGATTCTCGATGCTGAGCACAGCACTCATGCCTTCACGCTCCACTTGTTGCGCTCGGCGCGCGTCTGCGAGCGCAGCTTCGGGTTGATGATCTCGTCGATCGAGAAGTTGATCAGCGACAGGGCCGCGCCGAAGAGCGCGATCGCGAGTCCGGGTGGCGCGAACCACCACCAGGCGCCGAGCCGGAGCGCGAGCCCGTTCTGTGCGTAGAAGAGCATCGTGCCCCAGGTGAACGAGCCGGACGCACCGAGGCCGAGGAACGACAGCCCCGCCTCGCCGAGGATCGCGAAGATCACCGCGAACACGACCTGCGACGCGAGCAGCGGGATCAGGTTCGGCAGGATCTCGACGAACAGGATGCGCCAGCGTTTCTCGCCGCTGATCCGCGCGGCGAGCACGTAGTCGCGGCTGCGCACGCTCAGGGTGAAGCCGCGCAGGACGCGCGCGGAGCCGGCCCAGCTGGTGATCGCGAGCACCGCGGCCACCAGCCAGATCGACTTGTTCGGCACGTAGCTGGAGATCAGGATCACCAGCGGCAGGCCGGGGATGACGAGCATGATGTTGGTGAACAGCGAGAACGCCTCGTCCGCCCAGCCGCCGACGAAGGCCCCGACGATGCCGAAGAACGCCGACAGCAGCAGCGTCAGCGCGCCGACCACGACGCCGATGATCAGCGAGCCGCGGGTCGCGTACGCGAGCTGGGCGAAGACGTCCTGACCGGTCTGGGTGGTACCGAGCAGGAAGCCGTTGCCGGGGGCGGTCAGCCCGATGTCCCGGACGGTCGACGGATTGCCGACGAGCAGCGGGCCGACGACGCCGAACACGACGATGACACCGGCGATACCCAGGCCGACGGCCAGCTTGAGCGTCATCGGCGGCAGCCGGCGCCGGGCCGGCGCCGCTGCCGTGGTCGCCGCCTGCGCTGCCCCTTCAGTGGTGATAGCCAAATCAGTTCACCTCTCAGGATCGCGCACGGGTGCGTGGGTCGATGACGCCGTACAGCAGGTCGACGAGCAGGTTGGCGCCGAGGACCGCGAGCGTGATGATCAGGAAGACGCCCTGCATCAGCGCGTAGTCGTTGTTGCCGACGGCAAGCAGCAGCGCGGAGCCGATCCCGGGGTACGTGAACACCGCCTCGGTGACGATCGAACCCGCGACCACGAAGCCGAGCGAGATCGCGAACCCGGAGATCGACGGCAGGATCGCGTTCCGGGCGACGTAGCGCGACCGGATCCGGCGTGGCGTCAGCCCCTTCGCCTCGGCGGTGACGACGAAGTCCTCGGACAGCGTCGAGACCATCATGTTGCGCATGCCGAGCATCCAGCCGCCGATCGACGAGATGACGATGGTCAGCCCCGGAAGCGTGCCGTGGTACACGATCGACTGTGCGAACGGCAGGTTCCACCCCGGCGTCACGGAGTACACGTCGTACCCGCCGTTGAGGGGGAAGACCGGCCACGTGCTGCCGAGCAGGAACAGCAACAGCAGCGCCAGCCAGAAGTACGGCACCGACTGCAGCATCGTGGTGACGGGGATCAGGTTGTCGATCCACGATCCACGGCGCCAGCCTGCGGCCCGGCCGAGCAGGATGCCGACGGCGAACGAGATCACCGTCGCCAGCCCGATCAGGCCGACGGTCCAGGGCAGGGTCTGACCGATGACCTGGGAGACCGGCTCCGGGAAGTACGCGATCGAGGTCCCGAGGTCTCCGGACACCAGTTGGTGAAGGTACTTCCAGTACTGCGCCCACAGGGACGAATGCGTGTCCGTCCCGAGCAGCGCCTCGATGGCTGCCCGGGTCGTCGGGGTGACCGGACCTTTCGTCGCCAGCTTCGACAGCATGAGGTCGACCGGGTTCCCCGGCATCAGCCGGGGAATCAGGAAGTTCAGCGTCAGTGCTGCCCAGAGGGCGGCGACGTAGAAGACGAGCTTTCGCAGCAGATAACGCACAGTCGGCCGCTACTTGGCGGGGGTGATGGACTTGAGCACGATGCCGGCGTCCCAGGCCTTCCAGGCCGCGGGCAGGACGTAGGTGTTGTCCTTGGTCGGCCAGCCGGTCGCGCGCGAGGTGTTGAACTCGGTGAGCATCGAGTTCACGTAGACCGGGATGTAGGGCAGTTGGTCCGCGATGACGCTCTGGATCTTCGCGTACGCCGCCTTCTGCGCGGCCTGGTCGGTCGTACCGGCCGCCGCCGTGAGGGCCGCGTCCACGGTCGGGTTGGAGAACCGGGACTGGTTGCCGGCCGAGGCGCTCTTGCCGACCGCGGCGGTGTTCGTCGAGGCGAGCTTGCTGTCGTAGGTGAAGTACGGGTTCGTGGAGGCGCCGAGGCCGACGGAGTCGAGCGACAGCTGGAACTTGCCGTTCGTCTGGGCGGCGTTCCATTCGTTCCACGAGACCTGGCTGGGTTTCAGCTCGATGCCGACCGCGGCGAGCTGCTGCTTGAGGGTGTCGTTGATCGAGATGTAGTCGCTCCAGCCCGTCACGGTCTGGACGGTCAGCGTGAGGCGCTTGCCGGCCTTGGTCCGTACGCCGTCGCTGCCCTTGGTCCAGCCGGCCGCGTCGAGAAGCTTGCCCGCCTCGTCGGCGTTGGCGCTCTGCGGAAGCTTGGCGGAACCGGAATCCGCGATCCACTGGTCGTCCCGGCCCGGCAGCAACAGCGTCGGCGAACCGACGCCCGCGACGCCGCCGCCGGCCAGCTTGGCGAGTTGCTCGCGGTTCATGGCCAGGTAGATCGCCTTGCGTACCGCGGGATCGGTCTGCGGACCGGCGCACCCGAGCTCGGCGTTCGAGCAGGTCACGATCACTGTCGTCATCACGGGAGTGTTGACGTAGGTCAGGTCCTTGTTGGACTTCATGATGTTGTCGATCCCGGGCAGGTACGCACTCGCCCAGTCGACCTTGCCGGCCACAAGGGCCGCGCTGGCCGCGTCCGCCGACTGCACCGGCAGGTAGCGGACCTCCTTGATGGTGGGTTTGCCCGTCTCCCAGTACTGGTCGTTCTTGGTCAGCACGTAGCTCTGCGGCGTGAACGACTTCAGCTTGAACGGGCCGGTGCCGACCGGGTTCTCGTTGAGGTTCGTGGTCGGGTCCTTGATGTCCTTCCAGATGTGCTCGGGCACGATCGCCTGGTTCGCGAGTACGGCGGGCTCCTGCATCAGGGACTTCGACTTGAACGTCAGTACGGCGGTGTCGTCAGCGGCGGCCTTGGCCGTGGCGGCGAGGCCGGACGGGTTGAGCGCCGGGGTCTTCGCGACCAGGTTGAACGTGTAGGCGACGTCCTTCGCGGTGAACGGCTGGCCGTCGTTCCACTTCACGCCGTGGCGGAGCTTGATCGTGAGCTCGGTGCCGGCCGAGTTCCACGAGTAGCCGGTGGCGAGCACCGGCGTCGCCTCGGACTGCTTCGCGAAGTTGTACCAGTACAGCGGCTCGTAAATGACGCCCAGCGTCGGCTGCAGCGCGGTCGAGCTGAACGGGTTGAAGTTCTTGGCGGTGATGTCGCCGGCCGCGACCGTGATCGAGGCGTCCTTGGTGGCGGCCTGGCCGCCGCCGTTGGCGGCGCCGGAGCAGGCGCCGAGCGTGAGGGCCGTTGCGGTCACGGCGGCCACGGCGCTCACCAGGCGTCGTAGCCGCGGGCGGTTCGTGGAGTTCCGGAGCATGGGGGGATTCCTTTCCGGGCATGCATGGTCCGCACCAACGCGGTCCTTGGAACGCGTCACCCGGCAGCCGGCCAGGGAGCTGGGCGGTAACTTAGTTGGCCTAATAAACTTGGCGCAAGGGGTCGGCCGGGTAACGATTTGACCGCGCAGGGTCGCGAAGGGGCGGCGGCTCCTGCGACCAGCACCCTCGCGCAACCGCGCCATCTCAGGGGTCAACCCCTGAGATGGCCACATCCCCAGCACGCGCCGCGGCGCCATCTGAGGGGTCAACCCCTGGGCGTGTGGGTTCGCTCGTGGCATGCGGGGGTCTAACCGGCGATTTGAGGGGTTGACCCCTCAGATGGTTACGTCGTCGGCGCGTGGCCGCGCCCGCCTGGGCTATCTCGGGGGTCAATCCCTGGGCGTGTGGGTTCGCTCGTGGCATGCGGGGGTCTGACCGGCCATCTGAGGGGTTGACCCCTCAGATGGCTTCGCCGGCACGACCGCCGGCAGGGCAGCGCGGGGGCGGGGGCGCGCGGGGGTGGGGTGCGGTGGGGTGGGGTGCGGTGGGGGTGGTGCGGCGGGGGCGGCGGGGGCGGCGGGGGCGGCGGGGTGGTGTGGGGGTGGTGGCTAGGCCGAGAGGGCGTGCTCGGACTTGAGCATCATCAGCGCGGCGCCGATCGCCGCCGCGTCGTGGCCCCGCTCGTCCAGCACCACCTCGGTGCCGACGCTGCGCCCGAAGACCGAGCTCAGGATCCGCTCCTGCAGGATCGGCAGGTAGATCGTCCCGGCGACGGCGAACGCCGGCCCGGTGAGGACCAGCAGCTGTACGTCGTACATGTTGGCGATCGTCTGCGCGCCGATGGCGATCCACGCGGCGGAGTCCCGGAGGATCGCCTCCGCGCGCGAGTCCCCGCTCAGCGCGAGGCGCGCGATGGCGGCGAAGGCCGCGACACCGGAGTGCCGGTGCGAGCCGAGGTCGAGCCCGGCCGCGCGGGCCTTGGCGACGACCGCGGCCGGTCCGGCGAGTGCCTCGAGGCAGCCGGTGCCTCCGCACCAGCACCGCGGGCCGCCGATCTGGACGCAGATGTGCCCGACCTCGCCGGCGTTGCCGTGCGCGCCCTGGTAGACGTTGCCGTTGAGCCGCAGGCCGGATCCGATGCCCTCGCTCATGAACAGCGCGGCCATCACCGAGACGTCGTGGCTGGTGGTGAGGCGGGTGCCCGCCGCGGCCGCGGTCGCGTCGTTCTCGAGCAGTGCAGGCATCCCGAGCAGCTCTTGGAGGCGGCTGCGGATCGGGAAGCCGATCCAGCGCGTCATCGACGGCGGAGCCGACGTCACCCCGCGGTTGCGGATCAGCGGGCCGGGGCAGACGAAGCCGAGGCCGAGCACGAGCGCCGGATCGACACCGGAGCGCGCGATCAGCTCGCGGGTCTCGATCGCCACCCGCTCGACGACGTCCGCTGGGTCGCTCTCGTCGCCCGGCCCGTCCCGCCGCCAGCGCGCGACCACTCCGCCGGCGTAGTCGACCAGCACGTACGTCAGGCTGTCCTCGCTCAGATGTACGCCGACGACGTACCGCGCCGCCGCGCGGATCTGCAGGAGCGTACGGGGCTTGCCGCCGATGGAGGTCGACGTACCGCGACCGGTCTCGGCGACCAGGCCGTCGTCGATCAGCCGCCGGACGACCGCGGTGACCGATGGTGCCTTCAGGCCGGTGAGCTGGGTAAGTTCGACCCGGCTGAGGGTGCCGGCGGAGCGGATGCGGTCGACGATGAGGGCGCGGCTGCTCGTCGGCGCCGGATCGTAGCCCGGCGGCTGCGAGGAGTCGCTGACCTGCTGCATCGGTACATCCGCCTTCTGTCCGGTTAGTTAGATCTGTGAATATAGTGGGAACGGCCGCCTAGGAGGGCAGTTTATGCAGGACGTGACATCCCGGGATCGCATTGCCGGGCTGGTGCTGGCGCGTCCTGACCGGTTGCTCGGGATGGAGCCGTTCATGGCCGACGTCGTCCAGGGCATCGAGGAGTACTTCGCCGGGCGGCACTGCAGCCTGCTGATCGAGTTCACCGCCGACGTCGCCGGCGAGATCGAGATCTGGCGCCGCTGGGTGGCCGGCGAGTACGTCGATGGGATCGTCATGGTGGATCTGCGCAGCAACGACCCGCGCCTGGCCGAGCTCGAGCGCCTGCGGACGCCCTCGGTGCTGCTCGGCGGCCCCGAGTCGCAGGCGCCGATCACGAACGTGCTGGTCGACAACGCCGAGGGCGCCCGGGCGGCGGTTCGTGCGCTGGCCGACCTCGGGCATCGTCAAATCGCCAGGGTGAGCGGCCCACGCGACATGATGCACTGCCAGGCCCGGGACGTGGCGTTCATCGAGACCTGCGCGCAGCGGGACGTGGACGGTCAGCTCATCGAGGGGGACTACTCCGAGGACTCCGGCCGCGAGGCGACCCGGCAGTTGCTGACCGGCGACCGGATCCCGAGTGCCGTTGTCTACGACAACGACCTGATGGCGATCGGCGGTCTGACCGTTGCGAAGGAGCTCGACGTCACGGTGCCGGACGATCTGTCGATCATCGCCTGGGACGACACCGCCGTGGCCCGCCTCGCCCATCCGCCGTTGAGCGTGGTCACTGTCGACGTCCACGGCCTCGGCACGATCGTCGGCGAGGCGATCCTCGCGGCGATGGACGGCGCCGACGTGACGACGTACCACGTGCCGAAGCCGACGATCCGGCTGGCGCAGTCGACGGTCAGCCGGAAGTGAACCAGGACGAAGGCACCCACCGGGTCGAGGTGGGTGCCTTCGCCGTTCCGGGGATCACTCGCGCAGGAAGAGCTCGATCACGCAGCTGTCGACGTCGGGCGTGCGGTTCGGCAGCTTCAACGTCAGCGTGTTGTCCGGCAGGCCCGCGAGGTACGTGTGACCTGGCGCCGAGGGATCGACTGCCACCCGCTGTACCTCGGACGCGTCGTGCAGGAATTGTGCGTAGGAGACCTTGTCGCCGAGGCCGGGCAGGTGGAGATGTCCCATCGGCCACGCGAAGATGTGCAGGTACAGGCGACGGCCGTTCTGCGTGTAGCGGCAGTCGGCCGGTGGGACGTAGGTGCTCGGGCCGCAGTCGCGGACGGACCGTTCGTGCAGTCGCATCCAGTCGCCGATCCCGTCGAGGACCGTGAGCGCTCGCGGTTCCCAGGCGCCGCGGCCGTTCGGGCCGACGTTGAGCAGCATGTTGCCGCCCTTCGAGACCGCGTCGACCAGCATCCGGATCAGTAGTGCCGGGGACTTCCAGTCGTGGTTGTCCCGGTGGTAGCCCCAGCTGCCGTTCAGCGTGTGGCACGCCTCCCACGGCACCTGCGTACCGTTGCCAGCCGCAACCTCGTTGCCCGGCGGCTGCACCTGCTCGGGCGTGGTGAAGTCGCCCGCGCCGAGCCCGAGCCGGTTGTTCACCAGGATCCCTGGCTGTAGCTCGCGCACCATCCGCAGCAGCTCGGCCGACCGCCACTCGTCCGGACCCTTGGCGTTGAACCCGCGATCGGCGTACGAGAAGTCGAACCACATCACGTCGATCTTCCCGTACTCCGTCAGCAGTTCGCGGACCTGCCCGTGCAGGTAGTCGGCGTACTTCGCGACGTCGCGGTCGGCGGTACGGTCGATGAAGTCGACGTCCTTGCGCTGCGGGTGGTACAGGTCGACCGGGAACTCGGGATGGTGCCAGTCGAGGAGCGAGTGGTACAGCCCGATCTTGAACCCGCGCTCGCGGAACGCCGTCACCATCGGGGCGAGCAGATCCTTGCCCCACGGTGTGTTCGGCGCCGAGTAGTCGGTCAGCTTGGAGTCCCACAGACAGAAGCCGTCGTGGTGCTTGGTGGTGATGACGAGATAGCGCATCCCGGCGTTCCAGGCGTCCTCGGCCCAGCGCTCCGGGTCGTAGAGATCCGGCGAGAAGTGGTCGAAGTACGGCTGGTAGTCGGTGTCGGTGAGCTGCTCGTACGACTTCACCCACTCGTGCCGCGCGGCGGCCGCGTAGATGCCCCAGTGCACGAACAGCCCGAACCTTGCCTCGGTCAACCAACTCATCGCGGGCTCGCACCGCCGAGCGCCGACTCGAACTCGCCGCGGATCTTGTCGCCGCCGTCCTTGGCCCACTTCTTCACCGCGGCGTCGAACGCGCTGATCGGCTTCCGGCCGGCGATCACGTCGTTGCGTACGTCGGTCAGTGGCTGGCCGATGTCACCGCCGGACTTGTCGTTGGTCGGCGAGATCAGGCTCGCGGTCGGGTCCTTCGCGACCATGCCGATCAGCTTGGTCAGATCCTCGTGGGCGCGGTCGACGTACGTCGGCGAGTCCGCGTTGTAGAGCGCCTGCGGGGCGGCGGTGATGTACTTCCACGGCACCGTCAGCTCGGCCTCGCCCTTGCTGGTCGGCGTCGGGTCGCCCTTCGCGTCGCGGGTGAAATCGACGCCTTCGACGCCGTACGTGAGCAGCAGGTTCTCGGTGCTGCCGAACGGGGCGGCGAAGAAGTTCGCGACCGCGAGCAGTTCCTTGGCGCGGGTGTCGTCGGACTTCTTCATCAGCGTGTACGCGAACAGGATGTTGTCCGACCAGGTGTTCGCCTTCCCGCCCTTCGGCGCCATCGGGACGAACGCGCGCGGGTCGTTCTTCGGGTCCAGGCGGGACATGTCCTTGACATAGCCGGGGTAGCCCGGGAATCCGTCATACACGAGCGCGCCCTTGCCGGAGCGGAACGCGTTCTTGCGGGCGGTGCCGTCGATGCCGTCCGAGCCCGGGACGAGCACCTTGGCCTTGACCAGTTCGATGGCGAACTCGAGCGCGGCCTTGTACTCCGGGGTCTCGAAGCTGCGGACCAGCTTGCCGCCGTCGAGCCGCCAGCCGTTCGGCACACCGAACATCTGCTGGATCATCGTGAAGAACGTGTTGCCCTTCGAGTTCACGATCGCCCAGCGGCCGTCCTGGGGCTTGGTCAGCTCCTTGCAGGCGGCAAGGAAATCCTCGGCGGTGGCCGGGTACTCGACACCGGCCTCGTCGAACATCCGCTTGTTGTAGAAGCCGGCGCCGCCGGTGATGCTGCGCGGGATCGGCAGCCCGTAGATCTTGTCCTCGACCACGCACGCCTGCCAGATCACGGCGGGGATGTTGGCCAGGTTCGGGTAGTCCTTGACCTTGTCACCGGACAGGTACGGCGTCAGGTCGGTGCACTTGGCCTTGAGGAACGCGGGCAGGTTGTTGACCGCGGTCGGGTCGGTGAGCAGCACCAGGTCGGGCAGTTGGTTCGCGGCCAGCACGGTCTGGAACTTCGTTGCCCAGTCGCTGTCCGGCACGATCGTCAGGTCCAGGGTGCCGCCGAGCTTCTGCTCCACGGCCTGCCAGGCGGCGTTCTTGTCCCGGGACGGCGGCAACGGATCGAAGATGTCGGTCATCACGCTGACCTTGCCGCCGTTGAGCGGTGGCTTGGGCACGGTGGTGACGAGATCCTTCGGATAGGTCCGGTAGCCCGGCGGTACGCCGTTCGCCGTACCGGGGAGGTCAGGCTTCGGTCCGTTGAAGGCGACGTACGTCGGGAGCGTCACCGAGGACGCGCGGGCGGTACCGACCGCCGTACTTCCGTTGCTGCAGGCAACCAGCGCCGGAACGCCGGTGGCGCTCATCACGGCGACGCCGACTGCGCTGCGCAGGAAGCTCCGGCGGCTGAAAGGTGGGGTGGTCACGGTCTTTCTCCTAACCCTTGATGGCGCCGGTGAGTACGCCCTTGGTGAAGTAGCGCTGCAGGAACGGATAGACGCAGAGGATCGGGACGAGCGCCACGACGACGACCGCCATCTGCACGGCCTGGATCGACGCGACCGCCTCACCCGGTGATTCGGTGCCGCTGCCGACCGGCTGGCCCTGCAGGACGTACAGACGAAGTACGAGCGGCAGCGGCCACTTGCCGGTGTCGTTGAGGTAGAGCAAGGCGTTGAAGAACGCGTTCCAGTGGCCGACCGCGTAGAACAGCGCGACGACCGCGAGGACTGCCTTCGACAGCGGCAGCACGATCCGGATCAGGATCGCGAAGTCGCCGGCGCCGTCGATCCGGGCGCTGTCCAGCAGCTCGGACGGGATGTTCTGGAAGAAGTTCCGCAGTACCAGGAAGTTGAAGGCGCTGACCAGGCCGGGGACGATCAGCGCGGTGTACGAGTCGTACATGCCGAGCGCCTTGACCAGCAGGAAGTTCGGGATGATGCCGGCGCCGAACAACAGTGTGAACAATACTGCTGTCAGCACGAACCGGCCGCCGACGATCGGGCGGCTGAGCCCGTACGCCAGCGCGATCGTGACGACCAGGTTGAGCGCCGTACCGATGATCGTGATGCCGGCGCTGACCAGCAGGGCGTGGCTCACCACGCCGCCCGCGAAGATCGTCCGGTACGCCGCCAGCGTCGGCTCGCTCGGGAACAGCGGAATGATGCCGCCGCGCCGGGTGATCTCGGACTCGCCGGCCAGACTCGTGGCGAGGATGTTCACGAACGGGTACAGCACGAGCAGGCAGACGATCGCGATCACGACGCCCTTGATCGCCAGGCCGAGCTTGGTCGGCGCCTCCATCCACGGCGGCCGTTGCGAGGTCGTCATCGGCTGTAGATCCCTTCGTGGCCGAAGCGGTGGGCGAGCTTGTTCGCGCCGAGGATCAGGACCAGGCCGATCACGCCCTTGACCAGGCCGACCGCGGCAGCCGGACCCCATTGGCCGTCGAGTACGCCGTGGAAGTAGACGTAGGTGTCGAGTACTTCGGCGGCGTCGGCGCCGACCGCGTCGCGCTGGAGCAGGATCTGCTCGAAGCCGACCGAGAGGATGCTGCCCAGGTTGAGGATCAGGAGGAGCAACGTGACCGGCACGATGCCCGGCAATGTCACGTGCCACAGCCGACGCCACCGGTCTGCGCCGTCGATCGCGGCCGCTTCGTAGTGCTCGGTGTCGATGTTGAGCAGCGCGGCGAGGTAGATGATCGTGCCCCAGCCGGCGTCCTTCCAGATCAGCTGCAGCGTCACCAGCCACGGGAAGAAGCCGGAGCTGGTCATGAGATCGACGCGCGGTAGGCCGAGGTCGCCGAGCAGCTGGGGGAGCAGGCCGGTGCCGCCGATCAGCTGCTGGCTGATCGAAATCAGGATCACCCAGCCGATGAAGTGCGGCAGATAGACGACGCTCTGCACGAATCTGCGGATCTTCGGGCTGACGATGCTGTTGAGGAGCAGGGCCAGACCGAGCGGAGCCGGGAAGAACAGGACCAGTTGGAGTACGGCGAACTTCAGCGTGTTGAGCAGTGCGCGGTAGAAGTCCGGCTCGGTGAACACGGTGAAGTTGCCGAACCCGACCCACGGACTGCCCTTGAAGCCGAGGTACGGCTGGTAGTCCTGGAAGACGATCACGTTGCCGAGCAGCGGCACGTAGTGGAACACCACGAAGAACAGGAAGCCGGGCAGCACCAGCAGCAGCATCGTGCGGTCGCGCCGGAGTCGCTGGCGCAGTCCCGGGCCGGGCCCTGCCCGCCGGGCTGCGCGTCGCCCTACCTGCCGATGCATGAGGCGCCCCCTGATAGTAAGCGTTTGCTATCTCGAATGGCAGTAACCATGAAACGTTCACCGCCTTGCTGTCAAGCGCTAGCTGGAACTTGTCTTGACCTATGGCGGATCGTCTGCCTACGGTTTCTAGTAATCGTTTACTAGGAGTGATCCGTGCCGAACCCTCGATCCGTCCCGCGCTTGCGCACCCTCGTCGCGATGCCTGCGGAAACCTGGTCAGAGGTGACCACCCCGGCGGTCCGGCATCGGCTGGAGGAGGTCGCCGAGCTGCTCGGCCTGGATCCGGCCGGCCGGCCGCGGTTGGAGGGCGCGTTCGCGGAGGTCGGCGACGGGTTGGCCGCGGCCGAGGTGTTGCTGACCGGGTGGGGATGTCCGCGGATCACGGCCGAGGTGCTCGATGCGGCGCCCAAGCTGCGGGCGATCGTGCATGCGGCAGGGACGATCAAGACGTTCGTGGATCCAGTGGTGTTCGAGCGGGGGATCGAGGTGTCGTCAGCGGCCGCGGCGAACGCGATCCCGGTCGCGGAGTTCACGCTCGCCGCGATCGTGCTGGCCGGGAAGCGGGCGTTCCGGCACCGGGACTGGTACCGGACCTCCGGCACGAAACGACCGTTGCCGGGGGCGCCGATCCTCGGCACGCTCGGTACGACGGTCGGCGTACTCGGTGCGTCGCGGATCGGGCGGCTGGTGATCGAGCGGTTGCATTCGCTGGACGTGGATGTGCTCGTGAGCGACCCGTATCTGAGCCCGGCGGAGGCGGCGTCGCTGGGTGCTCGATGGTGTGACCTGCCGGAGTTGTTCGCGGCGAGCAACATCGTGACCGTGCATGCGCCGCTGCTCCCGGAAACACACGGTCTGGTCTCGGCGGAACTGCTGTCGTCGATGCCGGACGGCGGGGTCCTGATCAACACCGCGCGCGGTCCACTCGTCGATCACGCAGCTTTGGAACGCGAGTGCGTCGCCGGCCGCCTGGACGCCATCCTCGACGTGACCGACCCCGAACCCCTACCTCCCGAGTCCCCTCTCCTCGACCTCCCCAACGTCTTCATCACCCCTCACCTGGCCGGTGCCATGGGCAACGAAACCACCCGCCTCGGCGACGCCGCGGTGGCGGAGGTCGAACGCCTGGCAGCCGGTCGCCCGCTTGCCCACCTCATCCACCGCGACGACCTCGGGCGGATCGCATGAACCGGGAGGTGCACGACCAAGGGGTGCGCCGGCTGCGCCTGCCCCCGCCTGACCGGCTGCTGTCGTCGCGGACGGGGTACACGCGGGAGACCTGGTTGGCGGTGGCCGATCATTTGCTGGACTCGCTGGTGCCTTGGTTCTCGGCCAGTGGGGCGCAGGTGCGGTTGCCGGGACGGGGGAGTTGGTCAGGGGCTGACTGCGACGGGTTGGAGGGGTTTGCGCGGTCATTCCTGCTGGCGGCGTTTCGGATGGCGGCGGATGGACGGGACGAGCGGCTGGTCGAGCGGTACGCGCGGGGCCTGGTGGCGGGCGCGGCGGGTGGGTGGCCGCGGTTGACGCCCTGTTCGCAGCAGATGGTGGAGGCGGCGGCGATCGCGGTCGGGTTGCACGAGTCGCGTGCATGGCTGTGGGACAAGCTCGACGTACCCGAGCAGGAGAAGGTGGTCGACTGGCTGGGCGGGTTCGTCGGGTCGCGGACGTGGGACAACAACTGGCGACTGTTCCAGGTCGTCGGGGAGCAGTTCCTCGCGTCGGTCGGCGCGCCGTACTCGCAGGACGACATCGACAGCGGGCTCGACCGGATCGAGGACTGGTACGTCGGCGACGGGTGGTACTCCGACGGCGACGGGCAGAACTTCGACCACTACATCGGCTGGGCGATGCACATGTACCCAGGCCTGTGGACCCGCATGGCCGGTCCGTCAGCAGATGGTCGCCTCACGGTCTACAAGGAACGCCTGCACCGCTTCCTCGAGGACGCCGTCCATCTCACGGGGACGGACGGCGCCCCGATCCACTTCGGCCGCTCTCTCTGCTATCGCATGGCGACCGCCGCGCCGTACTGGATGGGCGCCCTCCTCGACGCGACCCCGCTGACCCCCGGCCAGACGCGCCGCCTCTGCTCCGGCACGCTCCGCCATTTCATCGACCACGGCGTCCCGGACGAGCGCGGCCTCCTCACCCTCGGCTGGCATCACCACTTCCTCCCCACCACCCAGCCGTACTCCGGGCCGGCCTCCCCGTACTGGGCCTCCAAAGGATTCCTCGGCCTCCTGCTCCCGGCCGACCACGAGGTCTGGACCACCCGCGAGTCCGCCCTGCCCCTCGACGAGCAAGACCAGGTACGGGCGATGCCTGCGCCAGGCTTCTTGATCCAAGCAACCAAACACGACGGCATAGTCCGCCTCCTCAACCACGGCAGCGACCACGGCGGAGAAGGCGATCCCCACTACAACCGCCTCGCCTACTCAACCCGAACCGCACCCGACCTCCGCACGCCCGAGCAGCACCTGGACAACCACGTCACGCTTGTCGGCGCCGCTGGGTTACCCGAGCATCGGGGAAGGATCCGGCGCTTGTCTGTGACGCATGGTCAGGCGGGTTCTTGGTGGCAGGCAGGCGAGGCGCGGATCGAGGTGGTGAGTGTGGTGCACGGGCGGATTGAGGTGCGCTGCGTGTTGGTCGACGGGCCGGAGGGAGTTGTGAAGCACGGTGGTTATGCGGTGGCAGCCGTTCAGCAGCCTGACGTGACGACCGAGAGCATGTGGGCACAGGCGACGCGGGTGGATCGCCTCACGAGTGTGGTGGTCGGGCTGCACGGCTACGAGAAGGCCGCCGTACGACGCGACCTCGACGCGAACGCCTTCGGTCCGCACTCCGCGACGCCGTACCTCGAGGCTCAGCACGACGGAACAGATCCGCAGGTGCTCGTGTCCGCGGTGGTACTGTCCGGCGACACGGTCTGGCCGGGTGCGCTGGCCGAGAGCATCGAGGTCACGGTCGACGGCCGCCACGTACGGCTGCGGTTCGCCGACGGTACGACGGCCGACGTACAGCTGGGCGAGGAGGTGGGTGATGGCGGACCAGCCCCGATCGCGGGCGCGCCGGCGTGATCCCGAGGCCGCGCGGACCATCCGGGACGTGGCCGCCCGGGCCGGCGTCTCCACCGCGACCGTCTCCCGTGTTGTCAACGGCAACTATCCGGTCGCGGCCTCGACCCGGGACGCGGTCGAACGCGCGATGCGCGACCTCGGGTACGTCGCCAACGCGCACGCCCGCGCCCTGGCCGGATCGACCACGCGAGTCGTCGGCATAGTGGTCAGCGAGATCGTCGACCCGTTCTTCGCCTACATCGCCCGCGGGGTGCAGGCCGAGGCGCTCGCGTCCGGCCGCCTCTGCCTGGTCTGCTCGACGCAGGGTGGCGAGTCCGCCGAGCTCCGCTTCGTCGACCTACTCCTCGAGCAGCGCGCGGATGCCGTGATCCTGGTCGGCGGAGCGGTCGAGGACAAGGAGTACTTCGCCGCGGTCGGACAACGCGCCCGGCAACTCGCGAGCAGCGGTTCCAGCCTCGTCCTGTGCGGCCGGCCGGGGCTCGAGGCCGGCGTACCGGCGTACGCGGTGGAGTACGACAACCTCGGCGGCGCCGCGGCGATCACCGACCATCTGCTCAGCGCGGGGCACACCAAGATCCTCTACCTCGGCGGCCCGACCACGCTGTCCACGACCACCGCTCGGCTGCGCGGCTTCCGCCAAGCCTTCGCCGCCCGCAAACTCGAGCACGATCCAGGCCTTGTTCGCACCGGCGCGTTCGGCCGCCAGTGGGGATACGAGCAGACGCTGTGCGCGCTCGACGACGGCCTCGACTTCACCGCGATCTTCGCCGCCAACGACATCGTCGCTGCCGGGGTGTACGTCGCCCTGCGCGAGCGCGGCCTGGCCATCCCCGGCGACGTGTCGGTGGTCGGGTACGACGACGTACCGGTCGCGACCGAACTGCAGCCGGCGTTGACCACCGTCCGGGTGCCGCTGGAGGAGCTCGGCCGTGCCGCGGTGCGGGCCGGCCTCGCGGGGCAGGACCCGAACGCGGACCCGTTCGCGCACCAGCAGCCGATGACCACGCTCGGCACGGTCGTCGTCGTCCGCGACTCGGTCGGGCCGCCACGCTCCGACTGATCACTCACAGCTAACTCCCAGAGTGCACACCGTTCGGTGATCGTCACGATTCGCAGCGTGACCAGCGGTGACACTATGTCAGGACTTGACGGGGCTCGTGTCTCAGCGTGACGATGCGGTGCTTGACATATCCGGTTTGGACGATTGAGACTCAGCTCACTTTCGCGATCCGAGAGCGCTCTCAACTCCGTCCAAGTTCCAGGGAGCACGTCACATGCGGCCGAGTGCCCGCTACCGCCCCATAGCCGGACTGCTCGCCTGCGCCGCGGTCCTCCTCGCCACCGCGGCCTGCGGTGGTGGTTCCGGTACGTCCGATACGTCTGCCGCGCAGACGGACGGACCGAAGATCAAGCTGACCATCGCGACCTTCAACGAGTTCGGGTACGCCGACCTGTACGCCGAGTACGAGGCCGAGCACCCGAACATCACGATCGTCGAGCAGCACGCCAAGACGGTCGACGACCACGTCAAGAACCTGGACGCGAACCTGAAGTCCGGGACCGGGCTGGCCGACATCGAGGCGATGGAGGTCAGCTGGATCTACAAGTACCTGGCGAAGGCCGACAAGTTCGTCGACCTGCGCCAGTACGGCGCGGACGACCTGAAGGACCGCTGGCTCGACTGGAAGGTGGCCGGCGCGACCACGCAGGACGGGAAGATCATCGGCTACGGCACCGACATCGGTCCGGAGGCGATCTGCTACCGCCGCGACCTGTTCGCGAAGGCCGGGCTGCCGACCGATCGGACCCAGGTCGCGAAGCTGTTCCAGGACTGGCCGTCGTACTTCGCGACGGGGCGCAAGTTCAAGCAGAAGGTGCCCGGCTCGGCCTGGTACGACTCCGCCGTACTGACCTGGGAAGCGATGCGCAACCAGCTGATCCAGGCGTACTACTCGAACCAGGACCGTTTCCTCGCCGGCGAGAACCCGCTGCTGAAGAAGACCTGGAACCAGGTCGTGGCCGGTAGCAAGGACGGACTGTCGGCCGGGCTGGTGGCGTGGAGCGACCAGTGGAACGCGGCCTTCCGCACCGACAAGTTCGCGACGATGGCGTGCCCGGGCTGGCTGCTCGGCGTGATCCAGGACAACGCGGGCGGCTTCGGCAAGGGCAAGTGGGACGTCGCCGACGTGTTCCCCGGCGGTGGCGGCAACTGGGGCGGCTCGTACCTGACCGTGCCGGTGCAGTCGCCGCAGCCGGAGGAGGCCGCCAAGCTGGCCGCCTGGCTGACCGCGCCGGAGCAGCAGGTGAAGGTGTTCAAGAAGATCGGCTCGTTCCCGTCCACGCTCGACGCGTACGACGACCCGCAGGTGAAGTCGCAGGTCAACGCGTACTTCAACAAGGCGCCGGTCGGCCAGATCTTCATCGACCGGGCCCGGAACGTGATCCTCAAGCAGCACAAGGGACCTCGCGACGGCGAGATCAACCAGATCTTCAGCGCCGCGCTGGCCCGGGTCGACAACGGCAAGCAGTCCGCGGACGCGGCCTGGCAGCAGGCCGTCGACGAGGCGGAGGACGTTGCCGACACCCGGGTCGGGAACTGAAGAAATCTGTCAACACGCCCCAGTGGGCGGCCAACGGCTGACGCGCGTTCGACCTAGGACGTACTACCGTGTGAACGCAGGCCGGTCGACAGCTGAGGAGGGCCGATGGAAGGGTCTGGTTCTCCGACGCTGGAGCAGGTCGCGGCGGTCGCCGGGGTGTCGCGCGCGACGGTCTCGCGGGTCGTGAACGGTTCGCCGAAGGTGCTGCCGGACACGGTCGCCGCGGTCGAGGAGGCGATCCGTCAGCTGGGCTACGTCCCGAACCGGGCGGCCCGCGCGCTGGTGACCCGTCGTACCGATTCGGTGGCGCTCGTCGTACCGGAGCCGGACAGCCGGGTGTTCTCGGATCCGTTCTTCGCCGGGATGTTGAGCGGGGTCAGCCGGACGTTGGCGCCGACCTCGTCGCAGTTGGTGCTGCTGATCGAGCCGGCCGAAGGGGACGACCAGCGGTTCATCCGCTATCTGCGCGGCGGGCATGTCGATGGGGCGATCATCATCAGCCACCACGGGCGCGACAACGTGCTGCAGGAGATCGCGCAGTTGCCGTTGCCGATCGTATTCAGCGCGCGGCCGCTCGGGGTCGACGTACCGGTGGCCAGCGTCGACGTGGACAACGTGGCCGGTGCCCGTACTGGTGTCGAGCATCTGCTGTCGATCGGGCGGCGGAAGGTCGCGACGATCGCTGGGCCGCTCGACATGACGGCCGGCATTGATCGGTTGACCGGGTACAAGGACGTGATGAAGGCAGCTGGATTGCCGGAGATCATCGGGTACGGCGACTTCACGGCTGACGGTGGTGAGCAGGCGACACTGCGGGTGCTGGATGAGCATCCGGATCTGGACGGGCTGTTCGTCGCCTCCGACCTGATGGCGACCGCCGCTCTGCGTGTCCTCTCCCAACGTGGTCGGCGCGTCCCCGCTGATGTCGCCGTCGTCGGCTTCGACGACTCGGTCCTCGCAACCATGACCACGCCGAAGCTCACCACCGTCCGCCAGCCGGTCGAACAACTCGGCGCCCGCCTCGCCGAGATCCTCCTCGCAAAGATCGGCGGCGCCGACCTCACCAGCCCCGAGATCTACAACACCGAACTGATCATCCGCGACAGCGCCTGACCCAGTTCCCGCGGGCGAGTGTGGTGGGTGATCTGCCCATGCGTGCTCCGCAGCCGCTTTGTCGTCGCGACGCTCCTTGAGTGCTCCCGTTCATGGGTTATGTTGGTATGGCCAACATTGGTGACGCCAACGCTAAGAGTGGGGAGTTCAGATGAAGAGCGTGCTTGTGGTGGGGCGTAGTCCTAGCGTGCTGGAAGGGGTGGTGGAGCTGTTGCGGGGTGCTGGGTATCGGGCTGACGCGACTAATCAGTTCGAGCGGGTGATGGATGACTATGACGTCGGTGCGCTGGACGTGCTGGTGTTTGGTGGGATGGTGCCTCCGGACACGAAGGAGCACCTGCGGGAGGAGATCGGGAAGCGCAACGCCGGAATCACCGTGGTGCAGGGGCTTGTTGGGATTCCGGGGGTTATCGCGGCGCAGGTTGACACGGCGACCGGCGGGGACCCGTCGGCGGACGTCGAGTACAACGAGGGCGACCGGACGATCCACCTGACGCTGACGGACGACGTACGTGTGACGGTCGAGGCGTTCTGGATGACCTCGTGGACGCCGCCCGAGCCGAGCAGCACCTCGTCGACCGTGTTCGACGGTGAGTTCGCGGCGGGAGCCCACGAGATCGTACTTCCGGACGTCGTACCGACCGAAGGGTCGTTCGCGGTGGTCACGGTCGGCACCGAGGTGCGCGCGCTGGCAGTCGGGCCGATGCCGAAGGCCCTCGCGCGGATGGTTCCGAAGTCAGCGAGCGATCAGCGGCTGCCCGAGGTTGCGCGCGTGACGACCCGGTCGGACGGCTAGGGCGGGTCGTTCTGGAATTGGAATTGGACTCGGATCGAGTCGTCCAGGGGGATGACGATGGTGGTGTTGGAGGGGGACCAGGTTTGCGGGACGAGGAAGAGGCGGTTCTCGCCTACTACCAGTAGACGGAGACCTCGGTAGCGGTAGTTGAAGGTTTGGCCGGTGCCGGGGCGGAGGGTGGTTTCTTCCAGGCCGGGGGAGCGGAGGGCGAGCTTCTCCTTGGTGTCGAGGATGACTACCGGGAAGCGGTTCAGATGCCGGGCGTCGGATCTGGCCAGGCCGCGGCCGGAGTACTGCGCGGTTGTCGCGGTTGCCCAGAAGGCGCAGGTGACCGTGGCGACTGCGAGTAGAGCGATGAGGACTCGTTGTGGCCCGAGGGTCGGGTCGGCCTTGCGGCGCAGATAGGTGAGGTAGGCAAGCGCTGCGGCGGCGAAGCCGATGATGGCGGGGATGATGAGGGCGTAGTACGGCACCTGGCCGATGAGTGGGTAGGCCAGGAGGCCGGCTACGCCCACGACGAGGACGAGTACGGCGACGCGGGCGGCACGGCGTACTGCGACGGGGGTCGGGTGGATCGCGTTGTGCAGCAGGAGAGCAGCCACCGCTAGCAGGGTGATGACGAGGAGCGGGACGAGTAGTGGTTGCGGGCTGCGCATCACGTAGTCCTGCGTGCTCAGGCCGATCGTGTCGACGTCGATCCCGAAGTACTCGTACTGCGAACGCGACGAGACGTAGCCGAAGTAGAACAGCAGCGCGCTGAGCAGCGTCACCGGGGTGACGATGCCGGCGGCGAAACTGATCCAGCGTTCGGCCTGCGACCGTTCGTCGGCCATCTCAGCTCGTCGGCGTCTCGGGTGTCTCGCTCGGTTCGGGGTTGCCGAGCGCGCGCGTGTCGAAGCCGATCGAGCTGATGCTCTCCCGCTTGATCGACGCACAGTCCTCGTCGGTGGCGCAGGTAGCGGTCGCCGGAACAATCAACGTGGCGTGCTGACCTCCGTCGGCGGTTACCTGATGGACTCCGACGTAGCACGCCGGCTGATCGTCGGAGGTCACTTGGTGTCCGGGGCACTCCGGGCCCTGGTCGCCGCAGGCCGACTGGTCGAGTTCGAACAACTTCGGATCCACACCGGGTGTGTCGTACGTGAGTTTGGTGCCTTTCGGAAGCTCCAGCCCGGTCAGGCTCACGCCGACGCACTGCTTCGACTGGTCGTCGGGCTGATTCGCATCGGCCCCCGGACCGATCGGGAGGGAGACGATGTTGATCGAGGGCTGCTTCTGCTCCGGTTGGGTCGATTCGGCGCCGGTCGGCTCGGGCGCAGGTTCGGTGGTGTCGTCGGCGGTCACGGTGTCCACGGGCGTCGGCGTACCGCCGTCGTTCGACGAACATCCCGCCAGCAACAGCACTGTCACCGAAACCGCCGCAAGCAACGCTCGCATGACGACCACCCCCACGAACAGGATGACCCTGAGTGCAGATCACGACAACCTTTTGTTCACTCTCCGCTGCGACAACAAAGCATCCGTGATATCCCTAGTTGGCAAAAGGGGGGCCCATGACCGACCACGAGATCCGGATCGCGCTGGTTCTGAACGGTGGTGTCAGCCTGGCGGTCTGGATGGGCGGGGTGACGCACGAGCTGGATCTGATCCGGCGCGCGTCCGGCGGATCCGACGCGCCGGAATCCCAGCCGTACGACGCGGTGCTGGCGGACCGTTGGCGCGAGTTGTGCCACCGCGGCGAGGAGCGGCGGCGCCTGGTCGTCGACGTCATCGCGGGCACGAGTGCCGGCGGTCTGAACGGTTCGTTGCTCGCGACAGCGATCGCGAACGGCTCGACCCTGGATCCCGACGGGGACCACGGCCCGTGGCTGCGGCAGAAGTGGGTCTCGCTCGGCTCGCTCGACGTCGGCAAGCTGGTTCCGTCGGCCGGGGTGAAGTCGACCTCGGTGCTCGACGGCAAGTACTTCCTCCAGCAGCTCGAGGAGCTGCTCAAGGGCGTGGCCGACGCGGGCGAGAACGACGCCGAGGAGCCGGTGACGCTGTTCGTCACGGCCTCGGGGCTGGGGGTGCAGCAGTTCGAGGCGAAGGACGCGGCCGGTCAGGCCTTCGTCGTGCCCGACCATCGGTACCTGTACGGCTTCACGAGTGAGGACGCCCCGACGTACGACGGGTCCCGCCGGAAGTTCTCGGTCAAGGAGACGAACGGGCTGAAGGACACCGAGCTGCTCGCGCGGGCAGCGCGTGCGTCCGCGTCGTTCCCGGCGGCGTTCGGTCCGGTCCTGGAGACGCCCGAGCTGGCCGCGAGTCCGCCGCGGATGCAGCCGAGCCCGGCCGAGTCCGGTTCGTGGCTGGTGGACGGCGGCGTGCTCGACAACGCCCCGTTCGGTCCCGTGCTCGATGTCGTCGCCCGGCGGCCGGTGACCGGCAAGGCGACGCGTTACGTGCTGTACGTCGTACCGTCGGCCGGGATCGGGCACGCGTCGACCGCGTTGCCCGGCGCGAAGGAGCCGAGCTGGCGGGTGTCGGCGTTGTCGGCCGTCCAGTTCCCGCGCGAGGTCGACTTCCGCTCCGACGTCGAGCAGCTGGAGCGGTTGCTGCTGGAGGCGGACGCGTCCTGGTCCGACACCCAGCGGCTCTTCGACCGTTGCCTGAAGCAACCAGACGAGCGGGCCCGGTTGAAGGCGGCCGCCACGGCGCTGCAACCGGCGTACTCGCGGGGCCGCGCGGCCGGCGGGGTGTGGGAGGCGGTGACGATCGCGAGTCACGACCAGTCGACCGTGCTCGACGCCGCGACCGCGCTGTCGGAGCCGGAGATCGACGAGATCCTCGCGACCAAGCACCCGTGGGTGCCGGGGCCGGACGGTTCGACGACCGCCGTCCGTGACGATGCCGACGGCAACCCGAGCTGGTTGTGGGGCACCGGCGCCGCCGAGCGCATCGTCCGGCTGATCCTGCGTTCGCTGCGCACCCGGGTCAGCAAGGCACCGCGGCCCGAGCGGGCTGAGCTGGAGAAACGACTGACCGCGGCGAGCGATTGCCTGATGAAGGTGCAGGCGGTCCGCGACGCGCTGGACGTGCAGTTGGCCGCCGCGCATCTGGACCTGCGGCCGGCCGGCGGCGCGGAAGCCGTTGCCGTCGGGCTGAACGACATCTTCGAGGACCTGCAGATCCAGCGGGCGCTCGGTGACGCGTTCGCGGAGCTGGTCGCGGTGGTCGGCTGGGAGCTCGTCGACACCGCGCTCGAGGTGGAGATCGTGTCCCGCTGTACGTCGGCGCGTACGCCGCAGCAGCGCAGCGCGCCGTTCCAGTTCCTCCGGCTCGGGCCGGACATCCCGCTCGCCGTCCTCGACGAGCTGCAGGAAGGCTCGATCGCCAACCAGCTCAACGAGCGCATCTTGTACGGCAGTCAGGTCGGGCACTTCGGCGCGTTCGGTGCGGCCGACTGGCGGCGGTGGGACTGGTTGATGGGCCGGCTGCACTGCGTCGCGCACCTGGGCTCGATGCTCGGTGCGGACGCGGACTGGATCCGCGAGACGCAGCGGCAGGTGCTGCAGGCCGAGGGCTGGGAGCTCGACGCGATCGCCGAGCAGATCGAGCGACTGGCCAGGGACTTCCCGATCGACGCCGGGCTCAGCGCACTGGTGACGATGCGGGACGAGCTGAACGCGTCGCCCGAGGGCCGTGCGATCACCAAGGGCCTGGCCGACCGGATGGTCGACGTCTCCTCCGGCCTCGGGGCTGAGGTCGGCAACTGGGTGAAGGCGGCCGCGGGCCGCAAGCATCAGCCCGGGTCGTGGCTGCTGCGGACGGCGCGCTGGTTCACCGAGCCGGCCCGGCAGACGGCGTGGGCGCGGATGGTCCGCGGCGTCAAGCTGACGCCGGCGCACCGGCCGCTGATCTTCGAGCCATGGTTGCCTGCGGCAACAGCTGCGGTGGGCGTCCTGCTGCTGATCCTCGCGGCTGCCGTGGACGGCGTGCGCCTGCTCGCGGCGGTGCTCGCCGGGGCGGTTCTGGCGCTGAGCGCGGTCCTCGGCGTCGTGATCTGGTACGTACGGCGCGCCCGCCGCCGGATCCGCGCCTGGCTCGAACGGCGGATGCCGCAGATCAATCCAGAGTCACGAAGTCGATGAGCTCCTCGACCCGGCCGAGCAGCGACGGGTCGAGATCGGCGAAGCTGTTGACCTTGGACAGGATGTGCTTCCAGGCCGCGGCCACGTCGGCCTGATCGGTGGCCGGCCAGCCGAACGACTGCAGCACGCCCTTCTTCCAGTCCTGCCCGTGCGGGATCCGCGGCCAGGACTTGATCCCGACCGACGACGGCTTGACCGCCTCCCAGATGTCGATGAACGGGTGACCGACGACCCGCACGTACCGGTTGCTCACCTGGGCGGCGATCTTCGACTCCTTCGACCCCTCGACCAGGTGGTCGACGAGCACGCCGAGGCGCCGGCCGGGACCGGGCTGGAACCGGTTGACGATCTCGACCAGGTCGTCGACGCCCTCGAGGTACTCGACCACGACGCCCTCGATCCGCAGGTCGTCGCCCCAGACCCTCTCGACCAGCTCGGCGTCGTGGCGGCCCTCGACGTAGATCCGGCTGGCCCGCGCGACCTTGGCCCGGACGTTGTCCACGGCCACCGAGCCGGAGGCCGTCCGGGTCTTCTTCGCCGGGCCGGCCTTCTTCGGCGGCTTCAGGCTGACCGGTTTGCCGTCGATCCAGAAGCCCGGACCGAGCGGGTACGTGCGGATCTTGCCGTTCCGGTCCTCGAGGTCGACGACGCCGTGCTCCCAGCGCACGATCGCGCCGACGAACCCCGAAGTGGGCTCCTCGACGACCATCCCCTTCTCGATCTCGACCTCGACGGTCCGGCCGTTCTTCGGCTTCCGCCAGTCCCCACTGAGTACGTCGTTCCCATACCTGTCAGCCACGCGCCCAACGCTATGTCCCACCCACCCTCTTCCCCCTCAACCACACACCCGCTTCTCGCCGAGTCGTGCAGAAAGGCGGCACCCCCATCTGCCGAGTCGTGAATTGCGGTCTTTTTCTCCCACCCATTTCCACGACTCGACGTCGGCGGGCGGAGGTCAGCTTGGGGAGGGAGTGGGGGTGGGGGTGGGGTGGGGGGAGGGGGAGGCGGCGGTTAGGGCGAAGTAGGTGAGGAAGCCGACTACCAGGCCTACTGCCCACGAGTAGTCGTAGAGCGGTTTGAGGAACGGGATCAGGCCGTCCTGGGGGAACGGGCCGGCGCCCGGGTTCGAGTACGCGCCGCCGACGGCGAGCAGGGAGCCGAGGAGCGTGGCGACGACACCGCGCCAGTTCCAGCCGGCGGCGTACCAGTAGCGGCCGTTGGGCTGGTACAGGTCGGCGAGGAACAGGTTGGTGTGGTTGATCAGCCAGTACCCCGCGATCAGCACGCCGGCCACCGACGCGAGCAGACCGCCGTAGAACGACAGCCAGACGAAGATGTAGATCGACGGGTCCGAGATCAGCCGCCACGGCTGGATCACGATGCCGATCACACCTGTGACCAGGCCTGCGGTCCGGAAGTTCAGCCAGCGCGGGAGGGCGTTGGCGAAGTCGTACGACGGACTGACGACGTTGGCCGCGACGTTGCAGGACATCGTCGCGAGGATCGCCATGATCAGGCCGATCGTGACGATCACCGGGTTCTCGAAGCGGCGGGTCAGCTCGACCGGGTCCCAGATCGCCGAGCCGTACAGCACGACCGTGCCGGAGGTGGTGATGATCGAGACCAGCGCGATGAACGACATCGTCGTCGGCAGGCCGATGATCTGGCCCCAGACCTGCGCCCGCTGGCCCTTCCCGAACCGGGTGAAGTCCGGCATGTTCAGCGACAGCGTCGCCCAGAACGCGATCATGCCCATCAGCGACGGCGCGAAGATCTTCCAGAAGTCGGCGTCCCAGCCGAGCTTCGACGGCTGCGACAGGATCGGCCCGAAGCCGCCGGCCTTGACCAGGATCGCGATCATCAGCGCCACGAACGCGACCGTCACCAGCGGCGCCGCCCAGTTCTCGAACCGGCGCAGGCCCTCGATGCCGCGGAAGATCAGCACCATCTGCAACACCCAGAAGAACGCGAAGCTCAGCCACATCGTCCACGGATGGCCGCCGATCGCCGACGCCTCGTTCCATCCCTTGCCGAACAGTTCGCCGACGATCACGTAGATCGCCTGGCCGCCGATCCAGGTCTGGATGCCGAACCAGCCACACGCGATGAACGCGCGCAGCAGCGCCGGGAAGTTGGCGCCGCGGACGCCGTAGAACGCCCGGGCGAACACCGGGAACGGGATGCCGTACTTGGTACCCGCGTGGCTGTTCAGCAGCAGCGGGATCAGCACGATCAGGTTCCCCAGCGTGATGGTGAGGAACGCCTGCAACCAGTTCATCCCGATCGCGACCAGGCCGGACGCCAGCAGATAGCTGGGGATGTTGTGCGCCATCCCCATCCACAACGCGGCGTAGTTGTACGTCGTCCACATCCGCTGCGGCAACCGCGTCGGCGCCAGCTCGGCGTTCGCGTACGGGCTGTCGGCCAGCGCGCCCGGGTCGGTCAGCTCGACTCGTCCATCGGGGTGCACGGTCTGTTCAACAGTGGCCACAGGTCCCACCTCATCCGGTCGGGCGATGTCCGTTCCGAACAAGTTGCGCGACGAGATGACGTCGTGTCAACGGACAACTACCCGAAAGGGCGTCATCCCGGGCCGAGCAAGGGCAGGCTCGGGCGCTGCGGCGTGCCCAAGGCCTGGTACCCGCGGCGGATCGCGTCCTGGAGTTTCTCGACCGGCCACGGCCAGTCCTCGGTGTGCTTCAGCGCGTCGTCCAGCGGGGTGCCGGCGTGGTGCAGCGTGGAGATCGTGTTGGCGACCTTGCCCAGCTCGATCGCCTGGTCGCGGGCGAACTCGGTGTCGACGACCGCGCCGTGCCCGGGAACGATCTTGGTTGCCGCGGTCATCATCCCGACCACGGCCTCGATCGTGTCCGGCCACTCGAGTGGGAACGAGTCCTCGCCGTACGACGGCGGCGCAGACTCCTCGATCAGATCGCCGACGAAGGACACGTCGGCATCGGGTACGACGACCACGGTGTCGCCGGACGTGTGCGCGTTGCCGACGTGCAGGAGCTCGACGTGGCGGTCGCCGAGGTCGATCACCTTGGCGGCCGCGAACGTCGTACCGGCGAGGTCCGCTTCGGTCGCCGCGTTCTCGTGCAGGTAGACGGTGGCGTCGGCGAAGACGCTGTTGCCGGCGACGTGGTCGAAGTGCGCGTGGGTGTTGACGACCCAGCGGACCGGGGCGTCGGTGAGCTCGCGGATGTGTTCACGCAGTTGCTCGGCCTCTTCGGTGGTGGCGCGGGTGTCGATCACCAGCGCCCCGTCGGATCCGACGACCAGGCCGACGTTCAGGTCCCACTCCTCGTACCGCCGGACCCAGGTGCGGTCGCCGATCTCCGTCCACTCACTCATGGTCACGACATTACTTGCCCATTTACTTGCTCAGGACGTCGCCCTTGATCACCTGGTCGCGCTGGATGCCGCGGAGCAGCAGGCCGACGTTGTCGCCGGCCTTCGCGGTCCTCACGATCTTGCGGAACATCTCGACGCCGGTCACCTCGACCTGCAGCAACGGCTGCCCGGCGCGGCTGAGCAGCACCTGCTCGCCGACCGATACCGTGCCGGCCTGCACCCGCCCGGTCACCACCGTGCCGCGACCGGTGATCGAGAACACATCCTCGACCGTCATCCCGAACGAGCCGACCGGCAACGAGTCCTGCGGCCGCGGCGCACCGGGGAAGCTGTTCGCCTGCGCATGCCCGCGCGCGAGCATCTCCTGCGGATCCATCGGATTCGACCGCTTCCAGAACTTCCAGCTCATCCCTCGACACTAATGGTTGGCAAGCCCTCTCCCCGGGACTTAGGCTCGCAAGTGTTCCGATCGGAACGTCGAAACTTTCGAAGGGTGATCGGTGTGACGACACGACGTGCTGTGGTGGTCCGGGGCGGTTGGGAAGGGCACTCGCCGGTCGAGGCGACCGACCTGTTCATCCCCTACCTGAAGGAGAACGGTTTCGAGGTCACCGTCTCCGACACGACCGCGAGCTACCTCGAGCTGGACGGCGTCGACCTCGTCCTGCAGTGCGTCACGATGAGCGAGATCGAGCCCGAACACTTCAAGGGGCTGGAGGCGGCGATCCGGCGCGGCACCGGGTTCGCCGGCTGGCACGGCGGCATCGCGGACTCGTTCCGGAAGAACGTCGACTACAGCTTCATCACCGGCGGGCAGTTCATCTCGCACCCGCACGGCTTCACCGACTACCGCGTCGAGATCGTGAAGGATCACCCGATCGTCGAAGGCATCGAGCACTTCGACGTCCACACCGAGCAGTACTACGTGCACTACGACCCGACCAACAACGTGCTCGCGACGACGACGTTCAAGTCGCACCCGGACTACCCGTGGATCGAGGGGGCCGTGATGCCGGCGATCTGGACCCGCACCTGGGGTGAGGGCAAGGTCTTCGTCTGCACGGTCGGCCACAAGCTGGACGACCTGGAGACGCCCGAGGTACGCACGATCATCGAGCGGGGGCTGCTGTGGGCGAGCAAGTGACCAACGTCGGCATCGTCGGCACCGGCGTCATCTCCGGCACGTACCTCGACCATCTGGCCAAGCTGCCCGGCGTCGACGTGGTCGCGGTGGCCGACCTCGACCGCAGCCGCGCCGAGACGATCGCGGACCAGCACGAGGGCATCCGTGCGCTCACCCCGGACGAGCTGTACACCGCGGACGACGTCGAGATCGTGCTCAACCTGACCATCCCGGCCGCACACGCACCGGTGCACCAGGCCGCGATGGAGGCCGGCAAGCACGTGTACGGCGAGAAGCCGCTGGCCGTGGACCGTGCCGCGGCGGAGCCGCTGCTGAAGTACGCCGCCGCGAACGACCTCCGCGTCGGCTGCGCCCCGGACACCGTGCTCGGTACGGGGACGCAGACCGCTCGCGCAGTGATCGACCGCGGCGACATCGGCGTACCGCATGCCGCGACTGCGTCGTTCGTCACGCCAGGGCATGAGCTGTGGCACCCGGCGCCGGAGTTCTACTACCAGCCGGGCGGTGGGCCGGTCCTCGACATGGGGCCGTACTACGTGACCAGTCTGGTCACCCTGCTCGGTCCGGTACGTCGGGTCACGGCGCGGGCCGGCCAGTCGAAGCAGGAGCGGCAGATCCACTCCGGACCGCGAGCGGGTACGACGTTCCCGGTGGAGGTGCCGACGCACGTCACCGGCGTACTGGAGCACGAGTCCGGTGCGTTGACCACTGTCCTGATGTCCTTCGACGTCTGGGCTGCGCGCTTGCCGCGGATCGAAGTCCACGGGACCGAGGGCAGCCTGTCCGTGCCGGACCCGAACGGCTTCGACGGCACGGTCGAGCTCGCGATGGCCGCGCGGCGCGAGTGGACCGAGGTCCCCGTCGCCGGTGGGTACGCCGGAGCCGGCCGGGGTGTCGGTGTGGCAGACATGGCGCGGGCGCTCCGTCGCGGTGAGCCACACCGCGCTGACGGAGCGTTGGCGTACCACGTGCTCGACGTACTCGAGTCACTGCTCGAAGCGGCTGTCCAGGATCAGCCCGTGGACGTCGCGAGTACGGTCGACCGGCCCGCCGCCGTACCGTTGGGGGCGTCGCCCGAGACAGCTTGAGGTCGAGCTGGGAATCAGGCTGAGACCCGCCCCACGCCGCCGTGCGTCGGGCGGGCTCCTCCGGCTCGGTAGACTGGCACTCGGAACTTTCGAGTGCCAAGGTCGATCGAGAGAGGGTGGTGCGCGTGCTGGACGACCGCAAGCTGGATGTGCTCCGCGCCATCGTCGAGGACTACGTGGCGACTCACGAGCCGATCGGGTCGAAAGCCCTGGTCGACCGGCACAACCTCGGCGTCTCGCCGGCCACGGTCCGCAACGACATGGCCGCGCTGGAGGAGGAGGGGTACATCACCCAGCCGCACACCAGCGCCGGCCGGATCCCGACCGACGCCGGGTACCGGCTGTTCGTGGACAAGCTGAGCACGGTCAAGACGCTGTCGGTCGCCGAGAAGAAGGCGATCACGTCGTTCCTGGCCGGCGCGGTCGACCTGGACGACGTCGTCCGCCGTACGGTCCGGCTGCTCGCCCAGATCACCCGACAGGTCGCCATCGTGCAGTACCCGTCGCTGAACAGGTCGAGCGTCCGGCACATCGAGGTCGTCACGATGAGCCCGCGCCGGCTGCTGCTGGTGCTCATCACCAGCAACGGCCGGGTCGAGCAGCGGATCGTCGAGCACCCGCACGACGTCGACGAGCAATTGATCGCCGACCTGCGTTCGCGGCTCAACACCGTCCTGGCCGGGCAGCGTCTGACCGACGCGACCACGTCGCTGGCCGGCGTGCCCGAGCTGTTCGCGCCGGGTGACCGTTCGCTGGTCGCGTCGATCGTCACCACGCTGCTCGAAGCGTTCACCGACGAGGTCGGCGAGCAGCGGATCGCAGTCGGCGGCGCGGCCAACCTGACGCGGTACGGCGACGACTTCGAGCGCAACGTCAAGCCGGTGCTGGAGGCGCTGGAGGAGCACGTCATCCTGCTCCGGCTGCTCGGCGAGGCGACCAACCCGCAGACCCTGACGGTCCGCATCGGTCACGAGAACCCGTTCGAGGAGCTGGCCACCACGTCGGTGGTCGCGACCGGCTACGGGTCCAAGTCGGAGGCGCTGGCCACGCTCGGCATCGTCGGCCCGACCCACATGGACTATCCGAGCACGATGGGCGCGGTGCGAGCCGTCGCCCGCTACGTCAGCCAGATCCTGGCCGAATCATGACGAACCTGCTACCAACCCCCTGGTCTGGAGTATGAGCACCGATTACTACGCCGTCCTCGGCGTCAGCCGTGACGCGTCAGCGGACGAGATCAAGAAGGCGTACCGCAAACTGGCACGCCAGTACCACCCGGACGTGAACGACTCCGAGGACGCACACCAGAAGTTCCAGGAGATCGGGCGCGCCTTCCAGGTGCTCAGCGACCCGCAGAAGCGGCAGATGCACGACCTCGGCGGCGACCCGTTCGCCTCCGCGGGCGCGGGGCCGGGCGGGGCCGGGTTCGGGCAGGCGTTCACGTTCACCGACATCATGGACGCGTTCTTCGGCCAGACCGGCGGCGCGACCCGTGGTCCGCGGCCGCGGACCCGTCGCGGTCAGGACGCGCTGATCCCGCTGCGGATCGACCTGGCCGAGGCGGCGTTCGGCACGACCCGGGAGCTCAAGGTCGACACCGCCGTACTGTGCCCGACCTGTAGCGGGTCCGGCGCGGCGGCCGGGTCCGAGCCGGTCACCTGCGAGATCTGCCACGGCCGCGGCGAGGTCACCCACACGCAGCGGTCGTTCCTCGGCGAGGTGCGGACGATGCGCCCGTGCCCGAACTGCCGCGGCTACGGCACCACGATCCCGAGCCCGTGCGTCGAGTGCGCCGGCGACGGGCGGGTGCGCTCGCGCCGTACGGTCACCGTGAAGATCCCCGGTGGCGTCGACAGCGGGACCCGGGTGCAGCTGTCCGGGCAGGGCGAGGTCGGCCCCGGCGGCGGACCGGCCGGCGATCTGTACGTCGAGATCGAGGTCGAGCCGCACGACATCTTCACCCGCAACGGCGACGACCTGCACTGTACGGTCACCCTGCCGATGACGGCGGCCGCGCTCGGTACGACGATCGACCTGCCGACGCTCGAGGGCGAGACGACTCCGCTGGAGATCCGGCCCGGCACGCAGTCCGGGACCGCGCAGACGCTGACCGCGCGCGGCGTACCCCGGCTGCGGCACGCGGGTCGTGGCGACCTGATCGTCCAGGTGATCGTCGAAACCCCGACGAAGCTCGACGACGCCCAGGCCGATCTCCTGCGCCAACTGGCGGTCGCCCGTGACGAGGAGCGGCCCCAGGGTCACGTCCAAGCCACCCACAAGGGCGTCTTCGGCCGCCTCCGCGATGCCTTCGGCGCCCACTAGATGCTGAACCCGCTCCCTCACCCCACCCCCGCGCGCCTCGACGTCTCAGGGGTCGACCCCTCAGGTGCTGGGTTGGCCCCTCGGATTCTCGGGGCCGAACCCATCATCTCAGGGGTCAACCCCTCGGACGGGCGCCGGTGGGCGCCGGCGGTTGGGGGTGCTCGGTAGGTGGGCGTTGCGGTGTTCTTCCACGCCGACCTCGGCGGCGACGAACTGGTGCTGGACGGTCCCGAAGGGCGGCACGCGGCTGTCGTACGTCGGATCGACGCGGGCGAGCGCATTCGGCTGACGGACGGGTGCGGTGCCTGGGCCGAAGGGCCTGTGGTGGGTGCTTCGAAGGCCGGGCTGAGCGTGGCGGTGGATGAACGCGGGACCGTGCCGGCCGCGCATCCTCGGGTGGTTGTGGTGCAGGCCGTGCCGAAAGGGGAGCGGGCCGAGCCCGCGGTCGAGATGCTGACCGAGGTCGGCGTCGACGTGATCGTGCCGTGGAACGCGGAGCGCAGTCAGTTCCGGGCGAATCCGGAGCGGATGGAGAAGATGCTCGCGAAGTGGCGTGCGTGGGCCTTCGAGGCGAGCAAGCAGTCGCGGCGTACGTGGTTCGCGGAGGTCGCCCCGCTCGCGTCCACGGCCGAGGTCGCGGACCGGCTGGCCCGCGCCGCGCTCCCCGTCGTACTGCACGAAGAAGCAACCACCCCGCTGGCGTCGCTGACCGTCCCGGCGAGTGGCGACATCGTCCTGGTCATCGGCCCCGAAGGCGGCATCGCCCCCACCGAACTGAAGACCTTCGACGTCGACCCCGTCCGCCTCGGCGACACCGTACTGCGGACCTCGACCGCCGGCGTCGCCGCAGCAGCCGCCCTCTTCACCCGGTCCCGGTGGGCCTGACCCCTCCGCCGTCGGCAGCTCGACAGGACGTATACGTCTACTGCCGGGCGATGGCACGCCTGGCGGTCTACCGGATTGCCGGGCAGTGGGCATATACGTCCTGTCGAACTGCACCAGTTCCGGATTACCCCCGGACGGCCTGCTGGTAGGCCGCGAGCGCATCCGCGTCGTCGATGCTGCCGTGGTGGTGCACCTGCACCCACGCTCCGTCGTACGCGAAGATGCGCGTCGTCCGGATCCGCAACGGCTGCTCACCCAACGCCGGATGCCGGTACGTGCCGACCTCCCGCCCCGCGAACACCACCGAGCCCTCCAGCCAGTACGTCGCCGCGTCGCCGAACGTCACCCGCACGTCCAGCGACCCCGCGAACACCCGCTCGTACAGCGACCGCACAGCCTCCCGCGACCGCAGGATCCCGCCGATCGGATTGTTCAGCTGCACCAGCTCGGCATCCGCCCACCCCGCGACGAGCGTCTCCAGATCCTTGCTGTTGAGCGCGTAGTAGAACGTCTCGAGCGCCGCCAGCGCACCCGCCCGCCCCGGCACCCGCGCCTCGTCCACCCGCGGGCGCGCGTCCGGCCCGAATCCGTAGTCGACCAGCTCGAGCATCGCGAACCCCTCGCTAGACTGTTAGACAGGAACCGAACATAACTGTACGACAAGGATCGAACACCATGGTCGTCGAGTCAGCCCGAGCCCGAACGCTCAGCCACGTGGATCCGGCCGAGGTGCCGTTGCAGGCGGCTCTCGACGCGCTCGCGGACCCGGTCCGCCGGTCGATCCTGCGCGACCTCGCCACCCACGACGACTGGACCCGCGCCTGCGGCACCTTCGACCTCCCGGTCAAGAAGGCGACCGCCAGCCACCACTTCGCCGTACTGCGCTCCGCCGGCCTGATCGAGCAACGCGACGAGGGCGCCCGCCGCCTGAACCGCCTCCGCCGCCCCGAATTCGACCAGGCGTTCCCCGGTCTGCTCTCGGCCACCGTCGACCGCGCGGACTGACGAACTCTTACAAACCCCGAACACTGTCCCGAACCTCCTCGAACGCCCGCCGGGCAGAGTCGTTCTCGTCAGCACGAGCGAGCACGAACGAGAACGAGGAGCACAACATGCGCAGGTCTGTGCGCGGCGCGATCGCGGCCGGTACGTCGGCCGTCGTCCTGGTCGGCGGACTCGTCGGGAGTACGACGATCGCCGCGGCCGATCCGAGTCCGACCCCGTCTCCGTCGGCGAGTACGTCGTACAAGCCGGTCACGCTGACCCCGGAGGAGTCGCAGAAATTGTGCGCCGAGCGGCTTCCGAAGATGATCGCGCGGCGCGACAAGCTGGCCGGGCGGATCAGCGGCGGCGCCGACGTGAAGGGTTCGGTCGCGTGGCTCAAGGCGCGCGCGGCCAAGCAGAAGGCGAACGGCCACGACAAGGCGGCCGCGCAACTCGAGAAGCGGGCCGAACGCCGCTCCGAGCGCGTGAAGCAGCTCGGCACGGTGAAGACCAAGCTGGAGGCGTTCAAGACCGCGCACTGCCAGGCGGCCAAGTGATGCGCAAGACGCTGGCCGTGCTGCTCGGTACGGCGTGTCTCGGCCTCGGACTGTCCGCCTGCGGCAGCTCGGGGGACAGTCACGGCAACCAGCCCGGTGGGCAGGGCGCCGGTCCTGCTCCGGCGACCCAACAGGTGGGGTCGCCGGAGCAGGAGCTGGATCAGATCGGGTCTACCCTGGACGCGATCGATCGCGAACTGGCCGGGGACGACGCACCCTGACCGAGAGTCTCCAGGAGCAGAGGATGGCCGAACCCGGCCGCGGGCTGGTCCTGGTGGTCGAGGACGAGGCGGCGATCGCCGAGGTGATCGAGCTGTACCTGCGGCGGGACGGCTTCGACGTCCGGATCGAGTCCGACGGCGAGGCGGCACTCGCCGCGTGGCGGCGGCTGCACCCGGTCGCGGTCGTCCTCGACATCGGTCTGCCGGGCCGTGACGGCGCGGACGTCTGCCGGACGATGCGGGCCGCTGGGGACTGGACGCCGGTCCTGTTCGTCACCGCGCGGGACGACGAGGTCGATCGCCTGCTCGGGCTGGAGCTCGGCGCGGACGACTACATCACGAAGCCGTTCAGCCCGCGGGAGCTGGCCGCGCGTGTCCGTGCCGTCCTCCGGCGTACGGCAGGCGGCGCTCCGGCGGCGGGCGAGGTGCTCTCGGTGGGTGTCGTGCGGGTCGATGTCGGCCGTCGGCGCGCCTGGGCGGGTGAGACCGAGGTGAGCCTGACGTCGACCGAGTTCGACCTGCTGGCGCAGCTGTTCCGGCGCCCGGGCCGGGTGTTCGAACGCGACGAGCTGCTCAGTTCGGTCTGGGGATACCAGTCCGCCGCAGGCACGCGGACGGTCGACGTACACATCGCCCAGTTGCGCGCGAAGCTCGGCGCGGCCAGTCCGATCCGTACCGTGCGCGGCGTCGGCTATGCGGCCGACCGCGACTGATGGCCGACTGATGGCCGACTGATGGCCGACTGATGTCCGTCGAGGTCCGGACCCCGGACGAGGCCGGTCGTGGCTCGCTGGCCACCCGGATCGTGCTGACCTGCGTAGCGGTCGCAGGGATCGCAGTACTGGTGGCGGGTCTGGTGATGGCGGGGCTCGCCCGGCGGTCCGCCCAGAACGTACTGCAGCAGTCGCTGGCCGCGCAGGCGGACGTGATCGCCGGGCAGGTGGATCAGCGTGGCCTGAGCTCGCGTGCGGCCGGGCTCGGCAGGGTTGCGCAGGTCGTCCGCGGCCAGGGCATCGTCGTCGTACTGCTCCTGCCGCGGCGCGGGGTCCAGTCGACCGACGGTAACTCCACCCAGGCAGCGATCACGGCCGGGCTCGACCACATCGGCAGCACGCAGCGCACCTCCACCGAGGTCCGGGTCGGCGGCACTGACTACCTGGTCGAGGCTCGCGGTCTCGGCGACAGCTCGGGGTTCGCCCTGGTCGAACCGGTGCGCCTGGCCGCCGATACGCAGCGGGTCCTGATCCGCAACATCCTGTTCGCGCTCGGCGCCGGTCTGCTGGTCGCCGCCCTCGCCGGTGCCCTGCTCGGGCGGCTCCTCGGCCGCCCATTGCGTCGTACGGCGGACGTCGCGGCCGCGATGCGTCAGGGCCGGCGTGATCTCCGTGCACCGGTCGAAGGACCGATCGAGGTGGCCGAGGTGGCGGCCGCGGTCAACGAACTCTCGGTCGCCTTGCAACACAGCGAGGCGCGGCAGCGCGAGTTCCTGCTCTCGGTCTCGCACGAGTTGCGCACGCCGCTGACCGCTGTTCGCGGGTTCGCCGAGTCGCTGGCCGACGGCGTCGCGACCGATCCGCGGCATGCCGGTCAGGTGATCCGGCAGGAGTCGCTGCGGCTCGAACGGCTGGTCAGCGACCTGCTCGACCTCGCGCGGATCGGTGCGGACCAGTTCCAGCTCGACCTCGCCCGGGTCGACCTGCGCGAGACGCTGGTCGCGTGCGCCGAGGTCTGGCGGGTGCGCTGCGAGCGGCAGGGCGTCCGGTTCCAGCTCGACCTGCCCCCGGTGCCGGCCGTCGCGACCACCGACCCGCGCAGGATCCGGCAGGTGCTGGACGGTCTGGCCGAGAATGCTCTCCGCGTCACCCCGGCGGGTGCGCAGCTGACGATGTCACTGGATCGCACGCCGGCAGACGTCACGATCCAGGTTCGCGACGGCGGTCCGGGCCTGGCGCCGGAGGACTACGCCGTCGCTTTCCAGCCCGGCGTACTCAACCAGAAGTACCGCGGCCGGCGGCCGGTCGGTTCGGGGATCGGCCTCGCGCTGGCTCAGGGACTGGTCACCAGGCTCGGTGGCACGCTCACCGCGGGGCCGGCGGCCGAAGGCGGCGCGGGGTTCACCATCGTGCTCCCGGCTACTTGACCAGGATCGTCTTCGAGTCGGTGTTGGTGATGCTGCCGTCGGCGTCGGAGATCAGATAAGCCTCGATCTGCCACGGCCCGGGACTGAGCGACACCGAGAACGAGAACGGCGAGAACTTCTGCCCCTCCTTGGTGCTGGTGAAGCTCGTCTTCGTCTCGCGGGTCTTCAGATTGGTCAGCTGGTAGTTGACGGTCGCCTCGAACGCGTTCGCGGTGCCCTGCACGGTGACCTTGCCGCTCGTCACCGAGCCCTCGCCGGGTGAGGTGATCCAGACCAGCGCCTGGACGTCCGCCGCCTGCGCCCGGCCGAGCGGTGCGCTGGTGTCGACCTGGCCGAACAGCTTCTGACCGGCCCGGCCCTGCTGGGTGATCTGGACCGCTGACGAGTCGTCCGCGAGCGCACCCTGGACGGTGTAGATCAGCTGCTGCGTCGCGACGCTCGCGAGGTCGGCGTCCAGGGTGGTCTTCGGCAGTTGCTTGAAGTCGACCGTCACCACACCGTCCGAGCGGGTCACGGAGTTCACTGCCGCGCCACGCCAGACCGAGTAGTAGTCCGGGTCCTGCGGCTGCTTGGTGGTCATGATCCGGACGGCTTCCTCGGCGGGACGGCCGCTGACCTTGGACCAGGTGCGGTACAGGCGAGCTGCGGACTTCTTCGGGACGCCGGCCTGCTGTCCGAGCCAGTAGACCGGGACCACCGCGCTGGACACGGATTGCTCAGGCTTGCCGCGGTCCGTGGGCTGCGCGGTCTTGACGGCAGGGGACGTCGTCGGAGGCAGCGTGGCCGGGACGGGCGACGGGGAGGCCTTGGTGACCGACGGCGTCCGACTCTGGGGTACGCCGGACGCGGTGGCCGTCGTACCCGGGCCGGCCACCGCGTCGCCGTCGTTGGCGGTGTTCTGGCCGCCGTTGAACACGGTGAACGCGCCGACCGCCGCGGCGGTGCCGAGCGCGGCCACGCCGGCGGTCAGGAGCCAGGGCCGCCGCGCGACGGGCCGGCGCTGGGAGTGCGCGCGGGCGCGAATCTCCGGCAGCGCGTCGGCCGGCTCGATCCGGTCCGCTTCGTCCCGCAGGGCCTTGCGCATCAGCTCGTCGAACGGCTCGTTCGGGTTCTGGTCGTTCATGCGTTCTGCTCCAGGAGCTGGCGTAGCGACTTGGTCGCGCGCGCGGCGTGGCTCTTCACGGAGCCCCGGCTGATGCCCATCGTGTCGGCGATCTCGGCCTCCGACAGGTCGCCGTAGTACCGGAGCACCATCACGGTGCGCTGCTTCTCCGGCAGGGTCCGCATCGCCTCGATGACGCGGTCGGTCTCCGCGGTCCGCAGTACCGCCTGCTCCGCGCTGGGCTCGTCGGGGAGGGTCTTCGGGGTGTGCTTGTCCACCACCACCAGGTGGCGCTGGCGGGACCGGCAGCGGTTCACCACCGCGGTCCGCAGGTACGCGAGCGCCTTGTGGGGGTCGCGGAGCCGGTGCCAGCGACCGTGCATCGCGACGAACGCGTCCTGCACGATCTCCTCCGCCGCGCCGGTGTCGCGCAGCAGCAGGGCGCCGAGGCGGACGAGCGAGGTGTAATGGGCGGTGTAGACAGCCGTCAGCGCCTCGTCGGCATCCCACGAGGACTCATGTGTCACGCACTCTTCGTACACCACGGCCGGTTGAGCCACGACACGAAGACGCCAAGACCGCCTTCTAGGTTGACAACAGGATGGCCCGATCTGATGGGAGCCCGATCAGATGCGGCAGCGCGGTGACGGTCGGTGGCCAGGCCATCACGAAATCACCTACGCCGCCGTCACGCGTCTCTACCAGCACCTTGCCGGGCCGGACGCGACGATCAACGGTCTGCGACAGTCGCTGCACGTCTTCACGCCTGGACACGCGCTGGGGGTCGACGACGAGATCTGGCCCCGATGCTGCGCCCGTCGCCCGCCGGGGTGACCGTACATCTGCACCCGACCCGCGAGTGGGCGGCCGAAGGGGACCGCCGCATCGGGCTCGAGCGGGCACAGGCCGGCCCCGGAACGACCGCCCGGGAGCGTGTCCCGGGGAATTACAAGTGAGGGTGTCGGACGAGGCGGCTAGCATGGGAGGCCACATCACCAGTACTCAGGAGGAAGAGCCTGTCCAGGCCACGCAGTATCGAACCGGAGGCGCGCGCGAACGGCGCCGCCGCCAGCGCGCAGGCATCACACAAGATCGTCGTGCCGAACAGCATCGACATGGTGGCCCTGCTCGGAGCCCGGGACGAGTTCCTCCGCATCGTCGAGAAGGAGTTCGCCGCCGACATCATGGTCCGCGGCAACGAGATCACGCTCAACGGTGAGCCGGCCGAACTGGCCCTGGCCGAGCGGCTGATCGACGAGCTGATCGCGGTGATCCGGACCGGGCACGGGCTGACCGCCGACTCGGTCGAGCGCAGCATCGCGATGATCAAGCAGGCCACGGCCGAGAGCCCGGCCGACGTGCTGACGCAGAACATCCTGTCCAGCCGCGGCCGCACCATCCGGCCGAAGACGCTGAACCAGAAGCGCTACGTCGACGCCATCGACAAGAACACGATCGTCTTCGGCATCGGCCCGGCCGGCACCGGCAAGACCTACCTGGCGGTCGCCAAGGCGGTCCAGGCGCTGCAGGCCAAGGAGGTCACCCGGATCATCCTGACCCGGCCGGCCGTCGAGGCCGGTGAGCGGCTCGGGTTCCTGCCCGGCACCCTGTCGGAGAAGATCGACCCGTACCTGCGCCCGCTGTACGACGCCCTGCACGACATGCTCGACCCGGAGTCGATCCCGCGGCTGATGACGGCGGGCACGATCGAGATCGCGCCGCTGGCCTACATGCGCGGCCGCACGCTGAACGACGCCTACATCATCCTCGACGAGGCGCAGAACACCTCGCCGGAGCAGATGAAGATGTTCCTCACCCGGCTCGGGTTCGGCTCGAAGATGGTCGTCACCGGCGACGTCACCCAGGTCGACCTGCCGACCGGGACGCATTCGGGTCTGCGCGTCGTCCAGGACATCCTCGAAGGTGTGCAGGACCTGACCTTCTGCCGGCTGACCTCGCACGACGTGGTCCGGCACAAGCTGGTCGGGCGGATCGTCTCGGCGTACGAAAACTATGAAGGTAGTGCTGAAACCCACCGATGAACGTCGAGGTCAACAACGAGTCCGGAGTCGAGATCGACGCCCACGGACTGATGCGGCTCAGCCGGTTCGTGATGTCGTCGCTGCGGCTGCACCCGGAGTGTGAGCTGTCGATCAAGCTGGTCGACGAGGACACCATGGCGCGGTATCACGTCGAGTTCCTGGACCTGCCGGGTCCGACCGACGTGATGTCGTGGCCGATGGACGAGCTGCGGCCCGGTCCGTCCGACGACGACGACGGCGACCTGCCGCTCGGTCATCTCGGCGACATCGCGCTCTGCCCGACCGTCGCCGCGGCGCAGGGCGCGAAGGCCGGCCACGGCACGTGGGCCGAGCTGGAGCTGCTGACGGTGCACGGCATCCTGCACCTGCTCGGGTACGACCACGCCGAACCCGCCGAGAAAGCGGAGATGTGGGACGTCCAGGGCCGCCTGCTGGAAGCATGGCGGGCACCTGGTAACCGGCTCGAGAGTGTCTGAGGCAGGAGTGACGTTGCGGTGAGCTACCACGACCTCGTTCTGCTGGTTGTGGCTGCGGTGCTCGTCCTGCTCGCCGGTCTGTTCGCCGGCGCGGAGGCAGCGCTGTCGTCGTACTCCAAGGTGCGTGCGAACGAGCAGGTCGAGCTGGGCAACCTGCGGGCCGTCCGGCTGCGGAACCTGCTGTCCGACGCCCCGCGGTACCTGAACTCGCTGCTCCTGCTCCGGCTGATCTGCGAGATCACCGCGATCGTGCTGGTCACGCAGGCGCTGTCCGGCGTCCTGTCGGTGACCTGGCAGCACGTCCTGATCACCGCCGTGGTGATGGTCCTGGTGTCGTACGTGATCATCGGGGTCGCGCCGCGGACGCTCGGCCGGCAGCACTCGGACCGGTTCGCGATCATCTCGGCCGGTCCGGTGATGGCGCTGACCGGGATCCTCGGCCCGCTGCCGAAGTTCCTGATCCTGATCGGCAACGCGCTGACCCCGGGCAAGGGGTTCGCCGAGGGTCCGTTCGCGACCGAGGCCGAGCTGCGGGCGCTGGTCGACTACGCGGAGAAGTCCGCGGTGATCGAGTCCGGCGAGCGGCAGATGATCCACTCGGTCTTCGAGCTCGGCGACACCATCGTCCGCGAGGTGATGGTGCCTCGGACCGACATGGTCTACATCGAGCGGCACAAGAAGCTCCGCCAGCTCACCTCGCTGGCGCTGCGCTCGGGGTACTCGCGGATCCCGGTGATCGGCGAGTCGCTGGACGACATCCTCGGCGTCGTCTACCTCAAGGACGTGATGCGCCGCGTCTACGACAACGCGCAGGCCGAGTCGACCGAGCGGGTCGAGTCGGTGATGCGGCCGTGCATGTACGTCCCGGACTCCAAGCCGGTCGACGAGCTGCTGCGCGAGATGCAGGCCGCCCGGATGCACCTGGCGATCGTCGTCGACGAGTACGGGGGTACGGCCGGACTCGTCGCGATCGAGGACATCCTCGAGGAGATCGTCGGCGAGATCACCGACGAGTACGACGAGGACCCGGACTCGGTGCAGCAGCTGTCCGACGGCGCGTACCGGGTCTCGAGCCGGTTGCCGATCGACGAGCTGGGCGAGCTGTTCGGCGTACCGCTGGACGACGACGACGTGGACACGGTCGGCGGTCTGATGGCCAAGCTGCTGGGCAAGGTGCCGATCCCCGGCGCCGAGGTGGCGATCGAGGGCTTGTCGCTCACGGCGGAGCGGCCGTCCGGTCGCCGCAACCAGGTAGGTACGGTTCTGGTACGACGCGAGGAGCCCGCTCCCGCGCCCCAGGACCAGAACCACCAGCACGCCTAGCCCACCACCCCTCCTTCCTTTAGCCCACCACCCTCCTCTTTCCTTTCTTCCTTTGGAGTTTTCTTGTCAGACCTTTCGGCGGAGGACGCCAAACTTGTCACGCTCGCGCGCGCTGCCCGGGCCCGGACCCGGGCCGCTGAAGGGGCCGCCGTGCGCGACACCGACGGGCGGACGTACGCCGCGTGCACGGTCGCGCTGGACACCGTCGAGCTGACCGCGCTGCAGCTCGCGGTCGCGATGGCGCTCTCGTCGGGTGTGAAGGGTCTGGAAGCTGCCGCGGTCGTCACGGACGCCGACTCCGTCGACATCGGCGTCGTACGCCACTTCGCCGGCGCCAACGTTCCCGTAGTACATGCCAATGGCACCGGAGAGGCCCGCGATGTCGTCCACACCTGAGAACTTCAAGGCAGGGTTCGCCTGCTTCGTGGGTCGGCCCAACGCCGGCAAGTCCACGCTCACCAACGCTCTGGTGGGCAAGAAGATCGTCATCACCTCGTCGAAGCCGCAGACCACGCGGCACGCCGTACGGGGGATCGTGCACCGGGCGGACGCGCAGCTGATCCTGGTCGACACCCCTGGTCTGCACAAGCCGCGGACGCTGCTGGGCGAGCGGCTGAACGACCTGGTGAAGACGACCTGGGCCGAGGTCGACGTGATCGCGGTCTGCCTGCCAGCCAGCGACAAGATCGGTCCCGGCGACCGGTTCCTGGTGAGCGAGGCGGCGAAGGTCGCGAAGACGCCGAAGGTCGCGCTTGCCACCAAGGCCGACCTGGTCGAGCCCGACCGGATGGTCGAGCATCTGGCCGAGATCCAGGCGCTCGGTGAGGCCGCGGGGATCGAGTGGGCGGCGATCGTGCCGGTGTCGGCGACGTCGGGGTACCAGGTCGACGTGGTCGCCGACGAGCTCGTGAAGCTGCTGCCGGCCGGTTTCCCGCTCTACCCGGACGGCGACATCACCGACGAACCCGAGGAGACGCTCGTCGCAGAGCTGATCCGCGAGGCCGCGCTGGAGGGTGTCCGGGACGAATTACCGCACTCGATCGCGGTCACCATCGACGAGATGAACCTGCGCGAGGACCGCCCCGAGGACAAGCCGCTGCTGGACGTCTACGCGAACATCTTCCTCGAGCGGGAGAGCCAGAAGGGCATCGTGATCGGCCACAAGGGCGCCCGCCTGCGCGAGGTCGGCGCGGCCGCCCGGCGGCAGATCGAGGCGCTGCTGGGGACGCCGGTGTACCTCGACCTGCACGTGAAGATCGCCAAAAACTGGCAGACAGATTCCAAGCAGTTGCGCAAACTAGGGTTCTGATGAGCCTGCAGAATCCCGTGTACGCCGCTCTCACCGGCCCGCACGCGCACCTCGCCGAAGTCCGCGGCAACGCCCGTCGCTACCCGACGGCGGTCGCGCCGTTCCTGGCGTTGCCCGACGTACCGACCGAGCAGGACTGGGCGGACGCGGCGGCGCTGCTCGGCCCCGGTACGACGGGTGCGCTGATGCGGCCGGGCGTGCCGATCCCTGACGTCCTCAAGGTGGACCTGGAGATCCCGCTGGTCCAGTTCGTCGCGCCGGCGTCGCTTCCGGCCGAGGACGCGGAGGCGGTGCTGCTCGGCGTCGACGACGTACCCGAGATGCTCGCGCTGGTCGCGCTGACCGACCCCGGGCCGTTCCGCAGCCGCACGATCGAGCTGGGCACGTACGTCGGCATCCGTCGCGACGGCGACCTGATCGCGATGGCAGGCACCCGCTTCGTCCTCCCGACCCACACCGAGATCAGCGCCGTCTGCACCCACCCGTCCTACCAAGGCCAAGGCCTGGCCACCCGCCTCATCCGCGCGGTCGCCGCCCACATCACGTCCTCAGGCCGCACCCCGTTCCTCCACACCGCCGGCTCCAACACCAACGCCATCGCCCTCTACAACAAACTCGCCCTCACCCTGTCGAACGAAATGTCGGTAACGATCGTCCAGCCCGCGTGACCGACCTCCGCACCCGCCTCGCCCACGTCTACTGGCTGGGCGGCGGCACCGGCGCCGGCAAGTCGACGATCTCCACCCACCTCGCCAACCGCTTCGGGCTTCGCCGCTACGACACCGACCGCTCGATGAGCGACCACACCGCCCGCAGCAGCCCCGGCGAAACGCCGTACCTGCAGGATTTCCTCGCCATGGACATGGACGAGCGCTGGGCGAAGCGGTCACCCGAGGTCATGCTCGACACGTTCCACTGGTTCCGTGGCGAGGCCTTCGGGCTGATTGTCGAAGACCTGCTGAGCTTGCCGGCGGAGCCGATCGTGGTGGAGGGGTTCCGGCTGCTGCCCGAGCTGGTGGAGCCGTTGCTGGCCGATCGGCGGCAGGCCGTGTGGCTGTTGCCGACGCCGGGGTTCCGGCGGGCCGCCTTGGAGTGGCGGGGATCGCTGTGGGCCATCGCCGGGCGGACGAGTGCGCCGGAACGGGCCTTGGGCAACTTGTTGGAGCGGGACCGGATGTTCACCCAACGGATCGCCGGCGAGACCGCGCGGCTCGGTCTGACCGGTCTGGTCGTCGACATCGACCGCTCCGAAGAAGAGCTGGCCGACCAGGTCGCCAAGCTGTTCGGCCTGGGGCGGACCGGCAGCACTCAGTAAGACCCGACCGTGGCCGGTGCCGGCCGGAAGCTGAGCGTGGGCCGGCGTGAAGCGACGAGGTTGATGAGTGGTGCAGATCCGCCACCCACTCAAGGTCCCGACCCGCTGTCGCGACAAGCCGGCTGAACCGTTCGTTGGGTTTCAGCCTGTCGAATGAGATGAAGGTCACAGTGGTTCAGGCGGTCTAGCCTGGACCGTTGCAACAAGGTGCAACCGTGGCGCGGTTCGTCCCCGACGCACGTTATGCTCGCGCACGGTCTCGAGGATCATCGAGGTCATTCATGTCCTGAGGGGGACTTCCAGTATGAAACTGCAGCGCTTCGCGCTCGCCTTGGCCGGGGTCGGCATGCTCGCCGCCACGGCCGCCGCCGGCCCGGCCACTGCCGCCGTCCGGTCCAACCCGACGCCCGCGATCGCCCACCCGGCCAACGGCAACCTGAAGACCACGCCGAACACCAAGCTCGCCTCCGGGGGATGCGCGCAGGATGTCGGCTTCAACACCCCGACGCCGGGGATCAACGACGTCCTGGTCACGCCGGCCAAGCCGCCGCGCGGTGAGTTCTTTGCGGAGTTCCCGTTCGTCGGCACGCGTCTCAACACGACGTGGTACGGCGTGCAGACCGACGCGCACTTCTACTACCACAGCCTGTTCGTGCAGAACGGCACGCTGTACCGCGGTGTCACCTACTTCGACACCGACAACGCGCGGCCGACGTACGCGCGGATCGGCTCCGGCTGGACCAGCTTCACCCAGCTCGTGACGTCGAACTACGCCATCACCGCGCCGAACCGCTCGTACCTGTACGGGCTGAGCACCAACGGCAGCCTCTACCGCTACGCGGCGTCGGGCGCCACCTTCCGGGCACTCGGCCACTTCGCCGGCTTCAAGGGCTTCAAGGCGATGACCGTGGTGGCGGAGAACCCGTCGTACGACACGCTGCTGATGACCACCAAGGCCGGTGCGCTGTGGACGGTCCGGATCCCGGCCGCCGCCTCGACGAAGCCGATCCTGAAGCTGGTCCGGAGCACGGGCTTCGCGGCGTACGAGTCGCTGGCCGCCACGGGCTGCGGTGACAAGGGCGGCTCGCTGGTGACCGGTTTCGACAACGACACCGACTCGGCCTACCAGTACGCGATGAGCAAGTTCAACGGCTCGGCGACGGCGGTCACGTCGTATGGCCGGGTCACCGGCGGCACCGTGCCGGGCACCGGCATCTTCGCGATCACCGGCCACTGGAACCAGCTCGTGGGCGAGTGAGCCTTCAGCAGTAGAAGCCGGGGGCGTCGCTGGTTGCGGCGCCCCCGGTCTGTTCAGAGCTTCTTCTGGTACGCCAGGATGCGGGCGACGATCTTGTAGTTGAGTTGTTCGTTGATGCCGATCATGTGGTTGTTGGATTCGGCGTTCCAGGTGTCCACCTGGGTCAGCGCGGGCTCGGCCTCGCGGAGCCAGCGGAGCATCGCGGACTTGACGAGCGCGCCGAGGCGGTGGCCCCGATGGTCCCGGGCTACTGACGTGTCGTGCTGCTCGCCGACGTACGGGCGTTCGCGCTCGACAGCGATGACCGTGTGGCCGGCGAGGGCGCCGGTGGACTTCTCGCGGGCGATCACGCGGTAGATGGTGTGCTCGCTCTTCGACTGCGCCTCTTCGTACGCCCGCAGCCGCTCCGGACTGTAGACGTCGTCCTCCATGTCCAGGTCGTCCTTCGGAGCATCGTTGATGGCGGCGGTCAGCATGACCATGTCCGCCAGCAACTCCTCGGGCAGGGTGCCGGTCAGCTTCGTCAGCTCGTACGCCGTGGACGCGGCGACCGCGTCGTCGTACAGCCGCTGCACCACATCCCAGTCCAGCCCGGTCAGGTCCTGTCGCCGGTTCACCTCGACGGCCTTCTGCTCGAACCCGTGCCGCCGGGCGAACGCATCCGCCTTCGGCAGGTCCACGCAGCCGTAGCCGATCGTGTCCCGCCCCAGCTCGCGGGTGAGCCCCTCGGCGTACTCGACCAGTGCCGAGCCGACACCATGGCCACGATGATCCGGATGGACGTCGATGTCGATCCAGACCTGGTTCGTGTTGTCGTAGAGGTTGACGCCCATGCCCAGCAGCCCGACGGCGGTCCCGTCGGCGTCCCGCGCCAGATAGGCGTACTCAGGCTCCATGTCCCAGCCGTAGCGCAGCATGTTCGCATAGCCACGCGCGGTCGGCTGCAGCATCTCCGGGCAGTCGAGTTTGGCGCCTGCGTTCTTCAGCGCAACGGCTTCGGCGCACCCGGCTTCGTCGTCGGGCAGCAGTTTCGAGATCTCCACCGCCCCAGCGTCCACCGAGCGACCCAGTTACCGCGACTGGTTTATCCGCGGTCGAGAAGTTCCTCGCTGAGCTTCCACAGCCGCCGCGCGTTCTCCGGGTCGATCGCATACGGCAGTACGCCGAACGCGCCCGGAGTCACCGCCAGCACCTCGCTGTCCGGTACGCCGGACGCATGAACCACTGCGATATCCGCGTCCTCGCAGTACACCCCGCCGCACCCGTCGAGCTGCGGGCTGACCGCACACCACACCTGCGTCGCCGCGCCCTGCTCGGCCGTCTTCAGCCCACGCGCCGGATCGATGATCGGCTCGTAGTTCTCGTCCAGGAACCCGCCGTCGCGCAACGTCTCGCGGTCGGAGTACCGGGCCAGATGCGTGATGATGCTGCCCGGATGTACGGCGAACGCGCGGATCCCGTTCGCCCGCTCCCGTTCGTCCAGCTCGACGGCGAAGAGGATGTTCGCGGTCTTCGACTGCCCGTACGCCGGGTACGGCGCGTACTCGCGATGCTCGAAGTTCGGGTCGTCGAAATCGACCGCGCTGTACCGGTGCCCGCGCGACGACACCGCGACCACCCGTGCGCCACCGGCCTGCCGCAACGCCGGCAGCAACCGCGTCGTGAGCTGGAAATGCCCGAGATGGTTCGTCGCGAACTGCGACTCGTACCCGCGGGCGTCCCGGGTCAGCGGATTCGCCATGATCCCCGCGCTGTTCACCAGGATGTGCAGCGCACGGCCGGCGGCCAGGAACCGGTCCGCGAACGCGTCGATACTCGCCGGATCCAGCAGGTCCAGCTGCTCTACGACGACCCCGTCGATGTCCGCCAGTTCACCGGCAGCCCGAGCGACGTCGCGCGCCGGCACGATGACGTCGGCTCCCGCGGACCGGAAGGCGCGGACAGTCTCCTTGCCGAGGCCGGAGTACCCGCCGGTGACGATCGCGACCTTCCCGTGGAGATCGACGCCTCGGAGTACGTCGTACGTCGTGGAAGCCGCGCTGAATCCTGAGCCTATCGGTGTTTGCATGCTTCGACGGTATGCCGGGATAGCCGGACGCAGAATGCTTGAGAGTGCCGACAACTTGCGCGATAGTACGGATGTGACCGATCCGCTCACCGACACCCTCGCGCTCACCGAGGCGCGCTGCCACGTCTCCCGCGGCTTCGAGGCGATCGGCGAGTGGGCGCTGCGTTACCCGGCGACGAACCGGCTCAAGTTCACCGCGGCGGTCGAGGGAACATGCTGGATCGATTTCGACGACGAGCTGACGAGCGGCCGGATCGAGTTGGAGCCGGGGGACATCGTGCTGTTCGACGGCCGACACGAGTTCGTGAAGGGCAACTCCGACGCCGTGCCGGTCGAGGACGCGGTCGCGGCGTTCGGCGCCGCCGACGGGCCGATCGCCCGCTTCGGCAGTGGCGTCACGACCGGCGTCGGCCCGCGGGTCGTCGGCGTCGGCGGTCACGTCAGCCTGAATCGCACCGGCGAAGAGCTGCTGATGCGCGCCCTGCCGCCGGTGACGCACCTCCGGGCCACCGACGAGCGGGCCGCGACCTTCCGGTGGTTGCTGAACCGGTTGTTGCACGAGGCATCGACCTCGGAGCCCGGCGCGAGCCTGGCCGCCGCCGACGTCGCGCACCTGCTCTTCCTCGAGGCCTTGCGGGCCTGCGTCGCGGAAGTCGGCGCGCTCCCGGTCGGCTGGCTGCGCGCGATCGCCGACGAGCGCATCGCCCCGGCCCTTCGCCTGATGCACGAGCAACCCGGCCGGGCGTGGCAGCTCGAGGAACTCGCCCGAGCGGCCGCGATGTCCCGTACGACGTTCGCCGAGCGGTTCCGCTCCGTTGCCGGTGTCCCGCCCCTCACGTACCTGCTCAACTGGCGCATGCGCCTCGCCGAGCGAGCCCTGCGCGATGGCGATCAGCCGCTGTCCGCCGTCGCGCACACGCTCGGCTACACCTCCGACAGTGCGTTCAGCAACGCGTTCAAACGCGTCAACGGCGTCGCTCCACGCCGCTACCGCGAGGCGGCCCGGGCGGCCCGGGAGGCCCGGATGGTTCCCGAAATGGACGAAGCTACGGCTTAGGCATCCCGTACGCGTGGTCGACGGTCATCGAGAACATCAGCCGCTTGTCCTCGACCATGACCGCGCGGTACTCGTCCCAGTCAGGGTGTTCGCCCGTCGCGGTCCGGTAGTAGTCGACCAGGTCCTCGACGACCGCGTCGTGCGGGTCGGCCGCGACCGGACTGAGCTCGGCCTTGCCTTCCAGTACGACGTACGAGCGGCCGCGCGGACCGTCGACGTACAGGCTGGCGCGCGGGTCGCGGCGCAAGTTCTTGGTCTTGGCGCGCCCGTCGGTGAGCGAGACCCGGACCCGCGTGCCGTCGAAGACATACGTGACGTTGGACAGCTGCGGCCGCCCGTCACGCTTGATGGTGACCAGCACACCAAGCCCGTGCGTACCGATGCGATCGAGCAGGGATGTCATTTGTTGCTCCAGGATCGCGTGCACAGCACCAGCCGGTAGGAGTCGGGATCGACGATGGTCACACCCCAAGTGTCCCAGTACGGGTTGCGCGACGGCACGACGTGACCGCCCGCCGAGACCAGCCGCTCCACGAGGTCGGCCGGCACTGGGCCGTCGAGGTAGATCACCAGCAGGTCCTCCTCGGTGGGCCGCGGCCGGACCTCCGGGTCCTCGACCAACTCGAGGTGCCATCCGGCGTCGGGCCACCCGACCATCAGCAGGTGGTGGCTGTCGTCGGATTTCCGGTACAGCACGCTCAATCCGAGACCGTCCACGTAGAACCGCTCGATCGCCGCGAGCCCGGTGCTCGGCCGGGCGATCCTCATCATCGGAGTCATGCCGAGAACGCTAATAGCTCAAGCATCCTTGAAGGCAAGGAATCCGCTGACGACCTCCAGCGGGCGCTACTCAGTACCTGTGGATCGGCTGAAGAAATCGCCCGGATCCTGGTCCGGGGGTCGCGGACTGGAAACCATCGAAGACATGACCGAGATCAGCGAGCGGGCCGTGGTGCGGCGGCTGAACGATCGGTTCGGGTTCGGGCCGGCACCAGGTGACCTGGAGGCAAGCGTCGACGTGACCGTACGCCGGCTGCTGGGGCCGGCGAAGGATGCCGCGGCCGAGGCCGTTCCCGCGCCGACCGGCCTGCAGCCGCCCGATGTGGCGAAGAAGAAGGACGACAAGGATGCGAAGAAGGCCGCCAACAAGCAGCGGGCCGCGCAGGAGCGGAAGCTGACGATGTGGTGGCTGGACCGGATGGTGGTCAGCCGGACCGCAGGGGAGCGGCTGACCTGGTTCTGGCACGGGCATTTCGCGACCAGCAACCAGAAGGTTCGCAACGCGGCCTGGATGCTGGCGCAGAACCAGACCCAGCGCAACCTCGCCCTCGGCCGGTTCGGTGATCTGGCGCAGTCGATGATCGTGGACACGGCGATGATCCGCTGGCTCGACGGGCAGAAGAACCGCAAGGGCTCGCCGAACGAGAACCTGGGCCGCGAGTTCATGGAGCTGTTCACGCTCGGCATCGGCCACTACCAGGAGGCCGACGTGGCGCAGGGTGCCCGTTGCCTGACCGGGTGGGTGCTGCGCAAGGATGTCGCCACGTTCGAGCGGAAGCGGTTCGACACCGGCAGCAAGACGGTCCTCGGCAAGACCGGTGACTTCGACGCGAAGGGTTTCGCGCGGCTCGCGCTCGCCCAGCCCGCGTCGGCCGGGTTCGTGATCGGGCGGTTGTGGTTCCGGCTGGTGTCGGCGACGCCGCCCGATGCCGCGACGGTCGCCCGGCTGACTACGGCGTACGGCGTCAACCGCGACGTGAAGTCATTGCTCACGGCAATGGTCGCCGAGGCGGCGTTCAAGGACCCGGCGTCGAGCCTGGTGAAGGAGCCGGTCGAATGGGCGGTCGGGTTGCTCCGCGCGCTCCGGCTCCGGCCGAGCAAGCTGGAGGAGAAGGAGCAGACCAAGCTACTCGCCGGGCTGCGCGGTATGGGCCAGTTGCCGTTCCGGCCGCCGAGCGTCGGCGGCTGGCCGGCGGGCGCGAGTTGGCTGACCACGTCGGCCGGCGTCACCCGGCTGCAGCTCGCGCAGCAGCTGGCGAGGAAGGCCGACTTGTCAACTGTCGACAATGCGACGGATCGGGTCAGCGCCGTCGGCGCATTGCTCGGTGTCGACAACTGGACAGCGCGAACCCGGTCGGCACTGGCCGGTGTCAAGGATCCTGCGCAGCTGACCGCGGTCGCGGCGTGCGCACCCGAGTACGTGGTGAGCGGATAGGGCGGAATTGTGGACAATCTGACGAGAAGGCGATTCCTGGCCCTCAGCGGGGTGACGGCGGCCGGTGCGCTGGCGGCCGGGGCGACGCAGGTGAACTGGTCCGACCTGATGGCTGCGGCCGTCGACGATCCGTTGCCGAGCGACCAGTCGGTACTGGTCGTCATCACCTTGTACGGCGGCAACGACGGTCTGAACACGGTCGTCCCCGCGGCGGACCCGGCGTACCAGAAGGCCCGGCCCGACCTGGCGTACCAGCAGAACGAGGTGCTCGACCTCGGCGACGGCCTCGGGCTGAACCCCGGGATGAAGGGCCTCAAGGGCTTGTGGGACGACAAGCGGCTCGCGATCGTGCGTGGTGTCGGATACCCCGACCCGGATCGCAGTCACTTCCGGTCGATGGCGATCTGGCAGACGGCCTCGCCGAAGTCGCCGATCCCGACCGGCTGGCTCGGCCGCTGGCTCGACGCGACCGGCGCCGATCCACTGCGCGCGGTCTCCGTCGAACCCACCCTGCCGCCACTCCTCGCCGGCGAAACCACGGCGGCTGCGTCCCTTCCGTTGCGCGGACTGTCCTTGCCCGGCGGTGCGTTGGGTACGGCGTACGCCGCGCTGGGCAAGCCGAGCCCGGGAGAGGGCCACTGGCAGGCGCGGGCGGCCAAGTCCGTGCTGGACCTGCAGAACGCGACGCAGGTGCTGGGCAAGGCCGTCAAGAGCGGGCACGAGCAGGAGGACGAGGACGACGAGGAGCGCACGAAGGGTACGTCCGCCGGCGGTACGTCGCAACTCGGTGCGCAGCTCGAGCTGATCGCCGGGTTGATCGAGGCGGGCGTGCCGACCCGCGCGTACTCCGCGTCGTTGGGCGGGTTCGACACGCATGCGGACGAGCGTGGAACGCAACAGCGGCTGCTGACCGAGCTGGATGGCGCGCTGACGCCGTTCGTGCAGCGGCTGCAGAAGACGGACCGCGGCAAGAACGCGGTCGTGCTGGTGTACTCCGAGTTCGGCCGCCGGGTCCAGGCCAACGGCAGCGACGGCACGGACCACGGCACCGCCGGCCCTGTCTTCCTGCTCGGCGAGAAGGTCTCCGGCGGCTTCTACGGCAACCAGCCGAGCCTCACCGACCTCTCCAACGGCGACCTCAAGGCGGGCACCGACTTCCGGGACGTCTACGCGACGGTCCTCCAACACGTGCTGGGTGAGGACCCGGGACGCATCCTCGCCGACCACACCACGACCATCAACGGCCTCCTCCGCGTCTGACGCCTATTGAGCAGTCAGGTGAAGGTGGAAGGCCGCGCCTGGTTTGCCGTCCGCGCGGTCGCCCACGGTCAGATCGCCGCCGTGGGCACGGGCTACACCGCGAGCGATGGCCAGGCCGAGCCCGGCGCCTTTGCTGTTGGGGCCGTGGACGAGGCGGTCGAAGATGCGCTCCCGGGCGGGTGGCGGTACCCCGGGGCCGTCGTCCTCGACCAGTACGCCGGTGCCGTCGACGCAGATGTGGACCGACTGGGCGCCTGCCTGGCGGGCGTTGTCGACGAGGTTGGCGACGACCTGGGCCAGCCGCTCGGGGTCGGCCGTGACGGTCGCCGCGCCGGTGACTTCGACGTCCAACTCGGGAGCGACCAACCGGACCCGGGCAGCCTGCGCGTCGGCGAGGTGGCGGAGGTCGACCTGGGTCAGGTGGAGCTGCAGACCCGCGTCGATGCGGCTCAGCTCCAGCAGATCGGAGACCAGTGTGCCGGCCCGCCGAGACTCGCGGACCAGCAGCAGTTCGAGTTCCTCGCGCTGCGAAGCCGTAGCGTGCGGCCCGAGCTGGATCAGCGCCTCCGCGGCCGTCTGCAGTCCCGTGACCGGCGTCCGCAGCTCGTGCGCGGCATCCGCGACGAACTCCCGCATGCGGTCCTCCGACTGCCTCGCAACGCCCTCGGCCTCCCGCGCGACCACCTCGGACCGCCGCGCGACGTTCTCCGCGCCTTCGAGTGCGTCGAGCATCTCGTCGAAGGCAGCCGCCGTACGCCCGAGCTCGGTGTCGGCGCGCTCCGGCTGCAGCCGGCCACCCCGTCGACCCGCCGCGATCGAGCGCGCCAGCCCGGTCATCGCGTCCAGTGGCGCCAGGGCGAAGCGCATCCCGATCACCAGCGCGAGCGCGGTGATCAGAATCGCCAACGCGCCGGAGATCAACAGCACCGTCCGAAGCCGCGAACTCGCGTCCGCGAGCAAGCCGGTGTCGGCGGACAGCATCAGCGTCGCGCCCTTCGTCTGCTGCCCCGCCTGCAACGTCGCCTTCACCTGCCGAACGGTCCCGCCCGCGTCGACCGGCGGCGCTCCGAACTGCCGCCCGGTGCGCAGGATCAACGTGACCCGTACGCCGTCCGCGTCCACCCGCCGGACCAAGTTGCCTGGTGCAACGTTCTGGCGGGCGAGCTGCTGGGCCAGCTGCGCCCGTCCGGTGAGCAGCGAGTCGAGGCTGCGCTCGGCCTGCGCGTCGAACACCGCCTTCACCGTCAGCCCCGTGATCGGCAGCACGACCAGCAGTACGGCGATCGCCGTCACCGTCACCCGTACTCGCAGCGACCCGGTCCGGAGCCCTCTCATGGGCGCAGCACGTACCCGGACCCGCGGACGGTATGCAGCAGCCGCGGGCCGTGTGCCTCCAGCTTGCGTCGCAGTCCGCTGACGTACACCTCGACGAGGTTGTCCGCGTAGTCGTCGTACCCCCAGACCGCGGTCAGCAACTGCGTCTTGCCGACCACCTTCCCGTCGCGGCCGGCCAGGAACGTGAGCAGCTTGAACTCGGTGGCGGTCAGCTCGATCGGAGTACCGCCCCGGCGGACCGCGCGCGCCTCGACGTCCACCTCGAGATCGCCGACCGAGAGGACGGTCCGCAACCGCCCCATCCGCCGCAGTACCGCCTCCACCCGCGCGATCAGCTCGGCCAGCACGAACGGCTTCACCACATAGTCGTCCGCTCCGGTCCGCAGCCCGTGCAGCCGATCGCCGACGGCGTCGCGCGCGGTCAGCAGGATCACGCCGGCGTTCGAGGTCTCCCGGGTGACCGTCAGCAGCTCGAACCCGTCCCGTCCAGGCAGCATCACGTCGAGCAGCACCAGGTCCGGCCGGTACTCCGCCAGGTCCCGCTCGAGGCTCTCGCCGTCGGGCCGGGTGAGCACGGTGTGCCCGGCCTCGGTCAGCGCGATGCCGACGGCGGTCCGGATCGGCTCCGCGTCCTCCACCACCAGCACCCGCGCCGTCATCCGGCCATCCTCGCACCGTCCACAGGCCGCTCACCGGCGGCCGAACAGAATCTTCAGCACATCCTCAGCGAGGACGCCGTCACTCTGAGTGTCTCGCGCGTCGAGACCCCCGGTTCGACGGGCCGGGGGAGTTGTGCATAGACTCGCAGGCATCATGCGGCACCAGCTTCTCCTCCTTCGCTGCCGCGGCGAGGCCTGTTAAGGCCGGTTCCCTCGCCGCGGAGTTCTGTCGTTCGCCGGTCGTCCAAGCGACCCCGCAGTAGACAGCTTCCCGAGGAGAACCCCCGTGGCACCGAAGAACCAGCCCAAGCCCGTCCAGCAGCCGTCCGGTATGCCGACCCATCGCTACCGCGCGTTCCCGCCGATCGAGCTGCCCGACCGCACCTGGCCGGCTAGGTCCGTCGACCACACGCCGCGCTGGCTGTCCACCGACCTCCGCGACGGCAACCAGGCCCTGGTCGAGCCGATGTCGCCGGCTCGCAAGCGGCGGATGTTCGACCTGCTGGTGAAGATGGGCTACAAGGAGATCGAGGTCGGCTTCCCGAGCGCCAGCCAGTACGACTTCGACTTCGTCCGCAGCCTGATCGAGGGTGACGCGATCCCCGACGACGTGACGATCTCGGTGCTGACCCAGGCCCGCGAGGAGCTGATCGAGCGGACCGTGCAGTCGCTGCAGGGCTCGCCGAAGGCGACCATCCACCTGTACAACGCGACCGCCCCGCTGTTCCGCCGGGTGGTGTTCAACGTCGACAAGGCCGAGTGCCGCAACATCGCCGTCCGGGGCACCGAGACCGTGATGAAGTACGCCGACGAGATCCTCGGCGACTGCGAGTTCGGGTACCAGTACAGCCCGGAGATCTTCACCGGCACCGAGCTGGAGTTCGCGCTCGAGGTGTGCGAGGCGGTCAGCGACGTCTGGCAGCCCGCCGAGGGCCGGGAGATCATCCTGAACCTGCCGGCGACCATCGAGATGTGCACGCCGAACGTGTACGCCGACCAGATCGAGTGGTTCGGCCGGCACCTGACCCGGCGCGAGCACAGCGCGATCAGCCTGCACCCGCACAACGACCGCGGTACGGCGGTGGCCGCGACCGAGCTCGCGCTGATGGCCGGCGCCGACCGGGTCGAGGGCTGCCTGTTCGGGCACGGTGAGCGCACCGGCAACGTCGACCTGGTCACCCTGGGGATGAACCTGTTCAGCCAGGGCATCGACCCGCAGATCGACTTCGCCGACATCGACGAGATCCGCCGCACGGTCGAGTACTGCACGCAGATGCGCGTTCCCGAGCGCCAGCCGTACGCCGGTGACCTGGTCTACACCGCGTTCTCCGGCTCGCACCAGGACGCGATCAAGAAGGGCCTGGAGGCGCTCGACAAGCAGGCCGCGGCCGAGGGCAAGCCGGTCGGCGAGATCACCTGGGAGGCGCCGTACCTGCCGATCGACCCGAAGGACGTCGGCCGCAGCTACGAGGCCGTGATCCGGGTCAACTCGCAGTCCGGCAAGGGCGGCGTCGCGTACATGATGAAGTCCGAGCACCGGCTCGACCTGCCGCGCCGGCTGCAGATCGAGTTCAGCCGGGTGATCCAGCAGCACACCGACAACGAGGGCGGCGAGGTCGGCCCGCAGCAGATGTGGGACATCTTCGCGGCCGAATACCTTGCTCCGGGCAAGCTCTCGCTGCTGAGCGTGAACTCCACGTCCGGCGAGGGCCAGGGCGACCAGCTCCGGGTTCAGGTCTATTCCAATGGCGTACCGCACGAGCTCGTTGGCGAGGGCAACGGTCCGGTGTCGGCGTTCGTGGACGCGATCAAGCCGCTGAAGTACGACGTACGGGTGCTGGATTACCACGAGCACGCGCTTTCCGCGGGCGGTGACGCGCTGGCCGCGGCGTACGTCGAGTGCGAGGTCGGCGAGGAGGTTTTCTGGGGTGTCGGGCGCGACGCCAACATCCTCACCGCGTCGTTGAAGGCGGTCGTCTCGGCTGTCAATCGCGCCACGCGCTGAGTCCGTCACATTCTTCCGGCGAATCGCCCGTCTCTGTTTCAGAGGCGGGCGATTTCAGCACGCCCCGGTACCGTTGCGTCACGGACCGCAACGTTGTCTCAACGTTGCCTCAAGACGTTGACTCGATGACTGGGGTTGCGCACACTAGCGTCACTATGCGCAGATCCTTGCAAGACAGCGTTACTAAGTCGTGCTGTTGAGTGGTTCTGCGCCACCGACTTTCCCTGGCAGTCGCGTGGAGGTGAGCAGTGAGCGGTGCGGTCGAGACACCCGCGTCGAAACTGATCGAAGGACCGGTTGTCGAACCGAGACCCTCGGCTGTTCGGCGCTTCTTCAACGCCTGGCTTGTCCGAAGACTTTTCAAGGCCGTCTTGACCGTCTTCATCGTTACCACCGGAACGTTCTTCCTGGTCCGGCTGCTGCCGGGTAACCCGGTCGACACCTACATCCAGACCCAGATCGCGCAGACCGGCATCTCGTACGAGGCCGCCGCCGCGCAGGCGAAGAACCTCTTCTCCCTGGACCCGAACGCGCCGCTGATCCAGCAGTACGCGACCTACATGCTGAACCTGCTGCAAGGCGACTTCGGCAACTCGGCGCTCTCGCCGGGCACGACCGTTGCCTCGGTCATCAGGACCTACCTGCCGTGGACGCTGTTCTCGGTCGGCGTGGCCACGGTGTTCGCGTTCGTCATCGGCATCGCGGCCGGCATGGTCATGGCCTATCGCCGCGAGACCTGGGTCGACCATCTGCTCACCTCGATCGGCGCGTTCCTGCACGCGATCCCGAACTACATCCTGGCGATCCTGATCGTCGTCTTCCTCGGGGTGAAACTGCAATGGTTCAACCTGACCGAGGCGCGCGGTTCGTACACACCAGGCGTGCATCCGTCCTTCAGCCTGGCCTTCCTGAACGACATCTTCTACCACGCGGCGCTGCCGATCCTCGCCTACACCCTGACCACGGTCGGCTCCTGGGCGCTGGTGATGAAGTCGTCGACGGTGGAGACGCTCGGTGAGGACTACGTGACCGTTGCCCGGGCCCGCGGCCTGTCCGACTCGCGGATCAGGAACGGGTACGTCGGCCGCAACGCCGTCCTGCCGCTGTTCAGCCAGCTCGCGGTCTCGCTCGGATTCGTGGTCGGCGGATCGATCTTCGTGGAGAAGATCTTCGGCTACCAGGGCATCGGGTTCAGCCTCTTCAACGCGGTCAACGGCCGCGACTACGCCGTGCTGCAGGGGATCTTCCTGGTCATCACGATCTCGGTGGTGGCGGCCAACCTGCTCGCCGACATTCTCTACAGCAGGCTGGATCCGCGGATCCGCGTCCAGGGCAAGGGGTGACGAGATGGCAGACACCGTAGCCGCCACCGGCGCCGCCGCCGCGATCGGAACGACCGGCGTTTCCCGCTTCGCCGGAATCCTCAAGTCGCTGCGGCGCAGTCCGGCCGGCTTCATCGGCTTCGTGCTGGTGGCCCTGCTGGTGCTGATCAGTGCGATCGGGCCGTTCTTCACCCCGGAGGTGGCGCCGAACGTCAAGGAGATCCTGCTCCCGGCCGGCACGCCCGGGCACCTACTGGGCACCGACAACGAGGGCAAGGACGTCCTGATCCAGATGATCAGCGGCGGCCGGACGGTGATCTTCGTCGGCTTCGTCGCCGCGGCGATCTCCACCACGATCGCCATCGTGCTCGGCTCACTGGCCGCCTACCTCGGCGGCTGGGTCGACTCGGTCGTGGTCACCATGGCCGACGTGTTCCTGACCGTCCCGCAGATCGTCCTGCTCGCGGTCCTCGGGGCGTTCTTCAAGCTCGACTCGCCGGTCCTGCTGGCGCTCCTGGTCGGCGGCCTGTCCTGGCCGGTGCTGACCCGGGCCGTCCGGGCCCAGGTGTTCTCACTGAAGGAACGTGAGTTCGTCGAGGCCGCACGACTACTGGATCTCGGTACGCCGCGAGTGGTGTTCGTCGAGATCCTGCCGAACATGGCCAGTTTCATCCTGATGAACTTCATGATCGGCGTGACGAACGCGATCTATCAGCTGGTCGGCCTCTACCTGCTCGGTCTGGCGCCGCTGACCGGGTCGAACTGGGGCATCATGCTCAACCGCGCCTGGATCGCCGGCGCGATCTTCAACGACAACAGCCTGGCCTGGATCCTCAGCCCGATTGTCGCGATCATCCTGCTGCTGCTCGGATTGGTGATGATGACACGATCCCTCGAAGAGATCCTCAACCCGCGCCTCCGGGACCGGTGAGCCCATGGTGACGACGACAACTTCGGGATCCTCCCGCGCGGTGCGCGGCGGCGAGGGCAAGCCACTGCTGTCGGTGCGCGACTTCAAGGTCGAGTACCGGACCGGCGCCGGCGCCACGGTGAAGGCCGTCCGCGGCGTCGACCTCGATCTGTACCCGGGCGAAAGCCTTGCCCTGGTGGGGGAGAGCGGCTGCGGCAAGACGACGTTCGGGCTCGGCCTGCTCCGCCTGCTGCCGCGGCTCGGTCACGCCAGCGGCAAGGTCACCTTCAACCGGGGCGACGGCACCGAGATCGACATCCTGGGCCTGGACGGTCGCGACCTGCGGCGGTTCCGCTGGCGGGACGCGGCGATGGTCTTCCAGGGCGCGATGAACGCGTTCAACCCGGTGCTGAAGATCCGCGCGCACATGCACGACACGATGCGCGCGCACACCAAGGCGAGCCGGCAGGAGATCGAGGACCGGGCCGGCGAGCTGCTCCGGCTGGTCCGGCTGGAGCCGGAGCGGGTGATGGACTGCTACCCGCACGAGCTGTCCGGCGGGATGCGGCAGCGGGTGCTGATCGCGATGAGCCTGCTGCTCGAGCCGGAGGTCCTGATCCTGGACGAGCCGACGACGGCGCTCGACATCCTCACCCAGCGGTCGATCGTCGACGTGCTGCACGAGGTGCGCGAGCGGCTCGGCTTCTCGATGATCTTCATCTCCCACGACCTGTCGCTGGCGGCCGAGCTCGCCGACCGGGTCGCCACCATGTACGCCGGGCGCCTGGTCGAGACCGGCGGCGTCCGTGACCTGTTCTACCGCCCGCGGCACCCGTACACGCTCGGTCTGATCAAGGCCGTGCCGCCGATCGTGGGTGACCTGCCCGACCTCGAGTCGATCCCGGGCGGTCCGCCGAGCCTGGCCGCGCTGCCGACGGGCTGCACGTTCAACCCGCGGTGCAAGTTCGCCACCGACGAGTGCAAGCAGGACGAGCCGCCGCTGCTCCCGGTGACCGACGAGCCGGGCAGCGCCCACGACGTCGCCTGCATCCACTGGAAGGACGTGCACCTCGACCGCGAGGTGCCCAACGATTTGGGGACCGCGTCATGAGCGCGCTGGAAGAGACCCCGCAGGCCGAGAGCCGTACGCCGCTGATGACGCTGGGCGGGGTCAGTCAGGTGTTCGAGACCAAGGCGGGTCCGATCCGCGCGGTCGACAACATCGATCTGTCGGTCAACCCGGGCGAGGTGCTCTGCCTGGTCGGCGAGAGCGGCTCGGGCAAGACCACCGCGGCCCGGATGGCGGCCGGCCTGGCCCGGCCCACCGACGGTCAGGTCGCGTTCGACGGCAAGGACATCTGGTCGATGAACCGGCACGACTTCGGCGCCTTCCGCCGCAGCGTGCAGTACGTCCACCAGGACCCGTACGCCTCGCTGAACCCGACCCGGACCATCCAGCAGACGATCACCGCTCCGCTGCTCAAGCACGGCGTGGTGAAGACCAAGAAGGCTGCCGCCGAGAAGGCGGCCGAGCTGCTCACCAAGGTCGACCTGACCCCGCCGGAGAACTATCTGCCGAAGTTCCCGCACCAGCTGTCCGGTGGTCAGCGCCAGCGGGTGTCGGTGGCCCGGGCGCTCACGCTGGACCCGAAGCTGATCATCGCGGACGAGTCGACCTCGATGCTGGACGTGTCGATCCGGATCAGCGTGCTGGCAATGCTCGGCCGGCTGCGCGACGACCTCGGGGTCGGGTTCTTGTTCATCACCCACGACCTCGCGATCGCGAAGTACTTCGGCTGGAACGGCAAGACCGCGGTGATGTACCTCGGCCGGATCGTCGAGTTCGGTCCGACGCCGAAGATCATCAACGCGCCGACGCATCCGTACACCCGGGCGCTGATCGACGCGATCCCCGAGCCGGACCCGGACCTGACCAAGACCAAGGGCCGCGAATCGCTGCGCAGCCTGGAGATCCCGAGTCTGGCCCACCTGCCGAGCGGGTGCTCGTTCCATCCGCGCTGCCCGATGTTCGAGGATGGCCTGTGCGACGGCGCGGTGCCGGAGCTGGTCGAGATTCGTTCCGGTCAGTCCGCGGCCTGCCATGTGGTGGCCCGCGACGGAGCCGGGGAGGTCCGGCGTGATGAGCCGGTGGCCTGATGTCACCGCAGATCGGCCGGGCGGCGCTCGGCTGGGCGGCGTTCCTGGTACTGGCCAGCGGAGCGTTACTGCTCACGCTGACGCCCGGTACTCCGGAGTTCGTCGTCACCCTGTTCACCTTGTGTTTGGGCCTGCTACTGGGCCTGATCGTCGTCGTCGGGGTCGTCTGGACCCGGCGGCGGGAAAAACGCGAGGGCGGTTAGCAGTACCCAAACCAGTAGTGCCTGACGCACACAGTCGTGCGGTCAGATCAGAAAGGACGAAGGAATGAGTCCCACCGGCACCAACGATTCCGGCACCAACTCCCCGGGGGCCAGCCCCCGGACCAACGCGATGTCGCGCCGGCACGTGCTCCAGCTGTTCGGCATCGCCGGTGTCGGCGTGGCCGGCATCGGGTCGCTGGAGGCTTGCTCGCCGAGTTCCCCGACCAGCAGCGGGGACAGCAGCAAGAACGCCAACAAGGAGTTCCACGGCGCGTACCCGTACCAGCTGCCGCCGAAGGGCCACTTCAACCTGGCCGCCGGCGTCACGGACGGCATCCAGCAGCAGAGCCCGTACCTCGACCTCGTCTACCCCAGCGGCGGCCTGTACTACTGGGCCGACAAGAAGTGGGAATGGATGATGGCCGAGTCCGGCACGCTGGACGCGGCGAACAAGACCTACACGATGAAGCTCCGGTCCGGGCTGACCTGGAGCGACGGCAAGCCGGTCACCGCCAAGGACGTCGTGTCGACGTTCAACCTGCACTGGCTGATGCGCCAGCAGTCGTGGGCGTTCCTGTCCGACGTCAGTGCCAAGGACGACACCACGGTGACCTTCACCATCGGTACGCCGTCCACCGTGCTCGAGCGGTACATCCTCCGCGCGCCGATCATGCCCGACTCGGTGTACGGCGAGTGGGCCACCAAGGCCGAGACGATGCGTAAGGCCAAGACCAGCCTGGACAGCGCCGAGGGCAAGCAGCTCAACGGCGACTTCCAGAAGTTCCGTCCGGAGAACCCGGTCGTGTCGGGTCCGTTCAACTTCGACGCGAAGAACATGACCAACGCGCAGATGAACCTGGTCAAGAACGACAAGGGCCTGTTCGCCGACAAGATCGCTTTCAGCAAGGTTCTCCTGTACAACGGTGAGACCTCCGACGTCACCCCCGTCGTCCTGAACAAGGACGTCGACTACGCGACCCACGGCTTCGCGGTCGCGACCGAGAAGACGCTGCAGTCCAGCGGCTTCCGGATCCTCCGGCCGCCGGTGTACTCCGGCCCGGCGCTGGTGTTCAACTACACCGCGCACCCGGAGCTGTCCGACCCGAAGGTACGCCAGGCGATCGCCTACGTCCTCGACCGCGCCGAGAACGGCACGGTCGCGCTCGGCGACTCCGGCAAGCCCTGCAAGTTCATGGCCGGCTTCTCCGACATCTCTGTGCCGGACTGGATCTCCGACGCGGACCAGAAGAAGCTGAACGCCTACGAGAAGGACCTCGCCAAGGCCACCAGCCTGCTGCAGTCGGCGGGCTGGAAGCAGACCGGTGGCAAGTGGATGCTGCCGAGCGGCAAGCCGGCGGCGTACGACATCAAGTTCCCGACCGAGTTCGCCGACTGGAACCCGGCCGCCACCAACGCGGCCGACCAGCTGAACAAGTTCGGGTTCAACATCACCAAGCGGGGCATCACCTTCACCCAGCTGAACCCCGACGTCCTGGCCGGCAAGTTCGACTTCGCGATCCAGACCTGGGGCGCGTCGAACCACCCGCACCCGTACTTCGCGTTCGTCCAGAACCTGTACACTTTCAACTACGTGACGGCGGCGAACTCGGGCGGCAAGGGGATGAACTTCCCGCTGAAGCAGACCACCTCGGCCGGTCCGATCGACCTGCAGTCCGTGGTGGACAAGTCCGCACAGGGCCTGAACCTCGACGAGCAGAAGAAGAACGTCACCGCCGCGGCGATGGCCTTCAACGAGCTGCTGCCGATCATCCCGCTCTGGGAGCGCTACGGTAACAACCCCGCGCTCGAGGGCACCCGGGTGGCGAAGTTCCCGGCCGACGACGACCCGATCCTGAAGAACGCGCCGTACGCGGACAACTTCGTGATCATGTACATGTACCAGGGCAAGGTCGCGCCGGTTTAACCGCTTGTCGGCTGACCTGTTTGTCTGATTGGGTCGGCCGGGTGATCTTGATCTCCGAGATCGACCCGGCCGACCTGGCCTTGTTCGACGAGTGGTACGACGCCTTCCGGGCCGGTGCGGTCGCCGGCCGGAAGGCTGCGCTGGTGGCCGGGCGGGAGACGCTCGGCTACTCGCTGCGCAACCCCAGCCCGCTGAAGCAGCGGATCGCCGTGGCCGCGTTCGAGGACGACCGAGTACTCGGCGGCATGCTGTTCGAGTACCGGCTGACCGACAACCTCGACACTGTCGAGGTCGAGATCGACGTGCCCGCGGAGCACCGGCGGCGCGGGATCGGCACGGCGCTGTGGCAGTGGGCCGTGACCCGATCGGCCCAGCTCGGCCGGACGATCGTCCAGACCGAGCTCGGCGTACCCTCCGAGCCCTGGCCGGGGGCTGCCTTCGCGGAGCGACTGGGCTTCGAGGTGGAGCACGTCGAGGAGCACCTCGTCGTGCCGCTGCCGTACGACGACCTGCGGCTGGACGACCTGCGGGAATCGGCGGGCCGGCTGGATGGCTATCAACTGACCTCGTGGGCGGGAGTGTGCCCGCCGGAGCATCAGCAGGCGTACGCCGATCTGCACACGGCGATGGACCTGGATGTGCCGACCGGAGGCATGACCCGCGAGCTCGTGCCGTGGACGGTCGACAAGCTGGAGGCCAGCGAGGCACGGATCGACCGCAACTACCTCGCCCTGGTGACGATGGCGCACACGTCCGCGGGCGACCCGGCCGGGTACACGTTGATGTACCTGCCGAGGGCCGACGCCGAGCACGCCCAGCAGGACGACACGCTCGTACTGCGGGAGCACCGCGGCCACAACCTGGGCACTCACCTGAAGCTGGCGAACCTCGAGCAGCTGGCCAAACACCGTACGACGCAGCGCTTCTTGCACACCTGGACCGCGCTCTCGAACGCCCCGATGCGCAAGGTCAACTCCCGCTTCGGCTTCCGCGCGATCGAGGAGCACCGCGAGCTCGAGCTGCGCCTGCCGAGCCTGCGCCCGGCCGCCCGCGGCGTGATCCTCGACCCCGATGACCGGGTTCTGCTGGTCCGCTTCGAGTTCGCGGACGGCCCGCTGTGGGCGACGCCCGGCGGTGGTCTCGAAGCCGGTGAGACCGTGATCGAGGGGCTTCGCCGTGAGCTCGTGGAGGAAGTCGGCCTGAGCGGCTTCCCCGATCCACAACACCTGTGGCACCAGGAAGTCGTTGCCGAGGGCCACGCCACCGGATACGACGGCGTCCTCAACGACTACTTCCTGGTCCGCACCGAGGCCTTCGACCCCGCCGGCACCATGACCCCAGCCGAGCTCCGCGCTGAGAACGTCCACGCGATGAAGTGGTGGCCCCTCTCCGAGCTGACCATCCACGAGGGCCGCTTCGCCCCACGTGACCTGCCGGCTCTGCTGGAGAAGGTCCTGCACGCCGGCCCGCCAAACACCCCGACCCAACTCGGGCTCTGACGCGACGACCGACAGCTGACGCCGGTCAGAGGCGTCGTAGCCAGCTGAGGTGGCCCTCGTCCATGATGGCGTGGCCGTCGGCGCTGTCGGCGACATTGGGGTCGTGGGTGGCGATCACGACGGCCGCGCCGCGGCGGGCTTCCTCGTGCAGCAGGTCGAGGACGCGTTCGCGGTTGGTGCTGTCGAGTTCGCTGGTGGACTCGTCGGCGAGGATAACCCGCCCTTGCTGGGCGATCCCACGAGCCACTGCGACGCGCTGCTGCTCGCCACCGGACAGCTCCTCGACCAGGTGGTCGCCGCTCTCCTCCAACCCGACGCCCGCGAGTGCCTGCTCGATCGTCCGCTCGACCTCTTCGCCCGGCTTTCGGCTGGTCAGCAAAGGGATCGAGAGGTTCTCGCGCGCGGTCAGCACCCGCGCGAGCCCGTTGCCCTGCGGGATCAGTACGACGCCGTGCGCGGCCGCGGTCGGCCGGTCCTTGATCACCAGCCCGTCGATCTCGACCTGGCCCTTCGCCGCCGGTACCGCGCCGGCGATTGCCCACAGCAACGAGCTCTTGCCGGCGCCGGACGGCCCGCTGACCGCGAGCACGAACCCCGGCGGGACGGTGAACGAGACGTCCGACACCGCGGTCAGCTCGCCGTACCGCACCGTCACCTGGCTGAGGTTGATCACTGGTTGCCCTCCTGCTCCACGGGGGTGAGCCGGATGACGCCGTCGTCGGTCGTGACCTGGACGAGCGTCCCGGCCGGCAGCAGCTCGGCCACATGCGGTGGCAGCGGCAACGATCCGTCGACCGCGACCACGGCGTACTCCTCACCCGATCGGCCCTCGGAGGCGATCCGGCCGTCCCGGATCGTGATCGTCCGGGGGAGCGTCGCGGCGACCTCGGGGTCGTGGGTGACGAGAAGGACCGTCATCCCGGTCTCGGTGTTGATCGTCCGGAGTGCCGCGAGGACCTCGTCGCGGGCGTGGTGATCGAGCTGGCTGGTCGGCTCGTCGGCCAGCAGCAGTCCGGGCAGCGTTGCGATGCCGACGGCAACGGCACACAGCTGGACCTGGCCGGGTGTCAGCTGGGTCAGCGGTGTGGCCGCGTGGTTGCCCAGGCCAACGAGTTCGAGAATCGACTCCGGAGCGGGGAGATCGCGTCCTGGTGGTGCGGCCTGCTGCGCATAGCGGATGTTGTCGACCGGCGTCAGGTAGGGAATGAGGTTGCGGCCGGCACCCTGCAGCACGATGCCGACGTCACCCGAGCGCATCCGGTCCAGCTCGGTGTCGGTCATCGTGGCGACATTGTGCTCGCCGATCTGCAGCCGGCCCGCGCTCGGCGTGAGCAGACCGCCGCACAGCTGCAGCAACGTCGACTTGCCGGCACCGGACGGCCCGAGCAGCCCGACCAGCTCACCCGGCCGTACGGTGATCCCGATACCGGAGAGCGCGGCGACATCGTGGCCATGCGCCCTGTAGATGTGCACAAGTCCAGTCGTACTGATCGCCAGGCCGGTCACGGGGCCTCCCGGCCTGGACTGAGGAGCGGAGGGAGCGAAGCGACCGGAGCGACGAGGGAAGGCCGGGAGTCACAGCCCCGTGACCCCCGCGACGGAGTCGCGGCATTCAACACTGTCACGTCAGCTCCTCCCGGATCCTGTTGTAGGTGGAGCGTCTGTTGACGCCGCTGCCGAGGAGCAGCGTCACAGCCGCGAGGATCGCCGTACCTCCGGCCCAGAGGGCAAGCGCGACCGGCCAGCTGGCGCCGAGATCGAGTGGCACCGGCCCGCCGCTGGTCGCGAACAGCGGTATCAGCGGCAGCGCGACGTGCGCACCGACCAGCCCACAGATCGTCCCGAGCAGGACGGCCAGCGCGACCGGACCGGTCTGCTCCCAGCGCGCGGCTCGCCCGGTCGCGCTCGCCGGTACGCCGGTGATCTTCAGGCTCGCGTAGTCCTGCGCCCGCGAGCGCCACGACGTGACGACGGTCAGCAGCAGTACGACGATCGCCAGCACCCACGCCGCGATGCCGACGACCGGAGTCAGCTGCAACGCGAGCGCGCTCGCCGACCGCCCGTACGCCGCGATCCGGTCGTCGCGGCGGTCCACCAGGTCGGCGTTGTACCCGGCCTTCGCGAGCTTGTAGGTGATCGTGTCGACGTTCGCCAGGCCGTCCTTGTTCAGCCAGAGCTCGAAGTCCGTCCCGCCTTCGTCCACGACGCCGCCGAGTCGCCGTACCGTCTCGAGATCGACCACGGCGGTGCGATCGCCGTACCTGTTCACCGGTCCGCGCAGCCGGTCGATCCTGGCCAGCGTCATCGGGCTGCCGTCCGCCGCCGGGCTGCTGGTGACCTGGTCGACGTAGTGGAACTCCGGGGTCACCAGCGCCGGCACGATCGGCGGGGTCGTCGCGTACTGCAGGAACTGGTCGGCGCCGAAGCTCTTCATCGCGATCGTCAGCGCACCACCCGGCGCGGACGCGATCGAGCTCTGGTCGGACCCGAGTTGCGGGACGGCCTGCCAGGCGTCCGGTTTGCCGAGGTCGATGGTCGGATGATCGTCGCTGGAGAGCTTGCTGATCACCACGTTGCCTTGCACCCCGGCCGGGTCGAGCGCCTCGCGGCCGATGCCGATGCGCAACAGGTCGCATCCGCCCAGACACTCGACGTCGGCCTGCAGTACGACCGGCTTGGTCGACGTGAGGGGCAGCGGCGGGAACGAGACCAGGAAGCGGGAGCCATCACGATGGCTGACGACGTTCGCCCGCAGTACGACGGACTTCGGTTTGCCGCTGTCGATCGGCGTGCCGCTCGCGTCGCGGCTGATGAGCGGCTTGATCGCGGTCGCCGCGACCGTCGCGGTGAGGTGCGAGCTGCGGAACTGGATCGGCGCCACGTCGGCCGGCGCCTGCAACGTCTGCCAGCCCTGCGCGTCGGTGAGCCGGTCGCCCTGGAACGCGATCCGCCGGAAGCTGTCCGGCTCGATCATCTCCGACTTCAGTGCGTCGGGGGAGGGCGGACGCGAGATCACCACCGGGGTCAGCCAGTGGCGGTCCGGATCGACCTGGTCGACCGTTTGGAGGAACCCGTTCAGATACAGGGCGTTCATCCGCAGTACGCCCTCGGCGCCGGTCTCGTAGCCGGAGCGGGTCTCACGGTTGGCGGCGGCGATCGACGAGGCCTGGCCGGCGAACGTGAGCAGCGCGGCCGCCACCGCCACAGCGGCCACGATCCGGGTCACGGCCGGTCGGCGCGAGATCTGCAAGGCCCCGAGCGCGAGGCCCAGCCGACCGCGGCGCAGCGCCTGCCGACTGATCAATCCAGCGGTCGGCAGCAGCAGATGCGCGAAGGTCAGACCAGCTGCGAGCCCGAGTAGCGCCGGCGTGAGGACCGGCAGCGGGCCACGACCGTCGCCGGTCAGCGCGGCGATCAGGCCGGCCACCGCGAACACGATGATGCACAGATCGGCCAGGCCGATCGTCCGGCCGCGGCGCAGTGGGAGGACCCGCCGGAGCAGGCTGGAGATCGACTGGCGGACGGTGCCTCGGACCTGGAGCACCACCACGATCAGGGCGAGTACTGCGGCCACCGCGAGCGCGGCCGGGACTGTCCAGGGCAGCTCGATGGGGGCGCCGTACCGCAACCAGGTCGCGCGTACGACCAGCAGCAAGGCGAAGCCCGCCAGCCCACCGAGCAAGGTGCCGACCAGCACGGGCAGGCCGAGTTCGATGCACAACGCCCGCTGGGTCCGCCTGGTCGATGATCCCCGCAGCCGGGCCAGCGCGATCTCGGGGCGCCGCTGGTCGACGACGGCTGCCAGCGCAAGCGCCAGTACGACGACCGCGAACAACGCGACCTGCACCATCACCAGCGGGATGATCGTGGTGGCCTGCTTCCGCTCCGCCTGGATCTGGTCGACCAGCGTGGCCAGCGACGACGTGTTCTGCGCGGCGACGCCGATCTCCCTGGCGTTGCCGTTGACCGTCTCGGTCGCGTCCTTGAGGCGGTCGAGGTCACCGAGCCGGGCCACCCCGGGGATCGGCCGGAAGTCCGACGTGACCCGCTGCGTCCACTGGTTGCCGGCGAAGGTCGCGCTGTCGGTGAAGAACTCGTTGGCGGCGCCGGGGTCCTTGTCGGCCGGCTTGTGCGAGTGGCCGGTCGGATAGTCGCCGTACCAGAAGTCGCCGCGGGCCTGCTTCGGCTGGTAGAAGCCGACGATGGTGAGTCGGCCGCCGCCCTTGCCGACGTCGCTCGGCGTCGCGACCACGGTCGTGCCGATGTGGAACTCCCAGATCGTCTTGTCGACGGCGGAAGCGATCACCTCGTTCGCCGCCTGTGGACAGCGGCCCTCGGTGACGGTGAGCTGGGCGCAGTACCCGTCCCGCCAGCGCAGGCGGGCGCCGGGCGAGGCGTCACCCTTGGTGGCGGGGCTGCTCCAGCCCACGTCGTTGTAGCTGCCGTGCAGGGGCTGGGTGAACAGTGGCTTCAGGTCGGCGGGGAGCAGCTTGTCGAGGTTCTCCGGGTGGGTGCTGATCCCGACCTGCGGTCCTGGCGAGGCGAGCAGCCAGGACGCGGGCAGGCTCTGCCCGGACAGGGTCTCGGTCATCACCGTCTGCTCGACGGCGCGCGCGAACCACGGCCCGAACACGGCACAGGTACCGATCAGCAGACTGATGCCGGTCAGTACGAGGGCCTGTGCCCAGCGGTACCGCAGCGCCCGTCGCAGGAACATGTCCACCCCTTTTGATGCCGCTCGTGCCTGCCGAAGATATGGAATGTTGCGGTCTTTGTGCCGAGTCGCGGCAAAATGTCACATTAATGTTGTCTAGGCAGGAAATGTCTCACTCACCGTGACCAGCGCGGCCCCTCGGTCGGTGAACGGAGCGTGCGGCGGTAGGTTCGGAGGCATGCGTGAATCCCAGCTCGGTGACCTGACCGTTTCCGCCCTCGGCCTCGGCTGCATGGGGATGTCCCAGTCGTACGGCCTGCGGGCCGACGACTCCGAGTCCATCGCGACGCTGCACGCCGCCATCGACGCGGGCTGCACCTTCATCGACACCGCCGACGTGTACGGCGACGGCGAGAACGAGGAGCTTGTCGGCCGGGCGCTGGCCGGGCGCCGCGACGAGGTCGTGCTCGCGACGAAGTTCGGCTTCAAGCGGCCCGGTGCCAGCGCGGTCGTGCCGACGGTCGTCGACGGCTCACCTGCGTACGCGCGTCAGGCCCTGGATGCGTCGCTGCGGCGGCTCGGCGTCGACCACGTCGACCTGTGGTACCTGCACCGGCGCGACCCGCAGGTGCCGATCGAGGAGACGGTCGGCGCGATGGCCTCGATGGTGGAGGCGGGCAAGGTCCGGTACCTCGGTCTGTCCGAGGTGAACGGGGACACCGTGCGGGCGGCCCACGCAGTACATCCGATCACCGCCGTGCAGAGCGAGTGGTCGTTGTGGACGCGCGACCCGGAGACCGTCGTACTGCCGACGCTGCGGGAGCTCGGGGTCGGGTTCGTGCCGTTCAGCCCGCTCGGTCGCGGGTTCCTGACCGGGCAGATCAAGTCGGAGGCCGACTTCCCCGAGGACGACATGCGGCGCGGGCTGCCGCGGTTCCAGGGCGAGAACTTCCAGCGCAACCTCGACCTGGTCGCGCAGGTGCAGGCGCTGGCCGCGTCGAAGGGCGTCACGGCGGGTCAGCTGGCGCTCGCCTGGTTGCTTGCGCAGGGCAATGACATCGTGCCGATCCCGGGGACGAAGCGGCAGAAGTACCTGGCCGAGAACCTGGGCGCCCTGGACGTGGTGCTGACACCGGCCGAGCGGGTCGAGCTGGACCAGGCGTTCCCGCCGGACGCGGTCGCCGGGCAGCGGTACACCGACGGCGGGATGGACCTGGTGGGCAAGTGATCGGCGTCACCGGATCGACCGGACAGCTCGGTTCCCGGATCGTGTCGCGGCTGGCCGGCGTACCGCTGCGCCTGATCGTGCGCGATCCGGAGCGGGCTCCGGTGGTGCCCGGTGCGTCGGTCGCGCGGGCGGCGTACGGCGAGCACGCGCCACTGCTCGACGCGCTCGACGGGGTCGACGTACTGATGTTGCTCAGCGCAACGGAGTCGGCGGATCGGGTGGCGTTGCACAAGGCAACCGTCGACGCGGCGGTGGCGGCCGGGGTGCGGCGGATCGTCTACACGTCGTTCGTCGGGGCGGCGCCGGGCGCGACCTTCACGTTCGCGCGGGATCACTGGCACACCGAGCAGCACATCCGGTCGAGCGGTGTCGACTTCACGTTCCTGCGCGACAACCTGTATCTGGACTTCGTGTCCGGGGGCGTGGGGGAGGACGGGGTGATCCGCGGACCGGCCGGCGACGGGCGGGTCGCGGCGGTCGCCCGGGACGACGTGGCTGCCGTGGCGGCGGCGGTGCTGCGCTCGGCCTCCGCTGGTTCAGCGGACGAGCACTCAGGTGCGACCTACGACCTCACCGGGCCGCGCGCGTTCACGCTCGCCGAGGCGGCCGCGGTCTTGACCGACGTCTGGGGCCGCAAGGTCCGCTACGAGCCGGAGACGCTCGACGAGGCCTACAGGTCCCGCGAGTCCTACGGCGCCGCAGCGTGGGAGGTCGCCGGCTGGGTGACGTCGTACGCCGCGATCGCCAGCGGGGAGCTCAGCCCGGTGTCCACCGCCGTACGCGACATCACCGGCGTCGAGCCGACCGGGTTCGAGGAGTATGTCCGCGCTCAGTGAGAGACTGGTGCGGTGCCGCTCTACCGGGATCAGGCGATCGTGCTGCGCACCCAGAAGCTGGGTGAGGCGGACCGCATCGCCACGCTGCTGACCCGCGCCCACGGCAAGGTCCGTGCGGTAGCGAAGGGGGTCCGCCGTACGTCGTCCCGCTTCGGCGCCCGCCTGGAGCCGTTCAGCCACGTCGACCTGCAACTGGCGACCGGCCGGACGCTCGACGTGGTCACCCAGGCCGAGTCGATCGCGGCGTACGGCGAGGGCATCGTCGGCGACTACGCGCGGTACACCACCGGCACCGTCCTGCTGGAGACCGCCGACCGCTTGGTCGTCGAGGAGAAGGAGCCCGCCACCCAGCAGCACCTGCTGCTGGCCGGCGCCCTCCGGGTCCTGTCCACCGGCGAACGCGACCCGGGCCTCGTCCTCGACTCCTTCCTCCTCCGCTCCCTGGCGATCTCCGGCTACGCCCCCTCCTTCGACGACTGCGCCCGCTGCGGCGAACCAGGCCCCCACCGAGCCTTCAACCCCGCCTCCGGCGGCATGGTCTGCACCACCTGCCGCCCCCCGGCCTCAGCCATGCCATCCCTCCCCACCGTCACCCACCTGGCCGCCCTCCTCACCGGCGACTGGCCCACCGCCCTGAAAGCCGACCCCAGAACCCGCCGAGAATCCACCGGCCTAATAGCCGCCTTCTTCACCTACCACCAAGAAAACCAACTCCGCTCCCTACCCCACCTAGACCTGACTTCCTAACAAGGTCTCAGACAGTTGGACCGGGCTCACGCTCACAGTCCAACCACCCAGTCGGCCCGCTGCAGCAGATGAAGCCAATCGATCCAGGGTCAACATCCGGGCTTAGTGGGCGCAACCGCATCGCCACCGTCCGGATCAACCAGCACCGGCACGGCCTCGCCGATTCGCAGTTGAGTGGTGGCCTGCTCGGTCATCGCGATCTGTCCAGTGTCACTCAGCGTGCTCTGCCAGGTGATGTCCCACTGTGCGGTCGCCGTCACCGGGTACTTGCAGCTCGGCAGTTCACGTGAGGTCTTGGTGTACTGGTGCCCGCAGGTCGGTGAGGCCTTCACACCCATCGATTCGTCGTACGGCGTCCCAGGACCTTCGCAACGCACTGTGCTCCCGTCGCCCATCGACCAGTCGACAGCTTTGACCCGCGCCGTTGCCGTGACCGCAAGACCGGGCACGCTCGCACTACGCACGATCGGTCCCCACGTGCTTTCCGACTTGTTTACCCAGAGCCAAACGGGCATGTTCACCAGGCCGATTTGAGTCGCGTTGGGCGCGGTCTCTACAAGTGGCGGCGCGAGTTTCATGCTCGCGATGGCTTCGTAAACAAGGGTCAACGGATCCACGACGACGGTGTCGGGCTTACCTGGCAGCCAGACCCATTTCGTTACGATGTGTTTGCCTTCGTCGTAGCCTTGCTCGCGCAAACACGCCCAAATACTGCCATCTGTGTGGCCCTGCCAGCGAGGATCACTGAATGGTGGTTGAGGGCTTTCGCGACGCAGGTAGCACTGCTGGCTGTTCGACCAGTTGCCAAGCACCGACGTACAGGCCTGCAGTGCACCGCCAGGAAGGTGACAGACTGGCTTGGCTATCTGCACCGGCTTCTTTGTCGGCTTCCTGCCGGGGGCGACTTTGCCCGGCTTCTGGACGTAGCTCTTCAGGACCCAGCCGCAAAAGTGTCGGCTTCCAACACATTTCCACACATAGTCAGGCCCTGGTTTCGGAGGGCGCGTCTCGGCGTTCGCAAGTTGTGGCTGGGCCGCGAGGATCACGATTGCTGTGAGGGTAAATCTGGAGAGGCGCCTCAACATACGCCCAACTCCTTCTCCGCGATCAGCCACCAGCGTTTCGCGCCGCCGGTCGCCGCTGGGGCGTAAACCATCCGAGACGAAACCTTCTGGCGCTTGCTCGTGCCCGCGCCGATCGGGATCGGCTTGCCAGTCTGCTGAGACCGGATGATGACCGCCGAACTGTCGATGCAGTTGATCAAATCGACTTGGGGCTGCTGGAGCTTGAGATTGACGGCCGACACCTGTGTGTGGACCACCTTCGTGCTACCCGTCTCGTACCAGCCGTAGTCCTGGAAGTTGACGATGTCCTCGAGGACCGTATTGATCCACGTACCTCCGTTGCCGGCGCTCTCCAACTTGGTTCGGTCTGCCTTGGCCGGTGCTGCCAGCGCAACGTCGATGGCGACCCGAGCGGCTGCGTACTGCTTGTTCGAGGCAGTGATCGCTGTCTGCTCCTCCGCCGTCCATTGCGGCCCGGAAGGGGTCTCCGAGGGTGTTGAACTTGATGACGGCGTAGTGGCGACCGGAACGGTATTAGGCCTGCCTGCCTCCGGGGACCCGTTGCACGCGGTTAGCACCATGGCGGCGCAGAGGGCGGCGAGGGCGGGGGCGAGGGCCGGTCGGCGGGGCATGGGGTGGGGCTCCGTTCTTGGGTGCTGTTGGTGTAAGGGTTGCATACGGAGGGTGTTCGCCGGGGTGGGTTATCCACAGGTTGCAGGTTGTTGCAGGTGGGGTGGGGCGTACGGCTGGGTGGGCGTGGGAGTGGTGCCGCGCGGGTGGGAGGATGCGGGGTATGTCGCCTATTGGTCGTCGTCGGGGTCGAGGGGTTTTGGGGGGTTCGGGGGAGAAGAAGGTGGTGGTGCCGCCGGAGCCGCATCCGTCGGGGGCCCGGGTGCCGGGGGTGCCGAAGGAGTTGGTGCCGCGGCATGTGGCGATCGTCATGGACGGGAACGGGCGGTGGGCCAAGCAGCGGGGGCTGGCGCGGACCGAGGGGCACAAGGCGGGGGAGGCGAGCCTGCTCGATGTGATCAAGGGCGGGATCGACATCGGGGTGAAGTACATCTCGGCGTACGCGTTCTCGACGGAGAACTGGGCGCGGTCGCCGGAGGAGGTCCGGTTCCTGATGGGGTTCAACCGCGAGGTGATCCATCGGCGGCGGGACGAGCTGGATGCGATGGGCGTGCGGGTGGTGTGGTCCGGGCGGCGGCCGCGGTTGTGGAAGAGCGTGATCGACGAGCTCGAGTACGCGCAGGAGCGGACCAAGGACAACGACACGATCACCCTGCAGTTCTGCGTGAACTACGGCGGCCAGGCGGAGATCGCCGACGCGATGAAGTCGATCGCGGCAGAGGTTGCCGCAGGCAAGCTCAAGCCGGACCGGATCACCGAGAAGACGATCGCCCGGCATCTGTACGCGCCGGACATCCCCGAGGTGGACCTGTTCGTCCGCTCGTCGGGGGAGCAGCGGACCAGCAACTTCCTGGTGTGGCAGCTCGCGTACGCCGAGATGGTGTTCCTGGACACGCTCTGGCCGGACTTCGACCGCCGCGACCTGTGGCGGGCGATCGAGATCTACGCCCAGCGCGACCGCAGGTACGGCGGCGCGATCCCGAACGAGGTCCCCGCCGAAAGCTGAGGAACCAACCACGGCCCGGCTCGCGTCTACGCTCATTGTGACAATCAATGGGAACGAGACCCCGCGGCAGGCCGTGGAACGAGAGTTGCACGCTGCGCGGGAGAAGGTCCGCCGGATGACCGAGGACCTGCGCGCGAGGCTGGCGGACGACGAGCAGGCAGAGGCCGACCAGCAGTCAAAGGACGACCACGAGGAGCACTGAATGGCTGACGTGAACGACATTGCCCGTCGGACCGATCAGGTGGCGACGGCGATGCACGTGGCGCGACAGGTGCTCGACCGGGTCGGGCGGGTGCTCGACGGGCGGGAATCGTTGCAGGACGCAACGATGTTGCGTGACGGTCTGGCTGACAGCGGACGTCAGCTTCAGTCAGCGTTGGAGCAGGCCGACGCGCTTCACCGCACGCCGGAGTACGGCGGGACGCAGCAGACGCGCGACCTGCTGGACAAGGTGCACGGGGTTCGGCAGATCACGAAGAACGCCGAGACGGGGCTCACTCGGGCAATCGATGAGCCGAGGGCCTCAGCAGCGGTGATGAGCGAGGTGCGTGAGACCGTCGCCGCGCGCAGGCAAGAGGTCGGACGGTCGACGGAGTACGCGATCAACATCTCCAACGAGGCGATGCAGTTGGCCAAGACGGCGCAGGTCGCCGGCAATCCAACGAGCAGAGCAGCGCAACACCCCGCCGGCAGCGCACAGCAGCAAGGCCAAAGGCACCCCCAGGGCCAGGAGCACGACAGCGGCGTCCAGCGCTAGCGGCCAGGCGACGGCAGCAAGCCGCGTTCGATAGCGACCGTGACGGCGCGCGTGCGGTCGTCGACGTCCAGCTTCGCGAACAGCCGCTGCAGGTGGGTCTTCACCGTGGCCTCGCCAATGAAGAGTTCGCGCCCGATCTCCGCATTGCTGAGACCCCGAGCCACGGCAGCCAGGACCTCCAGTTCGCGCGGCGACGGCGATGCGGCGGCGGGTGCGGCCGGCGTACGCAGGCGCGACATCAGCCGGGCCGCAACAGGCGGGGCCAGGACCGTTTCACCACGAGCCGCCGCACGGATCCCGTTGAGCAGCTCGACGTGCGGCGTGTCCTTCAGCAAGTACCCCGCGGCGCCCGCCTCGACGGCGTGCAGGATGTCGGTGTCGGTGTCGTACGTCGTCAGCACGAGCACCCGCGTCGACGGGTAACCGGACACGATCGCACCGGTCGCGGTCACGCCGTCCATCCGCGGCATCCGCAGATCCATCAGTACGACGTCCGGCCGGGTTGACTCGACCAGCGCCACCGCCTCCGAACCGTCCCCGGCCTCACCGACGACGGAGATGTCCTCGGTCACCGACAACATCCCGGTCAGACCTGACCGCACGACCGGATGATCGTCGACCACCAGAACCCGAATCACGCATCCTCCTGCATAGCCGGGATCAGCACCTGCACCCGCGTACCACGTCCCGGCGCACTCTCCACCTGGACCGAACCTCCCGACTCCTCGACCCGCCCGCGCATCGCGTTCAATCCGAACCCAGCCGACTCGGCCTCCGGCGTGAACCCGGACCCGTCGTCGCGGATCTCGATCCACACCCCGTCGTCCGACAACCCGAGCGTGATCCGCACCTGCGTCGCGCGCGCATGCTTGCGGACGTTGGCCAGCGCCTCCTGCGCCGACCGCAGCAGCACCACCTGCTGCGCCTGCGGCAGCGCCGCGACCTCGTCGTCAGGCAGGTCCAGCGACACCTGTACGTCGACTCCCGTCTCGGCCGCGAACCGCTCCGCCTGCCGACGCAGTACCTCGGTCAACGTTGCCTCTGACAACGCAACTGGGGTGAACGCGGCAACCAAGGCACGCGCCTCGGCCAGGTTCTCCCGGGCGGTGTCCTCGATCGCCGCCAGTCGCGCCGAGGCGTCGGCGCCGCGCGACAGCTCGACCGCCGCGGCCTGCGCCAGCATCACGATGCTCGTCATCCCCTGCGCGAGCGTGTCGTGGATCTCCCGCGCCATCCGCTCCCGCTCGGCCATCACACCCGCACTGTGGTGCGCCTCGGCGAGCTCGTCCCGCGCAGACTCGAGCTGCTCGATCAGCTCGGCCCGCTGTTGACTCTGCGTGATGACCTTCTCGATCCAGATCCCGAACAGCAGGCTGACCACGAGGCTGACCAGCATCCACGGCAGGATCTCCCAGAACGCCTGCCAGCCCCACCCGGCGCTCCACAACTGCGCCGTACCGACGCCGAGCACCAGCAGCAGGCTGAGCCCGATCCCTTCGCGGATGTCCTCGCACAGCAACCAGATCTGCGCAGAGGCGATGAACATCAGGAACACCGACTGCGGATAGACCCCGATCAGCACCACCAGCGACGCGATCAGCACCAGCCGATAGATGTACGACGGGAGCGTGCGCCGCGACCGGATCGCGGGCAGGCCGATGAATTGGTACGCCGCCCCGAGCACGACGACCGTACCGGCGAATACCGCCTGCCTGGTCGTCCCCAGATGCCCCAGGAACGACAACGCCAGCGTCATTCCGAGCAGCACCCAGAAGACGATGTGCCATCCGACCAGCGTCCGGTTCCACACGGGCTGTCCGGCGCCACCGCTCGTCCTCTGCACGGACCCCATCTTCCTCCACATGAGGATCCACAGACGAGGTCCGGTCCACGCGGGTCCCGCGGAGGCTGTGGACAGCTCGGTACGACGCCGGTCCGGGAGGGCCGACGTCGTACCGGTGACCTGGTTCATCAGCCGGCGTCCCGGCGGGTCCAGCGGAACACCCGCTGGGCGAGGAAGAGGCCGACGACCAGCCAGATCGAGAGCACGATCGCGCCGGTGCCGAGCTGCCAGGACTTGGCCGGCTCGGTCAGCTGGAACCCGTCCGGCAGGAACACCGACCGCATGCCCTGGGCCAGCCACTTCAGCGGGAAGACGGAGGCGACGTTGCGCATCCAGGCCGGCAGGCTGCTGTAGACGAAGTACACGCCGGACATGAACTGCAGCAGCAGGACGATCGGCGTGATGACGGCGGACGCGGCCTTGCCGGACTTGGGCACGACACTGAACGCGATCCCGAGCACCGAACCGGACGCCGTGCCGAGGACGAAGATCCAGGCGAAGTCCAGCCACTTGCCCGGCTCGGTCGGCAGGTCGACGCCGAGCAGCAGCCCGGAGATCGCCAGCAGCAACGCGATCTGCAGGATCGAGGTGACCAGGACCTGGCCGATCTTGCCGATGAAGTAGGCCTGCGGGGGCATCGGGGTACCGCGGAGCCGCTTGAGCAGGCCCTCGTCGCGCTCGAGCGCGATGCTGATCGCGAGCGACTGGAAGCTGCTCAGGAAGATGCCGGAGGCGATCATCCCGGGGGTGAAGTAGGTCGCGGCGTTGACGCCGTCGAAGTCGGTGCTGCCGAAGACGGCGGAGAAGATGCCGAGGAAGATGATCGGGAAGAAGAACGTGAAGATCAGCGCTTCCCGCTCGCGGAAGAACTCACGGACCTCGAGCTTGGTCCGGGCCAGGCCCACCGAGAGGGTGGACGGCAAAGCTTTGGTGTCGGCCATCAGAGTGCTCCAGCTTCGATCGCAACGGCAGGGATGTCGGCGGCGGTGGCCTTGCCGATCAGCTCCAGGTAGATGTCTTCCAGGCTCGGGCGCCTGACCTCGAGTTCGGGGACCTCGCCGTCGAAGCGGGCCATCAGCGCGGCCACCTCGGCGGTCGGCCGGTCGGTGCGCAGTTCGTGCGGTCCGTCGGCGTCGGTCCAGGAGACCCGCGCGGTCCGGGCGCCGCGCCCGCCGAGCGTCTCCGGCGTACCGATCTCGATCATCCGGCCGTCGGCGATCACGCCGACCCGGTCGGCCAGGTGCTCGGCCTCGTCCAGGTAGTGGGTGGTGAGCAGGATCGTCGTGCCGCTGGTGCTCAGGTTCTCGATCAGGGTCCAGAACTGGCGGCGTGCCTCGGGGTCGAACCCGGTGGTCGGCTCGTCCAGGAACAGCAGCTCCGGGTTGCCGACGACGCCCAGTGCCACGTCGAGGCGGCGGCGCTGACCGCCGGACAGCTTGCGCGGCCGGGTCTTGCGCTTGTCCTCCAGCCCGACGGCGGCGATCACCTCGTCGGGGTCGCGGGGGTTCGGGTAGTAGCCGGCGTAGTGGTTCACCAGCTCGGACACCGTCGACTCGGCCTCGTCGCGGGACGTCTGCAGCACGATCCCGAGCCGGGCCCGCCAGTCCCGGTCGGCGTGCGCCGGGTCGGTCCCCAGCACGCTGATCTCACCCTCGTCGGCCCGGCGATACCCCTCCAGAATCTCCGTGGTCGTCGTTTTGCCGGCCCCGTTCGGACCGAGCAGGGCGAACACCTCGCCCCGGTGGATGTCCAGATCGACGCCGTCGACTGCGACCTTGTCCGGGTACCGCTTGACCAGGCCGCGCACCCTCACTGCGTTGTCGTTCTCCATGCCTCAACTCTCCCGTCGAGGCGGCATCCCGGGGGAGCACCGCCCGGCTGACTCCCTGTCCACCGACCGGGGGACACGGCGCCGTCCGCCGGGGCGTACCGAAGAACGGGTAGTGGTGGGGTCGCGGGCGCCTCCGCAGGCCCGGTCAGGCGGGGCGGTGGCGTCGGCGGGAGACCAGTACCCGTCGTTCGGTACTGCGAGACGCGCGGGGCGGGGCTGACGGGAGGGGCGCGGGCCGGTTAGGTTCGGGGAATGGCTCAGACGGTGCGTGGTGTGGTGGCGGCGGGCAAGGGTGCGCCGGTGTCGATCGAGGAGATCACGATCCCGGACCCGGGTCCGGGCGAGGCGGTGGTGAAGGTCCAGGCCTGCGGGGTCTGCCACACCGACCTGCATTACCGGGAGGGTGGGATCAACGACGACTTCCCGTTCCTGCTCGGCCACGAGGCGGCCGGGATCGTGGAGTCGGTCGGCGACGGTGTCACAGACATCCAGCCGGGCGATTTCGTCGTACTGAACTGGCGGGCCGTGTGCGGCAACTGTCGCGCCTGCCTGCGCGGCCGGCCCTGGTACTGCTTCAACACGCACAACGCCAAGCAGAAGATGACGCTCAAGGACGGGACCGAGCTGAGCCCCGCGCTCGGGATCGGCGCGTTCGCGGACAAGACGCTGGTCGCGGCCGGTCAGTGCACGAAGGTGGATCCGGCCGCCAAGCCCGAGGTCGCCGGCCTGCTCGGCTGCGGCGTGATGGCCGGGCTCGGCGCGGCGATCAACACCGGCAATGTCGGCCGCGGTGACACGGTGGCGGTGATCGGTTCGGGCGGTGTCGGTACTGCGGCCGTCGTCGGAGCCCGTCTCGCGGGAGCGGCGAAGGTCATCGCGATCGACCTCGACGAGCGCAAGCTCTCGACCGCGCAGGAGCTCGGCGCGACGCACACGATCAACTCCAAGGGCCTCGATCACGACGGGGTGGTCGCAGCGGTGCAGGAGTTGACGGGTGGTTTCGGTGCGGACGTCGTGATCGATGCGGTCGGCCGTCCGGAGACCTGGAAGCAGGCCTTCTACGCGCGGGATCTCGCCGGCACGGTGGTGCTCGTCGGCGTACCCACGCCTGAGATGACGCTGGAGATGCCGCTCCTCGACTTCTTCGGCCGCGGCGGTTCGCTCAAGTCCAGCTGGTACGGCGACTGCCTGCCGACCCGCGACTTCCCGTTGCTGATCGACCTCCACCTCCAGGGCCGCCTGCCGCTGGACCGCTTCGTCTCGGAGACGATCGCGCTGGACGAGGTCGAGGCCGCGTTCACGAAGATGCACCACGGCGACGTACTGCGTTCGGTGGTCGTGTTCTAAGCCTGGCGGACGCTGCGGGCGAGGAAGCTGCCCGCGACGATGCCGATGGCGGCGGCGACGGCCAGGAACCAGCTCGTCGTGGCGAGGGAGCCCCCTGACAGGAACAAGGTTCCGAAGATCGTCACGCCGCCGACCTGGCTCAGCTGGATGGTCGTGGTGAGGACACCGCTCGCATCGGCCGCTCTGCTCAGTGGGACGTGGACCAGGGATTGGGTGACGAGCGGGCTGGCGGACAGGCCCATGCCTGCGCCGGCCAGGACCAGCGCGGGCCACACGAGCCAACCGGCGCCGAGCCCGATGCCGACGTACCCGAGCATGCACAGCGCGAGGCCGGTGGGGACGACCAGGTGATGCAGCCGGCTCGGGAGCGAACGCCAGCAGAACCCGACCAGACCGAAGGTGACGGCGAAGGGGAGCCAGGTAAGCCCCGAGTGGAGGGCCGACTCGCCGAGTCCGTTCTGCAGGTGCAGGGTGAAGCTGAACATGAACCCGGCGACGGCCAGCAGCGTGCAGGCGAGCGTCGTGATGCCGGCCGCGAGGCCGCGAGCGCGGAGAACGTCGAGGTTGAGCAGCGGATCGACGACCCGGCGCTCGACCCGGACGAAGACCACCGCGAGGCCGAGCCCCGCGCCGAAGCAGATGAACGTCCACCGCGGCCAGCCAAGCTCGTGCCCGATCACCATCGGCAGCACCAGCAGGAGTACGGCGCAGGTCGATATCGCCAGCCCGGGCAGGTCCAGGCGACGCGCACCGGTCGGCCGGTCGGCCGGTACCAGCCGGGGCACCAGGACCGCGAGGAGCACGCCGACCGGGACGTTGATCAGGAAGATCGGGCGCCACTGGGACCCGAACAGGTTCGCGGCGAGGAGCAGGCCGCCGACGACCAGGCCGGCCACCTGGCCGGCGGACAGCGTCGCACCGTACGCCGACAGCGCCTTGGCGCGGGCCGGACCGGTGAAGTGCGTCTGGATCACGCTCATGATCTGCGGCACCATCACCGCCGCCGCCATCCCTTGGGCGAAGCGGAACAGGACCAGCGGCAGGATCGCCGGCGCCAGGCCGCAGGCGAGCGACGCGAGCGTGAACAGCACGACGCCGATCAGATACATCCGGCGGCGGCCGTACAGGTCGCCGAGCCGGGCACCGGTGATCAGTGTCATCGCGTACGCGACCATGTAGCCGCCGACGACCAGTTGCAGCCACGCCCCCGACGCGTGGAAGCCGGCGCCGATGGTGGGCATCGCGACGTTGACGACGGACGTGTCCAGCAGAGCCATGAACTGGCCGAGCAGCAGTAGGGCGAGCATCAGTCCGCGGCGGGCGCCGGCATCGGCCGGGCGGTCGATCATCACTGTGGCCATCAGGTGTCTCCCTCGTCGAGTCAGGACGTGGGTATGTACCTGGCCGGACTCGCGAATTCATCGGCGCCGCAGCGATGAATTCCGGCGGGCGCCGCGGTACGTACTTCCACAGACCCCGATCAGTGGAAGGCTCTCGCCGTGGACCGTGACGATTTCGACCAGCGTGTGGCGCCGTACCGGCGGGAACTGCTCGCGCACTGTTACCGCATGCTCGGGTCGGTGCACGACGCGGAGGATCTGGTCCAGGAGACGATGCTGCGCGCGTGGCGGGCGATCGACACGTACGACGCCGAGCGCGCCTCGCTCCGGACCTGGCTGTACCGCATCGCGACCAACGCCTGCCTGACCGCGCTGAAAGGGCGCGGGCGGCGCGCGCTGCCGTCAGGGCTGGTGGGAGCGACGACCGACGCGCAGGCGCCGATCGAGCCGGCGCTGGACGTGCCATGGCTGCAGCCGTTCCCGACGACCGGCGATCCGGCCGGGGCGCTGGAGGCCCGGGGGAGTCTGCGGCTCGCGCTGGTGGCCGCGATGCAGTACCTGCCCGCCCGGCAGCGGGCGGTCCTGGTACTGCGGGACGTCCTGGACTGGTCCGCGGCCGATGTCGCGGAGGCGCTGGAGACCACCCCGGCGTCGGTGAACAGCGCGCTCCAGCGCGCCCGGGCACGCCTGGCCGAGGTTGATGTCAAAGAGGACGACGTCGACGAGCCCAGCGACAAGGAAATCAAGCAGATCGTCGACGACTACGTGCGAGCCTTCGAGTCGGCCGACGTACAAGGCCTCAGCCGGCTGCTCGCCGAGCGGGTCGTGCTCGAGATGCCGCCGGCGCCGCTGTGGCTCGTGGGACGCGACGCGTACGGCGCATTCATCGAGCGCGTCTACGCGATGCGCGGCCCGGCCTGGCGAATGGTGACCACGATGGCGAACGACCAGCCCGCCGTCGGCGCCTACGCGCGCGCCGACGACGGGCACTACCGCGCCCACAGCCTGCAGGTCTTCGCCGTCGCCAGGACCGGGATCACGCACAACATCACGTTCTTCGACCAGAGCCTCTTCGAGTACTTCGGTCTGCCGCTAGACCTTGAATGAGATCCACAGGTCGGGTGTGGCGTCGGGCTTGCCGGCGATGGGTCGCTCCTCCTGCGTCCACCCGTCGCCGGAGATCTCGGTCGCGACCCGCTGCCAGAACCGGACCGCCTTCTCGTTGTTGCCCTGGAAGGCGACGTCGCACGGCCCCGGGTGGTTCGACAGCACCTCCTGGACCGCCCGGAGTCCCAGACCGTTGCGGCGGACCGGACGCACCATGAAGAACGCGTTCAGCACGTGCACCGGCTGCTGCAGCGCACGCATGAAGCAGAAGCCGACCGGGTTCTCGCCTTGCGCGATCAGGTACCCCGCCCACTCCGGGTCCTCGGTCAGGACCTTCTCCAGCCACTCGGTGCGGTAGCTGCCGTCGGGTCGCGGCAACTGGCCCTGGAACTCGGACAAGTCGTGGCGGAACATCAGCCAGAACCGCTCCATCACGGGCCGGTCGGAAGGCTGGACGCGACGCACCACAAGATCAGACATGGGTCTCCTCAACTGGATCAGAACGCAGAAAAGCCTCCCGCCGGAAGAGTCCGGTACGGAAGGCTTACTGCGGTCAGTTTATCAGCCCTGCGGGGCCGTCTGCCCGGCGACCCAGTTCATGTCCGGGTAGCGGTTACCGGCCGGGGTCAGCTTCGACAGTGTGTCGAGGTCCGCCGCGTCCAGCTCCAGCTCCAGCGCCGCGGCGTTCTCCTCCAGGTACTTGCGCCGCTTCGTCCCCGGGATCGGCGCCACGTCGTTGCCCTGTGCAAGCACCCAGGCGAGGGCGACCTGCCCCGGCGTGGCGTCGTGCCGCGCGGCCACCGAGCGGATCTCGTCGACCAGCGCGAGGTTCGCGTCGAGGTTGTCACCGGAGAAGCGCGGCAGGGTACGGCGGAAGTCGTCGGCCGAAAGCTCCGACGGCAGCGCGCCGGTCAGCATCCCGCGCCCCAGCGGCGAGTACGGCACCACCCCGATGCCGAGCTCGCGGCAGGCCGGCAGCACCGACTCCTCGATGTCCCGGCTGAACAGCGACCACTCGCTCTGCACCGCGGTGATCGGGTGGACGGCGTGCGCCCGGCGGATCGTCTCCGCCGACGCCTCGGACAACCCGAGGTAGCGAACCTTGCCGGCCTCGACCAGCGAGGCCATCGCCCCGACCGTCTCCTCGACCGGCACCCCGGGATCCACGCGGTGCTGGTAATAGAGGTCGACGTGGTCGACGCCGAGCCGCTGCAGCGACGCGTCGATCGCGGACCGGACGTACTCCGGCGACCCGCTGATACCGCGCTTCGACGAGTCGCGGCCATCGCCGGTGATCCCGAACTTCGTCGCCAGGAAGACCTCGTCCCGGCGGTCGGCGATCGCCGCCCCGACCAGCTCCTCGTTGGCGCCGAAGCCGTACATGTCGGCGGTGTCGAGGAACGTGATGCCGAGGTCGAGCGCGCGGTGCAGGGTCGCGACGGACTCGTTGTCGTCGGCAGCGCCGTACGCGAAGCTCATTCCCATACAGCCGAGTCCGAGCCGGCTGACCTCGGCGCCTTGAGTACCCAGTTTCATCAGAATCTCCCTGAAAAATGGCATGGCTCCGCCCGGGTCCCCGGGTTGAGCGAGGAAAGTTACGGAGTGGCGGTGCCGCCGTACACGTCGATCTTGTAGTCGGTCACCGCGAGGGCGAGCTGCAGATCACGCAGCTGCCGGCGGATCCTGTCGCGGTGCTCCTGCATCAGGGCGAGCCGCTGGGGTGCGGTGTGGTCGCCCTCGAGCACCAGTGCCAGGTAGTGGCTGAGCGTGCCGATCGGCATGCCGGAGGCACGCAGCCTGCTGATGAACACGATCCGCGCCATCGCCCGCCGGTCGTAGCTGCGGTACCCGGCCTCGTCCCGGCGTACCTCGAGCAGCCCGATCCGCTCGTAGTACCGCAGGGTGTGGGCGGTGAGGCCGGTGAGCTCGGCGGCCTCGGCGATGGACAGCTGCTCGGGCAGATCGTCCGGGAGCTCGAGCAGACAGAGCAGATCCGGGTCGATCGGCTCCAGCTCCGGGTGGTGGGCCGCGATGGCGGCACGGCGGTCCGTGAGCAGCTCGGTCGCGTTCATGTCTACGACCGTACGCCTTAGAGCGCGCTCAAAGGCAAACCCTGAAGATCAGACCTTCTGGCACTCGGCGCAGGTGCCGAAGATCTCCAGGGTGTGGCTGATGTCGGCGTAGCCGTGCTCGGCGGCGACCTTGTCGGCCCACCGCTCCACGGCCGGTCCCTCGACCTCGACGGTCCGGCCGCAGTTGCGGCAGACCAGGTGATGGTGGTGTCCCTTCGAGCAGCGCCGGTACGCCGTCTCGCCGTCGGCGTTGCGCAGTACGTCGACCTCGCTGGAGTCCGCGAGCGCCTGCAGGGTGCGGTAGACGGTGGTCAGGCCGACGTTCTCACCGGCGGAGCGGAGGTCCTGGTGGATCTCCTGGGCGGTGCGGAATTCGTCGAGCTTGTCGAGCGCTTGCGCGACCGCCGCGCGCTGACGGGTCGAGCGTGTTCCGATGGCCACCGTTCCTCCTGTCATGTCGTCACCACGCCCAATTCTCTCAGAAGTCAGCAAGTGTCAGTGCTCATCCCAGTGATCCCCGTGTGCCGCGTGCAGGTGGCCGTCGTGCACGTAGTCCACATGGTCGCCGTGCTCGACCTTCTTGTGCCCGCAGGCGGGGGTGTGCGCGTGGGGGTGACCGGCGCTCACCACATGCGGCTCAGGAGCCGGTACTCCGATCTCCGGCTCCTCGTCGGCGAGTGGCCGGGCCCGCCCGGACCGCCGCCGGAGCAGCGTGCCGACCGTGGCCGCCACCACGAACCCGGCCAGCGCCAGCACCACGATGGTCGCACCGGGAGCCACGTTCGCGTTGTACGAGGTGACGATGCCGGCCAGGCAGGCCAGCACACCGATCACACACGCCGTGACGAAGGTACTGCGGAACGACCGCGTCACCTGCTGCGCCGTCGCTACCGGGACCACCATCAGCGCACTGACCAGCAGCAGTCCCACGGTCCGCATCGCCACGGTCACAGTCACCGCAGCCATCACCGCGATCACCAGGTTGAGCAGCTGCACCCGGAGCCCCGTCGTACGGGCGAACTCCTCGTCCTGGCACACCGCGAACAGCTGCGGACCCAGACCGATCGCCACGACCAGAACGGCCACCGCCAGGCCGACGACGACGTACAGGTCGCTCTGCGACACCGTGGTGAGTGAACCGAACAGATAGGTGTTCAGAGTGGCCGCGCCCTGACCGGCCAGCCCGATGAGGAGCACACCGCCGGCAATACCGCCGTAGAACATCAGGGCGAGCGCTACGTCACCAGTCGCCTTCCCGCGGGCCCGGACCAGCTCGATCGCCGTCGCACCGGCGATGGACACGAGCACGGCCGTGAGAACCGGAGCGCTCCCGGTGAGCAGACCCAGCGCGACCCCGGTGATGGCGATGTGGCCGATGCCGTCGCCCATCAGCGACAGCCGCCGCTGCACCAAGTAGGTCCCGATGGCTGGGGCGGAGAGGCCCGTCAGCAGTCCGGCGATCAGTGCCCGCTGCATGAACTCCAGCTCGAACATGCTCATGAGGGCATCCACCCCGGTACGTCGTCGGTGTGCGAGTGGTGGACGTGGGCGTGGGTCTGCGAGGCGTGCGGCGGGCCGTCGTACACGATCCGGCCGCGGCGCATGACGACCGAGCGGTCGATCAGCGCGTCCATGGGGCCGAGGTCATGGCTGACCATCACCACCGTCGTACCGGCCGTGACGCGCTCCCGGATGGCGTCGGCGAAGATCTGCTGGCTGGCCAGATCCACCCCGGCGGTCGGCTCGTCGAGGATCAGCAACTCCGGGTCGGACACCAGCGCCCGGGCGATCAGGACGCGCTGCTGCTGCCCGCCGGACAGCTCGGCGACCGCGTCCTTGCGCCGGTCGGCCATGTCGACGACCTCCAGGGCCCGCTCGATGGCCTGCTTGCCGGCTGCCCCGAGCGGGCTGAACATCCGCCGCTTCGACAGCAGGCCGGACGAGACCACCTCGTACACCGTCGCGGGCACGCCGCCGGCCGCGGTGATGCGCTGCGGGACGTACCCGACCCGGCGCCACTGGCGGAAGCGGGGGACCGGCGTCCCGAACAACCGGACCTCACCGCGGGCCGCGGGCAGCAGACCGACGATGGTCTTGATCAGCGTGGACTTGCCGGACCCGTTGGTCCCGAGCACGGCGACCACCTCGCCCTGCCGGATCCGCAGATCGATACCCCGGAGCACGAGACGACCGCCGAGGTCCACCGAGAGATCGGCGACCTGGACGGCCCTGGGGGAGTCTTCTGGTGTCATTTGCAGCCGTTCGCCGTCCGGAGCTCTTGCAGGTTCTGCTGCATGAGGGTCAGGTAGGTTTCCTTGGAGTTGGAGTCCGACAGGCCCTCGATCGGGCTCAGTACGGCGGTCTTCACGCCGACGTCGTTCGCGATCGTCTCGGCCACCTTCGGGCTGACCAGCTCCTCGTAGAAGATGGTCGTCACGTGCTGGGCCGACACGATGTCCTGGACCTCTTTGATCCGGGACGGCGTCGGCTCCGCGTCCGGGGTGAACCCCGCGATCCCGACCATCGTCAGACCGTATCGCTTCGCCAGGTAGGCGAACGCCTGATGACTTGTCACGAACGTGTCCAGCGTGCAGTCGGCCAGACCGGTCCTGTACTCCGTGTCGAGCTTGCCGATCTGCGCGAGCAGGGCCTTGGCGCGCTCGTGGTACCCCGTGGCGTTGGCACTGTCGAGGCTGACGAGCTTCTCCTCGATCGCCTTCACGACCTCGCCGTACCGCACCGGGTCGAGCCAGAAGTGCGGGTCGAGCGCGTTCTCCTTGTGCGCGGCCGGGACCACGCCGTGCTCCTCGAAGTCCGCGCCGGTGGCCTCGAGCTGGGCGGCCGGGGAGATGTCGAAGCCGGCGTCCTTCGCGTTCTGGTCGACGGCCTCGCCGACGGCCGGCTGGAGGTCCTTCTCGTAGACGACGAGCTTCGCGGTCGCGATCGAACCGACCTGCTTGGGGGTGAGCTCGAGGTCGTGCGGCTCGACGCCCGGTGCGGTCAGGGTGGTCACGTTCACGGCGTCGCCGCCCACCGTTCGGGCGATGAACTCGAGCGGATAGAACGAGGTCACGACGTCGAGCTTGCCGTTGCCGGCGCCGGTGGCCGACGAGCCGCCGCAGCCGGCCAGGGCGAGTGCGGCCAGCGCGGTGGCACCAGCGACAATAGCTCGAAGACCAGATCTCATGACAATCATTTTCATTTAATTGGAACTGGTTGTCAAAACAGGGAGTCACACGATGGCCAGCCGTACCGTCGGGCGCCGACGCGCAGACCACCGCAGCAACCGGCGCCGGAAGCTGGAAATTCCCTCGGGCCACGGGCATGGGCACGGGCACGGCGACCATGTGGTCGACACCTCGGTGGTGAACTCCGACGCGATCGTGGCCCGGCGGGTGCGGATCGTGGTCGCGGCGGTGCTGATCCCGCTGATCGTGGCCGCCGTTGTCGGGATGATCGTGATGTGGCCCGCCGGCGACGTGAAGGTCGCGTCGTACCAGACCGAGACAGCCCGCGCCGAGGTCATCGCGATCAAGGCCTGCACCGGGAAGGAGCAAGGGCAGCAATGTGACGAGGCCACGGTCAAGCTCACCAGCGGCCCCGACAAGGGCAAGACGGTGCCGATCGAGGTCCCGACTGCGAACCAGACCCCGATCCCGGTCAAGGTCGGGCAGTCGCTCATGCTCGGCATCGACGGCAAGGCGCAGACGCTTGACGGACGCTACTCGTACGTCGACCACGACCGGACCAAGTCGTTGCTGCTGCTGGCCGGACTGTTCGCGGTGGCGGTCGTCGCACTGTCGCGCTGGCGGGGTTTCGCCGCCCTGATCGCGCTGGCGGTGACGGCGGTGATGCTGACGCAGTTCATCCTCCCGGCGATCCTCAGAGGCGAGAACGCGCTGCTGGTCGCGGTCGTCGGCGGCACGGTGATCATGGCGATCGCGTTGTTCCTCACGCACGGGATCAATGCGGAGAGTTCGATCGCGTTGTCCGGGACGGTTGCCGCGCTCGGGCTGACGGTGCTGCTGGGCTGGTTCTTCACGAAGTTCTGCCAGCTGAGCGGGCTGGCGTCCGAAGGGGCGTCCGGCGCCAAGACGATGGTGCCCGACATCGACCTGACCGGGTTGCTGGTCGCCGGCATGGTGATCGGCGCCCTCGGCGTGCTCGACGACGTCACCGTCACCCAGGCCGCCGCCGTCTGGGAGTTGTCGGCGGCGAACCCGTCTGCCAATCGCCGGGAGCTGGTCAGTGCCGGCCTGCGCATCGGCCGTACCCACGTCGCATCCGTGGTCAACACGCTCGTCCTCGCGTACGCCGGCGCCGCGCTGCCGGTGCTGCTGGTCTTCGCGATCCAGGGCCTCCCGGGCCGGGCTGTCCTGTCCACGGAGTCGGTCGCGATGGAGGTCGTCCGCGGCCTGGTCGGCAGCCTCGGCATCATCGCTGCCGTCCCGCTCACCACCGCCCTCGCCGCGATGGCCGTCGCGGACCGCTCCCGCGAGTTGGTTGCCGACGCAGAGCGGCTCTGACCGAAAATCAGCCCTTCCACCCGGGCCGTCAGGCTTCTACAGTGCAGATAGGTCACGGAGGGTCCGCCCGCGATTACCTTCGGTGGCTGTACGGGGTGAGGAGTGCTGATGAGATTCCGTCATCGGGACGGTTCGACCGTCCATCTGGGGTACTGCGCGACCGTGCACCCGGCCGGTGAGCTCGACGAGCTGATCGCTGGTCTCGACGACTGTGCGGGGTCGGTCCGTGCGGCACTCGGCGTACCTGTGCTCGGGGTCGGGCTGTGGTTCCCGCACCGGCTGGCCGACCGGCTGGCGAACTCGCCGTCCTCGCTGAGCAAGCTCCGCAGAGCGTTGCAGCGCAATCGGCTCGAGGTCGTCACCCTGAACGGGACGCCGCACTCGCGGTTCACCGAGAAGGTTGTCGGCACCAAGCTGTACTGCCCCGATTGGACCGACCCGGAGCGGCTTCGCTACACCCTCGACCTGGTCGATGTCCTGGCCGAGCTGCTTCCGGCGGACGCGTCGTACGGATCGATCTCGACCGTGCCGCTCGCCTGGCGCGTGCCGTGGTCGAAGGCGCGCAGCCGGGTCGCGCGCGAGGCGTTCGACCGGGTCGAGCAGCACCTCGCCCGGACCGAAACCAGAACCGGCCGGACGATCCGGCTCTCCGTCGACACCGAGCCGGGCTGCGTGCTCGAGATGGTCGGCCAGGCCGCTGCCTGGCTGGACCGCTACTCCAGTCCGTACGGCGGGGCGTCGCGGATCGGACTGGGATTGGACGCATGCCATCTGGCCGTCCAGTTCGAGGACCCGGCCGACGTGTTCCAGATGCTGTGGCGAGCCGGAGTCGATGTGGTCAAAGGCCAGTTGTCCGTGGCGCCGACGCTGGTGGACCCGTCGGACGCGGCCGGTCGCTATGTGATGGGTCAGCTCGGCGCACCGAAGTACCTGCGGCAGGTGCGTGAGTGGGGCGGGCCGGGCGTGGATGACGTGACGCAGGCGTACCAGCTGTCCGGGCACGCGGCCTGGCGGATGCACGCCCACCTGCCGGCCCACAGTGCGGCACCGGATCAGTTGAGCGTGACAACCGGCGTACTCGACGACTGTTTGACCAGACTGGTCGGTGGAGGCCATCCGCTGACGCACCACCTGGAGTCAGAGGTCTACGTGTGGCCGCGTGGTCGACAGTCCATGCCTAAACGGATCACCAAGGAGCTGGCGTGGCTACGCGACCGGCTGACCGACCTCGGGCTGGAGGAGGTCCACTGAGCTCAGGGTTTTGCCTACTGCGTTCTGCGACCAGATGAAGCGCTGCACCGAGGTCGGCAGCTTCGGAAGCGCCGCGGCGGCAAACGGCATCAACCGCAGGGCCAGTGGGCTGCCCGGGATGATCGTGCCCATCAACTTCGGACCGATCCGCCGACTCGACTCGACCAACGGCCGGATGATCCGCTCGTAGTTCTTCAGTCCGGACACCAGATCGCTCCGGGCCGCCGCCAACTCACGCGCCAGGACGTATGCCGTCACGACCGCCAGACTCGTACCGCCACCAACGGCCGGTCCCGGGCAGTAGCCCGCATCTCCGACCAGTCCGATTCGCCCGCTGGTCCAGGTGTCCAGGGTGATCTGTGCGATCGAGTCGAAATAGAAGTCCTCCGCCGACTCCAGGTGCTCCAGCAGTTGCGGCGCCTTCCAGCCGTAGTTGCTGAACTCCTTGACCAGCAAGGCTTTCTGCTCGTCCTTGTCGCGGTAGTCGTACCGCAGCTCCTGCGGTGTCCGGAAGAAGAAGCCGCTGCGCGTCTGGCCGGTCTGGTGGACGCCGTAGATCCCGACGAGCTTGTCGACCGACATGTGCGCGAGCGTGTGGTTGCCGACGTCGAAGATGTCCGGCATCGAGAAGACGGCGAGGTAACCGCCGAGCCAGCGACGCAGCGGTTCCTCCGGGCCGAACGCGAGCCGGCGTACGTTCGAATGCAGGCCGTCGGCGCCGATGACCAGGTCGAAGCGTCGCTCGGTGCCGGAGTCGAACGTGACGTCCACACCGTTCCCGTCGTCGTGCAGGCTCGCGATCGAGTCGCCGAAGACGTACTCGGCCGTGCCGCGCGTGGCGTCGTACAGGATCCTCGTCAGCTCGCCGCGGAGGATCTCCACGTGGCTGCTCGAGATGCCGGCGTACATCCGGCTGAGGTCGACCTCGACCGGCGGCCGGCCGAACCGCTCGATCGTCATCGCCTCGATCCGGGTCCGGGCCGCGTCGATCGCGTCCCAGCAGCCCATCCAGCGGGTCACCTCGGCGGCCGAGCTGAACAGGTCGACGGCGTGGCCGCCGAGGCCGTGCCGCAGTTCGGGTGTGCGCTCGATGATCGTCGGCTCGAAACCGTTGCGGTGCAGCCAGTGGGCGAGCACCGGACCGGCGACGCTCGCGCCCGAGATCAGAACCTTCATGGCGACTCCCTGACGTTTGCTTACTTAACGGAAGGTAAGCAAAGGCGTGGACATTGTCAATGGCTTACTTACCGGAAGGTCAGTTAATCTTCGGAGTATGCCGAGACAACGGACCGGGGACACCCGGGCGCGGATCCAGCAGGCCGCGCTGGAGCTGTTCGCCGAGCAGGGGCTGCAGCAGACCAGCCTGCGCGACATCGCGGACCGGCTCGGGGTCACCAAGCCGGCGTTGTACTACCACTTCGCGTCCCGCGAGGACCTGCTGAACAGCCTGGTCGAGCCGATGATCGCCGACTTCGAGGCGTACGCCGCCGCGCAGCAGGCCGCCGCGCCGATCGCGCCGCGCGAGCTCCTCGGCTCGTACTTCGACCTCGCCTACCGCCACCGCAAGCTGATCCAGCTCGCGATCCGCGACCTCTCGGTGCTGCACGAACTCAACCTGGCGGACCGGTTCATCGAGTGGCGCGGGACGCTGGCGACGCTCCTGATCGGCACCGAGCCGTCGCTGTCCGACGTGGTGCGCTGCATGGTCGCGCTCGGCGGCCTGTCCGACTGCGCGGTGATGCTCGACCACGCGCCGGTCGCGGAACTGCGGGAGGCCGCGGTCGAGGCTGCGTACGACAGCCTCGGCCGACCCTGATCAGCCGTTCGCGATCCGCGACACCGCGAAGAACAGGATCAGAATGATCGAGAACACCCGCAGGAACTTCGGCCCGCCGGTGACGGCCGGCCACGACAGGAACGCCAGCCACCCCAGCAGCAGAGCGAGGAGCACCAGCGCAGGCACCGCCACCACCACCGGAGCGAACACTCCGGCCAGTGCGAGCACCAAGGTGATCCCGGGCAGCGTCAGCTTCGGGGCGGCGTGCAGCTTCGCGACATACGGGTAGCTGATCTTGGTCAGGCGCTGCCGCATCGAGCTGACCGGCTGACCGCCGCTGGGGGAACTCATTGGACCATTGTTCCAGGCTATGGGTAGTGGTCAGGGGTCGAGCCGGTAGAAGCGCCAGAACGGGTGCTCGATCGGCAGTACGTCGACCGTGCCGAAGCCTGCGTGCTCCGCCAGGTGCCGCAACTGAGCCGGCCGCATCATGGCCCCGACCACGTCGGAGTCCTCGTCGACGAGACCCTGTGGTGTGCACCAGACGGTGCTGGCCGCAGCCAGGAACCGCTGCACCTCGTCACCCGGCGCCGACAACACCTCGTCGGTCCGCTCGTCCATGACGATCACCGAACCGCCCGGCGCCAGGGCTGTCCGTGCCGCAGTCAGCGCCTCGACCGGGTGCGCGAAGTCGTGCAGGCACTCGAAGAACGTCACCACGTCGTACTGCGTACCGCCTGCCGCGACCGCGGTGATGTCGCGAACCTCGAAGTCGACCCGGTCCGCCACGCCGTGCTCGGCAGCGTTGTGCCTGGCGCGGGTGATCGAGTCCTCGTCGCTGTCGTAGCCGTCGACTCGCACCGCGGGGTACGCCTTGGCCAGCTCGATCGCCGACCAGCCGGCGCCTGTCCCCAGATCCGCGACGCGGGCGCCCTTGGACAGCAGATCGTGCAGGCCGGGCACGGCCGGGACCCAATCGGCTACGAGTGAGTTGACGTACGCAGGCCGGTTCAGCGCCTCCTGAGCGGCGACCGCCTCTTCGCCGTACGCCGTGTAAGGCACTCCGGCACCGGTGCGGAACGCCTCGACCAGTTGGGGGAACGCCCGGCCGACTGCGGGTGCGATGGCAGCCAGACCGCCCGCGAAGAATGGGCTTGTGGGCTCGAGCAGGGCCTCGCGAACCCCTGGCGCCAGGTCGAACCGGTCCGTCCAGACCTCGGTGCCGTCGATGGTGAGCAGCCCGCTGATCGCCTGTGACTGCAGCCATTCGACCAGATAGCGGTGGTCGACACCGGTCCGCTCGGCCAGCTCGGCCGCGGTGATCGGACCGCTCTCGCCGATCGCCTGGTAGATGCCGTGCCGGTCGCCGAGGTAGATCGTGAACAGCTCGGCCGCACCGAGCGCCGCACCGAACATCCGTCCGAGCAGGGCCTCAGCGGCCGCCGGATCTGCGTTGGCTGTCGTAGTCATGTCTGTCGTAGTCATGCCGCTCTCCTGTTGCTGAGTAGGAACTGCCTTCACTCACTCAGGCGCCAGGTCTGACCTGACAATGCCAGGTGACGTCGTCCTCGGGTTCGTAGACGCACTGGCGGCCGGTGCGGATGGACACCCGCAGGTGCCGGCCGAGCGCGGGGTGGATCTGCTCGATCGCCTTCACCGCAACGCCGATCCGCATCGAGACCGCCTTCCGGCTGCGTTCCACCGGGTCGCCCGCGGACCGGGCCCGACCGCCCAGGCCGAGGGCACCGGCCAGCTCGCGGGCGAGGAAGTCCCGCTCGGCACGGACCTGTTCTGCGCGCGCCAGGTCGTTGCCGGCCTCTGCCTCGCTGAGGTCCTCCTCCAGGTCGCGCAGCCGTTCGCGATAGGCAGTCCGCGCCTGGTCGTCGAGCATCGGTCCCAGATCGGCGCCCTGGACGCGTCCGGGACCGGACAGGTCGAGGACACTCACCGGAGTACGCGGCCGTACCAGCAGGGTGGCGAGGTCGCGAATCCCCTTGGAGTCCGGCACGTGGGCGGTGACGCCACGCCAGGTGACCTCCCACGTCGTGCCGATGTGGCGCAGCTCGCCTGAGTCGGTCGCCGTACGGACAGGGGCGGCGCCCAGCTCGGCCAGGGCTTTCTCCGTCACTGCGACCAGCGTCTGCGCTCCGACGGCCCGGTGCGCGTCCAGTGCGGTCTCCAACAGCCGGCGTGCCTCGGGCTGTCCGAGCTGTGCAGCCAGTCGACCAAGGAACAAGGACACGTTGCCCAGACAGGCACCGCCGATCCCGTCGATCACCCAGAGATCGCAGTACGGCGTGAGCGCGTCGTACGCGAGCCGCGCCGCCTCGTCGTCCTCCAGCACCTCAGCCGCCTCGCCGAAGAAGACGACGGCTTCCAGCCACTCAGAGTCCTTGGCGATCGCGTCCAGGCCGTGACTGGCCCGACGCCGGATGATGCCACGGGCTTGCCCGGTCGCACCGGCCCGGGCGAGGTAGTACGCGGACGGACCGTCGACCATCGGATTGTCGCCAAATGGCGCGATCACCGATTCGACGTACGGCAACAGCTGGCTGAGCGTGCCGGTCGTGTCGGCGTGTGCGGCGCGCAGCGCAAACACCATGAGGCGCGCGTTGAGGCTGTCCGCGTCGTCGGCGAGCCGGGTGGCCTGGTCGATACAGGTCTCCACCTCGCCGAGCCGGCCGGTCATCAGTGCGCGCATGCCCTGCCAGATCGGCACTAACCAGCTGTAGAGCGGAAGCCGGAGGGGGAGTACGGCGCGGGCGTACGCGGCCATCTGCACGTCGGCCTCCGCGAACCGGCCTTGCTCGAGCAGAGCGACCACCAGCAACCGACGAGCCAGCAGAACCAGCGCCAGGTCGCCGGTGGCGATCGCCAGCATGCGCTCCGCCGCGGCCGCCCGCTCAGCGATGTAGTCGGGCCCGGAGAACACGTCGCACCACACTGCCAACGCTGCGACCTCGGCCCGGACGTCTCCAGCAACCCGAGCCAGTCGAACCGCCTCGTCGGCCAGCTGTCGCGGTCCGTCCCCGTGGTCGGTCAGAGTGCGTCCCAGCGCTAGGCGTGCGACCGACGCGGCCTTCAACGCATCGTCCGGCAGCAGCGGTACGACGCGCGCCAGCAATTCGGTCTGCTCGCTGTCCGTAAGGTCCACCTCGAACCCGCCGACCCCACCGCCCATCCCCAGCACTGCTCTCGCGACCGTTCGGGGATCCGTCGTCTCTCGCGCCACGGCCCGCAGCGTGTCCCGGCCGGCGGCCAGCTCGCCCGCCAGCACCTGAGCCTCACCTAGCTCCAGTCGTACCGTCGGATCGTCGAGGTCCGCCCAGCGGTAGAACCGCACTGCCTGTTCGTAGCCCGACCGGCGCTGAGCCGCGCGAGCTGCGAACAGGGCGAACTCGTGCGAGCGCTCGACTGCATCCGGCTGACCGACCGCACTGCGGTAGTGGGCCGCGATCTGGCCAGCGTCGGAGTCTTGGCGGTCGGCCAGGAGTTGCGCGGCCCGCAGATGCAGCTCGGAACGCTGCAGGACGCCGAGCCCCGAGTAGACGACCTCCCGAACGAGGGAGTGCGCGAAGCGAACCAGACTCCCGTCGACGTCGGCCAAGCGGGCTCCGACCGCCTCACCGAGTACTGCGAGGACCGCAGCTGTGCTCGACTCCTCCACTGCGGCGAGTAGGTCGACGTCCACGTCGTCACCGAGTACGGCGGCTGTTGCGAGGACGTCGTACGCGGACTGGTTCAAGCGGGCGAGGCGGCGTTCCAGCACCTGGCGTACGCCGGTCGGTGTCTCGGTTGACGTCGTACCGCGGGCTGCGTGCAGGCGGGCGAGCTCCTGGACGAAGAACGGGTTGCCGGCGGTCCGTGCGTGGACGGCGTCGGCGTACTGGGCGTCTGGACCGGTCCCGAGGATCTGTGTGACCAGCTCGCCGGTCGAGGCGCGGTCCAGCCCGGTGAGCGGCAGCCGGACGAAGTACGGCGGCAGGGCGCGGAGGGCCTCGGCGGCTGGTTCCCCCACGTCCACGGCGTTGTCACGGCTGGTGACGACCAGGAGACAACGGAGTTCGGGCACGAGGCCGACGGCGAAGCGCAGAAGGGCGAGTGCCGGTCCGTCGGCGAGGTGGACGTCCTCCAGGATGATCACCGCGGGGCGCTCGGCGGTTGCTGCGGCGAGCTGATCGGCGACCTCCGCGAAGACTGTGGTGCGCCCGGTGCCTGGGTCGTCCGGCAAGGCCGTCGTGAGGCCGAGGGCGCGGAACGCCTGCCGCCAGGGCCAGTACGGCAGGGTCTCGGTTTCCGGGCAGCGGCCCCACGCGACGGCGTACCCGCGCTCGCGGGCAGTGTCCGCGAAGGCCGCCGCCGTGGTCGACTTCCCGATGCCGGCGTCGCCGATCAGGAGCGCGCCCTGGCCACGGCCGCGCTCGACCTCGTCCAGCAGGCCGGCGAGAGTGCCGAGCTCCCGTTGCCGGCCGACGACACGCTCGGGCATACCGACACTGTGCGGCGGCGGCCGCCCGGGGGGAAGTGCTGATCGGCGTCCGTGCGCGTCACGTAAGGTGAGCGGCGTGTTCGTGGTGATCAGGTTCCGGGTGGCGGAGTCCTCGCAGGGCGAGTTCGCGGAGCGGGTGAAGGCTGCCGTCGACGTGCTGTCGCAGCAGAAGGGGTTCGTTTCGGCCCGGGTCGGGCGCAACGTGGACGACCCGGAGTTGCTGGCGCTGGACCTGGAATTCGTGAACGTGGGCAGTTACCGCCGGGCGCTCTCGCCGTACGACGTGAAAGTGGCCGCGGTGCCGTTGTTGTCGGAGGCGATCGACGAGCCGACGGCGTACGAGGATTTGCTGACCTGACACGGATTCGATGAGGGCCACCCCGGACCGATAGCCTGGACCTTTCCGTAGCTTCACCTGTGCCCGTTCTGGAGTCGAAAAGTGCCCGTGGAAACCGTCGATGCCGTCGTCAGCCTCAGCAAGCGGAGGGGCTTCGTGTATCCCTGCGGCGAGATCTACGGCGGGACCAAGTCGGCCTGGGACTACGGACCGCTCGGGGTCGAGCTGAAGAACAACGTCCGGACCCAGTGGTGGCGGACGATGGTGACCGGCCGCGACGACATCGTCGGGCTGGACTCCTCGGTGATCCTGCCGACCAAGGTGTGGGAGGCGTCCGGGCACCTGTCCGAGTTCGTCGACCCACTGACCGAGTGCCAGTCCTGCCACAAGCGCTTCCGCGACGACCACCTCCGCGAGGACTTCGCCCGCCGGAAGAACAAGGACGTCGACGACGTCAAGCTGGCCGAGATCGCCTGCCCGAACTGCGGCAACAAGGCCACCTTCACCGAGCCGCGGATGTTCAACGGCCTGCTCAAGACCTACCTCGGCCCGGTCGAGTCCGAGGAGGGCCTGCACTACCTCCGCCCGGAGACCGCGCAGGGCATCTTCATCAACTTCGCGAACGTGATGGGCACCGCCCGGAAGAAGCCGCCGTTCGGCATCGCCCAGATCGGTAAGAGCTTCCGCAACGAGATCACCCCGGGCAACTTCATCTTCCGGACCCGCGAGTTCGAGCAGATGGAGATGGAGTTCTTCGTCGAGCCCGGCTCGGACGAGGACTGGCACGAGTACTGGCTGAAGGCTCGCTGGGACTGGTACACCGGCCTCGGCCTCAACCCGGACAACATGCGCTTCTACGAGCACCCGAAGGAGAAGCTGAGCCACTACTCCAAGCGCACCGTCGACATCGAGTACCGGTTCAACTTCGGCGGCAAGGAGTTCGACGAGCTCGAAGGCATCGCGAACCGCACCGACTTCGACCTGTCCACGCACTCCAAGCACTCCGGCGCCGACCTGTCGTACTTCGACCAGGAGAAGGGCGAGCGCTGGACGCCGTACGTGATCGAGCCCGCGGCCGGCCTGACCCGCAACGTGCTCGCGTTCCTCCTCGACGCCTACACCGAGGACGAGGCGCCGAACGCCAAGGGCGGTGTCGACAAGCGGACGGTGCTGCGCTTCGACCCGCGACTCGCCCCGGTCAAGGCCGCCGTACTGCCGTTGTCCCGCAACGCGGACCTGTCGCCGAAGGCGCGCGACCTCGCCGCCGAGCTGCGCGCGAACTGGAACGTGGACTTCGACGACGCCGGTGCGATCGGGCGGCGCTACCGCCGCCAGGACGAGATCGGTACGCCGTACTGCATCACCGTCGACTTCGACACGCTCGAGGACCACGCCGTGACGATCCGGGAGCGGGACTCGATGAAGCAGGAGCGGGTCGCGCTCGCCGAGGTGACCGGCTATCTCGCCCAGCACCTGGTGGGTTGCTGACGATGAAGCTGTCGCGGGATCGGGTGCGCTTCGGGCTGGCCGTTTTCGGGCTGTCCGCTCTGGCTGTCTTCTTGTTGTCCGCTTGTTCGGACGACAAGCCTGCGGCCGGGAACTCGCCGTCTGCGTCCGGCTCGTCTTCTTCGTCGACTGCGCCGCCGTCGAGCGCCCCGATCCCCAGCGCTTCCACGCCTTCGCTGACCCCGCTGCCGACGCCGTCCAAGCCGTGGCCGACGCCGAAGGTGACCGGCGAGCCGGCCGGCGATGCGCCGCTGGCTTCACGCATCACCTTCGCGATCTCCAAGCAGGCGCAGATCGCGGCCGGCAAGGCAGCCACGACGACGGTCAAGTGCCCCGGCATCGACAAGGTCGAGACGGCCGGCAAGCACGAGCTCACCTGCACCGTCACGTACGCCGGGAAGTCGTACGGGGGCACCTTGACGGTCGACGCGAAGCAGTACTCCGCGTCGTACAAGTTCACCTCGGCGTCGGTACCGATCGTTCGCGCGAAGGTCGTCGACGCCGTGCAGCGGTCGGTCACCGACGCGGCGAAGGTGACCTGCACGATGGATGATGTTGCCGTGGTCAAGACTGCCGACGCGGGGATCGCGTGCGACGTGACGACGACCGCGAACGCCGTACAGCCTTACAAAGCACAGGTTTCCGGCAACGGACAGGTGCTGGTGGCGAAGGCCTGATGTTGCAGCTGGGTGGGCTCACGATCGACACGCCCGTGGTGCTGGCGCCGATGGCCGGCATCACCAACGCGGCGTACCGGCGCCTGTGCGCCGAGCAGGGCGCCGGGCTGTACGTGTGCGAGATGATCACCTCGCGCGGCATCGTCGAGGGCGACCAGAAGTCGCTCGACATGCTGACGTTCGACGCGCGTGAGACGGTGCGGTCGGTGCAGTTGTACGGCGTCGACCCGGTCTACATCGGCCGCGCTGTGCAGATTCTCTGCGACGCCTACGGTGTCGCGCACATCGACCTGAACTTCGGCTGCCCGGTGCCGAAGGTGACGCGCAAGGGCGGCGGCGCGGCCCTGCCCTGGAAGCGGAACCTGCTCGGCGCGATCCTCCGCTCCGCGGTGCATGCGGCGACGCCGTACGGCATACCCGTGACGATGAAGACCCGAATCGGGATCGACGCGGATCACCAGACTTATCTGGATGCCGGCCGGATCGCGTCGGACTCCGGCGCGGCGGCGATCGGGCTGCACGGGCGTACTGCGGCGCAGGCGTACTCCGGTCAGGCGGACTGGACGAAGATCGCCGAGCTGGTCGCCCACGTGGACATCCCGGTGCTCGGCAACGGCGACATCTGGGAGGCGGGCGACGCGCTCCGGATGGTCGCCGAGACCGGTTGCGCCGGCGTGATCGTCGGCCGGGGTTGTCTCGGCCGCCCCTGGCTCTTCCGCGACCTCGCCGCCGCGTTCGCCGGCGAGGAAGCGTTGAACCTGCCGTCGCTGGGCGAGGTAGCCGTTGTCATGCGCCGCCACGCGGAACTCCTCGCCGAACTGATGGGCGAGCAACGGGGCCTTCGCGACTTCCGCAAACACGTCCCGTGGTACCTCAAAGGCTTCCCCGCCGGCGGCGAACTTCGCGCCGCACTCGGCATGGTCGACACCCTGGCCCACCTGGACGAACTACTGGCCCAGCTGGATCCCACCGTCCCCTTCCCGGTCGCCGAACTAGGCGCCCCCCGAGGCCGCCAAGGCAGCCCCCGCGACCACATCGTCCTCCCACAAGGCTGGCTGGACGACACAGACGGCCTGTCCGCCGACCTCGCCGACGCCGAGATAGGCATCTCCGGCGGCTAACCCGCCCGCCGCTCCGCCGCCGCCCGCTCCGCCGCCCGCCGCCCGCTCCGCCGCCGCCCGCTCCGCCGCCCGCCGCCCGCCGCCCGCCGCCCGCCGCCCGCCGCCGCCCGCTCCGCCCGCCCGCTCCGTCGCTGGAGACAAGAGATGGTGACTGGAGACAGGCTATTGCTTGTTCTCAGTCACTCTTGCTTGTCTCAGCTCCCCATTTGTGGCGCGAGGTCGGGCTGTGCATGCAGCGCCGTCGAGGACGCGGCGGATGGTTGGGTCGAGCATGGGCGGGCTTTTCAGCGGGCGTTGATGGAGCGCCAGGTGATGTAGTGGGCGACGGCTTCGGGGAAAGTGAAGCTGGGGGTGAAGCCGGTCTCCCTGGTCAGGCGGGTGATGTCGAGGTGCGGGCTGGTCTCGCCGCCGGGCTCGACAGCGAGCCGGCCGGCCGCTTCGCCGTACACGAACGGCTTGCCGCTGGAGACGTTGTAGGTGGTGTGGTTGAGGGTGCCTGCGCTGACCAGGGAGGCGATCGCGCGGCCCATGTCGGGCGCGTAGCACCAGTCGCCGCCGGCGTCGGCCGGCAGGGGAGTGGGGGTTTCGCCACGGAGTACGGCGCTCACGTACGGCGGAATCGGGCTGAAGATCGACTCCGGGTCCATCAGCGGGCCCCAGGTCGAGCCGATCCGGAGGACGATCGGCTGGATGCCGGTTCCGGCGAGGCTGTGCGTCGTCACGGGTTCGACAGCCTTCTTGAAGGCGACGATCAGGTGCGGGAGGTCGGCGGTCGGTAGCGCCATCCCTTCGTGCCAAGGGCTTTCGTCCTGCCCGATGTACACGCCGAGGCTGCTCGCGACGGCGAACCGGCGTACACCCCACGTCCGCGCAGCATCCAATGCGTTGAGCAATCCGGCCAGTTCGTGGCGGAAGTACGCGACCGGATCCTCACCGGGGATCGAGCCGGCCAGATGCACGATGTCGCTGATGTCGTGACGCTCCCCGAGGGCGAGGAACGCGGCCCGGTCGGTGACGTCGAGCTGCTCCACGACGACCTTGCCGTCAAGGAACGACGGTGGATCGGTACGCCGGTGCGAGGTGACGACGACCTCCTGCCCGAGGTCGAGAAGGGCACGGGCGGTGTGGGCGCCGATCATGCCGAGCCCACCGGTGACGAGAATCATGGCCGCGACGCTAGACCGGTACGACGGTCGCGGCTTGAACGAATCACGCACGATCCCTTGACCTGACCCCCGGAATCGGGGGACCTTTGACGGCATTGGATTTACGAGTCACTTCCGAACATAGTTCGTAAATGAGCAGAGCCGAACGCAGTTCGTAAAGGAGTGTCGTGGACATCGTGATCGGGGTCGTCACCCACGTGACCCATCACGAGCTGTTCCACGACGCGGCGCGCACGCTCGGCGGTGTGGATCTCGAGTGGGTCAGCTACGACCACGAGGACGAGATCCGGGACAAGGTCGCGGAGTTCCTGAGTACGACGCGACTCGACGGCTTCCTCGCCGGTCCGGTCCCGTACACGGCGAGCCGCGAACTGCTGCCGCCCGGTCTGCCGGTCGGCGTGATCCGCTCGTCGGCGCTCGACCTGACGCTCGCCCTGTACCGCGCCCAGGAACGCGGCTGGGGTCGTACGCCGGTCAGCATCGACACGTTTCCGGCCGAGGCGGTCGAGGCCGTCGCGACCGCGCTGGACCTCGACCAGGACCAGATCGACTGCTTGCCCTACGCACCGACCCAGAGCGTGGACGAGATCGTCGACTTCCACCGCGCGGCGTACCGCCGGTTCGGCGATCGCAGTTATGTGATCAGCGTGCGCGCGGCGGTCCGCGAGCAGCTCCACGGGCAGATCCCGATCATGAGCGGCATGCCGGTCCCGGCGACGATCCGCACCGAACTGCACGAGCTCGCTCTACGGATCGAGTCCGAGCGGGCCAGTGCGCAACGCTTCGCCGCCGGCGTCTTCCTGATCGAGCAGTCCGCGGACGAGGAACGCGCCCGGATCGGTCTGATGAATCACCTGCTCAACACCCCGGAGTTCGCCGGCGCCTGGATCGAGAACCGCGGGCGCCGCGGTGTGGTCGTCTTCGCCCACAAGGCGTTGTTCGAGCGCATCACCCGCAACTGGGTCGCCGTACCCGCGCTCGCCGAGGCCGCCGCTGCGCTCGGTGCGCAGATCTCGGCCGGGTTCGGGGTCGGGGTGTCGGCGCGGAACTGCGTCCTGCTCGCCGAGCAGGCGGCCGCGCGCGCCGAGCTCTCCGAAGAACCCTGCGCGTACTTGTTCGAGGACAGCGGCGTCGTCATCGGCCCGATGGGGCCGGCCGGCGAGGCACTCCGGTTCTCGTACCGCGAACACGGCGAAGAGGTCGAACAACTCGCGAAGTACGTCGGTCTGAGCGCCACCACGGTCTCCCGGCTGGCGGCGCTGGACCACGAACTACAAGGCCGCACGCTCTCGCCTGGAGAGCTTGCCGGTCATCTCGGCATCACGGATCAGAGCGGACGACGGCTGATCCGCACCCTCGACGCCGGCGGCCTGGTGAGCGTCGAGGGCACCGCCCAGCACCACCCCAAAGGACGCCCGACGCGTCTGTACCGACTGCGCATCGCCCAAGCGTTGGAGGCACAACCATGGAGCTCACCCGCCGCCACATCCTCAAGCTGACCGGTCTCGGACTGGCCGGCCCGGCCCTGCTGTCCGCCTGCTCGAACGACTCCAAGAACGGGAGTGGTTCCGGCGACGGCAGTGTGAAGTTCGAAGGCTGGGACTACGAGGCCGCACTGGTTCAGCAGAACCTCGACAACTTCACCAAGGCCAGCAACATCAAGGTCAACTACACCCCGATCACGAGTGCGCAGTACGTCCAGAAGGTCGTTGCCGAGTTCACCGGTGGCGGCGGGGCCGACGCGCTCTACGTGTACGACGACTCGCTGGCGGCCTGGGTCGAAGGCGAGTACCTGCAACCGCTCGACGGCCTGCCCGGTGTCGACGAGGTGTACTCCGCCATCTACCCCGGCAACGCGCAAGCGATGACGTACCAGGGCAAGCGCTACGGCCTGCCGTACTACACCGACGCGAACTGCCTGACGTACAACAGCGGGATCCTCGCCAAGGCCGGGATCACCAAGGCGCCTGCCAGTCTGGAGGAGCTCGAGGCGCAGGCGCTGAAGATCAAGAACGCCGGCCTGCTGCAGTACCCGATCGGTCTGCCCGCGCAGCTGTCCGACACCTGGTGGTCGTGGGTGTGGGCGCTCGTGTTCGGCAGCGGCGGCAACATGTTCGACGACCAGCAGAACCCGATCATGAACACCTCCGACACGGTCACCAAGGACGTGTTCGCCTGGCTGCAGCAGGCCGCGACGAAGTCGAAGGTGATCGATCCGGCGTCGCTGCAGTTGCTGCCGGTCCCGGTCGACAACGCGATGAAGGCGAACCGGTACGCGTACACGATCGGCGCGCGGTACGCCAGCCGCGACTACAACGACCCGGCGAAGTCGAAGGCGGCGGGCAAGATCCGGATGGCGCTCGTACCGAGCCTGGACGGCAAGGAGCACGCGACGGTCAGCAACACCCGGATGTACGGGCTGGCCAAGGACACCGAGGTCAAGGACAACGCGTTCAAGCTGCTCACGTACCTCGGCGGGTACGACGACAAGAAGCAGCCGTACACGGCGAAGTTCTGGTTCCTGCAACGCGGACTCGGTTTTGCCTACAAGTCGATGGTCGACGATCCGACAATCACCGCGGCGCTGAAGAAGTTCGCCGACCCGGCGATCTACTCGCACCTCGCCGAGATCGCGAAGCCGCGGAACGTGCTCGGCGTGCCCTGGTACACCGAGTTCGAGACCGAGATGCACAAGGTCGTCCAGGGTGTGCTGAGCAATCAGACGCAGCCGGGCGCCGCAGTCGACTCGCTCGCGCAGACCGCGGGCACGCTCAAGAAGAAGTACTCCTGAGCATGACGGTGCTCACCGAACGCCGGCCGCTGGGCGACAACGCCAAGGCCTGGGCGCTGAACGCCCCGGCGATGGTCGTGATCGCCCTGCTGGTCGCCTATCCGATCGGGTACTCGTTCTACGTCAGTCTGCAGAAGAACAACCTGAAACGGCCACGGGCCAAGCGGTTCATCGGCTTCGACAACTACAAGTCGCTGCTCACCGATCACGCTTTCCTGTCCGCGTTGAAGGTCTCCGCGTTGTTCGTGGTCGTCGTCCTCGGGCTGACCGTCGTACTCGCGCTGATCCTGGCGCTAGTGCTCAACGAAAGGTTCCACGGTCGAGGTCTGCTGCTCAGCCTCGCTTTGTTGCCCTGGGCAATGCCCGGGGTGGTGAACGGCCTGATGTGGCGGACCATCTTCGACGCGAAGACCGGCGCACTGAACGGCCTGCTGCAACAGCTCGGGCTGATCGACGACTACCACGCCTGGCTGACCTCGGGCACCGGCGCGTTCCTCTTCACCGCGCTCGCCCAGGTGTGGAACACCCTCCCGTTCTCGGTCATCATTCTGCTGGCAGGATTGTCAACAATCCCATCAGAGCTGTACGACGCCGCGACCGTCGACCGCGCCGGCGCCTGGCGGCGCTTCACCCAGGTCACGCTGCCCTGGCTCCTTCATCCGCTCCTCATCGTCCTCATCCTCGAGACGATGAACGCGTTCCGCGCCTTCGACACCATCTACGTCCTCACCGGCGGCGGCCCCGGCGACGCGACCACCACGATCGCGCTCCTCGACGTCCAGACCGTCCTCACCTTCACCGACTTCGGCCTCGGCAGCGCCTACGCCTGGGTGATCACCGCCATCACACTGCTCATCTCAGTCGGCTATATCGGCCTGCTCTACCGAAAGGGGAACTTCGAGGTATGAGCACCGCAGTGAAGATCCCCATCAAGTACCGGATTCCGTGGAAGAAGATCGTTCTGTATGTGCTGGCGATCGCTTTCGCGCTCTATCTCGTGTTGCCGTTCTACTGGATTGTCGCAATGAGTTTCATGCATGAGGTGGACGCGATCTCGGTGCCTCCGCATTGGATTCCGATCCGCCCGACGCTGGAGAACTACCTCGGCTTCATCCGCCCGAACGCGGCACAGCAGCTGGTCGGCGGGCGGGCCGTATCCGAGACGCCGTACTCCTTGCGGAACAGCCTGATCGTGGCGACGTCGACCGCAGTGCTGAACCTGGTGCTGGCGACGTTCGCGGCGTACTCGTTCTCGCGGTTGAAGTTCCGGGGGAGTCAGGTGCTGCTCGTGCTGTACCTGCTGACCCGGATGGTGCCGGGGATCGCGATCATCATCCCGTTCTACTTGCTGATGCGGTCGTTCGGGCTGCTGGACACCTACCTCGCGCTGATCCTGTCGTACACGACGTTCGCGTTGCCGATCACGATCTGGATTCTCAAAGACTTCTTCCGGTCCGTACCGCGGGAATTGGAGGAAGCGGCGCGCGTCGATCGGTGCGGGTGGTTCCGGACGATGTGGACGGTGTTCTTGCCGGTCGCGGCGCCGGGGCTGGTCGCGGCCGCGGTGTTCGCGTTCATGACCGCGTGGAACGAGTTCATGTTCGCGCTGTTCCTGACCAGCACGAAAGCGGCGAAGACGATTCCGGTGGTGGCGGCGAATTTCGCCACCGACTTCAACACCCAGTTCACCGTGATGGCCGCGGCCGGTGTGCTCGCGGTCGTGCCGCCCCTGGTGCTGGCCCTGCTCTTCCAGCGCAAGCTGGTGCAGGGCATGGCCGCCGGATCCGTGAAGGGCTGAGGAGGTCCGAGACAAATGGCAGAAGTGCGTTTGGAAGGCGTCACCAAGTCGTTCGGCGGCAAGACCGCGGTGGACGACCTCAACCTGACCGTCGAGGACCAGGAGTTCCTCACGCTGGTCGGACCGTCCGGTTGTGGAAAGTCGACAACCCTACGAATGATCTGCGGGCTGGAACGGGCAACCGAGGGCCACATCTTCTTCGACGGCAAACCGGTCAGCTGGCTGCCGGCCAACAAGCGCGACGTGTCGATGGTGTTCCAGAGCTATGCGCTGTATCCGCACAAGACGGTCCGGCAGAACATCGGGTTCGCGCTGAAGATGATGCGAGTGCCTAAGGCAACGATCGCCGAGCAGGTGCTGCAGGCGGCACGGACGCTGGACATCGAGGACCTGCTCGAACGCAAGCCGCGCGAGCTGTCCGGTGGCCAACGGCAACGAGTCGCGCTCGGCCGGGCGATCGTTCGTGAGGCCGGCGCGTACCTGCTCGACGAGCCGCTCTCCAATCTCGACGCCCAGTTGCGGGTGCTGATGCGGGCGGAGATCAAGCGGCTGCACGTGGACGTCGCGCGGACCTTCATCTACGTGACCCACGACCAGGTCGAGGCAATGACGATGTCCGACCGAATCGCGGTCATGCGCGACGGCGTCGTCCAGCAATGCGCAACCCCGGAAGAGATCTACGAACGCCCCGCCAACCGCTTCGTCGCCTCGTTCATGGGCTCACCCCCGATGAACTTCATCACCGGCGAACTAGCCGACACCAACGGCACCCGAACCTTCCGCAGCGCCGCCATCACCCTCCCGCTCAGCGACCCCGCCGGCGCTGGACTGCCCGGCGCCGCACCCGCCGACCGCAGGGTTGTCCTGGGGATCCGGCCTGAGGACATCACGCTGTCCACCACCCCGGTCCAGGGCCATCATCCCGGAAAGGTCTTCGTATCCGAGCCGCTCGGCCCCGACGTCCTCGTCACCGTCCGGATAGAAGGCGAACTGATCAAAGCCCGCGTCCCCACCCCCTTCCGCCTCGGCCACGACAGCACGGTGTACGTCGGCTTCAACCCCAACCGCCAACACCTCTTCAACCCCACCAACGGCACCGCCCTACACCCCCCAACCCCCCACCCCCAAAACTGACCCGCCCCGAACCCACCCACCCACCCACCCGACCGGACCGAGCCCGCCCCGACTGATCGCCCCGATCCGCCCGCCCTGAACTAGAAACCCCGAACCAAGACGCGCCCGAGCTGAGAGGAACGCTCTTGAGAGACCCCGAGAACGCAACTGTCGTGGTCGACCTGCCTGATGACTTCGACGACTTCTGGGCGGCCGGACTGGCCGACTGTGCGTCGTACCCGCTCGACCCGGTGCTCACCGAGATGCCGACGCTCTCCACAGACACTGTGATTGTCTACGATCTGCGATACACAAGCTACGGCGGTCTGCGGATCGCCGGCTGGTACACCGTCCCGCGCGACGCCCCCGCCCCGCTGCCCGCCCTCGTCACCATCCCCGGCTACATCTCGGAGCCAACGATCCCGAAGGAGTGGTCGGAGCTCGGGTACGCCGCGCTCGCGGTCGCGCCCCGCGGCAAGCTGAGGTCCAACGAGACGTTCAACCCCGGTTACCCGGGTCTGCTGACGCACAACATCGTCGACCACAACACGTACGGCTATCGCGGGTTCTACCTGGATGTCGTTCGCGCGGTTGAAGTGTTGCTGGATCGTCCAGATGTCGACAATCTGCGGATCGGACTCCAGGGCTCGAGCCAGGGTGGTGGGCTCGGGATCTCCACAGCCGCCCTGATGCCCGACGTGATCCGGTGCGTGGCCGCAGGTGCGCCGTACCTCTGCGGGATCATGACCGCGCCGACGCTGACCCGCTCGTACCCGTACGAGGAGATCAACGAGTACCTCCGGGTCCACCCGAAGGACGTCGACCGGGTGCGCGAGACGGTCGCCTACTACGACGGGCTGAACTTCGCGCCGAAGGTTACAGCGCCGACCCTGCTGTACGTCGGGCTCGAGGACGATGTGTGCCCTCCGGAGACCGGGTTCGCGCTACATCGGGCGCTGACGTGCGAGACGACGCTGCGTACCTATCCACACTGTGCTCATCACGCCGGCCTGCCGGACGTGATGCGGGTCGTCGAGGACTTCCTCGCCGAGCACCTCACCCCGGGATGGTGAACTGATGGACTTCGACAACTACTGGGCCGCCGTGGATGACGAACTGGCGGCGATCCCCGGTCGGCCGGTGCTCGATCTCCTGCCGGCGCGCACGACCGACGAAGCAACCTTCTACACGCTGCGGATCACCAGCACCGGACCGTACCGTGTCTACGGCAACCTCAGCATCCCAGCCGGCGACGGCCCGTTCCCAGCGCTGCTCATCACCCCGCGGTACGGCAGCGTCAACAACATCCCCCATCCGAACGACCGGAGCCGGTACGTCGTACTCAGCCTCATGCACCGCGGTCAGCGGCTCGCGGACGAGGGGTTCGCGGCGGCGTACCCGGGATTGTTGACAATGCGCATCGATGACCCGGCGACGTACATCTACCGCGGGATCGCGGCGGACTGTCTGCGGGCAGCGGAGTTCCTGCGGGGACTGGCAGAGGTCGATCCGGAGCGGGTCGCGGTCAGCGGGGACGATCTGGCTGTGCTGACGGCTGCGCGGCGGCCGGGGTTCAATGCGGTGCGGGTGACGGACCTGCTGTTCTATCGGGCGATGGAGGCGCGGCTCAGCTCGTCCCTCTATCCGCTGGAGGAACTCAACGATCACCTGCGCGCAGGCTCCTCGGCCGAGACGCTGGCGACCACGCTGTCGTACTTCGATCCGGTGCGGCACGCTCCTGCGATCACCGGCCGCACATTGTTTGCAATCGACAATGCTGACTGGTGTGGTCCGCTGATCTCCGCCGTACCGAGTGCTGAGGTCTACAACGTCACGCACCTGGACGGCACCGACAACGACTTCCTCGACGCGTGGCTGGCGGAGCGGTCGGGCGTACCTGCGATGTCGAAGTTCATCGCATGAGCAGCCCTCTCGGCGTTCGGCCGGTTATCAACGCCAACGCCACCGTCACGTTCCTTGGTGGCTCGCTGATGCCGCCGCCTGTCATCCAGGCGATGGCGGACGCCGCGACCCGCTTCGTCGACCTTCCCGAGCTGCAGGTCCGCGTTGGTGACCGTCTTGCCGAGCTGACGCACAACGAGGCCGCGTACGTGACTTCCGGCGCCGCAGCCGCCATCACGCTCGCGATCGCCTCGTGCATCACCACTGAGTCGCAGGCGTTCCCGGCCGACGCCGAGATCGTGATGTTCGCGAGCCAGCGCAACGGTTACGACTACTCGGCGCGCTTCCTCGGCGTCCACGTCCACGAGATCGGCCCGTCCGTCGAGGAACTCCAGGCAGCCCTCGCACGACGACCCGCCTGCGTGCTCTGGATGGCCGGCGCCCACTACGCAGCCGACGCCCTGCCAATCGAGGAGGTAGTCCGAGTCACACACGAATCGGATAAGTCCTCCCAGGCGCTCGTCCCCGCCGCCACCGAAGCAGCCGCCCCCTCTCAGGGAGTGGCCCCCGCCCCCTCCGGAGTGGGCGCTGACTCTCAGGGAGTGGCCCCCGCCCCCTCCGGAGTGGGCGCTGACTCTCAGGGAGTGGCCCCCGCCGCTCCCGGAGTAGCCGCCGGCTCTCAGGGAGTGGCCCCCGCCGCCTCCGGGCTTGCCGCTGGATCTCCGGGAGTGGCCCCCGACGCCATCGGAGTAACCGCTGGCGCTTCGGGGGTGGTCGCTGGGGCACCAGAAGCTGCACTAGCTGCATCCGGAGTGGCCGCGGGCGGTTCGGGGGTGGTTGTCGGGGGTTCGGGAGGTGGGGCAGCTGCGTCGGGAGTCGCTCTGGGACCTTCGGGGGTGCCGGTGATTGTGGATGCTGCGGCTCAGATTCCGCCTGTGGCGTCGCTTTGGCGGTTTACGCGGGATGTTGGTGCTGACGCGGTGATTGTCAGTGGTGGGAAGGGGCTACGCGGGCCGCAGGCGAGTGGGCTGGTGCTGGGGAAGGGGTGGTTGATCGATCGGATTCGGGCGCACTCGTCGCCTAACCACGAGATCGGGCGTGGGATGAAGGTCGGCAAGGAGGAGCTTCTCGGCCTGCTCGCTGCGGTTGAGTGGACGCTGCAACAGGACGAGACCGAACTGCTCGCGTCGTACGAGCGGATTGTTGACAATTGGATTGTGGGCTTGCAGGGGATCCCGGGAGTTGTGGTCGAGCGTGGTTATCCGAGCGAGGCCGGTCAGCCTCACAGTCGCGCCGTACTGAGGCTCCCCGGCAGGAGGGATGAGGTGATCAAGCAACTGTGGGACGGCGAGCCGCGGATCGCCGTCGGAACGTTCGGTCTTCCGGATGATGCGATCGCCCTTAATCCGCAGACGCTCCAACCGGGCGAGGATGAGGTAGTTCTCCAGGCCCTCCTAAAGATCCTCACCTCCGAATAACCGACGACCATCCGCAATCCGCCGACTTCCAGTGGGCTCGATGGCGGGCTGTATCACCGCTGACGTACTGCAACCCGCCAGCGAACAAACAAACCGTCGGCTGCTCGCACGGTGGGACTGGGGTGGCGGATTGCTCGCGCTGCGGGGCTGGGGCGAGTGGGGTGTGCGTGCTCGCGCGGCGGCGAGTGGCGGGGTGGAGTGCTCGCGCTGCCGGGGTGGTGGGGGTGGGGTGCTCGTGCTGTCGGGGTGGTGGGGCGAGTGAAGTGCTCGTGCGATGGGGTGTGGTGCTCGCGCGGGGGTGGAGGGGTGCTCGTGCGCTGGGGTGGGGGTGCTCGCGTGGTGGAGGGGGTGAGTGGGGTTTTCGGCGGGCTGTGTGGCTTTTAAGCTCTGGGGATGGCGAGTAAGCCGGATGAGACGCGGAATGGCGTTGACCTGACCAACTTGGATCAGCCGTTGTTCGACGGGGCGGAGGCGACCAAGCGGGATCTGGTCGACTACTTGGACGCGGTGCACGAGCGGATCCTGCCGGAGTTGCGGGAGCGGCCGTTGTCGGTGATCCGGATTCGTCCGGGGCAGCCGAAGTTCATGCAGAAGAACGTCCCGAAGTACACGCCGGATTGGGTGAAGACCGTGCCGGTCTGGGCGGAGGCATCCAAGCGCGAGGTGTCGTACGCGTTGTGCGACGACCGTCGGACGCTGCTGTGGTTCGCCAACCAGCGCGCGGTTGAGTACCACCCGACGCTGATGCGCGCCGACCGCTGGGATCGCGTCACGCATCTCGTGCTGGACCTCGATCCGCCGGAGGGGGAGACGTTCACGATGGCGGTGCAGGCCGCGCTGCTCGTACGTCAGGCGCTGACGGACACCGGGTTGTCGGGCGCGGTCAAGACGAGTGGTGCGAAGGGCGTGCACGTGATCGTGCCGATCGTCGACACGGTGTCGATCGAGGACGCGGCGGCCGCGACCCGGGCGATCGCGGCGCGGGCCGAGAAGATCGATCCGTCGGTCGCGACGACGGCGTACATCAAGGAGGACCGGCACGGGAAGGTGTTTGTCGACTCGACCCGTTCCGGCGGGGCGACGATCGTCGCGGCGTACAGTCCGCGGGTCCGGCCCGGTACGACGGTCTCGTATCCGGTGGGCTGGGACGACATCGAGAGCGTGACCCCGCGCGACTTCACCCTGCGGACCGCCCCCGGTCTCCTGGGCGACGCCGACCCCTGGGCCGACCAACTGCCCGCACCGCAGTCGCTCCCCGAGGACCTGCTGGAAGAAGGCCGCGCGATCCCGGTCGCCCGGGTCGTCGCCATGCACGAGGGCAAACGCCGCAAACGCGCCCGCGAAGCCGCAGAGAAGTCCGAGCAGAACTCCGAGCAGAACTCCAAGCAGCAGCCCAAGCAGCAGCCCGAGTAGCTGCCCGAGTAGGAGCCGGAGTAGGAGCCGGACTAACTACAACTCGGTCGCTGTCGTCAGCTCCAGCGCTCCCTGGCGTACGTCGGGATGCGGATGGTTGCGCAGCTCGACCAGCAACTCACGCCACACCGGCGCCCAGCCGGTGCGCCGCCCGGCCGCGCCGATCAGCGAGTGAGCAACGAGTCCAGACATCAACGTCTCGCCGCGAAGCATGGCTCGCGCTGGCTCTTCAAGCAGCTCCGGCGTCCATTGCGCCGGAAGCAACCCGAGCCGTGCGCCAAGACGGAACGCGGCGTTGTACGCCGCCAACGGCCGTCCCTCGACCACCTCCGCCAGCGCAAACAGCTCGGTCGAGAGGTCACGCAAGTCGACCGAATCGACGAGAAGCTCCAATCGCATCCGCAGCAGATCCGGACTGTCGAGTTCCCCGGCGACAGTCCTGAGGATCACCCGATCCGGCTTCGCGTGGAACGCCTGCGACAGCCGCTTGACCAGCACGTCGAGCCGCTGCCGGGCCGGGTGATCACGCTCGGGCGTCGCGTCGGGCAGGTGCGGATCAGCCTCCAGTCGAACCAGCAGCCGCGCAGCCCTGACAACCTCCTGCCCGGCCAGCTCGGGATCGACCGCGACCAGCGCCGTGATCGCCTCCTTCCAGACTGTCGGAGTGGACAGATCCACGATGAAGTCCACGCAGATCGGCGCGACCGCGGGATTTCACCGCGCCCACCGCGGCAGTGATCGCACCGCGCTCCGGACCACCTCGGACTCAGGCCGGTTCGTGACCGCCACCAGCAGGTCGGCGTACCGTCCGCGGTACGTCGACGCCATCCCGTACGCCGGGCGTTGCGTAAGAACCGTAGCCGTCGCCGCACTGTCGTGAACTGCCTGCTGCAGCAAGGCCCAGCTCGCCGGCTCGTGCAGCAGGTACTGCGATGCCGCACTGGCGATCGCGGCCTTCACATCACGGTGCGCCGAGGACCAAGCGTCTGCGAGGACAGCACTCGCACCGGGAGCGCGCAGCTTGCCGAGCAGCCGGGCCGCCTCCTTCCGCGAGGTGATCTTCACGCCTCCACCGACCAGCACCGGATGCAGCAATCCCGGCAATCTGCTCGGCCGTACGAACGACGCTGCGCGCCCAGCCGCATACAGAGCGACCCGCGCCCGATCGTCTGCGGCATGCGCGAGCAACACCGGCAGCGATTCCTGCGGCGCGTCCGTCCAGGCCAACGCCCCGAGCGCAGCCTCCTGCAGCAGCACCGACGTGTGATGAAGGAACGGTTCGAGCGCAGCACGGCCGGCGCCAGGGACATGGCCCAGCATCGAGACGGCGTTCGCGCGGGTCCAGTCCGGCATCCGTCGGTCATTGGCCGCGCCGGCGACGAGTTCGGCGTACCGCTCCTGCTGGCGGGGGAGCCAGCGGCGGATCGCACGGTCCGAAACGTGCCAGGCCGGGTGATTCCGCTCGAAGCGGTGGATCCGGCCAGGACGCGCGAGTACGGCGTCCAGCAAGTCCGTGCGTACTTCGGTCACCGCCCGCCAGACCGGATCCCAGCGCGCCATCCCGACGTCGCGCTTGATGATCCGTTCGACCCGCTCGCCGCGCGTCTTCGACGGCCACAACCACAACTCGGTCGCCTCGGCGACGGTGTACTCCTGGTTCGACCAGACCGCTTTCTCGAGCGCGGTCTGGAGGTGCGCGATCGACCAGCCACGCTCGTCGAAGGCCCGCGAGATCGCGAACGCGAGCCGGAACTCCTTCCGCGCCACCCCGGCGTCGACGTACTTCCGCAGCACGTCGTACACAGCCGTTTCCCGCCCGCGGGGCAGGCCCTCGATCAGGCCGTACAGCGAGATGGATCCCTTGTTCCCGGTCAATCGTCCGTGCGCCTGCAGACCCCACTCCAGCAGGGAAGGATCGTTGCGTCGGGCACCTTCCTGGACGGCGGTGATGGCCAAGGCATTGAGCGCTCGCTGCGTGACCCAACTGGTGTCCCGAGCGCCCATCGCGTCGGACAGCAAGGTCTCGAGCGATGGCGTGAGGGCGCCGCTCAGCATCGAGGGCGGAAGCTTGCTGACGGCCCGCAAGACCTCCTGGCGAACGGTGTCCCGATCATTCCGGACCCGCGTAACCCACGACACCGCAGCCGAGACCGCGGCAGGCCGGCGCGAGTGCCCGGCCGACTCGATGACCGCCCGGTACACCCTGGCGCGATCGTCGGCGTCCGGCTGGGTGATCTCCGGCTCGAGCAGCGCGAACGCCTCGTCGTACGGCAGGAACGCGGTGATCTGCCAGCGCGAATGATTGCCCTCAGCAACCGCTGGCAAGGCGAGCATCCGCCGCGTCTGCTCGAAGCGCAGCTGCCGGGGGAGCAGAGCGAGCAGCTCGGTGGACAGCACGATCTGGCCGAGGTCGACGGTACTGGTGCTGCCGGCGAACACAGCGGCGCGGCGGGACAGCGGCAGGTCACTGAGCAGACCGGGCAGCATGGGCCACGACAGTCGGCCGAGCGCGATCAGATCGTCGTCGGAGTAGCGATACAGCCGTCGGCGTACTGCGGGGGTGAGGGCGTTGGGCAACGACCAGGCCCGCTCCGGCGTGAGCAGGATCCGCAGCACCGCCGCGGGGTCGGCGTCCATCAAGCGCCCGAGCACGGACGTGAATGCTGAAGGCAACTGGTCCGGTACCAGCGCGGTTGTGAGCAGCGCCGCGACCTGTGCCGGGTCGTGGTCGAGCGCCCCGACCACGCCGTACGCCGCGCCCTGCCACCACTCGTCGCGATCCGCCCCGGACGGCAGCGTGCTGTGCGCATGGGCGAGGACGACCTTGGGGTGCCGCGATCCGAGGCGTTCCCACTCGCCGGGGCCGAGGATGTAGGCGAGCTCGGGCAGCAGACGCTCGACGGTCTCGCCGTCCGTGGTCGAGAGCAGGGTCGCGGCGGCGCGGTCGCCCCAGCGTTCGCGGTGGTCGTCGATGAGGCGAGCGGCGAGCGCGGACCTGCCTGTCTTGCGGATGACGTGCAGGAGCTTGGCGCGCAGTACGGCGGGCGCGTCGTCGTACAGGATCCGCAGGTCGTCGTCCGAGACCGCGACGCCTCTGCCGACCGCCGCGAGCGCGCGATGCTGCACCGTCGGCAACGGATCGTCGAGCAATCGCGTGATGTAGCCGATCTCGCCGGAGACCTGCGCGATCGTCACGCCCAGAGTCCGCTCGTACGGAGTACCTCGCCCGAGCTCATCCAGCAACGAGCTCAGTCCGGCGGTCCCGCGCAGCCGGTGGCCTTCGAGCGCCACGTGCCGCAGCCGGTTGCCGTACGAAAGCTGGTCGATCGCCCGCAGCAGGTCCCTGGCTCGCATGCCCCCATCCTGCCGAACGACCGGTCAACTGACCCGTCGGAGCTCCGCGAACGCATCAGCGAGCTTCGGCAACGTGTAGTGCGCGTTCAGGCCGCTCGGGTTTGGGAGGACCCAGACGCGGGTTGCGCCGATCATGCGGTCCTGCTTGCCGATGGCCGCCGTACGGTCGGCGAACGCGTCGCGGTACGCCGTCACGCCGAGCACGGCGAGCCACTCGGGCTGTATCTCGAGCACCTTCGCGACCAGGTTCTCGCCACCGGCGACGAGCTCCGGGCGGGTGAGCTCGTCGGCGCGGGCGCTCGGCTTGTCGACCACGTTGGTGATGCCCAGTCCGTACTCCAGCAACTCGCCCTGCTCGGCCGGCTTCAGCTGCCGCGGCGTGAACCCACTCAGCTGCAACGCCGGCCAGAACCGGTTCCCCGGCCGGGCGAAATGATGACCGGTCTCCGCCGACATCAGCCCCGGGTTGATCCCGCAGAACAGCACCTTCAGGCCGGGGCCGATGACGTCGGGCAGAGCTTGCATGAGGAAAAGCTACCCAACCTCAATCATTCTCGTTGTTCTGACCGGCTGGGAGTTGCGAGGCGATGCAGCTGCGCGCGACGAAGAGCCAGATGGTTTCGCCGAGCGCATCGACCCGGATCATCGAAGCGCCCAGGTCGTTGGTGGAGTACCGGTAGCCGCCGGTGGCCGGGAGGGCGAAGCCGACCGGGTCGTGCAGGCTGCCGGTGGTGTAGGTGCTGTCGGTGAAGTAGTTGTAGTAGCCGGTGCACGCCGACGGGTTGATGCTGACGATGATCGCCCCGTTGCCGGTGTGCGGCGCCGCGTCGAAGTCCCGGCCGAACGTCCGGCGGTGCGACAGCCGTTCACTCGTGTCGTCGCTGCAACTGGCCGCGACCGGCGTGGAGTGCGAGGTGTCGAGCGCGCCAGGCACCAGGAACGCGCAGAAGTTCGACCCGTCCCCGGCCCGCCAGCGGCCGAAGTGGAAGTTGTTCGAGGTCGTCGTGTGTACGTCGAACCTGGTCCCCGCGATCGCCGTACCCATCACGTAGCCGCACGACTTGTTCGCAAGCCAGCCGCCGGCCGGCATCACGCCGTGGTTGTTGCAGGCCGCCGGCTTCTGGACGTTGCCGACGGTCGTGTACTGGTTGACGGCGTGCGCCGGCTGGGTGAACGCCACCATGCCACTCATGCCCAGAACGACGCCGCACACCGCCGCGAGCAGTCGTCGCATCAGCAGAACCACCCGTCCTGGACCCAGCCGTCATGATTGATGTCGCCGTACGCGAACCCCCAGGCCCACTCGCCGTGGATCTCCTTCACCAGGAAGGTCTGCGGCTTGTGCAGCGTGCCCATCCGCGCACCGCCCGGCGCGACCCGCAGTTCGAGGTCCTGCGCGCAGACGGTCTCGCGGACACCGACGTGACCGTTCGCGGCGTTCGCGGGGACCGACGTGAGTACGGCGGATGCGACCAGCAGTGCACCGGCCAGAGCGACTCGCTTCATCACCAGGACCCCCAGCCGCCGAGGCACTCGATCCGGACGAAGCCCCAGTCGTTCGGACCGAAGTCCTGGATCGACGCCCAGCCGTTGTAGACCGGGTGCTTGCCGCGGGTGTGGCCGACCTTGTCGCCGTAGGTCAGCGTCCGGAGCGGGTGCACCGGACCTGGGATGGAGAAGTCGTAGTTCTCGTACATGGTCGCGTCCTGGCACACGATGATCGCGTGCTCGGGCACCTCGACCGCGTCGGCCGCGGGCGTCCCGGCGGTCAGTGCGGCGCCGGTGACGGCGACCGCGGTGAGGAGGAGGGCGGGTTTCCGTGTCACCACAAATGTCATCAGAACCTCCGAGTTCATGTCATCTGTGATGACGGTAGGACGTGTCTTCAGAGATGGCAAGACCTGTCATCAGTGGATACAGTGAGCCCCGTGATCGAGCGGAAGGAGTACTACGGCCTCGCGGAGATCGCCGACGCGCTCGGCCTGAACCGGCAACTCGTCACGGCCTGGCGCCGCCGCCGCAGCCACGGCATCCCCGAGCCGGACGGCGAACTCTCGTCCGGCCCGATCTGGCGCGGTGCGACCATCGAGCCCTGGATCGACGTGGTTCGCGAGCAGCGCGATGCACCGGCGCAGCCGATCAGCCCGGAGCTCGCGTTGAAGGCAGGCCGGCGGATGCTCCGGGTCGCTGCGCTCGTGCTCGAGGACCCGATCCGGCTGAAGCTCCTCAGCCAGGCGCTGGCCGAGGCCCGGGAATTGCTGCCGGTCGTCGACGATGCCGCGGACGACCGGCTCGGCCGAGCGGTACGGCAACTGCTCTCGCCGCTCCGCGCGGCCGGTGACGATCCCGGCAATCTGCAGCGGTTCCGGCGCAAGGTCGTGGCCGAGTTGGCACAGCTGGAAACCCTGGTCGAACTGACAGCAGATTCCCTTCCGGAAGCGGACAGTGCCAGTTAGTGTGCGAGCCGTGATCGACGTACCCGGCTACCGTCTGGCGGAGCCGCTGGGTGCGGGTGCGACGGGGGTGGTGTACGCCGCGAACCGGCTGGCCGACGCGAGCGCTGTCGCGATCAAGGTGGTGCATCCGGAGCTGGTCGACCCGCAGTACCGCGAACGGCTGCGGCGTGAGGCAAGGCTCGCCGCGGCCGTCGTACATCCCGGCGTTGTGCGGGTGCATGAGGTCGGCGGCGAACGCGATCAAGCCTGGTTGGTCATGGATCGGCTGAGCGGCCCGGATCTCCAGCATCTGCTCGCCGACCAAGGTCCGTTGCCGGTCGAGCGCGCGGTCGGGCTGATGACCGAGGTCGCCGATGCGGTCGACGCGTTGCACCGCGCGGGTGTCATCCATCGCGACCTCAAGCCGGCCAACATCATCCTGAACGACGACCGCCCGATGGTCGCGGACTTCGGCGTCGCCCGTCAGCTTGCCGGCCTCGAATCCACCACTGGGCTGGACCTGAGCGGCGACGCCGCCTGGCTGCACACCGGCGCACCCGCCGGGCCTGCCCTCGGCGGGATGGCCGGCACGGTCGCCTACATGGCGCCCGAGCAGTGGCGCGGCGATCCGGTCTCACCAGCGACCGACGTCTACGCGCTCGGCGGCACGCTGTACAGCCTCCTCACCGGCAAACGCCCGTACGAGCGTCGCACCCTCCCGGAGCTGGCGTATGCCGTCGCGATGCTGCCTCCGCCGATCACAGGTGTCACGCAGTACGACGCCGTGATCCGGAAGGCGATGGCGAAGGACCCGGGTGACCGCTTCGCAACGGCAGCCGAATTTGCGAAAGCACTCGGCACGGGAGTCGTTGCGCGGAGCCGTTCGAGGCGGCGGCTCGTGCTGGCTGGTGCCGGCGTCGCCCTGACCGCCGTGATCGGCGGAATGTTTGCCCTGCGCAACCAACAGGCGGATGACGACCAGCTGACGGTGTGCGCGCAGGATGCGACGGTCCGGGACGCGCCACGGAGCCGGACGGTGGTCGCGACTGTGTACTACGGGGACCGCTTGACGCCGATCTCGCCGCGCGACGGCGACACCTGGGTACATGTGCGGCTGCCGGACGGGCGCACCGGCTGGTCGCTGACCGACTTCGTCCGGCACCACTGCTGATCGTCAACCCAGGGTTGACGCTGCGAGATCGTCAACCTAAGGTTGACGCATGACTCCTGGACCCGATCTGCAGCAGCTCATCAACACCATCAAGTCCGACACCGGCAGCGACGACGAGCTCGAGCAGCTCGCCACCGCGGCGGCGACGATCAGCGAACTGACCACGACCGGCGACGCCGCGCTCGGGTTCTTCGTCGACCGGGCCCGCGGCGCGGGGAAGTCGTGGGTCGAGATCAGCGCGGTGCTCGGCGTCAGCAAGCAGGCCGCTCACAAGCGGTTCGCCGACTCCTGGACCGCGCGGCCGGCGTTCGAGCGCTACACCCAGCGGGCGCGTTCGGTGGTGCAGGCCGCCGAGGACATCGCCCGGGCCCGCAATCACAACTTCGTCGGCACGGAGCACCTCCTTCTCGGGATGTACAAGGAGCCGGGCGCGATCGCCGCCAAGGTCCTCGTCAGCCACGGCATCACCGAGGAATCGGTGCTTCGGGCCGTCGACGCCAAGAGCCCGGCGGCCGAGCCGGCGCCATCGACCGAACCGAAGGATCTGGACGTCGAGGATCCGCCGTGGACCCGGCGTGCGGCGCACGTCCTGCAGGGCGCGGCCGGCGAGGCGCTGACGCTCGGTCACAACTATGTCGGCACCGAGCATCTCCTGCTTGCCTTCTACCGCGACCAGGCCGGCATCGCTACGAAGATCCTGCTCGAGCAGGGCCTGGACGAGTCGGCGGCCTGGGCCGATATTCGCGCGGCGCTGGAGGCGCTCAAGAAGTAGGTTGGGCGCATGCCTGACTGGTCTGCGCGGTTGAACGAGCTGGCGGTAGCGGCCGAGGTGCCCGGGGCAGTGCTCGGCATCTGGCACGACGGCGCGACCACGATCACGCCGTACGGCGTCCTCAATGCCGCGACCGGGGTGGAGACCACCGCCGACTCGCTCTTCCAGATCGGCTCGGTCAGCAAGTCGTGGACCGCGGCGATGATCGTCCAGCTCGCCGCCGAGGACCGGCTGCGGCTGCCCGATCCGGTGGTCAAGCTGTTGCCTGAGGCACCTATCGACAGCCGCGTCACGGTCCGTCACCTGCTCACCCACACCGGCGGAATCGACGGCGACCTGTTCACCGACACCGGCCGCGGCGACGACTGCCTCCAGCGGTACGTCGCCTTGCTGGCCGACGTCGAGCAACTCTTCGAGCCCGGTACGGCGTACTCGTACTGCAATGCCGGATTCGTCGTACTGGGCAGGCTGATCGAGGTCCTCGACGGCCGGACCTGGGACGAATCGCTGCGGGCCAGGCTGATCGAGCCGCTCGGCCTGACCCACACCGTCACGCTGCCCGAGGAAGCGATCCTGCACCGCGCCGCCCGCGGTCACACCGCCGAGGACAGCTCACCGGTCAGGACGTGGCAGCTGCCGCGCAGCATCGGGCCGGCGGGCCTGATCGCGGCGAGCGCCGGCGACGTGCTCGAGTTCGCCCGCATGCACCTGACCGACAACGCCTACGCGGCGATGCAGGAGCCGCAGGTGCCGTTCGCCGGTGGGATCGGCGGCTTCGTCGACCTCGGCCTGACCTGGCGGATCTACGACTGGGACGGTCGCCGGATCTTCGGCCACGACGGCTCGACGATCTCGCAGACGGCCTTCCTGCGGATCGATCCCGAGGCGCGGTTGATCATGTGCCTGCTGACGAACTCCGGCAACGGGACCAGGCTGTTCGAGCCGTTGGCCACGGAGGTGTTCAGGGAGCTCGTCGGCGTCGCCCACCCGGACTCGCCGCAGCCCGTCGACGCCCCCATCGACGCCCCCATCGACGACCGCAACGTCGGTCGGTACGAGCGCGCCGGCGTGCGGCTCGACGTCGGACGGCGTGGTGACCGTCTGCTGCTGACCGAGCAGGCGACGGGGGACCGGCTGGCGTTCGCCGAGGAACCGGTGCACGAGTACGAGATGCTGCCGACGAAGCCGCTGGACGGCGACCATTTCGTCATCCGGTACTCGCCCGACCACCCGTGGGTCCCCCTGACCTTCACGCCGACCCACCTGTTCACGTCCGGTCGCGTGACGCCCAGGCGATGAGATAAACCGGGTGCACTTTGGGCCGACCGAGCTAACGTCTTCAGGGTGACTAGTGCACCTGCTGAACTTCCCCGTAAGGCTGGTGACCTCCGGGCCGCCAGCTATCTGCCCCGGTCGATCAAGGCCGAGATCCGTGACAACCTGCTGAAACAACTCCGGGCCGGACGCGATCCGTGGCCCGGCATCGTCGGATTCACCCGCACGGTGATCCCGCAGCTCGAGCGCGCGCTGCTCGCCGGGCACGACGTCGTCCTGCTCGGTGAGCGCGGTCAGGGCAAGACCCGGCTGCTGCGCACGCTCGTCGGGCTACTCGACGAGTGGACCCCGGTGATCGAGGGCGCGGAGCTGCCCGAGCACCCGCTCGACCCCATCACCCCTGCCTCCAGGCGCCGGGCCGCCGAGCTCGGCGACGACCTGCCGGTCGCCTGGCTGCACCGCGACCTGCGGTACGCCGAGAAGCTGGCGACGCCGGACACCTCCGTCGGAGACCTGATCGGTGACGTCGACCCGGTGAAGGTTGCCGAAGGCCGCAGTCTCGGCGACCCCGAGACCATCCACTTCGGCCTGGTCCCGCGTTCGCACCGCGGCATCGTCGCGATCAACGAGCTGCCGGACCTTGCCGAGCGCATCCAGGTCGCGTTGCTGAACGTGATGGAGGAGCGCGACATCCAGGTCCGCGGGTACACGCTGCGGCTGCCGCTCGACGTGTTGCTGGTGGCAACGGCCAACCCGGAGGACTACACCAACCGCGGCCGGATCATCACGCCGCTGAAGGACCGGTTCGGCGCCGAGGTCCGGACCCACTATCCGCTCGACATCGACGCCGAGGTGGACGTGATCCGGCAGGAGGCCGAGCTCACCGCCGAGGTTGGCGAGCCGCTGCTGGAGGTGCTGGCGCGCTTCGTCCGGCATCTGCGGGAGTCGACCGCGATCGACCAGCGGTCGGGTGTGTCGGCCCGGTTCGCGGTCGCCGCGGCCGAGACGATCGCCGCCGCCGCGTTGCGCCGGAGCGCGATCACCGGCGAGACGCCGGCCGTCGCGCGGCCGGTGGACCTGGAGGCGGTGCCCGCCGTACTGCGCGGCAAGCTGGAGTTCGAGCCGGGCGAGGAGGGGCGCGAGATCGAGCTGCTCGAGTACCTGCTGCGTCGGTCGGTGGCCGACACGGCGCGGGAGCGCTTCGCCGGTCTCGACCTCACTCCGCTCGCGCATGCTGTTGCCGATGGCAACCTGGTGACGACCGGTGAGCGGGTGCCCGGCCGGGACGTGCTCGCCGCGCTGCCCGAGCTGCCCGTCCTGCACGACGTCGCGGCCCGGGCCGGTGTCGAGCCGGACGACTCGTCCGGCCGGATCGCCGCCGCCATCGAGCTCGCCCTGGAGATGCTCTACCTGTCGAAACGAGTAGCCAAGGACGCCGACGACGACACCACGGTCTACGGAGCCTGATCATGTCGTCCATTCCGGAAGGCTGGTCCTACGGGCCGTGGCACGACGGGCCCGATCCGCTCAAGGCGCCCGCGGACCTGCGGGACGCGCTGGACGAGATCGGCCGCGACGTGATGAACGGGTCGTCCCCGCGGTCCGCGCTGGAGGAACTCCTCCGGCGCGGCACCCGGAACACCCAGGGACTCGACGACCTGAGCCGCCGGCTGTGGGAGCGCCGCCGCGAGATCGAGCGGCGGCACAACCTCGACGGCACGCTGCGAGACGTCCAACGCCTGCTGAACGAGGCCCTCGAGGCGGAGCGGCACGACCTGTTTCCGAATCCGTCCGACGACGCCCGGTTCCGGGAGGCTCAGCTCGACGCACTCCCGTCCGGCACGGCCGCCGCCGTACGGGAGCTGGCCAACTACGACTGGCAGTCGTCCCAGGCCCGCGAGAAGTACGAGGAGATCCGTGAGCTCCTCGGGCGGGAGCTGCTCGGATCGCGGTTCGAGGGTATGAAGGAGGCTCTGCAGCAGACCACGCCCGAGGACGTCGAGGCGATCAACGAGATGCTCACCGACCTCAACGCGTTGCTCGCGGCGCACGCGCAGGGCCGGTCCGAGGTGCCGGAGCTGTTCGAGGAGTTCATGGCCAAGCACGGCGAGTTCTTCCCGGAGAACCCGCAGAACGTCGAGGAGCTGATCGACGTACTCGCGCAGCGGGCGGCCGCGGCGCAACGGATGATGAACTCGATGACTGCTGAGCAGCGGGCCGAGTTGATGGAGTTGTCGCAGCAAGCGTTCGGCAGTCCGCAGCTCGCGCAGCAGTTGGCCCAGCTGGATGCTCAGCTGCAGTCGCTGCGGCCTGGCGAGGACTGGTCCGGGTCGGAGCGGATGAGCGGTGAGGATCCGCTCGGCCTCGCAGAGGGCGCGCGGGCGATGTCCGATCTCGCCGAGCTGGATGCGCTGGCCGAGCAGCTGGCGCAGTCCTATCCGGGCGCCCGGCTCGAGGACATCGACCTCGACGCACTCACCCGGCAGTTGGGTGACGAGGCAACGGTCGACGCCCGTCGGCTGAGCGAGCTGGAGCGGCAGCTGCGTGATCAAGGCCTGATCGAGCGGGCGCCGGACGGTTCGCTGCGCTTGTCGCCGAAGGCGTTGCGTCAGCTCGGGCAGACCGCGTTGGCCGACGTACTGCGGGCTGCTCGTGGATCGGGAGAGCGCGACGCGGCGAACGCCGGTGCGGCCGGTGAGCTGAGCGGGTCCACGCGGCAGTGGGAGTTCGGCGACACCCAGCCGTGGGACGTGCCGCGGACGGTGCGAAACGCCGTACTGCGGACCGCTCATGTCGGAGGTGGAGGCGTCAAGCTCGACGTGGCGGACGTGGAGATCGCCGAGACCGAGCATCGCGCCCGCGCCGCGGTGGCGCTGCTGGTCGACACGTCATGGTCGATGGTCCAGGAGGGCCGCTGGCTGCCGATGAAGCGGACGGCGCTCGCGCTGCACCAACTCATCTCGACCCGCTACCGCAACGACGCACTCCAGCTGATCACCTTCGGGCGGTACGCCGGAGTCGTGGAGCTGCCGGAGCTGATCGGGATGGAAGGCGCCTGGGAGCAGGGCACGAACGCGCACCACGCGCTGCTCCTTGCCGGACGCCACCTTCGTCGCCACCCGGACGCCCAGCCGGTGGTCCTGATGGTGACCGACGGCGAGCCAACTGCTCACCTGGAGCCGGACGGCACGGCCGAGTTCTCGTACCCGCCCGAGCCGGCGACGCTCCGCAAGACGATCTTCGAGGTCGACCGGCTGGCCAAGCTCGGCGCCACGCTGACCGTCTTCCGCCTCGGCGACGACCCGCGGCTGAACGCGTTCGTGGACCTGCTCGCCCGGCGCAGCGGCGGCAGGGTTCTCGCCCCCGACCCCGACGGCCTCGGCGCTGCCGTCGTGGGCGACTACCTCAGGACGCGCCGCAAGCTCTAACGCAACCTGATCGCGTGGTCCGGGTCCCCGCCCTGGAGGATGGCAGCCAGCACCTCAACTCCATCCACCAGGCGGGGGCCCGGGCGCGCGAAGTACCCGTTGGCGTCCACGGCCCACACCGCTACGTCGGCGGGCAGGCGCGGCAGCAACTCCGTCGTCAGCTTCGCGGCTCCATCCAGGTCAAACCCGCACGGCGCCGACACGATCACCTCAGGCTCCGCGGCCGCGACCTCTGCCCACGTGACCGGGGTCGACCGCCGGCCGGCGTTCCCCAGCACATTCGTCCCGCCCGCCAACGTCACCATCTCCGGCAACCAATGGCCCGGCGCGAACGGCGGATCAGTCCACTCGAGCAGAGCCATCCGCTCGCCCGGACCCTCACGCGAACGGCTCAGCCCCTTCTTGAGGTCGCCCAGTCGGGCGCGCAAGCTCGCCACCAGCGGCGCCGCGTCGCGCTCGATCGTCTTCGCGACCGTCTCGATCGACGTGAGCACCTCGTCCAAAGTGTGCGGATCGGTCGTGACCACCTCAGCCCGGCATCCGAGGTAGCTGAGCGCCTCCTCGACGTCGGTCACCTCGATGGCGCACACGGCGCACAGGTCCTGGGTGATCACCACATCCGGCTCGAGCTCGCGCAGGGCACCGGGGTCCAGGTGGTACAGATCCTCGCCCGCCGCCACCTTCCGGCGTACAACAGCGTCGATCTCGCCAGGAGTCAGACCGGACGGCAGAGCGGTCGTCGACACGATCCGCCGGGACCGCGCGGCCGCCGGGTAGTCGCACTCGAACGTGACACCGGCCACGTCGTCGCCGGCGCCGAGCGCGAAGCAGATCTCGGTCGCCGAGGGGAGCAGGGAGACGATGCGCACCCGCCGACTCTAATCGCAGCGACGCTCGGTACCCCGACCAAACCGGCTTGAAGCGTCCTGCCTGTGATTCATTCTGAGACACGCCGATTGTCTCGCGTTGTCAACCAGGGAAGGGTTTTCCAGCCTTCGAGCTGTGGGGAGGGTCACGTCGGCATCGTGAGACCAGTGTTCAACTGGACTGGTTTTTGGGCTTACCCTGAAAGCACGCCCCCGCCGCCGGAGTCGATGGGCCAGCGGGTCATCTTCCCGCGCCTGCAAACACCCGCCTGCAACCCAGGGAGTGACCGTGCCGAAACTCGTCTACGACTTCGCCGAAGGCAACAAGGACATGAAACAGCTGCTCGGCGGCAAGGGGGCGAACCTGGCCGAGATGACCAATCTCGGCCTGCCGGTGCCGCCCGGCTTCACCATCACCGCCGACGCGTGCCGTGCGTACCTGCAGACCGGCGCGGTGCCGGCGGACCTGGCCGACGAGATCGACAAGCACGTCGATCTGCTGCAGCAGAAGATGGGCAAGAAGCTCGGCCAGGCCGACGACCCGCTGCTGGTGTCGGTCCGCTCCGGCGCTGCCGTGTCGATGCCCGGCATGATGGAGACGGTGCTCAACGTCGGCCTCAACGACGACTCGGTGAACGGGCTGGCCCACCACTCGGGCAACCCGCGGTTCGCCTGGGACGCGTACCGGCGGCTGATCCAGATGTTCGGCAAGACCGTGCTCGGCATGGACGGCGACGTGTTCGAGGACGCGATCGAGGCGGCGAAGCAGGCCAAGGGCACCCGCAACGACCTCGACCTGGACGCCGACGACCTGAAGGCGCTGGTCGAGACGTTCAAGCAGGCCGTCCACGACCACACCGGCCGTGAGTTCCCGCAGGATCCGCGGACCCAGATGGATCTCGCGACCGAGGCCGTCTTCCGCTCGTGGAACGCCGACCGCGCGATCCTGTACCGCCGCCAGGAGCGGATCCCGACCGACCTCGGCACGGCGGTCAACATCTGCTCGATGGTCTTCGGCAACCTCGGCATGGATTCCGGCACCGGCGTCGCCTTCACCCGCGACCCGTCGAGCGGCCAGCCCGGCGTCTACGGCGACTACCTGCAGAACGCCCAGGGCGAGGACGTGGTCGCGGGCATCCGCAACACGGTCCCGCTCGCGGACCTCGAGCAGATCGACAAGACGTCGTACGACGATCTGATGGCGATCATGGCCAAGCTCGAGGGGCACTACCGCGATCTGTGCGACATCGAGTTCACGGTCGAGCGCGGCAAGCTCTGGATGCTGCAGACCCGGGTCGGCAAGCGGACCGCGGCGGCGGCGTTCCGGATCGCGACCAGCCTGGTCGACGAAGGCATGATCGACACCGACGAGGCGCTGCAGCGCGTGAAGGGTGCGCAGCTCGCGCAGCTGATGTTCCCGCGGTTCGACGCGGACGCGGCGAAGGACCTGATCACCAAGGCGATCGGTGCGTCGCCGGGCGCGGCGTCCGGCAAGGTCGTGTTCACCTCGGCCGCCGCGGTCGAGGCAGCCGATCGCGGCGAGAAGGTGATCCTGGTTCGGCGCGAGACGAACCCGGACGACCTGCACGGCATGATCGCGGCGCAGGGCATCCTGACCAGCCGCGGCGGCAAGACCTCGCACGCGGCCGTGGTCGCCCGCGGCATGGGCAAGACCTGTGTCTGCGGCGCCGACGAGCTCGACGTGAATGTTGCCCAGGGCACCATCAAGGTCAACGGAGCGGTGATGGAGGCCGGCGAAATGATCTCGATCGACGGCACCACCGGCGAGGTGTTCCGCGGCGAGGTCCCGGTCGTCCCGTCGCCGGTCGTGCAGTACTTCGAGGGCACGCTCGCCCCGGACGCCGGCGACGAGCTGGTCGCGTCGGTGCACAGGTTGATCACCCACGCGGACGAGGTACGGCGCCTCGGCGTACGGACGAACGCGGACACCGCGGACGACGCGGCGCGGGCGCGGCGGTTCGGTGCCCAGGGCATCGGGTTGTGCCGGACCGAGCACATGTTCCTGGGCGAGCGGCGGGAGTCGGTCGAGCGGTTGATCCTGGCCGACAACGACGACGATCGCGAGGCGGCGCTCGCGGAGCTGGAGCCCTTGCAGCGTGGGGACTTCCTGGAGCTGCTGACCGCGATGGACGGCCTGCCGGTGACGATCCGGCTGATCGACCCGCCGCTGCACGAGTTCCTGCCGTCGATGGAGGAGCTCGCGGTGAAGGTCGCGGTGGCGCGTGAGCGCGGCGAGGAGCCGGGCCACGACGCGGCACTGCTCGCGGCGGTCGAGCGGCTGCACGAGCAGAACCCGATGCTCGGTCTGCGCGGGGTGCGGCTCGGGCTGGTCATCCCGGGGCTGTTCGCGATGCAGGTACGGGCGATCGCGTCGGCGGCGGTCGAGCTCCGGGCCAAGGGCATGGACCCACAGCCGGAGATCATGATCCCGCTGGTCGGCGCCGTACAGGAGCTGCACCTGGCTCGTGACGAGGTGGAACGCGTGCTCGCCGAAGTCGGTGCGGGCCAGGAGATCCCGATCGGCACGATGATCGAGCTGCCGCGGGCCGCGGTGATCGCGGACCAGATCGCGGAGGCGGCCGACTTCTTCTCGTTCGGCACCAACGACCTGACGCAGACCACGTGGGGCTTCAGCCGGGACGACGTCGAGGGCGCGTTCTTCTCGCGGTACCTGGAGAAGGGGATCTTCGCGGTGTCGCCGTTCGAGTCGATCGACCGGGAAGGCGTCGGCGCGCTGGTGCGGACCGGGGTGGATCGCGGTCGCGCGACCAAGCCCGACCTGAAGCTCGGCATCTGCGGCGAGCACGGCGGCGACCCGGACAGCATCCACTTCTTCCACGACGCCGGTCTCGACTACGTCTCCTGCTCACCGTTCCGTATTCCGGTGGCGCGGCTGGAAGCCGGCCGGGCAGCATTGGCGAGTGAGTAGACAGAGTCTCCGGCAGACCTTCGGGGAGGACGCGGACCTGTACGACCGCGTCCGACCTACCTATCCACCTGAGCTCTTCGACGACCTCGCCGCGATCGTCGGTGACTGTCCACGGGTCCTGGAGATCGGCCCGGGGACCGGCCAGGCAACGTCCGCCATGGTGGACCGAGGCTGGCCGGTCACCGCGGTCGAACTGAGCCTTGGGCTTGCGGAGGTCCTGCGGCGGAAGTACCCGGCGATCGACGTGGTTGTCGCGGACTTCGACACCTTGGATCTGCCTGCACGATCCTTCGACCTGGTCATCTCCGCGACCGCGTTCCACTGGCTCGATCCTGCGACGCGCGTGCAGCGGTGCGTGGAGCTGCTGCGGCCAGGTGGTGCGCTCGCGGTCGTGTCGACGCATCACGTCGCGGGTGGCAGCGAGCGGTTCTTCGCCGACGTGCAGTCCTGCTACGACCGGTTCACCGATGACGCCGTACACGATGGCCTACCCGCCGAGGACGACGTGCCGGTGGATCCCGAAGGGCTCGGACGGTCGGGGCTTTTCGGGTCCGTCGAGTTCCGCAGCTATGGCTGGGATGCCCACTATTCGGGCACCGAGTACCTCGAACTTTTGTCCTCGTACTCCGGTCATCGGGCCTTGACAATCGAGCGGCGTGACGGACTGTACGACTGCATCGGCGCTCTCATCGAGGCGGCCGGGGGCTCGATCACGAAGCGTTATCTGAATCAACTGTCTGTAGGAATTTCTCTTAACCAACCCCTTGCGTAGTGGGTCGTGGACTGGTGAGAATAACCGGGCGGGAAGGGAGATCACTCGTCGACTTTCGGGTCTGACCTGAACCAGCCGCTGTGGCGGCTCGTGACTCCCTTCCCCGCACCAAATCCCTTTGTTTCCTTGGCCGATGTAGGGTTTCGGCATGGCCCTTTATGTCGTGCAGCTGCGCTTCGATCCCGCCGACACCGACCGCCGTCTCGAGGTCCGTCCGGCGCACCGTGAGTACCTCACCGAGCTCAAGGAAGCCGGCAAGCTCGTCACCGCCGGCCCCTTCCCGGACCAGACCGGCGCCGTCCTCATCTACGACGTGGCCGACGAGCCCGAGCTCCGCGACATCCTCGCCAAAGACCCCTACACCCCGGCCGACGTCTACGAGATCGCCACCCTCTCCGAGTGGGAGCCCCTCTTCCCGATCAGCTGAGCGACTGCAGCAAGGCGAGAGTCTTCGTCCAGCCCTGCCGAAGAGCGGACTCGTCGGCGCCGCGCGTGCCGCCGAAGTTGTACGGACCGACGATCGGATGGTTGATCTTCGTGCCGCGCGGGAGGTACGGCGCACCGCCGACGCCGTGGCCCGCGCCGGGGACGATCACGGCCTCATGCGGATACTTGCTGTGCGCGTCGTCGAGCTCCAGCATGATCAGCTCGGCGGCCTGTTGTGAGGCCCACGCCGCGTCGGCGGATCCGGCGACCGCAAGGACCGGTCCGTCGATGCCGTCGACCGGGATCGGATCGAGCCCCACCGGCCGGCCCTGATAAGTCCACGCGGCAGCGCCCGGGTGCGGGAACGAGGGCATGCCCGACGCACCCGGCGCGAACAGCACTGCTCCTTGGACGAGGGACGGGAAGTGATCAGCCACCAGGAGCGCCGCCTCGGTGCCGAACGACGCACTCATGACGACGACGTGCGCCGAATCAACTCCGGGCTGTTGGTCGAGCCAACGAGCTGCCGTCGCGAAGTACTCGACCGGGATGTTGCGCAGGTCCGCCGGCACGCCCGGAGCGTGGAAGTAGGCCACCGCCAGAACCGGGTAGCCGTGTGACGCCAGCAGGTACGGGATCGACATCGGCGGTATGCCGCCTTCGGAGCCGCCGAAGTAGAGGACGGCCGGATGCTTGGAGCCGTCCGCCTTCGGGGCGACGTACGCGCCGGTGAGCTTGTCCCTCGCCATAGTGAGCGGCGTGGCCTTCACCCCGGACGCTATCCACTGCCGCACCACCGTCGTACTCGCGAGCCGGTTCCCGTCGCGGCTCGCGGAGATCTCCAGCTTCTCGACCGGTCGCCCGTTCTCGAGCGGTGGTCCGTACGACTGCGCGTCCGGATCCCCGTCGGCGGGATCCATCGACCAGAACAACCCCATCCCGTCGACGTCGGAGTAACTCCCGCCCGTCGGCTTGGCGGTGTCGAGCGAGACGGTCCCGTGGTCGTCGGCCGTGAACGTCGCCTCGCCGTGCCACGTCTTACCGGCCCGATCGACGGCGTCGGCCGCCACACTCACCGGCTTGTTCGGACGCAGACCCGTCACCTTCAGATGGACCTGCTGGTCGGCCGACGTCACCGACTGGTCGACCGAGACGACGGCATGATCAGATCCGCCCGACGAGCATCCCGCCACCATCAGGCACGCGACCGCAAGCAGCAACGATCGGTTCACCAGTCCAGATTGACACCCCGGGAAGTCACTTCGACCGGCGTCGAAGTCAGGCCTCGGCGCCTTCCAGATCCAGGTGGTCGACGTACGCCCAGAGCCAGACCAGCGGGGCGAGGACGAGCTCGGGCTCGTTGTCCTCGTCGGCGATGAACAGCATCGACGCCTCGCCGTTGGTGATGTCCTCGATGACCGCTTCGCACATCTCGAGCGCGATCTCGAACGAGAGCAGTCGCGGCCCGTTCTCCCAGCGCGGCTCGGGCAGCGGCAGCACCGGCGCCTCGTCGGTCCCACCCAGCTCGACCGAGACCCTCTGCAGCTCCTCGTAGAGGTCGTAGGAGATCAGCCCCGCGCACGGCCGGCCGTCCAGCCCGATCAGGTACGGGTCGTCGGCGCCGTCGCGGAAGGTGTCCCGGATCTCCGGCAGCGCCGCCTTGAGATCGGTCGCCTCCAGGTACGGCGCTTCGTCCGGCTCCTCGTCCACCTCGGCCTCGACCAGTCCGCTGCGCATCTGGTCGAACTGGTGGAGCAGCTGGTTCAGCTCGTCGTACGCCCCGCCGCCCGGTGCCTTCTGCGCCCGCGCCTCCAGATCGCGCAGGTGCTCGACGAGATCGTCCTCGAAGTGCAGCTCGTACCGCGGGAGGCCTGGCTCGCGACCGGCGTTGAGCTGCGCGACCAGTTGCGTCGACACCGGCCCGATCCGCTCGGCGAGCACCTCCAGCGGCGTGGTCGGCTTCTCCTCGTCGTCGTGCGCGCAGGAGTCGTCGTCGCCTTTGCCGTCGCCTTCCATCGCGAGCAGCACCTGGAACGCCTGGAACGAGAGTAGTGCCGCGGTCGCCATCGTCCCGTCGCCGATCAGCATCAGCGGATTCCCGCCGGCTTCGGTACGGCGTACGTGGTCGGACATCAGCGTCGCGGCCTGCTCGACGTTCACCTGGCTGGCCAGCGACGACAGCCCGTGGTCGGTGTCGACGCCGAGCAGCTCGACCAGCCGCTCGGAGCTCATGTCGAAGTTCGAGCGCAGGTAATACCGCAGCCAGCCCGCGTCCACCGGGTTGCCGAGCAGCTCCGCGATCCGCGCCCGGAAGTCGGCCAGGTCCGCGATCGCCAGCACCACCAGCACCGGCTGGTCGCCGTCGCCGATGACCAGCGGCCGGGTGTCGCCGTTGTGGAACCCCTCGATCACCTGGTGCAGGCTGTCGGCGGCTGCCTCGAGCGGCCAGGACTCCGCCTCGAACTCGTTGACCACCGCGGCGGAGCTGTCGTCGGGCATCTGCTGGTTCCTCTCCGGGTGGCGGCGGGAGTTGGGGGTAACTGTAGGCTGCGGGCGTTTCACCAGGTGACACGGGTCCTCGGGGCCCTCGGCCTGGGCTGCGGGTGACATTCGCTACGCTGGCACCGGCGGGTCGGTGCAGAGGTATCTCACATGTGAGATAAGGTCCGGCGCATGACCGATGACTACCTGAGCCGGATCGGAAACCTCATCCGGGACGCCCGCAAGCACCGCGGCTGGACGCAGACGCAGCTCGCGGAAGTACTGAACACCAGCCAGAGCGCGGTGAACAGGATCGAGAAGGGTCATCAGAACCTCACCCTCGAGATGCTCGCCCGGATCGGCGAGGCACTCGATTCGGAAATTGTCTCTCTCGGTGGCGGTCCGGTCCACCTCCGTGTCGCCGGTGGCCGCCAACTTTCTGGATCCATCGACGTCAAGTCGAGCAAGAACGCCGGTGTCGCGCTGCTCTGCGCGAGCCTGCTGAACAAGGGCCGTACGACGCTGCGCAAGGTCGCCCGGATCGAAGAGGTCAACCGCCTGCTCGAGGTGCTGAACTCGATCGGCGTCCGGACCACCTGGCTGAACGACGCCGGCGACCTCGAGATCGTCCCGCCGGCGCACCTGGACCTGACCTCGATGGACGCCGAGGCCGCGCGCCGGACCCGCTCGATCATCATGTTCCTCGGCCCGCTGCTGCACCGCGAGGACGGGTTCGAGCTGCCGTACGCCGGTGGCTGCGACCTCGGCACGCGCACCGTCGAGCCGCACCTGACCGCGCTGCGCCCGTTCGGCCTGGAGGTGAAGGCGACCGGCGGGCAGTACCACGCGCTGGTCAACCGGGCGATCACGCCGGGCAAGCCGATCGTGCTGACCGAGCGCGGCGACACCGTGACCGAGAACGCGATCATGGCCGCCGCGCGGTACGACGGCGTGACCGTGATCCGCAACGCGAGCCCGAACTACATGGTCCAGGACCTGTGCTTCTACCTCGACCTGCTCGGCGTGAAGATCGACGGCATCGGTACGACGACGCTCACCGTGCACGGCCGCGCCGACATCGACGTGGATGTCGACTACGCGCCGTCCGAGGACCCGATCGAGGCGATGAGCCTGCTCACCGCGGCGATCGTGACCAAGTCCGAGATCACCATCCGGCGGGCGCCGGTGGAGTTCCTGGAGATCGAGCTCGCCCTGCTCGAGGAGATGGGGCTCGACTACGACCGCAGCACGGAGTACCTGGCCGAGAACGGCCGGACCCGGCTGGTCGACCTGACGACCCGGCCGTCGAAGCTGCACGCGCCGATCGACAAGATCCACCCGATGCCGTTCCCGGGGCTGAACATCGACAACCTGCCGTTCTTCGCGGTGATCGCGGCGATCGCGACCGGGCAGACGCTGATCCACGACTGGGTCTACGAGAACCGCGCGATCTACCTGACCGACCTGAACAAGCTCGGCGGCCGGGTCAAGCTGCTCGACCCGCACCGGGTGATGGTGGAGGGTCCGACGCACTTCTCCGGCACCGAGATGATGTGCCCGCCGGCGCTCCGCCCGGCCGTCGTCACGCTGATCGCGATGATGGCCGCGAAGGGCACGTCGGTACTGCGCAGCGTCTACGTGATCAACCGCGGCTACGAGGATCTCGCCACCCGGCTCAACTCGCTAGGCGCTCAGATCGAGACCTTCCGCGACATCTGAGTCCTGGTCGTCCTGCAGGCTCTCTTGGTCTTGCAGGAAGGCGACCGCCTCGGCGATCACGGCCGGGTCCTGGAGGATCCGGCCGTGCCCGAGGCCGGTCGTCGGGTGGAAGTGCGCCTGCTCGCCGTAGTTGAGCAGCAGGACGCGCGCCTGCTCCGGGTCCACGACGTCGTCCTCGTCGTTGTGGACCACCAGTAGAGGCGCCTTGCCGGTCGCGACCGAGAACCGGTCCCAGATGGTGTGGTCGCCGTCGAAGTACCCACGCTCGATCTCGCGCCGCAGCCGCCGGTTGACCTTCGGCCCCAGCCCGAGCATTCGGCAGAAGGAGTCGGCAAGGTAGCCGAAATCGGCTACGCCGCTCACCATCACCAACCGCTTCGCGGCGACCCCTTCTTTCACGGAGTACAACGCGAACAGCACGCCCAGCGAATGTCCGATCACGCCCTCGAACGGTCCGTGCCGTTCCTCGAGCGCGCGGATGATTCGCTGGTGCCCGAGGATCGAGGTGATCGGTCCGGGGGAGTCGCCATGGCCGGGCGCGTCGTACGACACCGGGCTGTACCCCAGCTCGAGCAGTCGCGTGATGAATCCGGCGTACCGCGATGCCCGTGACCGCCAGCCGTGGACGAGAAGCACCGGCCGAGCGCCGTCCCCCCACGCGTAGGTGAGCACGCCGGCCACGGTCTCGACCCGTGCGGCCGTGTGGACATCCAGCTCGCTGTCGCGGACCCGGCCGCGGGCGAGCGGACGGCGCCAGAGCGCGAACGTGAGACGGCCGCCGAGCCGTGGCGACACGGCTCCGATGGTCCGCAGTCCCGTGCCGATCAGCTTCTGCATGAATGCCCTCCCCTAACTATACGAACGGTCGTACTATTACTTTTGCACGAAGTCAGCGTCAAGGGCAACTAGGATCGGGAGCCGTGGAGAAGGTCGACGGACGGTTGGTGCGGGGCGATCAGACCCGCCGTGCGGTGTTGCGCCGGTCGGTCGACATCGCGTCGGTGGACGGGCTCGAAGGGCTGTCGATCGGGCGGCTCGCGACCGAGCTCGGGATCAGCAAGAGCGGGCTGTTCGCGCACTTCGGCTCCAAGGAGGAGCTGCAGCTGTCGACGATCCGCGCCGCGCGGCGGATCTACGCCGACAACGTGGTGCTGCCCGCGTTCGAGATCGAGCCCGGCCTCGGGCGGGTGTGGGCGTTGAGCACGCATTGGCTCGACTATTCGCAGAGCCGCGTGTTTCCGGGCGGCTGCTTCTTCCAGAAGGTCTCGCACGAGTTCTCGGCCCGCGACAGCGCCGTGACGGAGATGCTCGCGGCGGTGCACTACGAGTGGATGGATCTGATCGAGACCACGATCGGCGAGGCGATCTCAGGCGGTGAGCTCACCGGTGATCCGAAGCAGCTCGCGTTCGACCTCAACGCGTACTACGAGGCCGCGAACCTCGCCTCGATCCTGCACAACGACGAGACGACGTACGAGCATGCGCGTCAGGCCGTGCGGACCCGGCTGGAGTCGGCGCTCGTCGCTGGTACGCCGACGCCGTGGTGAGTCGGAAGGTCGCGGCGCCGGCGAATCGGTGACGCGAGCAGGACAAGACCGGCCAGTGGTACGCCGGCCGTCGTGATCCACAGCGCCGGCGTCAGACCGAGGGACTGCCCGAGCGCGCCGCCGAGGAGCGCGCCGAGCGGGATCGTGCCGTAATTGACGAAGGCTGTCGTCGCGGTGAGGCGGCCGAACAGGTCCGGTGGGCAGTAGGACTGCAGGAACGTCGCCTTCACGACGTTTCCACCGACGACGCCGAGGCTCACGCCGAAGCCGCCGACCAGATACAGCCACGGCGCCGCGCCGCTCAGCGGGATCAGCAGCGCGAGGGTCGGGAGGCCGAGCTCGCACAGCAGCAGCGCCCTCGCCGTACCAAACCGTATGGTATGCCGTCCGACGAAGGCGCCGACGACTCCGCCGCTGGATGCTGCCGCGATGAGAGTGCCGACCGTGCCGGCGGTGAGGCCGGCCTCGCGGACGAGGAAGACCACGATGATCGCCTGGTAGCCCATCAGGGCGAGGTTCGAGACCGCGCCGAAGATCGTCAGTGTGCGCAGCCAGACGTCCTGCGCGACGAGCCTGATGCCGGCCCGGATCGCACCCGGGCGCCGCTCGCGGTCGGTACGGCGCTCCCGGTCGCGGATCGCGGCGAGGCAGGTGAGAGCGACCAGGAAGCTCGACGCATCGACGAGGACAGCGTTGGCAGCGCCAATCAACTGCACGAGCAGTCCGCCGCAACCCAGTCCGGCGATCTGCGCCGCGGAGGCGCTGCCGTGCAGCTTCGCGTTGCCCTCTGCGTGATCGACCGGATCCAGGAGCGTCGGGAGGTAGGCGGTGTACGCGGTCTGGAAGACGACCGACGCCGCGCCGGCCAGCCCGGCGACCGCAAGCAACAGCGGGACTGTCAGCAGGTGGCTCGCCGCGGCCGGCGGAACGATCCCGTACAGGACGAACGAGGTCGCGCAGGAGACCATCATGACCGGTCGGCGTCGGACCCGGTCGATCCAGGCGCCGGTCGGGAGGCCGATCAGCAACCAGGGCGCCCAGGCGGCCGCGGTGAGCAGGCCGACCTCGAAGGTTGTTGCATCGAGCATCGAAATGGCGACCAGCGGAAGCGCCACCGACGAGGTCGCGCTGCCGAAGCGGTTGATCGTTTCGCCGATCCAGAACAGCCGGAAGTCGCGATGTCGCCGCAGCAGGCTCATGAGCGGCGGGGGAACGACTGCAGTTGGACGATCACCCGCTCCGCCCCAGCAGTGGATCCGGCTGTGGATCCGGCTGTGGACCCGTCGGCGGGCTCGGCGTCGGTATAGCGGTCGATGACGGCGGAGATCTCTTCGTTGAGGTTGTGCAGTTGCGCCGGAGTGAGGTGCAGGTCGCGCCAGTCCGAGAGTGCGGCCGCCTGCTGCCACTCGCCCGGCCAGTCCTCGTCGACGTACGCGCGGACGCGGTCGTAGTACCGCTCGACCAGATCGCGAAGGTAGACGTCGAGTGCGCGCCGCGTCTCCGGATCGTCGAGGAACTCGGACGGGTCGAGGACAGTGCGCTGGGGGATGCGCCACCACCGCTCCCGCTTCGTGCCGCGATCGGGATCCTCCTCGAGGTACCCGTGGTCGGCGAGCAGTCGCAGGTGCCAGCTGATCGTGCCGGTGTTCTCGCCGAGCCGGGTCGCCAGGGTGCTCGACGTCGCCGGGCCGTCGAGCTCGATCGCCTCCAGGATGCGCATCCGGAGCGGGTGGGCGAGTCCGCGCAGACTCCGTGCATCGATCCGTCGCATAGATGCAGAGTAATCTCTGCAGAGGAGTCTCTGCAATCGCTTTGTCGGTGGCCGTCCCTAGGTTTGGCGGTATGCACGTAGTGGCTCAGCTGGCGGTCTCGCTGGACGGGGCGGCGTCGGGGTTCGACGTCGACCTCGCCCGGTTCTATGCGCTGGCGTCGCTGTGGCAGGAGGACGTGACGCTGATCGGAGCGGACACGATCCTCGCGCAGGAGTCCGACGTGCCGGCTGCTCCTCGCCGCGGTCCGCGGGTGGACGGCCCGCTGCTCGCGGTCGTCGACAGCCGAGCCCGCGTCCACAGCTGGAGCTCGCTCCGCAACCTCGGCTACTGGTCCGACGTAGTTGCGTTGTACGCCGACCAGACGCCGGCGCGTCCGCCCGACGCAACCACTCGCGAGCTGGTCACCGGCTATGACCAGGTCGACCTCACCGAAGTAATTGCAGTCCTGGGCCGACGAGGCGTGCAGACCGTCCGGGTCGATTCCTCCGGGGCGCTGTTGAGGGCGTGTCTGGAGCTGGACCTGATCGACGAGCTGGCCCTCCTCGTCCATCCGGTGCTGGTCGGCTCCGGCGACCGTTGGTACGACACCCGCCGGCTCAACCTGCGCCACGTCGGCACCGAGGTCTTCAAGGACGGCGTGCTCTGGATGCGTTACTGCGTGGCCATCTGAAGGACGCGAAACTGTCGGTGCTCGCGGCTACTGTGTGCAGTAATGAGGAAGCAGCATGAGGGGTACGACGAGCACGACGCGGAGCGATGGGTTGCCGAGCCGGTCAAGCGACCGGGGCGCACCGCGTTCGCGCGTGATCGCGCGCGGGTGCTGCACTGCGCGGCGTTGCGGCGGCTGGCGGCCAAGACGCAAGTGGTGACGGCGGGCAGCGACGATTTCGTCCGCAATCGGCTGACCCACAGTCTCGAGGTTGCCCAGATCGGCCGCGAGTTGGCGGCGACGCTTGGCTGCGATCCGGACATCGTCGACGCGGCCTGTCTGTCGCACGATCTGGGGCATCCGCCGTTCGGGCACAACGGCGAGCGCGCGCTCGACCAGGTCGCAGCAGACATCGGCGGTTTCGAGGGCAACGCGCAGACGCTGCGGTTGCTGACCCGGTTGGAGTCGAAGACCTTCGACACCAAGGGTCGCAGCGTCGGGCTGAATCTGAGCCGGGCGACGCTCGACGCCGCGACGAAGTACCCGTGGCCGCGGCGGGCCGGCGAGCGGAAGTTCGGGGTGTACGACGACGATCTCGCCGTCTTCACCTGGTTGCGTCCGGGGGTGGGGGAGCGGCGCTGCCTGGAGGCGCAGGTGATGGACTTCGCCGACGACGTCGCCTACTCCGTGCACGATGTCGAGGACGGGATCGTCGCGCATCATCTCGATCTCGCTGCGGTCGACGCGGAGCGGGCGCCGTACTGGGAGACGGTCCGGCAGATGTACTTGCCCGAGGCAACCGATGCGGAGCTGGACGAGGGCTGGGCGCGGTTGACCTCACTGAACTACTGGCCCGGCGCTCGCTTCGACGACAGCCGGCGTGCGCTCGGTGGCCTGAAGGACCTCACCAGTCAGCTGATCGGCCGCTTCGCCACCGCCGCCGAGCAGGCCACCCACGCCGTCTTCGGCCGCTCGCGCCTGATCCGGTACGAGGCCGACCTGATCGTCCCCGACGGCGTCCGCACCGAGATCGGCCTGCTGAAGGGCGTCGGCATGTTCCACGTCCTCAACTCACCCGAACGCCAAGCCCGCCGAGCCACCCAACGCGAACTCCTCACCGAACTGGTCGAAGCCCTCTGGAAGACCGCCCCCCAGAACCTCGACCACCCCTTCCGATCCGACTTCGCCGAAGCGCCCGACGACAACGCCCGCCTCCGCGTGATAGTCGACCAGGTAGCCTCCCTGACCGACCCGTCCGCCGCGGCCTGGCACACCCAGCTCACCCGCTGACGCGCCCGCTCGCCTCACCGCCCACTCGCTCCAGCCCACTCCAGCCCGGACAGCTCGCCCTGCCGCGGCCCGGCCGTGATCGTCAGGGGGCGGCCCTGCGGTGGTCCGTCTGCGGGGTCAACCCCTCAGGCATCCGGGTGGCTACGACGGCGGCGGACCCCACTCATCCGCAGCTCGACAGGACGTGTAGATCCAATGACTCCGGACGCCCGCGTGGATTCACTCCGCGCGGGGCGCGATCGGGGGCTATGTCCTGTCGAGCTGCTGATCAGTGGATGGTGGTGAAGGAAAGCTCCAGGCCGAGCTTGTTGGTGATTGGTTTGTTGGTTTCGCGGATTTGCTGGAGTTCTGTGTCGGAGAGGGCTCGGCGATAGACGCGCACCTCGTCGAGGGTGCCCTGGAAGCGGTTGGCGCCGTCGACGCGCTGGCCTACGTGGATGCCCTGGACGCCGAACTCCTTCCCCGCGGTCACAGAACCAGCAGGCGCCGTCGCCGAGCCGACCTCAACTCCGTCGACGACCAGCCTCAGCTTTCCCTTCACCCGTTGGAGTACGACGTGATGCCACTGGTCGTCGTTGTACGCCGACGTCGACTGCACCGTGACGTTGAAGCGATCCACCGACATCAACGCGCGGATGCGATTGCTCTCCGGCTCCGCGCGCAGCCAGACCTGCGGTGTCGTCCCTGATCCGGTCCGATAGGCCCACAGAATCGCGTGCGAGCCGGTCGTAGCGCCGTACTTGATCCACGTCATCATCGTGAAGTCGTCCGCGCCGAGATCGATCGACCGGTCGAACGGCACCTCGACGTAGTCGTCCACCCCGTCCATCGCCAGCCCGTCGCCGAACTTGCCCTCGGCAACAGTCGCCCCACCGCGCACGTACGCCGGATTGTGCGCCGGCCCGACATCCGCCGTCCGCGGACCCGGCGCGGGCGGACCGGGGATCCCGGGCGGCGTGCCGTTCGGCGACGACAGATACGCCTCGTTGAACCGCGCCCACCGAATCGTCTCGTACGGATTCGCCACCCCGGCCTCGTACAACAACCCGGCCTGATCCCCGTCCAGCCGCACCATGTCGGAGTACGCCGACGGCCCCCAGTAGAAGACCTTGCCCTGCTGCCACGTGCCCCACGACCGCGCCTCGTCGTACGACGATCGCACCGTCATCACCTCGCGCGCGGCCGGATGCGCCGGCGCGGAGAACAGGATCCGGTTCCGCTGATCGCCTTCGTTCCGCGCGCTGAACCGAAGCAGAGAGCCCTGTACGTCGGGCATCACCAGCTTCGGGATCGTCTTGAACGGTGCGTCGAACGTCGCCCCGCCGTCACTGCTGATCGCGTACGCCCGGTTGCCCGGATCGGTACCGCGTTCGCGCGCCAACGCGTAGATCCGGCCGTCGGTCAGCTCGACCACGGTGACCTCCTGCGCGATCACCGAGCCGTCGTCCCGCGAGGTCGTCGCCCCGATGTGCCAGGTCTCGCCCGAGTCGTCGGAGTACAGCAGGTGGGTGCCGTAGACATGCGGCCCGACCCCGTCGTACGTCTCGAAGTTCGCGCCGAGGACGAGCCGGCCGGCGTGCGGTCCATGCTCGAGCTGGATCCCGTGCATCGGACCGGTCGCGTACCAGAAGTTCCAGCTCGGCAGCTTCGCGTCGGTCAGCTCGCGCGGTGCGGTCCAGGTGGCGCCGAAGTCGTCGCTGGTCTGGACGTACGGGTCGCGGTCGCATCCGTTCGTACACGGCTCCGGGCCGTTGTGCGTGGTGACGAGGACGATCCGGCCGGTCCGATTGTCAACAATCGGCACCGGGTTGCCGTGGGTGCTCCCGTTGCCCTCGGAGACCACCTGCAGCGGACCCCAGGTCTTGCCGCCGTCCGAGGACCGCTTCAGCACGATGTCGATGTCGCCGTCGTCGCCGCAGTCCGCGACCCGGCCCTCCGCGAACGCGAGCACCTCGCCGTCGGTCGCGCGGACCACGGCCGGGATCCGGAAGCAGGAGTAGCCCTCGGTCTTCTGCTGGAACAGCACGCTGTCGTCGATGAAGGGCGCTTCGCCGGAGGCATGTGCGGGTGGATTGGAGACAGTGCCGAACATCAAGAGGGCGGCGGCCACGAGGCGGGCCGGTGTGAGTGCGCGCATGACTCTCCCGGGCAGGACATAGGACGTATGATGTCCTGCGATAAATTAGCCAACGGGTCCTGCTTTTACAAGGGGTCGGCGGGTACTAGGGTCGTCCTATGGCTGATGCAGAGCAGATTGTGATCGTCGGTGCGAGTCTCGCGGGAGCGACCGCGGCCGAGGCCCTTCGGACGGAAGGCTGGACCGGTGCTGTCCTCCTGATCGGCAGTGAGCAGTCCCTGCCGTACGAGCGACCTCCCTTGTCGAAGGACGTGCTGCTCGCCAAGAAGGGGACCGACTCCGCTCAGTTGCACGACCAGCAGTGGTACGACGACAACAAGATCGACCTGCGTCTCGGGACCACGGTCACCGCGATCGACCCGTCCGCGCACACCGTCACGCTGGACGACGACTCGCAGGTGTCCTACAGCAAGCTGCTCATCGCCACGGGCAGCCGCGTCCGGACCCTCGACGTCCCCGGCGCCGACCTCCCCGGCGTCCACTACCTGCGAACGGCGGAGGAGGCGCAGACGCTGACCGACGCGTACGCCGCGAAGCCGCGCGTCGTCGTGGTCGGTGCGGGCTGGATCGGGCTGGAGGCGGCGTCGGCCGCACGCGAGCGGGGCTGCGAGGTGACAGTCGTCGAGCCGCAGTCCACCGCGCTGGCGTCGGTGCTCGGTGAAGAGGTCGGCGAGGTGTTCGCGGAGTTCCACCGGCAGCACGGGGTCCAGTTCCGCTTCGGGACCGGGGTCGACGGATTCGAGGGGACCGACAAGGTCACAGGTGTCAGGGTGTCCGGCGGCGAAGTGCTCCCGACCGATCTGGTGATCGTCGGAGTCGGCGTCCGGCCGAACACCGAGCTTGCCGAGGCCGCCGGGATCGAGGTCGCGACGCCGGACAACGGCTCCGGCATCGTCACCGGCGCGGACCTGCGGACGTCCGCGCCGGACGTGTACGCCGCCGGCGACGTGGTCCGCTGGGACCACCCGCTGTACGACCGCCCGGTCCGCGTCGAGCACTGGCAGAACGCGAAGGACACCGGCAAGACGGCGGCAAAGGCGATGCTCGGCCAGGACGTCGCGCACGACGCGATCCCGTACTTCTTCACCGACCAGTTCGACCTCGGCATGGAGTACGCCGGTGACGTCGCGCGCGGCACGTCGTACCAGGTCGTCTTCCGCGGCGACCCGAAGTCCGGCGCCTATTTCGTCTTCTGGCTGGCCGACGACCACCACGTCCTGGCCGGCATGCACGTCAACATGTGGGACACCGGACTCGACGCGGTCCGCGAGCTGATCCGGTCCGGCAAGAAGGTCGACCCGGCCCGCCTCGCCGACACCTCGATCGAGCTGTCCGAGGTCTAGATCGGGTAGCTGACGTAGGCGAACTGCGTGCTGTTCGGCGACCAGCTCGGGACGTTCATCGTGCCCTGGCCGCCGAACAGCGTGGTGAGCTCACGGATGGCGCCGTCGCTGGTCAGCAGGCGGAGTCGTACGTCGTCGATGTCGGCCGGATGTCCTTCGGTGCCGGGCGGGAAGCTCACGTACGCGATCGCCGATCCGTCCGGCGCCGGGTGCGGGAACCAGTTGACGCGTTCGTCGTTCGTCAGCTGTTCGACCTCGCCGCTGCCCACCGCGATCCGGAACAACTGCGCTTGCCCCGCCCGCTCGGAGTTGAAATAGATCCACTTCCCGTTCGGGCTGTACTCCGACCCGTCGTCCGCGAACTCGTCGTCCGTCACCTGCACGTCGGCGCCGCCCGCGCTGGGAATCGTCCACACATTGGTGATCCGCCGGCCGTCACGGTTCTCGAGCCCGATGTACGCCAACGTCTCACCATCCGGCGAGACGCCGTGCAGGTAGTGGTGGAAGCCGGGCCCGCGATCGTTCGTCACCCGTCGCCCGGTCCCGCCTTCGATCGGTACGGCGTACAGGTGGCCGTCGTCCGCCGATACGTAGAGCGTCCGCCCGTCCGGGCTGACCACGTGGTCGTTGTTGATATCCGGCACTCCGCCGAGCTCGATCTCCTCGAGACCGTCGCTCACCCGGAACAGCCGCCCGTTGCCGTTGACGACCAGCACGCCGTCCGGCGTCCAGTTCGGCGCCTCGAAAAGGATCTCCGCCGAGCTGAACACTTGGCGGTGCTCTCCGCTCGTCACGTCGACGACGTACAACTCGGACCGCTGACCAGGGCGAAGAGTTCGTGGCATACCCGTCAACCTATGTGATCGGCCCGGCTAGACTCACGGGGTGGCAGGCCGGATCAAGGAAGAGGACATCGCGCTGGTGCGCGAGCGGGCCCGGATCGACGACGTCGTCGGCTCGTATGTGACCTTGAAGAACGCCGGCGGTGGCAACCTGAAGGGGCTGTGCCCGTTCCACGACGAGAAGTCGCCGTCGTTCAACGTCACCCCGGCCCGCGGGTTCTTCTACTGCTTCGGCTGCCAAGAGGGCGGCGACGTCATCGACTTCATCCAGAAGATCGACCAGATCACCTTCTCCGAGGCAGTCGAGACGCTGGCCTCGAAGGTCGGTATCCAGCTGCGGTACGAGGACTCCGGTGCGCCGGTGCAGCGCGGACCGGGCAACCAGCGGCCCCGGCTCGTCGAGGCGCACAAGGTCGCGGCCGAGTTCTACGTCGACCAGTTGTTCGGTGCGGCCGAGGCGGCGCCGGGCCGGCAGTTCCTGGACAAGCGCGGCTTCGACAAGGACGCCGCCGTCCACTTCGGCGTCGGGTTCTCGCCGCGCGGCGGCGACACGCTGACCAACCACCTGCGCGGCCGCGGCTTCACCAACGCCGAGCTGGTCGCGTCCGGACTGTCCGCCGACGGGCAGCGCGGGCTGTACGACCGGTTCCGCGGCCGGCTGATGTGGCCGATCCGGGACGCGTCGTCGGACGTGATCGGGTTCGGCGCGCGGCGCCTGTTCGACGACGACCGGATCGAAGCGAAGTACCTGAACACGCCCGAGACGCCGATCTACAAGAAGTCCAAGGTCCTGTACGGCGTGGACCTCGCCCGGCGCGAGATCGCGAAGGGCCGGCAGGCCGTGGTCGTCGAGGGCTACACCGACGTGATGGCCTGCCACCTGGCCGGAGTGCAGACCGCGGTCGCCACCTGCGGCACGGCGTTCGGCGAGGACCACGCGCGCGTGCTGCGGCAGCTGTTGCTCGACCACGACCAGTTCCGGGGCGAGGTGATCTTCACCTTCGACGGTGACGACGCCGGTCAGCGGGCCGCGTTGAAGGCGTTCGCGGGGGACCAGGCGTTCGCCGCCCAGACGTACGTCGCGGTCGAGCCCGACGGCCTCGACCCGTGTGATCTGCGGCTGGAGAAGGGGGATGCGGCCGTCCGCGAGCTGATCGGGCGACGCGTCCCGCTGTACCGGTTCGTGCTCGGGAACGTGCTGTCGAAGTACGACCTGGATCGGGCCGACACCCGGGTCGACGCGCTTCGCGACGCGGCGCGGTTGGTGATCAGCATCCGCGACCGGTCGAAGGTCGACGCCTTCACCCGCGAGCTCGCCGGGCACCTGGGCATGGACGAGGACCAGGTCCGCTCGGAGGTGTACCGCGCCGCGTCCAGGCAGGGTACGACGTCAGCGTCCGGACAGTCTGGCCGCCCGGCGCCAGGGCAGGCTGGGCGCCCGGTTGCCGGTCAGCCAGGTGAGGCTCCGCAGCAGCCCCGCCGCGCCGAGGTGCCCTCGCCGCGGGACCCGCGGTACGTGATCGAGTGGGACGCGCTGAAGGTCGCGATGCAGCACCCGGCGCTGGTCGGCGTCGCCTTCGACGAGCTCGACGACCACGACTTCACCCACCCCTGGCTCGCCGCGATCCGTACCGCGATGGCGAAGGCCGGCGGCCCGGCGGCGGCGCCCGCGGCGGAGGCCTGGGTGGTCGCCGTACGCGATGCCATTGGCAACGATCCGGCGGCCGCGGTCGTGGGCGCGCTCGCCGTGGACCCATTGCGACTCGGTCGGGAGCCCGACGAGCAGTATGCGCAGGCCCTGCTCGCGCGGCTGCAGGAGCTGACCTGCGCGCGGCGCATCCAGGACCTCAAGTCGAAGCTGCAGCGGACGAACCCGATCGAACGCGCCGACGAGTACAACCGGATGTTCGGCGAACTCATCGCCCTCGAGGCCTACAAAGCCGAGCTCCGCAACCGCGCAATCTCCGGCGCGCTGTAGGGCGCCTCTCAGTCCTCCTTGAGGTGCTCCACGAGGCGCGTCGTCTCCTCGGCGTACCTCTTCGCGAACTCCTCGCTGTCCGGGTCGAGGCCGAGTGCCCTCGCGATCTGCGGGAACCCGGTTTGACCGTCGGTGGCCTCGGGCCTCTCTAGGCTGGCGGCATGTCCCAGCTGCAGCCGCCCGGAGGTATGCCGCGGCCGCCGCGGATGTTCCGGAGCCAGAAGATCCTGTCGGGTGAGGTCAGCCTGGACGGCTACCCGTTCCGGTACGCCGCGGTGCTGAGCGGCGGCACGTCGTACGACTCGGCGTTGGATCAGGTGCTGAGTGCGGTCGAGTTCCTCGAGACCCGCGGGTGGGAGCTGGTCAACGTGGCCTCACCGCAGGCGATGCAGTTCGTCGCGGTCATCCGTCGGCCCTGAGTCGGTCGCGCAAGCTTTCCTGAACTTCGGCGAGCCGTTCGAGCATCCGTAGTGCGGCGTCGTGACGCGCCCGGGCGTACAACTCGAGTGATGGCGTGACCGCCTCCGGATCGTCGAGCGGCTCGGCCAACGGGTACGTCGACGCCAGCGTGTAGGCGCAGCCGACTGCGACCGTCGACACGAGATCCTCCACGCGAGCCACTGGGTGTTCTTCGCGATAGGCGATGAGCAGCTCTGCAAGTCCGTCGATCCACCCGTCGCCGAGCATCACGGTCCGTGGGTCACAGCCGATCCGCGCGATCTCCCACGCAGCAAAGCGCGGCTCGGGCGGCTGAAAGTCGATGACCGCCGCCACTTCGTCCCCCCACAACATCAGATTCGGCGATGCCAAGTCCCCATGCACAACCTGCACGGTCAGCGCGGGCAGACCGGCCAAGATCGCGCCGGCCTCCTGGACCAACCCACGCCGTTCCGTTGCTGCCTCCAACGCCCAAGCTTCGAACGGGCTCAACTGGCCCCGCCTCATATACCCGTCAATCACCCGATCAAAGGACTGCGATGCCCGTCCGACATCCCGTACTCCGACAGCCGCCCGCACCGTCGGCGTGGCCGCGGGATGTTCAGCCAGCCGGCGATGCAGCCTGCCCACCACCCTCCCGACCGCCGCCCACCGCGCCCCCGAGATCCCACCCTCCGCCGTCTCCCCATCAACAAACTCCCACAACGACATCGACGCCCGTTCGTCGATCACGCTCCCCCCAAGAGTCCGCCGCACCCCGGGCACCGGCACGCCACCCCGCCGAGCAAACTCCGCCACCCCAATCGCCGCCCGCTCACGCTCGAGCCCCCCGCGATAGACCTTCGCAAACCACCCCCGCCCGGCCTGGTCAACAACCCGAAAGTTGACGGTCGCCGTGCCCGCCTGAATCTCAGTCAGCTCGACCGGATGCACCTCGTACGCCGTCACCAGCGCATCCGCGATCCTCCCTAGGTCCACTGCGAACTTGTCCGCGGCCTCGGTGATCTTGCGGGGGTCCGCTGCGAGCTTCTCCTGGTCAGTCAGGATCGTTGCCCGTCAGGCCGTCGACGGCTTCGCGGAGGAGGTCCGCGTGGCCGGTGTGCTTGAGGTACTCCTCGAGCAGGTCGAGGGCGATCATCCGACGCTTCGGCGACCACTCGGGATCCGGGTCCGGCACCACCACATCCAGACCGCCGTCCGCACTCAACTGCTGCCACGCGGCCCGAGAGCGCGCGGCCGCGCCGTACCAGAGCGCGTAGAGCTCGTTTGGGTCGTCGGTGACCGCGGAGTCCCAACCCCAGCGATCATTCTCGACCCAACTCCTGGTGTCCCACGGCGGCGCAAGCGGCTGCTCCGCGGCCCGCGCGGTGAAACCGTCCTCGACGAACGCCATGTGCTTGATCAACCCGGCCAGCGTCATCGCCGACGGCGGGTGCTGCCGACGCAACTGCTCCGCATCGAGCCCGCCGGTCTTCCAGGCGAACTGCTTCCGCACCCGATCCAACGCGAACTGCAGCAACTCCGCCTCATTCCCGCGCGGAGCCGCAGCAAACGGCAGATCCCTCCAGTCCACAACCCCTCCTCCACAGACCGGCCCCCAGCATGCCCCACCAGACGGCCATGCCGGCCGAGACGGTTCGGATGGCCCGGGGACGGGTGGGGAGATGGCCGGGGGAGATGGCAGACTCCGGCGATGGGGCGGGAACCGATTGCGGCCGTGCGGGCAGAAACAGGTATGCAGCCTGCCGCCTCCGCCGTCCCCACGGATGGCCCGGAACCGCCGACGGACGCCGAGCTCATCCGCGGTGCGAGCCGGGAGGAGTTCGCGCTGCTGTTCGACCGGCACGCGGTGACGATCCACCGGGTCGGTTCTGAGTACCGGCGTCGTACCCGCCGATCTCCGCGCGGCGCTGTACCAGGCCGCGCGCAAGATCCCTGGCATCAAACTGCTCGACGACGTCGTCACGGTGGACGGGCACCGGGCCCGGGTGATCGCCCGCGACGGCGATGGTTACCGCGACGACCTGCTGATCGCCGAGACCGGCGGCCAGTTCCTCGGCACCCGGATCGCCGTCATCAAGGATGGCCCGCCGGACATCAACGGCAAGCCCGAACGTTCCCTGCGGGCCGGCGACATCCTCTACTCCGCGATCGCCGGCGCCACCATCACGTCCACCCCGCCGCCCACGAACTGACGCCGCCCACCAACACAGCCAGCGCTGCCCGGAGATCAGGGGACTCCGGGCAGCGCCATCCCCAACGTCAGCTCTCGAGTGCTGCGTCGAGGGTGATGTCGACGCCGGCCAGGGCCTTGCTGATCGGGCAGTTGGCCTTGGCGGCCTGGGCTGCCTCCGCGAACCCGGCGTCGTCCAGGCCGTCGACCTCCGCGCGGACGATGAGCTTGATGCCGGTCAGCTTGAAGCCACCATTCGCCTGGTCCGGCCCGAGCGTGACGTCGGCCCGTACTTCGTGCGCCTGCGGCGTACCCCCGCGCTGCGCGATCTCCGCACTGAGCGACATCGCGTAGCACGCGGTGTGCGCCGCCGCGATGAGCTCCTCCGGGCTGGTGGCCCCACCCGCGTCCTCGGCGGCCCGCTTCGGGAACGAAACCTCGTACGTCCCAGCCTTCGAACTGCTCAGCTCCACCTGCCCCGAGCCATGCTCCAGAGTGCCGTTCCAAGCGGTCCGCGCGGTACGAGTCGGCATCACGATCTCCTTCAGAAGTTGTCTTGTGCACAAGATACTTGTGCACAAGGTATCCTTCCGTCAAGTACCACCGGACGAGACCCTGCCCACAGGAGGAACCGATGACCGAGCCCAGCCGGCGTGCGGCCGAGGCAGGCCCGGCGGCCGACCGGGTCCTTCACGACCTGCTCTGCTTCGACCTGTACTCGTTGTCCCGCACAGTCACCGCTCTCTACCGCCCGGTCCTCGAACCGCACGGCCTGACCTACCCGCAGTACCTGGTCCTCGTCTCCCTGACCCGCCTGGGCCCCAGCTCCATCGGCGACATCGCCCGAGCCACCCGCCTCGACCACGGCACCCTCACCCCGCTCCTCCGGCGCCTAGCTGACCGCGACCTCATAACCCTCGACCGCTCCACCACCGACGCCCGCTCGGTAACCGTCGCCCTGACGCCCGAAGGCGAGGCGCTGAAACCCGTCCTCCACGAGGCCTACTGCCACATCGGCGATTCCCTCGGCCTGACCGAGCAACAGGTCCGCCGCCTTCAAACCACCCTCCATCAACTGACCGACCACCTGGACAACGCTCCCAAATCCTCCTAGGGACCTTCGGCTGAATGTCGTAGCCATGTGTCGACGAGGTCGAGCCTTTTGGTGCTAGCCCGGCAGGGATCTCCGGCAGCAGCCTGAACATTCGCATTGTTCAGGACAGCTGGAGAGGAAACCATGAACAGCTCCCGGAGTACCGGGCACCGGGTCGTCGCGCTCGCGATCGCCGCGACACTCATCGGAGGCGGGGCGGCAGGCCTGAGCACACAGCACGGTCACCCCCTGACCGTGATCAGCTCCGGGATCGCGATCGTCGCCGGCCTCGGTTTCCTCCGCATGGCTCGGAAGCGCCGATGAGTCACCTGCAGACCGGCGGTCCGAACTGGCCGCAGCCGACGTACTACCCACCGCCTGGTCCGCCCCCGCGGCGAACCGGCAGGACCCTGCTGATCGTCGTGGCCGTCGTCGTCGTTTGTGTCGGTGTTCTCGCCGCCGGCGCAATCACCGTACTCAACAGGAAGCACTCGGCCGATGGGTCCGGGGCGAACCCGGGCTCACAGCCGCCGCCGACGGCCGCGTTGCCCGTCCGTACGAAGTTGTACGGCAAGCCGGCCAGTGCGTGCTCACTGATCGGCAGCACGACGGTGCAGTCGGTCTACCCCGGCGCGACGGGCGAGGAGGTCGACCAGGACACGGAACTGGACAACGCCTACTACTCGCGCGAATGCCGATTCTCCGCCGGCGGCAAGGGCGACTTCGGGATGCGCTTCATGACGGTCCAGCTCGACGTGACGACCGGTCAGGATGCGCTCTTCGTCACGAAGGGCACTTATCCCGGCTTCGTGGCGCATCTGCCCAAGAGCGTAAATATTCGCCAGATAGAAGGCCAGAAGACCGTGCCCGGGTACGGCGACGAGGCCCACCTGATCTACGGCATCGACAGCGAGAGCTGCCGCTCGGCCTTCCTCTACATCCTGAGCCAGAACGCGACGATGATGGTCCAGTACGGCGGCTGCAACAACGCTGGTCACATGGACCTGCGGGCCATCGATCAAACCACCACCCTCAACGGCGTCTACACCGTCGCCCACGAGGCCCTGTCCCACCTCATCAGCGGCAAGTGACTCGTGGTCGACGAGTACCGGATGTGGTGCGGCCGGCGACGCGTGCGCCGTCTACTGTCCGGCAAGCTTGGCCACGACCGGTGCGAGTGTGTCGGCGAAGTCGGCGCCGATGACGAAGTAGGACAAGCCGATCTCTTCGCGTCGGCGTTCGATTTCTTCGGCGGCTGCCGCGGGGTCGCTCGGAAGGATGACGAGCGAGTCGGCCGCGCGCAGCGCTGCGGTGTCGAGGGTGGGCGGCGCCATGAACGGAGCGTCACCGACAGCGGCGACGTGCTGGGCGAGTTCGATGTCCCTGCGGCCGGCGAAGTCGCGTACCCGGTTCGTGGTCTCTACGCGATCGTCGTCGGGCGAGAGTACGAACGTGACTGCGTCAGCGACTTCCAGCGCCAGGGCCTGTGACTTCGGTCCGCTCACCGCCATCACCACCGGCGTGTGCAGATCGGGGCCGTCGAACGTACGCAGGGCGGCCACGGTCTCGCGCATCCTGGTACGACGCTCAGCGGGGGAGACGGCAGGCCGCCCCAGCTCGACTTCGATCCCGGGGCGGCCGGCGCCGATGCCCATTTCGAAGCGGCCTTCTGTGAGTACTGAGAGCGAATGAGCTTCCCATGCTGTGCTCCATGATTCACGGAGAGCGGCGGCATAGACCCACGAGCCGATCCGCAGGTCAGCCACCGCGGCCGCGGTTGCCAGTGTGGGACCAAGTGCTGGTTGCCACGTAGGAACGTCGGGCATCAGCAACGTCGAGTAACCGCTGTCGGCGATGCGGCGCACGCGATCGCGCCACGTCGGCAGGTCAGAGGTAAGCGGGGCAACGATCCCGAAGCGGAATGCTCTGGTTGTGCGCCTGGCCTGATCGGGCATTGTCGTTCTCCTTGGGAGTGGGGTCTCGTTCGGTCCGGTTGTCCTATCCACGAACCAGCCACCCAGGATTCGACAACACTCGCCCGGCCGCTGTGTCGGACGAACCATCGGTGAAATGGTCGCAGGCATCGTGTACGGGCGGTTTGACGCTGTCAGTCGGGTGGTATGAGGCCAGATGGGGTTGTGGGGCGCTGTGATGGCGCCGGGGGTTGTTTTCCGGCTGTTGGCCGGGACAAGGGGGAATGGTGAGCAGGTTTTCGATGGTCCAGTTCAACTGGCCGTGCCCCGGCTCCGGATGTGTCGCGCTCGCGCAGTTCCGACGACCAGTCAGCGAGTTTCGCTCGCTGTAGTTGGAGGTTCGAGGGAGGGGTCCAATGTTCAGGTACGTCACGCGCGCAGCCGTCGTGGCAGGAAGCGTCGCCGGTCTGCTGTGGGTCGCAGCCAGTCCCGGTACGGCGACCAGCGGCCAAGAGCGGCAGTTTGTCGTCCTCTACGCCCAGGGTGGCTCCGCTGAAGCCGCGCATGCCGCGATCGCCGCCGCCGGCGGCACGGTGCTGAGCGAGAACACGGCGATCGGAGTCGCCACCGTCACCACCAAGAGTGAGGCTTTCCAGGCTGCGGCCGACGCCTCGTCCGCGATCGCGGGCGTCGCGCGAAGCACGGTCATCGGCCACGCGCCTGACGACGGCTCGGCCGTTGGGAAGCCGAGCGTGAAGCTCGACCCCGCGCAGACCGACCTTCGGGGTGCAAGCGCAGGCAGTGAGAAGGCGAAGAACGGGAAGAAGCAGGAGCCGCTGGCCGGGCTGCAATGGGACATGCAGCAGATCGGCGCCACCGCCGACGGCTCGCAGCGCTACGAGCAGGGCAACGGCGTACGGGTCGGCATCATCGACACCGGCGTCGACGGCACCCATCCCGACATCGCCAAAAACTTCGACAAGGCGCTGAGCCGCAACTTCACGACAGACATCCCGGTCGACGCGAACGGCGCGATAGTCGACGGGCCGTGCGAACACCCGAGCTGCGTCGACCCTGTCGACGAGGACGACAACGGTCACGGTACGCACGTCGCGTCCGAGATCGCGTCGCCGGTCAACAAGCTCGGCATCGCGGGTATCGCGCCGAAGGCGACGATCGTCAACCTGCGGGCCGGCCAGGACGCGGGCTTCTTCTTCCTGCAGCCTACGGTCGATGCCCTGACCTACGCGGGCGATCACGGCATCGACGTCGTGAACATGAGCTTCTACGTCGATCCGTGGCTGTTCAACTGCGCCGACAATCCCGCCGATTCGCCCGATGCCCAGGCCGAGCAGCGAACTGTCGTGACGGCGATGCAGCGGGCGCTCGACTACGCCTACAACCACGGCGTCACGCTGGTCGCGGCGGCGGGCAACGGCGCGAGTGACTACAGCAAGACGATCATCGACTCCTCGAGCCCGGACTTCGCCGGCGTGCCCGGTGAAGCGCCGTACGAGCGGACGATCCCGGCCTCGTGTACCTCGATGCCGTCAGAGGGCAACCACGTACTCGCGGTGACCAGCACCGGCATCTCCAAGCGCAAGGCCTACTACTCGGACTTCGGCAACGGCTACGCCGACCTGTCCGCACCTGGCGGGGACGTGTACGACACCGCTGACAACAAGCGCGACATCACGAAGGCCATCCTCGCCGCCTACCCGAAGCACCTCGCCGTGGAGCGCGGTCAGCTCAATCCTGACGGTACGCCGAACACGCCCAGCGTCGTCGAGAGCTGCCACAAGGGAGTCTGCGGCTACTACCAGTACCTGCAGGGCACGTCGATGGCGTCACCGCACGCGGCCGGCGTCGCCGCACTCGCAGTCGGCCGACTCGGCACCCGCGACCACGTCAACGGTGGCCTGAAGGCTTCGCCGGCCCTCGTAGAGCAGGTACTGCGCGGCACGGCGACCAACACACCGTGCCCGACCCCGGCGGCCTTCACCTACACCCGCCAGGTCCAGCAACCCGACGGGTCCTTCGTAACCGTGACATCCACCCAGACCTGCGAAGGCACACCAACGAACAACGGCTTCTTCGGCGACGGCATCATCAACGCAACAAAGGTCGCCCGAGGCCACTAACCCACCCGTCCGACCTGTGCGGTTCCCCGCAGGCCACGACCGAATCTGGCCGTGACCTGCGAGGACGCAGGGTAGGGCAGACGGGACTCGAACCCGTGACCCAGGGATTATGAGTCCAGTGGTTCCGTCTGCACATCCGGTACTCCTGGCGCCGATGGAGCCAGGGGCAAGCGGTCGAGCGGTCGAGCGGTCGAGCCGGAGTCGGTGTTGGCTTCGCCATGCGCAGCTGGCCCGCGTACCTTCTGGGCTTAGCTGATTCGTTCGGTCTTGGGATCTAGCGCCACTACGCCGCGGTTGCGTCGTAGTCGGGGTATTCCTGATGTCGGCGGGAGCGCCAGGTCGTCGCGCATCAGGTGAACGGAGGTCTCGTTGAGCCGGTCGAGGGTATTCACTACGGAAGCGACGATTCGCGGATCCACGACGCTCAGGTCAGCGCCAGCTCGGCCGGGTGACGCACGGTTTAGGAAACCGACACACCCCACCGACATGCACCGCACCAGGCGTAATCAGCCATCACTAGTTCGGCCGGTTTCGACTCCTGTCAACTCGGATCGACACCCCTTCGTTCCCACCGTGTTCCCACGCTGAACTGATCCGATCGGGTGCCGCGCCGAGCTCAAGCTGGACAACGCCGCGAGCCTGGACTTCATGGACACCGAGGGCGAGATCCGCGGCCAGCGCTACGCCTTCCTGGTGAGCGAGGACGGTTTGCGACCTCATCCACGGCCGCCTGCGCGACGACGGCCGAGAGTGGTGGGCCGACACGAATGCGCTGGTTGGACGGTTGACGCCGGGGGTCAGGCTCTGGTGCTGACGTGCGCGTGGGGTCATGCGTGTGCGAACCGGGGTCAGGTGAGCCAGGAGGCGTAGAAGATTCCGAGGCCGGTGGCGACGGAGACGCCGGCGACGATCCAGAAGCGGATTACTACGGTGACCTCGTCCCATCCCGCGTGTTCGAAGTGGTGGTGGATGGGGGCGATGCGGAAGACGCGACGTCCCGTGCCCGTGAGTCGCCTGGTCAGCTTGAAGCTGATCATCTGCAGCAGCACGGACAGGGTCTCGAGGACGAACAATCCGGCGACGACGGCCATCAGGAGCTCGGTTCGAGACATGATCGCCAGCCCGGCCAAGGCACCACCGATGGCGAGGGAGCCGACATCGCCCATGATGATCCGTGCGGGCTTGGCGTTCCACCACAGGAAGCCGATACAGGCCGCAGCGACGGCGGCCGAAAAGACCGCGAGGTCGAGAGGGTCGCGCACCTGGTAGCACTGTGACTCCACCACAGTGGGCCGCGAGGAGTCGCACAACTGGTTGTTCTGCCAGATGTTGACGAGGGTGTAGGCGCCGAAGATCAGCGCCGAGGTGCCAGCAAGCAGCCCGTCGGCACCGTCAGTGAGGTTGGCTCCGTTGGAGGTCGCGGTGACGAGGAACCAGATCACCAGCAGGACCACGATCAGGGGCAGCTTGATCCCGAAGTCGTGAGTGGTGGAGAGGTACGGCGACGCCGGCCTGACACCGCGCTCGTCGGCGAAGAACTGCGTGGCCAGGACCCCGAAGACGAGCGCGACCAGCGTCTGGCCCGCCATCTTCGCCCGGCTACTCAGACCCTGGTTGTTCTGGGTGTAGACCTTGATGAAGTCGTCGAGGAACCCCACTATCCCGCAGCCGACGAACAGCAACATCAGGAGCCAGGCGCTGGCACTCGGCCACCCGCCGGTCACGATAGTTGCCGTCAAATAGGCCGCGGCGGCACTCAGCAGGATCACGAGGCCGCCCATGGTCGGCGTACCCCGCTTGACATGATGTGTCGCCGGTCCGTCGTGCCTGATCGGCTGGCCGAAGCCGTGACGGACGAACCATCGAACAGCGATCCGAGTCCCCAGCAGCGAGCACACCGTCGCCAGCGTGCCGCCCAGGAGTATTGCCCGCATACCATTCCCTCTCGCGCTTCGGGTAGTCGATCCCTTGGACGCACGAGGGAGTCGTCTTGCCGGTTTTGGCGAGCGAAAATCGGCAAGTCGGCCAAACATATCCAGGATGCAGGTCCCAGCGGACCGCCGACGCGGATAGTTCGAGAGGGTGCCCCGCCCGGCCTTCGGGGTTGAACGGGCAGCGTCAGTCTCCAGCTGCCTCGTAGACGGCCCAGCCTCACCGCGGCTGGCGAGGCGGCGGTGGCCGTGTTCTGTCTGTCAGAGACCGCGAAACGATCGATTAGGAAACCGACGCGCACGCCGACATGAACCCCTCCGCGCGTCACCAACCATTAGGAGTTCTGCCCGATTCCACTCGAGTTGACTCGACTCGACACGCTGGCGTTCCGTGGTGTCCCCACGCTGAACAGATCTGGGCGAGACGCGCTCGGCTTCGTCCATCCGGGGGTTCACTTGGGCGAGTAGCTTAGTGGGCGCAGATATCCACGCGAGCGTTGGCGGCACTGCCGTGGGCGGCTTGTGGCGGTGCGGGAAGTGCGACGGGGCGAACGTTCCGGAGCACCACCGGTTCTGCCCACATCGTGACACCTGGCTTACGGTACGCCGAGTGATCATCGTGGCCTGGCCACCCTTCCGTCGACGCGAGAACCGCCGAGACAGTGACACCGGCCAAACCACGCCGTGAGGCGCCACCTCCGCACGTCCCGGCCGACCTGGCCGGGCCCGTTGAGGTCGCGCTGGCGAAGTCGGCGAATGAGGTGCCCGGCCCGCATGCCCTACCCGGCGGATCACGGTACGAAGTGAAATGGGACGGCTACCTTCACTGAATCTTCTCCACCGGTCCCGAGGCGGAGATGGTGCTGGGATCGGCAGTGTGACGAAGTGGTGGTCGAAGTACGAGAACGAGAACGACGAGCGCCATAACGACGGCAACGACGGTGAAGGGGAGCGGAAGGATCGGGTCGAGAAGGACGAGGGCGGCGCCGAGCGGGACACCGATGTTGACGACCCGGTCGGCGTTGTCGCGCAGCGCGATCCACCAGATACCGAGCACGAAGGCGGCGATCGGGAGGGTAACGGTAAGGGAGGCGGCGAGTTCGCTGAGCTTGCTGCGGTGGGTGAGTACGTCGATCTGGACTTCGATGCCGGCCGAGAAGGCGCCGGCGGCGGCGAAGACGAAGTAGTGGACGTAGCCGTAGCGCAGCGAGCGGGCGAACGAGCTGATGGCGGTGTGGTGCGGCGGCCAGAAGTAGATCCACCACAGAGCCGCGGTGACGACGAGGGTGAGTGCCGAGATTGCGATCAGCGATCCGATCGACTGGTTGGCGTGGATCGCCTCGATGATCGCGTTGGCCGAGGCGAGCAAGCCTTCGCCGAGCAGTATCAAGGTGAACAGGCCGTACCGCTCGGTGATGTGGTGGGGGTGCCAGGGTGTCATCCCGCGCCGCTCGGCGATGATCGGTACGGCGAGCTCAGCCCCGATCAGGATGATCAGAACGACGGTTTGCGCCGGGCCGTGGAGACCGAGCATCCCCAGCCACAGCAGCTGGACGACCGCGATGCCGCCGGCGTAGAAGTGCGTGGCGCGCCGGCTCGACCCGGCCGAGCGCGACGCGCGTAGCCATTGCGCCACCATCGCAATTCGCATGACGACGTAACTCAGTACCAGCACGGTGAAGTCGTGATCAACGAAGGCGGGCTCGATACCCGCGGCGAGGACCAGCACGCCGCTCATCTGCACGAAGGTGAGCAGGCGGTAGAGCCAGTCGTCGGTGGCGAAGGACGTGGCGAACCAGGTGAAGTTCATCCATGCCCACCAGATACCGAAGAACACCACGCCGTACGACAGCAGACCGTCGATGACGTGGTTCTCGGTCAAGGAGTGATGGAGCTGGGCCGCGGCGATGCTGACCGCGACCACGAACACGAGATCGAAGAACAGCTCCAGCGGCGATGCGGTCCGGCCGGGCTCGTGGGGATCCCGCGGCCGCATCGGCACCAGCCGCGACCTCGACGTCGGGGAGGTCATCACTGCTTCCTTCCGGGTGAGCTGGGTGATGATGTGGGTGATGACTGGTCGTGCCGGTGGGCGGATTCTGCCGTCGGTGACGCCTCCGGGCTTGCCGTGGCGGAGCCGATCATCGCGGCAAGGGCTGACAGGCCCTTGTGCGAGGGGGATCCTGGTTCGGCACTGAACGAGATGAGTTGTTGGTCGGGGTCGCCCGCGCAGGTGAGGGTGTCCCAGTCGAGGGTGAGGTCGCCGACGACCGGGTGGCGGAAGTCCTTCGTGCCGCGGCTTCTCACCACCACCTGGTGATCGCTCCACCAGCGGCGAAAGTCGGCGTCCAGCACGGACAACTCCCCAACGAGTCCGGCCAGTCGCGGCTCGCGGGGATCGCGGGCGACCTCCATATGCAACTGGGCGACGCACAGGCGCGCCGTTTCCTCCCAGCGGGGATAGAGGATGCGCATGTCCGGATCGGTGAACAGCACGCGGATGTAGTTGCGGTGTCGCTCCGGAATGCCGCCGAAGTCGGTGATCAGTGCGGCAGCCAGCTGGTTCCAGGCGAGGACGTCCATCCGCCGGCCGAGGACCAGAGCGGGCATACCGCTCAGGTTGTCCAGAAGCCGCTGGACCTGGACCGGCACCTTCTGCGAACGGCGCCTTCGTGGTCGCGCAGCATCGGTGGCGGAGAGCCCAAAAAGGTACTCACGACCGGCGTCGTCCAGGCGAAGTGCTCGCGCGATGGCGTCCAGGGTCGACCACGGCGCGCCGCGGCGCCCTTGCTCGATGCGTGCGTAGTAGTCAGGGCTGATGGCAGCCAGCGCCGCAACTTCCTCGCGGCGTAGCCCCTTGACGCGGCGGCGAGGATCGGACGGCTTCGGCAGCCCGGCCAGCTCCGGGCGCAGTTCCATCCGCCGCGCCTTTAGGAACTCGCCCAGCTCGTTGCCTCGTTCGTTGCTGCTCATTCACACGATGTTCGCACCACCCACGAGCCAGGGACAGGGGGACAGATTTGTCCCAGGACACCTCCGTCCCTTCCTTAGCATCATCCGCAGCTGGCAGCGTCGGCAATGACAGCAGAAAACGAGTGTTCAACGCAGCGATCGAGCAAGGCGCCAGGGCGTCTGAGCCGCTCGTTGCACGCAAGGCACCGACACCCGCGGGGTCGACATCGACGCCACCCCGCACCTGGGAGATGTGGCTACTCATGGCAAATGACGACAATGTTCAGGCAGCGTTCGACAACTTCGTCCAGTTGTGGACCACCGGCACCACCGCCGGGCGCCGAGCACCCGTACTGCGACGCCCCGACGAGGTCGGGCTCGACTACGAGGACGTCACGTTCCCGTCGATGGACGCCGTGCCGCTCGAGGGCTGGTTCATCCCGGCGGACTCGAACAAACTGGTCATCCACAACCACTTCCTCCCCGGCAACCGCTACGGCTACCCCGGGCACCTACCGGAGTTCGGTGGCCTTGGCGGTTTCGAAGTCAACTTCCTGCCCGAGTACAAGGCTCTCCACGAGGCCGGCTACAACGTCCTCGCCTACGACATCCGCAACCACGGTATGAGCGGACAGGGCAACGGTGGCATCGCAGGCATCGGCCTACTGGAGTACCGCGACGTCATCGGCTCCCTCCGATACGCCGCCTCGCGCCCGGACACCAAGAACATGAACAAAGTGCTGTTGTCGGTGTGCCTGGGCGCGGACTCCACAGCCGTGGCCTGGTCCAAGCATCCCGAAGAGTTCGCCGAGATCCAGGCGATGGTCATGCTCCAGCCAGTCTCGGCCCGCCCGATCGTCGAAACGTTCGTCAAGGGCCTCGGCATGGAGGCCGGCTACGAGAAGTTCGACAAGGCCGTGCACGAGCGCACCGGGTTCCACCTCGACGAGCAGAGCCCGGCCAAGTACGTGGCGAACATCAACGTGCCCACACTGGTCGCCCAGGTCCACGACGACTCGATGACGCGCCCCGATGACGTCCAGTCGATCTACGACGCCCTCCCGGTCGACGAGAAGGAGCTGTACTGGATCCAGGGCACCGACCGGCGCTTCGACGGCTATAACTTCTTCGGTCTGCACCCCGAGATTCCGATCGACTGGTTCGAAAAGCACCTCAAGTGAGCCGGGCGGCAGCCGCGCATCACACCGACCACCCCGTACCCACCACTGGCCAGGCCCGGCCGCTTGCTGCCGGCCGCGTCGCCTGAGCCAGCACGATGCTCGCGCGATCGAGTCGAGAGGAAATCGAAGTGACCAAGGTAGCCGTGCTCGGTGCCAGCGGACGGATTGCGCGCCACGCGGTGCAGATGCTGGCCGAGGACGACAGCTTCGAGCAAACCCTCTTCGTGCGGGACGCGGACCGGCTGACCGACACCCCCGGCACCATCCGCGTCGTCCAAGGCGATGTCCTCGATCGGAAAAGTCTCGACGACGCCATTCGCGGACAGGACGTGGTTTACGCCAACCTGGCCGGCGACGTAGACGAGCAGGCGCGAACCATCATCCAGTCCATGAACGCTGCGGGGCCAGCACGACTGGTGTTCATCAGCGCACTGGGCATCTACGACGAAGTACCAGGAAAGTTCGGGCAATGGAACCGTGATGCGATCGGACCCATGGTCGGTCCCTATCGAGCGGCGGCGGACGCGATCGAGTCGTCCGACCTCGACTACACGATCTTGCGGCCCGCCTGGCTCACCGACACTGACGAGATCAACTTCGAGGTCACCGAGAAGGGCGAGCCGTTCAGGGGGACAGAGGTCAGCCGCAAGAGCGTCGCCGCCCTCGTAGTCGAAATCCTCAAACAGCCCAGCCTCGGGTCCCGCAAGAGTCTCGGGATCAACAAGCCCGGCACCGACGGCGACCGACCGGCATTCGCCTGAGCGCAAGACGTCTCGGCCGCTCTCGTCGGCGCGGCTGCGCCTGGTCCGCACCGCACTGACATCACCATTGATGACGTTCAGTCGCTCCGGTCTGCCTGAATCAGGCGGGAGGGAAGGCCGCGCCGAAGCGCCAAGCGACGCGCTGAAGAGTTCAGTCAACTAGCCGCGTCGCGATCGTCCGTGACGGTGACGGGGCGCGGCTGTGGACCCGCAACCACAACGACATCAGCGACCGCTTCCCTGACATCGCCACCGCCGCCACGCGGCAGCTGGCTGCCGGCATGGTGCGGACGCCGTCGGCAAGCTATTCGCCCGTGGCGCCGTCGATGCGTTCGCGGAGGAAATCTGCGTGGCCATTGTGGCGTGCGTACTCTTCGATCATGTGCAGGTAGATCCACCGAAGCGTGTAGTCCTCGCCGGGACTGGCCTCGTCGAGACTGCGTCCGGCCACCGCCGCGCGCGACCGGGCGACACTCGCCAGATAGCTGGCCAGGTCGTCCGCGGCCTTCGTGATGTCGACGTCGCCGCTTTCCGTCGAGCCGTAGTCCCAGAAATACTGGTGGTCGGGTTGGCCGTCGTACGAATGGAACCAGGCCTCGACTGCCGACAGGTGCCGAACAAGGCCGAGCAGCGACAGCGTCGACGGCGGCACTGACCGCAGTGCCAGTTGCTCCGGCTCCAGCCCGCCACATTTCATCAGCAACGTCGTGCGTTGGAACTCGAGGCGATCTTCGAGCGCGACCCGCTCGTCGGTCGGGTTGATTGGCGGCTCGGGGCGGGCGGGCATAGTCCATGTCGACATGCCGGTGACCTTACGTTCCCGTTTTCTGGCAGCGTGCACCTACCCTTCTGACGGAACCAAGTGACGGCCGCCCTAACCTGCTGGCTGAGGGGTCGACGGGTACGTTCGCCAGACCGTCCGCAAGACGTGGTGGTCTGTGCGGCGCAAGAGGCTGGTGGCGATCGCAGAGGGTTGGCGGCCGCCGTTGTGGAGGATGCGCGTGTGACTCGAGACTCAGGTTGATCAACTGCTTGACATTCTCAAGTTCGAGCAAGAAGTGAGCGTATATCTCGCGACGCTCGGCACGGAGTGCATGCTGTGTAGTAGGGCGGACGGGACTCGAACCCGTGACCCAGGGATTATGAGTCCCCTGCTCTAACCAGCTGAGCTACCGCCCCGTGTGCGGGTGATCGTATCGGGTTGTCGGAAACCAGGGATGCGTCAGGGGTTTGACTGAGGGGTGGGGGCCGGGGAGCAGGCATGATTGAGGCAGGTCCGGACGAAGGGAATTGCCATGGGCTGGTTCATTTTCCTGGTGATCGTGGTTGGCGCGATCGCGGCGTACAAGTTCCGGGTGCCGCTGCTGGCGAAGATCCTCGGTCAACCGCAGCAGCGGATCCAGCGGGCGATCGACCGGAAGAAGGGCAAATAGGACGTTGAGAGGCCCCGACCGCTCAAAGCGGTCGGGGTCTCCGTGGTCGAACGGTCAGCCGACGCGTACCTGCAGGGGTGAATTCGCCCAGCTTGGTCTTGCCGGTCGTGAACGAGCCGCCCGATCTTCACCGGTCGAAGTCTTGGTCTAGGCCACTATCAAGACCTTGGATCAGGTGGGGAAGGTTCGGCACCAGGCGGTCAGGCTGAGTTTGGCCGTGGTGCCGAGGTCGGTGTCGACCGGCCAGACGGTCGGGTGCTCGCCTTTGGTTCTCGCGACGGCCACGTAGGTGCCGGATGCCTTGTCCGCGCCGGCTTCGACTGTGTTGGACCAAGAGATGGCGGCGAGGGCTGATTCGCCTTTGCGGAGGAGCAGTTTCGCCGGACCCGGGTCGATCGCCATGTACGACGTGCCGCGGGTGATCGTCACGTTCATCGCTCGGCGATCGGCGCTCAGTACTGCGATGTCGGGGTAGCCGTCGACGCTGATCGGTGTGGAGCGGCAGTTGGTCAGCTTGACGACCACGGCGCGGTGGCCGAGGGCTGCGTCGACCGGTCCCACGCTGATCGAGACACCGGCGGCCGAGCACGTCGGGCGCGGCGGTGCGGGCGTCGGGTCGGGGTGGACGGTGGTGAACGGGGTGGGGCCGAGCGGCCGCGGGGTGATCTCAGTAATGGACGGCCTGCTGTGATTCGTCACCGCGGCGCTCTCGGTGCCGCAAGCGGTGAGGAGCAGCAGTCCGGCGAGGAGCCCCACCCGGGCACGTCGATGCATTCGTCGAACCTACCTGCGGCGGGAGGGCACGAAAAAGCCGGGCTCCTGTGAAGAGGAGACCGGCTGGTTTGTTGCTCCCGCGACTGGACTCGAACCAGTAACCTGCCGGTTAACAGCCGGCTGCTCTGCCAATTGAGCTACGCGGGATCGTGGCGGTGCATGACCCCGAAACCCTGAGGACCTGAGTAGGTTAGCAGGCGGGAAGCGAACTACAAAAACGGGATTCGGCTGCCTGCGGGGTCAGATTCCGAACTCGTCGCGGACCTGTCGGAGCGCGGCCTCGGCGGCGTCCACGACCCCTGGTTGGTCGGGCTCCAATCCCTTGTCCAGAACGAAGTTCCAGCTGACGGCGGCGTCCGTGACGGCGGGATTCCGGCGGGCGACGATGCGTACGCCGCGTTTGCCGGCCAGCGGGACGTGGCGCTGGATGATGATGCTCGCGTCGACCCGCTCGCGCAGCAGCTGGCCGAAGCGGCCGGGGTCCTCGACCTTGAGCTCGGTCGCGCGCAGCGGGGTGCCGAAGTCGGTCGTCTCGTAGATATGCAGGACCGATGCCTCGGAGTCCCAGTTGGCGCGCTCGATCTGCTCCCAGCCGACCCGCCGGTCGGCGTCCGCGGAGTCCGACGGCAGGTACACGGCCGATCGCGTGCCCGCGGCCCAGCGACCGTTGGTCAGCTGTACGGCGGCCAGGATGTCTTCCTTGCTCCCGGTCGACTCGCGGGCGGCCGCCGTCACGGCGTCAGCCAGCTCGCGCGGCCAGGAGGTGCGGAGAAGTCTCACATGTTCATCATTCCAGTCGGGTCAAAGTCGATGGGCTGAGGGTCAGGCGACGTAGTCGCGGAGCTGGGGGAGGGCTCGCCGGCGCAGGTGGCGGAGGGCTTCGCGCTCCAGGGTGCGGACCCTTTCGATGGTCAGGCCCAGGCGGGCGGCGGTCTCTTCGGGCGTGCAGGGAATCCGGCCCTCCAGGCCGTACCGGTGGAGGAGGACCGACAGGTGTGGGTCGTCGAGGAACTGGAGATGGTGGGCGAGATCACGACGGAGGGCCGCACGCAGGACGAGCGGATCGTCGTCGATCACCGGGTCGGAGTCGTCGAGGTCGAGGGTCTCGGGCTGGATCCGCCAGGCCTGGGCGCGCTCGATCCGCGCGACGGTGAGGCCTGTCGCGTGGGCCAGCTCCGGATTGGTCGGCTCGCGCCCCAGCTGCTGCGTCAGGTCGTTGCGGCTGGAGGCGACCCGCGACGCGTCGGCGTACGCCTGGGCCGGCATCCGGACCAGGCGGGATCGGTCCGAGATGGCTCGCCCGATCGACTGGCGGATCCACCAGATCGCGTACGTCGAGAAGCGGTGCCCGAGGCGGTGGTCGAACCGCTCGACCGCGCGCATCAGCCCGATGTTGCCCTCCTGGATCAGATCGAGCAGCGAGATGCCCTTCCCGGCGTACCTCCTGGCCAGCGAGACGACGAGCCGCAGGTTGCCCTCGATCATCCGGTGCCACGAGAGCCGTCCGAGCGCCTCCACCTGCCGCAACTCACCCGAGTCAGGCCGCCCCGGATCGCCGCGCAACTGCTCCGCCGCCAGCAGTCCGGCTTCGATCCAGTACGAGTGCTCGCTCACCTCCTCCAAAGTCAGTAGGTCGTGCTGCCCGATGTCGCGCAGGTACGCCACCAGCGCGGTCACGTCCGCCGGATCACAGTCCAGATCTGCCATCCCGTCCCTCTCGCCGCCGAATCTCCTTACCAAAGAGAGTGCCGTGATTCGTCCGCCCGGAACGCAGTGACATCGAGTATGTGGATAACTACAACAAGTCAGCTCCAGGCCGGGTACGACGGCGCGAGCTCGGCGTACCGGTCGGACCAGGCGGGGATCTCGACCCCGTCGAGCCAGGCCTCGAGCCGGTCGAAGAACGCGTGTGTGCCCGGGATGAAGCCGCGAGCATTCTGCTCGGACAGGCCGGTGTGGGTGAAGGTGAGCAATGTCCCGTCGCCGTCCCGGCGCAGCTCGTACCGCACGACGCTGTCCTCGACGATCCGCTGGCGCCACTCGTGCTCAAGGATGTGCGGGGGATCCCAGACGAGGATCCGGCCGGTCAGGCGCTTGGCCTCCGGCGCGGCCGGTGGGTCGGTCGGGATCATCTCGATACTGCCGCCGGCGCGGCCGTCGATCACTGTCTCGCCGAACCAGGCTTCGCGTTCGAGCGGATCGGTGATCGCGGCCCACACCCGCTCGATCGGGTAGGGGAGGTGCCGGCGGAAGGTCATCGTGGCACGGTCGCCGTCGACGGCGAGCTCGCCCAGGCGGTCAGGTGCGGTCATGCGGAGGCTCCTCGGGGTTGTCGGCCAGGTGTTGCTCGAGGGCGTCGAGGTGCCGCGGCCAGTACTTGCGGTACCGGCTGATCCAGTTCTCGATCTCGATCAGCCGGTCGGCCCGCAGCGCGTAGATCCGCTTCTGTCCCTCCGGCCGTACGTCGACCAGCCCGACCTCGCGCAGGATCCGCAGATGCCGGGACACGGCCGGCTGGGTGAGTCGGTGCAGGTGGGCGACCAGCTCACCGGCCGGCCGCTCGCGCTCCGCGAGCAGATCGAGTACTTCCCGTCGGCTCGGCTCCGCTATCGCCTCGAACACGTCCATGCCAAGAAATATTACAGACAGCGTATATAGAGTTCAAATGATATATCTCAGGCGTACGCGCGGAGGCCGCCGAGCAGGCCGTTGTGGAAGGGGTTGGCGTCGACCGCGTCGAACCAGGCCGGCCCGGTGGTCAGGGGCTCGACGGGCGGGACGACGACGGCGTCGGGGGTGGCGCCGACAGGGCCGCGGCGGCGGAACTGGTCGTCGAGCTCAGGGGCAGGCATGTCGGGCAGGAGCACGAACGTGTCGGTCGGCAGGGAGGAGGTCGCGTTGGGGGAGAAGGCATCGGGCACATCGGCTGCGAGGGCGGCGATAGTGGTCGCAGCGTGGGCGGCGGCGCCGGCGGGGTCCTGACGAACCTTCTCGAGGTCGGCGAGGACGGAGGCAAAGGTGACCGACGAATCTCCGTAGTCGATGGAGCGTGAGAGTTGCCCGACCCGGATTCGGGTCGCAGCGGCGGCGAGCGGCTTCATCAGGGACGGAACGCCGTAGCGAGCCTGCCCGCCGACGACGACCAGACGGATGTCCGCTTCGCGAGCGGCGATCAGTGAGCGGTACGGGTCCGGGGCAGAGCGGCGTACGACGATCAGGTCGGCCAGGGCACCGCGTTCGAGTCGACCGAGCGGACGCGGCCAGACCCCGGACAGGGCCTCGCCGGGGTTGGACGTCAGCATCCGGACCAGTTCCTCGTCCGTGAAGACCGATTGGGTCTTGTTCCACAGGTCTGCGACTTTCAACTCCCACAAGACATTCCGCGTCCCCGACGGGCCCCAGTCCGATCCGAGGCACAACCGCACTCCGGCGGCGTGCGCGGATTTCACATCCGCCGTTGCCCCGTACAACCACAGGTTCGAGAACGGGGACCACACCAGGGTTGAATTCCCCGCCCGCATGGCCGCGAAATCATCGGCGTTCAGCGCGGCGCCATGGATCGCCACCAGTTGTGGTTTCACCACGTCGACCTCTTCCAGCAACTGGAACTCCGACCGCAGCTTCGGATCCGTCCCTTCCGCCGAATGCGCGATGAATCCACGCCCGGCCGCGACCGCCGTGGCATACGGCGCCAGCGCTTCCTTGCTGTCGGCAACCAGCGTGCTGACCCGGATGAAATCGTCGTGGGTGCCGAGTTTCTCCGAGTCGACGTTCCGGATCAGGTCGTTGTCCGGCGGTACGGCGCCGCGCGGGTTCCCCTGGATCGACGTCGTACCGCCCACGATCGCCCGCGTCTCGACGTACCTGAGCAGCGCACGGCCCGCGGCCGCGCCGAGCAATCGGGCCGGCTGGCTGATCTGCGCGCTGTACGTCGGCGCGCCGCCCCACTGGTTGTGCGACGTCCACGGCTTCTTCCGCGCGGGCTCCGTCCACAAGGGCAGACTGTTGTACATCAAGTGATTGTGCAGATCGATCAGGCCGGGATAGATCAGGCCGCCGGCGGCGAGCTGTACCGCGTTCTCGAAACCGGCCGGCACCGCGTCGAGAGGAGTGACGGCCGCAATCAGTCCGTCATCGCCGACATACACCGCGCCACCGGTGAGAACCTGTCCGTCCGGTCGCATGGTCACCACAGTTCCACGCAGTACAAACATGGCTCGACCTCCCGTAGAATTCCCCGTGCCGCCCCTGATCTCGAGCCTAAGGTCACGGATCGTCGAGGGGGAGGTATGACGATGGCCGATTTCGATGCCGGCCCGCCGGCCACGGTGGCGCGGCACTTCGCGAAAGTCCCGAGCTATGCGGACTTCCAGGAATCGTTCTGGTACGACTGGGGCCCGGTGTTCTACCGCGGGCGGCTCAACCGGACCGCCCGGCTGCTGGCGATCGCGTCCGATCCCGGCCCGACCGAGCGGGTCGCCGGACGCACGCTGGTGGGTGATGCCGGCCAACGCGTGCAAGGATTCCTGACGAAGCTCGGCCTGACCCGCAGCTACGCCCTCGTCAATGCGTACGCGTACGCGCTCCGACCATCCCGCGCGCAGAAGGCCGCGCCACTGCTGGCACGGCCCGATCAGCTGACCTGGCGCAACACCCTGCTCCAACTGATCACCGGCCCGCAATTGCAGGCGATCGTCGCGTTCGGCGTCCAGGCCCGCGCGGCGCTGCAGATGTGGGACGGCAGGCCGGACGTGCCGGTGTTCGAGGTGCCGCACCCGTCGAGCCGCAATCCGACGGCGCTGGTCGACAGCTGGCGTCAAGCCGTCACCGATCTGCGCGCGATCGTCACGCCGGATCCCGATGGCGACAACGCCGTACCGAACTACGGGCCGAAGCTGGTCGAGTCCGACTATGCGCCGATCCCGGCCCGCGACCTGCCGTTCGGTGTACCGCCGTGGCTCGGCAACGACGCCTGGGGACGTCAGGACAAACCACGTCACAACAACAGCGTCGACCGCCCGTCGACGGATCCGTTGAACACTCTCGTCTGGCGCGCACCCAAGCTCGGCTGAAAGTTGTCCCCTGCTGCCGCTACCTTGGTCGGATGCGAGTGGCGACGTGGAATGTGAACTCGGTCAAGCAGCGGATGCCGCGGCTGCTCGACTGGCTCGACGAGCGGCAGCCGGATGTCGTGTGCCTCCAGGAGACCAAGCTCGCGGACGACGCGTTCAACACCCTGCTCGCCGGCGAGCTGACCGACCGCGGCTACGAGACAGGTCTGTACGGCGAGCCCCAGTGGAACGGCGTGGCCCTGCTGTCCAAGGTCGGACTCGAGGATGTGGTGACCGGCGTCGCCGGGGCGCCCGGCTTCCCGAATCCTGAGGCCCGGGCTGTCGCGGCGACCTGTGGCGGCATCCGGATCCACTCGCTCTACGTGCCGAACGGGCGCGTCCCGGACTCCGATCACTACCACTACAAGCTGGCCTGGCTCGCGGCCCTGACCGAGGTCGTCGCGAACGGCCCGGCCGACCAGATCGTCTGCGGCGACATGAACATCGCTCCGACCGACGCCGACGTCTTCGACCCCGCGGCGTACGTCGGTCAGACGCACGTGACTCCGCCCGAGCGGCAGGCGCTGGCGGAGTTGATGGCCGCGAAGGACCTGCACGACGTCGTCCGCGACCGGTGGCCGGGCGACCGTGTGTTCAGCTACTGGGACTACCGCGCCGGCATGTTCCACCAGGACCTGGGGATGCGGATCGACCTGATGCTCGCGACCGATTCGGTGGCCGGGCGGGTCAAGGCCGCGTGGATCGACCGCAAGGCGCGCAAGGGCACCGGCCCGAGCGACCACGCGCCGGTCATCATCGACCTCGACACCGCACCGGACGGCGATATCGGTCCGGTCGTGCCCCCGCCGTCGGCGCCGCGGACCGGTCGGAAGAAGACCACCAAGCTTCCGCAGAGCCGCTGATGCGCCGCCTCGCCGCAGTCGCGATCCTCCTGTTCGCGACCCTCACCGCCTGCAGTGACGACAAGCCGCCGACACCGGCACCGGTCGCCTGGACCAAGGTCGACGTCGGTGCCGCGGAGCCAGTCACTCTCACCGCCCACGACGACCAGCTGCTGATCGGCCTGCGGCATCGCGGCGCCAAGGTCGTCCCGGAGCTCCTGCTCCAGGACAGCACCGGCAAGCGCACGCCGGTCACCGTCGAACCCAACCCGGCCAGCCCGTACGCCTTCGAAGCCGTCTGGTACTCGATCGCGTACGACGGCAAGCAGCTCCTCGCCCTGGGCGGAGCTGCCGGCGGGGCACACTCCAACACGCGCTGGACGGTGTGGACCGGCACACCTCAGACCGGACTGATCGAGCGTCCGCAGAATTTCTGGACCTTCGGCGGGGAGACGGCGGGCGACCTCTACAGCGCCGTCATCACGCCGAGCGGCAGCGCCCTGCTCGGCTCGTGGGGCAGTGACGTGACGGGCAACGACGCGATGGTCTGGCTGCCCCAGGCCGGCAAGTGGACCCGGCAGGACCCTGCGAAGACCGCTCTGCAGAGCACGCCGAACCTCCTCGTCGGACCAGGCTTCGGTACGACGCTCGGCGAAAGCATCGTCATCGTCGGCTCGCAGGTACGACTCGCGCCCAACGTGGTCGCCCAGGAAGCGGCCGTCTGGCGATCCACGAAGCTCAACTCGGGCTGGAAGCGGATCGTCCTGCCCGAGTCGGGCAAGCGCAGTCAGGCCAACACAGCCACCTGCGCGAAGGACTGCGTGATCTCGGGGTACGTCGACGGGCAGCTCGCGATCTGGCAGCTGGACGCGTCGGGTACGGCGAAGCGCGTCCAAGGCGTCCCGTCCGTCCCGGTCGGCGACAAGGACAAGCTGCCGCCGCCGGTCGTGGACGGCGGCAAGATCATCCAGGCCGTTGCCCAGGACAACAAGGTCAAAGTACTCACCGGTCAGGACGGCCACTGGACCGTCCAGGACTCTCAAGGGCCACAGGGCCGGGTGACCAGCGCAGTGCTGATGCCGGATCACAAGCTCTACCTGATCGCCGGCACCTCGCTCTGGCAAACCACCCTCAGCTGAGCAGCCCCTTCACGTACGCCGCCTGGCCCGCGTGCTGGGCGCAGTCGTCGATCACGCTGACGAGTCGGACCCCGAGCGAGACCGGCGGGTCCCACCGCTTGTCGACGATCCGGTCCAGACCTTCGTCGGTCACCGTCCCGAGGAACTGCACGGTCCGCGCGTGCACGGCGTCGTAGTAGCCGAGAAGCTGGTCTGCCGACAGTTGCACCAGCGCCACCTGGTCGGACGTGTGTGCGTATCCGGTGTCGGCCGCGGTGAGCGGCAGCCCGAGCCGCTCGTGCCAACCGTCGGCCGTGTAGACCTGGTCATATCCACCCGCGTCGGCGAGGTGGTCGTCCTGGACCCGGGTCAGGTGCCAGACGAGCCACGCGATCGAGTTGGCCGTCTCACCCGGCCGCGCGGCGAGGGACTTGTCGTCGAGCCCGGCGACGACATCGTGCAGGACCTCCTGAATCCGGCCATGTGCGTCCAGCAGCAGCTCACTTGTCTTCATAGCGCCACCGTAGTCTTCGAGTCGGACAGTTCTGAGAGAGGGAGTAACCGTGGAATATCGCACGCTGGGCGCGAGCGGCGCTGTGGTCTCGACCTACACGCTCGGCACCATGACGTTCGGCAACGAGACCGACGAGGCCGGTTCGCACGCGCAGCTGGACCGGTACGTCGAGGCCGGCGGCAATTTCATCGACACCGCCGATGTGTACTCCGCAGGTGTGTCCGAGCAGATCGTCGGGCGCTGGCTCGCCAAGAGCTCCGCCCGCGACAACGTCGTACTGGCCACCAAGGGCCGGTTCCCGACCGGCGACGGGCCGAACGACGTGGGTACGTCGCGGCTGCATCTCCGCAAGGCGCTGGACGCGTCGCTGGAGCGGCTCGGAGTCGAGCACATCGACCTGTACCAGTTGCACGCGTGGGACCCGGTCACGCCGCTCGAGGAGACGCTGAGCTTCCTCGAGGACGCAGTACGCGCCGGCAAGATCGCGTACGGCGGCCTGTCGAACTTCACCGGGTGGCAGCTGCAGAAGGCGTGCGACCTGATCGCGCAGCGTGGCTGGTCGAAGCTCGTGACACTGCAGCCGCAGTACAACCTGCTCGTCCGGGAGATCGAGTGGGAGATCGTGCCGGCCGCGCAGGAGAACGGGCTGGGCCTGCTGCCGTGGTCCCCGCTCGGCGGCGGCTGGCTGACCGGGAAGTACTCGTTCGACGAGGAGCCGTCCGGTGCGACCCGCCTCGGCGAGAACCCGGACCGCGGCGTCGAGTCCTGGTACCGCCGCAGCCGGAACCAGCGGGTCCGTGACGTGGTCGACGCGGTCCGGGAGATCGCCGACGCTCGCGGCATCTCGATGGCACAGGTTGCGCTCGCCTGGCTGGTGGACCGCCCGATGCTCACGTCGGTGATCCTCGGCGCCCGCACGATCGAGCAGCTGGACGACAACCTCGCCGCGGCGGATCTGCATCTCACCGCCGAGGAGACGGCCAAGCTCGACGAGGCCAGCGACCCCGGCGCGGCGGACTACCCGTACGGCGGTCCCGGGGTGGCGCAGCGCGGACGGCCGATCACGGGCGGCCGCTCCTGAGAGCGATCTCAGGTACCTGAGAGATTCTCAGCGGACAGCACTGGTTTTCCACAGGTTCGTCCACGGCGGTTTCGGTGCGGGCCGGATTGGGGGAGGCTGTGTGGGCCGACGAGCCATCACGCCCGGTGGCTCCGGCTCGCACAGCCCGAAGGAGAGTCAGCAGTGATGATCCGCCGAAATCGAAGACTTCCCCTGGCCGCCGGCCTCGGTGCCGCACTGGTGGCCGCGGTCGCCGTCCCAGCCGTTGCCCTGGGCCACGATCAGGGTGCGCCGACGACCACCCCGATCAAGCATCTGGTGGTGATCTTCCAGGAGAACGTCGCCTTCGACCACTACTTCGCGACCTATCCGCACGCCGCGGATCCGGCCGGCGAACCGGCGTTCACCGCGGCCCCCGGGACGCCGAGCGTGAACGGCCTCAACACCCCGCTCGCCGCGCCGAACAACCCGAACTCGGCCCAGCCGTTCCGGCTCGGCCGGAACCAGGCGCAGACCTGCGACCAGGACCACAACTACACCGATGAGCAGAAGGCGGTGGATGCGGGCCTGATGGACAAGGTCGTCGAGACCGTTGGCCGCGGAGCCGGCACCTGCGCGGACTACGGGCACGGGAAGGGCCTGGTGATGGGCTACTACGACGGCAACACCGTCACCGGCCTGTGGAACTACGCCCAGCACTTCGCGATGAGCGACAACTCCTACGGCACGACCTACGGTCCGTCGTCGGTGGGCGCCATCAACCTGGTCTCGGGACAGACCCACGGTTTCAGTGCCGATGGCGACGCCGTGCCGGCCGCCACCGCGACGATGATCGGGGATCCGCAGCCCGCCGGGGACAAGTGCAACACCAGGGACAGTTCGACCGTCACCGACGCGAAGAACAAGAACGTCGGCGACCTCCTGAACGCGAAGAGCGTCAGTTGGGGATGGTTCGAGGGCGGCTTCGCCGACTGCGCGGCGACGCACGCTGACGTCGGCGGGGTCAGCAGCGCCGACTACATCCCGCACCACGAGCCGTTCCAGTACTACAAGAGCACCCAGAATCTGCAGCACACGCCGCCGGCGTCGGTCGACGAGATCGGCCACAACGGCCCGGCGAACCATCAGTACGACCTGAAGGACTTCTGGGCGGCCGTGGACAACGGCACCACGCCGGCTGTCAGCTACTTGAAGGCGGCCGCGTACCAGGACGGCCACGCGGGCTACTCGACTCCGCTGGACGAGCAGCACTTCGTGGTCGACACCATCAACCGGTTGCAGAAGTCGAAGGACTGGAAGAGCACGGCCGTCGTCATCGCCTACGACGACAGCGATGGCTGGTACGACCACCAGATCGGGCCGGTGGTCAACCAGTCCAACGACCCGGCACGCGACGCGCTGACCGGTACGAACTGCGGCACGAACCCGGCCCGGATCGCCGGCGGGTACCTGGACCGGTGCGGGTACGGGCCGAGGCTTCCGCTGCTCGTCGTCTCGCCGTACGCGAGGCAGAACTTCGTCGATCACAGCGTCACGGACCAGACCTCGATCCTGAAGTTCGTCGAGGACAACTGGAAGACCGGCCCGATCGGCAACTACTCGTTCGACGAGAAGGCAGGCTCACTCGACAACCTGTTCGACTTCCACCACAAGAGCAAGTCGCTCTACCTGGACCCGATCTCGGGTCAGCCGGTCAAGCACTAAGGCTTCACGGCCAGGCGGAGGGCGGCGTACGACGCAACCAGCGCGCGCCGCTCCTCCGCCAGCAGCGGGTCGTCACGATCGCGTCCTGCCTGGACCCAGCGGTCCGAGAGGTCCATCGCCTCGACCCGCTTACGGGCTGCCTGCCGTACCGCGTCGCGGTCGGCGTCGTAGACGTAGGAGTACAGGTCGATCAGCGCGGTCTCGAGCTGCTCCTCGGTGACGTCGTCCGAGTGCTGGTGCTCGCGGTGGATCCGCCACCACTCGACCTCGAACGCGGCGGCGCGGGCCGGGTCGAAGAGCAGGCCGCTCGAGGCGGCGACGAGCTCGTAGAAGCGACGCATGTACGCACGGGCCACGTCCGGCTGGTTGTCCGGGTACGGCGCCCACACCTGGTTGGCACGCAGTACGTACCAGGCTCCGCTGAGTGTCCGGTGCGGCGGCATCCCGAAGCCGGCGGCGACCATTCCGACCGCGGCGACGAGGAAGTGGCGCCACTCGTGCCGGTAATAGGCGGCCCACGCATCCGTCTCGCGGTTGCCGACGAGCACTGGGTCGAAGGACAGTGGACCTGTTCTGATACGCATGATCCCTCCCCCTGAGGAGATCCGATGAACGATGGTAGTCCGATCGCCGATGTGGTGGCGCGCATGCAGCAGCGTCTCGACGAGCTGCCGGAAGAGGTTGCGCATCGACGGTTCTTCCTCGGCACGTACCTGCGGACCACCCAGGCGGTGGGACAAGCGATTGACGCTGCCCGCTTCGAGGATCCCGACTGGGTCGGGATCTGGGACGTGAAGTTCGCCGAGCTCTATCTACAAGCTCACGACGCAGATATCGCGGCGCGCCAACCTCTGGCCGGCGCGCCGCGGGTGGGGGAGGACGGCGGGTCGTCGCGGGCCCGGGGACCGGCGCGGCCTTGGCGGTTGGCGTTCGAGGCCTCGAAAGACTTGCCGGCGTTGGGGCATGTGTTGCTGGGGATCAATGCGCACGTGAACTACGACCTGCCGCAGGCGCTGCTCGAGGTGATCAGTGATGAGGACTTCTTGGATCCGTCTCTGATGGATCGGCGGCGGCGGGATCATGAGCGGATCGACGGTGTGCTGTCGAAGCGTGTTGCTGCGGAGGATGAGGAGCTGGCCGCGACCGGAGTGCGCAGCTTGCTGGACCACGTGCTCACTCCGCTCAACCGGCTGGCTTCGCGACGGTTCCTGCGCGAGTCCCGGCAGAAGGTGTGGCACAACACGGCAGAGTTGCAGAGGGCTCGCGTCACCGGCAACTACGAGAAGCGTCTGGCCGAGCTGGAAGTGCTGAGCGCGGCCAAGGTCGCCGACCTACTGCGGCCCGGTCAGGTGTTGCTGAGGCTGGCCGTGACAGGCTTCGGAGTCACGCTGCCGCCGGTCTAGCTCGGCAGGACGCCGGACCACATCACCCCGACGGCCAGACAGCCAAGCGTCAGCAGGCCGAACACGCCGACCCAAAGCAACGCGGGCACACCAGTCAGCCGACGCAGCTGGTCAGCGTCCGAGCTGCGCCCTTGGCCACGACGACGGGAGCTCTGGAGCTCCATGACGGCTCGCGGCGCAGACAGCAACAGGAACCAGGTCAGCAGATGCGCGAAGGCGGTCTGTACCTCTGCTGACCCCCACCACGACACTCCGAACACCAAGGCGCCGAAGACAAGCACCGACCAGAGTCCGAAGAGATTGCGGATCTGCAGCAGCAGGACCACCAGTGCGAGCAACAGTCCCCACAAGAGCGCGACGGCGTACCCGCGGCTCAGCACGAACGCCGCAGCCAGGCCGAACAGCGCAGGACCCGGGTAGCCGGCGAGCAGGACCGCGATCATGCCCGCGCCGGTCGGCTTCCCGCGGGACACGGTCACGCCGGACGTGTCGGAGTGCAGCCTGATGCCCGACAGCTTCCGCCCGACCAGTGCGGCGATCAGACCGTGCGCGCCCTCGTGCGCGATCGTCACCACCTGCCGTGTGTAGTGCCACAGCGGTCGCCAGGCGATCAGCAGCAGTGCGGCCACACCGGTCCCGATCACCAACCGCAGGGACGGATCCGGCTGCACTGACGTGATGCTGTTCCAGAACTCACTCACCCGAACATCCTTGCAGGCAGGTGGTCAACCCTCAGGAGAAGGGGATGTGCACGGTGACCCGTTCGCGGAGTTGCTCGCTGATCAGCCACAGTTCGCCGGTCGCGGGCCAGTACGACAGGTTCTCGGTGTTCTTCGGCGCTTTGGTCCAGACCGTTGTCGACGCCCCACCGGTCCCACGGTGCAGACAGCTCGGGTAGTCCACCCCGTCGCCGATATTGCCGGCGTACTCCGGGCACACGCCCGTGATCACGAACTCGTTGTTGTACGAGACCGCGCCCTGCATCCCCCACACCGGCGAGTCGAACGCCTCGACGGCATGCACCACTCCGTCAGCGCCGGCCCGGGGTAGACCGGTCGACTCGTCGAGCGGCCAGCGCACGATCCGGCCGCCGCCACGCTCGGTGTGCTCGACCGCGACGAACGAACCGGCGCCGCCATGATCGATCCCGAGCGATGCGAAGCACGGTTTGTCGCCGGTCGTGTTCGCACAGCCGCCACCGGCGTACCAGTAGGCGCCGACCTGCGGCAGGGCGAAGGCGTGCCACAACGCGTGATACTTGCCATCGGCACCTAGTCCCACCTCGCCGGTGCTGGTGTCGGTCTGCCAGATGTGGCGCAGGTCGAACACCCGCAGTACCGACCCGCCGGTCGCCACGACCAGCATGTTCCCGGACCAGAACAGCCCGTGGCCGTGCCCGGCGATCGCCTGGAAGTTCCCGTCCGCGGTCGGCTCGACCAGCAGCACGTGCCGGTACTTGTTCGTCGCCAGATCGAGGAACGACACCCGGATCGCCGTGTCGTCGCTGTTGTGCCAGCTCGCGACCGCGACCCGCCGGGCGCCGCCGGCCGGCTGCGCGTCGCCGGACCCGCTCACCCCTTGCGGGATCCAGACGTTCTCGTCGTCGTCCTCGCCGTCCTGCCAGCAGAAACCCTGCGGATCGAGCGAAGCGTTCAGGTACGTCGAATGGCACAGTGGCCGGCCGGTCCGGTTGGACGCGGCGAGCACCTCGGTGACGCCGACCGGGGCGAGCTGTGGCTTGGTCTCCAGTTGCGCGACACGAGCGCCGTACGTCGCGAACGTGTCGCCGGAGACCAGCTGGAAGCCGGTCGCATCGATGCGCGGGAACGCGGCAGCGGCCTGAGCAGGCTGCTGCGCGAGCAGTACGCCGATCAGGAGGGCGGCCGTTAACAACAAACGACTGATCCGCATGCTTCTGATAGTGATTCACGACGCCTGCTCTGTCCTGGCAGAACGGCGTGGCGCGCCGTTGACATCGTCTGGTGGGCGGACGACGGTGGAGGGATCGCGGGGGAGGGGCCGCTCTGCTTTGGGGGAAGACATGTCTCAACCACGCACGATGACGCGCACGGGGAAGAAGACAGCCGCAGCCAGGAAGACCACTGCAGCCAAGAAGACCACCACGAGACGGCGGTCTTCCGCAGTCGTCAAAGAAGCGCCGGCCGTGCCGCTGCCGGACTTCCTCGACGCGGCGGGGACGCTGACGCTCGATCAGCGGAAACTGCTGGTGGATCAAGCGCTTCTGATCCTCGGCGAGAACTACGTGCACCTGCCGCTGAAGGTCGCGATGCACGCGGTCAACCCGCTGCAGCGGTTGCGGGTGATGCGGGCGCGGATGGAGCGCCAGACCGACGACACGATGCAGGCGGAGTGGATGTTCCACCGCGAGATGTCCAGCATCTTCCACTCGGTCCGCGACCTGCACACGAACTACCTGCTGCCGGTGCCGTTCGCCGGGAAGATCGCGTTCCTGCCGTTCATGATCGAGAAGTGCTACGGCACCGATGACAGCGAGCACTACCTGATCACGCGCACCATCACCGGCTACCAGGCGCCGCAGTTCGGTCCGGGCGCCGAGGTCACGCACTGGAACGGCACGCCGATCGCGCGCGCGGTCGCCCTCAACGGAGCGGTGTTCGCCGGCAGCAACGACGCCGCGAACCTCGCCCGCGGCCTCGAGTCGCTGACGCTGCGCCCCCTCGTGATCCAGTCCCCACCCGACGAGGACTGGGTGACGCTGACGTACGTCGGCCTCGACGGCTCGCAGCAGGAGCTCCGTGAGCAGTGGAAGGTCACCGCCAACCTTCCGCCGATGACGGACCTGGACGCGGTCGGCGAAGCGTCGGCGTCGATGGGTCTCGACCTCGACTCCGACGAGAAGTCCCGCGCGAAGAAGGCGCTGTACGTGCGCGACGTCGTAGAACTCGAGCGCGGTCGGAGCTCGGCCGAGTTGGCCGCCCCGGCCGCCGTCGCCGGCGCGGACCTGCCGACCACGATGCCCGGCGTGTTCCGGGCCCGCGAGGTCGTCACGTCGTCCGGGAACTTCGGTCATCTGCGGATCTTCACGTTCAGCGTGCAGGACCCGGTCGCGTTCCGGGACGAGTTCGTCCGGCTGGCCGCGATCCTGCCGCAGAACGGCCTGATCGTCGACGTACGCGACAACGGCGGCGGGCACATCTACGCCAGCGAGTTCACCCTGCAGACGATGACGCCGCGGCGGATCTCGCCGGAGCCGGTGCAGTTCATCAGCACTCCGCTGAACCTGAAGATCTGCCGGCGGCACAAGGACAACCCGTCCGGGATCGACCTCGGTCCGTGGTTCGACTCGCTCGACCTGGCGATCGAGACCGGTGCGCAGTACTCGGCGGCCAAGCCGATCACGCCGGAGGACGGCGCGAACGACGTCGGACAGACGTACCACGGGCCGGTCGTGCTGATCACCGATGCGCGGGTCTACTCGGCCACCGACATCTTCACCGCCGGGTTCGCCGACCACGAGATCGGCACCATCCTCGGCGTCGACGACAACACCGGCGCGGGCGGCGCGAACGTCTGGACCCACGGCCTGCTCGCGTCGCTGCTCAACGAGCCGCCGCCACCCGACGAGACCTCGCCGTACATCGCGCTGCCGAACGGCGCGAACCTGCGGGTCGCGATCCGGCGCACCTTGCGGGTCGGCAAGCTGGCCGGCACCCCGGTCGAGGACCTCGGCGTCAAGCCGCAGGAGACGCACCGGATGACGAAGGCCGACCTGCTCGACGGCAACGTCGACCTGCTGAACAAGGCCGGCGCGCTGCTCGCCGCGCTACCGGTCCGCCGGCTCGAGCTGAAGACGTCGCTCAGCGGTACGACGCTCACCGTCGCGATCGATGCCCAGAGCATCGATCGGGTCGACCTCTACCTGGACGACCGCCCGATCAGCTCCGAGGACCTGACCGGACCGCTCAGCATCGACATCCTCGAGGTGACCGCGGGCGCGCTGCTGCGAGCGGACGGCTATCAGACGGGGAGCCTGGTGGCCTCCCGGCGGCAGGTCGTGTAGGAGGCGGACCGCCAGCACTCATCAACCTGCCCGGAAACCACCGACGCCCGCCCGCCTGAGCGTGGAGCGCGCGGCGGCCGGCCGGTTGGTGAGTGCTGCAGGTCCGCTACCTTCGGAGCATGCCGACTCTTGACCTGACCGCCGAAGAAGAGTCGATGCTCGGCGGTCGGGACGGGGACGGCGTCGCGCTCGCGATGCGGGTGATCGTCGGGCAGGCACGGATCTCGGAGGCGCCGCGGCTGGTCGAGATCACGTCCGCGCACGTCGACTCGTGCCTGTACCACGGTCAGGTCAGCCTCGACTTCGCCCATCGCCTGGTCGAGCTGGGCGCGCGCGTCCGGGTGCCGACGACGTTGAACGTCGGCTCGACCGATCTCGTCCACCCGGATCTCGTCCGCGATCAGGAGCTCGCCGCCGCGGGGCGTGAGCTGATGGCGGCGTACGTCGCGCTCGGATGTACGCCGACTTTCACCTGCGCGCCGTACCAGCTCCCTAACCGGCCCGGGCTCGGCGAGCACATCGCGTGGGCGGAGTCGAACGCGATCGTGTTCGCGAACTCGGTCCTCGGCGCCCGGACGGATCGGTACGGCGACTTCCTCGACGTCTGCGCGGCGATCACCGGGCGCGCGCCGTACGCCGGGTTGCAAACGAGTGAGGCGCGGCGGGGGACGGTGGTGTTCGACTGCCGGCCGTTGGGTGACTTCCTCCGGTCGGAGTTGGCGTATCCGTTGCTCGGGCATCACATCGGGTCGATCGCCGGGGCCGGAATCCCTGTGCTGGTAGGGATTCCGGTGGAGGTGACCGAGGACGACCTGAAGGCGCTGGGTGCGGCGGCCGCGTCTGCCGGGGGAGTCGCGATGTTCCACGCGGTGGGCATCACACCGGAGGCGCCGAGCGAGTTTGCTGACCTGCCCGTGCACGAGGTCGATCTCGGGGTACTGCAGCGTGTGCGGCGCGAGTTGTCGACGTCCGGCGCGCTGGATGCGGTCAGCGTCGGTACGCCGCACGCGTCGTACGCCGAGTGCCTGCGCGTGGCCGAGCTGGTGGCGGACGGGCCTCCGTTGAAGCTGCCGTTCTATCTGTCGACCAGCCGTCTGACTCGGGAGCGTCTTGGCAGCAAGCTCGACGTGTTGGAGAAGGCAGGTGTGACCGTTGTAGTCGACACCTGCACCTACGTCACGGCAATCCTGTCGCCCGGCTGGAAGCACGTGATGACGAACTCGGGCAAGTGGGCGCACTACGCACCCGGCAACATCAACGTCACCGCCGTCCTCGGCTCCCTGGCCGAATGCGTCGCGTCGGCGCGCGCCGGCCGGGTGATTCTCGAATGATCATCCACGGCCGCACTCTCCACCCCGGCACCGCGACGGGCGAGCCCATCCGCCTCAGCGCGCCGCTCTCGTTCTGGGGCGGCACCGACGAGAACGGGCGCATCGTCGACGCCCATCACCCGCAATGCGGCGCCGTTCTGGCCGGCCGCGTCCTTCTGATGGAGTCCGGCCGCGGCTCCAGCTCCGCGTCGAGCGTGCTCGCCGAGCAGATCCGCGCCGGCAGCGCCCCCGCCGCCATCATCCTGGGCCGCCCCGACCCGATCATCCCTCTCGGCGCACTCGTCGCCGCCGAGCTGTACAACCTCAACCTTCCGGTCGTCGTCGCACCTTACGACGCCATCCCGGATGGCGCGCTCTTGCACGTTTCTGCCACATCGACCGAGGCAGCCATCACCTGGACTACATTCACTCCGTGAACCCACGGGGCCTGATCGCGACCTGCGCTGCCGCAGCCGTCCTCCTGACCGGCTGTACGTCGAAGAACTCTGTCTCGGACGCCGATGCGGCCGCCGCCTCGGAGGTCGCCAAGGCACGAGCCGGCCTGCCGTCGTCCTCGTCGACGACTTCACCCGGCGACGACTCGACGGCACCGGTTTCCACGCCGCCCCTGCCGGCAGCGGTGACCCGCAACCCGATCTACGCGGTCGGGAAGCTGCCGTCCGCCCGGTGCGCGGAGCCTGCGTACGAGCCGACCTCGCTGGCGAACGCGCGCGCGTACTTCACCCAGTACGTCGCCTGCCTGAACAAGGCCTGGGCGCCGGCGATCCGCACGGCAGGATTCACCTTCAAGCCGCCGAAACTCGTGGTCGTGCTCGGCCAGTCGCCGTCCTCACCGTGCACCGTCGACGACGGCCGGGACTACTACTGCGGCGGCACGATCTACATGGATGCCGCGACCCATCTCAAGTTGTACCGCGAGGATCCCGACGAGGCGCGGGCATGGATGGCCCTGGAGATCGGGCACGAGTACGGGCACCACGTGCAGGCGCTCACCGGCGTCTTCGCTGCGATGTACGACCGCGAGGTGAAGCTGAACGGCGTCGACGCGCACCTGGAGGACACGCGGCGGATGGAGCTGCAGGCCTCGTGCTACAGCGGCGTGTACATCGGTGCCGACCGCAACTACTTCCCGGTCACCTCGGACTGGCTCACCGTCTGGGGACTGGTCATCCGGACGACGATCGACGACGAGCACGATCACGGCAAGGGCGAGAACCACGGGTACTGGACGACGGCCGGGTTCGATGCGGCGAGTCCGGGTGCGTGCAACACCTACACGGTCGCCTCGTCGCTGGTCGGCTGACGCATCAGTACAGCGGTCGCCGCGAAGAGGACCGCGCAGCCGGCCAGGGCAAGGGGGAGCGTGGTGAGGCCGGCGAGCGTGGAGATGGTGACGCCGCAGACGATCTCGCCGAGGTACTCGAGCTGCGCGAGGAACGAGTGGGTCGTCGCGCGGACGTCCGCGGTCGTCCGCGTGTTGACCCAGATGGTGCTGATGACGCGGGTCAGCGGGGTGACGATGCCGTTGAGCAGTACGACGGCCGTCGCGCCGAGGACCGGACCGCGGGCGAACGCGAGCAGGAGCATGCTGAGCACGCCGACGAGGGCGGCCAGCGCGTAGTCGGTCGCGGCGTGGCTCCCGTTGATGCGGTTGGTGACCAGCCGAAGTACGAGTGCGCCGATGACGAGCCCGACCACGCCGAGCGCCGTGAACCAGAGGATCGAGGGCGGCAGGCCGAGGTTGATCAGCTGCTTCTGGGTCAGTCGGCCGGCGGCGTCCGAGGCCCCGTTGACGAGGAACGTCGCGGCGAAGATCAGCAGGATCGCGCGGCTTCGCCGTACGAGCGTGACGCCGCGACGGAACGTCGTCCACGACGTCGCCCAGCGCGCCGTGCGGGCCGGGACGAAGTTGTGCTCGGTGAAACGGAACGCGACGTACAGGGCCAGCGACATCATCGCGGCCCCGGCGACCACGATCGTCACGTCGCGTCGGGTCGCCCGAGCGAGCAGACCGAGGGCGAGCAGACCGGTGGCGGCGCCGCTCAGCTGGGCGCGGGCCGCCCGGGCGAGGACGAGGTTGATCCGGTCCGGCCGATCGAGTTCGTCGGTGATCAGGGCGACGTCCGATCCGCTGGCGAAGGTCCACGAGATACCCCAGAGCACCTGGGTGGCGAGCAACGCGGGGAACGACTGGACCAGTCCGGTCGCGAGCATCGCCGTACCCATCAGCACCTGTGAGATGACGAGCGACCACTTCCGGCTGATCGTGTCGGCGATGACACCCGCAGGTACTTCGAACACGAGCGCGAAGGCACTCTGCACCGACCCGATCAGCACGAGCTCGGCCGGGGGAAGGCCGGCGTCGACGACCAGGTAGACGCTCGTGACCAGCCACCACCCGTTGTGCAGGACCGCGCGCATCCAGGTCCACCGGATGAAGACCGTCTCCATGCGAGCACCCTCCCGAGAGGCCCCACCGGCGTCCACCGATTTAGCCGAGGGCTTCAGTGTGAGTTGCTTCATATTCTTCGCAACTATCAGCAGATTGCGATAATTTGAAAGGGTGCCAAGGATCACAGTGGAAAACGAATGACCGTTCTTGATATAGCCGTGACCCCGGGCGCAAGGTGGAATTTCAAAGAACGAGCGTTCGGTTTGGGCTGGGGGTCGGCATGACGCAGATGACTCTGGACCGGGCGGGGCAACCCGCACTTCCGGAGCTGGGGCGGCATCGCAGTGGTGGGATCTGGCGAATAGTCCGTGAAGTGGCGCTGCTGGCGGCTCTGTTCGGGGTGTACAACCTCGGGCGGTTCCTGTCGGCGGAACACTCGGGGTCGGCGTTCAAGCATGCCCACGAACTGATCCGCTGGGAGGCCTGGCTCGGGCTGCCGAGCGAGGCGACGCTGCAGCACCACGCGCTCCAGGTCGACGGGCTCGCCCGGGCCGCGAACGCGTTCTACGCGACCGTCCACTTCCCGCTGACCGCGATGGTCCTGCTGTGGTTGATGATCCGCCGCCCGGCCGAGTACAGGAAGGCGCGCTGGGCGCTCGCGTCGCTGACCGGGCTGGCGCTGATCGGGCACATGTTCTTCCCGCTCGCGCCGCCGCGGATGATGCCGGGCTGGGTCGACACCGGAGTGCGGCTCGGCCAGTCGGTCTACGGGCCGAGCACGCACTCCGGCATCGCGAATCAGTTCGCCGCGATGCCGAGCCTGCACGTGGGCTGGGCGTTGATGGTCGCGGTGTTCCTGATCCGCGCGACGCGATCACGGTGGCGTTGGCTGTGGATCGCACACCCGCTGCTCACCTTCGGAGTTGTCGTGGTCACCGCGAACCACTACTGGCTGGACGGTCTGGCCGCGATGGCGCTCGCGGCGCCGCTGCTCCTGATCTTCGACAGCTCGTCGCCGGCGCGGACCAGGAAGGGCTCGCGCTCGAGCACCAGCCGGGCCGCGGCCGCACCGATGTCGAACCAGAGCCCGATCAGCTCGAGCCGGCCCTGATCCTCGGCCTTCCGGACGGACGCGAAGCTCCGCAGGTTCTCCAGTTGTACGGCGACGTTCGCGACGGAGAGCTTGTCCGCGGCCGAGAGCTTCACGCCCGTGGCCGGGTCGACGATGTCAGGCAGCGCGACCGCCCGCCGTACCGAAGGCTCGAGGTGGCGCAGCCAGTTGTGCAGGCCGGAGCCCTCGGGCAGGTCGGCGGCAAGTGCGGCCGCGGCGGCGCCGCAGGAGGAATGACCGCAGACCACGATCGACTTCACGCCGAGTACGTCGACGGCGTACTCGATCGCGGCGTCGACGGAGCTGCTGTTCGATCCCTTCGGCGGCACCAGGTTGCCGATGTTCCGTACGCAGAACTGGTCGCCCGGTCCGCTGGTGGTGATCATCGTCGGCACGATCCGCGAGTCCGCACAGGTGATGAACAGGTGTTCTGGTCGTTGCCCCTCCGTCGCGAGTCTCGCGAGCAGCGGCCGGATCTCGTCGGCCGAGGCCTCGAACTCGCGGACACCGTCCAGCATCTGCCGACCGGACCGAGCACGATTCAGCTCGACGATGCCGCCGCGGGCGATGTGTCCGCGCCGCCAGTCCTCGATCGCCTCGTACGCCGCGTGGTCGAGATGGTCCACGGTCAGCTCGACCCGAACCGTCGCTCCGACCGGAATCGATCGCAGCGTCCGCACGAGCGACGCGACGCCGAGGAACACCAGCGTGCCGCGGATCCGCACGACCCACACACCGTCCGCCTCGGTCGCGGTGACGGTCGCCCGGGCGAGTCGGTACAGCACGCGGACGACCGCGAGGATCAGCCCGAGCAGCACGCCTTCGGCGAGTCCGAGCACGGCGACACCGACCGCTGTCACGACGTACACGAGCAACTCGTCGTGCCTGCGCAGCGTGCGGATATGAGCGAGCTGCACCAGTCGCAGCCCGGTGACGAGCAGTACGCCGGCCAGCGCTGCCATCGGGATCAGCTCGAGCATCGCCCCGGCGGCGAGCACGAACGCCGCGATCCACAGGCCGTGCATGATCGCGGCGGCCCTGGTCCGCGCGCCGGCCGCGACGTTCGTGGACGAGCGGACGATCACGCCGGTGACGGGCATCCCGCCGAGGGCGCCGGACAGCGCGTTCGCCGCGCCCTGCCCGATCAGCTCGCGATCGAGATTGCTCCGGTTGCCGCGATGAAGCTTGTCAACGGCAACGGCCGACAGCAACGACTCGACACTGGCGACCAGGGCAACGGTCAGTACTGCCGTGCCGAGCTGGACCGGTGTGCCTTCGGGCATCGTCGGCAGGATCAGACTCCGTAGCGGATGGTCCGGCAGGTCGACTCGCGTCACATCGGTCATCCAGACCGCGGCCAGTGCGGTCACCGTGACCACTGCGACCAGCGGCGCCGGAATCGCCTTCACTTTGGGGATCCTGGGCCAGGCCAGCACGACCGCGACGGTCAAGATGCCGACGACAACGGAGTGGCCGTGGTGCGCGATCAGTTGCGCGGGGAGTGCGATCACGTTGTCGATCAGTGAACTCTGGGCTTTGCCGCCGAGCACGACATGCAACTGCTGAACGGCGATCGTCACACCGATCCCGGCGAGCATGCCGTGCACGACGGCTGGGGAAAGAGACAGCGCCAGCCGCCCGATGCGGGTGATGCCCAGCAGGATCTGCAGGACACCGGCAGCGCAGGTGATGGCAGCCGTCGCGGCCCAGCCGAACTGCGTGACCAGGCCGGCGACGACCACGGTCAGACCGGCGGCCGGACCGCTGACCTGCAAGGGGGAGCCGCCGAGCGCGCCGGCGACCACGCCGCCGACCACAGCGGCCACCAGGCCGGCGATCAGCGGAGCGCCGGACGCGGCGGCGATCCCCAAGGAGAGGGGTACTGCGATGAGGAAGACCACCAGTGACGCAGGGAGGTCGTGGTGAAGGATGGTCTTCCAGAGCTTGGGAGGTGAAGAGGTCGGCACGGGTGGTCCTCCGGCGTCGGTGCTCAGGGCAACTGCTCGGGCATCAGGCGTCGAAACAAAGAGTGTCGATCTGGTTACCCACTGTACTGACCCGTTCAAGCCCGCACCAGCGGAGATAATTGCTCAGAGCATCGTTTCGTCCGAGAACAGCACCCGGCGCGCGTGGTCGGTGTCCAGGTACTCGCGGACCGCGACGATCAGCCCGTCCCGAACAGTGAAGACTCCTGCACATTTGTTGCTGTAGGCACCACCGGCGCGCGCCGTCGCCCGCGCGGTCCATTCGGCGAACACCTGCTCGCCGTCGGCGATCACGTTCACCAGTTCGATCCGCACCGGCGTACCGGGGGCGAAGAGGTTGCCGGCGGCTGCTCCCAGGAACTCGTCGACGACCATGTCCCGGCCCTTCCAGTCACCGGACAACGGCAGATCACCGGGGTAGGTCCACACCACATCCGATGCGAAGCTTGCCCGGATCGTCGGCAGATCACCCGCCGCCACTGCCTCGACGTACCGGGTGACAACGGTCTTCGGGTCGTTCATGAGTGGTGCCTCCTCGTGGAGCGTCAGTACGGCGTTGCCGCGGATACGGCGGTTGCGCAGGTCGTCGAGTACTGCGTCGGTAAGGGACCAGTCCTCGACGCGGCCGAGCTCCGGGTGGAGCCGACCCGCCGAGACCAGCCGGACGAGCGTGGCGAGGTCCTGGTCGTCGGAGCCGTGGACGTAGTGGAAGTGCTGGATCCGCGCGGCCTCGGCGGCGATGAAGAAGTCGAAGAAGTCGAGCGTGACCGGCTGCCGGCTGGCCTCGCCGAACCAGATCAGGTCACCGCCGGGCGCGAGCTTCGACAACGCGATCGGAAGGCTCTCGCCACCGACGGATTCGAGTACGACGTCGAAGGGCCCACGCGCGTCGGCCACGTCGTACACGAGGTCCTCGGCGCCGAGCTCGAGCAGCCGCGCCCCGCGGGCCGCGGAGGAGACGACGGCCGTGACGACCGCGCCGGCGCCGGCCGCGAGCTCGGTGAAGTAGTGCCCGACTCCACCGGATGCACCCGTCAGCAGGATGCGCCGGCCGATCACGCTGCCCGCCGTACGCAACAAGCGCAGCGCCGTCAGCCCGGCGAGCGGGAGCGCCGCGGCCTGCTCGAACGAGATGTTGTCGGGCAGTACCGCGACCTGCGTGCCCGGCGCGGTCACTCGCTCGGCCCAGCCCGAGTGCGGCAGATGTGCGACTACGCGGCTGCCGGCCGGCGGGCCGTCGGGAGCAGGCTCGACGACGCGGCCGGCGATGTCCTTGCCCGGTCGCCAGCCGTCCCGCGGCCGCTCCAACTGGAAGGTCTCACCGCGGTTGATCGAGAAGGCCGCGACCTCGATCACCATCTCGCCCGCGCTCGGCCGGACCTCGTCGACGTCGGTAAGCCCGACCTTGCCGGTGTCCACCGCAACCACTGCCCTCATTGCCGTTCCGCTCCTTCAACTAGACTCGGCAACGACGCTACGAGCGGGTCGCAGCGGGCGGAAGACAGCACTTACTACTGCTATAGGCACCTAATGGATACCGACCAGGTCAGAGGCAGGTGGGACGCCACCAAGGGCGCCTGCCCGACGCGTCAGGTGCTCGGCCGGATCGGCGACACCTGGACGATGCTGGTGATCAGCACGCTCGAGAAGGGCGGCACCCTGCGCTCCGGGCAGCTCAAGTCGATCATCGAGGGCATCACGCAGAAGATGCTCACGCAGACCCTGCGGCACCTCGAGCGCGACGGTGTCGTCCGGCGTGAGGTTGTTCCTACTGTCCCGGTGACGGTGACCTATACGCTGACGCCGCTCGGCCTGAGCCTGGCCGCGGCCGTCGCGACGATGCGCACCTGGGCCTACGACCACATGGACGAGATCGCCGCCGCCCGCACGGAGTACGACGCCAACCTCTGAGGAGTCACGTGGATCTGCAACTGACCGGGAAGACCGCGGTCGTCACCGGGGCCAGCAAGGGCATCGGATTCGCCTGTGTGGAGCTGCTCGCGCGTGAAGGCGCGACGGTGGTCGGCATCTCGCGTGATCCCGCCAATCTCGCCAAGGCGCAGGAGCAGTTGCCGGACCTCACCTTCGGGGTGGAAGCGGTCGACCTGACCGATTCCGATGCGACCAGGGCGGTCTTCGAGCGGATCGGCGTACCCGACATCCTGATCAACTGTGCGGGCGCGGCCCGGCGTACTCCGGTCGACGAGCTGGACAGCAAGGCGTTGCACGCCGCGATGGAGGCGAAGTACTTCACGTACATGCACGCGACCGAGGCCGTCATCCGCGGGATGGCGGAGCGCGGCAGCGGCGCCGTCGTCAACGTCGTCGGCCAGGGCGGTCGTGCGGCGAACCCGCTGCACATCGGCGGCGGCGCGGCCAACGCGGCGCTGATGCTCGCGTCGGTCGGCTACGCCAAGGCGTACGCCGGCAAGGGCGTCCGGGTGAATGTGATCAACCCGGGCACGACCCGTACCAACCGGGTCGACGAGGGCCTCGAGGCCGCGGTCCGCTCGACAGGCAAGCCGAAGGACGAGCTCCTCGCCGAGATGGTCCGCGAGGTCCCGATGGGCCGCTTCGGCGAACCCGAAGAGGTCGCGAACGTCGCCGTCTTCCTCGCCTCCCCGCTGGCCAGCTACGTCACCGCCTCGATCATCACCATGGACGGTGCCACCACCGCGGGCATCTGATCACCGAACGTTTCCATCGGTTGGTCGCTGAGTTGGGTTCGAGAACGGGGTGATCGGGCGCTCCTGCGGTACGCCGTCCAGGGTGATGTCGACGTTCTCGTTGAAGAACGCGACGTGGCCGGCGACCGGGAGCACGGGAGCGGTGGGGAAGTCGTAGGACCACGCCACATCGGGGACCGACGGGAGCGACCAGTACGCCGAGGTGCGGCCCTTGTACGGGCAGGCGGTGACGGTGTCCGACGGGATGAGGTGCTCGAGGTGGACCGCGGTCCTCGGGAAGTAGTACCGCGGTGGCAGTCCCGTCTCGAAGACGATGACCGTGGAGGTCGAATCGGCCAGGGGGACGCCGTCGACGGCTACCTCGACGCGGCGGGTGGACTTGATGGCGTCAACGCGCGAGTACGGGTTCCTGGGGTGGACGAAGACCTCCTCGTCTTCCTCGAACCACCTGTCGAGCGCGTCCCATTCGAACCGGACGCGGTCCTTTGCGGCGCCGTCGTCGTACACCCAGGCCTGCCCCGATCCGGCGCTGTGCACCCGCGCCACACCGTGTCCGAACGTCTTCGTCTCGCCGGTGTCGGTCAGCACCCCGTCGGCCACGTCCGCGACCGGGACGTAGTACTGCGGGTACGGCGGGAACTCCCACAGGTAGATCGCGTCCATCGTGTCGAGAACGACGCGGTCGTCGAGCATCGCGCGGATCCGCCGCGGGACCGGTGCGGTGCCGCCGGGCGGGATCATCGGTTCGGGGTAGTCGCTCATGGATCCAGTAAAACGCGGGGCCGGCCCTGGTGGTGCCGGCCCCGCGGTCCGGATCGGTCAGACGGTGATCCAGTCGATGTCGGCGATGTAGCCGTTCGGATTGCTGACCTTGATCGAGTTCGCTCCGGCGGTCAGCTTCATCGGGAGGTACGTCACCTGCGGCGTACCCCAGTCGTTGTCGCCGAGTCCGCTGTAGTTGACCCAGTAGTTGTCGCTGCCGTTGACCGTGAGCATGCTCTGCCGGCTGGTGTCGCCGTCGGTGTAAGCGATCTTGACCAGATACGTCCCGGTCGTTGGCACGGTGATGTTGTTGAGCGTCACCGTCGAGCCGTAGCCGATGTTGCCGATCTTCGAGCCGCCCGAGCACAGGGTGCACCCGGAGACGCCGGCATCCCCGGTCAGCGTGCTGCTCGCCGCCTCGGCCTCGTACCGCACCGGTCCACCGGACTTCGACGTGAACATCGTCACCGGCGCACTGGCGCTCGACGTACTGCCGCCTCTGACACCCTTCACGGTGAACGAGTACTGGGTCTGCGGCAACAGACCGCTGACCACCGTGCTGGTGCTCGATGCGGCCGCAACCTGCTTGCCATTGGCAAACACCTGGTACGACGTGGCGCCGGCGCTCGGCCGCCACGTCAGCGTGGTCGTCGTACGGCTGACGTCGGTGGCGGTCAGATCGGCCGGTGTGGCAACCGGGACATGACTCGGCGTGATCTTGTACAGCTTCGAGCCGTGCGCCGGCAGTTGGGCGCTGACCGAGCCGCTGACCTTGCGGGTGTTCTGGTTCGCCCAGATGTCGCGGACAGTCGCCTTGCCGTCGATGCCGAGCTGGTCGAAGTCGCCGGTCACGGTGGCGGGGGAGTCGGCCAGGTTGAACAGCGCGACCGTCGTACTGCCGTCGGCGTTCTTCGCGTACCAGGTCTGCTGCAGCTGGTCCTGGTTCAGCGGGCGGGCCGGGTTGCCGGACTGGTCGATCGCGATGACCTCGCGGTTCGACAGCAGCTTCAGGCTGTACGCGTCGAGCTTGGTCAGGTCGTCACCGGCGAACAGCGGCGCGGAGTTGATCGCCCAGAACGTCATGTAGCTCTGCCGCTCGGCGTCGGTCAGGCCGTCCATCGCGCCGACGCCGACGTCCAGCGCGTCGAGGTTGTTCCAGTGCCCCGGTCCGGCGTCGTCGATCCACTGCGCGACGTCCCACCAGCGCTGCTTCACCGAGCTGTCCCACTTGACGATCGTGTCGCAGTAGCACTCGACGTCGGTGTCGATCCGCCAGCCGTTCGAGTTCTGCTTCCACACGTCGGCGTACCGGTGGCTGAGCGACCAGGACAGCGTGTACTGCATCGGCCGGCCGGCGTTCTGGACGGCGCGCCACCAGGCCTCGATGTCCTCGGTGTTGTTGTGGTTGGGGTCGTCCGGCGCGCCCTTCCAGGAGCCGGGGCCGACACCGTCCATCTTGATGAAGTCCACGCCCCACGAGGCAAACAGGTTCGCGATCGAGTCGGCGTACTTCTGCGCGCACGGGCTCTCGTAGTTGATCTTGTACGCCGCGTCCCAGCCGTTGGTCTTGCGCAGGTCGGGGTACACGATGTCGCGGGTGAAGCAGCCGGGCGCGTCGTAGATCGGCGTGTTGCCGTCGCGGTAGACGTCCATGCCCAGGCCGACCGTTGTGTAGATGCCGAACTTCAGCCCGAGCTTGTGGATGTCGTCGCCGACGGCCTTCATCCCGCGCGGGAACCGCTTCGCCATCGCGACCGGGCGGCCGTACTCGTCACCGCCGTCCTGCCAGCCGGCGTCGACGTTGACGTACTCGTACCCGTACGGCTTGAGCTTGGTGGCCAGGGCCTTCGCCTGGGTGAGGATGTTCTGCTCGCTGATGAAGCTGCCGGGGCCGTCGGGGTTGACGCCTGGGTAGTTGGTCGACTGCAGGCTCCAGCTGCTCCAGCCCATGTAGGGCTTGGCGGCGACCTGCGGATAGGCGGCGGGCGTCGGCTTCTTGGCCTGGACCTGAGCCGGAACCTGGACCGCGTCGGCCGGGGCGGTTGCGGCTGCCGCCGACACCAGGGCGACGGCAGCCAGCACGATCGTGCTGCGTGTGAACGACATGCGATGTTCCTCCAGGGGAGGAGTGAGCGGACGCGCCGAGCCTAGGTCGGTTTAATTTACCCCGTCAAGTATTCAACCCCGGCAACTTCCGCCCTCCGCGAGTCCGTCACCGTTCTTTGGGCACCCACCAACCACGAACCGCACTCGGATGTGGTTGGTGGGTGCTCAAGGTGGCCCGGGGCAGGGGTGAGTGGAGGCAGCGTGCTCGCCCCCGCCTCGGAGTTACTGGTGGTGCTGCGGGCGGCGGCGTGCGCGCATCGGGCGCAGGTGCGAGTCCATCCGCGCGTGCTGACGGCGGCCCAGTACGAACGGGCGTGACGTGCGAGCAACGGGAGTGGTTCGCGGAGTGGACAGCTGGATCTCGGTCTGCTCGAGGTTGAGCCGGACCGGGACCTGGTGCCACGGGGAGCGGGTGCGGACGAGGACGAGCCGGAACTGGCCGTCCCGCCGCAGCCGCAGACCGATCGCGACCGTCGCGATCGCCGGCACCAGCCCGGCGATCAGCAGCGCGGACCGCGCCCCGAAGTGCTGCGCGAGGAACCCGACCGTCGGCCCGCCGATCGCGCCGCCCCCGATGAAGACCAGGTTGTAGATCCCGGACACCCGGCCGCGCAGGCCGTCCGGAGTGGTCAACTGGACCATCGACTGGGCCGCGGTCAGGAACATCAGCGTCGCCATCCCCATCGACGCCAGCACCGGGACGAACGTCCACAGCGACGGCTGGATCGCGGCGAGTACTTCGGTGACCGTGAGCAGGCAGGCGATACCGATCAGGTTCCGCAGGCGGCTCGGCCGGATCCGCCGCGCCGAGAGCAATGCCCCGGCCAGTGCGCCGAGCGCGACGACGGAGTTCAGTACGCCGTACCCCGACGCGCCGGTGTGGAAGACCCGGTCGGCGAACGCGGTCAGCGTCACCGGCAGGCTGATCGTGAACATGCCGTAGATCCCGACGAGCGCGATCGCCCACCGGACGGCCGGCTCGTGGAACGCGTACCGCAGGCCGTCGCGCAGGCCGTCCCGGATCCGCATCCCGGCGCTCGCCTTGCGGGCCGCGTGCAGCCCGGGCATCTCGCTCTCGCGCATCCGCAGCAGCGCGCTGATCGAGGCGAAGAAGGTGAGCCCGTTCAGCGCGAACGACCAGCCCGCCCCGATCGTGCCGAGCAGTAGGCCGCCGAGCGCGGGGCCGATCAGGCTGCCGAGCTGGAACGTCGACGACACCATGCTGATCGCGTTCCGGACCGTGTCGCGCGGGACCAGCTCGGTGACGAAGGACTGCCGGGTCGGGTTGTCGACGGCGGTGGCCAGGCCGAGGAAGAACGCCATCGTGTACACGTGCCAGACCTGGACCTGACCGGTGAAGGCGGTCAGGGCGAGGACGCCGGCGCAGGTGCCCATGGTGGACTGGGTGACGAGCAGGATCTTCCGCTTCGGGAAGCGGTCCGCGATCACGCCGCCGAACAGGCCCAGCGCGAGGGTCGGGAGGAACTGCAGCGCGGTGGTGATGCCGACCGCGGTGGCACTGCCGGTGAGCGTGAGCACCAGCCAGTCCTGGGCGATGCGCTGGATCCAGCCGCCGGTCGAGCTGACCAGCAGTCCGCTGACCAGGAGGCGGAAGTTGCGGACCTGCAGAGCGCTGAAGGTGTCCTTGAAGCCCGGGCGGCGCTGCGTGTCCCGGAACTCGGTGCGGTCGGTGGTGCGGTGGAGGTGGAAATCGGTGGACGGGACAGAACCGGAAGTGGCCCGGGTGGTCAAGAGCGATCCCTACGCGTGTGGACTGGTCAGGGGAGGACACCTCCATCCTCAGGGTTCGGTACTGGATTCCCACAGCGAATTACTCCTATTAGTCTTATAGCGTCACGTAATGAGGGAGTGAATCGATGTACGACCCGGACCAGCTGCGGACGTTCCTGGCGGTGGCGCAGTCGCTCAGCTTCACCCAGGCGGCCGAGCGGCTGGGTATCCGGCAGCCCACCGTGAGCCAACATGTCCGCAAACTCGAGGTGGCCGTCGGGCGGCCGCTGTTCGTCCGTGACACCCGTACTGTCACGCTGACCGCGGACGGCGAGGCGATGGCGGGGTTCGCGCGGGCCATCCTGGCGGCGCACGAGGAGGCGGCCGGCTACTTCACCGGGTCGGAGCTGCGCGGCCGGCTGCGGTTCGGTGTGACTGACGACCTCGCGCTCACCCCGCTGCCCAAGATCCTGCGCGACTTCCGCCAGCTGTATCCGCGGATCGACCTCGAGCTGACCGTTGCCCAGAGCCCGAACCTGCTCCGCCGGGTCGAGTCCGGCCACCTCGACCTCGCGTACGTGAAGCACGGCGCCGGCGGCGGCTACGAGCCGAACGGCCGGCTGGTACGCCGCGACCCGCTCGTCTGGGCCGGCATCTCCGGCACCCGGATCGCGCCCGACGGCCCTGTGCCGCTGGTCGCGTACCAGGCGCCGTCGCTCAGCCGTTCGCTCGGTGTCCAGTCGCTCGAGCAAGCCGGTCGTACCTGCCGGATCACGTGCATCGTCCGCGGCGTGAACGGCGTACTCGCGGCTGTCCGGGCCGGGCTCGGGATCGCGATCTTCGCCCGGTCGCTGATGCCCGCGGACCTGGTCGAGCCGCCGCCGAGCGCGGGGCTGCCCGAGCTGCCGTCGATCGATCTGGTGCTGATCACCAACCCCCGCGCCGCGAAGGAGCCGGCCGAGGCGCTGACGGCCGCGATCCTCGGCAGCAACGCTCCGCTGAAGCCGGACGCCGTACTCGACCCGCAGGCGTCGGCTAGATCAGTGCGTCACCGCGCAACACCAGCGTGACGACGCTCACGGCGGCGATGGCGATCGTGACCAGGAACGGCGCGTTCCGCCAGAGCAGGATCGTGACGAGCAGCGCGGCGACGACGGCGAGCGCGATCCAGCCGACGACCCCGATGGCCCCGGCGGGCGCGATCACCAACAGCCCCGTGGCGAGTGCGAGCGGGAGTGGAGCGAGCAGGCGGGCATAGGACCCGAGCCGCTGCGGCCAGCCCCGGACGCCGGTCGCGAGGTCGTCGGCCAGGTCGGGTACGACGTTTGCCAGATGGGCACCGATCCCCAGAAGGGCGCCCGCCGCGGTGGCCCACCACGGCGCCCAGACATGTGCGGTGCCGAGCGTCACGAACGAGGGGAGTGCGCCGAACGCGACGGCGTACGGGAGCCAGGAGATCACGGTCGACTTGAGGCCGAGGTTGTACGCCCAGGCGCAGGCGACGAACAGCAGATGAACCAGCCCGGCCGCGATTCCGTTGGCCAGGGAGACGGGGACGGTGATCACCAGCATGATGCCGGCACCGATCGCGAGCGTCCGGCGACTCACCAGTCCACGCACCACAGGCTTGTCCCGGCGGTTAACAATGGTGTCGCGGGCGGCATCTATCGCGTCATTGCTCCAGCCGATCGAGAGGTGGCCGGTGAGGATCGTTGCTGCGACCAGGAGACACCCGGCCGGACTTCGCCCGGCCGACCACGCGACAGCCGTGACGAGAGCGGTCACGGCGACAGTAGGCCCGGGGTGGCAGGCGAGAGCCAGACCTTTGACGGTCTTCACCGACGTAACGATGCCACGATGACGCGGATCGCAGCGGTCCGGCCCGCGCTCCCGCCGTACCGCTATCCGCAGTCGGAGCTGACCGAGGCGTTCGCCACGATCTGTCTGCCGGACGGCCGGAGTTCGGCGCTGCTCCGGCGGCTGCACGCGAATGCGGGGGTGTCTTATCGGCATCTCGCGTTGCCGTTGGAGCAGTACGCCTCCTTGAAAGACTTCGGTGAGGCGAACGACGAGTGGATCGCGGCGGCGGTCGATCTCGGCGCGGAGGCGGTCGCGGGGGCGGTGAAGGACGCGGGGCTGGCGCTGGACGACGTCGACGTACTGATGTTCACGACGGTGACCGGGGTGGCGGCGCCGTCGATCGACGCACGGGTGGCGATGCGGCTGGGGATGCGGGAGGACGTGAAGCGGCTGCCGCTGTTCGGGCTCGGGTGTGTCGGGGGAGCGGCGGGGATCGCGCGCTTGCACGACTACCTGACGGCTTGGCCTTCACATGTCGCCGTACTGCTGTCGGTGGAGTTGTGCTCGTTGACGCTGCAGCGCGACGACGCCTCGTTGCCGAATCTGGTGGGTGGGGCGTTGTTCGGGGACGGCGCGGCCGCGGTGGTGCTGACGGGGTCGGAGCATCCGCTCGCGTCCGGGCCTTCGGTGGTGGCGACGCGTTCGCGGCTGTACCCGGACTCGGAGCGGGTGATGGGGTGGGACGTCGGGTCGGGCGGGTTCCGGATCGTGCTCGGCGCGGACGTGCCGGAGGTGGTGCGGACGTACCTGGGTGGCGACGTCCGGGGGTTTCTCGAGGATCACGGGTTGACGGTGCCGGAGATCGGCACCTGGGTGAGCCATCCGGGCGGCCCGAAGGTGCTGGACGCGGTGTCGGAGACGCTGTCGCTGCGTCCGGGAGCGCTGGATCTGACCTGGACGTCACTGGATGCGGTCGGCAACTTGTCGTCGTCCTCGGTGCTGCACGTGCTCGGTGACACGCTCAAGCTGGATCCTTCTCCCAAGGGTCCGGGAGTGCTGCTGGCGATGGGCCCCGGTTTCTGTTCCGAGCTCGTGCTGATGGAGTGGTGATGTACGGCTGGTATCTGGGCCTGGTGATCCTGGTCGCGTGCGAGCGCGTGGCCGAACTGGTCGTGTCCCTGCGGAACGCGAAGTGGAGCTTCGCGCAGGGCGGGGTGGAGTCCGGGCGCGGGCACTATCCGTTCATGGTCGTGCTGCACACCGGGCTGCTGGCCGCGTGCATGGTGGAGGCGTTGCACCGGCCGTTCATCCCGTGGCTGGGGTGGACGATGCTGGTCGTGGTGGTGCTCGCGCAGGGCCTGCGCTGGTGGTGCATCTCGGTCCTCGGACACCAGTGGAACACGCGGGTGATCGTCGTACCGGGCCTGCGATTGGTTGCCGGCGGCCCGTACCGGTGGATCCGCCATCCGAACTACGTAGCCGTCGTCGCGGAGGGCATCGCGCTACCACTGGTCCACACCGCCTGGATCACTGCACTGGTCTTCACTGTGTTGAACATCCCGCTGCTCGCCGTCCGCATCCGCACTGAGGAGGGCGCACTCAACTCCGCCCTGGTCAAGTGATCGATCTACTCGTTGCAGGCGCGGGTCCGGCTGGCGCGGCTACTGCAATCCGGGCGGCGCTGGCCGGGCTATCGGTAGTTGTCGTCGAACCACGCTCGGGTCCGATCGACAAGGCGTGCGGTGAGGGCATCGCGCACAGCGCCGTCGAGTACCTCACCCGCCTCGGCGTGGAACTCGACGGCCGCCCGTTCCACGGCATCCGCTACCTCGACGGCACCCACCAGGTAGACGCCCGCTTCACCGCCGGCCCCGGCCTCGGCGTACGCCGCACCACCCTCCAAGCCGCCCTGTCCAAGCGCCTGTCCGACCTGGACATCCCCGTCATCTCCACTCGAGTTGGCCCCATAACCCAAAACTCCACCTCGGTAACCGCCGCCAACCACACCGCCCGCTACCTAGCCGCCGCCGACGGCCTCCACTCACCCATCCGCCGCCAACTAGGCCTCTGCGGCGGAAGTTCTGGTGACGTGCGACGTGGGTTGCGGCAGCACTTTCGCGTCAAACCCTGGACCGATCTCGTAGAGGTTTACTGGTCCCGCCTCGGCGAGGCCTACGTCACCCCGGTCGCCGACGATCTCGTCGGGGTCGCGATCCTCACCTCCGCGCGTGGCACCTTCGACTCCCACCTCGACGCCTTTCCCGCGCTCAAGCGCCGCCTCCGTGGCGCCAAGCCGGCGAGCGCCGTGATGGGCGCCGGTCCGCTCCGCCAACGCGTCCGCGCCCGCACCGCCGGCCGCATCCTCCTGGTCGGAGACGCCGCCGGGTACGTCGACGCGCTCACCGGTGAAGGTATCGCCGTAGCCCTCCGCACCTCCGCCGAGCTCGTCGACTGCGTCCGCGCCGACCGCCCACAGGACTACGAGGCCGCCTGGCGCCGCGTCTCCTGGGAGTGCCGCCTGCTGACCGCATCGTTGCTCTGGGCCCGCAACCGCCCACTCCTGGCGCCCCGCATCGTCCCGGCCGCGACCGCGCTCCCCGGCGTCTACCGCACCATCGTCAACCGGTTGTCCTAGGCAATAAAAATCGCGAACCCGGCGATCGCTCAGACGATCGCCGGGCCCGGGTACGGCCCGAGCTTCCTGGTGAAAAGCTCGGACCCGAGCCGTTCCGGCGCCCTGGTGAAGCGCCGGACCGGCTGACAAGGACGACTCTGTCAGCCGGATGTTGCCCAACAGTTGCCGGAATATGAAGCCTTGTTACACGAGCCTGTGGCGTACATCTCAGTGCCCAGCTCAGTGCCCCGACTCAGTGCTCCGTCCGTACCGCGGCAATCTGCAACTGCAACGCCAGCCGCTCCCGCGGATCCGACAGATCCAGCTCCGCGATCTCCCCGATCCGCTTCATCCGGTGCCGCAACGTGTTCGTGTGCAGATGCAGCTCCCGCGCCGCCCGCTGCGGCTGCCCCGGATAGTCCAGCCACGCCTGCAACGTTTCCACGTAGCCCGTGTCGTGCTCGATGTCGTGCATCAGCAGCGTCGCCAGCGGGCCATCCATCTTGGTGGTATCAAGCGACGTGACCGCTCGGTGAACAGTCAGCACGTGCCACGCCTCTTCCACCCGCAACGCCGGCCCCGGCGCGACACCCCGCCGTACAAGACCGAGCAGCTCGACCGCCTCCGCGCGTGAACTCGGCAGATCGGCCGGACCGCGCGCTGGACCACCGGCAGCGGCGTGCGTGCCCGGCGACTGCTCCAGCACGAGCTTCTGCAACCAGTTCCACGACCCCGGCCCGTCAGTGTCCGTAACGACAGCCAACACGTTCCCGTCGAGGTCAGCCAGCTGCGGCTCGCTCCACCCATGCCGCCGACCAGTCGACTCCCACAGGTCCAGCTGCTGCGGGACGTCGTACCCATCCGGCGACCCGAGCGCCACCACCCGCCACGGCTGCCGCGGGAGCCGTACGTCGACCGGATTGTCCGGCGAGAACTGCCGCAGGATCGTCCGCAGCCGATCGATCGCACTCCGCCGCGCTACGTCGGCCTGAGCTCGCAAACGCAACAGGTGCAACGCCAGCACAGACGCCGCGTTGCTGAGCTCCGCAGTGACCGATTCACTCACCGGACCATCGACAACGGCCCAGATAGACCCCAGCCACTCGCCACCAGCCCGGACCGGTACGACGAGGCGCGGGCGGATCCCGTTCGGCCCGTCCGGCACTAGGAACGGCTCACTGGACCGCGCCAGCCGCCGGAAGATGCCACGAGCCCGGAAATGCGCGATGACCTCCGCAGGTACCCGACGACCGACGATGGTGGACACACGGGTCGGGTCCGTGAAGTCCTGACCGGAGGAGTACGCCAGCACGCGCGACTGGTTGTCCTCGATGGTCACCGGTGCATCAACGATCGCTGCGGCCGCATCTGCCAGTGCGAACAGCTCCTGGTGTACTCCGGCGTCACCAGCGGCAGGGGAGTCCGGTGCAGCGGCGCGGTCGATCACGCCGCGCATCAGCCAGACCACATGCGCCCAGGTGACGCTCGGCTGCAGCGCGACCAGCGTCAGACCCCACCGCTCGGCTGCGGCCACCACGGGCGGCTCGTGCGCAAGCGCCGTACGCAGGACGACGCCGGAGGCGCTGCTGGCCGCGCAGCGCTCCACCAGCTCCACAGCGTCCTCTGCGTCGCCCAGACCGAGTCCGAGCACCAGATCGCCCGGCTGACCGGTCGCAGGCTCCTGCGGGTCGGCCAGGAACACGTCGCGGACCTCGCTGTCGCCCTTGCCTGTCACCACCATCTCGAACAGGGCAGGACCGACTGCGGCAATCAGGTCAGGCGCGGTGATCATGAGGTTATTGTGCAGGTTATTGTGCGATGGGCACAGTCATTCGACCCGTTAATGGTGTGATCGCACCATGACAGCGGCTCGCGGCGGCCGCACCATCGATACATGACCACAGCTGGTTCCGCAGTACCGCACATCGTTCCTGACCGCGTTGCCGTCGTCGGCGCGGGCATGGTCGGCCTGGCCACCGCCTGGTTCCTCCAGGAGGCCGGTGTCGAGGTGACCGTGCTCGACCGCGAAGGTGTCGCCGCGGGCGCGTCCTGGGGCAACGCAGGCTGGCTCACGCCTGGCCTCGCCACCCCGCTGCCGGAACCAGCGGTCCTCAAGTACGGCGTCCGTGCGGTGCTGAGCCCTGCCTCACCGGTGTATGTCCCACCGACCGCGAGCCCGCGGCTCCTCAAATTCCTCACCCGCTTCGCTCGCAACAGCACCGCCGGACGCTGGAAGACCGCGATGGAGTCGCTGGTCCCGATCAACCGCCAGGCCCTGGACGCGTTCGACTTCCTGGCCAAGGCCGGGGTCGAGGCGCAGACGTACGAGGCCAAGTCGTTCCTGGCCGCCTACCGGACCGTCGAGGAGCGCAGTGTGCTGCTCGAGGAGATCGAGGCCATCCACGCCGCCGGCCAGGGCATCGAGTTCGAGGCGATCAGCGGTGACGACGCCCGCGCGATCGAGCCCTCGCTGTCCGACGAGATCGGGGCGGCGATCCGGCTGCACGGGCAGCGGTTCATCAACCCCGGCAAGTACGTCCAGCTGCTCGCGGACTCGGTGATCGCCCGCGGTGGGCAGATCATCAGCGGCGTCGTCGTGAAGGACATCGTCGACGAGATCCGCGGCGTCCGCCTGATCACCGGCGACGGCGAGACCGACCCGTTCGGCGCGGTCGTGATGGCGACCGGTGCATGGCTGGGCGACTTGGCGCGGCAGTTCGGCGTGAAGACCGTCGTCCAGGCGGGCCGTGGCTACAGCTTCAGCGTGCCGATGGCGCACGTGCCGGCCGGCCCGGTGTACTTCCCGGCGCAGCGGATCGCCTGCACGCCGCTCGGCGACCGGCTCCGGGTCGCGGGGATGATGGAGTTCCGCAAGCCCGAGGCGAAGCTCGACCCGCGCCGGATCAACGCGATCGTCGAGGCCGCCCGGCCGCTGCTGCGGGACGCCGACCTGGACGCGCGGACGTTCGAGTGGGTCGGACCGCGACCGTGTACGCCGGACGGCCTGCCGCTGATCGGCGCCACCGCGTCGCCGCGGGTCTTCGCCGCCGGCGGGCACGGCATGTGGGGTATCACCCTCGGCCCGATCACCGGTCAGCTGCTGGCCGAGACCATCACCACCGGCCGTGCGCTGGAGGAACTGCGGCCGTTCAACCCACTCCGCTGACGATGCTGATGACGTGGCGGGATCCCAATGACGTGGTCCCGCCATCTCGCTGACCGTCTTCAGAGCAGCCCCATCGGTGACCCTCCTCGGGCAGCACCTCACCTGCCCGCACCTCCTCGGCCACCCATATCGCCGCTCCGGTCAGCCCCAAGAGCGGGCCCTGGCGTCTTTCTCCTGCCCAGGGCCCGCTCTTCTCCGTTCTGCCGATCTGTTCTGCCGACAGGCTGTTTCTGTCGGTGGGCTGTGCGAGGGTGCCGTCATGGTGCTCAGGTGGTACACGCTCGTGATCGACTGCCACGACGTCCGCAAGCAGGCCGCCTGGTGGGCCGAGGCGTTCGGCTGGAAGACGATCATCGAAACCGACGACGAGTGTGTGAACGTTCCCGGCTGGGTCGGGCCCGACACCGTCCACACGATGGAGTGGGAGCGGATCGGCCCCGGCATGGTGTTCGTCCCGGTGCCCGAGGACAAGACGCTGAAGAACCGGCTGCACCTCGATTTCGCACCGCACACGAGCCAGGACCGCGACGCCGAGATCGCCCGCCTCGAAGCTCTCGGCGCCCGCCGCGTCGACGTCGGCCAACCCGAAGGCCAGAGCTGGACCGTCCTCGCCGACCCCGAGGGCAACGAGTTCTGCGTCCTCAGCTCCCGCGACTTCTAGATGACCTCTGACCTGTCGATCCACTCGACGGTGCCTCCGCCGCGCATCGCCGACCTGCTCGCCGCCGTTCGCAGTCTCGAACTCGTCTGCCAACCCGAGCTCATCCCGTTCTATCGCCGGTGGGCCTTCAGCGATCAGGTCGGCGCCTCCACCCTGATGCGTCGATCCACCGATACGCGCCTGATCTCTTGCTGACAGCCGACGACCCAGGCACGATCACGAGGACTCGCCTACGACGTACGGAGGCCCTGCCCGATGTCGGACGTGAACCCAACCCCGCCGCCGACCCACACCGCACCGGCCAGGCGGTCGGTGGACGCGCCTGCGTGGACCGTGAAAGCTCGGCCGGTGGTGGACGTGTCGTCGCGGATCCTGTGCCTCGTGATCGGCGGAGCGTTGCTCGTCGCCGGGCTAGTCGGGCTGTTCACCGGCGTCGGTGAAGGACCGCTCCTCATCGTCATCGTTGCCGGCCTGCTGCTGGTGATCATGCCGTCGATCGTCGACCGGATCAGGCGCATGAAGCTCGGCGAGTTCGAGGTCCACCTCGTCCGCCAGATCGCCGCCACCGCACGCAAGAGCGCCGACACCCTCCGCGCTCTCGGCATGGAGAAGCAGCTGGACGCCTACGCGACGATCTACACCGAGCTGCGCGGTCCCGAGCTGAAGGCGGTCCGCGGCGAGATCCTCGACCGGATCGTCCAGCGCGTCGCCAACGCCTCCGCCGTCGAGAAGTTCGACAAGGACGAGGTGAAGGACCTGTTCTTCACCGGCTCACCGATCGTCCGCGTTCTTGCCCTCGGCCTGATCCAAGGCGACCTGTCCCTCCTCGACAGCGACGTACTGGACGAGGCCATCAGCAGATCGCTGACCGGCAACGAGCAGTACCACGCCCTGCGGATCGTCCGGAACGGCTGGGGCCGCCTCACTCCCGACGAGCGCACGCGACTACGCACCTCGATCGACACCAACGGCCAGATCGACGCCGGCCCGGACCGGAAGGCCGTGGCACAGCAAATCCGGGAGCTCGGTGGGAGCTCCCGGATTGGTTGAACTGTTTGATGCAGTAGATCAGTGCGTGTGCGGCTCGGTGCCGTGCTCCGCCTCGTGGGCGGCGATCTGCGCCTTGACCTCGTCCATGTCGACCGCGCGCAGCTGACCGATCAGGTCCTCCAGGCTCGTCGCCGGCAGAGCGCCAGGCTGCGAGTAGAGCACCACGCCGTCGCGAACCGCCATCAGCGTCGGGATGGACTGGATCTGGAACGCCTGTGCCAGCTCGACCTGAGCCTCGGTGTCCACCTTGCCGAAGGTGATGTCACCGTGCTCCTCGGACGACTTCTCGAAAACCGGTCCGAACATCTTGCACGGGCCACACCACTCCGCCCAGAAATCCACCAGCACGAGACCGTCGCCACCGACCACCTCGTTGAAGTTGTCCTGGGTCAGCTCGACCGTTGCCACTACGACCTCCGAAAGTAGATGAGTACGGCTTTGTCAACACCGACCCGACCCCGACTTGTTCCCGCACCCGGACAGATCACACCTGGACAATCTCGTACGGCCTACGACCTGACCGGAATGCGGAGTCTCGTATGTGACCTGGGCCACGTCGTCAGATGGGCGAGTCCACGAAGGGTGACGCGTAGTCCTGCACCTCGCCGAGGATAGAGGCGGCTGCCTCGGGCGTGAGGTCGGCGCGCTCGCGCTCTGCAACGATCATTTGCTGCAGCAGCCGGGTCTCACCCGCAGTAGCCAGGCCGGTGATCTCCGGATGACCGTTCAGCAGCCAGGCGGTGGCGGCGGTGATGTAGCGCTGCTCGTCGAACGGCCGGTACCAGGTGTCGTACGCCTTCTGCTCGCCGTCCTGCCAGTTGCGCCGGGCAATCATCTTGATCGTCATCAGCGCCGCGTCCGACGCCTTCACGGCCTCCACCAGGGCGGCGTAGTCGGCGGCGTACTGCGGGTCGGTGGACAGTTTGTAGTTGAGCGGGGTGAGGACGCTGTCGAAGTCGAACCGGCGCAGCCCCTCGGTGTGCACCGACGGCGCCTGCTCGGTGTGCCCGGTGATGCCGATGGCCCGGACCATGCCTTCGTCCTTGGCGCGGATCGCCGCTTCCAGCGAACCGCCCTTACCGGTGACGAGATCGAGGTTCTCCAGGTCGCAGACCGCGTGCATCTGAATCAGATCCACATGGTCGGTCTGCAGCCGCTCCAGCGACCGGTTGATCTCGCTCCAGGCTTCCTCGACCGTCCGGCGCCCGGTCTTGGTGGCGAGGAAGATGCGGTCCCGGATCTCCGGCATCCGCGGCCCGAGCCGCAGCTCGGCGTCGCCGTAGTCGGCGGCCACGTCGAAGTGGTTGATGCCGGCATCCAGCGCTTCCTGGATCGAGGCATCGGCGCGGTCCTGGTCGACTCCGCCGAGCGACGCGGCGCCGTAGATCAGTACCGAGCTCTGGTGGCCGAGTCTGCCCAGTCGGCGAGTTTCCATGCTGGTCCTCCAGGGGGTAGCGGGGTCACTCCGACCCTATGCCCGGAAGCGCCTTCGGCAAGCGGTTGTCCACAGGCGATTTTGACCCCCTCGCCACGGGAGAGTTTTCCACAGGCGACGCCGGATCCGTTACTATCTGTGATCAGTTGATGCATTCTTTACCATGTTGTTCGCACGGATATTCGAAACCTGTCCTCGGCGTGTGGCATGGTGTGCGCTGCCCGGTCGACCTGAACGGTCATGAGAGAGGAGCTATGACGACGGTACCGAAGGTGTCACGCTTGGCCGGTAAATGCGCCGGTGAGGGTGAGACTGCCCGCGAGCGGGGTAACAGTATGGCTGCGGGGAGCGATGGACCATCGGGATCCTGGGCTCAGGTCTCCCGGAGGGCGGTTGCTTGCCGTATCCTCCCGGCTACTGTCCGCGTAACTGCTGTCTGAGGGGCGGGTAGGGATGAGTTGGTGGCGAACGGTACTGAATCTGCCGCCAAAAGGTGAGCACTGGTCGGACCGGCGCCGGACGAAGAAGCCGGGCAAGGGACGGCCACAGAGCACCGCACCGGAGTGGTGGGCCCACCCCGGTGGCCCGGTGTCACCTACCCCTCGCCAAGCGCAGGGTGTAGCAGCGCAGTACTCCGCTCCGCAGCAGCAGGCACCACCGCCGCCAGGTGGCGTGATGGCACCGCCACGTCGGCCGGCGCCACGTCCTTCTGGTCCCGTGGACGCGCCGCAGCACGACCCGGCGCACCGCACACCCGAGCGTTTGAAACAGCGCTCCCCGCACGGCGCTCACGGTGCTCACGCCGCGCCGGGGCCGCCCCGCGAGGTGCTGGAGCCTGGGCAGACGCCGTGGTCGACCGAGCCGGAGTCGTCGTTCTCGACCTGGGCGCGGCGGTTCTTCCGTGGTCTCGTGGTCGTCGTGCTGCTGCTGGCCGCTATCAGCGGCATCCGCTCCTGGATCAGCCCGAACAAGACGCCGGAGACGGTCGTCAGCGGGCAGAGCAGCTTCCCCTCCGACGAGTCGCGCGCGGTCGCGACGCGGTACGCCGTGTCGTACCTGACCTGGGACGAGGGCAACCCCGACGCCCGTCCGGCCCAGATCGGCCTCGACCTGGCCGCGGGTCTGGACAGTCGCGCGGGGTGGAACGGTCGCGGCAAACAAACGGCTGACGTTGCGTACCCGGGGCAGGTCACGGCCGACCCCAACGGTCTGACCGCGACCGTGGACGTCCGGGTCCGCGTGCACACCTTCACGCGACAGGGCAGAGGCTGGAAGACCGGACCGGTCGTCTGGGAGCGCGTGTCGGTTCCGGTCGCCCGCACTTCGGCGCGGGTTGTGGCCAGCGGGCCGCCGACGTTCGTGCCGGACGTGCGGGCCCCACTGCCGGACAACATGCCGCAAGCAGGTGCGCCGGACGACGATCTGACCGCCGCGACGCAGAAGGATGCGGAGGCGTTCTTCGGTGCGTATGCGGAGTCGGACAACAAGGTGTCGGCGGTGACCGCGCCGGGCTCGACCATCCGCAGCCTGAACGGCGCGGTCAGGTTCGGCGAGCTCAAGGATTGGCAGGTCTACACGGGCAACGACGACGAGCGGCGGGCGACCGCGGCCGTCACCTGGGCCGGGGTCGGTGACACCACCTTGGACCAGACGTACACGCTCACGTTGAGGCGTACTGTCGCCACGGACGGAGCAGAACGATGGCAAGTGGCTGCCGTCGGATGAATCCAGCGACTGGCCATCGGATGACCGAGGCAACAAGGGAGACACCGCAATGATGACGCACGAACTGGCTGCGAGCGTGGTTCAGCTTGCCGTGCCCATGGCCGACCCCAACGTCCCTACGGGCGCGGATTTCAAGGACTGGGTCCTGGTCATCGCGGGGAACATCTTCATCGCGATCCTCGTGTTGCGTGCCATCGGCCACTACTTCAAGCGCGAGTGGGGCGAGCTGTTCGGCCACATCGCGGCCGGGGTTCTGGTCGGTGGGCTGATCTACGCCAACAACCAGACCATCAACGTGCTCAAGGGCTTTTGGGGATTGCTGTCCGGAGGTAATTGATGCGCGTCGGCCGTACCCTCACTCACCACTTCGAGATCGAGACCCGGCAGTACGACCTGCTCGGCATCGACCTCGGAGAAGGCGCCCGGCGCCGGATGATCATCTTCGGGGCGGTGATCATCCTGCTCTGGATCGCGCTGCTGTTCCCGTTCATCGGCGTACCCAAGAAGCCCACGGTCAGCCTGTACGTCGTTCCGCCGTTCGTGATCACCGCGTTCGGCTGGCGGTCCGGCAAGTTCCACGAACGCCGCCGCCGGGTGACCGAGTGGGCGCTGGCCGTCCGGTACGCATTGCGTGCGCATCGCCCGATCATCGGTCTCGGCGCGCGGGCCGCCGACAAGACGGAGTACCTGCCGTGGCGTGAGCGCGTCGCGACCCGGAAGGTGGCCGACCTGGCGAAGGCCAGAGTGACGCCGGAGTGGGAACGCGAGGTCGTGGTGGAGCTGGATCCGATGGTCCGCGCGGGTGCGGACATCACCGTGAACCAGAGAGCCCGCCTGCTGGGTTCGGATCACGTACAACGGGTGAGTCGCAGGACGTCGTCAGGGAAGGGCCGCGAATGAAGATCGCTGACAAGCTCCTGAACCTGGTGGGGGTCGGCCGCGAGCGCGGCCTGCCGCCACCTCGTCTTGTTGCCATCGCCGACGGTCTGCTGGTGACCGAGCGCAGCGCCGAGGCGTGGTTCCTGATCTCGGTGGCGAACACGGACCTGGCCACCGAGTCGGAGCAGGACGCCGCCCTCGACGCGGCGGTCAGCGCGGCCGCGACGATCCTCGGCGACCGGCTCAGCCATCTGAAGGTCGTATGGGGCCGCTCGACCGGCCAGGACTACATCGACTCGATGGCCGGCCGCTACCGGCTCGGCGACCACGAGGGGTGGGCGCAGACCCGGGCCGACCGCATCGACGAGATGCGGATGCCGGAGCGGTACGTCGCTTTGGGTGTGCATTTGAGTGATCGTGACCCGCGGGCGACCGCGCAGGTGCGTGGTTCGATCAGTGACGCTCTCGGTACGACGTCTTGGCGGGTCAGCGCGCGCGAGTTGGCGCATCTGGACGAGCGGGTGCGCAAGCTCGCTCGTCAGCTCGGTTCGACGGTGTGGCGTGCGCACACCGCGCCGGCCGAGGTCATCTCCTGGCTGATCAGCCGGGAGATGCATCGTGGTGCGGTCGCGGCGCCACGGCGTGGCCTGATCACGGGTGCTTCGCTGGCTCGGCTGACGTCCGGGCGCGTGGTGCCGTACACCGATCACCTGCGGATCTACGACACGCGTGGCCAGATCGCGGCGTACACGACCGTGCTGGCGATGACCGACTTCCCCGAGGAGCTCGAGACGCCGGGCGCGGGGGAGTGGCTGCGAACGCTGTCGGAGATCAAGGCGATCGACGACGAAGGCGAGGAAATCGACGTCACCGTCGAGGCGTCGGTTCGCTTCCGGGTGCTGACGAAGAAGACCGCGCGCCACCTGGTCGACGAGACCCGGAAGAGCGCGAAGGAGCAGCGCCGTTCGGCCGCGAAGGGTACGGCGGAGGAGACCGCCGACGAGATCGTGGAGACCGAGCGTGTGATGCGTGAGGTCAAGCGCGACATCAACCGCAGCGGTCTGACGCTGGTCGAGGACCACCCGCGGTTGCTGGTCAGTGCTGACACGCGTGAAGACTTGGAAGCTTATGTAGACGCCGTTATCGCGCACTACGCGGACCGTGGCATCACTGTGGCCGCTGGTGCTGACGAGCAGCGTGACCTGTGGCTGGAGTCCTTGCCTGGCGACCAGTTGCGGGTGCCGGACCTCGGGCACGTGCGGGAGTCGACTGCATTCTTCGGGTCCTGGTTCTGGGGTGGTGCGTCGATCGGTGACGCGACTGGTCCGGCTATCGGCTATCTGACTGGGTCTACGCCGGGTCTGGTGCGTTTTGACGCTGCTGCTGGTTCTGCGCTTGGTGACGCGACGACGACGCTGTTCCTGGGCCGGTCTGGTCGAGGCAAGACGACCGCGGCGATGCTGGGTGGTTTGGACTCGGCGTTCGCCGGCGCGTGGGTGCCGTTGCTGGACCTGAAGGGCGACGCTGCGGGGGTGTCCGCGGTCGCCGCTGAGTACGGCGTACCGACTGCTGTCATTGAGATCACCGCACAGTTCTCCGGCGCTGCGGACCTGCTGCGGGTCCTGCCTGTTGACGATGCGTTGCTGCAGGCGCCTTCGCAGCTGATGCTGCTGCTGCCGCCGCATCTGCGTGGTGCGGCTGAGGCGCCCGTGATGGCCGCGACCCGCGCCGAGATCCAGTCGCCCGATCCGTCGTCGTGGGGCGTCATCCAGCGCCTCTGCGCTTCCGACTCGGAGACCGTGCGGACCGTCGGATTCGCGCTGCGCGACCTGGTCGAGACCGGCCTCGGTTCAGTGGTCGCCGGCCCGCCGTCCGGCCTCTCGTCCCTCACGACGAACCCAGGCCTCTGGGTCGTGCAGATGCCAGGCCTGACGCTGCCGTCCCCCGAGTCGGCCCCCGAGTCCTGGTCCCCGATCGAACGCGTCGGCATGGCCTGCCTCCGCGGCTGCCTCGCCTGGATGGTCCGTACGACGGGCCGCCGCGAGTTCCGCGGCCGCTCGAAGGTCGTCATCGTCCCCGAGGTCCACCTGCTGACCAAGACCCCCGACGGCGCGTCCTTCCTCGACTACATCGCCCGTGTCGGCCGTGCCCTCGGCGCCTCGCTGGTCCTCGACACCCAGGACCCGGCGTCGATCCTGAAGCTCCCAGGCCTGGTCGAGCAGATCACCACCCTGTTCGCCTTCAGCCTGCGTTCCCGCGAGCAGGTCGACTCGCTCCTGGAGCTGCTGGGCCGGCCCCAGACTGCGCCGTACCAAACCCTGGTCCGCGGCATCAACACCGCCGCCAACGGCAAGTCCATCCGCCACGGCCACTGCATCATGCGCGACCGCTGGGACGAAGTAGCCACCGTCCAGATCGACATCCCCAGCCAACGCGTAGCCGCCCTCCTCCGCACCACCCCCGAATCCGAACACGCCAACCAGCCCGCCCAGGCCGCCCTCCCCGCCGCACCCCCCGAAGACCCCTTCGCCGAAGACGAACCCCTCTACGAACCAGCCGCCACCGCCCAGGCCCACATCCCCTACGAAGACACCCCACCGCCCCCCAACGGCAGCGCCCCCGCATCACCCAACGGCGGCGCCCCCGCATCACCAAACGGCGGCGCCTCTGCGTCGCCCAACGGGGGTATGCCTGCGTCGCCCTACGACGCCACCACAGCGTCACCAAACGGGGGCAGCAGCCCAGCATCCAACGGGGGCAACCCAGCATCGCCCCACGGCGGCATTCCTGCGTCGCCCAACACCGGTGCTCCTGACCCGTCCTACGCTGGCGCACCCGCCTCGCCCAACAGCAACGGCCAAGCCCCGCCCAACGGAGCTACCCCTGCTCACCGCGCCCCTCAACCCCCCGCCGGCACGCCCCAGCACCCGACCGCCCAACCGCCGCAGCCCACCACCCCGCCCCAACCCGCCACCTCCCCGTCCCCGGAAGCCCAATCCGGTCCCCCCGCCACCCCACCGGTAGCCCAGCAGAACGGCCACCCCCCGGCCCCCAACGGCCAGAACCACCACAACACCCTCCGCCACGAATCCCCGATAGGCCCCGACGAGGTCTACGACCAAGAAGCAGACGAAGCCGCCTACAACGAGGCCATGTACCCCGCCACCGGCGACGACCCCAACAAGCCCACCGGCAACAAGGAGCACGTCGCATGAGGTGGCCCCGCCGCCTCAGAACCGCGGCGACCGTCCTCTCCATCTCCTTCATAATCACAGCCCAAGTGGCCCTAGCCGCCGACCCCAACCAGGGCCCGACCAACCCAACCGGCTTCGCCGACCTGCTGCCGACCCCCGATCTGACCCACGGCGACACCCGGACCCTGTTCGAGCAGTACAGCCCGATGAATTACGGATTGGACTTCGACACGGGGCTGACCGACACCTTCAATATGATCTTCAACGGGTACGCCTACATCGTGATGATGTACATCCTGGCGATCACCCGTGCGGCGATCTCCGTTGGTTGGTGGCTCTTCTCGTTCACCGACGTCAAGCCGTTGACGGATGCAACCTCCACGACGATCGGAGCAACAGGTACCCAACTCGTCGGATGGTTGCTGCCGTCCGCCCTGGCATTTGGCGCGGTAGCCGCATACACGCAGCGTCGGGCCACAGGTAGCGCTCTCGGGCAGATGGTTTGGGTTCTCGTGGCAGGTGTGCTGAGCATCAGCTTCGCGGTGGCACCGGCAACGTGGTTGCACGGAGTCGATGGTGCGCGGCAGCTAGGTGCCAGCGCCGTGATGACCGCGTCATCTGACGCTTTGGGGCCGACGATCCAGAGTCCGATTCCCTGGCCCGAACCGGGTTTCACCGGTACACCGAGGGACACTCTGCTGCGGAAATCGGCCGATGCGAGTTGGCGAGGATTCGCGGTAACGCCTTGGTGCATCGCAGAGTTTGGATCGATCTCTGCCTGTGAGCGCTATGGGAAGGGGATGCTCGACGTCGGTGTCAGCGCGGACGCTCGGAAGGACTACGTCAACAAAGTAATCGTTCCTGCTGAGGGCGGCGACGACGCTCCAACAGTGAAGTGGATCAAGGGTGACAATCCGTTCGGACGTACAGCCGTCGTCATGCTTGCCGCGATTGCAGCCACGCTCTTTGGGTTCCTGAACATCGCTCTGGCTTTCACTGCTCTCATGGCGTTCATCGGTGCGCTGCTCCTACTTGTCGTCGGAGTCTTCTTCGCTTGTCTTTGGATCATCCCTGGTCGTCCTCGCCAATGGGGACTGAACTGGTTCGAGGCTCTTGTAGGCCTCGTCTTGCAGTCCTTCTTGGCGATGCTTGTCTTCGGGACGGCGCTGACTTTGGTCACGGCGGTCTTCACCTTGACTGGCCCGTTGGGCTGGCTCCCCGTTACCGGCCTGGCAATTGTCGTGCTCATCGTTGGTTTCCGGCTGCGGCGATTGCTGGACAGCCTCACGACGATGATGCGTCCGGGTGCCGGCAGCATCATGTTGGGTGGGCTGGCGCGGCGTGGTGCGATGAGTGCGGTCCGACGGGTCATGGGTGCCCTCAGCAGCCGGGGTGCGGCGCCAGCGCCCGCGGAGCGGAGCCGGGATCGCATTCGGACCACGGAGCCGGCTTCTCAGCGTGTGTCGTCTACACGCGTGTATCGACAGGCTCCCGTTGTTGGTTCACTGGCACGGGGATCGGTTGGCAGTTCGCCATACGAGCTCACGGCAGGTACGGACAGACGTCGCACTGATGGGGCCGCCGGAAGTCCAAGCGGAACGGGTCCTGGCGGCCAACACGCGGCTGCGAGTGGCGCCGGCGGAGCGATTGGCGGAGTGGCAGCCGCTACCGGCTCTGCGCGCGGCACCTCGGCTCTCAACCTGTCGCGTGCTCGCTCGCAGTCGAAGGACGCCGACAAGCGTCGGACCATCACGGTGACAAGCGCGGGCGTCGCGTCGCCGGCCAACTCGTCGGGTGGGACGCGTGCGGGTGGTGAGGCACAGAAGGCTCGGCATTCTCGACGGCCTATTCCTGCGCCTTCGAATGATGTTCGCTACGAGCCGCGTGCTCATACGCACTCGGCGAGTCTGCGCGAAGGGCCGCCGAAGGGACAGCGTGTGCGCCGGAAGGCACCGACGTCGCAGCCGCGGCGGTTCCGGGAGTACTCGGCTGTCACCAAGGACGGCGTGACGGTGCACGTGCCGACGCGTAGGTGATGTCGGATGGCCCGGAAACCACGATCGCCGCACAACCGCCGGGAAGGCGCTAGTCAGTCGCGGCATCGCGCACCTGACCCAAGCGGTCCGGAATCGGACCGTTGGGAAGGTCGGCCGCGCCCTGATGCGCCTGAGGGCTGGCGCTCGCTGATGAGCAACGACTATGACTACCCGGAAGAGTTGGACGAGCTCCATGGTCGCGACCGACGCCGTGCGAAGAAGAACTGGCGCCGTGACGATCATGCCCAGCGCATGGCCTGGCTCCGCAATCAACGCCAGGCCGAGCCGACGAGTCCCGCGACGATTGTGGTCCTCGTCGTTGTCCTCGCCGTGATCATCCTCGGTGTTGGTGGTGGACTGCCTCGGCTCCTCGGCGGCAAGAACAAGGACGACGGCGCCCCGGTCAGCTTGCTGACACCTGGTCGCTCGGTGGTCCTTCCTACCGCGCCATCGACTCAGTCGAACCAACCCGCTGCTTCCGCGAGCCCTGACCTCACAACCCCGGCGCCCGAGACTCAACGGCCGGCAGCTGAGGCGACAGCGATGGCGACAGATGTCGTCGGTGCGTGGGCGCGAGCCTTCTACACCCGTGACCCGGCAACGGAGACGTACGCCGCGCTGGTGGCGAAATGCGCGAAGTACATGACCCCCGAGGTGGCATCGAGCTTCACCGCTGCAGGAGATCCGACGTACGAAGCGCTCAAGAGCGATGGCGGTAAGTCGACTGTTCTCGCAGCTCCGGTCACCACTCCACCGGCAAATGCGGAGGCTCCGGTCGACACTCCCAGTCGTATCACCCGTTTCGTCAAGGTCACCATCGACGTCACCGGCAAACATGCCCAGCGGTTCGACCTACCTCTGCTCATCACGCTGGCCAACCAGAACGGTCAGTGGGTCGTCAGCGACGTCTCAGGTGGTACGGGGCCATGACGGCAGGGGACTGCGATGTTCGACGAGCGTGATCTCGGGCGTGGGTTCCTGGCGGTCGCCGGGCGAGGATGGTTCGCCAAAGGTGCGGCCGCGCTGGCCATCATCGGAGTCGCAAGCTTGCTGATGCTTGCCCCCTTCGGCGGTGGGACGACGAACCAGGCTGCTTGCCCCGCCGGGATTCCCGGCCAGGCCGGCGACCCGAAGCCCAGCGGGCCACTGCGCGCCACGCAGATCGCTTTCGCCAAACTGATCGACAGCGTTGCGGTGCAGCGAGGCTTACCTGGCAAGGCGACGCTCATCGCTCTGATGACGGCACTGGTCGAGTCGGATCTCCAGAACCTCACCTATGGTGACGCTGACTCGGTCGGTCTGTTCCAGCAGCGACCAGCGGCCGGCTGGGGTTCGCGCCTTCAGATCTTGAGTCCGCGGTACGCCGCCAACGCGTTCTTCGGCGGGTCCCAGGCGCCAGATCCGCCCGGACTCGTGGACATCAACGGCTGGCCCTCGATGGCGCTCGGTGATGCTGCACAGGCAGTCCAGGTATCCGCGTTCCCCGACAGGTACGCCGTACGTGAGCAGGAGGCCCGCGAGATCGCCTCTTCGGCCGGCATCGATCTGACCAGAGCTGGGAACCCGTACGCCGGTCGCACCGGCGCGCCGGCTGGCGGGTCAGTCGTCGATGGAGTGCAGGACGACGACAACTGCGGCGATTCGGGCGGATTGACGGCAGGCAAGCCGGTCAACGGGGTCTGGCCACAGCAGAAGGCGACCGTCACAGACCCGACTGGCACCGGAGGGATGGTAACGCCGCGTACGGCGGCCTGGATCGCGGCAGCGCGGAAGAATCTCGGCAACCTGAGCATGAGTTGCTGGGACGCACACGCATGGAACCCGACCAGCGACCATCCTCGGGGTCTGGCATGTGACGTCATGGTCGGCACGGACGCCAGAAAGTCCGCGCCCGCTCGCGCCCGCGGCGACCAGATCGCGAACTGGGCCGTAACTACTGCCGGGCAGACCGGCGTGCACTACGTGATCTGGTACGGCAAGATCTGGTCCGCCCGCCGAGGCACCTGGATCCCCTACAACGGGGGCGGCGTCTACAACCCAACCGACGCCACCGGCGGCCACTTCGATCACGTCCACGTATCTCTGTACTGATAATGGACGAACCAACCGAACCGCCCGCACCCGAGGAGAAGCGCCCAATGACCGGCCCTGGTGAACCCTACGACCAGAATGGTGGTGAAGGATCCAGGCCAGGCCCGACGCCGCCCTATCCCGGCGCACAAGGCCATAACCAGCCGCAGCCGCAGCCGCAGCCGCAGTTGCCAGGGCCTGGCGGCAGGCAGTCTGAGTCTCGGCCGCGCAGCCTGCCTGAGGCATCCGCGTGGACGGCATTGTTGTCGGCCGTGCCGTGGTTCTTCTGGAGCCTCGTCCTCGTCATTTGGATTGCTGGCGCGATTGGATTCAAGTGGGGTTGGATCGTCATCGCACTGTGGATTCTGTCCGGTGGCATGATCCTGATGTCGTCAACCGAGGAGCTGCTGGCGAAGTACCTATTCCGACTGCGTCGGCCGACGCTTGTCGAGCAACAAAGGTTGGGCCCGGCTTGGCAGCACCTTCTCGGCCGGGCGGGGGTCCCTGAAGGACGGTTCTCACTGTGGATCCAGGAATCGGACGAGGTTAGCGCGACACCAACCCCCGGTCACACTGTCGCCGTCACGCGATGGTCGCTATACACGCTTCCCCCACTGCACCTTGAGGCGGCTCTGGCGCACGAGTTGAGTCACCATCTCGGCGGGCGAGCCTGGCTGAGCCTCGCTAATTTCTGGTATTCGATCCCAGCGCGTTGCGGACTCATCGTCGTACGAGCCATAGCACGCCTGATGAGGCGCGTTCCCGCCCTCGGCTGCATCATCGGCGGATTCATGATCATGGCCTACGCGGGCATTGTGCTTGCGGCGTTCACCTTCGGCCACGGGTATATCTGGCCGGTCCTGTTCCTCACACCGTTTATCGCCCCACCCTTGCTGGCCTGGCTCAATCGCTGGCATGTCAAAGAGGCTGATCGCAAAGCGGCGATCCTCGGATACGGGGCGACGTTGGTGCAAGTTTTGTACGGCTGGCAGATGCAGCATCAGCAAGATCTAGGTCGTGAGAGCAGCCGTCGAGCGCAGGTCATGTCGAGCACGCCCTCGTTGGTCGAGCGTGTGCACACTCTCGAGCAGGCAGGCGGCGTTCCGCCCGCTGCCTGGGGATGACGCAGGTATGAGCCATGTCGGCTGATGCCGGTGGCGCGCTCGAGCGGTGCTCGATGACGGCCGGGTACGGGGTGACCTGACGGGATGAAGCCTCGGCACCCGGAGCGCGAATCGTTGAGTGCGCCGCGGCCTATGGACATCAACGGTGTTAGCGCCCTTCCGTCGTCAGCAGGACCGATCGAAGGCGATCGGTTTCAGGGGGCGATCGGGCAGCTATTCGCGGTCCGGCGTGGTGTGGTTCGAGGCCTGCAGGCTCAGCTTTGCCGCGTCCACGTCTAGGTTCAGGCCGGCCAGGAAGGCGGTGAGGAGGAATTGGCCGGTGGGCCAGGTGGCCAGGTTGCTGGGGGTGTTGATGTGGCCGTGGTTGGGGAGGGGGATGTGGGGGGTGGACCAGGCTTGGGCTAGGTGGGTGGCGGTCGTGGGGGTGCAGTAGGGGTCGTTGGTGCTGGTGATTAGGAGGGAGGGGATGGGGAGGGGCGCGGCGGGGAGGGAGGTGAAGGTGGGGAGGCGGTCTGCGGGGAAGGTGGGGGACTGGGGGTCGGGAGGTGCGACCAGGAACGCGCCTCGGATGTGTGGGGGCGGTGGGGACTGGGTCAGCCAGTGGGATAGGGCGTGGCAGCCGAGGCTGTGGGTTATGAAGATGATGGTGTCGGGGGTGCTCTCGGCGGCGCGGGTGATTGCGGCGGACCAGTCTGTGAGGTCGGGGGTGGTCCAGGAGGACGGTTGGATTCGGATGGCGGGGGTGAGCCAGTCGTGCTCCCAGAGGGATTGCCAGTGGTGTTCGTCGGAGCCGTCGAGGCCGGGGATGATGACGAAGGTCATGGATGCTCCTGTGGGGTTGAGGTCTGCCATCATGAAGGGGTCATCGCCGTACGGCGCCCCGAGCTGATGAATTGAAGGTCGATGACCGAGGCAACGACTGGTTCATTGGATGCGATCGACCGGGAGATTCTGGCGATCCTGCAGAGCGACGGCAGGCTGAGTGGGGCCGATATCGGCCGGAAGGTGAACCTGTCGCAGCCGGCGGTGTCGGCGCGGATCCAGCGGCTGGAGCGGTCCGGCGTCATCACCGGGTACCGCGCGGTCGTCGACCCCGCCAAGGTCGGGCTCAACATCCACGCCGTCGTACGCGTCCGGACCCCGCATGCCCGCATCCCGGAGGCGCTCGAGTTGTTCGCGACGTTGTGCGAGGTCGTCGCGACGTACCGGCTGACCGGCGAGGACTGTTTCCTGGTCGACGTGCACGCGCCCGACGCAGGCAGGCTCGAGCAGGTGGTCGACGCGATCGGCCGGCTGGGGCCGGTGAGCACTTCGCTGGTACTGCGGGAATACCCGGCCAAGCCGCTCCCGCTCGGGTAACAGGATTTCCCTTGCCGCCAGAAAACCCGCGAAATCGCGCGGAGTTCCGCTTCCCAGCGGGTGGTACGCCGAACTAGGGTCGACGGATCGTAGTGGTTGCGTTACGCAACAGGAGCGTGGGAGGGAAGCGTATGTCGAAACGCCGCAAGGCGCTTGTGGCCGCCACCGCAGGACTGGCCACTGTTTCGCTCGGGTTGTCGTTCACCAGCGTTGCGGGGGCCGCGCCGCAGGCGGCCGCGGTCAATCCGAACGGGCTCAAGCTGATCAAGACGAAAACGTCGCTGCTCGGCAAGCATTTCTGGTACCAGCAGACCTTCAAGGGGCTGCCGGTCGTCGACGGGTACTACGCCAAGCACGTGGCGAAGGACGGCGCGGTCGAGATCGCCGACGGGCGGGACGCCGTACCGGCGGACCTCGACGTCAGCGCGAACGTCGCGCCCGCGTCCGCGACGCAGGCCGCGAACGCAACGGTCACCGCGCAGGCGAACCGGTCCCGGGCGGCCGGACCGAACAAGAGCTTCGTCAAGCAGCCCGAGGCGACCAGCGGTGCCGCGCAGCTCGCGGTGGTCGGCGGACCGGACGCGCGCCTGGTCTGGAACGTCACGAGCCGGTCGACCGAAGGTGTCAGCCAGTCGCTCGTCGACGCCAAGACCGGCAGTGTGGTCGAGTCGAAGGTGATCAGCGACAACGTCGACGGCCGCGGTTCGGTCTTCGATCCGAACCCGGTGGTCAGCACCAAGAACGAGAAGCTGACCGACATGAACGACAAGAACCAGGACGCCCTGTTCCTGGCGCAGAAGAACGTGATCCTGCGCAACCTGGACGGCTCCGGGAAGCTCAACGGCCCCTACGTCAACATCAAGGAAGCCAAGGGCGGGATCGCGCAGAGCAAGAACAACTCCTTCGTCTACCAGCGCGCGAACAACAAGTTCGAGCAGGTGATGGTCTACTACCAGATCAACCAGACGCAGGAGTACATCCAGAAGCTCGGGTTCACCGACGTGAACAACGAGTCGCAGGACTTCTCGGTCGACACCGTGCCCGACGACAACTCGTGGTACGACCCGTCGACCGACATGATCACCACCGGTGAAGGCGGCGTCGACGACGCCGAGGACGCCGAGGTGATCTGGCACGAGTACGGGCACGCGATGCAGGACGACGTCGTGCCGGGCTTCGGCGCGTCCGAGGAAGCCGGCGCGATCGGTGAGGGCTTCGGCGACTACTGGGCGGTGACGAACTCGGTCCCGGTCAGCAAGGGCTTCAACCTGCCGTGCGTGATGGACTGGGACGCCACGTCGTACACGTCCGACGAGCCGCACTGCCTGCGTCGGACCGACACCGGCAAGACGACCGACGACATCGACGGTGAGGTGCACGACGACGGCGAGATCTGGTCGAACGCGCTCTGGGACATCCAGAAGGGGCTCGGCCGGACCAAGGCCGACAAGCTGATCCTCGAGGCGACGTTCTTCTACGACCCCGACACCTCGTTCGCCGCCGCGGCCCAGGACACCGTCCAGGCTGCCCGGCTGCTGTACGGCAAGGCCGCCGCGCAAACGGTGACCGACGCCTTCAAGGCCCGCAAGATCCTGAAGTAGCAAACTCCGGGTCGTGCGCCCACGACTACTGTGGGCGCATGACTTGGCGTATGTCGGATATCCCTGACCTGACCGGACGACTGGCGCTCGTGACGGGCGCTACCAGTGGACTCGGGTACGAGACCGCGCTGGAGCTGCTCAGACACGGCGCGGACGTGCTGGTCGGGGCACGCAATCCGGAGAAGGCCGCGCAGGCAGCCGAGACGCTCCAGCAGAAGGCCGGAAAGGCGCCGACCGTACTGGAGCTGGATCTCGCCGATCTCACGAGTGTGGAGAAGGCGGCCGGCGAGGTCCTCGCGTCGTACGACCGGCTGGATCTGCTGATCAACAACGCCGGCGTGATGGCGCCGCCGTACCGGCAGACCATTGACGGGTTCGAGTTGCAGCTCGGCACCAACCACCTCGGTCACTTCGCGTTGACCGGCCGCTTGCTGCCGCTGCTGCTCAACGGCAGCCGCGTCGTCACGGTCAGCTCGTTCATGCACAAGACCGTGCGCGGCATCAGCGAGGGCGATCTTCGTCAGCCGGCGAGCGGCTACCGGAAGTGGGAGTCGTACAGCAAGTCGAAGCTCGCCAACGTCCTCTTCATGCTCGAGCTCGACCGCCGCGCGCGTGCTGCCGGAGTTGACCTGCTGAGCGTCGGCGCCCACCCCGGGTACGCCGCTACGCACCTCCAGGTCGCTGGTCCGGAGCTGGCCGGCAATGCCCGTCAGGCACAGCTCTGGGAAGTAGCCACCCGCCTCGTCGCGCAGTCTGCCGCCGCCGGCGCGTGGCCCAGCCTGTACGCCGCGACGTACCCGGACCTGCGCTCCGGCTCGTTCGTCGGTCCGCGCTTCTTCGAGTACCGCGGTACGCCGAAGGTCGTGCGGCCGAGCCGGACCGCGCAGGACGCCGAGCTGGCCAAGCGCCTCTGGGACTGGTCGGTCGAGTCGGCCGGCGTGGATCCAGCACTCACCGTGCCGAGGTAGTGACACAGCGGCAACTTTCTGGTTACCCTCCGGTAATTCCTAACCGCCGGAGGTCCTGGTGCGCAGACTTGCCGCCGCCCTAGTCGCCCTAGCAGTCGCCCTGACCCTGATCACGATCGGCCCGCGCGCTGACGCCAGCCAGGCGGCGCCCGGTTTCAGTACGGCGTACCAGCGCATCCCCGGCGCCGGTGGCACCGAGATCGGCGCGGTCGTGCTCACGCCGACCGGGCAGGGCGACGGCCCGTTCCCGCTCGTGGTGATGCCGTCGAGCTGGGGTGTGCCGAACGTCGAGTACGTCGGCCAGGGTACGAAGCTGGCCACGGCAGGGTTCCAGGTGATCTCCTACTCGAGTCGCGGCTTCTGGGACTCGGGCGGCGGTATCGACATCGCCGGCCCGCCGACCGTCGACGACGTCAGCAAGGTGATCGACTGGGCCGGACGGCACACCCCGGCGGACACCAGCCGGGTCGCTGCGGTGGGCATCTCGTATGGCGCGGGTACGTCGCTGCTCGCCGCCGCGAAGGACTCGCGGATCAAGGCGGTCGGGGCGCTCAGCGGATGGGCCGACCTGATCCGCTCGCTGGATCCGAACGACACGGTCGCGCTCCAGTCCGTCGCCGGCCTGCTTGCCTTGGGCAACATCACCGGGCGGCCCGGTCCGGAGATGGCGTCGCTGCAGACGAAGTTCGTCACGGGCGACTTCGACGGTGCGATCGCGGAGGCCGCGCAACTGTCGCCGGCGCGGTCGGCGGCGACGATGGTAGACCAGATCAACGCGAAGAAACCGGCTGTGTTCCTGGCGAATGCGTTCGAGGACTCGATTTTCCCGCCGTCGCAGTACACGGACTTCTTCTCCAGCCTGACCGGGCCGAAGCGGCTCCTGCTCGCACACGGCGATCATGCAACGCCGGAGGTGACCGGGGCGGTTGGTCTACCGAACGAGACGTGGGACGAGCTCGTGGGCTGGCTTCGGCACTACCTCACGGGTGCTGACAACGGCGCCGATTCCGAGGCGCCGGTGCAGTTGAAGTCGCAGCGTGGAGTGTGGCGTGGGTACGGGTCGTGGGCTGCGGTCGGGCAGGAGCGTACGTCGTACCTCACGAAGGCCGGGGCGCTTCAGAGCGCGGCGTCGAACGGATGGAGCCGGTCGATCGGGGCTGGTATACCAACGGTCGCGGACAGCGGGGTGGCGCTCGTATCGGGTGCGCTGCAAGGGTTGTTGTCGATTCCGGTCGGCGTGGCGACGCCGTTGGTGGATCGGTCGTTCGCCGGGGTGTGGTCCGGGCCGACGGTCGGCCGCGCGACGGTCGTGAACGGTACGCCGAAGGTGCACGTGACCGTGACGCCTTCGGCGGCCAGTACTTCGCTGTTCGCCTATCTGTACGACGTTGATGCGCTGGGAGTCGGGTCGTTGATGTCACACAAGCCGTACACGTTGCGCGGTGCCGCAGCGGGGAAGGCCGTGCCGCTCGACATCAGGTTGGAGGCGACGAGCTGGGAGGTGCCGGCCGGGCATCATCTCGTGCTCGTCGTGGACACGGTCGATCCGCGGTACCTGGGGCGGAGTGTGATCGGGTCGACGGTGGCGTTCAGCTCGCCCGCCGGTGATCCGTCGTGGGTCAGCGTTCCGGTGGCGGCGTGAGCGTCAGCCGCCGAGGATTCCTCGGCTTCACCGCGGCCGCGCTCGCTCCCGTCCACCAGGCCGCGGCCCGAGAAGTACCAGAGCCCGACGCGGACGACGGCACGCTGTATCTCGGGACCTACGGAGACGGGATCGGCATCGCGTCGTACGACGCTGCCGGGAAGATCACCGCGACCGGCAGCATCGCTGGTATACCAAACGCATCCTTCGTGATCCGGTCCGGCAGCTTCCTGTACGCCGTGAACGAACAGGACGCCGGCGCCGTCACGGCGATCGACATCTCGGGCACCCCGCGCGTGCTGAATCGTCAACCCAACAAGGGATCCGGACCCTGCCACCTGGCCAAGATCGGCGACTACTTGCTCAGTGCGAACTACGGCTCCGGTGACATCGCAGTCCATCCGATCGCCGCAGATGGGAGCCTTGGGCAACAGACCGACCTGGTCAAGCACGAGGGCTCCGCGCCGCACGCACATCAGGTAGTGCAGGCGGGCGAGTACGTGCTGGCGGTCGATCTCGGCACCGACTCGATCTACACCTACACGCTTGCGGACGGCAAGCTCGCGCTGCAGCACCAGGCCAAGGTCAAGACCGGCGCAGGTCCGCGCCATTTGGTATTCCATCCGTCCGGCAACTACGCATACGTCGCCGACGAGCTCGACAGCACGGTCACGGTCTGCGGGTACGGCGACGGCGTACTGACCGTGCTGGAGTCGATCCCGGTGGCTACGGGGGAGAACTACCCAGGGGAGGTGGTCATCTCCGCCGATGGACGGTTCGTCTACGTGACGAACCGCGGGCACAACAGCGTCGCGGTCTTCAGCACCGACGGGCCGCACCTTGAGCTCGTTGGTATACCAAATTGCGGCGGGGATTGGCCGCGGCACTGTGCGTTCGACCCGACCGGCCGCCTGTTGTTCGTCGCCAACCAGAAGTCGAACAACATCACCACCTTTTTGGTAGACCAAACGACCGGCGGCCTGACCCTGACGAGCGACTTCAGCACCCCGACCCCGGTCTGCGTCACTGTCTGATCCCGGCTGGTTCGGGATGCGAAGTCATCGCCTACCCCTGATCCTGGTAGGTAACGATCAGGGGAGGTGAGTGCGATGGCCGCACCCAGCCAGGTGCTCGCGCCCCGATCGACGATCCGGTTCCGGCCGCCGCGGTTCGGGCTGGGTGGTTCGCATCTCGGCGAGCCGCCGGGCCCGGAAGGCGACGCGGCCGCGGCAGCCACCGTGGACGCGGCCTACCAGGCCGGCATCCGCTTCTTCGACACCTCACCGGCGTACGGCGACTCGGAGCGGAGACTCGGCACGGCGCTTCAGAAGCGGCCACGTGGCGAGTTCCTCGTGTCGACGAAGCTGGTCGGAGACGATCCGAAGGCCTCGATCCACCAGAGCCGCAATGACCTGGGGCTCGCCATCGACCTCGTGTTCGCCCAGGACGAGTCGGCGTACCCGGTCCTGGATCGATTACGGCGCAAGGGCACGATCAAGGCTGTCGGCGCGGTGTCGGACGACTGGCAGGTGCTCGACCGGCTGGTAGGCGACGTCGAGTTCGACTGCGTGCTCCTCACCGCGCAGTACTCGCTGCTCGACCGTTCCGCCGTACCGCTGCTGGATCGTTGCCTTGCGCGCGGAGTCTCCGTGATCGTGTCCGGCGTACTCACGCCGCAGGTGCTACAGGCCGACACCGTTGAGGCGCGACGGCTCTCCGCGGTCTGCGAGCGGTACGGCGTCTCCCTGCCGCAGGCCGCGCTGGCCTTTCCCAACAGGCATTCCGCCGTCACATCCGTGCTGATCGCGGCGTCGTCACCGGCCGAGATCCGGGCCGACGCGGCGCTCGTCCGTCAGCCGGTGCCGGAGCGGCTGTGGCGCGATCCCGAGTTGCTGCGCTTGCTATCGTGAAGCTGTAGGAGCTCGAAGCGGGCTCCCCGGACGAGCGGCGCCGTACCCGGTCTGACAAGACGGCGCCTCACCCTGTGTTGGAGGGGGTCGTCCTCATGCATGCACTCGACGTTCTCGAGATCGTTGGCGCGGTCACCATTCTGATCGCGTTCGCCGCCGCGCAGGCCGGCCGGCTGCGTCAGCGCACCATCGCGTACCAGCTGATGAACCTGCTCGGCTCCGGAGTACTGGCCACCATCGCCGCCATCCAGCTCTCCTGGGGCTTCCTGCTGCTCGAGGGCAGCTGGGCCGTGATCAGCCTGATCGGCCTGCTCACCCTCAAACGACACCAGAGGGCAACCCGGCCGGAGGACCGCTAGAACTTGTCGCCCGGGGCCGTCGCGGTGCCTGAGCCCGACGGAAGAGTGGTCGGAACACCGGTCGGCACCGGGCTCGGGCTGACCGAGATGGACGGCGACGTGGAGCCGGTGCCCGGTGGCGGCGTGGTCGGCGTGACGGTGACGGTGGCCGTGTTGTTCGGCGTCGGGATGACGGGCTCGGGCTCGAGCGGCTGCGCATGGCGGAACAGGAGCCACGCCAGGAAGACGGCGAGCGCCATGATCAGCGCCATCGTCAGCAGCGCGAACGCGAGCGCCCAGCGGGACGCCGGGCGGAGAACGTTCGGCCACGGCAGCGGCCAGATCCGGAACAGACCGGGACGGCGGCGGCTCTCCCAGTAGTGGCGGAACTCCGGCCCGCGCAGCTTGCCGATCTGCGGGACGCGATCCATCAGGACCGCGGACAGGATCTCCTCGCCGCGACGCTCCGCGATCAAGCGCTCGTCGGAGGCCGCGCTCGACCCGTCGTCCTCCCGGATCGGCCCGATCGCGACCCACAGCGCCAGGTCGTTGTCGTCGGAGTCGTTGTGCCCGAGTACGGCGTCCTCGGGCAGATCGTCGACGGCGTACACGAACCGGTCGCGGGCGGCCGCGTCGTCGGCGGAGCCCTCGGTCATCATCGCGACGACCACATGCCGGCCGGTCTCGTCGCTGGCCGTGTACAGGTAGCCGGCCGCGTTCGCGCCGAGCCGGCCGCGGAGCCAGAACTCGCCGACGCGGGGCGGATCCTCCGGCTGCAGCGGCAGCGCCTCCGGAATCTCCAGCGCAGGCCGCTCCTCCGGCGCGTCCGCCGGCTGCACCTCGGGCTGGGATTCGGTCGCAGTCATCACCCCAATCCCACCACATGCCCGGTAGCAGTGTCGTGGGGAGGCGGGATTTGGCGCGGAGGGGCAGGATGGACGGGGACGCGGTGGGCCCTGCGGCGCTGGCCCCGGTGATCTGATGGAATGACCGGTGTTGCGAAGTGGGGAATGACAGTGTTTGACATGGTCCGCACGCGGACCCCGGAAGGACAGGCATGACCGAAACGACGATGCCCGCAGGAACGGTGGCCCAGCAGTCCCGGCTGATCGGCGAGGCCATCGGTGAGGTCAAGCGGGTGATCGTCGGCCAGGAGCACATGGTCGAGACCCTGATGGTGTCGCTGCTCGCGAAGGGGCACTGCCTGCTCGAGGGCGTCCCGGGCGTGGCCAAGACGCTGGCCGTCCGCACGTTCGCAAGCGTGGTCGGCGGCACGTTCGCCCGGATCCAGTTCACCCCGGACCTGGTCCCCTCCGACATCGTCGGCACCCGGATCTACCGGCAGACCCGCGAGACCTTCGACATCGAGCTCGGTCCGACGTTCGTGAACTTCGTGCTGGCCGACGAGGTCAACCGCGCCCCGGCCAAGGTCCAGTCGGCGATGCTGGAGCTGATGGCCGAGCGGCAGGTGTCGATCGGCGGCCAGACCTTCCCGATGCCGAAGCCGTTCATCGTCATCGCCACCCAGAACCCGATCGAGTCCGAGGGCGTCTACCCGCTGCCGGAGGCGCAGCGCGACCGGTTCCTGGTCAAGATCGACGTGCCGCACCCGCGCGGGCACGAGGAGTTCGAGATCCTCCGCCGGATGAGTGTCGATCCGCCCGAGCCGCGGCAGGTGCTCAAGCCGGAGACGATCCTGGAGCTGCAGCGCTCGGCCGAGCAGGTGTTCGTGCACAACCTGGTCGCGGAGTACGCCGTCCGCCTGGTGATGGCGACCCGGACGCCCACCGACTTCCACCTGCCCGACCTGGAGCCGATCATCGAGCTGGGTGTCAGCCCGCGCGCGACCCTCGGCCTGATCGCGGCCGGCCGGGCGCTGGCGCTGATCCACGGCCGGGACTACCTGCTGCCGAGCGACATCCAGACCGTCGCGCTGGACGTGATGGGCCACCGCCTCGGCCTGACCTTCGACGCGGTCGCCGACAACATCGACCCGCGGGCCGTGATCGAGCGGATCCTGGCCACCGTTCCGCCGCCGCAGCCAGTCTGGCGCGACGGCGCCGACGGCACCGGCCGCCCGGAGTTCGTGTAGTGCCAAACCGACGAGACCCGCGGGCTGCGATGACGATCTCGCAGCTCGCTCCCGAGCGTGCGCTGCGGCGGCTGGAGCTGACCGTCGTACGGCGGCTCGAGGGTTACCTGCACGGCGAACACCTGGGGCTGCTCCCGGGACCGGGCACCGAGCTGGCCGAAGCGCGCGAGTACCAGGTCGGTGACGACGTACGGCGAATGGACTGGGCGGTCACCGCGCGGACCACGATCCCGCACGTCCGCGACCTGATCGCGGACCGCGAGCTGGAGACGTGGGCGCTGGTCGACCTGTCCGGCTCGATGGACTTCGGTACGTCGACGCTCGAGAAGCGTGAGCTGGCCGTGGCCGCCGTTGCGACCGTCGGGTTCCTGACGCACCGTCTCGGTGACCGGTTCGGTGGACTGATGCTTCGCGACTCGGCGCTGCGGCGCTGGCCGGCGCGGTCCGGCCGGCTCGCGCTCTACGGTCTGCTGCGCGCGCTGCTCGCCGAGCAGTTCAGTGGTGACGAAGAGGCGCACCGCAGTGATCTGGCCGCGGCGCTGGAATCGATGGCCCGGACGCAGCGCAAGCGTGGACTCCGCGTGATCGTGTCCGACTTCCTCACCCCGCAGGACGGCGAGGTCGCATCCCAGATCGAGCCGTCGTGGGAGCGGGCGATGCGCAAGCTCACCGCTCAGCACCAGGTGCTCGCGGTCGAGATCGTCGACCCGCGCGAGCTCGAGCTGCCGAACATCGGCGTCGTCACGATCGGTGACCCGGAGACCGGCGAGGTGCGCGAGATCGACACCCGCCGGCGCAAGGTCCGCGAGGCGTTCGCGGTCGCGGCTCTCGCGCAGCGGGAACGAACCCGGGCCGCCCTGCGTAGGGTAGGTGCGGGGCACCTTGTGCTGCGGACCGACCGCGACTGGGTCGCCGACACCGTGCGGTTCGTGCTCGCCTACCGGCGAGTGGCGCCCCGCCTGCACCAACCGCCGAAGGGAGTGGCTCGCTGATGGAGTTCCTGTCTCCGGCCAGATTGTGGTTCCTGCTGCTCATCCCGCTGATCGTCGCGGGGTACATCTTCCTCCAGCACCGCCGCTCGCAGTACGCGCTGCGCTTCACCAACATCGCGCTGCTGGACCGGGTCGCGCCGCGCCGGCCGCAATGGCGGCGGCACCTGGCCGTCGGGCTGGCGCTGCTGGCCGCGATGACCTGCATCCTGGCGTTCGCGCAGCCCAAGGACAAGGTCAAGGTGCCGCGCGAGCGGGCCACGATCGTGGTCGCGATCGACGTCTCGCTGTCGATGATGGCCACCGACATCGAGCCGAACCGGCTGGAGGCGGCGAAGGAGTCGGCGAAGGAGTTCGTCAACAACCTGCCGACGAAGTTCAACGTGGCGCTGGTCAACTTCGCCGGTACGGCGTCCATCATCGTGCCGCCGACCACGGACCGGGCGACCATCGACCGGTCGATCGACGGGCTCGAGCTGGCGGAGTCGACCGCGACCGGTGAGGGCATCTTCACCTCGCTGCAGGCGCTCACCCAGGTCCCGCCGGATCCCGCCCACCCGAACGACCCGGCCCCGGCCCGCATCGTGATGCTGTCCGACGGCAAGCGCACGGTCGGCCGGACGGCGCAGGAAGGCGCGCAGGCCGCCAAGGCGAAGAACACCCCGGTCTACACGATCTGCTTCGGCACCGACTCCGGCTTCATCGAGATGGACGGCATCCGGCAGCGCGTACCACCGGACCGCACCGAGCTGCGCAGCATCGCCGAGACCACCGGCGGCGAGGCATACACCGCGGAGTCCGCCGGCGAGCTCAAGGACGTGTACAAGGACATCGGCTCCTCGGTCGGGTACGACGAGGTCGACAAGGAGATCACCGCGCGGTACGCCGGCATCGCCATGCTCTTCACCCTGGCCGCCGCCGGCGCCTGCATCGCGCTCGCCTCGCGCTTCCCCTGATCGCTGCTACGTCCCGTTGATCAGACGTGTGGCGAGATCCGGGCTGAACTGCCCGGCCGGGACGGTCGGAGCGATTCCGCACTGGCCGTCGGAGTCGCCGGGGACCTTGACCCAGAGCAGCAGCTCGGCGCCGCCGCCTACCTGACTCGCGGCGCCGAGTTTCCGGCTGGCCGGGTTGCACCACTCGCCGTTCGAGCCGTTGCCGTTGCGGCTGGTGTCGATGACGAACGGCTTCGGCACCGACATGTTCGCGCGTACGTCGTTCGCGTAGGTCACCGAGGCGGCCGTGGTGTAGTAGTTCGACACGTTGACCACGAACCCGTGGGCCGCACTCACCCCGGCGCCGCCGAGGCGCTGCGCCATCGTTGCCGCTGGCACCCATCCGGCGTTGCCGGCGTCGAGGTACGCCCAGGTGTTCGGCGCCCGGTCGCGGAACTGCTGCAGGGCGAAGGCGAGCATGTCGTTCCGCTCGGCGATCTGCGCGTCGGTCATGCAATTGAAGTCGCCCAACGCGTCGGGCTCCACGATCACGATCGCGGGGCGGCCGCGGATCGAGTCCGCGAACGCCGAGATCCAGTCCCGGTACGCCGCCGGCGAACCCGCCCCGCCGCCGGAATGGCCGCCGCAGGCGTCACGGCCGGGCAGGTTGTACGCGACCAGGATCGGCAACTTGTCCGCATTGTCGGCCGCACCCACGAAGCCGCCGACCATCGCACCGATCGTGGTCCCCGCGGGTGGATTGGCGAACCAGCGCGCCATCGGCTCGGCGGCGATGTTGTTCTGGATGCTGCTCGCCCTGGAGTCGCCGGGATTGGCACGGACCCAGGTCGCCGGGTTCGAGTTCGGATCGACGTAGAAGCCGCTGGTCAGGTCGATCGGACTGGCCTGAACGTTCGCTGTCACTGGTGCCTGATGGCCGGAAGCCTTCTGGCTGTCGGCGTACGCGGTCAGCCACGCGAGCGCGGAGTTCCAGTTGATCGCGACCTCGTTCGTCGAGTACGAGCCGATGTCGTCGAGGTAGCACTTGGCCGGAGCGCAGCCGGGCAGGTTGCGCTGGGCAACCGGATCCTGCAGGTGCGAGTTCGGGCCGCCGGCCAGGGAACCCGGGTACGGCGAGGGCAGCGCCGGGTTCAGCGAGTGCGCCCAGAAACGGTGGTGCTGGTTGTGGCTCGCTCTCTCGCCGTACCCGGTGACGTAGGACTGGTTGATGGCGTTCCGTCCGAGCAGGTAGTCCAGCGACTCCAGGGCGGCCGAGCGGTAGGCGGCCCGCCCGGTGAGATCGCCGGCGATCGCGAGGATCATCGCGTCGTTCGCCGTACCGGAGTTGGAGCCCCAGACATACTGGCCGTCGGCCGGCTTGTACGGGTTCGCGTAGCCCTGCGACCGGAGGTCGGAGAGGTACGTGTCGGCCGCGGTGGCGATCCGCTGGCGCAGCTTGCGCTGGTCGATTGTTGACAATCGCCACGGCGTCCGCGCGAGCGCGAGATCGGCCAGCCCGCCGGTCTCCTGCCACGAGAACCCGTCGGCGGCGTTGAGCGTCGTGGTGATGAACCGCTTGTACGACGCTTTGCCCGTCGTCGCGAACAACTCGGCCGCGGCCCATGAGAACTCGTCCGTCACCTTCGTGTCGTCGTACGCACCGCCGCCCTCACCCCCGGCCGGCGCATAGATCGCCGGGTGCTGACGTGCCGCGCTCCAGGCCGTCTCCGCAGCCGACAGGCAGTGGGCCGCGAACTTCTTGTCCCACTTGGCGTAGACGCGCGCGCAGCGGGCACCGACGGCGGCGAGGTTGAGGGTGGCCGCCGTCGACACCGGGTAGAGGTAGCGCGGCTGGGGGTCGTCGGCCGGGGCGAGTCCGAGGCCGGTCCATTTCTCGTCGTGGACCTTGTGGTGCACCATGCCGGACGGCGCTTGCATCCGCAGCAGGAAGTCGAGCTCCCATCTCGCCTCGTCCAGCACGTCTGGCGTGCGATTGCCCGCCTCGGGGATCTTCAAGGCGACGCCAGGACCGGTCTCCTCGTACAGATCGAGGAGCTGCCACGCCGCGAGAGCGCCGTTGACGACGTACTTGCCGTGATCGCCGGCGTCGTACCAGCCGCCGCGGACGTCGAGGCTGTAGTCGCACGTGCCGGGGTAGCAGGGGACGGACGTGTCGCCCTGGTTGGGCGCGACGCCGAGGTGGCCGGCGGCCCGCGCGTACGTGTCGCCGACGTACTTCGCCTCGATCGGGATGCCGCTGCGGTTGTTGTAGAAGTACGCGAGTGCGTCCCGGCGGAGGCCGGAGTACACGTGGTTGCCGATGTCGAACGGCTCGCTGACGTCGTCGCCGACGGCCAGCCGGAAGCCGGAGCCGGTGCCGCGGTACGAGCCGAAGTCGATCAGCTGGACGTCGTCGCCGGACATCGCATCCGTACCATACGGTTTGGTATGCCCGCTGCCGACGACCTGGTTGCCCGCGGCAAGCAATCGCCAGGCGAGCGGGGTGGTCGCCGTCGTCACGTAGGTGGCTCGCTTCGGTCCACTGGCGACGTACCCGAGCTGGTTGACGCGGACCGGCGAGCCGAAGTCGCGCACCCCACCGGGTGGCACGACGCCGCCGACGACGGAGATGTTGTCGAGGCACAGCGTGTACGGCTCGGTCGCGCCACCGGCCTGGAACGAGACCTGCCCGTGCGTGTCGGTGACCGGTGAGGTGCCGGTGAACGTGAACGTCTGCGCGGTCGTCGTGGCGTCGACGGGCTGGTTGAGCACGGTCGCGTGCGGCGCGGCGGCCTGCTGGAGGACGGCGCGGAACTGGACCGGCCGGCTGGTCGACGCGTCGAAGCGCAGCGTGTACGGCTGCCCTTGCTCGAGCGGGAGATCGTCCTGGCCGATCATCGAGTCCCAGACATTCACCGTGCCGGCCGGGATCTGGGCGCAGAGCCGGCCGTCGTCGACCGCGGACGGCGTGTTGGCGCTCGTCCACCACGGGTCCTTCGCGGTGTCGAACGTCCCGTTCAGCACCCGCTCGTACTGCGGATCGGCGGCGACGGCCGGGATGGTGACGGCCGGGGTAATGACGGTCAGGGGGAGAACTGCGGCGAGGGCAAGGGTCAGGACTCGCCGGGGGGCGGTGGGCATCGGTCCTCCAGAACGCTTGGGAGCGCTTCCAGTTTCTCGGCATCGTGCCGAGCTGCGGAGGCGGTGTCAAGGGCGTGGCACACTGCTGAGAGCGCTTCCGGTTTTTGCCCTGATGAATCACCACTGAAGGATCAGCCCTGTGACCGACCTCCGTAAACGGCAAGTGACGCTCGACGAAGTCGCCGAGCGGGCCGGCGTGTCCCGGTCGGCGGCGTCCCGGGTGCTCAACAACGCCCCACACGTCAGCAAGGCGAAGCGCGAGGCGGTCCAGCGGGCAGTCGCCGACCTCGGATACGTGCCGAACGCGTCGGCCCGCGCGCTGGCGACGCAGCAGGTCGGCGCCGTCGTGCTCGCGATCTCCAGCGACAACCCGGAGGTCTTCGCGGATCCGTTCTTCGCCGAGGTCGTGGTCGGGATCAGTTCGGTGCTCGAGGAGACCGAGCTCGAGTTGATGCTGATGATGGCGACCTCGACCCGCGGTCAGACCCGGCTCGAGCGGCTGTTGCGGACCAGGCAGACCGACGGCGTGATGCTGATGTCGATGCACGGCGACGATCCGCTCGCCCGGCTCGCCGAGCAGGCCGACGTACCCGTCGTGTTCGGCGGCGCACCGATCGCCTTCGAGCCGCAGTACTACGTGGACGCGGACAACCGTGGTGGCGCCCGGCTGGCCACCGAGCATCTGATCGCGACCGGTCGGCGGCGGATCGCGACGATCACCGGGCGAATGGACGAGGGCGCGGGCGTTGCGCGGTACAAGGGTTATCAGGAGGCGCTCGCGGTCGCCGGGCTGGATGCGAGCCGCGTCGTACACGGCGACTTCTCCGAGGACGGCGGGACCCGGGCGATGCACGAGCTACTCGCCAAGCATCCGGACCTGGACGCGGTCTTCGTCGCCTCCGACCAGATGGCAATCGGCGCGCTCCGGGTCCTTACCGACGCCGGCCGAGCCGTCCCCGGCGATGTCGCGATCGTCGGCTTCAACGACGTCACCGCCGCCCGCCACACCACCCCGCCCCTCACCACGATCAGCCAGCCGATCCAGTCCCTCGGCCGCGAGCTCGCCCGCATGCTGCTGGCAACCATCGCTGGGGAGGCCCCGAGCCCTCTGATCCTCCCCACCCGCCTGGTCCGGCGCGCCTCGACGTAGATCGCGACACGACGGTGATGTAGTTGACACGGCGAGGTTGCTGGTGTTGGAGGGGGCCGTGGTGCAAGATGTACGAGTGTTCCACGGGGCATCTCGTGATGCCTTGAGGGACAGGTACCGCCAGGACTGACAGGAAAGTGTTCGAGAACGCTGGGGAAGGCGCCCCTCGAGCACAGGAGGTCCCGGTGGCGACGACTCGTGGCGTTCTGTACGTCCACACGGTGCCGTCAGCGTTGTGCCCTCATGTCGAGTGGGCCGCGGGCGGCATCCTTGGCGTGCCCGTGAAACTGGATTGGACACCGCAGCCGGCGGCCCAGGGCACGTACCGGGCCGAGCTGTCCTGGCAGGCCGAGGCCGGCACCGCGGCCAAGCTGGCATCCGCCCTGCGCGGGTGGCAGAAGCTGCGGTTCGAGGTCACCGAGGAGCCGAGCAACGGCGTCGAGGGCGAGCGGTACTCGTTCACGCCCGAGCTCGGGGTCTTCCATGCGACCACCGGCGTCCACGGCGACATCATGGTGCCGGAGGAGCGGCTGAAGGCGGCCATGCTGAAGGCGGCCAGCGGCGAGGCCGACCTGACCGAGGAGGTTGAGCGTCTACTCGGCCGCCCCTGGGACGACGAGCTCGAGCCCTTCCGCTACGCCGGCGACGGCGCCCCCGTCCGCTGGCTCCACCAGGTCGTCTGAACGGTTCCTGAGAACTTCAGAAGAAAGCCGTGAACGGCGGAGCTTTCCGCGAACTTTTCGATGAGACTGAGCATCAGACGTTCTACAAGGGTGGGAGGGGCCGTGGCCGCTGGGCCACCGGGTGTCGGGACACCCCCGGTGGTTGTTAACAACAGCGGCCGCACCACGTGAAGGGCACGGATCTCCGGATCCGTGCCCTTCAAGCCGTCTAAGCGCAGTAAGCCGTCTAAGCGCAGTAAGCCGTCTAGCGCAGTAAGCCGGCTGAGCGCAGTAAGCCGTTAGAGCCGCTCAGCCGACTGGTGTCATCCGGTTGCGAAGATCCGTCAAGAGTTCCAGCACCTCGTGCCACTGGGCCTGCCAGACCGAGTCGAACGGTTCGCTCGGCTGCATGATGCGGCGACTCGTCGACTTGAGCGTGCTGATCTTCGCCGCGATCGCGGCAGCGTCGTCGGGAGAGAGCGCAGGGCGTTCCTGATCGAGCCAATCTGCCGCGGCGAGGGACGCGCGGCCGAGCCGCGCGCGCAACGGGTACGCCGCTTCTGGTCGCAGGTCGGCAGTCAGAATCGCGTCGATCCTCCGCAGCGCACGCGCTCTCCGGATACTCATCTGGATCCCCCTCGAATCGCTGGTGCCAGCCTTCCGGCCTGACAGACGAACTTGTCGGCGATCGCCGCCCAGCGCAGTCCGAGTGCGACGTCAGCCGCAATGGGTGCGGCGATTCCCCGTGCCTCGGCAAGGCGGAACCGGTACAGGTCCACAGCGGCATCCGCGTCGCGGGCGAGTCCGGTCGCTCGGAACGCCGTACGGATGGATGTCGTTCGGTCGAACAGCGGTGTGCCGAGGAGGTAGCAGGCCAGGATGCTGCAATGCCTCACGACGGTAGCGATCACCGAGAGTTCGAAAGCCGCCGAACCGCCGTCCAACAGGCTTTCCCGGGCATCCGCGAGTCCGATCCGGAACCCCTCGATGTCGCCGGCTGTCCGCTGGTACGGCGGCAAGTCGGTCAGCAACTGGCGCAGGCGGGACGGCTCCGGCGAGGTGAGTGGCCGGCCTTCGAGTTTGAGATGCAGCAGGAACAACGAGCCGTAGGCGGCCATCTGCTCCACAGCCGACCAGCCGTAGGCCCGCACCGACACGTGCTCACCATCAGGTACGTCGACCGGCGCCGTTTCGTCAGTTACCACGAGGATGTCGACGTCGCTGCCGTCGTCCGCCGTGCCGCGAGCGACCGATCCGTAGAGCCAGGTTTCGGTGGTCGTCATCGCCGGAGCAGAGCTTTCAGGAGCAGCGTGACGTACATACCCGCGAACAGCACTCCACTGAGTCCTTCGAGAGTCGACAGCACTCGCGCACCGCCGGTCACATTCTCGACTGCCGACAACCGATCGATCGACAGAAAGTTGCTTAAGCTCAACCAGAACGCATCACCGAAGCCCAGGCCGCCGAACCATTTCAGAAGCGCCGGGAACAGCAGAAGAGTGCCGATGCACCCGACGATGAACAGTTGCAAAGCACTCTCACCGTGCTGCCAAAGGACTCTGTTCAGGTAGTGCCAGAACAGTGTGCCCGCAGCCTGCACCCGTCGGTTGAGCGGGAAGTGTTCTTGGTAGTAGGAGTTCTCGGCCTTGACCGCAGCCCAGAGATGCTGGTTGGTCGCACTGATGCCGGCCAGTTTGTACCTGCGTGATTCTGCCTGGTCGCCGGTCGATTCGGCGGCGCGGGACAGTTCGCCGTACAACGCCATCCGGAGGTTGGGTTCCGGTGGGGCGTTCTGCTCGATCTCGGCGAAGGGCAGGTGACAGCCGCGGAACCGTACGTAGCGAAAGTCGCACGCGCTCAGCCGGACCTTGCTGAAGCTGCAGTCGACGAACTGACAGCCGACGAACTTCGTCGAGCGGAGCTCGGTTCCCCGGAAGTAGCAGTCGACGAACACGCAGTTCAGGAAGCTCGAGTTCACGAGCTTCGCGTCCTTGAAGCTCATGTTCGCGAACGTACTGTGCGCGTACTCGGCCCCCTTCACCTCGAGCCGGTTGGCGCGCTCGTGGGCGATGAGAACCGCCTCGTCGCGGTACGGCGCCTCGAACTCCGCGAGCTTCAGTCCTGCCGTCGGCACATTCACTCGCGATGGATAGCACGATGCTCACGCTGAGTGCAACGGTTTCTTACAGCGGGATGTTGCCGTGGTGGCCGCGGATCGGGCCGTTGGCTTCGGCTTTGGCGAGGGCGGTGGCCAGGGCGGTGCGGGTGCGGGTGGGCTCGACGACCTCGTCGACGACGCCGATCTCGCGGGCGCGGTCGATGCCGCCGGCAATTTTCTCGTGTTCGACGGCCAGTTCGGCCTCGACCTGTGGGCGGAGCTCCGGGTCGACCTCCGCGAGTTTGCGGCGGTGCAGCACGCGGACGGCGGCGACCGCCCCCATCACCGCCACCTCGGCGCGGGGCCACGCGAACACGCGGGTCGCGCCGAGCGAGCGCGCATTCATTGCGATGTACGCGCCGCCGTACGTCTTCCGCGTCACCAGCGTGACCCGCGGTACGACGGCCTCCGCGAACGCGTGCAGCAGCTTCGCACCGCGTCGTACCACGCCGTCCCACTCCTGTCCGACCCCCGGCAGATAACCCGGTACGTCGACCAGCACGACCAGCGGTACGCCGAACGCGTCGCACATGCGGACGAACCGGGACGCCTTCTCCGCCGACAGCGCGTCCAGGCAACCACCGAGGCGGAGCGGGTTGTTCGCGATCACGCCGACCGTACGGCCACCCAGCCGGCCGAGTGTGGTGACGATGTTCGGCGCCCAGCGCTGGTGGAGCTCGACGACAGGATGGTCAGCAGACTCGTCGAGCACCCCTCCGACCAGCGGGTGGACGTCGTACGCGCGCTTGGCCGACTCCGGCAGGAACCCGGACAGATCGGTGTCCGGGATGTCCGTGGACATCGAGCCCTGGTTCGCGAGGAGATCGGTCAGCCGACGGGCCTGCTCCAGAGCGGCCGCCTCGGAGTCCGTCGTGATGTGGACGACGCCGGAGCGCCGGCCGTGCGGCTCGGGACCGCCGAGCCGGAGCATGTCGACGTCCTCACCGGTCACCGAGCGGACCACGTCCGGTCCGGTCACGAAGATCCGGCCCTCGGGACCGAGGATGACGATGTCGGTCAAGGCCGGACCGTAGGCCGCGCCGCCCGCCGCCGGGCCGAGGACGACGGAGATCTGCGGGATCTTCCCGGACGCCTGCGTCATCGCGTAGAAGATCTTGCCGACCGCGTGCAGGCTCAGCACACCCTCGGCCAGCCGCGCGCCGCCGGAGTGCCACAGACCGATGATCGGCACCTGCTCCTCGCGGGCGACCTCGTACGCCTTGACCACGACGTCGCAGCCCTCGTCGCCCATCGCGCCGCCCATCACGGTGGCGTCGGAGCAGAACGCGACGACCTTCGCTCCGGCGATCCGCCCGCGGGCCGCGATCATCCCCGACAGGTTGTCGGGGGTGATCAGCTCGAGACTGCCCGGATCGAGCAGGTTCGTCAGCCGGGTGACCGGGTTGCGCGGGTCCAGCTCACGAGGCGGTTTGGCGGGTTTTGCCGGAGCGATGGTCATCGGACCTCCGAAGAGTTACAGCGATTTGAAGGCGATGGCGGCGTTGTGGCCGCCGAAGCCGAACGAGTTGTTCAGCGCCGCGATGTCCCCGTCGGGCAGCTTGCGCTGCTCGGTCGCGACGTCCAGGTCGATCTGGTCGTCGAGCTTGTCCACGTTGATGGTCGGCGGCGAGACCCGGTTGTGTACGGCGAGCACGGTCGCGACCGACTCCACCGCACCGGCGCCGCCGAGCAGGTGACCGATCATCGACTTCGGCGCGGTGGCGACCGCGTGGTCTGCCTCCTTGCCGAGCGCCTGCCGGATCGCGAGCGACTCGGCGATGTCGCCCTGCGGCGTCGACGTGGCGTGCGCGTTGATGTGGAAGATGTCGGCCGGGGTCAGGTCGCCCTCGGACAACGCCCGCTCCATCGCCCGCCGCGCCCCCGAACCGGTCGGGTCCGGCTGCGCGATGTCGTGGCCGTCGGCGGAGATGCCCGCACCGGCGAGCTCGGCGTAGATCTTCGCGCCGCGCGCCTTCGCGTGCTCGTACGACTCCAGGATCAGGACGCCGGCGCCCTCACCGAGCAGGAAGCCGTCGCGGTCGACGTCCCACGGACGCGAGGCCCGCTCCGGCTCGTCGTTGCGCTTGCTCAGCGCCTGCATCATCCCGAACGCGGCCAGCGGCAGCGCCATGATCGCGCCCTCGGCGCCACCGGCGATGATCACGTCCGCGCGGCCGAGCCGGATCTGGTCCAGCCCCAGCCAGATCGCCTCGTTGCCGGAGGCGCAGGCCGAGACCGGGGTGTGCACGCCGGCCTTGGCGCCGAACTCCAGGCTGACGTACGCCGCGGACGAGTTCGGCATCAGCATCGGGATCGCCAGCGGCGACACGCGACGCGGGTTCTGCTGCAGGGCGTCGTAGTTCGAGAGGGTGGTGTGCAGGCCGCCGATACCGGACGCGACGGCGACACCGAGCCGCTCCTTGTCGAGCCCGGAGTCCTCGAGGCCGGAGTCGGCCCACGCCTCACGGGCGGCGACGACGGCGAGTTGCGCCGTCCGGTCCAGGCGGCGGGCCTTGACCCGCTCGATCACCTCGGTCGGGTCGACCGCGGCCGGTGCGGCGATCTGCACGGCCAGGTTCTGCACCCACTCGTCGGTCAGCCGCCGCGCACCGGAGCGTCCGGCCAGCAGCCCTTCCCAGGTGCTGGACACGTCGCCCCCGAGCGGGGTCGTGGCTCCGAGCCCAGTGATGACGACTCGGGTCTTCGACATGGTTACCTCATCCTTCACATGACAGATCTGCGGTTGGGAGCGAGGGGTGGGCGTTGCTCAGGCACTGCCTGTGCTGCGTGGTGCTCATCGAACCGCTGCGTCGACCACAGCTCGATGAGCACCCGGGCCAGCACGGTGACGGCGTACGTCAGCCGTTCTGGGCGCGCTCGATGAACGCGACCGCGTCGCCGACGGTCTTGAGGTTCTTGACCTCGTCGTCGGGGATCTTCACGTCGAACTTCTCCTCGGCGGCCACGACGACCTCCACCATGGAGAGCGAGTCGACGTCGAGGTCGTCGGTGAAGGACTTGTCCAGCTGGACGTCCTCCACCGGGATGCCGGCGATCTCGTTCACGATCTCGGCGAGGTTGGAACGGATCTCTTCGGTGCTGGCCATGTTCTCTGGTTCCCTTTCGGATTTCTTCTGGCTGCTACAGCCGGGTGCGGCCACCTGAGCCGCCCCCGGACAACTATGACGGAATTCTCTGGAGAGCTACGGGATGCGGATGACCTGGGCGGCGTACACGAGCCCGGCGCCGAAGCCGATGATCAGCGCGAGGTCGCCGCTCTTGGCCTCGCCGGCCTCGCGCATGGCGGTGATCGCGAGCGGGATCGACGCGGCCGAGGTGTTGCCCTGGCGCTCGATGTCGCGCGCGACCTTGACGTGCTCGGGCAGCTTCAGCGCCCGCCGCATCGCGTCGGTGATCCGCATGTTCGCCTGGTGCGGCACGAACAGGTCGAGCTGCTCGGCCTTCACGCCGGCCACGTCCAGCGCCTGTTGCGCGGTCTTCGCCATCTCGAACGACGCCCAGCGGAACACCGGGTTGCCGTCCATCGTGAGGTGCGGCCACTGGTAGCTGCCGAACACCTCCTGCCACGACTCCCGCTGGCTGATCACCTTGTGCTGCGTGCCGTCCGAGCCCCACACCACCGGGCCGATGCCCGGCTCCTCGGTCGGTCCGACAACCGCGGCGCCGGCGCCGTCGGCGAAGATGAACGCCGTACTGCGGTCGGTCCGGTCGGTGATGTCGCTGAGCCGCTCGACGCCGATCGCCAGCACGTACTTCGCGCTGCCGCCGCGGACGAGGTCATTGGCCATCGCGACGCCGTAGCAGAAGCCCGCGCAGGCTGCCGAGATGTCGAACGCGGCCGCGGTCGGGGCGCCCACCGCGACGGCGACCTGGGTCGCGATCGCCGGGGTCTGGTACAGGTGCGTGACGGTCGAGACGATGACGCAGCCGATGTCGGCCGGGTCGATGCCTGACTCGGCCAGCGCGTCCTTGGCCGCGTGCACCGACATCATCAGCACGGTCTCGTCGTCGCTCGCCCAGCGCCGCTCCTTGATCCCGGAGCGGGTCTGGATCCACTCGTCGCTGGAGTCGATCTGCTCGAGAATCTCGGAGTTCGGCACGATGCGCCGCGGCCGGTACGACCCGATGCCGAGCACGCCGGCGTACGTCGCACCGGTCGACGCCGTGATCACGAGGCGCTCCCCGCGGGGTGCAGGCGGACGAGCGGCTGTCCGGGAGCGACCGGGTCGCCCTCCTCGGCGAGCCACTCGACCACGATGCCGCCGTGCGGGGCGGTCACCTCGATCTCGTCACGCAGGCTCTTGACCGTCGCGACCACCTCGCCGGCCTCGACCTTGTCGCCGGTCTCGCGGCGGGTCTGCTCGGAGCGGGTGAAGGTGCCCTTGATCGGGGCGACCAGCAGGCGCCAGGTGGGGGAGGCGTCGATCTCGGACGGGCTGCCGTGCTTGTCCACGAACGCGCGGGCGTCGTCGAGCTGGTCCGGAGTCTTCAGCGCGAACGTCTCGACGCCCTTCAGCGCGCGCCGCGCGATCCCGGTCAGCGTGCCGGCCGGCGGCAGCTCCAGGATGCCGGTCACGTCGAGGTCCGACATGGTCTGCATGCACAGGTCCCAGCGGACCGGCGCGTTCACCTGGTTGACGAGCCGCTGCAGGACGTCGCGGCCGTCGTGGACGACGTGGCCGTCGCGGTTCGAGATCAGGCGGGTCCGCGGGTCGTGGGTGCTGATCGCGGCCGCGTACTTCGCCAGCGTCTGGACGGCCGGCTCCATGTGCCTGGTGTGGAACGCGCCGGCGACCGACAGCGGGATCAGCCGGGCCTTGGCCGGCGGATCGGCGGCGAGTGCGGCCAGCTCCTCAACGGTGCCGGCGGCAACGATCTGGCCGGGGCCGTTGTCGTTCGCCGCGGTCAGGCCGTGCTCGGCGAGCTTGGCGAGGATCTCGTCGCGGTCACCGCCCAGGACGGCGGTCATCGAGGTCGCGGTCTGCGCGGCCGCGGCGGCCATCGCCTTGCCGCGCTCGCGGACCAGGACCATCGCCTGCTCGGCGGTCAGCACACCGGTGCCGGCCGCGGCGGCGAGCTCACCAACGCTGTGACCGGCGACCGCGCCGACCTTGGTGAAGGCGTCGGCCGGGTGCGGGAACACCGCCAGCGCGGCCAGCATGCTGGACGCGACCAGCAGCGGCTGCGCGATCGCGGTGTCGCGGATCGTGTCCGCGTCGGCCTGCGTGCCGTAGTGGGCCAGGTCGAGACCGGCCACCGCGGAGAGCCAGTTCAGCCGGCTCTCGAAGACGGGATCGGCCAGCCACGGCTCGAGGAATCCTGGGGTCTGGGCACCCTGACCGGGCGCGACGATGACGAGCACGTGACCACTCTCCCTCAGCCGGGCCCCTCGAGAGCCGGAAGGCGAGCACGAATTCTCCGGGACCGGTTTGTAGGGATCCTACAAAACAGCGCTGCCCGGCTCGGGATTGAGCAGGCGACCCAAGGTCAGTGCGACACGCAATGTGAAAGCGTCGCGCGGATCGAGCGGGTTGTACGCCGTGATGTCGGCCACACGCTTCAACCGGTACCGGACGGTATTGGCGTGGATGAACATCGCCCGCGCCGTCGCCTCGATCGAACCGCCGGAATCCAGGTACGCCGAAACGGTGTCGAGAAGCACGCCATCCCCCACGGTGAGCGGGCCGTAGATCTCGTTGGCGAGCTGGCGGCGGGCGTGGCCGTCTCCGGAGAGTGACCGTTCGGGGAGCAGTTCGTCGGCCTGGACCGGCCGGGGAGCGCCCGGCCAGGCGGCTGCCGCGCGCAGGCCCGCGACGGCGGCCCGGGCCGAGGTCACGGCGGACATCAGGTCCTTCACGACCGGTCCGACGACGATCGGGCCGGGTCCAAACCAATGGGCGAGTTTTTGTACGATCTCGACAGGTTTGCTCGTACCGCCGAGTACCACCACCAGACGGTCGCCCTGGATCGCGCACAGTGCGTCAGCACCTGCCTCGCGGGCCGCCTGCCGGACCATGTCGGCCAGGTTCGAGGTGGTTTGGGCGTCCTCGGCGGTCTGGGCCCGTCCGACGACGACGGCCACCTCGGCCGATCCCGTCGTACCGGCGGCTCCGGTCCAGCCGAGGGCGGAGGCGCGGGAGCGGACCGATTCGTCCGCCTCGCCGCGGATCACGGAGTCGACGAGGAGGGCTTCCAGCCGGGCGTCCCACGCGCCGCGCATCTCGGCGGCCTGGGCGTACACGGTGGCGGCGGCGAACGCGACCTCGCGCGCGTACCGCTGGATGGCCTCGTGCACGATCGGCACGTCGTCGGGCGGGAGCAGCGTGCCGATGGTGGTCTCGATGGTCTCGATCGTCGTGCGGACCAGGTCGACGGTCTGATGCAGCGAGATCACCCGGGTGAACTCCCGCGGCGCGGATCCGAAGATCCGGGTCGGCATCGAGGAGTGCGCCTCCGGGTCGCGGAACCATTCGACGAACGCCGAGATCCCCGACTGCGCCACCAGCCCGATCCAGGACCGGTCCTGCGCCGAGAGCTCCCCGAACCAGGGCAGCTTCTCCTCCATCGCGGCCATCGCGGCGGTGGCGAGCGCCCCGGTCGCGCCCTGCAACCGCTCCGCCCGCGCCACATGCGCACCCTTCGCCACGGACCGACCATAGACCCCGGATCCCCACGCCATCACAATCGCCGTGCTGCGGTCCGGCCCCCACCTGGCCCCGGACCGCAGGCCGGATTGTGATGGCCTGGGGATCCGCGCTGCCATGATGGGAGCATGACGGACAAGGCGGGTGTGGCGGATGCGGTCGCGGCGTTGCGGGCCATCGGGTACTACCTCGAGCGGGACCGGCAGCCGACGCACCGGGTGAAGGCGTACCGGCGGGCCGCCGACACGATCGCCGCACTGCCGGCCGCCGAGGTGCGCGCCCGCCGTCGCGCCGGGACGCTGACCGAGCTGGCCGGGATCGGCCCGAAGACCGAGGCCGTCATCGTGGAGGCGATGGACGGTGCCACCCCGTCGTACCTGGTCAAGCTGGAAGAGGCCGCCGGCGAGCTGACCACCGCGGGCAAGCGGATGCGGGCGGACCTCAAGGCGGACCTGCATCTGCACTCGGAGTGGTCCGACGGCGGCAGTCCGATCGAGGAGATGGCGCGTACGGCGCATCGCCTCGGCCACTCGTACGTCGCGCTGACCGACCACTCGCCCCGGCTGACCGTGGCCAACGGACTGTCCCGCGAACGCCGGCTCCAGCAACTCGAGGTCGTTGCCGAGCTCAACAAGAAGCTGGCCGACGAGCTGGACGGCTTCCAGATCCTGAACGGTATCGAGGTCGACATCAACGAGGACGGCTCGCTCGACTGCGACACCGAGATCCTGGCGCGGCTGGACGTGGTCGTCGCCAGCGTGCACTCGAAGCTCCGGATGGCGTCGGAGCCGATGACCGAGCGGATGGTCCGCGCGATCGCGAACCCGCATGTCGACGTCCTCGGGCACTGCACCGGCCGGTTGATCACGGGCGGCCGCGGCACGCGCCCCGAGTCGGAGTTCGACCCCGAGGTGGTGTTCGAGGCCTGCCGCCAGTTCGGTACGGCGGTGGAGATCAACTCCCGTCCCGAACGCCTCGACCCGCCCAAACGCCTGCTCTCGCTGGCCGTCGAGATGGACTGCATGTTCTCGATCGACACCGACGCGCACGCACCCGGCCAGCTCGACTGGCAGGTCTACGGCTGCGAACGCGCCGAGGACTGCGGCGTCACCTCCGACCGGGTCATCAACACCTGGGACCAGCAGCAACTCCTGGAATGGACCGCATCATGAGCGATCTCGAGAAGGACCCGGCGGAAGTCGTCGGCACCGGGGACTGTGAAGGCCCCGCGCTGGAGATGCTCGAAGGGCGCGAGGTCGTGCTCGGCCGGTCGACGACGGTACGCCGCCTGCTGCCCAACAAGAACCGCCGCATGGTCGGCGCCTGGTGCTTCGTCGACCACTACGGGCCGGACGACCTGACGCAGCGGGTCGACTCGTACGACGTACCGGGGGAGCGCGGCATGCAGGTCCCGCCGCATCCGCACACCAGCTTGCAAACGGTCAGTTGGCTGTTCGAGGGCGAGATCGAGCATCGCGACAGCGTCGGATCGCACGCGTTCGTACGACCGGGTGAGCTCAACATCATGACCGCGGGGAACGGCATCGCGCACTCCGAGATCTCGACCCCGACCGCACCGCCCAGGCTGCACGGCGCGCAACTGTGGGTCGCGTTGCCGGACTCGGTCCGGACGACGACTCCGCCGGCCTTCAACGCGTACGCCGACCTGCCGCAGATCGACTTCGACGGCGCCCACGCGACGGTGATGATCGGCACCGTCGTGGGCGTCACGTCACCGGCGCCTGCGTTCACGCCGCTGGTCGGCGCGGACATCACCATCGAGCCCGGGCGGACGCTGGCGCTCCCGCTCACCCCGTCCAACGAGTACGCCGTACTCGTCGTCGACGGATCGTTGTCCGTCGGAGAGCTGAACCCGGCCTTCGGGGAGATGGCCTACCTCGGCGCCAACCGCGACTCGATCGACCTAGTTGCCTCTGGCAACGGAGCACGCTTCCTCCTGCTCGGCGGTGAGCCGTTCGAGGAACAACTGGTGATGTGGTGGAACTTCATCGGCCGCTCCCACGAGGAGATCGTCGCCGCCCGTCAGTCCTGGCAGGACGCAATCAGCGCTTCCGGCAACGACCGCTTCCGTATGGTTCCCGGCTACGACGGCGACCCCCTCCCCGCGCCACCCCTCCCCGCCATCGCCCTGAAGCCCCGGCCACGCGCCCGCTGACCATTTGTCCACAGGCATCACGAAAGGCCGTCAGCGAGCCGCGGTGACTCGGGTTTGAGGGGTGGGTTGGGGGACGCGACGGCGGTAGTAGGCCCAGGTCAGGACCAGGAGGGACGGGCCCCAGAGGTTGAGTGGGGTGTAGCAGGCGAGCATGAGGGTCTTCCAGCCCGTGTTGGAGAACGGGATGAAGTGGTCGGTGTAGGCGTTGCGGAAGGCGAAGGTCCAGAGGGCGATCAGGGACAGGCCGCCCAGCGTCGCGGGGATGATCGCGGCGAACGGGTGGACGCGGCGGCCGCCGATGAAGGGGATCCAGCGTGGTGCGACCTCGCCCCAGCGGCTGACCATGCCGAGGGCCGTCAACGCCACCAGCTCGGAGAAGATCGTCAGGCAGATGACGTACACCTTGCCGCCTGCGCCGGCGAGTTGGGCGGCGCCGCCGTTCGGGTCCAGCATGCCCATCGACGAGCCGAAGACCAGGCCGAGCCGCCACAACCCGGACGGCAGGACCAGGAACGGGATGATGTGCGCCAGGCGGTACGCCCAGCGGGGGACAGGACGCTCAGTTGTGCTCACCTCTCGAGCATCCGGCCAACCACCCCGCCCTCACCTCACCCGCGAGAGGGAACGCACTCCCTCCGAAGGACCTTTCACAGCAGGTCGTGGTCGCGCGCGTACGCCGCGGCCGCCGTCCGGGACGGTACGTCGAGCTTGGCGAAGATGTTGGTCAGATGCCGCGCGACCGTCTTGTCGCTCAGCACCAGCCGGACCGCGATCTCGGCATTGCTGTTGCCCACCGCAACCAGCCGGAGAACGTCGAGCTCCCGCCCGGTGAGGCCGCCTGCCGCACTGCGGCCGATCAGCTTGTCGGCCTCCTGCCGCGCCGGGACCGTCCCGAGCTCGGCGAACGTCAGGCGCGCCGCGGTCAGCTCACCCGTCGCCGAGTCTTCGTCCCCGAGCAACCGGACCGCCCGCCCGACCACCACCTTCGCCCGCGCCACCTCGTAAGGCGCCCGCAGCTCACCCCAGAGCTGCGCCGAGAGCCGCGCCTGCGGCAGCGCGCGATCCGGATCGTCGCCTGCCAACGCCGCCAGGGCCACGCAGTACGCCGCTGAAGCGCGCAGTCCCACGCACCCGAACTCATCGGCGATCGTTGACAATTGACCAGCCGCCTCCTCGGCGTCGGACACCGCGTCACCCGCGAGCAGCACCTCGACCGCCCCTGCCAGCAGCCGGGACCGGTGTACCGGATCGTGGGTCTCGGCAAGCAACCGCCGTACGGAGGCGACGGCGCCCGTCGGACGTCCGCGCGCCACCATCAGCAGCGCGCGCCCGGGCTGCGCCTCGTACCCGTAGCTGGCGGCCTGGTCGTACGACGTCTCTGCCGCCGCGTACTCACCGCGAATCCGCAGTACGTCGCCGCGCTCGCTCAACGCCAGCCCGGCCGCCATGTCGTACCCCAACGCCGCATACCGCCGGCACGCGTCCTCGAACTCCGCCAATGCCTCCGGGTACGCCGCATGGAGCCGCAGGATCTGCCCTCGATGGACGGCGCACTGGCCGGTGAACGGGACCAGGTCCGGCTGCGTGTCACACCAGCGGGTGAGTGCTGTCGTCCACGCCGACGCCCGCGCGAAGTCCAGGACCTCCTGGCACGCGTCGATCATGGCGCAGTAGACCGAGCCCGCGAAGACCGGTGACAGCTCGCCCGCCGCGACGCCGACCATCGCTTCGTCCAACGAGGCAAGGCCTTCCGGCACGTGACCGGCGTACATCATCATCCGGCCCTTGCAGACCAGACCTTGCGCGAGCAGATCCGGATCGCTGTGCCGACGCGCCACGCTGACGATCTCGTCGCCCGTGGCTACCGCGCCGGCGAAGTCACCGCGATCCACGCAGCGCCAGAAGTCGTGGATCAACAGGTACCCGCGTTCGACCACGTCGCCGGGATGGTCGGCCAGCAACCGTTCGGCCCGGGCGGCCCACCCGCTGCCGACCGCCCTCTCGCCGCGGCCGTTGTGCACCCGGGCCAGCCAGAACGCGAACCGTACCGCGCCCAGCACCTCGCCGTTGTCGATCCGCAGCCGGTAGCCGCGCTGCAGCGCCCGGATACAGGCGTCGATGTCGCCGAGCAGGAACGCGGCCATCGCCAGCGTCATCAGGTCGTCCGCCCCGAGACCGACCGTCCCCGGATCGCCGTCGGCGACGGTCAGGCGGTCGTACGCAGCGGCCCAGTCGCGTCGCTCGAACGCGATCCGGGCTCGCTGTAGATCGTCGACAATCCCCATCAGATGCCCCCACTGGCGAGCATGCCCTGCCGGTTCAGGCGGCGGCAAGACTCCGCTCCGTGCGAACCCGCGCCGCGATCCGCCGGGCGACGTACGCCGCGTCCCGGCCGACGCCCGGCAGCACCATCGAACTGAAGGCGTACTGGAACGACAGCCCGCAGAAGAACAGCCCCGGCGCGTTCTCGGCGACGCCGCGATACTCGCGCGGCCAGCCGTCCGCCCCGACGATGGGGACCTTGATCCAGTCGAACACCTGCTGGAAGCCAGTCGCCCAGACCACGTTCGCGACGTCCAGTACGCGCCCGTCGGCCAGCATCGGCAGACCGTCCTGCGTCCCCGTGACCCTGGCGGGCACCCGCTGGACCCCGCGCTCGGCCAGATCGGCCCGCTTGACCCGGATCATCGGGCCGCCGTGGTGGCGGATGTGATCCATCTCCTTGCGGCCCATCGGTGTCCGGCGATTGAGCACGTGCCGCCACGCGAACAGCATGAGCGGCCAGAAGAAGACCTGGGCGGGACGGCCCGGCGTGAACGGCACCTGCCCGGGGTCCCGCCCGCACAGGATCGTCCCGTGCGTCTGCGCGACCTCGTACGCGATGTCGGTGCCGGAGTGCGACCCGCCGACCACGAGAACCGCACCGTCATTGAGCTGCTCCGGCCGCTGGTACTCCGACGAGTGCAGCTGCCGGATGCCGGGGTCCAGATCGACCGCGAAGTCCGGGAGGTACGGCGTACGCCCGAAGGTGCCGGTGGCAACGACGACGTTGTCCGCCGTCAGCTGCTCCCGGCCGACCGTGACGATCCAGCGGTCGTCGAGCCGCTCGAGCTTGTCGACCCGGGTGTTGTGCCGGATCGGCAGGTCGAACCGGGCCGCGTACGACGCGAGGTAGTCGGCGACCTCGTCCTTGCCCGGGTAGTGCCACGGCTTGCCCGGGAACGGCAGGCCGGGAAGCCCGTCGTACTTCGCCGGCGAGTAGAGCTTCAGGCTGTCCCAGTGCGACCGCCACTGGTCTCCCAGCCGCGCGCTGCCGTCGAGGATCGTGAACGGCTCATCGAGCCGCTGTAGGTGGTAACCGGTGGCGAGCCCGGCCTGTCCTGCGCCGATGATGATCGTGTTCATGCCTCGACGCTAGGTTTCGCGGCGCACCCACCGCGTCGGACGGAATACGCATCTTCCGCCCGGCCGCGAGTACGAGATTTGTCGTACGCCGGAACGGCGAACGGGCCGCCCACCGTGAGGTGAGCGGCCCGTTCGACCAGCTGGATCAGGCGCCGGCGCCTTCTTGCTTCACGCCGGCGACCGCGGTCGGGTCGTCGATCCGGTACTTGCGGGCCGCCTCGGCGGCGACCTCCGGCTTGACGTCACCGCGCTTGGCGAGGATCTCCAGCGTGGCGACGACGATCGACTCGGCGTCCACCTGGAAGTGGCGCCGTGCCGCGGCCCGGGTGTCGGCCAGACCGAAGCCGTCGGTCCCGAGCGAGGTGTAGTCGTTCGGCACCCAGCGGGAGATCTGGTCCTGCACCGCGCGCATGAAGTCGCTCACGGCAACGACCGGACCCTTCGTGTCCTTCAGCTGCTCGGTCACGAACGGCACCTGCTCCGGCTCGTCCGGGTGCAGCAGGTTGTGCTGCTCGGCGGCGACCGCGTCGCGGCGCAGTTCGTTCCACGAGGTCACGGACCAGATGTCCGCGGCAACGGAGTACTCCTCGGCGAGGATCTGCTGGGCCTTCCGCACCCACGGCAGCGCGACACCGGACCCGAGCAGCTGCACCCGCGGTACGTCGTCACCCTCGGCGGTCTCGTACTCGTTGAAGCGGTACATGCCCTTGAGCAGGCCGTTGACGTCCAGGCCCTCCGGCTCGGCCGGCTGTGCCACCGGCTCGTTGTACACCGTGAGGTAGTAGAAGACGTCCTCGCCGACCGGCTTGTCCGCGTCCAGGCCGTAGCCGTACATCCGGCGCAGGCCGTCCTTCACGATGTAGGCGATCTCGTACGCGAACGCCGGGTCGTAGTGCACGACGGCCGGGTTGGTCGAGGCGAGCAGCGGCGAGTGACCGTCCGCGTGCTGCAGACCCTCACCGGTCAGCGTCGTCCGGCCGGCGGTCGCGCCGATCAGGAAGCCGCGGCCGAGCTGGTCGCCGAACGCCCACATGAAGTCGCCGGTGCGCTGGAACCCGAACATCGAGTAGAAGATGTAGAACGGGATCATCGGCTCGCCGTGGGTCGCGTACGCCGTACCGGCCGCGATCACCGAGCCCATCGCGCCGGCCTCGCTGATGCCCTCGTGCAGCAGCTGTCCCGCCGTGGACTCCTTCCACGACAGCAGCAGGTTGCGGTCGACGGCCTCGTAGTTCTGCCCGTGCGGCGAGTAGATCTTCGCGGTCGGGAACATCGAGTCCATCCCGAACGTGCGGTACTCGTCCGGTGCGATCGGGACGATCCGGTGGCCGATCTCCGGGTCCTTCATCAGATCCCGGAACAGCCGGACCAGCGCCATCGTGGTCGCGATCGGCGCGTGACTGCCCTTGGCCAGCGGCTTGTACACGTCGTCGCCCGGCAGCTTCAGCGTCTTCGGCTGTACCCGGCGCGCCGGCAGCGAACCGCCGAGCTGCTTACGGCGGTCCATCATGTACTGGTACTCCGGCGAGTCGGTGCCGGGGTGGAAGTACGGCGGGTTGTACGCGTCCTCGAGGTCCTTGTCCTCGATCGGCAGGTAGAGCCGGTCGCGGAAGGCCTTCAGGTCGTCCGAGGTCAGCTTCTTCATCTGGTGGGTCGCGTTGCGGCCCTCCAGCGCCTCGATCGTCCAGCCCTTGATGGTCTGGGCCAGGATCACGGTCGGCTGCCCGACGTGCTCGGTCGCGCTCTTGAACGCGGCGTACACCTTGCGGTAGTCGTGACCGCCGCGGGGCAGCTTGCGCAGGTCCTCGTCGGACAGGTTGCTCACCATCTGTTGCAGCCGCTGGTCGCCGCCGAAGAAGTTGTTCCGGATGTACTCGCCGGATTCGACGGAGTATGTCTGGAACTGGCCGTCGGGCGTGGTGTTCATCTTGTTCACCAGCGCGCCGTCGTGGTCCTGGGCCAGCAGGTTGTCCCACTCGCGGCCCCAGATCACCTTGATCACGTTCCAGCCGGCGCCGCGGAAGAACGCCTCCAGCTCCTGGATGACCTTGCCGTTGCCGCGGACCGGTCCGTCCAGCTGCTGCAGGTTGCAGTTGATCACGAAGGTGAGGTTGTCGAGCTCCTCGCGCGCGGCCAGGCCGATCGCGCCGAGCGACTCCGGCTCACCCATCTCGCCGTCGCCGAGGAACGCCCAGACGTGCTGCTGGCTGGTGTCCTTGACGCCGCGGTTGTGCAGGTACCGGTTGAAGCGCGCCTGGTAGATCGAGTTCAGCGCGGCCAGTCCCATCGAGACGGTCGGGAACTCCCAGAAGTCCGGCATCAGCCGCGGGTGCGGGTACGACGACAGGCCGTGGTGCGGGCCGCGGGAGACCTCCTGGCGGAAGCCGTCCAGGTCGTCCTCGGAGAACCGGCCCTCGAGGAAGGCGCGTGCGTACATACCGGGGGAGGCGTGACCCTGGATGAAGATCTGGTCGCCGCCGCCGGGGTGGTCCTTGCCGCGGAAGAAGTGGTTGAAACCGACCTCGTACAGGCTGGCCGCGGACTGGTAGGTGGCGATGTGACCGCCGACCTCCAGGCCCTTGCGGTTGGCCTTGCTGACCATCACCGCGGCGTTCCAGCGGATGAAGGCCCGGATCCGGCGCTCGATGTGCTCGTCGCCGGGGAACCACGGCTCCCGCTCGGGCGGGATCGAGTTGATGTAGTCGGTGCTCCGCAGTGCGGGCACGCCGACCTGTCGCTCCCGGGCTCGCTCGATCAGTTTGAGCATCAGGTAGCGCGCTCGCGCCTTGCCCCGTTCGTCCAGGACGGCGTCGAGCGATTCGACCCATTCACGTGTCTCGTCGGGGTCGATGTCGGGGAGCTGGGTGGGCATCCCCTCGGTGATGATGGCTGGTGGTTCGTGTCCGGAAGCCACGGTGTCCTGCCGTTCTCTCTGGTTGCTCTTCACCGCAATCCTGTCACCTGTTCGGAATGCGTTCTACTTGGCCTTGCCTTCCGGCCGGATTCCGGCTGGCGGGCTCCGATCTGAGCGGACACGCCTTGTACCCGCCACGCGGATACCGGACACGTCACGGAACCCTGGTGCATACTTGCGCGACGCGGTACGTCACGATGGACTATCGCCAGCAGGATGGTACTGACACCTACCCCCGGGCATGCGGGGACCACGGAGGAGGACACGTGAGCGCGACCGCGGACCACGCGGACGGCAAGAGCGGAGTGCCGAACATGGCCTCCCGGCTCGGCCTGGAGGCCGGCTGGGTCGTCCAGGAGATCGGATACGACGAGGATTGCGACGACGAGTTCCGCGATGCGATCCGGGAGATCACCGGCGAGGCCTTCGTCGACGAGGACACCGACGAGGTCGTCGACGTCGTCCTGCTCTGGTTCCGCGAGGACGACGGTGACCTGGTCGACGCCTTCTTCGACATCCTGACCGACCTCAAGGCCGGCGGAGTCGTCTGGCTGCTGACGCCGAAGGTCGGTCGCGACGGGTACGTCGAGACCAGTGACATCGCCGAGGCCGCCCCGGTGGCGGGCCTGGCCACGACCAGCACCCTGAGCGTCACCGACGACTGGTCCGCGACCAAGTTGGTGGTTCCGAAGTCCGGCCGCCGCGGGTGACGATCCCGGCTGCAGGCAGCCGGGCCCCCGACTTCAGCACTCGGAACCAGTACGGCGAACAGATCCGGCTGAGCGACTTCAGCGGCCGGCAGGACGTCGTACTGGTCTTCTATCCGTATGCCTTCAGCGAGGTCTGCACGAGCGAGCTGTCCGAACTCCGGGACCGTCCGGAGCTGCTGGAAGCGGCTGAGTTCCTCGCCGTCTCGTGCGACCCGATGTTCACTCTCCGTGCGTACGCCGATGCGCAGGGTCTGGACTTCGGCCTGCTCACCGACTTCTGGCCGCACGGCGAGATCGCCTCGTCGTACGGCGTCTTCGACGCCGACCGCGGCTGCGCCCTCCGCGGCACCTTCGTCGTGGACCGCACCGGCATCATCCGCTGGTCGGTCGTCAACCCGATCCCCGAGGCACGCAACCCCGACGACTACGCTGCAGCGCTGGCAGCCCTCACTCGTTAGGCACAGGCATGCGCGGATTCATCACCGACCCGGCTGCGCAGGCCGGGCTACGGCTGGCGGACGACCTACCGGAGCCCACACCGGCGCCGGACGAGTCCGTGGTCGAGGTGCGTGCGTACGCCGCGAACCACGACGAGCTCAACCTGATCGCACGCCGCCCGGACGGCTGGCGTCCCGGACAGGACATCGCCGGCGTGGTCGTCCGCGCGGCGGCGGACGGGAATGGGCCGGCCGCCGGCACGCGAGTGGGCTGTTATCTGGACTGGGAGGGCTGGGCCGAGCGGGTCCCGGTTCCGGCCCATTGCCTGGCCGTCCTCGACGACCGCGTCTCCTTCGAACAGGCCGCGACACTGCCTGTCGCCGGGCTGACAGCGTTGCGCGCCCTGCGTGTCGGCGGTGCGGTCCTCGGTCGCAAGGTGCTGGTCACCGGCGCGACGGGCGGCGTCGGGCAGTTCGCCGTACAGCTTGCTGTTGCCGCCGGTGCCGTGGTGACCGCCCAGGTGAGCAGCCCGGCGCGCGAGGCCGAGGCGCGCGCACTGGGCGCCCACCAGGTCGTCACGTCCCTGGAGGACGAGACACTCGGACCGTTCCACCTAGTCATGGACGGCATCGGCGGCCCGCTGACCGCGCAGGCCGTACGACGGATCGCGGCGGGCGGGCATCTCGCCTGGTACGGCAACATCGGCGGCCCGGCCGAGCTGCGTCTGGGCGACTTCTACTCCCAGGGCTGGAACGCACACATCGTCGGCTTCATCAGCCCGGTCCCCGAGGAGACCAAGGGTGAGGACCTGTCCATCCTTGCCGCGCTCGTCGCCGACGGCCGCCTCACTCCGTCGATCGGCCTCCGCGTCGACTGGACGAAGACACCGGATGCGCTCGACGCCCTGTCCCGCCGCGAGTTCCGGGGCAAGGCGGTCATGACGGTCTCAGATCTCAGGTAGACTCCTGCGGTCGTTTGATCCGGGCGGATAGCTCAGCGGTAGAGCGCTTCCCTTACAAGGAAGATGTCGGGGGTTCGATCCCCTCTTCGCCCACCTCGGATTCACCCACAGTTCCCTCTCGAACCATCCGTTCGGGAGGGATCTTTCGTTGCCGGAGGGCGAACGGCTCGCCGAGGATCTGAAATCAAGCGGATGCGGTGCTCACTCTATTCAGCACCAGATTTACTCACGGGGGAGCCGATCATGAGCAACCAGTATCCGAACCGTCCGATTGTCCAGCCGTTCCCTGACGGCAGGTACCCGCCGGTCCAGCCGCAACCCCCGAAGAAGCCACGGGCCTGGGTGGGCTGGGTGGGCGGCGGCATGGTGGGGCTCCTGGCGGGCCTGGTCGTCGGCACCGCTGGTGGCAGCAACGCCACGGACGCCGCTCCGCAGCCGGCCGTCACGGTGACGCTCCCCGCCGCCCGCCCGTCGCCAGAGCCGGTCATCACCCCGACCAACAAGCCGGCACAAGCTGCAGCTCCGAAGACCGCAGCTCCAGAGAGCACGGGGCCGAAGAGCGCAGCTCCAGAGACCGCGGCACCGAAGACGCCGCCGAAGCCAGCGGGGGTGGCGTGCGCCGGCCAGGAAGACAAGAACGCACCCTGTGTCGTGACCGTCGGTAAGCCGTTCCAGCTGGGCAAGCACACTGTGCTGTCGGGCTGGAAGTTGACGTCCGAATACGGCTCGGCCTCGATGACGGGGAAGGCGCGGAACACCGGCGGCGAGACCTCTTCGATGTTCATCGAGCTGAAGTTCCTGAAGGCCGACGAGGTCGTGATCGACGTGCAGTGCTCGACGAACCAACTGGAGCCGGGGCAGACGCAGGCGATGTCCTGTTTCTCGTCGGACGACTACACAAAGAAGTATGACCGGGTCACCGCGGAAGCGATGTTCTGATCAGCGACAGCCTGCGGGATGGGTGTCGAATCCGGGACCGTCGGTTCGACGCCAGGGGTAGAGGCCGCCGGAGAGGGCGGTGTCACGATCTCTGGAGATGCCGATGACGCTGCACCCACGGGCCAAGGTTCATCGCATGTTCGAGCTCGTTGAGCCGCTCGCGACGGTCAGCTTCTCCGAGGTGGCGACCGAGGCGTTTCTGGCCATCGGTATGCGCAGCTACTGGCCCAGCAACAAGAGCGGGGCGAAGGGATGCGCGGCCCAGAGCAGGCGTGAGGTCTCCTCGGGGTACGGCGTGGTGGTCAGGTCGGTTCCGAACACGGCGACTTGTCGGGTTGTGGCGTCGTACTCGGGCCAGCCGGGATCGCCGGTGTGGGCGAAGGTGAGCCACGCGGTTCGGAAGAGCTGTGAGACCTGGTCGGCGTCAGGCAGCTCTGAGGGGTCGAGCAGGAAGCCGAGGAGGGGTGTGGTGCCGAAGACGAGTGGTACGTCGAGGCCGTGGCAGGCGCGGAGGCCGGTGTCGGGCCAGGCGAGCTCGTAGGCGTACGCGCGGCCTCCGCCGGCGACCTGCGCCTCGGCCAGCCGATGGCTCGGCATCCGGAACAGCCAGTCGGAGTGGACGAGCTCGTACAACTGCTCTGCGGTCGCATCCGGATACGCCTCGCGGTAGCCGTCCGGGGCGAGCATCTGCAGCGCGGTCGCGGCGTCCTGGTCGGTCAGGTTGCCGAGCCGGCCGTCCGCCGCGAGCATCAGGCGGTACTCGTCCCGCATGTGGCCCGCGATCAGTTCGACGTCGCGGCCCGCTCCGTCAGCCAGCGCCTCGAACGGAGTCCGCGGCAGGACCTCGCCGTCGACAACCGGCGCGAACGGGATCGCCATGTACGCCGCTGCGCCCCACCGATCGGTGTCCGAGCGCATCCCGGTGGCCAATGCGTCCGAGGCATCGACGAGCTCCGAGATCGAGACCTTTTGCAGATTGTCGACAGTCGGCACGACGTCCAGCAGGTCGGCGATCGCGGCCATGATGTCGCCGGCCAGCTCCGGCGAGAAGAACGTGCCGGGCGCACTCTGGGTGATGGCGCGACGGAACAGGCCGGCCGCACGAGGCATCGCAAGCAAGGCGGCGATCGAGCCCGCCCCGGCCGACTCCCCGAACACAGTCACGTGCCCCGGATCGCCACCGAACGCGCCGATGTTCGCCTGCACCCACTCCAGTGCCGCGACCTGATCGAGCAGACCGCGGTTCGCCGGAGCGCCCTCCAGTTGCCCGAAGCCGTCGACACCGAGCCGGTGATTGAACGTCACCACGACGACGTCACCTTCGCTCGCCAACTGAGTGCCGTCGTACGACGGATCGCCGGACTGCCCGATCGCGTACGCGCCGCCGTACACCCACACCATTACCGGAAGCCCCGCGCCGAGGTGCGGCGACCAGACGTTCACAGTCAGCCAGTCGTCGCCTGTCGCCGGGTTCGACGGCGGCCCGAAGACGAGCGACTGCGGTGGTGGCGGTCCGAACGCCACGGCCTCGCGCACACCGTCCCACGGCTCCGCCGGTTGCGGCGCGGCGAAGCGCAGCTCGCCCACCGGCGGCCGCGCGAACGGTATGCCGCGGAAGACCGCCAAGCCGTTCTCGTTGCGTCCCCTGACGAATCCGGTAGTCGTGCGGACCTCTGGGTCCGTCTCACTCATTGGCTTATGTTCTCGCCGTGCGCGCGACCTGTCGTCAGGTTTGTTGCGGCGGGCCGTATCGGAACGCGCTGACACTCGTTGTGATCGGTGTCGTGAGTCGCACAATTCTTAACCATCGGCTGGTGAGAACGGACTCCTCCGGGGCGGGTCGCGGCTGGTAGGGTTCACGGCTGTCGGTCGGCGCGATGACATACCGGGTGCGCCCGGTCACGGCATCGTTCCGGCAGGCGGAAATACGGGGCTGCTTTCGGTGTGAAGTGAGGCGGGTCTGCCCTGAACCCGCTCCGTCCAGTTCGGGAGGCGCGTGTCCGTGGGTCGCCAACTGGTCGGCGTCTCTCTGCTCGTTGCCGACGTCTGCACGCGTCCCAGCACACCCACACCCGTATCCGCGCCTGAGCCCCCGGTGCAGCAGCTGGTGGTGGCAACGGCGTGAGAAGTGGTGCGGACCGGCCGGCGATCTCCACCGGGCCGGCATTGATGATTCCCGCGGGCTACCCACGCGATCTGCCGAGCGCGCTGCTGCGTGCAGCGCGTGACTTCGGTGCCGCCGGTGTGGTCGAGATCGGTGCGGACGGTCGCGAGACCAAGCTCGACTTCCCGACGCTGCTCGAGCTCGCTGCCCGCATACTGGCCGGCTTGCGCGCGAACGGCGTACGCGCGGGTGATCCCGCCGTCGTGCACTGCACCGAGCCGGTCGGGTTCTTCGCCGCGTTCTGGGCCTGCACGCTCGGTGGCATCCGGCCGCTGCTCGTCGCGCCGAACCCGGGCGGCGACCGGACCGAGGAAGGCCGCGAGCGGCTCCGCAAGATCACCGACCTGCTCGGCTGGACGGTCCTGATCGGCCGCCCGTCCGACCTGCCGAACGACCTCGGGCTGCCGGTCCTCGACCCCGACGCGATGGCGGGCCACGAGCCGACCTCGGACTTTCACCGCCCGGCCGCGGACGACGTCGCCGTACTGATGCTGTCGTCGGGATCGACCGGTACGCCGAAGATCGTGCAGCTGACGCACCGCGGGCTGGTCGAGTTCGCCGCCGGTACGCCGGCGATGCTGCCGGTGCGCCCGGGGCAGACGACGTTGAACTGGCTGCCGCTGGATCGCAGCGGCGCGTTCCTGCTGTACCACCTGCTGCCCGTGTTCACCGGGTGCACGAACATCCACGTGAACACCGACTGGGTGCTGGCCAACCCGCTGCGCTGGCTCGACCTGATGGACCAGCACCGCGTCAATCACTCGTGGTCGCCGAACTTCGGGTACCGGCTCGCGACCGCGGCTGTCGCGGGGGAGCCGGACCGGCATTGGGACCTGTCCGCGTTGCGCAGTCTGGTCAGCGGCGGCGAGCAGATCACCGTGCCGGTGATGTCGGAGTTCCTGCGCGTGACGAACCGGTTCGGCGTCGTACCGGAGACGTTCGTGGCGGCGTGGGGGATGACCGAGACGGTCACCGGGATCACGTTCGCGCGCCCCGGTCTGACGCCGAACGTGCATCGCGTGCGCATCCCACCGACCGGCGTGGTCGAGTGGGTGGACCAGCGGCCGTCGTCCGGGAAGGTCGCCGTCGCCCGGCCGGGCAAGACGCGGACCGAAGTACCGGGTGTGCTCTCGCTGGTGTCGGTCGGTGCGCCGGCGCCTGGCACGACGGTGCGCATCGTGGCACCGAACGGCGCCGTACTGCCGGAGGGGCGGATCGGTCAGCTGCAGGTCGCGTCCGCGCGGGTGACGCCGGGGTACCTGGGGAATCTGGAGGCCGACCGGACCGCGTTCCCGGTCGGGAACTGGCCGGCGCGGAAGTGGCTGGCGACCGGGGACCAGGGGTTCATCACCGGTGGGCAGGTCGTCGTCACCGGACGGGACAGCGAACGCATCATCATGTCCGGCAAGCTCCACTACGCCCACGACATCGAGTCCGTTGCCACCACGGTCGTCGGCGCCGAGCACGGCCTGGTCGCCGCCTGCGGCGTCGCGGACGAGGAGACCGGGACCGATCGGTTGGTCGTGTTCTATGCGCTCACACCGGACTCGGTCCCAGGCATGGACCAGGCGATCCGAAGCCTGATCCAGACCCGCCTCGGCCTCCCGGCGCAGGTGGTCGGCGTACCGCGCCGCGACTTCCCCACCACCCCCGGCGGCAAGATCCTCCGCCCCCTCCTCAAACAACGCTGGATCGACGGCACCCTCCTCCAGCCCCTCGCCGCCCCCCACGTAGAACCAGCCGGCGCCACCCCCAACTCCGGCCCCACCGGCCAAGGCCCCTCGGCAACCCCCGAAACCACCCCGTACGCCGACGAGGACCCCTCAGAACGCACCACCGAACTCCCAGTAGTCCGCCTAGCCTGGAAACGCGAACTCCAAAACTCCATCCCCACACCCCCCTCCCGCCCCACCCTCGGCACCCCCACACCACCCAGCCCACCCACACCCGCCGGGCTGCCCGAGCCCGCCGCACCGTCCGAGCCCGAGCCCACCGCACCGTCGGAGCCCGAGTCCGCCTCAACCTCCGACCCGGCAGCCACCGACACCGCACCGTCCGAGCGCGCGTCCACCGCGCCCTCGGATCGCGAGTCCGCCTCGACCTCCGAGTTGGCAGCGTCCGACCCGGCAGCGTCGGACGCCGCGCCGTCGGAGCGCGAGTCCGTCTCGACCTCCGAGTTGGCAGCGTCCGACCCGGCAGCGTCGGACGCCGCGCCGTCCGATTCCCCAGCCGCCGCGAGCTCCTCCGCCCCCGCGGCACCTGAGCCCGGACCCTCGGACGCAGCAGTCGACCCGGCAGCAGTCGACCCGGCGGCGTCCGACCCGGCAGCGTCGGAACCTGCGCCCGCACGGCCGTCCGCGCCTGCCGCCGCGGACCCGGGAGCGTCTGACCTGACGTCGTCCGATTCTCCAACTGCCGCGAGCTCCTCCGCCCCCGCCGTACCTGAGCCCGCACCCTCGGACGCAGCAGCGTCCGACCTGGCAGCGTCCGGCCGTGCGATCGACCCGGCAGCGTCCGGCGCCGCGACGGTTGAGCCTGTGGCGTCCGGACCTACCTCGCCCGCAGAGGCGACAGCCTCCGCGCCAGCGGCGCCCTCGACCGCCGCACCCGCATCCAGTTCCGCCGTGGCGCCTTCCGCACCCCCGGCCGCCGATTTTGACTCGCTCATGGCACCCGCTGACGCGTCTAGTTCCCCGGCCGCCCGTAGTTCCTCCGACCCGTCCGCCATCGCGAGCACCTCAGCTGAGCCGGCGTCCTCACCCGACGCCAAGCCGACAGCCGACACGGACTTTCCTGCCATCAGCGAGTTCATGTCGCCGGCACCTCCCGGCCGCGAGACCACGGCGGCCGCCACAGCCGAGCCGCCTGCCTCCGCGACAGCGCCTGAGACCGAGCCCGAACTCACCCTCGAGCCGGCCGACTCCACCACATCCGACACACCTGCACCCGACGGCAACGCGGCATCTGCGGCTGATGCCGAGCCGACTGCTGAGCTAGCCGAATCCTCGGTACCTGCACCCGACTCCGCCGCAGTACCTACGGCTGCGGCCAGGCCGACTGCTGAGCCAGCCGAGTCCTCGACACCTGCGCCCGACACAACCGCAGTACCCACGGCTGAGCCCGAGCCGGCTCCGGAGCCAGTCGAATCGTCGGCACCTGCGCCCGACGCAACCGCAGCACCCACGGCTGAGCCCGAGCCGACTCCTGAGTCAGTCGAATCGTCTACACCTGCCGCTGATGTCACCGCAGTACCTGCGGCCGACCCCGAGTTGAGCCCGGACCAGTCCGAGCCCGCCGCCGGTTCCGCCACGGAAACACCTGCGCCGGACACCACCGCAGTACCTGAGCCGAATCCGGAGCAGGCCGCTTCGGCGTCGCAGGCAGCAGCCGAGTCCGACGCCACCGACGTACCTGCAACCGAGCCGGAGCTCACTCCCGAGTCGTCCGCGCCCGCTGCACCTGCAGCCGAGGCCACCGCAGTACCTGAGGCTGAGTCGGACTCGGAAGAGGCCGAGCCGGCGTCAGCAGTAGCGCCCGAGGACGGTGCTGCCGGAGTACTCGCGGATCAGCCTGACCTGACGCCGGAGTCGGCTGAGTCCGCTACGCCCGCAGTACCTGAGGCCCAGTCGGAGGCTGCCGAGGCCGCTGGTTCGGAAGAGACAGCGGGGCCAGGGTCCGAGCATGAGTCTGCAGTCGAGCAGACCTCGTCTGACGCCGACGCGGCTGTGGTTGAGGACCAACCTGCCGCAGCTGAGGGCAGCCAGGAGGCAACTGCCGAGAGTTCGCAGGAACCGGCTGCCTCGACCGAGCCGCAGGCTGCAGAACAGTCGCACCCGACTCGCGAGCACGAATCCGCCGCCGACCCAGAAGCGATCGAGCCGGAGCAGTTTGAGGACGGGCAGGCCGACGACGAGCAAGCTGAGCACGAGCAGGTCGGGCATGAGCAGGAGCCGGTTGAGGCGCGGGCCGAGGTTGTTGAGGACGAACGCGAGTCCGGGCGTTCTTCGGATGATGTGGTGGCTGAGGCCGGCTCGGGTGATGTCGAGTCGGATGCAGTGGTTGCTGGGGTCACCGAAGATGAGGAGACGACCGACGAACCTGTGGCCCGTGAGCTAGCTGCGGCGACTACCTCCGAGGCGGGCGGCGAGGCAGGTGGGGCGATGGACTCCGATCTGACTGCTGCGGACGATTCGGATCAGATTGTCGCCGAGGAGGCCGAGGAAGCGGGCACCGGTGAGGTCGAGGTCGGTGAGGTCGCGGGCGCTTCGTCTCAGGTGACGGCGGGCGCAGGTGACGAGGCTGTGGGGGCCGGGGCGCAGACTTCTGAGTCAGGTCTTGAGGGTGCGGAGGTTGATGGAGTCGAGCAGGAGGTGTCTGCTGACGAGTCCACCGACGCCCCGGAAACTGAAGGCGCGGACGCGGCGGTCGCGGAGGCCGAAGGCGCGGAGGCGGAGAGCGAGAGTGCCGAGAGCACAGGTGCCGAGAGCACGGGTGCCGAGAGCACGGACGCCGAGAGCACGGGTGCCGAGAGTGCCGGCGCGGAGAGCGCGGACGCGGAGAGCGCGGAGCTTGAGGCGACTGAGTCTGATGACGCCGGTGAAGTTGTTGCTGGCGAGTCGGAGGATGCGGGGTCTGGTGGGGGCGCGGTAGGTGAGGCTGCGGCGGGTGAGGAGTCGGCGGCCTCGGATGGCCGGGCCGTGGGGGTCCAGGCGGTAGCGGTTGAGGCCGAGGATGTCGCGGAGGAGTCTTCCGGTGTTGAAGTGGAGTCGGCTGTTGGTGCGGCCGCGGGCCTCGAGGAGACCGGCGACGTTGAGGTAGTTGCCGGGGCGGGTGCTGCTGCGGGTGACGAGGTGTTTGAGGGCTCGGCTGCGTCTGTTGGTGCCGGGGAGGCCGAAGGCACGGGTGCCGAGAGCGCAGGTGCCGAGGGTCGGGCGGGGCAGGGTTTTGCGGACGGCGAGGGTGTTGTCGGCGGAGCAGGGGCGCTTGGGCGGGGCGCGGCGGTTGCCGAGAGGGAGTTGAGCGCTGGGCAGGGCGCGGCGGGTGTGCAGCGCGAGGTGGCTGGTGAGGGCCAGTCCGGTGCGAAGCAGGAGAAGCCGGTGGTGGAGCCGGTGGCCGTCGTGGGGGTGGCTGGGCGGTTCCCGGGGGCTGAGGGTGTTGAGCAGTTCTGGGAGAACCTGGTCGGCGGTGTGGAGAGTGTCCGGCGGTTCTCGCCGGAGGAGGTCGGGCAGGCGGACGGCGCGGTTGCGGTCAGCGGGGTGCTGGAGCACATCGAGTCGTTCGATGCGAAGTTCTTCGGGTTGAGCGACCGCGAGGCGGAGTTGATGGATCCGGCTCAGCGGTTGTTCCTCGAGGTGTGTCATCAGGCCTTGGAGCACGGCGGGTACGCCGGTACGTCGGGCCGCGTCGGCGTGTTCGCGGGCTCGGGCATGAACCTCTACAACCGTCAGCACCAGTCGCGCGACTCGCTCGCGACGCGCGTCGCCTACCGGTTGGGCCTCACCGGCCCCGCCATCGGCGTGCAGTCGGCGTGGTCGTCGTCGCTGGTCGCAGTACACCTGGCCTGCCAGGCGTTGCGTTCGGGTGACGCGGATCTCGCGCTCGCCGGCGCCGCCGCCGTACAGGTGCCTCAGGCAACGAGTTATCACCCGACGCCGGAGTCGATCCTGTCGCCGAGCGGCCATGTCCGCGCGTTCGCCGCGGATGCCGACGGCACGGTCGGCGGCAACGGCGTCGCCGCAGTGCTCCTGAAGCGTCTCGACCAGGCCCTCGCCGACGGCGACACGGTGTACGCCGTGATCCGTGGTACTGCGGTCAGCAACGAGGACGCCCCGTCGGGGAACCAGGTCGAGCTGATCGAGCGCGCGCTCGAGCGGGCCGGGTTCGACGCCGACTCCCTCAGCTACATCGAGGCGAACGGGATCGGCAGCGCCACCGCCGACGCGGCCGAGGTGCGCTCGCTGACGACCGCGCTGAGAAGGCACACCGACAAGGTCGGCTTCTGCACGATCGGCTCGGTGAAGCCGAACATCGGCCACCTCGACAGCGCTGCGGGCATGGCCGGCCTGATCAAGACGATCCTGATGCTCCAGCACCGGATGCTCGTCCCCACGATCAACTACACCGCACCGAATCCGGCGCTCGCCCTCGACGGCAGCCCCTTCGTGATCGGCACCGAGGCCCGCGAGTGGGACGCGGAGACGACGCTCCGCGCGGGCGTCAGCGCGATCGATGCCGGCGGCACCAATGCGCACGTGATCCTGGAGGAGGCGCCCCGGCAGATCCGCCGCGGCGACGACGGCCCCGTCGTACTCGCGCTGTCCGCGCCCGACCCGGACGCCCTGGCCGATCTCGTCGAGCTGTACCGGACGGACCTCGACCACGGCACCGGCCACCGCCTCATCGACCTCGCTGGTACGGCGGCACTCGGCCGGCCGGCGCACCGGCACCGGATCGCGGTCGCGGGCGGCACGGAGGCCGAGCTCGTCGAGGCGCTCGGGTCCGCACAGGCAACCGAAGTACCGCGTGGTGGACCTGGTCCGCTCGGCTACGCCTTCACCGGCCAGGGAGCCGCGCGTCGCGGCATGGCGGCGGGACTCGCCGCGCGCTTCCCGGTGTTCCGGTCCGTGCTCGACGAGTGCGACCGCGTGTACCACGAGGAGACCGGCGGCAGCCTGCTCGAGCTCCTGCTGACCCCGGCAACCGGTACGGCGGAAGGTGTGTGGCCGACCGAGACCGCACAGCCGGCGCTGTTCGCGTTCGAGCTCGCGCTTGCCCGGCTCTGGCAGTCGTTCGGCGTACAGCCCGCGCTTGTCGTCGGCCACAGCGTGGGGGAGTACGCCGCTCTGTGTGTCGCTGGCGCGTTGTCGCTGCAGGACGGCGTACGGCTGACCGCGAAGCGCGGCCAGCTGATGCAGCGCGGAACGGTGCCTGGGGCAATGGTCTCGGTGCGCGCGGACGCCGACCGGGTCCGCGAGATCGCCCGCTCGGCCGGCGTGGAGGTTGCTGCGGGCAACGGTCCGCAAAACTTCGTGCTGACCGGCTCCGAGGTGATCGTCGGACAGCTCGCGGCGCAGCTCGACCGGCTGGAGGTCGCGTGGCAGCGGCTGGACGTCGACCGGGCGTTCCACAGTTCGTTGGTCGACCCAATACTGTCTGACTTCGCCGAGATCGTCGGCGAGATCACGTTGAAGCCGTTGCGGACGCCGATGGTGTCGAGCTGGTCGGGCGACCTGCTCGAGTCCGGGACCGTGCTCGACGGTGACTACCTGGTCGGGCAGCTGCGGCAGCCGGTGCTGTTCGGCGACGCGGTCGAGGCGGTCACGGCCGCCGGTTGCCGCCGGTTCCTGGAGCTCGGACCGGACGCCGTACTGAGCCCCGCCGGTCGCCGGATCGCGCCGAACAGCACGTGGATCCCCGCGCAGCGCCTCGGCCAGGACCCCGTGCTCGCGACGATGAACGGGCTGGCCGAGCTGTACGAGCAGGGCACCGAGATCGCCTGGGCGAAGGTCTACCCGGACGGCGGGCGCGTGCCGCTGCCGACGTACCCGTTCCGTCGCGTCTACCACCCGGTCGACCCGACCGTGACCGTGCTCGCCGGCCCTGGTACGGCGGTTGCCGGGGACAACAATGCGGCCGCGGCGCGGGTGCAGCTGAACCCGTTCGAGCGCGCCGCGCGGGCGCAGTCGCCGGTGTTCGAGCCGCCGTCGAACGCGGCAGTCAAGCGGATCCCGCTGGACCCGCCGATGCAGCAGCTCGAGCCGGAGCCGACAGAGGTCGAGGAGAGCGAGCGGTCGCCGTTCGCGCTGCCGGCCGAGACACATTCGATCGACGCGGACTACCTCGCACAGGCGGGGGCGCTGTCCGGTAGCGAGGCGGAGCGGTACCGCGAGTCGCTGGATCTCGTACTCGATCTGACCTGCGAGCACCTCAATCTCGATCCGTACGACCTGACGGTGGACCACACGTTCGCCGAGCTGGGTGCGACGCCCGCGAAGATGGCGCCGGTGATCGACGAGATCAACAGCCGCTTCGAGGCGGACTTGGCGCCGGACGATCTCTTCCTGACGTACACAACGCCGCACAAGCTCGCGACCGCGGTAGCTGTCCAGACGACGGAGCCGGAGGCTGACCCCGAGCCGACCGCGGACGTCGGGCCGACGCAGGCCGCCGAGTCGACGCAGACCGTCGAGCCGACGCAGACCGCTGAGCCGACGGAAGAGGCCGAAGCGCCGGACGCCGACAGCAGCACGGTCGAACAGCCCGCGGCGCGGGATCCGCGGGCGGCCCTGGCAGTGCTCGGATCGGGTCTCGCAGAGCTTGCGGCAAAGGTGGACGAGGCCGCGGCGGCAACGAGCGAGGCCGAGCTGCCCGGCAGCGGGATGGCCGCGCTCATGTCCCAGCAGCTCCGCGTCGCGGGCCAGTTGGTCGACGGCGTCACTCAACTCATGCGTGAGCAACTGGCCCTCCTCGGCGACCAACCAGAGCAGGCACCACAGGAGGACCAAGCCGCCCCACCGACCGACGCTCAGGACACGGCCGACTCGTGGGTCGACGACGAAGAAGCCGCCCGCAGTACGGCGGAACTCAGCGCGACGGAAGAGGCCCGCCGCAACGACCTGTCCTACTGGGACCAGGTGCTGGCCGGAGCCGAACCGTTGGTCCTCCCCGCGGATCGCGTCCGTGCCGCCGGCGACGACACCGTTGCCTCGGTCAAGCAAGAGCTGGAGGAGGAGCTCGGCGACGCGGTGTTCGCGTACAGCCGGGAGCGCAAACTCAGCCCGGTGATGACGATGCTGGCCGCAGTCGCCACCGTCCTCGGCAGGTTCGCCGCCCAGGACGACGTGACGATCGGATCCTCGCTCATCCGCCCGAAGGGTGACACCTCCACCGCGCCCCGCCGCGCGCTCCCGCTGCGCATCGACCTGTCCGGCGAGCCCGACCTCGGCGAGCTGGCCCAGCGGATCCGCGACATCACCGCCGGCGCGTTCGACCACGCCGGCACCGATCTCGCCATCCTCGAGCGCGATCCCTTGTTCCAGATCCTCGTCGACTTCGAGGACGGCGACGACGACCTGCCCGCGACCGTCGACGTACGGTTCCGGCTGACGCACCACGGCGCCGGCATCACCTGTACCGCGGACTACCGGTCCGGATTGTTCGACCAGGCAACGATCGAGCGCCTGCTCGACTACCTGGCCGAGGTGTTGCGCAGGGCAACGACTCGTCCGGCGCTACGGATCCCCGAGCTCGTCGTCCCGATCGAGCCGGACCTGAAGGCGCTCCGCGAACTCGAGTCCGACGTCGACCCGGGCGGTCCGATCGGCCGGGTACGACGCGACGCGGTCGTCGCCGGCGAGCTCAGCGGTCTGCACACGCTCTTCGAGCAGCAGGTCGCCCGCACCCCGGACGCGATCGCGCTGGTCCAAGGCGACCGAGAACTGACGTACGCCGAGCTGGACCGCCGCTCGAACGCGGTCGCCTGGCAGCTGGTCGATCTCGGCGTGAAGCCCGGCCAGCTCGTCGCCGTGCGCGTTGCCCGAGGCACCGAAATGGTCGTCGCCGTACTCGCGGTGCTCAAGTCCGGCGCGGCGTACCTCCCGCTGGATCCCGGCGTACCGGAGTCCCGCTGGTCCTTCATGGTGCAGGACGCGAAGGCCGTTGCGCTGGTCGGCGACGACGCGGCGCTGGCGGACCGCCTGGGTCTGCGGCTCGTCCCGGTGGCGGCGGTGGACGGCGACCCGCGGGCGCGGCAGGCGCCGCCGGTGCGGGCGGCGGCCGATGATGTTGCCTACTGCATCTACACCTCCGGCTCGACCGGCAATCCCAAGGGCGTCGTGGTCCCCCACCGCGGCCCGGTCAACCTGGTCCGGCACTACCTGCGGACGAGGCGATCGCTGCGAACGTTGCAGTGGACGTCGTTCGGCTTCGACGTCCATGTGCAGGAGATGTTCACGACGCTGGCCTCGGGCGCGGCGCTCGTGCTGATCGGCGAGGACGACCGGTACGACCCGGACTCGGTCGTCGCGGCACTGCGCGATCACAGCGTCGAGCGCCTGTTCATGGCGTTCAGCCCGCTGACCGCGTTGCTGGCGACGATGCGGCGCCTGCCGGAGATGCCGGCGCTGCGGGAGATCGTCGCCGGTGGCGAGGCGATGGTGCTGACGCACAAGGTGCGGGACTTCCTGGACGCGCATCCGGACTGCCGGCTGTTCAACGAGTACGGGCCGGCCGAGGCGTCGATCGTCACCACGATCCACGAGGTCGACCCGGCCGAGGACCGGCCGTCGATCGGGCGTCCGATCGAGGGCGTCGTCGTACGCCTGCTGGACGCGGCGCTGCGGCCCGTGCCCGTCGGCGCGGTCGGGGAGATCCACCTCGGCGGCGCGGCAGTTGCGCAGGGCTACATCGGGCGGCCGGAGGAGACCGAGCACGCGTTCGTACCGGATCCGGGCCATCCGGGTGCACGGCTGTACCGCAGCCGCGATCTCGGCCGCTGGCGCGCCGACGGCATGCTCGAGTACCTGGGCCGCGCCGACGACCAGGTGAAGATCCGCGGCCACCGGGTCGAGCCCGGCGAGACCGAGCACGTGCTGGCCGACCAGCCCGGCGTGGTCGATGCCGTCGTCGTGGCCCAGTCGGATCCCGGCGGCGACACCTGCCTGATCGGGTACGTCGTCCTCGAGGACAGCGACCCGGCCGTACTCGCGCGGCTGATGCTTGACCTGGGCAAGGAACTGCCGATCTACCTCGTGCCGGCGGATCTGATCCCGATCGAGGAGCTCCCGCTGGACGACAACGGCCGGCTCGACCGCAGCCGCCTGCCGGAACCGGAGTGGCTCAAGCCCTGATCAGGGCGAGGTCGGTTCTGCACCGTGGGCGGGGGGTCAGGTTCAGTAGCAGCCCTCCCGCAGCCACCGACCGCCGTCCACGATGCAGAACCCGCGTTCGATCTCGTCCCTCCACCAGATCGATCACTCACCAAGTCGGTCGGACGCTGCCCGAAGCACGGCGGTTCCCGACCTGCGGGCGACACGGTTGCGGCGGGTGAGTCTCCTCGCCCGCCGCTCACGTGTCCGGTTGATCCAAGGCCCCCCTCGATCAACCGCTTCCGACCGGTCCCAGGCCCCCCTGGACCGTCCGTGGATGACGGTGCCCCCACCCCATCCATCCCTTGAATCGGGTGAAGTGGGGCGGTCGTTACAGAGATTCCTGATATTCGTAAAAATTGCGCAAAGATGCGCGAGATAACCCTTTCCGAACGACAGAACCTGTGTGTTCGGCCGGTTTCAGCCCGTGTTCAGCCGAAAGTTCAGGCCAGTGAGTTCAGGCCGGCGAGTTCAGGCCAGAGTCGCCCACGCCAGATGTGCGGCACCCAGCAAACCGGCGTTGTCCAGCTGAGCGGGCTCCACGGTCAGGTCCGCGACGAACGGCAGCTGCGCCAGCCGCTTCACCCAGGCCTGCACCGGGTCGAACAGCACCGGCCCGGCCTTCGCCACCCCGCCGCCGATCACGACCGTGGTCAGGTCGACGGTGACGGCGGTCGCCACGATCCCCGCGGCCAGCGCCTGCGCCCCGTCGTCGAACGTCGCCAGTGCCAGCTCGTCCCCGGCCGCGGCATCAGCAGCCAGTACGGCGGCGTCCACGTCCTCGTCCGTCCGCCAGCCCTGCCGCTTGGCCCGTGCGACCATCCGCGGGCCGCTCGCGTACGCCTCGACGCAGCCGTACGACCCGCAGGCGCACGCCTCGCCGTCCTGGTCGACCACCACGTGGCCGATGTGCGCCGCGTTGCCGGACTGACCGATCAACGGCTTGCCGTCCACGACCAGCCCGCCGCCGACGCCGGTCGACACGACGATCCCGAGCAGGGTCTTCGCGTCCCGCCCGGCACCACTCCAGAACTCACCGAGCGCGAAGCAGTGCCCGTCGAGCCCGAGGGCGACAGGTACGTCGCCGGTCAGCGCCCGGACCCGGTCGACGAGGGGGAAGTTGCGCCAACCGGTGATGTTCACGGGGGAGACCAGGCCGTGCTGCTGGTCGAGAGGACCTGCGGAGCCGATGCCGACAGCGAGGGGAGTGACATCGCCGCGGACTCGCGCGATCAGCTCCCCGAGCGCGGCGAACACCTCGTCGGCGTCGCCGGCCGGGGTGAGGATGCGGTCGCCGGAGAGAATCGTGCCGTCCGCGGACACCAAAGCGGCGGCCATCTTCGTGCCGCCGATGTCGATTCCCAGCACGGTCTCCCGCGCCATCGCTGCGTCGTCGCTCATCGTCCCCCCGGTCAGGGCGGTCAGGTCGAGAGACAACGTTATCTGTAGTCGGCCCGAACAGACAGGGGTGAATGAAAGTAATCACGGCAAACCCGCAGGAAGACGGCAGTTAACTGCCATGACAGGTCCTGACAACGATGCCCCTCCGCGCCTCCCGAGCCGGCTAATTATTAGCGCGCTGGGTGGCGGCCCGGGGCCGGCGCGGGAGAGGGTGGGGGGATGAGTGATCAACTGGAACGTGATGCGGCCGGCGCGCTGGTGGTCGGGTTCGCCGGGACCACAGCCACCGACGAGCTGCGGCGGGCCGTCGCCGACGGGCTCGGCGCGGTCATCCTGTTCACCCGCAACGTGGCGAGTGCCGAGCAGGTGGCCGCATTGACCGCCGACCTGCGGGCCGAGCGGCCGGATCTGATCGTGGCGATCGATCACGAGGGCGGCGAGTTCAGCCACCTGGCGCCCGCCAACCCGTGGCCGCTCGCCTCGCCGCGCCTGCTCGGGGACCTGGACGACGTCGACCTGACCCGGGCGTCGGCCCGCGATGCCGCCGCGACCCTCGCGTCCCTAGGCATCGACCTGATGCTCGCCCCGTCGGTCGACGTGAACAGCAACCCGGCGAACCCGATCATCTCCACCCGCTCGTTCGGCCGTACTGCGGACGTGGTCTCGCGCCACGGCGTCGCCTTCGTCGAGGGTGTCCACGAGGCCGGTATCGCGGCCTGCCCCAAGCACTTCCCGGGACATGGCGACGTGGCCGTCGACTCGCACTCGGATCTCCCGCGGGTCGACCGTTCGATCGAGGAGGTCAAGGCGGTCGAGCTGGCCCCGTTCCGGGCGACCATTGCCGCGGGCGCCGACGTCGTGATGAGCGCGCACATCGTCTTCTCGGCGTACGACGACCAGCCCGCCACGCTCTCGCACCGGGTGCTGACCGGATTGCTCCGCGAGGAGCTCGGCTTCAACGGAGTCATCACCACCGACGCGCTCGAGATGCAGGCGATCACCAAGAACCGGTCGATCGAGGACGCCGCCGTCGCCTCGATCGGCGCCGGCGCCGACCTGGCGATGATCGCGGTCGGTACCGCGGACGCGCAGGCCCTGATCGCGCGCGTGGCCGATGCCGTGCGTACTGGCACGCTCCCCGCCGAGCGCGTCGCCGACGCGGCCGCACGGGTCCGTGCCCTCGCCGCTTCGCTCGGTCAGCGCACTCGACAGCCGGGCCTCGACGGCGCCCCGATCCGGGAGGTCGCCAACCGCGTGGTCGTCGGCCAGTCGTTCCCCGCGCTCGGCCCGGCGCCGTACGTCATCGACCTCACCCAGGGCCTGCACCCGGCCTGGAACCCGTACTTCTCCGGCCTCCCGGAGATCTTCACCCGCGTCGCCCCCGGCGCGGACGGCGTCGTACTCCGCGGCGAGCACCGCATGACCAACGCAGCCGAGCCGGGGAACGATGCGATCGCCAAGGCCGCTCAGACCGCCGCAGACCGACCGCTCGTGATCGCCGTCCAGGACGCCGGCCGTACGCCGTGGATGCGCGAAGCGCTCGACCACCTCGTCCAGGGCCACCCAGGGAACGTCTTCGTCCTCTGCACCGGCATCCCGGAGGACCAAGCCGTCGTACCGAGCGGCGTCCCCTCGGCGACCACCTCCGGCCGCAACATCATCGTCCTGGAGGCCATCGCCAGGCAGCTGACCCGCGAGAGCTAGCAAGAGAGCCGGATCCCCAGGCCATCACAATCACCGCCGGTCGTCCCGGCCAGGCGTCGGGTGCCCGCCGGCCGCCGATTGTGATGGCCCGGGGATCCGCTTCACCAGTTGGGGCGGGAGCTGAGCTCCAGGTCGAGGGCGTGTTCCTCGACGTAGTTGAGCGCGTGGCGGACGGCGCCGACCGAGACGATCGCGTCGCCGAGGGACGAGACGGCGACGCGGGGCGGCGTACTGGTGTAGCCGGACAGGTGCTTGTCGAGGTCGGGGAGCAGGGCGGCTGCGGCTTCGGCGACCGCGCCGCCGATGACGATCAGCTCGGGGTTGAACAAGATGCCGAGGGTGGCGATCACCCGCGCGGTCCGGGCGGCGATGTCCTCAAGGATGCCTAGGGCAACTTCATCGCCGCCGGCCGCGGCGCTGAACACCTGCTCCGCGGTCACCTCGCCGCCCTCGGCCAGCTCGCGCAGCGACGTCTCGACGGCCGGGTCGGCGACCGCCGCCGTACCGTTCTCGCGCGCGATCCGGGCGATGCCGTGCGTATCGCCGACGCCTTCGATCAGCTTGAGGAAGACCATCTCGCCGGCGCCGCCGCGGCTGCCGTGCAGGAGCCGACCCGAGTCCATCAGCCCGGACCCGAACCGCTCACCGGCCAGCAGCACGACGAGGTCGTCGACGTTGCGCGCCTCGCCGCGCCAGTGCTCGCCGAGGGTGGCGAGGTTGGCGTCGTTCTCCAGCAGGACCGGCCAGCCGTGCAGCTCGGTCAGCCGCTTCGACAGGTCCGCGTCGAAGCGCCGCCAGAACTCGTCGTCGACCAGGATGTTCCCGTCCCGATCGACCGGCGCCGCGACGCCGACGCCCGCCACCAGGACCTGCTCGTTCGACACTCCTGCGGACGCCAGTGCCTCGAGCACCGTCTCGTGCACGATCCCGGTCCGCTCGGCCGGTGTTTTCACGCCTGCCGCGGACCGCCCGGCCTTGGCGACCGTCTCGCCGCGCAGGTCCGAGACCAGCACGGTCGTCTTGGCCGCACCGATGTCGATGCCGAGCACGTATCCCGCGTGGTTGTTGTACTCGAACCGGCGCGACGGACGGCCGACAGACGTCCGGCCGGGGTCGAGCTCGACCACCCAGCCCATCGAGATCAGGTCGTTGCAGACCGCGTGCACGGTCGCGCGGGTGAGCCCGGTGGCCTCGATCAGGCTGGTTCCTGTCATCACCCGCGCGCCCGTGAGCACGCCCAGTACCTTCCCCGCGTTCACCCGGCGCAACATCGTCGGAGTGGCCGTCGGTGGGGTAGTCGGTGGTTTTGCCATGAAAAGCCCCTTGACCTGTCGTCGTACCGACCGCAGAATACATGCAGATTCTAAATTTAGAGCCTATATATAAACCCTGGGTTACCAACAGATTCCGGTGAGGCGATCGTGACGAGTCCGCAGACGACCCCAACGACCCAAACGGCTCAGTCCGACTGGTGGCGGCAGGCTGTCGTCTACCAGATCTACCCGCGCAGCTTCGCCGACGCCAACGGTGATGGCGTCGGCGATCTGCAGGGCATTGTCAGTCGGGTTCCGTACCTGGTGGCGCTGGGGATCGACGCGGTCTGGCTGAGCCCGTTCTACCCCTCCGCGCTGGCCGACGGCGGGTACGACGTGGACGACTACCGCAACGTCGACCCGCGGCTGGGGACCCTGGACGACTTCGACCAGCTGATCGAGGCGCTGCACACCGAGGGCATCAAGCTCATCGTCGACATCGTCCCCAACCACACCTCCAACCGCCACGAGTGGTTCGTCGAGGCGCTCGAGGCGGCCAAGGGCGAGCCGGCCCGGGAGCGGTACATCTTCCGCGACGGCCCGGAAGACAGCGACGGCGACCAGCCGCCGTCGGACTGGGACTCCGTCTTCGGCGGCTCCGCCTGGGCCAAGACCGACGACGGCCAGTGGTACCTGCACATGTTCGCCGCCGAGCAGCCCGACCTGAACTGGCAGCACCCGGAGGTCCGCGCGGACTTCCTGGAGACGCTGAAGTTCTGGTCCGACCGCGGGGTCGACGGCTTCCGGGTCGACGTCGCGCACGCGCTCGTGAAGGACCTGTCCGAGCCGTTCCCGTCGAAGGCCATGCTGCCCCGCCAGTCGGAGTCCAACGGCGCGCACCCGCTGTGGGACCAGGACGGCGTCCACGAGATCTACCGCGACTGGCGCAACCTGCTGAACACCTACGACCCGCCGCGGTCGGCCGTGGCCGAGGCGTTCGTGCCGGCCGCCCGCCGGGCCCGGTACGCCAGCGCCGACGGGCTCGGGCAGGCGTTCAACTTCGACCTGCTGCAGGCCGACTTCGAGTACGAGAAGTTCCGCAAGGTGATCGAGGAGAACCTCGCGCTCGCCGAGGAGAACGGCTCGTCGTCGACGTGGGTGTTCTCCAACCACGACGTCGTCCGGCACGCCACCCGGTACGGCCTGCCGAGGAACCCGAAGGGCGGCTGGCAGGACGGCAAGGACTGGCTGCTCAGCAACGGCACCGAGCCGACGGTCGACGTCGCGCTCGGCCTGCAGCGCGCCCGAGCTGCCACGCTGCTGATGCTGGCGCTGCCCGGGTCGGCGTACCTGTACCAGGGTGAGGAGCTCGGTCTGCAGGAGGTCGGTGAGCTGCCGGCCGCGAACCTGCAGGACCCGGCGTACTTCCGCTCGAAGGGCGCCGAGAAGGGCCGCGACGGTTGCCGGGTGCCGATCCCGTGGACCGTCGACGGGTTGTCGTTCGGCTTCGGCCCGGGCGGGTCCCACCTGCTGCAGCCGAAGTGGTTCGGGGCGTACTCGGTCCAGGCGCAGGACGGCGACCAGGAGTCGACGCTGAGCCTGTACCGCAAGGCCCTCGCCGTACGGCGTGGTCTGCGCACCGGCAACTCGCTGACCTGGGTCGACGCGACGGACTGGGTCCTGCACTTCACCCGGCCCGGCGGCTGGCAGTGCGTCACGAACTTCGGCGCGGCCCCGGTCGAGCTGCCGGACGCTGCCGTGGTGCTGTCCAGCGGCCCGCTCGAGGGCGACAAGCTCCCGAGCGACACAACCGCCTGGCTGATCTAGCCAGGCCTCGAAGACTCGTCCCGGTCAAGCCGTCGGCCCCTGTCGACGGCCCTCCCCCTGTGACTGGGACGACCCGCCGGAGCGGGCGACGTGGTGGATGCGGCGGGGCGGTCGCACCTCCACGTCCGCACCGGCGGAACTGGTTGTGGCGGGGGCACCGGGCGGCTGCCCCCGTCACAATCCAGTGGGTGTCAGGATAGGCGGCGTGACGACGCTGGCGGATGTGACTGCGGTTCTCGATCGGTTGTACGACCCGGCCTGGGCGGAGTCGTGGGATGCGGTCGGGTTGGTGACCGGGGATCCGGAGCAAGAGGTACGGCGGGTCCTGTTCGCCGTGGATCCGATGCGGGGCGTGGTCGACGAGGCGATCGAAGGCGGGTTCGATCTGCTCGTCACGCACCACCCGTTGTTGCTGCGCGGTGTGAACAGTGTGGCCACGTCGACGCCGAAGGGCCGGGTGATTCACGACCTGATCCGCGGCGGCGTCGCGCTGCAGGTCTGCCACACCAACGCCGACAACGCGAACCCGGGAGTGAGCGACGCGCTCGCCGCCGCGATCGGGTTGCGGGACACGCGGCCGTTGAAGCCGATGCCGGCCGACCCGATGGACAAGGTCGTCGTCGGTGTCCCGGTCGGGGAGACGCAGGCGATGCTCGACGCGCTAGCGAAGGCCGGTGCGGGGCGGGTCGGCAACTACGAACGCGCAGCATGGAGCGTCACCGGCGACGGGACGTTCCGGCCGCTCGAGGGCGCGAACCCGACGATCGGCACCGTCGGCGACATCGAGGTGGTGCGGGAGGACCGCATCGAGATGATCCTGCCGCGCCGCAAGCGCCGGGCGGTCGCGGAGGCGCTGGTCGCGGCGCATTCCTACGAGGAACCGGCGTACGACTTCTACGAGTTGGCGGCGCTGCCGAGTGAGCGCGGTGGCGGCCGGATCGGCGTACTCGCGGAGCCGTTGCCGCTGGCCGACTTCGCCCGGCTGGTCGCGGAGAGCCTGCCGCGGACCGAGCACGGCGTGCGCGTCTCCGGGGATCCGGAGCGGATGATCGAGACCGTCGCGGTGGTCGGGGGAGCGGGCGATTCGGAGTTCGACCGGGTCCGGGCCGCCGGTGTGGACGCGTACCTCACCGCGGACCTCCGGCACCATCCCGCGACCGAGGCGCGCGCGTACGGCGACCCCGCGCTGGTCGACGTCGCGCACTGGGCCAGCGAGTGGCCGTGGCTCGCGGATGCCGAGCGGCTCCTGCTCGCCGGCCTGGCAGCGCAAGGCAGTACCGTGGACACTCACATCTCAACGCTCTGCACGGACGCATGGACCCTGCGGATCTGAGGGCGCCGCCACGATTTGAAGGAGCCGACTCTGAACGCCGAGCCCGCCGTCCAACGCCGGTTGCTGGACCTGCAGGATGTCGACCTGCAGCTGGATCAGGTCGCGCACAAGCGCGCGTCGTTGCCCGAGCACCAGGCCCTCAAGGACCTGTCCGCCGAGAAGTCCGTGGTCGACCGCGAGCTCGTCACCGCCGACACCGAGGTCAGCGACCTGCAGCGCGAGCAGAAGAAGGCCGACAGCGACGTCGAGCAGGTCCGCCAGCGCCGTGCCCGCAACCAGCAGCGGATCGACTCCGGTCAGGTCACCTCGCCCCGCGACCTGGAGAACCTGCAGCACGAGATCGGTTCGCTCGAGCGCCGGATCTCCGACCTGGAGGACGCCGAGCTCGAGGTGATGGAGAAGCTCGAGGCCGCCGAGGTGGTGCAGGCCGACCTGCGCGCCCGGGCCGAGGCGTTCGCGGGCCGGCAGTCCGAGCTGGAGACCACCCGCGACGCCGCCCTCAAGGAGCTCGACGAGCAGCGCGCGCAGCTCGGCGACAAGCGCACGACTGTCGCTGCCGAGCTCCCGGAGAACCTGGTCGCCCAGTACCAACGGCTGCGCGAGCACAACGGCGGCATCGGCGCCGCGCCGCTGGTCGGCAAGCGCTGCATGGGCTGCCGGATGGAGCTTGCCCCGTCCGACCTCCTCGCGATCAAGGCGGCAGCCCCCGACGCCGTACTGCGGTGTGAGGAGTGCGGCCGCATCCTCGTCCGTACGTCGGAGAGCGCGGCATGAGCTATCCGCACGTCATCGTCGAGGCCGACGGTGGGTCCCGGGGGAATCCGGGGCCGGCGGCGTACGGCGCGTTGGTGCGTGATCCGGCAACGGGTCAGGTCATCGCACAGCAGGGGCAGACGCTCGGGATCGCGACCAACAACGTCGCGGAGTACTCCGGACTCGTGGCGGGGCTCCAGCTCGCCGCGGAGTACGCGCCGGACGCCTCGATCGAGGTGCGGATGGACTCGAAGCTGGTCATCGAGCAGATGGCCGGCCGGTGGAAGATCAAGCACCCGGACCTGAAGCCGCTGGCGATCAAGGCGCAGGGCCTGGCGCCGTTCGGGACCGAGTGGACCTGGGTGCCGCGCGCACAGAACTCCGCCGCGGACGCCCTCGCGAACAACGCGCTCGACGGCGTGGACATCCCGCTGACACCCGCCCCGGCCGGATCGGCGCCGGCCTCGGCCCAGGAGCCGTCGGATCTGCAGAAGGCCTTGCAGGGCTGGGGTGCGCAGGCCGAGCCACCGACGCAGCTGATCTTCCTGCGCCACGGCGAGACGCCGCACACCGCGGAGAAGCGGTTCTCCGGTGCCGGTGGCGACGACCCGGCGTTGAGCGACACCGGTCGCGCGCAGGCCGCGGCAGCGGCGGAGTACCTGGCCCGGATCGGCGGGGTGGACGCGCTGGTGACGTCGCCGATGGTGCGGGCCCGGCAGACGGCCGACGCGGTGGCGACGAGGCTCGGGCTGGAGCCGATCGTCGACGACGGCTGGATCGAGTGCTCGTTCGGCGACTGGGACGGCCACACGTACGCCGAAGTACAGCAGAAGTGGCCGGACGCGCTGAACGCGTGGCTGGACTCGACGAGTGTCGCGCCGCCCGGCGGTGAGTCGTTCGACGCGTGCGCGCGGCGGGCGCGGTCGGCGCGGGACGGGCTGCTGGCCCGCCACCCCGGCAAGACCGTCGTCGTGGTGACGCACGTGACGCCGATCAAGCTGATGGTCCGATCGGTGCTGCAGGCCCCGATGTCGTCGATGTTCCGGATGGAAATGCGCCCGGCGACCCTGACCGAGATCCACTGGTACGCCGACGGACTGGCGTCGCTCCGCTCCTTCAACCTGCAGCCTGCCCTGTAGGGCCTGCCTGGCGGCCTGCCCTAGTCTGACCCCATGCCGCTGCAGAGAGTTCACTTCGCCGAGGATGTTCCGGAGGTGTTCCGGGCGTCGTTGCAGGACATCCGTCGGGAGCAGGAGGTCCCGGCCGACTTCCCGCCCGAGGTGACCGCCGCGGCGGTGGCAGCGGCGGCGAACGTTCGCCTGCCGAAGCTGGATCGGACCGACATCGAGTTCGTCACGATCGACCCGCCGGACTCGATGGACCTCGACCAGGCGCTGCACATCGAGCGAACCGGCGACGGCTACACCGTGCACTACGCGATCGCCGACGTCGCCGCGTTCGTGCAGGCCGGGGACCCGATCGACGTCGAGGCCCGCAAGCGCGGCGAGACCCTGTACGCGCCGGACAAGCGCACGCCGCTGCACCCGCCGGAGCTGTCCGAGGACGAGGCCTCGCTGCTGCCCGACCAGGTCCGTCCCGCTCTGCTCTGGACGATCATGGTGGACGCGACCGGCGAAGGCACAGGCGTCACCTGCGAGCGGGCCCTGGTGAGGTCGCGGGCCAAGCTCAACTACGCCGGCGTACAACAGGACCTCGACGCAGGTACGGCGTCCGAGTCGTTGCAACTGCTGCGCGAGGTCGGGAAGCTCCGGGAGCAGCGTGAGCTGGATCGCGGCGGCGTCAACCTGCCGATCCCGGACCAGGAGGTCGTCACCTCCAACCACGGTTGGGGTCTGGAGTTCCGCGCGCCGCTGCCGGTCGAGGGCTGGAACGCGCAGATCTCCCTGCTGACCGGGATGGCCGCCGCCGAGCTGATGATGAAGGGCAAGATCGGCATCCTGCGGACGCTGCCCGAATCGCACGACGATCTGCGCCGCAAGCTCGGCAACACCGCCAAGGCGCTGGGGCTCGCCTGGCCGGACGAGACGACGTACGCCGAGTTCATCCACGGGCTCGACCCGAAGGTGCCGGCGCACGCGGCGATGCTCGCGGCCTGCACGGTGCTGTTCCGCGGCGCCGGGTACGTCGCCTTCGCGGGGAGCGTGCCGGCGTCACCGCAACATGCCGCGATGAAGGCGGAGTACGCCCATGTCACCGCGCCGCTGCGACGACTTGTCGACCGCTGGACCGGGGAGATCTGCGTCGCGCTCTCGGCCGGTGCCGAGGTGCCGGCCTGGGTGCGGGATTCGATGGACGAGATCCCGAAGATGATGGACGACGCGGACCGGCGCGCGCACGCGTACGAGCGGTCGATCGTCAGCATGGTCGAGGCCGGGCTGGTCGCGGATCAGGTCGGGTCCGAGTTCGACGGCGTGATCACCGAGGTCGACGAGCGGGAGAACAACCGCGGCATCGTCGCGCTGACCAAGGTCGCGATCGAAGGCCGGGTCACGGGCACGGCGCTGCCGCTGGGCAAGCAGGTCCGCGTGAAGCTGGTCGAGGCCGACATCGCCAAGCGCACGGTCGCGTTCGAGCTAGTCGGCTAGGTAGTCCTCGAGGGCGGCGGTGGTCCGCTCCAGGTCGCCGGTCGCGAGCAGGTCGATCAGCGCTCCACGGAGCATCGCCAGTACGCCGGTACGCCGCGCCGCGGAGTGGATCGCGTCCGGGTCCGGCTGCGTTGCCTTGAGCAACTCGAGCCAGTCGTCGACCGTCGAGCGGGCGAAGTCCGCCCACGGCCCCTCGGGCGCGACCAGGGACCGCCCGTACGCCTCGACCCAGAACGTCATCAACGGCCGCCGCTCAGGAGCTGCCATCCAGGTCCACAGCTCCCGGGCGACCACGTCCAGCCCGGGCGGTACGTCGTGCTGCTGCTGGATCCGGCGGAGCAACTCCAGCTCGTCGGCCCGGGCGCGGGCGAGCAGGGCCCGGATGAGGCCGTCCTTGCTGTCGAACAGGAACAGCAGCACGCGCGGACTGGACCCGATCGCGGTCGCCAGCGGGCGCAGCGACAGGTCGGCCAGCCCGTGCGTCAGCGAGTAGGCGTACGCGCGCTCGAGCAGTTCCTGCTGGCGCGCGGACGGGCCATCCTTCGAAAGTGGCACTGTTCTTGTGGTCGGCACCAGGCTAGTATCGCTTACTGAAACAGTCGTGTCAGTAGATCGGGTGGACGAATGATCAGGAAGCTGGGGAAGCCGGGCGATCTCGGCTGGGTAGTGCAGTCGCACGCGGAGATCTATGCGGCCGAGTACGGCTGGAGTCCGCAGTACGAGGTGCTGATCGCGCAGATCGTGGCGGCGTACGCGACCGAGCACGACGACGAGCGCGAGGCGGCGTGGATCGGGGAGGTGGACGGGGAGCGGGTCGGCAGCATCTTCTGTGTGCGCGGTCCGGACGAGACGACGGCGCAGTTGCGGCTCCTGCTCGTGACGCCGGCGGCGCGTGGGCTGAAGCTCGGTGCCGCGCTGGTCGACACGTGTTTGGAGTTTGCCCGCGCAGCCGGTTACAAGCGGATGGTGTTGTGGACCAACGATCCGCTGGTCGCGGCGCGGCACATCTACCTGTCACGCGGGTTCCGGCTGACGGCGACCGAGCCGCACGAGATGTGGGGCGACGCGCTGGTTGGGCAGACCTACGAGTTGGATCTCTAGGTCCGGCAGGCCGGAGCGCCGGGCGGCGGGGTCTTGTAGATCGCGTGCGACAGGAAGGTGTTGAGGTAGCCGTTCGTGACGGTCAGGGCATGGCGTGGGCCGACGCTGCCGAGCGGCAGGAACTTCCGGAGCGGGTAGGCCAGGTAGTAGACGCCGTAGTCGGTGAAGTTGAAATGGCGGCTGCCGGGGATCGTGGCACACCACGACGCGCCATTGCTTGCCTTGAGCAAAGACAGTGCGCGGTTGCGGTCGGCATCGTTCTTGGCGTCCGGGCCGCAGACGCTGGTGATGCAGGAGTCGTCGGCGCCGAGCAGCATGATCGGCGCCGTCACCCCCTTCGTCACCACCTCACCGAACTGGCTGCCGTCCAGGTCGACCGCGGCCGCGCAGCGTTGGTCCTGGCGGCAGGCTTCGAGTGACGCCGCACCGCCGAACGAGTGGCCGACGTACGACGGTCCGACCGAGGACTCGACCGAGCCCGGTAGCTGCTTCGCGACCATGCCGGCGGCGAACCGGGCATCGGCGGCCCAGACGGTGACGAGATGGTCGCCTACCTGCTGAGAGCCTTCGGTGCTGTCGCCGAGGTTCGGCGGGTTCGCCTCCGGCTTGCTCTCCACGGTTTGGCCGTCGAGGACGGTGAGGTTCGCGCTGTACGTCGGTGTGACGCCCGCGACGAGGTACCCGTGGCTCGCGAGATCCTCGGCGAGAGCCGCGTACATCGGAGCGGACAGGCCCATGCCCGGCATCAGTACGACGACCGGGAAGCGACCCGGCGCGACGGCTACCCGGTCCAGGGCGCGGTCCTGGAGGGTGTCGAACGGTCCTTGGAACAGCGAGACGGGCGACTTGAGGTGGAGTGCGCTCCACTGGCCGGGGGCGTACTGGACGCGGCGGCCGGTGGTCTCCTTGGCGACCGGGTACCACAGCCAGACAGCGAGCTTGCGCGGGCCGTTCGTGTACGGGTCGCGGCGCGGCGTATCGGTCCATTCGAACGTTCGGCGGCCGACCTGGTAGTTCCCGGTCAGCTCCGGCAGCGATACCGGTTCGGACCGCTGCACCAGCACCCAGCCGACGTACCCGGCCCCGCCGAGTAGCACGACCAGGAGAAGGATCACGATCCCGGTCCGCACCCGTCTCCGCATGGCTCCAGTTTCTCATCGGCTGCGGGTCGAAACGGGCTCCGACCCACGCGCGCCGCAGCACGCGTGGGTCGGAGGCCGGTTTGCTCAGCTGACGGACTGGATGATCACATCCCCTGAACCGATGAGGACATTCGTGTCCGTCCGGACCTCCACGTTGCCGTAGAGAACCCGCCCGGACGCGGGTGCCGCAGTCGGCGTCACTGTCGCCGGCGCGGTCCACACTGCGCCTGCTGCCCGCAGCGCGTTGGCGTCCGACACTGCGATCGTGCCGTACGCCGGGTTGGCGAGAACGTCGCGATAGTTGTACGTCGTCGTCCCCGACGGCACCGCGAACCCGTCGACGAGGATGACCCAGATGCCCACCGCCGGGTTGTTCACAGTGATCGACTCCACGGCGGTACTGCCCGCACTCTGCGCAGCCAGCACGCAGGTTCCGCTCGAGCAGTTGTACGCGAACAGATCGAGGTCGGCGTTGAGATCACTCGTGCCGCCGATCGCGGCCTTGAGCGAGGTCGTGCCCGGCGTCACATTCACCTGGAACTGTTGCTGTGCGCCGTCCGCGATCGTCGGGGTGGCCAGCTTCGCGCTGCCCAGTGCGGTCCCGACGGCCCTACCGGTGAACGGACCCTGCAGGTTCGTCATCGTGTAGGAGCGGCTGATCGGCTGCCCGAGGGTGCCGCTGGCGATGACGTCGGGGTTCGGCGACACCGATGCCCCCAGCAGGGACGCCGTCAGCGTGTACGGCGTCTTCAGGAGGTCCGACGTACGCCGGGCCTCGACGGTGATCTCCCACACGCCGGGCATCGGGTTGCTGACCGTACGGCTGAGCGGATCCGAGCACGTCCCGCCCGCGACCGGTGGGCTGTAGCAGTACAGGCTGTTGGTCTCGGCGTCCTCGCTGGGAAGGCCGTACGGGCTGAAGCGCAGGAATCGCGCCTGCCCGGTGCCTGCCGTCGCGTTCGGACCGGACAGGTCCACCTTCAGAGCGGTGACGCCGGCGGGCACGCGGAAGAAGTAGCTCGTGGTCTGGTTGCGACCGATCTTCCCGGTGACCGTCTTCGCCGGAGTCGCCGTCGACAGTTCGTTCGGCACCACGATCGTGTTCAGGGTCTGGAACTCGATCCCCGGTGAACTGGTGTCGTCGAACTGCAGCAGCGCCGAGTGCGCGCCGACGGACTTGGCCTTGACCAGGACCGGCAGGGACACGTCGGTGTTGAGCGGCAGCATGACGTTGCCGGCGGTGACGAAGGTGCCGTCGCCGCTGAGCCAGGACAGCTTGTACTTCACCTTGCCGGCCGGCCCGGAGGTACGCCGCAACGTGTAGGTACGGGTGTACTGCGTACCCAGGACCACGCCCTCGCGGTCGTTGATCCCGGTGCCGATGCCCGGCGTCTTGAGGAACGCGGACAGGGCGGTGCTGACCGGGACCGCGGCGGTGATGGTGTCGGTCCGCGGGCTCTTCTTCAGCAGGTTCCACGCGGCGCCGACGTTGGCCAGGCCGTTGCCCTGCTCGTAGGCGCTGTAGTCGGTCAGGAACCGCGCCGACGAGAACAGCGACTTGCGCAGTTGCGCGGGCGTGACCGACAGGCCGGTCGCCTTTGCGGCGCTGAGCAGCAGTGCGCCTGCGCCGGCCATCTGCGGCGAGGCCATCGACGTACCTTGGAACATGCCGTAGCCCGGTGGCAGCGTGTACGTGCCGACGACCGGTTGCCCTGGTTGCCAGGTCGGGACGGCCGATATCGCCGAGCCCGGCGCGACGATCTCCGGCTTGAGCGCACCGTCCTCGGCCGGGCCGCGGGACGAGAACGGGTGCAGGTTCTCGGCCGGACCGGTCTTCGAGCCGTAGTTCGCCAGCCAGCTGGCGCTGGTGATGTACGAACCGACGCTCACGACCTTCGACGCCACCGCGGGGTCGCCGATGGTGTTCATGCCCGGTCCGCTGTTACCGGCGGAGAAGAACATCTGTACGCCGTAGGTGTCGATCAGCGAGTTGTACAGCTCGGCGCGGGCGTTGTTGCCGTCGTTCAGCGCCGGCAGGCCGCCGATCGACATGTTGATCGCGTCCACGTGTGCCTGGGTGACCGCGTAGATCATGCCCTCGAGCAGTGCGTGGTTGGTGCAGCCGGCGATGAACAGGCAGACCCGGACCGAGACCAGCTTCGCGCCCGGTGCGGCGCCGCTCATCGAGCCGCCGAGGAGCTTGTTGCCTGCCACGATGCCCGCGACGTGCGAACCGTGCGCGCCGGAGACGATGCCGATGTTCACCACGTTGTCCGCCGGGTCGGTCTGCACGACGAACGGCATCGACTCACTGATCGGCGTGGCCGGGTTGTCGGTGCCGAAGTGGCCGATGTCGTAGTTGATCTTGTAGTCGGTCATCGCCGGGTTGTCGGCGAAGGTGCCGTTCTGGTTCGTGTCCACCCAGACCCTGCCGGTGGTCTTGTTCCAGGCGACGCCGAACGTACCGCTCGAGCCGGCCGGGTTGCCGTCGCGGTTGACGTCGTTGCCGAGCTCGCCGCCCAGGCGCGGATCGCGTTCGTTGAAGGTGCCGGTCTGGACACTGCCCTCGCCGGGAAGGCCGACCGTGCTGCCGTCGACCGTGGTGTTCATCTGGATCCAGGTCGGGTCGTTGTCGGCGTTCGTGTTGCCGACGAACGTCGGGTCGGTGTAGGTGACCCAGTCGACGATCTTGCGCTCGCCGGTCGACGTCGTGTTCAGCGCCGGGTGGCCGAGGTCGACGCCGGTGTCGAGGATGCCGACCGTCGTGCCGCGGCCGTCCCAGGTCGGGTGCTGGTTGACGAACTGCGCCGAGCCGATGTCACCGGTCGGCATGTACGGGTTGACCCGCGGAGTCGTTGCCTTCGGCGGCGGCTGCGGGGCCGGATCCACCGTGCCCTCGGGCCGTGGGTCCTCCAGCGGGATCACGTCGTCGACGTCCACCGCCTTGACGCCCAGGACGTTCGCCACGTCCTCGGCCTTGTCCGTGCTGATCTTGACGCGCAGGTAGCCGATCGAGTCGGTCCGCTTCTCGACGGTCCCGCCGAGCTTCGCCACCCGCTGCGCGACCTCGTTGCTCTGCCCCTTGTCGGCGGCAACCAGCAGCGTGACCGTCTTCTGGCCCTTGGTGCGTGCCTTCTGCAACAGCACCTTGTCGCTGTAGCCGAGATCCTTCTTCGGCCTCGGCGGATCGGCCGCGGCCGGCGTTACTCCGATCAGCGCTCCGACCAGCACCGCCGACAGCGCGAGAACCCCGAATTTCCTGGTTCGAGACAGCATTGTCCGAATCCCCTCCCCATGACCCCGTACCCCTGACTCGTTACAAGCTCGTGGACCCCCGGAAGCACGGTCGCACCAAAACCCGTTCATCGCCAGACCTCAACCCCACTCAAATTTGCCTGCCTCGGGGTGTCGAATTCGCGTTGTCGGCTCCGACGTCGCCGGTGAATCTCATCTCGAGGAGGCTGGAATGAACTTGCCCGAGGTCGTGTCCCGGGAGGACTGGCTGGCCGCACGGGTCGCGCTGCTGGCGGAGGAGAAGGCGTTCACGAAGCAGCGGGACGCGCTCAACACGCGGCGGCGCGAGCTGCCGATGGTGCTCGTCGACAAGCCGTACGCGTTCACGGGCGGCGGCGGCGGGCCGGCCGGGCTGCTGGAGCTGTTCGAGGGGCGGGACCAGCTGGTCGTGTACCACATCATGTACCAGCCGGAGTGGGACGCGGCGTGCCCGAACTGCACCGGGTTCGTCGACGACATCGGGTCTCAGACGGGGCTGCATGGCGCGAACACCACCTTCGCGCTGGTATCGCGGGCGCCGTACGACAAGCTCGCGGCGTACAAGGCCGAGCGCGGGTGGCAGTACCCGTGGTACTCGTCGTACGGGAGCGACTTCAACTACGACTACCACGTGACGCTGGACGAGTCGGTCATGCCGTTCTCCTACAACTACCGCTCGAAGCCCGACTGGGACCTCCGCCCCGAGGCCGACTTCATCCAGATGGAGCAGCCTTCGACCTCCACGGCCTGAGCTGCTTCCTCCGGGTGGGCGAGCAGGTCTACCACACCTACTCGACGTACGGCCGCGGCCCCGACGCCATGACCTTCACCGTAACGGCCCTGGACATGACCGCCCTGGGCCGCCAAGAACCCTGGGAGAAACCAGCCGGCCGCAGCGTCAAGCCCGACGGCCACTGCCACTGAAAGCGGCGTTCGAGGGTGGGGAACGGGTCGGTCTGTAAGCCGGATTCTGTGGTGGCGATCATCCATCTACGGTGACCGTTGCCGGGCACCTCCAGCGGCCTACCCGCGAGCTCGGGCGGGCCGCCCTCGAACGCTCGCGCGGGTGGTGGTTGCCCACCGCCCTTCTTGGCCTTGCTCCACGTGGGGTTTACCGAGCCTCCACAGTCACCTGCGGAGCTGGTGGTCTCTTACACCACCGTTTCACCCTCACCCGCACTCCCATGAACCACGGGGTTCATCGGAGCCGCTGGCGGTCTGTTCTCTGTGGCACTGTCCCGCGGGTTACCCCGGGTGGGCGTTACCCACCACGCTGCCCTGTGGAGTCCGGACTTTCCTCGGCGCCCTGGTCCAGTAGAACTGAGCCAGGACGACGCGATCGCCCGACCGACCCGTTCCGTCCCCTCAGGATACGGCCTCCTCGGACACCTCCGGCCACAGGCCGTCGGTACCGCGCTCGTACGGGCGTACGTCGACCACTGCGTCCAGGTTCAACGGTCCGTAGATGTGCGGGAAGCTCATCCCCGTCCCGTCAAGGTCCTCGTCGCACAGCGCCGACACCAGCCTCCCGGTGTCGATCACGAGCAGGCACAGCGGCTGGTCCACGTCGTCGTACGCGAAGTTCGCCACCATCGCGACCTGCTCGGGCCGGGAAGCGTGGATGAACGTGGCGCCGTCGTCGAGGCTCTTGCCGCGGGTCGACCACCGGTAGCTCCCGGCCTCGAGCGCGGCCGCCCACTGGTCCGCGAACGCGATGTGCAGAATCGTCGCCATAAACCCAACGCTAGCGCCTGCCGCCGTGGATTAAGGTGCTCGACATGGCGAACGAGGAGCAGACGGAGACCGAGGCCGGCACCGAGACGAAGCCCGCGAAGCCGGTCGACGATCTGGTGACGTCGCAGCACACGATCACCGTCGACGGGCAGGAGCTGCGGTACACGGCGACGACCGGGCGGATCGTGCTCCGGCAGGAGGTGTACACCGACGGGAAGTTCGAGGGGTTGAAGCCGAAGGCGGAGGTGTTCCTCACCGCGTACACCCTGGACGACGCCGACGCCGGGGACCGTCCGGTGACGTTCGCCTTCAACGGCGGACCGGGTTCGTCGAGCATCTGGCTGCACCTCGGACTGCTCGGCCCGCGGCGCGTGGTGTCGGGCGATGTGGGTGAGCTGGCGCCCCCGCCGTACTCGATCGTCGACAACGCGGAGACCCTGCTGAAGTACAGCGACGTCGTGTTCATCGACCCGGTGTCGACGGGGTTCTCGCGCGCGGTCGAGGGGGAGAAGCCGGGGGACTACCACGGGTTCACCCGTGACCTGGAATCGGTCGGCGAGGTGATCCGGCTGTGGACGTCGCGGAACGGGCGCTGGATGTCGCCGAAGTTCCTGGCCGGCGAGTCGTACGGTACGACGCGTGCGGCCGGACTGGCCGCGCATCTGCAGCAGCGGTACGGGTTGTACCTGAACGGCGTCATGCTGATCTCGGTCGTGCTGGAGTTCGGGACGCTCGACTTCACGCCCGGCAACGATCTGCCGTACACGCTGTTCCTGCCGACGTACGCCGCGATCGCGCACTACCACGGTCTCGTGCCGGACCAGACGCTCGAGGAACTCCTCGCCGACGCGGAACGGTTCGCGGCCGGGCGGTACCCGAATGCGCTTGCCCAGGGCAACCGGATTCCGGCGGAGTACCGGGCCGAGGTCGTCACCCGGCTGGCCGCGCTGACCGGGCTCAGCGAGGACTACATCGACCGGGTGAACCTGCGGATCGAGCACGGCCGGTTCTTCGCCGAACTGCTGCGGTCGCGCCGGCAGGTGGTCGGGCGGATCGACGGTCGCTTCACCGGCTGGGATCCGGATGCGGCCGGCGAGCGGCAGGACCGCGACCCGTCGATGAACGCGATCACCGGTCCGTACGCTGCGGCGCTCAACCACTACGTCCGTGTCGAGCTCGGGTACGAGAACGACCTGCCGTACGAGGTGCTCAACATGGACGCGGCGAGGAACTGGTCGTTCAAGGAGTTCGAGGGCCAGCAGATCATGGTCGCGGACAAGCTCGCCGAGGCGATGCGCGTCAACCCGCACCTCAAGGTGTACGTCGCGTCCGGGCACTACGACGGCGCGACGCCGTACTTCGCCACCGAGCACACGTTGGCGCGCCTGCAGATCCCGGCGGAGCTGACCGGCAACATCGAGACGAGGTACTACCCGGCGGGCCACATGATGTACATCCACGAGGACTCCCGCGTGCAGCAGGCCGCGGACCTCGGCGCGTTCATCGGCACCGCATCCAACCGATGACGCCGTACGCCGAGATCTCGTCGAAGTACCTGACCCTGGCGGACGAGCTGCTGCCGGATCGGGTCCGCGGGCTGTACCTGACGGGCTCGATCCCGCTGGGCGACTTCCGGCCGGGCCGCAGCGATATCGACGGTGTGGTCGTGGTCGACAGGCCGGTGACGCAGGACGAGGTCCGCCCTCTCCACACCGGCCTGCCGGAGCGCCCGTACTTCGATGTCGTGTACCTGACCGCGCCGACCCTCGCGGCCCCGCCGGACCTCCGCGCATCAGTTGTCTGCACGATCGACGGTCAGCTCCAGGCAGGCGGTGTGAGCCCGGTGCTGTGGTCGGAGCTGGCGCGTCAGTCGATCGCGGTGCGGGAGGTGCCGGGCTTGAAGGTCCATGACGATCAGCAGGCTCTCGTCGACTACACGCGGGCCAACCTCACGTCGTACTGGGCGCCGCTGCTGGATCGGGTGGAGAACCGCTTTGCCGACGCTCCGGGGGATGAGGTGATCGACGGCTGGATCATCCCGTGGTGTGTGCTCGGCGTACCGCGGCTGCACGCGCTGCTTGCCGAGGGCAACATCGTCTCCAAGACGGCTGCGGGCGAGCACGGGGCCGCGACGTTCCCGGCGTACGCCGGACTCTGCCGGCGCGCGATCGACCATCGCGCCGGTACGGAGGTTGTCTTCACCGCCGCCGATGCGATCGACGCCGTCGCGTTCGGCCGGACGGTGATTGCCTCCGCCGGGGAGCTCTGATGAGCATTCTGGTCCGCCCGGCCGGACCTGTGCACACCGCCGCCGTTCCGGGAGTCGTGCTCCGTGCGCCGTCATTAGAGGACACCTTTCTGTTGGGACGCCTGTACTTCGAGGCCTACGAGCCTGGCGTTGCCTCGTCGACCGAGACCGAAGCAATTGAAGACATCGAGCTGACCTTCGAAGGCCACTACGGCGTACTGGACCTGAACCTGAGCCGGCTGGCCTGGTCGGGCGACGAGTTGGCAGGCGCAATGCTGATCGTGAAGCGAGCGCCGTGGCCCGATACCCCGGACTGCCCCTTCATCATCGAACTGTTCACCGCCCCGAGCTACCGACGGCGGGGGATCGCGCGGCTGCTGTTGGCCTGCTGTGCAACGTCGACGGTCGCTCTGCGAGTCGAGGACTCCAATGCTCCCGCACTCACACTGTATCGCGATCTGGGCTTCGTCGACGGATGAACTTTGTATCTGTGGATAACTGAATCGCCTTGAAAATAAGGGGATTCTGGGTTGGGAACTGTCGGTGGGTGTGTCTATCGTTGTGGGCATGGAACTTCTGGGTGAGCGGCCGGTCTGGTCGATGAGCGACAGCGAGCTGCTGCCGACCATTGACCAGGTTGACGCTGCAGTCACCCAGCTTCTGACCTACCGCCTGCAGCTCATCGCCCGTGTCGACGAGATCGGTCTGGCCGCGGAGCTCGGCGCCCGCGACACCGCCGAACTGCTTGCCATGCGCCACCGCATCGACCGCCGTGACGCCCACCGCGACGTCAAGCTGTCGCGCAGCCTGCCGAAGTACGACGCCGTCTCGACTGCCCTCACCGACGAGACTCGACCGCTCCGTCCAGCCCAGGCGGGCGCGATCGTCAGTGCGCTGGAGCGAGTCGGCTCCAGAGTCGCGGTGGAAGACCTCGAAGTGGCGGAGGAGCAGTTGGTCAAGCTCGCCGCGCACCTGTCGCCAGGAGAGCTCGCCAAGGCCGCACGACAGATCTGCGACCTGCTGGACTCCGACGGCCCCGAGCCCGACGAGAACGCGGCGTACGCCCGCGAGTCGCTGACCCTGATCGAGGCCGAGAACGGCGTCAAGTTCCGCGGCTACCTGGCCAACGAGAACGCCGAACTCCTCCGATCCCGCATCCACGCCGCCGCCCGCCCCCACAAGACCCACGACGGCGAACTCGACCCCCGCACCCGCGAAAAGCGCCAAGCAGACGCCCTCACAACCACCCTCACCATCGCCGCCGCAGCCACCGAAACCGGCTTCAAACCACCCACCACCAACAGCCGCCCCACAGGAGCTGCCCTCGAAAACGCCACCCCGGTCGATGCAGCAGCCGCCGCAGCCGCAGCCGCTGCCACGCACGACGGCGCCACGGGTGACGCAACGGCATATGCCTCGGCGAACTCGGCGAGGACCAGGCCGGCCGGGAATGGTTCGGCCAACGGTGGCTCGGCCGGGGACGGCTCGGCCAACGACGGCTCGGTCGCGGATGGATCAGGTGCGTACTGTGCGGATCGTTGGGTGCCTGGGTACGGTGCGAAGGCGAACATCACCGTCACGATCGATTTCGACGACCTGAGGTCTGCCGTTGCCAACGCGACCGGCGAACTCGTGTACGGCGATGGGCTCTCAGCCGCGGCGATCCGCCGGATGGCGTGTGACGCGAAGATCATCCCGCTGGTACTCGGATCCAACTCCGAGCCGCTCGACGTCGGGCGGGCCGAGCGCCTGGTGACGCGGGCGATGCGTCGCGCCTTGAACGTTCGCGACAAAGGCTGCGTAGTGTGTGGCGCCCCGCCGATCCACTGCGACGCACACCACCTTCAGTCGTGGATCGACGGCGGCGAAACCGCGATCCACAACCTGGTACTCCTCTGCCGAGCACACCATCGCGCCCTCCACGCCGGCCACTGGGTAATCACCATCACCGACGGACACATCCAGGTGTCCCGCCCCAGCTGGGCCGATCCACCACCCCAACGCAGACCAAGCGTGCCATCTCTCCTCGCGGCAACCCCCGCCCCGCGACCAGACACCCGTGCCTCCGCAGGACCTCCCACGAGACCTCCCGCGCGGAGACGTCCCGGTGGCCGTTCAGGAGTGTCTGCTGAACGGCGTACGACCCGACGTCCTGGTCCCTGGTCAGCCGACGAAACAACGACGCAGGAAGCCGCTCACTCCGCACTCCAAGGCGATTCGGTGGCAACCAATCCAGCTCAGCCAACCCCACACGCCCGAGACAGCTCGTTGAGCTCGACCAAACCCATTCCCCCAGACCCCTGGGCCGATACACCACTCACCTAGCACTCCACATCCGCCCCGGTGCCACACCTACCGCGGCTGTGCCCACGCGCACGCCGCCGCGCGGGTGCCAGAACAAACCTGGTCGGGACGTGACGGCGTGGACGTGACGGCGTGGACGTGACCGTGCGAATGCCAGGCAGGAAGTGGCCGGCACACGGCGGATGTGGCGTGGCGGGGCGGATGTGGCGTGGATGCTGATGTGACGATGCTGACCTGCGGATGCTGGGGATGAAGTGGTCGGGACACGGCGGACGTGGACGTGGACGTGACAGGACGGACGTGGACGCGCGGACGCTGACGTACGGGCTGCCGTGCGGATGCGGGGGAAGTGGTGGGGACACGTCGGATGTGGACGTGGCGGGGCGGAGGTGACAGCGCGGACGCTTCCCCCCGGCATCCGCACGTGTGCGGTGTGTTGAGTTACAGGTAGATGCGGAAGCCTGAGAAGGGGCGGTGGTCGAAGGATTTGTAGAAGGCTTCCGCTGTGTCGGTGACTAGGTCTATGCGTTGGGCTCCGGTTAGGGGTGCGGCGTACTCCAGGAGCGCGCGGCCGATGCCTTTGCGGCGGTGGGCCTGGTGGACTGCTAGTTGGGACAGGTGGGCCTGGATGTGGCCGTCGCTTTGTAGGTAGGCGAAACCGATGACCTGCTCGCCGTCGAGTGCGACGACAGTTGTCACGCCCGGTGCAGTGCAGACCGCGTGGGCGCGTGCGGGGTCGGCGGGGAGGCTGGGCCAGTGTTCGGCTTCGCAGATCGCGAGGATGCCTGGGAGGTGGGCTTCGCGATACTGCGTGATGTTCACGGCAGGGTGAGGACTTCGGCGCCGGTGTCGGTGACTACGAGGGTGTGTTCGAACTGGGCGGTGCGGGACTTGTCCTTGGTGGTGGCGGTCCAGCCGTCGTCCCAGAGGTCGTACTCGTAGGTGCCGAGGGTGAGCATCGGCTCGATGGTGAAGGTCATGCCGGGCTCGATGACGTCGTTGAAGCGTTCGTCGTCGTAGTGCGGGATGATCAGGCCGGAATGGAACGACGTCGAGATGCCGTGGCCGGTGAAGTCGCGGACGACGCCGTACCCGAAGCGCTTGGCGTAGGACTCGATCACGCGGCCGATGATGCTGACCTGCCGGCCGGGTTTGACCGCCTTGATGCCGCGGTTCAGGGCCTCCAGCGTGCGCTCGACCAGCAGCCGGCTCTCCTCGTCGACGTCGCCGACCAGGAACGTCGCGTTGGTGTCGCCGTGCACACCGTCGAGGTACGCCGTGATGTCGACGTTGACGATGTCGCCGTCCTCGAGCGGACGGTCGTCGGGGATGCCGTGGCAGATGACCTCGTTCACCGAGGTGCACAGCGACTTCGGGTAGCCGCGGTAGCCCAGCGTCGACGGGTACGCGTTGCGCTCGATCAGGTACTCGTGTCCGACCGCGTCCAGCTCGTCGGTCGTCACCCCCGGCTTGGCCGCCGCACCGACCGCCTGCAACGCCTGCGCGGCCAGCTTGCTCGCGACCCGCATCTTCTCGATCAGCTCGGGCGACGTCACGTACGAACCGTCGAACGGCGTCGGCGCCGGCTTGTCGACGTACTCCGGGCGCGGGATGGAGGCGGGTACGTCGCGGCGCGGCGAAATGACGCCAGCAGTAAGGATCGACATGGTGAGATCATTCTATTCAGCTGCGACAAGACTCCCGGGAGGTAGGTCATCCAGATGAGCGACGATCACAGCAACGAGTGGTACTTCAACACCAAGACCGGCAAGGTCGAGCCGTACTCCGGAGCGAAGTCGGGCGACCGGCTCGGCCCGTACAGCTCCCCGGAGGAAGCCGCCCGCGCGCTCGACAAGGTCCAGGAACGCAACGAGGCCTGGGAGAACGACCCCAAGTGGGACGACGACTGACGAGTTCCGACCACAACATGCCGAGGGGCACCACCGACTCCGGTGGTGCCCCTCAGGTTTGTCGTGACGGACGTCGCGCGAGCGCGGACGTCCGGATCAGCGGGCTACCCGCCGAGCCGCGGTCTTGCGAGCCGGGGCCTTCTTCGCGGCGGTCTTGCGGACCGCCGTCTTCTTCGCCGCGACGCGCTTGGCCGGCGCCTTCTTGGCAGCGGCCTTCACCGGCGCCTTCTTGGCGGCAACCTTCTTGGCGGCGGTCTTGCGGGCCGGGGCCTTCTTGGCGGCCGTCTTGCGAGCGACGGTCTTCTTCGCCGTCGTCTTCTTGGCGGCGGTCGTGCGCTTGGCCGTCGTCTTCTTCGCCGCCGTCGTCTTCTTGGCAGCGGTTGCGCGCTTCGCCGGCGCCTTCTTCGCAACGGTCTTGCGGGCCGTGACCTTCTTCGCCGGGGCCTTCTTGGCGGTGGTCTTCTTCGCGGTGGCCGTCTTCCCAACAGCCCGCTTCGCCGGCGCCTTCTTCGCCACCGTCTTCTTAGCGGCGGTCTTCTTGGCCGCACTCACCTTCTTCGTCGCTGTCTTCTTTGCTGCGCTGACCTTGCGCGCGGTTGTCGTCCGCTTCGCCGGGGCCTTCTTCGCGACAGTCTTCTTGGCGGGAGAAGCCTTTTTGGCTGTCGCCTTCCCTGCGGCTGCCTTCTTGGCTGGCACTCTGCCTCCTTGGTGCGGCTGAGGAAAACCACGGTGGATTCCTCGTCGTCATGATGATGACAACACTTGTGCGCCACGTAAAGCACCCGAAACGTCTACAGGTTAAGGCGAACTGGCGGCAAAGAGCGGCGCAAATGCCGAAAATCCTTGTGCAGAAGGGATTCCGCCGTGCCGTGAGCATGCCGGATAGGCTCAAGAATTTCTTGGCGACACGCGGCAGAATCTGCCGTGAAGTGCCCCGATCGGCGAGTGTTGTCCTCGGCAACGTCCTGCGAAGGTGAGGTGCGACGGACCTGTGAAGAGCGTGTACGACGACGTCGGCAACGTGGTCGGACTACCTGCCGCGGTACGTCGTGTGGTGAGCATCGTGCCGTCGTTGACGGAGTCGATCGCGGTCACGCATCCGTCGTTGATCGTTGGTGCGACCGACTGGTGTACGCATCCCGCGGACCTCGACGTCGTACGTGTTCGCGGTACCAAGAATCCTGATGTCGAGCGCATCGCCGAGCTCGCGCCGGACGTCGTCGTGGCGAACGCCGAGGAGAATCGCGCGGCCGATCTCGACGCGTTGCGCGAGCACGGAATCGCGGTCTGGGTGACCGCGCCGGCAACAGTGCCCGAATCACTCGACTCACTCGGTCGCATGCTGTCCGCGATCGTCGGTGACGTGCCGGCATGGTTGGAGCAAGCGCGAGTTGTGTGGAGTTCGCCGTACGACGGAATGCGCCGGCGGGCGGTGATACCGATCTGGCGGCGGCCGTGGATGGCGTTGGGGCGGGACACGTTCGCGGGCGATCTACTCTCCCGGATCGGCATCGACAACGTGCTTGCGGAATCCGGCGAGCGTTATCCAAGGTTCGACCCGGACGCGTTACCGGAGTACGGCATCGTGGTGCTTCCGGACGAGCCTTATGCCTTTTCTCCGGCGGATGGTCCGGAGGCGTTCGGCAATCCGGCACGGTGCATCTCGGGGCGGCATCTCACCTGGTACGGGCCGTCGCTCGTCGAGGCGCGGGAGGTCCTGGCCGGCCAGTTGGAGTGATGTCCGCCACGGTAGCTGCGTTGTCATCTAGACGGTTAGGTATGCCTCACCTACACTCGCCGAGTGCCGTCGATGACCGCGAAGAAGAAGTGCTGCAAGGACAAGCCGAGGTGCAAGAAGTGCCCGGTGGTGCTGATGCGCCTGTCCAAGGCAGGCTGCGCGAAGCGCATCGACAAGGTCCACTACAAGGTGGACAAGAAGGTCCCGAAGAAGGTCTTCAAGGCGGCGCGCGCCCGCTAGGACGCCCGTCGCAGTGTGATCGCGTCGGCCGCTTGCCGCAGCAGGCCCGGGATGGTGACGTGCGCGGCCTGACCGGTCGCTTCGAGGTCGTCGCCGTACCACCAGCCGTGCGCGCTGATGGTCTGCAGCTCGAGCTCCTCCTGGTTCGCGAAGGTCACGTCGACGCTGTCCACCGCGACCGCGAAGAACGTCTGGTGCTGGATGATCTGGCACCCGCCCCACTCGAACTCGATCGTGTTCGTCGCCACCGGCACACCGAGCGCGTCGGCCGGCAGCACGATCCCGACCTCTTCGCGCAGTTCACGACTGGCCGCTTCGCCGACGGTCTCACCGGCTTCGACGCCACCGCCGATGGTGAACCAGTACGGCGTCTGCGGTTTCAGCGGATCCCAGCCGTGCAGCAGCAGCACCTTGCCGTCCGGACGCACCGGCAGCACGCGGGCCGTCGTCCGGCGTCGGACCGTTCCTGGTGGTGGCAGCTGAGATTCGCTCACACCACAAAACGGTAAGGGACGCGGCTTGCTGTTCGTCGGGTGCTGCGGCGCGTCTCACATGGTTGCCGCAGACATCTACGATCGGTGGCATGGCGAGTATCGGTCTTGGGCTGGCAGCGCTGGGACGTCCGGGGTACATCAATCTCGGGCACGACGAGGATCTCCCGCCGGGACGGGCGGTCGACGATCTCCGGGTGCGCACGCACCAGCTGCTCGAGCAGGCCTGGCAGGCCGGTGTTCGGTACTTCGACGCCGCGCGTTCGTACGGTCTTGCCGAGAAGTTCCTCGGCGAGTGGCTCACGCCGGAGCGCCGTAGGCAACTCACGATCGGGTCGAAGTGGGGCTACACGTACGTCGGTGAATGGCGGCACGACGCGGACACGCACGAGGTGAAGAGTCACGACCTCGCCACGTTCGAGCGGCAGTGGCCGGAGACCCTTCAAGCGCTTGGTGGACCGCCGGACTTCTACCTCGTCCACAGCCTCACCGCCGACAGTCCCGCGCTCGGCGACAAGCGTTTGCTCGACCGCCTGCGCGAACTCACGGACTCCGGCGTTCGCGTCGGCCTCTCCACGAGCGGACCACGTCAGGCCGAGACCCTTCGCAAGGCAGTCGCCCTGGGTACGCCGTTCTCCGCCGTACAGGCGACCTGGAACGTCCTGGAGCCCTCTGCAGGACCGGCCCTCGACGAGGCCCACGCAGCCGGCTGGTTCGTCGTGGTCAAAGAGGCGGTCGCGAACGGGCGCCTCACCAGCCGTGCCGGTGAGACGCCCTTCAACGAGTTCGCGCACCAGCACGGCGTCGCCCCCGACGCGCTGGCGATCGGCGCAGCCGCGGCTCAACCTTGGGCCGACATCGTCCTCAGTGGAGCCACGACTGCTTCCCAACTGGCGAGCAACCTCGCCTATCGAACTGACGGACCTTTGACCGAGTTCATCCAGCAGCCCGAGGAGTACTGGACCGAACGGTCGGCCCTACCGTGGATCTGAGCTCCTCCCGGAGCGCACTCCCGCCCGATCCGGCCTTCGCTGCCGATGCCAGAGCGGCGTCCGGCTGCGGCGCCGGGACCGGCGGGCACTTGACGTCGGAGCGGTTCCCTGGCAGACGGGCCGGAAGCGCACCGGTCTCCAGGTACGCCGCGATGCGGTCGTCCGTGCAGGCCACACCGGACAGCGAGCCGGCATGCGTCGTACCGCCGACACCTTCGATCAGCACCGAGTGCGGGAACGTCTTGCGGGTCTGCAAGGCGCCCGAGTACGGCGTTGCCGCGTCGAGGGTCTCGTTGATCAGCAGCGCGCTCTGGACGTGACGGCCGTCGACCTTCACCGGGTTGCCGGCCTTGGCGGGCCAGAAGGCGCACGGTGCGTTGAACCATGCGTTGTTCCAGGTCAGAAACGGCGCCTTGGCGTAGATTCGCCAGTTGTCACGGCGCCAGGTGTTCCAGTTGGTCGGCCACTTCGCGTCGGTGCAGGACACTCCGAGGTAGACCGCGTACCCGTTGTCGTCGAACGGCGGGGAGCCGTACAGGGCGACCAGCGGAGCGGCGTCGTGGTTGTGGACCCAGCCGGCGAAGGCGCTCGCCACATCCACCCAGCCGTACACGTAGTACGCGGCCTGGGTGAAGATGTCGTTCCACTCGTCCGGCCCGATCTTGCCGTCGGCGGGATGGCCGATCAGTTTGTACATTTCGGCGTAGTACCGCAGTTCGACGGCGCGCTCGGTGGTGCCGAGATGCCAGACGGAGTTGTGCGCGGCGACGTACGCGAAGAACACCTTGACGCTCTTGTTGAAGGCGATGTCCTGGTCGAGGTTGGCCTTGTACCAGACGCGGGTCGCGTTCACGACGCCGTCGAAGATGACGCGACGGAAGCGGTTCGGGTACAACGTGCCGTACACCTGGCCGAGGTACGTGCCGTACGAGAAGCCGTAGTAGTTGATCTGCGGGGCGCCGAGCGCCTTACGGATGCTCTCCATGTCGCGGACCGAGTCCAGCGTGGTCAGGTGACCGAGCAGTGCGTGTTGTGCGCTGTTGCAGGCCTTCGCGTAGGCCTTCGAGCGGTTGATCCAGACCTGCTCGAGCTTCGGTGTCACCGGGACGTAGAACGGACGGTTGTAACCGGCGTAGTCCGGGATGCAGCTCAGTGCGGGCTGGCTCGAACCGACACCGCGCGGATCGAAACCGATCCAGTCGTACGCGTCGCCGGCGCCGTTCGGCACGAACTCACCGAAGATCGCGTAGATCAGTCCGGAAGCGCCCGGTCCGCCCGGGTTCACCAGCATCGGACCCTGTGCCTGCGAATCCGGTGTCTTGTGCATCACCCGCGACACCGCGAGCTTGATCTTCGTTCCACCCGGGTGCTCGTAGTCCAACGGCACCACGACGAACCCGCATTGCGCGCCCCGGCCGGCGAGCGTCGCGCTTGTGCACGCGCCCCATTGGACCGGCGGTGGCGTGTAGCTCGCCGGCTTGTGCCCGGACGAGCTGGACGGTGCGGCACTCGCGGCTGGAATGGAGCTGATTACTCCGGCAACCAGCGCGAACGAGACGCCTGCGGCAACAAATAATCGACGAATTCTCATCGGCCCTCCCCTTTTGCCGCAAACATCGTGAACCCGCGAAACCGGGAGGAACAAGGGTTCGCGGGGGTATCCGGAGAGCTACCCGGACGGCACGATGAGTGGCTTAGAAGGTGTGCTCGTCTCCCGGGAAGGCGCCCGATGCAACCTCCGACGCGTACGTCGCCGCCGCGGTCGAGAGGATGCCCCGCAGGTCGGCGTACTGCTTGACGAACCGGGGCATGCTGCCCGAGCGGAGGCCGGCCATGTCCTGCCAGACGAGCACCTGCGCGTCGGTGTCGCGACCCGCGCCGATGCCGATGGTCGGGATCGGGACGCGTTTGGTGATCTCGGCGGCGACGTCGCCGGGGACCATCTCCAGGACGACAGAGAACGCGCCGGCCTCGGCCAGCGCGACGGCGTCGTCGATGAGCCCCGCGGCCTGATCGCCGCGGCCCTGGACGCGGTACCCGCCGATGCTGTGCTCGCTCTGCGGCGTGAAGCCGATGTGCGCCATCACTGGGATGCCGGACTGGGTCAGCTTCTCGACCATTGGCACCATGTTCCGGCCGCCCTCGAGCTTGACCGCGTGCACGCCGGCTTCCTTCATGAACCGGACGGCGGTGTGGAACGCCTGCTCCGGCGACGCCTGGTACGAACCGAACGGCAGGTCGGCGACGACGAGCGCCCGCTCGACCGCACCCGCGACCGCGCGCGCCAACGGAATGAGTTCGTCGACGGTCACCCGCAGGGTCGTATCGTAGCCGAAGACGTTGTTCGCGGCGGAGTCGCCGACCAGCAGCACCGGAATGCCTGCCTGGTCGAAGATCTCGGCGGTGTACTGGTCGTACGCCGTCAGCATCGCCCACTTCTCGCCGCGGTTCTTGAAGTCGCGGAGGTGGTGGACGCGGTACCGCCGTGGTCGCTTGGATGCTTCGCTCGAGCCGCCTTGGGCCGGCTGGTTGCCGCCGGACGCCGACGGACCGTCGGTGTCGCCCGCGGTGCTGGCGGACACCTGCGCGCGGCGCGCGGCCCGATGCGACGACGAGGCGGGCTCGGCGCCGATCTGGCTGGGCGCATCCTGCTGGACATTCGCACGCCGCCGCGCACCGATCGGCCGCGGGCCTTCCGGCTCTTCACTGACCGGCGCGTTGCTCTCGTACTCCGCACTCGGATCCGACAGGTACGCGTTGTCCTGCTGATAACCCTCGATCATGTCCGGCATGTACGCCGTGATCGTCTGCGTATCCATCGGCGTCGAAGGAGTCGATGGAGCAGCACCCGGCCGCGCCACCTGCTCCGGCCGCGCTGCCTGCTCCGGCCGCGCCGGCTCTTCCGGGCGTGTGGCGAACTCTGGGCGCGCCGGCTCCTGCTGACGTTGGGGGAGGTCGCGTCGGGCCGGCTCGTCGCGGCGTGCCGGCTGCTCCTGACGGGCTTGCTGCTCCGGCCGAGGCGCCTGCTCCTGCCGCGAAGCCTGCTCGCGGTCCTGTCTGGCCAACTGCTCTTGCAGGGCGGCAAGCTCCCGCCGAGCCCTCTGCTCGTGCGGAGACGGCTCCTGGCGTGCAACCTGCTCGGGACGAGGTGGCTGCTCGGGACGCGCGGGCTCCTGCGGCTGGGCAGCCTCCTGCGCACGCACCGGCTCGTGCGGCGGCTCGTGCGGGGGCGCGGGTGGCGCCTGCCGCGGCGGCTGCTGCGGACCGAGCCCGTTGCTCGAGCTACCGCTCACCCCGTTGCTCAGTCCGTTGCTGTGCCCATTGCTGTGCCCGTTGCTGTGCCCGTTGCTCAATCCGTTGCTCTGCGCGGGCGAATGCGGCTGCGGTGCAGGAGACGGCTGCGGTGCCTGACCACTCCAGTTGGTGCTGCCGTTCGACGCCTGCGGCGGCCGCGGACTCACTCCGTTGCTCGTCCCATTGCTCGACTGCGGCGGAGCCGGCGGCCGCGGCGGCTGTCCAGTCGGCTGACCAGGCTGCGGCGCGCGATTCCCCGGCGCGCCGTTGCTTCCCGGCCCGAACGGACTGGGCCGCCCCTGCTGCGGCGGCTGTCCCGATTGCGGTGCCGCTGGTGTCTGCGGCGCCTGCGGAGGCTGCTGTGCCGGCGGCTGCTGCGGACGGAACGGGCTCTGCTCCTGGTACCGGTCGTAGGACTCGTCCCGCGATTCACCGTAGTACTCAGGCCGCTGCGGCGGTTGCTGCCGCGGCTGGTGCTGTGACGGCGGCGGAGCGGTCGGCAGGTACGGCGGCTTCGGGACGTACGGCTGCTGCGGCACCGGGCCGCGCTCGTAGGTCCGCGGTGCGTTCGGCAACGACGGCGACGGGTCGAGGCCGAGCCCGGAGCTGCCTGGGCCACGGTCCCGCCAGGTGTCGTTGTCGTAGTCCGAGCGGCGCTGCTCCTCGGTTGTCCGATTCTTCGGTCCGGTCCCGTACGGCGACGGCAACTCCTCGTCGTCGTCCTGGGTACCGGCCGACAGGAAGTTGTCAACCATGTTGCCATCGTCCCACCGTTGCGGAGGGTGAGCGCCACCGCCCGAGGGTGAGCGATCGCTCACATCGTCGGGGTAGGTGTCGCGGGGCAGGCCGGAGCGGTCGTGCAGGTCGTCCGACGAGCCCCACGGGTTGTCTGATGATGGGCGGTACCGCCAGGAGTCGCTCAGTGCTCGGCTGCCTTTCGTGCGTCCTCACGCCATGCATTCGTGATCGGCAACCGGCGGTCCCGGCCGAAGGCCTTGTGGGTGATCTTCGGGCCCGGAGGGTACTGCCGGCGCTTGTACTCCGCGCGGTCGACGAGCTGGATCACCTTCGTGACCAGCCCGGTGTCGAACCCGGCAGCGACGAGTTCCGCACTGCCTCGGTCCTGCTCGACGTAGTCGTCCAGCATGTCGTCGAGCAGATCGTACGGCGGCAGCGAGTCGGTGTCCTGCTGCCCCGGGCGAAGCTCGGCGGACGGTGGTTTGGCGATCGAGTTCTCCGGGATCGGGGGCTGCTGCCCCTTCTCCTTGGCCTCCGCGTTGCGCCACTTCGCGAGCCGCCAGACCAGCGTCTTCGGGACGTCCTTCAACGGTGCGTACCCGCCGACCGCGTCACCGTAGATGGTGGAGTACCCGACGGACAGCTCCGACTTGTTGCCGCAGGCAAGCACCAGGTGGCCGTCGGCGTTCGACAGTCCCATCCAGACCACCGCGCGGACCCTGGCCTGCAGGTTCTCCTCGGCCAGCCCGGTCAGGCCGAGTGTGTCGAGGAACGGCTGCACCATCGGCTGGATCGGCACGACGCGGTAGTTCAGGCCGGTACGCGCGGCGAGCTCGGCGGCGTCGTCCTTGGAGTGGTCGCTGGAGTAGACGCTCGGGTTGGAGATCCCGAAGACGTGCTCGGCGCCGATCGCGTCACAGGCGATCGCGGCGACCAGCGACGAGTCGATGCCGCCGGAAAGTCCGAGCAGGACGGACTTGAAGCCGTTCTTCTGCACGTAGTCGCGCAGACCGGTGACGATCGCGCCGTACATCTCGGCCTCGTCCGACAGGTGCGGTGCGATCACCGGGTCCATCGCGTCGTACGACGGCACCGCCTCGTCCTGCAGCACGGTGTGGACGATCTCGATGCCTTCGTGGGTGCCCTCCGGCGTACCCGACGCGGCCGGGAGGTCCAGGTCGACGATCATGCTGCCCTGCTCGAACTGCGGGGCGCGGGCGAAGACCTTGCCGTCGGCATCGGCCACCAGCGAGTCGCCGTCGAAGACGAGCTCGTCCTGGCCGCCGACGAGGTTGACGTACGCGAGCGCACAGCCGGCCTCGCGGGCGCGGCGCCGGACCAGGTCGCCGCGGGTGTCGTCCTTGTTGGCCTCGTACGGCGAGCTGTTGATCACGAGCAGGAGACCGGCGCCGGCCTCATGGGTGACCGCGACCGGGCCGCCGTCCTGCCAGAGGTCCTCGCAGATGACGAGCGCGACGTCGATGCCGTGGATCCGGATCACCTGCAGGGTGTTGCCGGGGACGAAGTGCCGGAACTCGTCGAAGACGCCGTAGTTCGGCAGGTGGTGCTTCACCGCGCTGGTGACGACCCGGCCCTGGTGGATCACCGCGGCGCAGTTGGTGGGGGAGCCCTTCGGCCGGCCGAGGCGGTCGATGCCCATCGCCGTACCGCTCGCGCGGTCGAGGTACCCGCAGACCACGACGATGTCGCCGAGTCCTTCGTCGGCGAGCCGCTGCGCGAGGTCGTGGATCCGCGCCTGCGACGCGTCCACGAACGATGCCCGCAGGGCCAGGTCCTCCACCGGGTAGCCGGTCAGCCCGAGCTCGGGAAAGGCGACCACATGCGCGCCTTGCTCGACCGCGTTCCGGGTCCACGCGACGATCTTGTCGGCGTTCCCGGCGATATCACCCACGGTCACATTGAGCTGCGCAAGAGCCACTCGGAGTTGAGGCACGGGAGCACATTACTGGGTCCGGGCCCGCATCCCCACGCCCCTCTCCAACCTCTTACGTACGCCGAATGTAAGCACCTACCCGAAGTAGGTTCCCGGTCAGCGAATCCATCGCATCCACCGTCAGCCGTTCGCGCGCCAACCGCGGATACTCACTCCGCATCCGCTCGACGTGATCCCAGCCCACCTCGTGCCATCCGGGGATGCCGCGGCACCGGCCTTCCACCCGCCGCCGGTGCTCTTCCTCGTCGCTGCAGACACACTCCACGAGGCGCAGTCGCCCGTCGTACTCCGCGGCCAGTTCGTCCCACCGGGCGGCGATCTCCTCATTCACCAGACAATCCACGATCGCCGACTGCCCGAGCATCAACTGCCGTTTGATCAAAGTCCCGAGCAGGTCGTAGTACATGTCCAGGAACACCGGGCGTTCCAGCCCACGCAGTACGCCGTGCGGTCGGAGCGCGCCGAGCAACCAGTCGCCGGCGAAAGCCGGCACTCCGGTTTCGGTCGCGAGTGCTTCGGCCAGCGTCGACTTGCCGGTGCCTGGCAATCCGGTGAACGCGATGATCTGCTTCATGTCGGTGAGGTTCCTGCTGTGCGGGCCACTAGGACCGGGATGAGGGTGGTCCAGCCTAGGGACTCGTACAGCGGGCGGCCGTCGGGGGAGGCAGAGAGATAGGCGGTCCGGGTGGATGCGGCCTGGGCGAGAGCGGTCATAACGGCTCGGGCCAGGCCCCGGCGGCGATGGGCCGGGTCGGTGGTGATCATGTCGGCGACCGCGCCCGTGTGGAGTACCGCCATCCGGCCGCTGGCGGCGACCTCGCCGTAGCCGCAGATCCGTACGTCGATCACAGAAGGCGTCTCGGACACCTCGAGGATGTACGGCGCGGGCACCGGGTACGTCGCCTGCTCGGCAAGGCTGATCGTCATCAGCCACTGGGTGCGGATCGCCTCGAGCGGCTTGAGGCCGGCGGCGAGGCGATCGGGGTCGTCGGTGGCGATCGTCAGCCACGACGTACCGGGCGGATGGCAGTCGGTCAGCGCGAGATGGGCGGCAGCGGTCGCGTTCTGCTCCGTCGCGACGTACTGGACCCGTCGCTGGGGTTCGCCGACGCGTACGACGGTGACGTCGTCGACCTGCTGGTAATCGGTCCACCCTCGCGACGCGGACCACCCGCGCTGCCAGCGAGTCAGGGCTTCCTCGTGCATCCATCCATGGAACAGCGACGAAGGTTCACACCCGCAGGGACTTCGGATGCTGTTCGGTGTGTGGGCGCTGCGGTGGAAGGACCGCTGGCCCCGAGCGATCGCCAGGGCCCGGTCACCCTGGCGATCGCGGCTGTCGGGCAACGGTCGCTGACGTGCTACCTGTGTCAATTCGCCGACCGGATGCGGCGAGTCAACTGCCGCGGCCCGTTCGAGCTCCTGATCCGGAGGATCACCTATTAACCGAAGAGGACAGCGGCCACTCTGTCGCGCAGCTCCGGCAGTCGCGCGTAGAACACGTCACCCGGGCACTGCGTCGTGTTGTAGTCGCGGTGCCCGACGATCGCGACATGCGGATCCAGACCGTACTTCGTGCACAGCCACGCGCACGTCAGCACGGACATGTCGAACAACGCGACCGTGACGTTCTCGGTGACGTAGATGCCCTCGTGCTCGATGCCGATCGTGTGGCTGTTCTCGTTCGCGGTCTGGGCGCCGAGGACGTTCTGGCCGTTGTTGATCGCCGACAACGACTTGCTCCGGCCCTCCATCAGGAACCCGCCGCGGCTGATCGTGAGCTGGTTGCCCATGTCGATCCAGCCGTTGGTGTCCATGTGCAGGTCCTGGATCCAGTGCTGGACCGAGTACGCCGCCGCGAGCGAGTAGTCCGTGACGTTCGGGCTCGCGGTGTGGTGGATGACGATGTGGTCGGGCTTGCCGATCACCTGGGTCGCCGACTTGGGCGGGCGCGCCGACCACTCGGTGCGCGTGTAGCAGCGCGGCGCGGGGGCGGCGAGCGCTGTTGTGGGCATGGCTGCGGTCAGGGCCCCGCCGAGCAGTACGCCGCCGGCGGTCGCGCCGAGCAACGTACGCCGGGAGACCCGGGCGCGTTGGATATTTTCTGGGGCGGTCATGCTGTAGAAAATTCCCTACGAACAACGCCCCCAAACCGGAATGATCTAATGACGTGGTGACACAGAGTCAGGAGGGGCAGGACGTCGTCCGGCTGAGCCCGGTCGGCAAGGGTCTGCGGGTCCTCGTCGCCGTGGTCGGCATCGGTCTGCTCATCAACGGATCGGTGCGGGCGTCCGACGACGCCTGGCCGTTCGGGCCGATGTCGCAGTACGCGATGTCCGTGCCCGACGACGCCAAGATCGACTACACCCGGATCAGCGCGGTCACCGACGCCGGTACGACGGTCGACGTACCGCTGAACATCGAGGGCGCCGGCGTGGCGCGGGCCGAGATCGAGGCGCGGTCCGGGGAGATCGTGAAGGACCCGTCGCTGTTGCAGCAGGTCGCGGACGGGTGGGCGCGCAAGCATCCTGACAAGCCGAAGTACGTGAAGCTCGAGCTGATCCGCGACACCACCCAACTGGTCAAGGGCCGGGTCGAAGGACCGCCGACGTCGCAGGTGCTGGCGACCTGGGAGGTGCGGCGATGAGGGCGGCCAACTGGTTCACGCCGGCGATCGCGCTCGGGCGGATCGCTTGGTTGCGGACGGTTCTGTATCTGTTCGTCATCCTCGACATGCACGCCTTCGTCCGCGACACCCGCGACAAGGGCCAGCATCCGGACCTCTACCAGCCGCTGCTGCTGGAGCGGTTGCTGCACCTGCCGACACCCTCGGTCGCGAACACGACCGCGCTGTACTTCGTGCTGATCGCGGCCTGCTTGATCGGTGCGTCGAACTACTTCCCGCGGATCGCCGGCTGGATCGTCGCGCCGGCGTTCACCTGGTGGGTACTGATCGGGATGAGCGATGGCAAGGTCGACCACGACCACCTCGCGCTGGTGATCGCGCTGTGGGTCCTCCCGACCGTCGGCGGTGCCCGGCGCGGGCGGGCGTCGTACGGCGACCAGACCCGGTCCGAGGCGGCCGGGTGGGTGATCCGGTGCATCCAGATCTGCGTGATCGCGACGTACTTCCTGTCCTCGATCGCGAAGCTGCGCAGTGCCGGATGGGCGCTGACCTGGCCCGGGAGCGCCGTACTGACCTGGGCGATCGTGCGGCGGCCGCACCCGGTCGGGGAGTGGCTGCTGCACTATCCGTGGGTGCTGCACGTGATGCAGTGGGTGGGCATCATCGGAGAGTTCTGTTCGCCGGTGATCCTGTGGCTCAAGGGGAAGTGGCAGTTGCTCGGGGCCCTGTTCTTCCTCGGGTTCCACGCGGCGAACACGGCGATCCTGCTGATCCACTTCCTGCCGACGGTCGTCTGCTGGCTGGCCTTCGCCCCGCTCGAGCGGGTCGTGCCTTGGTACCAGGCTCGACGGGCGCGGCGGGCCAAGGATCGCTCAGACGACGCCGGACAGGCCGAACACGAGGCCGAAGAGGGCCGGCAGGCCCAGCAGCAGGCCGGCGCGTAGGCGGAACCGGCGACCGCCCGGCCCCGGAGTACGGACGATCCGGGACAGCACGGCACCGGCGTACCCGAAGACCAGCGCGGCGAGCAGGATCTGCTTGGTCGGCAGGCTGTCCGCGTCGTGATGGGTCAGGCCGAGCGTCACCAGCCCCGGGCAGCAGAAGGCGCACATGCCGAACCCGAGCTCCGGGACCGGCAGCCAGCGGCGGCCGAGCACGTCCCGCTCGGCCGGTCGTTTCCGGCGCAGCGACTGCACGAAGCGCGCCGTACTCAGGATGAGGTCGCTGAGGCAGAGGACCGCGGCGACGATGAGCGCTGCGTGGAAGATCGTCTGCACGGGAACACGCTAGGCCCCTGACCATGCCTGTGTCCGCCTGGGCACGTAACGTCTGCTTAACAGAGACGGGGCACACTGTGAGAAGTTCTGGACCTGGGCGAGAGGTGGACTGATGGACAAGCAGCAGGAGTTCGTGCTGCGCGCGCTGGAGGAGCGCGACGTACGCTTCGTGCGGCTCTGGTTCACCGACGTGCTCGGGTTCCTGAAGTCGGTCGCCGTGGCGCCGGCCGAGCTGGAGAGCGCGTTCGCCGAGGGGCTCGGGTTCGACGGGTCGGCGATCGAGGGGTTCGCCCGGGTGACCGAGGCCGACATGCTGGCCAAGCCGGACCCGTCGACGTTCCAGATCCTGCCCTGGCGCGGCGAGACGATGGGCACCGCGCGGATGTTCTGCGACATCAACATGCCGGACGGATCGGCGTCGTTCGCGGACCCGCGGCACGTGCTGAAGCGGACGCTGTCTCGCGCTGCGGATCTGGGCTTCACCTTCTACACGCATCCCGAGATCGAGTTCTACTTGTTCAAGTCGCTGACGGGCGCCGTTGGTACGACGCCTGAGCCGGTCGACTCGTCCGGGTACTTCGACCACACGCCGCAGGGGATCGGCAACGACTTCCGCCGCGAGGCGATCACGATGCTCGAGTCGATGGGCATCTCGGTCGAGTTCAGCCACCACGAGGGCGGGCCCGGCCAGCAGGAGATCGACCTGCGGTACGCCGACGCGCTGTCGACCGCGGACAACATCATGACGTTCCGCGTCGTGGTGAAGGAGGTCGCGCTGTCGCAGGGCATCTACGCGTCCTTCATGCCGAAGCCTCTGTCGGATCAGCCCGGGTCGGGCATGCACACCCACATGTCGCTCTTCGAGGGTGACCGCAACGCCTTCTTCGAGGGCGGCGCGCAGTACCAGCTCTCGAAGACCGGTCGTGCTTTTATCGCCGGTCTGCTCCACCACGCCGGCGAGATCACCGCGGTGACGAACCAGTGGGTGAACTCGTACAAGCGCCTGGCCGTCGGGGACGAGGCGCCGTCGTTCATCTCGTGGGGGCACAACAACCGGTCCGCTCTCGTGCGCGTGCCGATGTACAAGCCGCACAAGGGGCAGTCCTCACGGGTCGAGTTCCGGTCGCTGGACTCTGCCGCGAACCCGTACCTCGCCTTTGCTTTGATGCTCGCCGCGGGCCTGAAGGGCATCGAAGAGGGCTACGAGCTTCCCGCGGAGGTCGAGGACGACATCTGGTCCCTGACCTCCCGCGAACGCAAGGCCCTAGGCATCAAACCCCTCCCCGGCAGCCTCGCCGAAGCCATCAGCGCCATGGAAGACAGCGAACTCGTAGCCGAGACCCTGGGCGAACACGTCTTCGACTTCTTCCTCCGCAACAAACGCGCCGAATGGCAGGACTACCGCCGCCAAGTAACCCCCTTCGAACTGAACAAACTCCTACCTGTCCTGTAGGGGCGCACTACGAGTTGGCTGTCAGGGAATGCCATTCAATGAACCTTGGACACGCTACGAAGACCTCGGACAGGCCATGCGATGTTCAAAGTCACCACCGAGCGTCCGCGGGCTGGGCGCGGGCTGCCCAGCCCTCGACGACCAGCGCGACGGCGGGTTGCACCAGAGTGTGTTCAGACTCCGGCGGGCTGTGGTGGTGCGTCGTCGGAGGCGTGCTTCGAGGCCCACCGTGACGCCGCCGTCGAGTGCCGGTACGGCGGATCAGCCGGCGCCGACGCCTCCGCAATACCACCGCCAGCAGCAGCCCCAGCCCCGACAGCATCGGCAGCCGGCTGGACGGCGGCGGCCACGATCGGCGTACCATCCGGGGCCAGCGCGTGCACCTCTTCGACCGTGAGCAGCCCGACCGGGCGGACGCCTTCGGTGATCACGACGATGCAGCCGGGGATCACCTGCTGGGCCCGATTCCCCTTGGCCGGAACGAGAATCCCCTCGGCCGGCGTGCGCCAGGCGCCCGGCGCGAAGCGGCGTAGCGCGAGCCCGGCCTGACCGTCCTCGGGCGTGCGTGGCGGGAGGTACGCCGTCGCGGTGTAGTCGTAGTCGTAGTCCGGCTCAGGCGGACCCGACACTCGCCCGCCCTGCTGTGGTGTCAGCCAGAGCACCGTTCCGCGCACGGCGAGCGACCCCGTCATCATGACCATGAGAAGCCATCATGCCGACTACTGAGCGAATCCGCTACACGACACCGTGTATTCCTCGCGATCTGTCCGCGATCCAGCTGAGACTTTGTGAACACGCCGACCATTGTGCTCCTCCGGCGACGGTCGAGGGGTGCCCAAGGAGCCGCCGTGATGCGAAGTTGGATAGATTGCGGGGGTGGCTGAGGGTCGGAGAGGGTCGTGGGAGGGACGCCTGGTTCGGCTCGGGTTCGAGGACCCGCAGCGGGCGGCGGGGATGCTCGAGGAGCTGGACGTCCTCGACTCGCACAGCCCGATGGCCACCGAGCAGCTGATCACCACGCTGTCGGAGTCGGCCGATCCCGACCTCGCGCTGTACGGGCTCTGCGGGCTGGCGGAGGCGCTGCACCGGCACGAGTACGACGTGGCCGCGTTCGCGCGCACGCTCGAGATGGACGAGGGCTTCCGGCGACGCCTCGTGTACGTGCTCGGCGCGAGCGAGGCGCTCGGCCGCCATCTGTCCGTTCACCCACGGCACTGGTACGACCTCGCCGACCCGGCGCTGGCCGGCACCCGCCCGTCGGTGGAGGACGTCGCCGCCAAGCTCGCCACCGCGGTCGAGGCAGACAATCCGGTCGACGCGCTGCGGGTCGAGTACCGCCGCCTGCTGCTGCGGCTGGCCGCACGTGATCTCGCCGAGGGCCTGCTCGTCGACGAGGTCGCCGCCGTACTCGCGGATCTCGCCGGCGGGGCGCTCGAGACCGCGCTGCGCATCGCGCGCGACGAGTACTTCGCCGCGCACCCGGGCGCTGCCGACTGCCGCCTCGCGATCATTGCCATGGGCAAGTGCGGTGGCCGGGAGCTCAACTATGTCAGCGATGTCGACGTGCTGTTCGTCGCCGAGCCGCTCGAAGGTGAACCGGAGCTGCCGGCGCTGAAGACCGCGACCCAGCTCGCGGCCGCGACGATGCGGATCTGCTCCGCGCACACCGGCGAAGGCACGCTCTGGCCGGTCGACGCGGCGCTCCGCCCGGAGGGAAAGTCCGGCCCGCTCGTCCGCACTCTCGACAGCCATCTCGCGTACTACCAGCGCTGGGCCAAGACGTGGGAGTTCCAGGCGCTGCTCAAGGCCCGTCCGGTCGCGGGCGACGCGGCGCTCGGCCAGGAGTACTCCGAGAGGATCGGCGACCTCGCCTGGTCGGCGGCCGACCGCGAGGGCTTCGTCGACGACGTGCAGGCGATGCGCCGTCGCGTCGTCGACCACATCCCGGCCGCGGACGTCGATCGCCAACTGAAGCTCGGCCCCGGCGGGCTGCGGGATGTCGAGTTCGCCGTACAGCTCCTGCAGCTCGTCCACGGCCGCAGCGACGAGTCGGTCCGCAGCGGTACGACGCTGGTCGCGCTCGAGGCCCTCACCACCAGCGGGTACGTCGGCCGCACCGATGGCGCCGTACTGGCAGATGCGTACCGGTTCCTGCGCTCGATGGAGCACCGCATCCAGCTGTACCGCCTGCGTCGTACCCATCAGGTCCCCGACGACGAGGCCGACCTGCGCCGGCTCGGCCGCTCCCTCGGCTTCACGAAGAACCCGATCACCGACCTGACCGCGGCATGGAAGAAGCACGCACTCGAGGTACGCCGCCTGCACGAGAAGCTGTTCTACCGGCCCCTGCTCGCGGCGGTCGCACGCATCCCGGGTGACGAGGTCCGCCTGACGCCGGAGGCGGCCAAGCAGCGGCTGACGGCGCTCGGGTACGCCGATCCCGCGTCGGCGCTGCGGCACATCGAGGCGTTGTCCGAGGGTGTCTCGCGGCGCTCGTCGATCCAGAAGGCGCTGCTCCCCGCGATGCTCGGGTGGTTCGCGGAGTCACCGGATCCGGACGCCGGTCTGCTCGCGTTCCGCACGATCTCCGATGCACTCGGCTCGACCCCCTGGTACCTGCGCCAGCTCCGGGACGAAGGCGCATCGGCCGAGCGCCTCGCGCATCTGCTGGCCAGCGGCCGGTACGCCGTCGACCTGTTGCAGCGCGCGCCCGAGGCAACCGCGATGTTCGCGGACGAGCGGGAGCTGACTCCGCGGACCCAGGACGCGCTGCTGGCGGAAATGTCCGCGGCGGCCCGTCGGCAGGATGCGCCGGAGGCCGCGGTCGCGGCGATCCGCGCGGTCCGGCGACGGGAGCTGTTCCGGATCGCGGCCGCCGATCTGTCCGGACTGCTCGACGTGGAGACGGTCGGTCAGGCGCTGACCGTCATCTCGGTCGGGACGCTGACGACCGCGCTGGAGGTTGCCCGCAGGGCGATCGCGAAGGGCGAGCCGGAGCCGACACGGATGTCGATCGTCGCGATGGGCCGGTTCGGCGGGCACGAGCTCGGCTACGGCAGCGACGCCGACGTGATGTTCGTCCACGACCCGAAGCCCGGCGCGGACGAGAAGGCGGCGACGGACTTCGCGACCCAGGCGGCGACCGAACTGCGCCGGCTGCTCGCGTTGCCGGGGACCGATCCGGCGGTCGCGGTCGACGCGGACCTGCGGCCGGAGGGTCGGCAAGGGCCGTTGGTGCGGACGTTGGCGTCGTACGCCTCGTACTACGCCAGGTGGTCGGCGGTCTGGGAGGCGCAGGCCCTGCTGCGGGCCGACCCGTTGTGTGGCGACGCCGACCTGTGCCAATCGTTCCGCGAACTGATCGACCCGCTGCGCTACCCGGAGAACGGCGTCAGCGAACGGGACGTGATGGAGATCCGTCGCATCAAGGCACGCGTCGACGCGGAGCGGCTCCCACGAGGCGCCGACCCGGCCACGCACACCAAGCTGGGTCGCGGCGGTCTCGCCGACATCGAGTGGACCGTCCAGCTCCTGCAGCTCCGCGAGGCGCACCGGGTCCCGACTCTGCGTACGACGCGCACGCTCGGAGCGCTCTACGCCGGCGTGGACGCCAACCTCGTCGACCCGACCGAGGCCGACACGCTGCGTGCCGCGTGGGAGATGGCCACCAGGATCCGCAACGCGATCATGCTCGTCCGCGGCCGCCCCGGCGACTCGTTGCCACGCAATCCCCGGGACCTCGCCGCCGTCGCCCAGATCTGCGGTTACCCGCCTGGCGAGTCGAGCCGCTTCTCCGACGACTACCTCCGCACCACCCGCCGGGCCCACAACACCGTTGCCCACCTGTTCTGGGACGACTAATACACTCGTGTCGGTGGAAGCAGTGGATCAGGTCAGGCAACCGGGAGTCTTCAGCACGGTCCGGCGCAGCGTTCGGATGACGGCTGGGCAGAAGCGGGTCTGGCAGACGCAATGGTCGGACCTCGGCCGGACGCAGGAGGACCTGCCGCCCGGTGAGCTGGACCTCGCCGAGTGGTTCGGCCGGGAAGCGCCGACCGTGCTGGAGATCGGCTCCGGGATGGGCGAGGCGACCGCACAGCTCGCCGTCGCCGCGCCGGAGGTCAACCATCTCGCCGCCGAGGTGTACCCCGCGGGACTCGGCCAGCTGATGCTCTGGGTGGAGAAGTACGACCTCGAGAACGTCCGTCTGCTCCGGGGCGACGCCGTCGAGTTCCTGCGCGACCAGGTCCCGCCGGGCAGGCTGGCCGGCGTACGCATCTACTTCCCGGACCCGTGGCCGAAGAAGCGGCACCACAAGCGCCGTCTGGTCAGCCCGCCGTTCGTCGCGCTGGTCGCGTCCCGGTTGCAGCCGGGCGGGACGTTGCACCTGGCAACGGACTGGGCGGACTACGCCGACCGCATGCTCGACGTCTGCGAAGCCGAGCCGTCGCTGCACAACAAGTACGACGGCTGGGCTCCACGTCCCGAATGGCGGCCCGTCACCAAGTTCGAGTCCCGCGCGCAGGCCGAGGGCCGCGAGGTCTGCGACCTCATCTACACAAAGATCACGCCGACCGACTGGTGAAGTGCCACTGCCCGGCCGGCACCGTGTAGATCGTGTACCCGTCGTCGTACGTCGCCTCGCCCGCGAACGACTGCGGTACGGCGGCAACGTCCGCGGCAGCCGCCGACGGTACGTGCACTACTGCCGTCGTACCGACCGGCACCTGCACCTCCAACGACAGCACCCGTCCCGTCCTCTTCCAGGAGACCGACACCCTCCCGCGGATCGTCTCGGTCCGGATGCTCGCCGAGTCCACCTCGTCGCGCGCATCGGGCCGGACCACGATCCGCTCGCAGCCCGCGTCGACGACGCGCAACCCGGCGACGTTCTCGAAGATCCACTGCACGACGGTGCCCTGGAAGTAGTGGTTGCGCGACCGCGAGTCGTCCTCCCACTTCTCCCACATCGTGTCCGCGCCGAGGTCGAACCAGTAACCCCAGCTCGGATAGCTGCGCTGCAGTGCGACCTTCGTTGCCACGTCGCCGTACCCGTGCGCGGTCAGCACCGGGAGCAGTACGCCGACGCCCAGGCAACCCGTGTTGAGATGGAACCCGCGCGCCTCGACGTCCGCGGCCAGTCCCGCTGCGACCTGGTCGACCATGTCGTCCGGCACGATCCCGAACGCCAGCGGCACGGCGTTCGACGTCTGCCGGTAGTCCGGATCGTCGGCCGATCGGTACCGTCCCGCCGATCGATCCAGGAAGGCCCGGTTGAGCCCGTCCGCGAGCTCGGCCGCGGCCTTGCGATAGTCGTTGGGCCGCCCAATCAACTCACCGATCTCGGCCGCGACCACGACGGCCCGATACAGGTACGCCGTACCCGTCAGCCGCCGGTCTTCCGGTGCCGGGCCGCTCCCGAACCCAGGCGGCAGCCAGTCGCCGAGCACACTCACCGACAGCCCGTCCTCGACCCGGTCCAGCTCCCAGACCAGGTATTTCGTCAGCGATTCCCAGTGCTCGCGCAGCAGCCGCTCGTCGCCGTACCAGCGATACATCTCGCGCAGCAGGAACGGGTAGACCGTCGGCCACTCGGTCGCAGGGGAGAGGTCGGTGAACCCCCACCCGCTCGACGGCACGATCACCGGCAGCTGCCCGGAGTCGGCCTGGCTGTCCCGGATGTCCCCGAGCCATTTGGTGAAGAACCGGGCCAGGTCGAGCGTCGCCAGCATCGTCGGCGCGCCCACCTGCGCGTCCCCGGTCCACCCGTTCTTCTCGAAGTACGGCGTGTCGGTCGGGATCCCGTGCAGGTTGCTCAGGATCGTCCGCCGCATCGCGTGCTCGAACTGCTCGTACGGCGCCTGCGACGAAGCGAACCGGGTCACGCCGGAGACATCGGAGTTCACCACCCGCATCTGAACGTCGGCCCGCGCGCCCTCGATCTGCACGTACCGGAAGCCCTTGTACGAGAATCGCGGCTCCCACGTCTCCACACCGTTGCCAGCCGCAACGTACTCGTCCCGCTGGATCCGGTCGCCGTCGACGTGCACGTTCCACGCCGCCACGTTGCCATCGGCAACCGTCTCGCCGTGGGTCAGGCTGATCGTCGTACCGGCCGGCGCCGCGACGGACAGCTTGGTCCAGCCCGCACCGGTGCGCCCGAAGTCCGCGATCCACACGCCCGGCCGGACCTCGGTCACCTCGACCGGATCGACGGTCTCGACCACCCGGATCGGCTCGTGCGCCTGGGCGGTCACCTTCCCCTTCGGCGCCTCGACGATCGCGGCCGCCGACCAGGACGAGTCGTCGTACCCGGCCGCGTCCCACCCGGGCAGCGCTCGGCGGGCGTCGTACGTCTCGCCCAGATACAGGGAATCGGACACCGTCGGTCCACCGGTGATGCGCCACGACTCGTCCGTCACGACCTCGTCCACGCGCCCGTCGTCGTACTCGACGACCAGCCGCGCGATCAGCCGCGGGTCGGCGGTCCACGGCGCATCGTGCCAGCGCCAGACGTTCACCGAGGTCAGGCCGAAGAATCCGCGTCCGAGCTCGGCGCCGACCACGTTCTCCCCCGACTGCAGGAGTTCGGTGACGTCGTGCGTCACATAAAGGACAGTGTGGTCGTACGCGGTGAAGCCAGGATCGAGTACTGCGTCACTCACCGCGTGACCGTTCAACCGCAGATCCGCGTACCCGAGCCCGCTCGAGTACAGCCGCGCTCGCCGTACGGTCCCGTCGACGGCAAACCCGCGCCGCAGCAGGGGAGCGCTGTCGGTCGCGCCGCCGATCCACTGCGCCGCCGCGAAGCCTTCGTCCAGCAGCCCGGTCTCGAACCATTCCGGTGCAGCCCACTCACCGACCCGCTCGTCCCAGAGCCGGACCGTCCAGTGGTACCGCGTCCGCGCCACCGCGGGACCGTCGTACTCGATGCCGAAGGTCTGTGAAGAGTCCACCTTGCCCGAGTCCCACACGTCCGCGCTCTCCGGAGTCAACAGCTCCGGCGCAGAGGCGACGAGGATCTGGTACGCCGCCTGCGTCGCGCCGTACCCGGGCGCGGTGGCGACCCAGCAGAACCGCGGCCGGTTCACGTCGACGCCGAGCGGTCGGACGGCGTACTCGGTTTTGAGAGATCGGGGAGTCAGCACGCTCAGGACCGTAGGCAGCGGCGCGCTCGGCTTTCAACCGTCTGACCACAACCGGCCGATCATGATCGATCCTGATCGTTTGTCTTGGTTAGTGATTCACCGTCCCAGATGCTGAAACCTGAGCATCTTGCTCGACTTTGTGCGCTTTCATGGATGGGTGCAGATCACTTCGAACGCTCCCGGCGATGCGCTGACGCGCCGCCGGCACGTCGATCTGCTCCGCGTGAACTCCTCGGGTTGTTGACCTTCGGCGTACCACTCCGCCCGTCAGCCCGTCACCGACCTGTGGGAGTACTTCCGTGCGTCGTCTCATCCTGATCGCCTTGCTGGGCTCGATCGCCCAACTCGTCGACGGCACCCTCGGCATGGCGTACGGCGTCACCGCCAGTACGGCTCTGCTGATCACCGGGATCTCCCCGGCCGTCGCCTCCGCCTCGGTGCACCTGTCCGAGGTCGGCACCACGCTCGCCTCGGGCCTGTCGCACTGGCGTTTCGGCAACGTCGACTGGCGCGTGGTCGCGCTGATCGGTGCGCCCGGCGCTGTCGGCGCGTTCGTCGGCGCGACGTTCCTGTCCAGCCTGTCGACCGAGTCGGCCTCGTTGTGGGTCGCCGGTCTGCTGCTCCTGCTCGGCGTCTACATCCTGGTCCGGTTCGGTACGGGGAAGGTCCGGGCCGTGATCGAAGGCCGCCCGGCCGGGAAGTTCCTCGGTCCGCTCGGCCTGGTGGCCGGCTTCATCGACGCCACCGGCGGTGGCGGTTGGGGACCCGTCGCGAACTCCGCGCTGCTGTCCAGCGGCAAGCTGGCGCCGCGGCGCGCGGTCGGATCGGTCAACGCGGCCGAGTTCCTGGTCTCGGTCGCCGCCAGCATCGGTTTCCTGTTCGGGCTCGGTCGCGACAACCTGCCGTACGGCATCGTCGCCGCGCTGCTGATCGGCGGCGTCATCGCGGCCCCGCTGGCCGCGTGGCTGGTGTCCCGGCTGGCGACCCGCTGGCTCGGTGTCGCGGTCGGCCTCGTGCTGATCCTGACCAACGCGCGCACCCTGCTGAACGGCCTCGACGTCACCACCGGCCCGCGGTACGCCGTGTACGCCGCCCTCGTGGCCGGCTGGGCGGCACTGGTCCTCTACGGGATCCGGCTCGCCCGCCGCACGGCCACCGACGCCGAACTCGAGGCCGTCGTCGACGAGCGCGAGCTCGAGCCGGCTTCCTGAAGCTCCGCTTTCCTTCAAGACAAAGGTCTTCTCGTGAGCATCCCCGCCATTCGTCCGTTCCGCCTGCTCGCTGCCACCCTTGCCCTGACCATCGCCGCCGCGGGCTGCTCGCGCGCCGGCGGCGCCGACGAGACGCCGGTCGCGTCGAGCGACCAGGGTCCCGCCACCGAGCTGCGGCTCGGCTACTTCCCGAATGTCACCCATGCCGCCGCGCTCGTCGGTCTCGGCAAGGGTCTGTTCACCAAGGAGCTCGGCAGCACCAAGCTCGTGCCGACCCAGTTCAACGCCGGTCCGGAGGCAGTCGGCGCGCTGCTCGGCGGTTCGCTGGACGCGTCGTTCATCGGCTCCGGTCCCGCGATCAACGCCTTCGCGAAGTCCCACGGCGAAGCGGTCCGCCTGATCGCCGGTACGACGTCCGGCGGCGCGCAGCTCGTGGTGAAGCCGACGATCACCAACCCGGACGACCTGGTCGGCAAGACCGTGGTCACCCCGCAGTTGGGCAACACGCAGGACGTGTCGCTGAAGAAGTGGCTCGCACAGAAGAACCTGACCGGCAAGGTCAAGGTGACCAACCTGGAGAACGCGCAGACGCTCGACGCGTTCAAGAAGGGCGATGTGGACGCGGCCTGGCTGCCCGAGCCGTGGTCGTCGCGGCTCGTCCTCGACGCGGGCGCGAAGGTGCTGCTCGACGAGGCGTCGCTGTGGCCGGACGGGAAGTTCCCGACGACGGTCCTGATCGTCCGGACCCAGTTCCTGCAGGAGCACCCGGAGACGGTGAAGGCGCTGCTGTCCGGGCTGGTCGCGGCGATCGACTACAGCGCGACGAATCCCGGCGATGCGAAGACCGTGGTGAACGACCAGCTGAAGGCAGCGACCGGTAAGGCGCTGAAGCCCGCCGTGATCGACCGGGCGTTCAAGAACATCCAGATCACCGCGGACCCGATCGCGAGCACGTTCCCGCAGCTGGCGAAGGACCAGGTCACGGCCGGGATCGCGAAGGAGGCGCCGGCGGTGGCCGGGTTCGCGGACCTCGGCCCGCTGAACGACGTACTCGGCAAGGCAGGCAAGCCGACGGTCGACGCCGCCGGCCTGGATTCGAAGTAGCTGGACTCGAAGTAGCCAGGAGGAAGCCAATGACCGCGACCATCGACACCTTGCCGGACGTACTCAGCCCGGTGCGGTTTCATCAAGTGGGCAAGACGTTCGGGACCGGCCGGAAGTCGGTGGTCGCGCTGGACGGCGTCGATCTCGAGGTCGAGCCCGGTGAGTTCGTCTGCCTGCTCGGCGCGTCCGGCTGCGGCAAGACCACGCTGCTGAACCTCGTCGCGGGCCTGGATCAGCCGACGGCAGGACGGATCGAGCTCAACTCGTCGCGGCCGGCGGTCGTCTTCCAGGAGGCCGCGCTGATGCCGTGGCTGACCGCCGCGGGGAACGTCGAGCTTCCGCTGCGGATGGCCGGCGTACCGAAGGCAGAGCGGCGGGCGAAGGCGGCCGAGCTGCTCGAGCTGGTCCGGCTGGCCGGGCTGGGGGACAAGCGCCCGCACGAGTTGTCCGGCGGTATGCGCCAACGCGTCGCCCTGGCGCGGGCGCTGGCGTCCACCGCGGACAACGCCGATGACGCGGAGGGCAAGCCGTCCTTGCTGTTAATGGACGAGCCGTTCTCTGCGCTCGACGCGATCACCCGCGACGTCCTGCAGGGTGAACTGCTCCGGATCTGGCGTGCGACCGGTACGGCGATCCTGTTCGTCACGCACGACGTCCGGGAGGCGGTGCGCCTCGGCCAACGCGTCGTACTGCTGTCGTCACGACCGGGCCGGGTCGTCCGGCAGTGGAATGTCGAGGACGCGCCCGGGGCTGTGGACGAGATCAACACCGCGCTCCGCAAGGTGATCAGCAGTCATGCCGCTTGACGTCCAGGAAGGATCCGTCGAGGCCGGCCTGGACGCCCTCGACACCCCGGTCAACGCGCCCGAGGGATCCCGGGTACGGCGGATCGCCGCGCGGGTCCTGCCGCCGATCGGCGCGATCGTCGTGCTGGTGGCGATCTGGCAGGCGTTGTGGGCCGCGGCGTTCTGGCCCGAGTTCAAACTGCCCGCACCGGCGGCCGTCTGGAGCCAGATCTGGCAGCTGGTGACCAGCGGCGACATCGCGGAACTGTTCTGGGTATCGGTGCACCGCGCTGTCATCGGCTTCGCGATCTCGCTGCTCATCGCCGTACCCCTGGGCCTCGCGATCGCCAACATCACCGTCGTACGCCGAGGCATCGGGCCGCTCGTGTCCGGCCTGCAGAGCCTGCCCTCGGTCGCGTGGGTGCCGGCGGCGATCCTGTGGTTCGGACTCAACGACCGCGCGATCTACTGGGTCGTCCTGCTCGGCGCCGTGCCCTCGATCGCGAACGGCCTCGTCTCCGGTCTGGACCAGGTGCCGCCGATCCTGCCGCGGGTCGGCAAGGCCCTCGGCGCGGGCCGGCTCGGCGGCATCCGGTACATCCTGCTGCCCGCCGCGCTGCCAGGGTTCCTCGGCGGACTCAAGCAGGGCTGGGCGTTCTCGTGGCGGTCGCTGATGGCCGCCGAGCTGATCGCCACCTCACCGGAGCTCGGCGAAGGACTCGGGCAGTATCTGCACAACGGCATGTCGCTGTCCGACATCTCGATGGTCTTCGCCGGCATCGTCCTGATCTTCGCGGTCGGCGTCGGCATCGAACTGCTCGTCTTCCGCCCCCTCGAGAACACCGTCCTACGAGCCCGAGGACTCACCACCTCCACCCGCTGATGGGGTCAGCGCCGTACTGTTGGAGCGTGGTTCGATTCCTGCCGTTCCTGATCAGCCTGGTGCTCAGCGTGTATGCGCTGTTCTCCTGCATCCAGACACCCGACGAGGACGTGCCGCACCTGCCCAAGCTGGTGTGGATCGTCCTGATCGTGTTCGTCCCGTTCGTCGGGCCGATCGTCTGGCTGCTCATGTCGCGCACCCAGGGCGGTGGCGACCGCGAGACCGTCGTACGGCCCTCGCGGCCGGTCAGCCGCCCACTCGCGCCCGACGACGATCCGGACTTCCTCAAGTCGCTGGACCGCTACCGGGACCCGCGCACGACGGTCAAGCCGCCGGAGCCCGAAGATCCGGCGGACAAGGACCGCCCGAAGGACCGTCCCCAGGACAAGCCGAAGAAGACGTCCGACGACACCCCGTCCGAAACCGACGACGGGAACGCCTGACTTCTCCGGTTGTGCCTAGGCGGACTTCCGGTGCTCGGGGAGCAGGGTGTTGTCGCGCTCGGACTCCGTGGTGCCGCCCCAGACGCCGTACGGCTCTCCGACGGAGAGCGCGTGCTGCCGGCACTCGGGCTGGACGGGGCAGGTCCCGCACAGCGACTTGGCGACCATCTCGCGGGCGCGTTTGCGAACGCCACGCTCCGATTCGGGAGAGAAGAAGAGTTCCGGGTTGACGTCCCGGCATGCGGCTTGTGACTGCCAGTCCCACAGATCCATGAGCGGGCGGGGCAGGCGAGGCATCCCTCTCGACATGGCAACCTCCTTGACTCACCGTGAGCGCGGACGGGCGCTCGGTGAAAACTATGCTCATCTCTTACGTAGTTCAACCCTTGTTGTCTCGAAGTTCGGGCCATTCGTTATCACCACGTGCCGTTGCGGCCCGTGATCGGGGCTCTTTCAGGCGCACGGAGGCGGCGCAGGTGTTCACGTCATCACGTCGTGTGACATGAGTCACTTGCTCAGCCACGCTCCGAGAATGGCCATGGCCAGTCCGGTACCCAGGTTCAGCACGACGTTGAGCAACGCCTTGCCACGATGTCCGGAACCGGCCAGTGCCGTCGTCTCGGCCGCGAACGTGCTGTACGTCGTGAACGCGCCGCAGAACCCGACACCGACGAGCAAAGCGATCGTGTGATTGCCGACGCCGGTCAGCAACCCGAGCAGAAAACTGCCGAGGATGTTGACGGCGAAGGTTCCCCACGGCAACGGGGTCTCGATCCGGGCACCGAGCAACAACCGCGCGACCATGTGCTTGTCCACCAGGAATCTGAGCGGCGCACCGACCGCGGCGCCGAGCGCGACGAGCAGGACGTTCATCGCGTCCGCCCGCCGACCAGTTCGCCGATCGTTGCCGCTGCCAACGCTGCGGCGATCGTGCCGAAGAAGTAGACGAATGCAACAACCATCTGCACGTGCAGCAACTTCTCGGTGTCGACGGCGAAGGTCGAGAACGTCGTGAAGCCGCCGAGGATGCCGGTGCCGAGGAACGGCCGCAGCAGCGGATGGTGCCGCGGAGTCAAACGCGCGAGCAGCACTCCGATCGCGAAACAGCCCAGCACGTTGGCGACGAACGTCGCCCAGGGGAAGCCCGCCGGTCCGTGCGGCATCGCTACGGCGATTCCGTACCGAGCCAGCGAGCCGATCACACCACCCAGCGCAACCGCGCCGATGATGCGCGGCAGACCGGGCTCAGCTGTCATTCGCCGGATCGTAGCGGTAGTACTCGTGGCCGCCGTGCGCCGTCTCCTTCTCTCCGGTCAGCGCCCGGATCACCGTCGCATGGGTGATCGCGAGGACCGGCCCGTCGGTGCTGGCGGTGTGCCGGGCGAGGGCGGCGCGGGCCCGCTCCCGGACCCGGGACAGTGGCTCCCAGGGTCGGTGGATGCCTTCCGGCCATTCCCCGTCGTACGCCTCGAACTCGGCCTGTGCGGCGTGGAGGTCGGCGATGCTGCCCCACCGGCCGGTTTCGTCCGGCAGCCAGTCGCGCAGGTCGTAGTCGACCTTGACGCCGAGGGCGAGCCGATGGCCGATGATCGCGGCGCTGTGCAGGGCGCGGGTGAACGGCGAGCTGACCAGGTACGTCGCGCGGATGCCGCCGAGCAGGTCGGCGAGCTCCTCGGCCTGTTTCATCCCGACGGCACTGAGCGGGGCGGAGGCAGCCGCGATTCCCGGCCAGCCGCGGGAGTCGATCGGCTCGTAATCCGGCTCGCCGTGCCGGACCAGGTAGATCTGCGTCACGGCCACGTTCTACCTCAGGTGCCGGGCCCCTGCCCATCCACGTGCGTGGCCGGGCGGCGGCGGAAGCGGATCGGTGAGCGACGACGGGGGCCGCACCTGGTGGAGTTCGTCGAACAAGTTGTCGAGGCCTGCGCGGGGGGCCGACGGACTCTGGCCCTCGACCCACCGGACCTCGGTGGCGCCTTGGTGCCCGTGCACCGCGAGCACCGAGTCCAGGTCAGGCCAGACAGCCGTGGCCGGGTTGTCACCGCGCCATCGCAGTGCCACCGATCCGTCGCTGAACTCACAACCCTCAGCCACCACTCCGGTCCCCGAAACCCCACTCGGATCCCGATACCGAACCAACTCAAAGGTCCGCGGCCTCACCACCTGCTGCACTCCCCGTCGTCTAGCCGGTCTTGCAGCCCTCAACGAGCCCGCACCGCTTCCGGTTACTGATCAGCAACCGCCCGCCGCATGAAGATCCGCTCGGCCGGGTCCAGCCCGAACGCCGTTTCCGCTGCCTGGATCTTGACCAGCCCCGGGGTCAGGTCCTCGCCTGCCAGCTCCGAGAATCCGAGCCGCGCGTAGTACGGCCCGTTCCACGGCACGCTGCGAAACGTGCTGAGTGTCAACGCCGGCATCCCTTGCCCGGCCGCCCACCGCTCGACGTGCTCGATCAGCTGGCGCCCGATCCCACGGCCCTGGTGTTCAGGGTGAACGCTGATCTGCTCGATGTGCGCCGCGCCGTCCACGAGCTCCACCAGGACGAATCCGGTCGGCCGGTCCGCGTCGTCGGCCGACACCCACAGCCGACCCGACTCGCGGTACTCCTCGAACGCCTCCAGCGCGGGCGGCGGGTGGTCCGCGACGTCTGTCATGCCGATGTCGCGGAACAGCACGCCGGCGGCTGTCTCCAGGTCCCGGAGGGTCGGTAGTTCGTCTCGATGGGCGGTACGGATGTTCACGGGTGCTATTGTCGTCGACGTGAAGCGCAGCTATTGGCGATTTTTTGAGTGGCCGGCTCTGGTGCCGGGCAGCTCAGCCGATCGCTGACGCCCGACCGCAAACACCACAGCCGGCCCGAAGCCAAGGACCTCCGTCCTTGGCTTTTCTCGTTCCTCAGCCGGCTGCGTGCGCTGCAACGCGAGCGGACCGGCAGAAAGGTCCCCCACGATGAACACCCTTCCCAAACCGACCGAGCAGACCTCGGTGGTCGATCGCCGGATCGAGAAGACCGTCCCGCTGGTCACGCCGCTGGCCCTGCACGACGAGTTCCCGTTGAGCGACGAGCTCGCCCGCACCGTCGCCGACGGCCGCCAGGCGGTCGCCGACGTGCTCAACGGGGTCGACGACCGTCTGCTCGTCGTCGTCGGCCCGTGTTCGGTGCACGACGCCAAGGCGGCCCTCGAGTACGCCGAACGACTCCGACCGGTGGCCGAGCGCCTCTCCGACGGACTCTTGATCGCGATGCGCGTGTACTTCGAGAAGCCGCGCTCCACCCTCGGCTGGAAGGGCCTGATCAACGACCCGGGCCTCGACGGCTCCGGCGACGTGAACCGCGGTCTGCGGATCGCTCGTCAGCTCCTCGTCCAGGTCACCGAGCTCGGTCTCCCGGCCGGCTGTGAGTTCCTCGACCCGATCACCCCGCAGTACATCGCCGACACCGTCGGCTGGGGCGCGATCGGCGCACGGACCGTCGAGAGCCAGGTGCACCGCCAGCTGTCGTCCGGCCTCTCGATGCCGATCGGGATGAAGAACCGCCCCGACGGCTCGATCGCCACCGCGGTCGACGCGATCAAGGCCGCCGCCGTACCGCATGTGTTCACCGGTATCGACCACGACGGCGCGCCCGCGATCCTGCACACCCGCGGCAACCCGGACTGCCACCTGGTACTGCGTGGCTCCGACAGCGGACCGAACTACGACGCCGAGTCCGTCGGCGGCGCCGTCGAGCTCCTGCGCAAGGCCGGCCTGCCCGAGCGCGTCGTGATCGACGCGAGCCACGGCAACAGCCGCAAGGACCACCGCCGTCAGCCGGTGGTGGCCGAGGAGATCGGCGCGCAGGTCGCGGCGGGGAACGAGGCGATCGTCGGCGTCATGCTCGAGTCGTTCCTGCAGGAGGGTCGCCAGGACCTCGACCCGACCCGGGAACTGACCTACGGGCAGTCGATCACCGACGCCTGCATGGGCTGGGAGACGACCGTGCAGACCCTGGAGAAGCTGCGCGACGCAGCAATCGTTCGACACGGATAGCTGTTCATCCACAGGTCTCACAGTGGCTACGGACCGACCCTAGGGTCCGAACCATGACTGTGTTGATGCCGTGACTCCGTCGCGGCGGGCCATGGGGCTGTGACTCCCAGCCTTCCCTCGTCGCGCCGGTCCTCGGTCCAGGCCGGGAGGCCCCGTGACCGGGATCTCCCGGCGCCTGGTCTGCGCGCGGCTGGAACGACGACTGGGTACAGGCCAAGACGGCCGCCACCATGACCCACTACGAGCGCCGCGACATCCCGCTGCAGTACGAGCTCGCCGAGACGTTCACGATCTGCGACGCGTACCACTGCTCGGTCAACGGCTCGACGAACCCGAACCGCAACTACCTGTGGTCCGGCACCACCGGCTACGAGCCCGGTACGACGCAGCGCGCGGTGACCAACGCGGCGTACGACTACAACCACGCCGGCTACGACTGGACGGGAGGAGTTCTACGACAGGCTCTTCGCGAAGACCGGAGCCGAGCGCGCCGACGCCCTGAAGCAGCTCGACGCGGCCGTCGAGAAACTGCCGGCCAAGGACCAGAAGCTCTTCCGCAAGGCGATGTACCGGTCCGAGCCGGAGTCGCTGTGCTGCTGATCAACTTCGACGAGAACGACGGGTACTTCGACCACACCTCGGTACTGCGGTTCCTCGAGCTGTGGACCGGTGTCCGCGAGCCGAACATCAGCACCTGGCGCCGGACCGCCTGCGGTGACCTGACGTCGACGTTCGACTTCGACCGCACGTACCGTCAGCCGCCGGTCGACCAGCCCCGCGCGGTGCCGGCGCCGATCACCCGTTGGCACCCCGCACCGCCCGCCGACCAGGCGATGCCGATGCAGGAGCCCGGCCGCCGCCCGGCCCGCGCATTGCCTACGAGCCGTCGGTTTCCGGTTCGGTTGCCAACGGCAAGCTGATGTTGGCCCTGAGCAACCATGGATCCCAGTCGGCCCACTTCGCCATCTACCCGTACGGCGGAGAACTCGCCGCGCCGTCCCACCTCGACGTGCATCACCTGCCCGCCGGCAAGAGCCCGAGCCAGTCGCCGACCGCGGTCGCGACGTACCGCCGTCGCCTGTCGGGTCATCTCGAGGCCGGGAAGCCCGGTGTCACCGGCTGACGCAGCCGCACGACTCCCGGTGCATGATCTCCGCAGGCAGCCGGACTGCCTGCGGAGGTGCACCGGGATCGTTCATCCGTCGTAGCAGCAACTGGACCGCACGCGCGCCGATCGCGGCCGACGGCTGCGCGACGGTGGTCAGTCCGGGACTGAACAGATCCGCCCAGGCGAAGTCGTCGAAGGCGGTGACGGCGATATCGCGCGGCACCTTCACGCCGGCTACCCGGAATGCGGCCAGCGCGCCGATGGTCATGTTGTTGTTGGCGGCAAACACCGCGGTCGGGCGCGAGCGAAGTTCGAGCAACTCCAGGGCGGCCCGGCGGCCGCCGTCACCCGTCGAGGCGCCGTCGACCACGAGCTCGGGATCGACCGCAAGGCCGGCTCGCTGGTGGGCGAGGTGGTACCCGCGGAGGCGCTCGCTGCTCGTCGACAGCCCCTGCATACCGGCCAGCATGCCGATCCGGGTATGGCCGAGCGAGATCAGGTGGTCGATCACCGCTGCGGTCGCCGCCTCGTTCTCGACGCCGACCTGGTCCACCCGGAGATCGGGGTCGATCCGGTCCACGAGGACGTACGGGATCGGATGGTCGCGGAGCAGCGGCAGGGTGATGTCGCGCCAGCCGACGGCCGGTGCGATCACCAGACCCTCGATGTGGTGGGCGATCAGGTTCGCGACCGCGGCCGACTCGTGCCGGGCGTCGTCGCGGGTGTCCACGATGATCAGGTTGAGGCCGGCCCGGGTGGCCTCGCCGTCGATGCCCTGGATCAGCTCGACCCAGTACGGGTTGGAGGCCGCGGTGATCGCCAGGCCGATGGTCTGGTTCGAGCCCGCCGCCAGCGAGCGCGCGGTCGGGTGGTGCTCGTAGCCGAGGATCCGCATCGCGTGGTGCACCCGTTCGCGGGTCTTCGGCGCGACCAGGCGGGTGCCGTTCACGACGTGCGAGACCGTGCTCACCGAGACTCCGGCGGCGCGAGCGACCTCGGTCATCGTGACCATCCGTCGTATGGTCATCGCTCTGCGTACTTTGCGCAAGGCTTTGCGCAAAGCCAGCGGACGGCAGCTGAAGCGGTCTAGCTTCGCTCCCCAGACCTTCGCCCGGGTCTGTGGCCCGGGCCTATCCGTTCCCGGGAGGGCAGCCCCGTGAGAAGAACCGTCCCCGTGATCCTGCTGGCCGCGACGCTGGCCTGCACGACGGCGTGCACGAAGACCAAGTCCGGCGGCGACAGCTCGGACAGCGGCGGCCCGATCAAGATCGGGCTGGTCACCAAGACCGACACCAACCCGTACTTCGTCAAGCTCCGCGAGTCCGCCAAGGCACATGCGCGGGACAAGGGCGCCGAGCTGATCGCCGTCGCCGGGAAGTTCGACGGCGACAACGAGGGCCAGGTCGCCGCGATCGAGAACCTCGTGCAGCAAGGCGTGAAGGGCATCATGATCACGCCGAGCAACTCGACCGGAATCCTCGGCGCGCTCAAACAGGCCAAGGAGAAGGGCGTTCTGGTGATCGCCCTCGACACCGAGACCGACCCGAAGGACGCCGTCGACGCGACGTACGCGACGAACAACACGACGGCCGGCGAGCTGCAGGGCAAGTACATCAAGGCAACGCTCGGCTCGACACCGCCGAAGTTGCTGATGATGGACGGCACGCCCGGCGGGACGGTGGACGAGCAGCGGCACCGTGGCTTCCTGCAGGGCATGGGACTGAAGGACGGCGATCCGGCGATCCTCGGCGCCGCGCCGACCAACGGCGACCAGAACAAGGCGCAGGCCGCGATGGAGAACCTGCTGCAGCGGGACTCGACCGTGAACGCGGTCTACACGCTGAACGAACCGGCGGCCCGTGGCGCCGTCGCGGCGCTGAGCGCGAAGGGTCTGGCCGGGAAGGTTGCCGTGGGCTCCATCGACGGCGGCTGCCAGGGCGTGGCGGACGTGAAGGCCGGCAAGTACCTCGCGACCGTCATGCAGTTCCCGAAGAAGATGGCCGAGCAGGGCGTCGACGCCGTCGTCGACTTCGCGAAGAACGGCAAGAAGCCGACCGGATTCGTCGACACCGGCGCTCAGTTGATCACCGACAAGCCGGTCGCAGGAATGGACGCCAAGGACACCGCCTGGGGCGCCCAGAACTGCTGGGGCTGAGCGATGAGCGTCGCGCACACCTCCTCGCTGAGGAACCGTTCCGCGGAAGCCTTCCTCCACAACCCGGCACTGGGTCCGCTGGGTGCGCTCATCCTCGCGGTGATCGTGTTCTCGGTGACCACCTCCACCTTCCTCACCGTGGACAACGTCTCGCTGGTGATGCAGCAGTCCCTGGTGGTTGCGACCTTGGCTCTCGGGCAGACGTTGATCGTGCTGACCGGGGGGATCGATCTCGCGAATGCGGCGGTCATGGTGCTCGGGACGATGGTCCTTGCTCGTTTGGTGAGTGAGGGAAGCCCGTCCGGAGTCGCGCTGGTGGTGGCGTTCGCCGTCTGTGCGGGGCTGGGCGCCATCTCCGGCGGACTGGTGACGTTGCTCAATCTGCCGCCGTTCATCGTGACGCTGGGCATGCTGACCGTTGTGCTGGCGGCGGGCCGGTTGTACTCCGGCGGCAACTCGTTTCCGGTCACCAACGATGTACTCGGTGTCCTCGGCGAAGGCGGCTACCTGTTCGGCCAGCTCAAGGTCACGCACGGCATGACGCTGGCCGTGGTGATGTTCGCGGTCACCTGGTACGCGCTCACCCGGACCGCCTGGGGACGCCATGTGTATGCCCTGGGCAACGATCCGGAGGCGGCCCGGCTGACCGGCATCCACGTCGGCCGGACCCGGTTCAGCGTCTATCTGATCGCCGGCGTGATCTACGCGTTCGCTGCCTGGCAGGCGCTCGGCCGGATCCCGAACGCGGACCCGAACGCGTTCCAGACCGGGAACCTGGACAGCATCACCGCGGTCGTCATCGGCGGCACCAGCCTGTTCGGCGGACGGGGCAGCGTCCTCGGCACGGTCGTCGGCGCACTGATCGTCGCCGTACTGCGAAGCGGGCTGACGCAGGCCGGGATCGACAGCCTGTACCAGGACGTGGCGACCGGTGTCCTCGTGATCGCCGCCGTCGCCTTCGACCAGATCGTCCGGAGGAGGTCGCGATGAGCGAACCAGCCCTGCAAGCACGTGGCCTGGTGAAACGGTACGGCCGGGTGACCGCGATCGACGGCGCCGACTTCGACCTGTACGCCGGTGAGGTGCTGGCCGTGGTCGGTGACAACGGCGCCGGCAAGTCCAGCCTGATCAAGGCCCTGTCCGGCGCACTGATCCCGGATGCGGGCACGATCCTGCTCGACGGCCGGCCAACGCACTTCCATTCACCGCTGGACGCCCGCCACGCCGGTATCGAGACCGTCCACCAGACCCTCGCGCTGGCGCCCGCGATGGACATCGCGACCAACCTGTTCCTCGGCCGCGAGGTACGCCGTACCGGACCGCTCGGCAGCGTGCTCCGCCTGCTCGACCGTACTGCGATGCGGCAACAGGCCCAGCAGCAACTGGATGCCCTCGGCATCGAAACTGTGCAGCACATCGGTCAGCTCGTCGAGACGTTGTCCGGTGGCCAGCGGCAGGCTGTCGCGGTCGCGCGGGCCGCGATGTTCGGCAGCCGGCTCGTCATCATGGACGAGCCGACCGCCGCCCTCGGCGTGAAGGAGTCGCGGCAGGTGCTCGACCTGATCCGCCGGATCCGCGACCGCGGCCTGCCGGTCGTGCTGATCAGTCACGACATGCCGCAGGTGTTCGAGATCGCCGACCGCATCCACGTACACCGACTCGGCCGCCGCGCCGCGGTCGTCAGCCCGACGGACGCGTCGATGAGCCAGGTGGTGTCATTGATGACCGGCGCGTTGCGCCCTGCCGACCCTGACGCTCCTCCCGACCTGGTGGCCTGATGACGTTCCCGTACCCGGAGACCGACTACCAAGAAGACAACCGCGGCCAGTTCCACTTCTCCAGCCGCGGCGGCTGGATGAACGACGTGAACGGACCGGTCTACTACCGCGGGGTGTACCACCTCTACTACCAGCACGCCCCGGACAGCCTGGTCTGGGACACGATGCACTGGGGTCACGCGACGAGCACCGACCTCGTGCACTGGACCCAGCAGCCGATCGCCCTCGACCCGGCCGTGCACCCGGGCGACCTGTGGTCGGGCGGCGGAGTCGTCGACGCCGAGAACGTCAGCGGCTTGAAGGACGGCGACCACGACCCGATCCTCGTCTACTCGGGCACGAACGGCGTGACCGTCTTCTACAGCCTCGACGGCGGCAGCCAGTTCCTGACGTACGCCGACGGCAAGAAGATCGTCACACCGGGCGGCACCAGCCGCGACCCGAAGGTGTTCCGGGACCCGGTCTCGCAGACGTGGGGCATGGTGCTGTGGTCCGACGAGGGCGGCAACGGCGTCGACTTCTACACCTCGACCAACCTTCTCGACTGGACGTTCGCGTCACGCTACGCGGCCGACTGGTTGTTCGAATGCCCGAACCTGATCCGGATGCCGCTCGCCGACAGCTATCACTGGGTGCTGCACGCCGGCAGCGGCAAGTACGTCGTCGGCGACTGGGACGGTACGGCGTACCACTCGGACTGGAGCGAACCGGAGCGGCTGAACCAGACCGAGACCTTCGCCGGCGCCGGGTACTACGCGGGCCTGACCTTCGAGAACGTCCCGGGCGGCCGGATCGTCTCGATGGCGTGGCAGGGCGAGAACAAGGGCTCGCTCTGGACCGGCAACGCGTCGTTCCCGGTGGAGCTCGCTTTGCACCGGACCGACAACGGCCTCCGCGTCTTCAGCACGCCGATCCCGGAGATCGCGTCCCTGCGCACAAGCTCTGCGACCTGGAAAGACCTGACCATCGCCGACAACACCCGACAACTCCCGGCCGGCAGCACGTACGAGCTGGAGACGACGGTCGACGTCAGCCAGGCGACGCGGTTCACCCTGAAGGTTGGCCGTGAGGTGACGTACGACGTCCAACAGCAAACGCTCGACGGGGCCAAGCTCCGACTGACCGGCGGGAAGCTCAAGCTGCACCTGCTGGTCGACCGCGATCAGCTGGACGTGTTCGGGAACGACGGCGCGGTCTACCAGAGCTACAACGTTCGCCCGGCCGAGCTCGAACTCTCCGCCGACGGGCGAGTGGTCGTGGACGAGCTGACGATCCATCAGCTCGGCTCTATCTGGCGATAGCCGCCGTACGGGCCTTGGTCACAGTGATCAGGTCCGCGGGGGACAGGCCGATGTCGAGGCCCCGCCGGCCGCCCGACACGTACACCGTCGGGTGGTCGACGGCGGTGCTGTCGACGACGGTGGGCAGGGCGCGCTTCTGGCCGATCGGGCTGATCCCGCCGACGACGTACCCGGTGGTGCGTTCGGCGGCGGCCGGGTCGGCCATCACCGCCTTCTTCCCGCCGGCCGCGGCCGCGATCGCCTTCAGATCGAGCTGCTTGCCGACCGGTACGACGCCGACCGCGAGCTTCCCGTCGACCTCGACGAGCAAGGTCTTGAACACCTGCTCCGGTGCGAGCCCGAGCGCCTCGGCGGCCTCCAGCCCGTACGACTTCGCCGCCGGGTCGTGCTCGTAGGCGTGCGTCGTGAACTCGACCTTCGCCTTCGTCAGCGCCACCGTCGCCGGCGTGCCCTGACTCTGCTTACTCTTCGCCACCCGGTGAGCTTAATCCCGCGGGCACCAGCCGAACGCAGCAGTGACCTGGCGACGGGTCCAGGCGGGCCTCGTACGGGAGGTCGAGCGTGCTGACGATGCCGGCCAGCAGATGCAGGTTCATGCCGCAGACCAGCTGGGGCTGCTCCTGGGCGATGCGCTGGAACGGGCAGTTGACCAGCGCGATGCCGTCCTTGTCCGCACGCGGCTCGAAGCCGTGCGAGGCCAGGATCTCGATCACCGGGCGATCCCCGGCGTCACGGCCGATTGCTTCGCCGTACTCCCGGGCCCGGCGGTTGACCGCCTCACGGGGTGACGTACCGCTCGCCTCGGCATCTTCGACGGCGGCGGCGAGCAGGCGGCCGGCGACGGCGTACTGGCGCTCGGGGAGGCTGATCTCGATCTCCCGGTTGGAGCGGTGGTACAGCTTCGCGGGCCGCCCGGCGCCGGGGCCGGTGCGTCCGCTGCGGCGCTCGTAGCAGGTGTCGAGCAGGCCTTCCTCGGTGAGCCGGTCCAGATGGAACGCGACCGTCGTCCGGGGGATGCCGAGCTCGGCCGCGGCCTCGTCCCGGCTGACCGGGTCCGGCGAGGCGACGACGTACTCGTAGAGCCGGCGGCGGGTCGGCTCCTCCAGGGCGGCAACCGCTTGAACCTCGGTGTCCCACGACGTGTCCACGGGATGATTCTATCGACAACTTCGGTTGATGTAACAGTTATAGTGGCATTTCGTTGAGACCTCAGGGAGTGAGCAGATGGCGATCTCGGCCGACCTCGAGTCCGTCCCCCTCCACATCGTCGCCCGGCGGGCGGAGATCGATCTTCCGGCCGCGCAGCGTGCCGTCGCGGACCTGCTGACCGCGCTCGGGCGGGACCCGGACAGCGCACACCTCGCGGACACCCCGCGCCGGGTCGCGAACGCGTACGCGGAGATGCTCACGCCGCGCGAGTTCGAGCTGACCACGTTCCCGAACGACGAGGGGTACGACGAGCTCGTCCTGGCCAAGGACATCCCGGTGCAGTCGCTGTGCGAGCACCACCTGCTGCCGTTCCAGGGCGTCGCCCACGTCGGGTACCTGCCCGGCGACCGCATCCTCGGGCTGTCGAAGCTGGCCCGGGTGGTGGAGCTGTTCGCCCGCGACTTCCAGGTGCAGGAGCGACTGACGAAGCAGGTCGCGGACTGGCTCCAGGACCACCTCCAGCCGAAGGGCGTCGGCGTGGTGATCGAGGCCGAGCATCAGTGCATGTCGCTCCGCGGCGTCCGGGCGACCGGTTCGCGCACCGTCACGTCGTCGCTGCAGGGGATCCTCCGCGACAACCCCAGTTCGCGGCAGGAGTTCTTCGCGCTGACCGGCCTCACCCCGTAGGCCGGGCGGTCAGTCGAAACTCGCCTTCAGGCCGACGCGACGGCCGGCGGGTGGTGGTGGTGGGTCCGGCGGCCGGTGGCGAGGATGTGCGTGAGCTCGCCGGGCAGGAGGTCGGTGCCCGGCACCGGCTCCATCTCGGAGACGTCCAGCCAGCGCACGACGGTGGCGCCGCAGTGGCCGTGGACGGCGAGGATGGAGTCCAGGTCCGGCCAGACGGCCGTGGAGGGGTTCGGGCCGTGCCAGCGGAGCGCGACCGAGCCGTCGGTGAAGACACATCCTTCGGCGACGACGCCGGTGCCGGAAACCCCGCTGATGTCGGTGTAGCGGACGAGTTCGAATGTCTGGGGTTTCACGGGCGACACCCCGGGAGGCGACAGATTGGTGCCATGATCCTTTCCCCGTAGTCACGTGCTTGGGCTCTCGCCACAAACCGGGGACATTTACCGACTGTCAGCGGGGAAGGACGGTCTGTAGCGACTCATCTTCTCAACACAAGCTAGATCCAAAGGGGCGAACACGCCAGCCCCTGATCCGCGTGTCTCGGTCCTCGACCCGTGATCGAATAGCGCAGTGTTCCTGACCCTCGGCACCGATCTGACCGGTATTGACGCGCCCGCGCGTGATTTCGGGTTTCTTCTGCACAAGAACCCGGCGCGACCGCAGGCGATCGACGTCACCGGCGGATCGGCCCATGTCTTCTATCCCGAGGCGACCGACGAGCGCTGCACGGCCGCGGTGCTGCTGGAGATCGACCCGATCGGGCTGGTCCGCTCCGGCCGCGGCAAGGCGGCGGAAGGCTTCACGCTCGGGCAGTACGTGAACGACCGTCCGTACGCCGCTTCCAGCCTGCTCGCGGTCGCGCTGGCCAAGCTGTTCCGGACCGCGATGAACGGACGCTGCGACGCCCGGCCGGAGCTGGCCGCGCGTCCGATCCCGCTCGAGATCCACGTGCCCGCGCTGCCGTGCAACGGTGGGTCCGATCTGGCCGAGCGGTTCTTCGCGCCGCTCGGCTGGACCGTCGACGCCCGCCCGGTGCCGCTCGACCCGGAGCTCCCGGCCTGGGGCGACTCCCGGTACGTCGACCTGCGGCTGACCGGCGTACTGCGCTTGGCCGACGCGCTCAATCACCTGTATGTGATGCTGCCCGTGCTGGACGACGCCAAGCACTACTGGGTCGGCTCGGACGAGGTGGACAAGCTGGTGCGGGCCGGCGAGGGGTGGCTCGCGGCGCATCCGGAGAAGGACCTGATCTCGCGCCGCTACCTCGCTCACCGTCGGTATCTGGCCGATGCGGCGCTGGAGCGCCTGGTGGAAGTCGATGGCGAGGAACTGGCCGAGGAGTCGTCCGACGAGGGTTCGGTGTCTCTCGCGGTCGAGCGCCGTGACGTGGTGGCCGGCGTACTGCGTGAGCTGGGCGCGCGCCGGATCGCTGACATCGGCTGCGGCGAGGGCGCACTCGTCGGCGAGCTGCTGAAGGACCCGATGATCGGCGAGCTGATCGCGACGGACGTATCCGCGCGGGCTTTGATCCGGGCCAAACGGAGGCTGCACTACGACGACCTGCCCGATCGGCAGCGGGACCGGCTCCGGTTCCTGCAGTCGTCGGTCACGTACTCCGACGAGCGGCTGGCCGGGCTGGACGCGGTCGTGCTGATGGAGGTTGTCGAGCACGTCGACCCACCACGCCTGCCCGCGCTGGCTTACTCGGTCTTCCGCACAGCCCGCCCGGCCGCAGTCGTCATGACCACCCCGAACAGCGAGTACAACGTGCGCTTCCCCTCCCTCCCCGCGGGCAACTTCCGCCACCCCGACCACCGCTTCGAGTGGACCCGCCCAGAGTTCGAGACCTGGTGTCACGAGGCAGCCGCCCGCTACGGCTATGCAGTCGAGTTCCGGCCCGTAGGCCCGGTCGACCCCGCCGTCGGCCCACCGACCCAGCTGGCCCTGTTCACCCTCGGCACCCCCGCCGAAGCGGAGGTGGCGCGATGAGCGAGCTGGAGATTCCAAGCCTGTGTCTCGTCGTGCTGGTGGGAGCGAGCGGCTCCGGCAAGTCCACCTTTGCCCGCAAGCACTTCCTGCCGACAGAGGTGATTTCGAGCGACTTCTGCCGTGGGCTCGTGTCGGACGACGAGAACGATCAGGCCGCCACCAAGGACGCCTTCGAGGTCCTCAACTTCATCGCCGGCAAGCGGCTCGCGGCCGGTCGGCTGACCGTCATCGACGCGACCAACGTGCAGCCCGACGCGCGCAAGGAGCTCGTCAACCTCGCCCGCGAGCACGACGTACTGCCGGTGGCGATCGTGCTGGACCCACCGGAGCGCGTCTGCATCGAGCGCACCGAGCAGCGCGCCGACCGGACGTTCGGCGCGAAGGTGATCACCCGCCAGCGCTCGCAGCTGAAGCGCGGTCTGCGCAGCCTGAAGCGCGAAGGCTTCCGCACCGTCCACGTGCTCTCCGACGTCGACGAGATCGATGCCCTCAGCATCGGGCGCACGCGGCTGTTCAACGACCTCAGGGACCAGACCGGCCCGTTCGACGTCATCGGCGACGTCCACGGCTGCCGTCCCGAGCTCGAGCAGCTGCTCACGGAGCTCGGCTACACACTGACCCGCGACGACGCCGGCCGACCTGTCGATGCAGACCACGCGGACCGCCGCGCGGTGTTCGTCGGCGACCTTGTCGACCGCGGCCCTGACTCACCCGGCGTACTGCGCCTGGTGATGGGAATGGTTGCCAACGGCCACGCGTACTGCGTGCCCGGCAACCACGAGGACAAGCTGCTCCGCGCTCTGCGCGGGAAGAACGTCAAGATCAGCCACGGCCTCGAGACGACGCTCGAGCAGCTCGCGCTGGAGCCGCAGGAGTTCCGCGACGAGGTCGAAGCGTTCATCGACGGGCTGATCTCGCACTACGTGTTCGACGGCGGCAAGCTCGTCGTCTCCCACGCCGGCCTGGTCGAGCGCATGCACGGCCGCGCCTCCGGCCGGGTCCGCTCGTTCTGCCTGTACGGCGAGACGACGGGGGAGACCGACGAGTTCGGCCTGCCCGTGCGGTACCCGTGGGCGAACGACTACCGCGGCCGCGCGACGGTCGTCTACGGTCACACGCCGACGCCCGAGCCGGAGTGGATCAACAACACGATCTGCCTCGACACGGGCTGCGTCTTCGGTGGATCCCTGACCGCGCTGCGCTACCCGGAGCGCGAGCTGGTGTCGATCCGGGCCGCCGAGGAGTACTACGCACCGGCCAAACCGTTGCACGTGGCAACGGCACCGACGCGCGAGCCCGACGTACTCGAGCTGACCGACGTGACCGGTCGGCGGGTGATCGAGACCGCGACACACGGGCGACTCAGCATCCGCGCCGAGCAGGCCGGTGCGGCGCTCGAGGTGATGAGCAGGTTCGCCATCGATCCGCGGTTCCTGTTGTACCTGCCGCCGACGATGAGCCCGGTCGCGACCTCACCGGAGCCTGGACTGCTGGAGCACCCGCGGCAGGCGTTCGAGACGTACCGGGCGCAGGGTGTGACCGAGCTGGTGTGCGAGGAGAAGCACATGGGCTCGCGTGCCGTCGTACTGCTCACCCGGGACGACGACGTTGCGGAGAAGCGGTTCGGTCTCGCGGGCCGGGGCGCGATCCACACGCGCACCGGACGATCGTTCTTCGAGCCGGACCTGACCGACGAGCTCCTGCTCCGGCTGCGCGCCGTGGCCTCCGCCGCCGGTGTCTTCGAGGAGCTCGACACGCCCTGGTTGCTGCTCGACGCCGAGCTGCTGCCGTGGAGCGCCAAGGCCGAAGACCTCCTCCGGAACCAGTACGCCGCCGTCGGCGCGGCCGCTCGTACGTCGTTGCCCGCAGCAACCGCCGCGCTCCGGTCGGCTGTTGCCGCCGGGCTGGATGTCGGTGATCTGCTGGCGACGATGGAGAGCCGTACCGCGAACGCCGCGAAGTTCACCGACGCGTACCGGCGGTACTGCTGGCCGACAGACGGGCTCGACGGCGTGCGGTTGGCGCCGTTCCAGGTGCTCGCGTCCGAGGGCACGACGTACCAGGACCGCCCGCATGCCTGGCACCTGGGTGTCGCGGACCGGATGGTTGCCGAGGGCCCGGAGCTGATCACGCCGACCCGGCGGCTGTTCGTCGACGCGGACAACTGGGACGACGGGATCGCTTGGTGGGAGGAGCTGACGGGTGCTGGGGGAGAGGGGCAGGGCGAGGGCATGGTGGTGAAGCCGGCCGCGAACCTGACCCGCACCCCGAAGGGCCTCGCACAGCCCGGGCTGAAGGTGCGCGGGCAGGAGTACCTGCGCCTGATCTACGGCCCCGACTACACCGACCCCGCCAACTTCACCCGCCTCCGCGACCGCAACCTGGGCCACAAGCGCTCCCTCGCCCTCCGGGAGTATGCCCTGGGCCTGGAGTCCCTGGACCGCGCAGCCCGAGCCGAGCCCCTCTGGCGCATCCACGAATGCACCTTCGCCGTCCTGGCCCTGGAATCGGAGCCGATCGACCCCCGCCTCTGACTCGCCGCGGATCGGGCCGGCCGCCGGGGTCGATGGTTTCCGGCATGTAAACGTCTGCCGTTCTCTCTTGGCAAGGTGTGACATTGCACTTAAGGTCAGTGCAATGTCACACGGTACTGAGGTGAGCGTAGAGCTGACCGGTGGACTGCTGCGCACCTGGCAGCAGCGGAACCGGGACGCGACGATTCCGCATGTCATCGCGGAGTTGCGGAAGGCGGGGAACCTGGAGAACCTCCGGCGGCTCGCCGACCCTTCGGTCGGGCCGTACCGCGGGCGGTACCCGTTCCTGGACACCGATCTGTACAAGACGCTCGAGGGCCTCGCGTACGAGGTCGCCCGCGACGACGCCCCGGCCGGCGCGCGGGAGTTCTTCGACGAGGTCGTCGTACTGCTCGAGCAGGCGCAGGCCGGGGACGGCTACCTGAACTCGTACTTCCAGGACCCCGACCAACCCAAGCAACCGTGGTCCGACCTCGGCTGGGGACACGAGCTCTACAACCTCGGCCACCTGATCCAGGCCGCCGTCGCCGCGAACCGTCAGCTGGACGACGACCGCCTGCTGACCGTCGCGCGCAGGTTCGCGGACCTCGTCGTGCACCGGTACGGCGAGCGCGGCGAGGAAGCGATCGACGGTCATCCCGAGGTCGAGATGGCGCTCGTCGAGCTTTATCGAGAAACCGGCGACCAGGACTACCTGACCCAGGCGCGCCTGTTCGTCGATCGCCGCGGCCAGGGAAAGCTCAAGCACACGATCTTCCCGGGTGAGTACTTCCAGGACCACGTGCCGTTCCGCGAGCTGCCCTCGGTCATCGGGCACGCCGTACGGATGGCCTACCTGGCCGCCGGCGCGACGGACGTGTACCTGGAGACCGGCGACACGACCTTGCTGACGGCACTCGAGCGGCTCTGGGACGACATGGTCGCGACCAAGCTGTACCTCACCGGCGGGCTCGGCAGCCGGCACTCCGACGAGGCGATCGGCGACCGGTACGAGCTGCCCTCCGAGCGTGCGTACGCCGAGACCTGTGCGGCGATCGCGACGATGCAGTGGGCCTGGCGGATGTTCGCCGCGACCGGCAAGGCGTCGTACCTCGACGTCTACGAGACCGTGCTCTACAACGCTTACGCCGTAGGGCTTTCGGCCGACGGTACGGCGTTCTTCTACGACAACCCGCTGCAGCGGCGGCCGGATCACGCGCAACGATCCGGTGCCGAGGACGGTGGCGAGCTGTTGCGGCGGGCGTGGTTCGGCTGCCCGTGCTGCCCGCCGAACATCGTCCGCTGGATGTCCGAGCTCCAGGACCACGTGGCCGTTGCCCGCGACGACATCCTGTACGTCGGGGTGTACGCCGACGCGCGCATCACCGCCGGCGACCTGGCAATCAGCGTCTCCACCAACTACCCGTGGGACGGCGAGATCACCCTCACGGTCGAGAACGCGCCGGCCGAGGAACGCACGATCGCGCTCCGGATCCCCGCCTGGGCGACCGAGGCGACGCTCGTCCGGCCCGGGGCCGAGGACGAGGCGCCGGCGTCGGCGGACGACGGGTGGGTTGCCGTCCGCCGCACCTTCGTTCCCGGCGACGTCGTCCGACTGACGTTGCCGATGGCGCCGAGAGCCCATGGGTCGCATCCGTACCTGGACGCGACGCGTGGTGCGATCGCAGTGACCCGCGGCCCGCTGGTCTATTGCGTCGAGCAACAAGATGTGGACGCACCGGTCGACGACCTGCTGCTGAAGCCGGGCGCTGTCAGCACGGCGATTGCACGGCAGCGCGACGACCACCTCGTGCTCGAGCTGACCGCCGGCGTCGCCCCGGTGCCACCGGCCGAGCTCTATCCCGTCATCACCGAAGCAAGCAGTGAATCCGCCGTCCAAGAAGTGCCGGCGACGTTCGTCCCGTACTTCCTGTGGGGAAACCGTCAGGCCCTGGCCATGCGTGTGTGGCTGCGAACCGAAAGAGAAGGCTGATGAAGAGAACTCCAATGCTCGTGGGGCTGGTGGCCACCGCCGCGCTCACCCTCAGCGCGTGCGGTGGCGGCACGTCCGGGACCAGTGGCCAATCGGCCGGTCCGGGCGCCAAGGCCGAACAAGGCGGCACCCTGCAGGTGCTCGCGAACGCGGCCTTCTCGCACCTCGACCCGGCGCGCGGTTTCGACGGCGGCGTCAACAACTTCTACCGGTTGATCTACCGGACGCTGACCACCCAGGGCGCCGCACCGGGGGCCGAAGGCACCAAGATCGTGCCGGACCTGGCCACCGACACCGGTAAGCCGACCGACGGCGGCAAGACCTGGACCTTCACGCTGAAGGACGGCGTGTTCTTCGAGACCGGTGCGCCGATCACCAGCGCCGACGTGAAGTGGGGAGTGGAGCGCGCCTGGGACCCCGAGCTCGGCATCGGCTCGCCGTACGCGAAGCAGCTGATCGAGGCGCCCGCGTCGTACCAGGGCCCGTACAAGTCGGGTGACCTGGCGACTATCGCGACGCCGGACGCGAAGACGATCGTCTTCCACCTGAAGAAGCCGTTCGCGGACTTCGGCAGTGTCGTCGCGCAGAACACGTTCACCCCGGTGCCGAAGGGCCAGGGCGCGGGCAACCAGCTGGACAGCAAGCCGATCTCCTCCGGTCCGTACAAGCTCGCCGACTACAAGCCGGGCGCCTCGCTCAAGCTCGTCCGCAACGACAAGTGGGACAAGAAGACCGACAGCGTCCGGACCGCGAACCCCGATGCCTTCCAGTGGACGTTCGGCCTCGACCCCGCCACGATCGACGAGCGGATGCTCGCCGGGCAGGGCACCGACGCCGACGCGATCGCCGGTACCGTCCAGGCCGCCACCGTGGCCCGGATGCAGACCCCGCAGCTGAAGCAGCGCACGATGACCGGCATCAACGGCTGTACGACGTACATGGGCCTGAATACCACGAAGAAGCCGCTGGACAACGTGAAGGTCCGGCAGGCGATCAATCTCGCGGTGAACAAGCAGACCGTCCGCGACGCCGACGGCGGATCGGCGCTCGCCGAGATCGGGAACACCATCCAGCCGCCGACGATCGCCGGCCGGATGGACTACGACCCGTACCCGAGCCCCGACAACAAGGGTGACGCCGACAGCGCCCGCAAGCTGCTGACCGAGGCCGGTCTGGCCAACGGTTTCACGATGACGCTCGACACCCGGGCGCAGCCGAAGATGCAGGCGATGGCGGTCGCGATCCAGCAGGCGCTCGCGCCGCTGAAGATCACCGTGAAGATCAACACCATCGACACCGCGACGTACTACGAGGTGATCGGCACGACGTCGCAGCAGCACGACGCGGCGATCACCGGCTGGTGCCCGGACTGGCCGTCGGGCCAGACGTTCCTGCCGCCGCTGTTCGACGGCCGCAACATCACCTCGAAGGGCAACACGAACCTGTCCCAGCTGAACGACCCGGGCGTGAACGCCAAGATCGACGAGATCGCCAAGATGACCGACGTCCAGGCGGCGAACGCGGCCTACGGCGAGCTGGACAAGCAGATCATGGCGCTCGCGCCGATCGTGCCGCTGCTGTACGAGAAGGTGCTGATGCTTGTCGGCAGCAACATCGGCGGGGCCTACCTGCACGACGGCTTCTCCGGCGGCATCGACCTGGTGTCGGTCGGTCTCAAGGACAGCGGGAAGTGACGACGACCCCGGCACTGATCGAAGTCGAGGAGGTGGGGACCCCGGTCGCGGCCGGCGGTCCCCCCACCTCGGGCCGGCGGATCCTGACCACGATCACCCGGGACAAGGGCGCGCTGGCCTGCCTGGTGTTCCTGGCGATCGTGGTCCTGATGGCAGTGGCCGCCCCGCTGATCACCAAGCTCAGCGGGTGGGGGCCGTACCAGTTCGACTCGGCCGCGATCAACTCCGACCTCGGCGGTCTGCCGCGCGGTTCGCTCGGCGGGATCAGCGGATCGCACTGGTTCGGGGTCGAGCCGCAGAACGGCCGCGACCTGTTCGCGCGGATCGTGTACGGCGCGCGCGTGTCGATCACGATCTCGCTGTCGGCCACCCTGCTGACCGGCGTCCTCGGCGTGGTGCTCGGCATGCTGGCCGGGTTCTACCGCGGCTGGATCGACCAGGTGATCTCGCGGCTGATGGACTTCCTGATGGCGTTCCCGGCGCTGATCTTCATGATCGCGATCCTGTCGTCGCTGCCGTCGGGCAACCGGCCAGTGCTGCTGGTCGTGGTGATCAGCGTGTTCGGCTGGCCGTACCTGGCCCGGGTGATCCGCGGGCAGACGATGACGCTGGCCAACCGTGAGTTCGTCGAGGCGGCGCGGGCGTCCGGCGCCAAGGACACCCAGGTGGTGTTCCGGGAGATCCTGCCGAACCTGCGTGGCTCGATCGTGGTGATGACCACGCTGGCGATCCCGGGCTTCATCGGCACCGAGGCCGGCCTGTCCTTCCTTGGCGTCGGCGTCTCGCCGCCGACCGCGTCGTGGGGCCAGATGATCGCGAGCTCGGTGAGCTGGTACTCGGTCGACCCGATGTTCTTCGCGATCCCGGGCGCGTTCCTGTTCCTCACCGTCCTCTCGCTGACCGTCCTCGGCGACAAGATCCGCACGCTGATCGACCAAGGAGAGGCGGCATGACGCGCTACATCCTGGGCCGGCTCGGCAGCGTCGTACTGATCCTGCTGGCCGTCTGCCTGTTCACGTACCTGATCTTCTTCAAGCTGTCGCCGGACCCCGCGGTGATGATCTGCGGCAAGACCTGTACGCCGGACCGGATCAACTCGATCCGCGACGTGCTCGGGCTGAACCAGCCGATCCTGACCCAGTTCTGGGAGTTCCTGCACGGCATCTTCGCCGGCCGTCAGTACGGCTCGGTGCACTGCCCGGCGCCGTGTCTCGGCTACAGCTTCCAGACCAACGAGTCGGTGTGGAGCATGATCACCGCGCGCCTGCCCGTCAGCGTCACGGTCGCGGTGGGGGCCGCCGTACTGTGGCTGCTCGCCGGTGTCATCGGTGGTCTCGTCAGCGCCGTCAAGCAAGGCACGTGGTGGGACCGAACCGCGATGGCGCTCGCGCTCGGCGGTGTGAGCGTGCCGAACTACGTGCTCGCGCTGCTGCTGCAGTACGTGCTCGTGGTGAAGCTGAAGGTCCTGCCGTTCCCGTCGGCGGTGCCCTTCGGCGACAACCCGGTGCTCTGGTTCGAGTCGTACCTGATGCCGTGGGTGGTGCTCGCGGTCGGCTACGCCTGTCTGTACGCGCGATTGACCCGGAGCAACGTCATCGACACGTTGTCGGAGAACTACTTCCGGACCGCGCGGGCCAAGGGACTGAGCGGCTCGCTGATCATGCGCCGGCACGCGCTGCGGCCGGCGTTGACGCCGATCACCACGATCTTCGGGATGGACTTCGCCGGGCTGCTCGGCGGCGCGCTGATCACCGAGACCGTGTTCGGGCTGAACGGGATCGGCAAGATGGCAGCCGACTCGATCGCCAAGAACGACCAGCCGGTGATCATGGCGGTGACCCTGCTGGCCGCGTTCTTCGTTGTCATTGGCAACGTTGTGGTCGACCTGCTGTACACCGCGCTGGATCCACGGGTGCGGGTGGTGTCGTCATGAGCGACGAATTGTTCGTTGTCGACGATCTGACCGTCACGCTGCCGACCGGTCGCGGACCGGTCGACGTGGTGAAGAACGTGTCGTTCACGGTCGGCCGGGACGACACGCTCGGCATCGTCGGCGAGTCCGGCTCGGGCAAGTCGATGACCGCGCTCGCCGTCCTCGGTCTGCTGCCGCGCGGTGCGCAGACGTCCGGGAGTGTCCGGCTCGACGGCACGGAGTTGCTCGGCAAGTCGGACCGGGACCTCAGAACCGTCCGCGGGAACGCGATCTCGATGGTGTTCCAGGATCCGCTGTCGTCGCTGAATCCCTACTACACCGTCGGTCTGCAGATCTCGGAGATGTACCAGACCCATCGGGGCGGATCGCGCCGCGCGGCGAAGCAGGTGGCGATCGAGGCACTGGAACGGGTCGGCATTCCCGATCCGGGCCGGCGGGTCGATCACTACCCGCACCAGTTCTCCGGTGGCCAACGGCAACGAGTCATGATCGCGATGGCGTTGTGCTGTTCGCCGTCGGTGCTGATCGCGGACGAGCCGACGACGGCGCTCGACGTGACCGTGCAGGCACAGATCCTCGAGCTCCTCGCCGAACTGCAGTCGACGACCGGCACCGGGATGATCTTCATCACCCACGACCTGGCCGTGATCAGCTCGATCGCGCAGCGGGTGCTGGTGATGCGCGAGGGCGATCCGGTCGAGTACGGGTCGGCGGAGCAGGTGTTCTCGGCGCCGCGGCACGAGTACACGCGGATGCTGCTGGACGCCGTACCCAGGATCGACGACGAGGTAACCACATGACTTTGCTGCAGATCCGCGGCGTGACGAAGCAGTTCGTCACCCGCGGCGAAGGCGCGATGGCGCGCAGGACCACGTTCACCGCCGTCGACGACGTGAGCTTCGAGGTCGAGCTCGGCGAAACGCTCGCGATCGTGGGGGAGTCGGGCAGCGGGAAGTCGACCACCGCGCGGATCGCGGCGCGGTTGCTGGAGCCGACCGAAGGATCGGTGGTGTTCGACGGGCAGGACGTGACGCGGGCCCAGGGCAAGGATCTCGCGTCGTTCCGGAACAATGTGCAGGTCGTGTTCCAGGACCCGTTCTCGTCGCTGAACCCGCGCTACACCGTCGAGCGGATCATCACCGCGCCGCTCGCCTACCAGGGGATCGCGCCGGACGGCGGGCGGCGGGCGTTCGCACAGGAGTTGATGGAGCGGGTCGGGCTGAATCCGGATCACTACCGGCGGTACCCGGCGCAGTTCTCCGGCGGGCAGGCGCAGCGGATCGGCATCGCCCGCGCGCTCGCGGTGTCCCCGAAGCTGGTGATCTGCGACGAGGCCGTGTCCGCGCTCGACGTGTCGATCCAGGCGCAGGTGCTGGAGCTGCTGATGCGGCTCCAGCGGGAGAGCGGGTTCAGCTACATCTTCATCGCGCACGACCTGGCCGTGGTTCGGCAGATCTCCCAGCGCGTGGCCGTGATGAACAGAGGCAGGATCGTGGAGGTGGGCTCGCGCGATCAGGTGTTCAGCGATCCCCAGGACGAGTACACGAAGACGCTGCTGGCCGCCGTACCGCGGATCAACCCGGAGTGGGATGCAAGACGCAAGCAGAAGGAGGCTCGGTGATCAGCTACACGATTCCTGGAATGCACGTACGTGAGCACACCGTTTCGGTGCCCTTGGACTGGATGAATCCTGGGGAGTCGATCACGGTGTTCGCACGTGAGTTGGTCGACCCGACGCGGCGGGACGAGGACCTGCCTTGCTTGCTGTTCCTGCAGGGCGGGCCAGGTGGGAAGGGGCCGCGGCCGGTCGCGGCGGCGGGATGGATCGGGCAGGCGCTGAAGAAGTACCGGGTCGTACTGATGGACCAGCGCGGCACCGGCCGCAGTACGCCGGTCACGGGGCGGCGGATCGCGTCGATGTCGGCCGAGGAAGGCGCCGACCACCTCGCCTGTTTCCGGGCGGATTCGATCATCGCGGACGCCGAGCACCTGCGGAAGACGGTCTTCGGCGGCAAGCCGTGGTCGACGCTCGGCCAGAGCTACGGCGGATTCCTGACCCTTACCTATCTGTCCAAGGCACCCGAGGGTCTGACCGCGTGCTACGTGACCGGTGGGCTGGCCTCGATCGATCCGTCGGCGGCCGAGGTGTACCGGCGTACCTATCCACGCGTCGAGGCGAAGAACCGCGAGTTCTACCGGCGGTACCCGCACAACGTGGATCGGGTCGGCGCGATCGCCGACCGGCTGGCGGCGGACGACGTACGGCTCCCGGACGGTGACCAGCTGACGGTTCGACGGTTCCAGTCGCTCGGGATCGACTTCGGGATGAAGCCCGGGTACGAGCGGATCCATTGGCTGATCGACGAGGCGTTCGACGGTGACGAACTGTCGAGCACCTTCCTCGGGCAGGCGCTCGGCTCGTCGTCGTACCTCGGGAACCCGTTGTTCGCGGCGCTGCAGGAGAGCATCTACGGATCCGGCGAGGGCGCGACCGGTTGGGCGGCCGAGGCGGAGCGGGCGCGGCGCCCGGAGTTCGCCGAGGACGCACGGCCGCTGCTGTTCACCGGCGAGATGATGTACCCCTGGATGTTCGCCGAGATCCGTGGACTGCGGCCGTTCCAGGGCGCGGTCGAGATCATGGCCCAGCGGCCGCGGTGGCCCGAGCTGTACGACCTCGCGCGGCTCGCCGCGAACGACGTACCGGTGGCTGCGGCGGTCTACTTCGACGACATGTACGTCGACTCCGGACTGCAACTCGACACCGCCGGCCGGGTCGGGAACCTGCAGGCCTGGGTGACGAACGAGTACGAGCACGACGGCCTCGGGTCGGACCGCGTGTTCGAGCGGCTCACCGAGCTGGTCGCGTCCGTCGGGGGTGGCATCCCAGCTCACTGACGACGGGTGATTCACAATAGGCGGCGACCCTGGGAGGTGAACGATGACTGCCGATTCGACCGAGCCGATGCCCAGCGTACGGCGGCTCGCACAGCGCGAGAACCTGCGTGACAGCGTTGCCAACGCACTGCGCGCGGCGGTGATCTCCGGCGAGCTGAAGCCCGGCGAGGTGTACTCCGCGCCGACGCTCGGCGCGCGGTTCGGCGTCTCCGCGACGCCGGTGCGCGAGGCGATGCTCGACCTGGTCCGTGAGGGCCTGGTGATCTCGCTGCGGAACAAGGGCTTCCGGGTCACCGAGGTGTCCGACGAGGACCTCGACAACGTGGCGGCCGTCCGGCAACTGATCGAGCCGCCGACGATCCGCGACGTCGTACCGGCGATCCCCGCCGGCGACTACCCGCGGCTGCGCCGGCTCGCCGACGACATCGTGGTGGCAGCGCAGGCGGGCGACCTGATTGCGTACATCGAGGCGGATCGGGTCTTCCACGTCACCCTGCTCGCGTACTCCGGCAACCAGAAGCTCGTCGATGTCGTCTCGGACCTGCGCTCGCAGACGCGCCTGCTCGGCCTCACGCCGCTGGTCGAGAGCGGGCGGCTGCTCCCGTCGGCCACCGAGCACCACGACCTGATGGACCTGGTCGAGGCCGGTGACGGCGCGGGCGCCGAGCAACTGATGCGCCTCCACATCGGCCACGTCAGGGGATTGTGGGCCCGCTCTCAGAGCAGCTGACGATGAAGTGAGTCGGCAACGAACGTCTCGAACTCGTCCGGGGTCCAGCCCGATTCGTCGACCAGCTCCTGATAGACGCCCGGCGCCGCGAGCGCCCGGCAGATGGCCTGCGCCTGCTTGAGCGGGATCCGCAGTACGGTCTCCAGCGACGCGATCATCGCGTCCATCACTTGGTTGCGTCCGGCAAGCTTCGAGCGCAGCAAGGCCTTTGTCTCGGGGCTTTCGTCGGTCGCGGCCTCGAAGATCAGCACGACGTCGAAGCCGGCGGCGTACAGATTGGTGAGCCAGCCGGCCGCGCCGCGGAGCCGCTCGACCGGGTCCTCGATCGCGAACACCTGCTGGGCCCGCTCGATCGCGCCGGCCTCGCTCAGCCACTGGTCGCAGATCAGCGACAGGATCTCCCGCTTGGTGCCGAAGGCCGAGTAGACGGTCCGGGTCGCGACGCCGGCCTGCTTGGCGATCGCCTCGATGCTGGTGGCGCCGTACCCCTGCGCGGCGAAGAGCGCCCGGGCCGCATGGGCGATCCGCAGGCGGGTCTCTTCGGCCTGTATCTGGCGATAGGACTTGACAGCCTCGGGCATGTCGGCACACTATCACTGTGTTCAGTGCAGTAGCACTGCATCGAGTGCACTACTAGTGCAACAACTCCGAGGGGGAGTCATGGAAGGACCACGTGAGGTGCTGGAGCGGATCCTGCACGAGGGGTTCGCGACCGGGAACGTCGCGATCGTCGACGAGGTGTGTGCTCCGGATCTGATCGAGCACCAGTTCGGGCTGGCCGGGAGGGGTGACCAGGCGCGCGAGCAGGTGAAGACCGCGATCCGGCAGGTGCACGAGCTGGTGCCGGACATGGAGTACACGCTGGAGGACTCTGTCGTCGTCGACGATGTCGTGTGGGCCCGCGGACGGGCGCGGGGGACCGCCACCGGCTCGTTCTTCGGCCCGCCGAGCAACGCCCCGATCGACATCGCGCTCTTCGAGATGGCCCGCGTCGTCGACGGCCGGATCGTCGAACACTGGGGCTGCCCGGACCGCTTCGCCCTCCTCGCCCAGACCGGAGGGCTGGCGCGGCTCGAGGCGCTTACGACGACTTGAGAGCCTGCTTGGCGGTGGCGGCGGCATCGGCGCCGTAGGCGCTGGTCAGCCGGTCCAGGAAGGCCACGTGGTCGAGGGTGTATTCCTGGGTGCCGACCGTCTCCAGGACCGTGGTGGCCAGGGTGCAGCCGAGGTGGGCGGCTGCTTCGTGGTCGAGGCCGGCGGCCCGGCCGGTGAGGTACCCGGCCCGGAACGCGTCGCCGCCGCCGGTCGGGTCGACCAGCCCCGGCGCGGGCACAGCCGCGACCTTCGCCAGGATCCCGGTGGTGTCCTCGATCACCACGCCGTCGCCGCCGTGCGTGGTGATGCGGATGCCGACCCGGTCGAGGATCTCCTCGTGGCTCCAGCCGGTCTTCTGGATCAGGAGGCCGGCCTCGTACTCGTTGCTGAACAGGTACGCCGCCCCGTCGACCAGCCGCCGGATCTCCGCACCCTCCATCCGCGCCAGCTGCTGTGACGGGTCCGCGGCGACGGCGATCCCGTGCTGCTTGGCCAGCTCGGTGTGCTTGATCATCGCGTCCGGGTCGTCGGCGCCGATCAGCACCAGGTCGACGCCGCCGGTGGCCTGATGGATCGCGCCCAGGTCGAGCTCCCGCGCCTCGGCCATCGCGCCGGTGTAGAACGAGGCGATCTGGTTCGCGTCCTGGTCCGTCGTACAGGTGAACCGCGCGGTGTGTACGTTCTCGCAGACACGGACATGCGACACGTCCACGCCGGCCGCCGTCAGGGCCTCGCCGTACTCGGCGAAGTCGGCGCCGACCGAACCGACGAGCAGCGACCCGAAGCCGAGCTGGGCCATCCCGTAGCAGATGTTCGCGCCGACGCCGCCGCGGTGCACCACCAGCTCGTCGACCAGGAACGACAGGGAGACCTTGTGCATCTGCTCCTCGAGGAACTGGTCCTTGAACCGGCCCGGGAACGTCATCAGGATGTCGGTCGCGATCGATCCGGCGACAGCGATGCGCATGCGGGGTGCTCCCTCGGGTGGGGTGGGTGTGCGGCGTGACGACAGCCAATAGAGACTACAGGCGACCGAACAAATACACGGAGGGCGGGAATTCATGGGCCATCAGGTACCGGTGACCGAGGAGCTGCACGATTACATGCTCGCCCACGGCATGCCGCTGGACGAGATCGCGACCGAGCTGCGCGCCGAGACCGAGAAGCTCGGCAACCCGGCGGGGATGCTGACCACCGCCGACCAGGCCGGCCTGCTGACGACGCTGACCCGGCTGGTCGGTGCCCGCCGGGCGGTCGAGATCGGCACCTTCACCGGCTTCTCCGCGCTGGCGATCTCGCGCGGTCTGCCGGACGACGGCGAGCTGATCTGCCTGGACGTGAGCGACGAGTGGACCTCGATCGGCCGCAAGTACTGGGAGCGGGCCGGGGTCGCGGACCGGATCGATCTGCGGATCGGCGACGCGCACGAGTCGGTGACGAAGCTGGACGGCTCGTTCGACCTGGCCTTCGTCGACGCCGACAAGGACTGGTACATCCAGTACTTCGAGGCGGTGCTGCCGCTGATCCGGCCGAACGGACTGCTGCTGTTCGACAACACGCTGGCCGGCGGCCGGGTGATCGACGCGGACGGTCCGGCCGACCGCAAGGAGTTCAACGCGCACATCGCCAAGGACGATCGCGTCGACGTGATCATGCTCGGCATCGGCGACGGGCTCACCCTGGTCCGCAAGAAGTGAGCAAGTCGGGGAGCAGGCCGGGGAACAAGTCAGGGAGCAAGCCGGTGCCGCGGCTGGCGGTGCAGGGTCTGCAGCACAAGTACGGCGACCGGCCGGTGATCGAAGGACTGACCTTCACGCTGGCGGCCGGGCAGGCGATCGCGCTGGTCGGGCCGAACGGCGCCGGCAAGACGACCGTGCTGAAGTGCATCGTCGGCTCGGCCGAGCCGGCCGCGGGGAAGATCCTGCTCGACGGCGTGCCGATCGACGAGCGGGTCGAGGTGGTCCGGCGTGATGTCGCCACGCTGCTCGACGATCTGGACTTCTTCCCGGACCTGACCGCGGCCGAGCACCTGGACCTGCTCGCCCGCGCCCACGGCAACCCGTCGCCGGAGGATCTCGTCGACACCACGCTCGACGACATCGGCCTGCTCCCGGCCGCCGACCAGTTGCCCGGGTCGTTGTCGTCGGGTCAGCGCCGTCGCCTCGCGTTGGCGACGGCGCTGGTCCGGCCGCGCAAACTGATGGTGCTCGACGAGCCCGAGGCACGGCTGGACACCGACGGCGTGCAGTGGCTGTCCCAGAAGCTGGTGGCGGAGAAGAAGTCCGGCACGTCCATTCTCTTCGCCAGCCACGATCCGGCCCTGGTCGAGACGGTCGCCGACTCCGTCGTCACCCTCACTCCGCTGCCATGAGGTGTCATGACTTCAGCTGACGAGCCGGTTGTCTTCGATCCGGGCGACTTCGGGGCGATCCCGACGTCGCGGGCGCTGCGGCAGTGGATGCGGACGACGCGGCGACGGCACGCGGATCGGTCGTTCTGGGAGATCTTCGAGGACGTCTACCTGGTCCTGTTCACCCTGGCGATGGTGGGTGCGACCGGCGGCAACGTCGTACGGCACCTGAACTCGAACGCGTCCGGCTGTACGTCGTACACCTGCGGTCAGCTCACCGAGTGGATGCCGTGGATCATGGTGCCGTTGCTGTTGGCAATCACCGTGCGGATGCTGCTGGCGGTCGGTCCGGTGTCGGCGTCGCGAGCGAGTGGATTCTGGTTGCTCGCCACGCCGGTCAATCGGGCCGCCCTACTGCGCCCGGCGTACCGGCTGGTGACCGCTGCGGTCGCGGTGGCCGGGCTTGTCGCGGCGGCGATCATCTGGGCCCTCATCGGGTCGAGCTTCGGCGTGGTGCTCGAGGCCGCGGTACTGATCAGCGCGCTCCTGGTGTGCGCGGCCATCGCCACGGTGTGGGCGCAACAGTCGACCCGACGCTCCCGCTGGACGCTGCGGTTGGCGGACTTGCTGCTGATCGCCGCTCTCGTGCCTGCCGCGATCCTGGCCTTCCGGCCGGAGCCCAGGGCGACCGCCGGGGAGACGCTGGTGATGTATGCCTACTCCGATGCCCCGGACAACGGGTTTCTCGGGATCGGTCAGGCCATCGACAACGGCTTCTTCGCTCCCGGCGGGCTGCATCTGCTGGTGATCTGTGCGGTGGTTGTGGTCCTGTGCGTCGGGTTGACGACCTTGACCTCGCGGACGCTCGACAAACTCGGGCGGGCGAGCGTGATCGCGGGTGGCGAGTTGCTCGCCGGCCTCGCGGGTGCGGCGAGCAGTCTGGACGTCAGCATGCTGGGCGACGTGATCGCCGGGCGGCACTGGCGGCTGAAGGGCCGGGTGCGGTCGCGGCGCGGCATGGGTTCGCGTGGCGGTGCGATCGTGCAGCGCGAGTTCTTCCGGATCCTGCGGTGGCCGCGCCGGCTGGTGATCGCGGTCGCGCTGCTCGTCGTCCCGTACGCCGTCGCGGGCGCGGGCTTCGACGTACTCGTCCCGATCGCGGCCTCGTTCGCCGGGTTCATCGCCGTACGGCCGATGCTGGACGGGCTGCGGACGGTCTGCCGTTCGACGGGCCTGGCTCGGGCGATGGGGATGGATCTGCGCGACCTGCGCGTGGTGATGGCGGTGGTTCCCGGGCTGTTCGCGGTGATCTGGGCGGGGTTGGCGTTCCCGGCGATCGGCAGCCTCTCGGCCACGTTCGCGGTCGCGGGCGGCGTCATCTCCGGTGCGGTCCGACAGGCGTCCGCGCGGCCCCCGACGTACGCCGGTCCGCTCGTCGCCTCGCCGATGGGGGCGATCCCGCCCGGCCTGTTCTCCCAGCCGGCTCGCGGGTTCGACCTGCTCATCCTCTGTCTGGCTCCGGTGCTGCTCAACCTGCCTCCGCTGTGGGTCGTGGCCATCCCGGCCTTCGTCCTGACCGTGATGTTCTCGGTCCGCCCGAAAACTGACTGATCCTCGACTTGGCTTATCTTGGCGTGGACAGGTACCTTGTCTCGCATGGTAGCCGAGAAGGTCTTCACGCAGCTGCGCCGCGGGACGCTGGAGTTCTGCGTCCTGGCGCTGTTGCAGGGAGAACCTCGTTACGGTTTCGAGTTGGTCAAGGCGCTGAGCGAAGTCGACGGAATGGTCACGACCGAGGGCACGATCTACCCACTGCTGGCCCGGCTGCGCCGTGAAGGCCTGGTCGAGACGAGCTGGCAGGAGTCCGGAGCGGGCCCGCCGCGGCGGTATTACACCTCGACACCCGAGGGCAGTCAGGCGCTGGCCGCGTTCACCGCGGACTGGCAACGGTTCTGCACCTCGGTCGACAAGATCTTGCAGAGTGGGAGACGGGGATGAACATGGAACTGGACAGCAATCGGCTGGTCGACGCGTACCTGGACGAGCTGGCCACAGAGGCCGCGGTGCTGCCGGCCGGACGGCGCGACGAGCTGCTCGACGACATGAAGACGCACATCGCCGAGGCGCGCGCGGCAGGTGCCACCTCCGAGGACGAGATCCGCGAGGTCCTGCAGCGGCTCGGCCGGCCGAGCGAGATCGTCGCCGCCGCCACCGACGGCCTGGTGCAGGTCGAAGTACCGCCACGGCTGCGTCCGTGGGACTTCGTCGCGGTCGGGCTGCTGCTGGTCGGGCCGTACCTGCTGTCGTTCAGTGTGATCCTGGCCCTGGTCGGCTGGGCGATGGGCCTCGGGATGCTCTGGTCATCGAACCGCTGGACCACGATCTGGAAGCTGATCGGGTCCCTGGCCTGGCCGCTCGGGTACGCCGCGGCAATGGCGCTGGACATGTTCTTCCAGGCCCCGGTCCGGATCAGCCTGGTGGCCGACTCGGTGGTCTCGATCGGCCTGATCGTCGCCCTCGTGCTGAAGGCCCGCGCGCCGCGTCAGACTTCGTAGACCAGCCACTTGCTCTCGATCTCGGCCGGGAGGTCGACGTCGTGCTGCTTCGCGAACAGCAGCAGCTGGCACAGTACGTCGGCGAACTCCTGATGGAACGTGCCGTACCCGACCGAGATCTTCTCCAAGCGCTCCGAGAGCGACTCGATATCCACCGGAACAACCAACCAGGCCCCACCGACAGTCGTCGGCGGGGCCTGGTTGGTGGGGTGGCTAGGCGGGCTTGTCGCCGTTCGACGACGGCTGCTCGTCGACCGTCGGGAACGGGTCCAGATCGGGGAGGCTCGGCTCGGGGTCGGTGGTCGGGTCCGGGCTGACCGGTTCCTGCGCCGGGTCACCGTCGACCGGGATGCTCTTCGGGGCCGTGGCCCACACCGCGGCGGCGGCGCGAGCGGCATCGGCGGCGTCGGTCTGGCGCTCGTAGTTCTTGATGTCGAGCGCGTACGCCTTCACCACCGCGGTCAGGTCGCGGCGCAGTTGCTTGTGCACCCAGAGGGCATAGGCCTGCGAGCGGGCCTCGATGAAGTTCTTCAGTTCCTGCATCTGGGCGGGGGTCATGTCGTCGTCCTCCGAATGGCCGGGGGTGAATTCGCCGCGGGCGATCGCGGCACGGGCAGGATCGCCGGGGCAGTCGGTCGGCTCCGGGCGGACCGCGGAGTGCGGCCGGATCGCCGTACCGCGCGGGTAGAGCTTGCGGAAGTCGGCGATCACCGCGCGGGTGGTCGCCTTCATCGCGGCGGACGGCTGCTCGCCGGTGACCAGCACCAGCAGGATCGCGCCGTACCGCTCGTTCACGTCGTTGTCGCCGTTCGCGCCGGACTGGGTGCGCAGGCCGCGCAGCGTCCAGGCCCGGCCGGACTGGTCGACCGCGACCTGGTACGCGATGTCCGACCAGCCGCGGGTGTCCATGTGGTAGTCCTGCCACCCGCGCAAGGCGGACGCGACCGCCGCCTGGGTGTGGATGACCTTCGTCGAGCCGGTGCCCGGCCAGTGGATCACCGCGCCCTCGACCCGGGACACGGTCAGGTTGCCCGGCCCGGCCTTGGGCGGTCGCGCATTCCACGCAGACCGGGGCAGATAGTTGACCATCGATGCTCCTCACGTGCCTCACAGCGCCCCATACCCACCGCTGGCGCTCGGTAATCAACCGATCACACTCGGCACGCACCCGTCAAGCGGTAAGCAGCATCCTTTCAGGTCATCGGCGCACGAGGGGGAGGAGCTGATCACCGATGCGAATGCTTTCCTCGCGGTACGGGGTGTCGGAGAGGACGAAGTGGGTGATGCCTAGGTCGCGGTATCTGCGGAGGGACTTGGCTACCTCGTCGGGGGAGCCGACCAGCCAGGTGGTGCCGGCGCCGCCTCCGCCGTACTTGCCGGGGGCGGTGTAGAGGTTGTCGTCGAGGACCTCGCCGCGGTCGGCCAGGTCGAGGAGGCGTTGCTGGCCGACGGCCTTGAACCAGCGGCGGTCGCGGTTGCCTTGGGCCTCGGCCATCTTCGCGACCTTCGCCTCGGCGTCGGCCCAGGCCTCCTCGGTGGTGTCGCGGACCAGCGTGGTGATCCGCAAGCCGAACTCGAGCGGCGCATACTCGCGACCGAGCTCGCTCTCCAGGTCGCGCAGGTGTGAGATCCGTTCGGCGATCCCGTCCAGCGGCTCGCCCCAGAAGAGTTGTACGTCGGCATCCGTCGCGGCCACCCGTTGCGCCGCGTCCGACGCGCCACCGAAGTACAGCCGGGGATGCTGGCGACCCTTCCGTACGACGGGACGTGTCGCGACCGTCGACCCGGTGACCGAGAAGTACTCGCCCGCGAACGTCACATCCTCCTCGGTCCACAGTCGCCGCACCAGTTGGAGGAACTCCTTCGTCCGGGCGTAGCGCTGCGGCTGGTCGCCCTCGCTGTCGCCGTACGCCGCGAGGTTGTCCTGGCCGGAGACGATGTTGATCAGCAACCGCCCGTCGCTGAGCTGATCGAGCGTGCTCGCCGCCGACGCGAAATGCGCCGGGTGCCAGTACCCCGGCCGGATCGCGGCCAGCGGCTGGAAGGTCGTCGTCCGAGCGGCGAGTGCGGTCGCGACCGTGAATGTGTCGGGCCGGCCCCACCCGGTGCCGAGCAGTGCGCCGGACCAGCCGTGATCCTCGGTGAGGCGGGCGAGCTCGGTCAAGCGCTCGATGCTGTTGTGTCCCTGGACAGTGTCGTCGCCGCGGTGACCGGGGTCGACCTGGTTCGGGAGGTACCAGAGGAAAGTCATGTAAATCAGCTTAAGTTCACTCGATTAGTCGACTTAAGATGTCTTGCTGGTCAAGACGGCGCTGCCGGGGCGACTCTGGGGAGATGGACGAGCCACTGACTGCGAAGGAACGGGCGGCGCGCGGGAAGGCGGTGCGGAAGGAGGTTCCGCTCGAGTCGCACGCCGAGGTCCGGCTCAGTGCCACGCGGGATCCGGTCGGGCTGCTGCTCACCCAGGCCGAGGGGCGCGTGCCGGAGCTGGTGCCGATCCGGCACGGCCGGATGCTCGTCTCGCCGTTCACGTTCTACCGCGGCGCCGCTTTGGTGATGGCGGCCGATCTCGCGGAGACGCCGGCGACCGGGCTGGAGGTGCAGTTGTGCGGGGACGCCCACCTGTCGAACTTCGGTGCGTACGCGTCGCCCGATCGGCGGCTCGTGTTCGACGTGAACGACTTCGACGAGACGCTGCCCGGATCGTTCGAGTGGGACGTGAAGCGGCTCGCGACGAGCTTCGTGGTGGCGGGGCAGGACAACGGGTTCCATCCGAAGAAGTGCCGCGAGGCCGTGCTCACCGTCGTCCGCACGTATCGCGAGACGATGCGCGAGTTCGCCGGGCAGCCGATTCTTGCCGTCTGGTACGCACGGCTGGACATCGAGGATGTGGCGGCGCGGTTCAAGGCGTCGCTCCCGTCGGGTCAGCGCAAGGGGCTGAAGGCGGTGCGCGGCAAGCTCGCGAAGGCGTACACCCGCGACAGCATGCAGGCGATCGGCAAGCTCACCACCACCGTCGACGGGCACCGGCGGATCGTGTCGAACCCGCCGCTCGTCATGCCGATGAATGACCTGGTCGACATCGACGGCGCGCTGGTGCTCGCCAGGCTGCAGCATCTGATGACCGGCTACCGCGGCACTCTCGAGCAGGACCGCCGGCATCTGCTGGATCATTTCCGGCTCACCGATATCGCGCACAAGGTGGTCGGCGTCGGCAGCGTCGGCACCCGCGCGTGGATCATGCTGCTGGAGTCGACGGTCGCCGACGAGGCGTTGGTCCTCCAGGCGAAGCAGGCGGGTCCGTCAGTCTTGTCGTCGTACGCCGGATCCTCCGAGCGGATGAGCCAAGGCGAGCGGGTGGTCGTCGGCCAGCGCATGATGCAGGCGACCAGCGACATCTTCCTCGGCTGGCTCCGTGCCGATACCGCCGACGGCGAGCAGGACTACTACGTCCGCCAGCTCCGCGACTGGAAGATGTCCGCCGACATCGAGAGCCTTACCCCGGACGCGATGATCTTGTACGCCCGACTCTGCGGCTGGACCCTCGCCCGCGCTCACGCCCGCTCCGGTGACCGCTTCGCCCTTGCCGCCTATCTGGGCAAGTCCGACCGCTTCGACCACGCGGTCACCGACTTCGCCAACGCCTACGCCGAGCAGAACGCCCAGGACCACGAGACGTTCGCCAAGGCCGTCGCCGACGGCCGGGTCGAAGCCCGAACCGGAGTTTGATCAGATCCTGTTGTAACGCATCGTGACGAGAAGGCGATGTAGGGGCCGACAGGGTCGCGCTCTGTGACCCGACTGTAGGGGGGAACACTCGTGGGACAGCACATTGTCCTGCCGAGCCGGGCGGGGACGCCGGTCGCGCAGGGGATGCAGATGAAGCAGCGGCACCCGGTGGGCGTCTGGCTCGGGCTGCCATTGATCACACTCGGGATCTATCACCTGGTCTGGTACTACAAGATCCACAAGGAGCTCGCGCACTTCGACCGCCGGCGCGTGGTTCCGGTCGCCGGCCCGATGCTGGTGCTGCTCTTCCTGAGCTGGACCCTGATCGCGCCGATGATCTCGTACTTCCGCACCGGCAAGCGGATCGCCGAGGGCCAGCGCGCCGCGGGGCTGCCGGTCACCTGCAGTGCCGGGATCGGGCTGCTGCTCATGTTCGTCCTCGGTCTGGGGACGCTGTACTACCAGCTCGAGCTCAACAAGGTGGTCAACTCCTACGGTGACGCCCCGGTGGGTACGCCGATCTCGCTGTACGCCTGACTCATCGGCCGGACTTGTCGAGTTCAGTAGCAACACCTGTTGGACTGCGGGGCAGGAGCGTGATCTGGTGGTTGGAAACGTTCCCGTTCTCGGTCGGAGGTTGCGATGATTCGGCGGTCGCTTGGTGTGGGTGGACCGGACGTCAGCGGGCTGGGCATGGGGTGTTGGGCGATCGGGGGGCCGCATGCCCGGCAGGGGAGTCCGGTCGGGTGGGGTGTGATCGACGACGGCGAGTCGAAGCGGGCGTTGCGCCGGGCGCACGAGTTGGGCGTGACGTTCTTCGACACCGCCGACGTGTACGGCTGCGGGCACAGCGAGAAGCTGATCGCGGAGGCGCTCGGCGATGTCCGGGACGACATCGTGATCGCGTCGAAGGCCGGCTACACGTACGTCGAGGAGACCCGCGAGGCGCCGGGTGAGAACGGTGACCCGGACTACCTCCGACGGGCCTGCGACGAGTCGCTCCGGCGGTTGAACACGGACCGGATCGACCTGTACCAGTTCCATCTCGGCGGCTACGACCTCGCGAAGGCGGGCGAGGTACTCGCGGTGTTCGAGGAACTGGTTGCTGCGGGCAAGGTTCGTGCGATCGGGTGGAGCACCGACGATCCGCAGCGGGCGGCGGTGTTCGCGAAGAGCCCGCACTGCAAGGCGATCCAGCAACACTTCAACGTGTTCGGCGGGAATGCCGAGGTGCTGTCGCTCTGTGAGGACAAGGGTCTCGCGAGCATCGTCCGCGGGCCGCTCGGGATGGGTCTGCTGACCGGGAAGTTCGACCAGGACAGCAGCCTGCCCGAGGACGACGTACGGCACGGCTGGGACTTCCGCACCGGCGACCAGGCCGAGTCGCTGCGCCGCCTCGACGCCATCCGCGACGTACTCACCTCCGACGGCAGGACGCTCGCGCAGGGCGCCCTCGGCTGGCTGTGGGCGCGGAGCGAGGCCTTCGTCCCGATCCCCGGCTTCAAAACGGCCGCGCAGGTGGAGGAGAACGCCGGCGCGCTGCAGCACGGTCCGCTGACCTCGGCCCAACTGGATGAGATCAGCTCGATCCTGCGCCATTGACATCGTTGTCTGCTGCGACGACGATACATCCTCGGAAGCTCGGTGAAACGTTTCCACGCCGCTCGAGGAGATCCGCCCATGGTCGTGCACCGTCGTATCCTCCGTCTGCTCGTGGCCGGGGCGGTGACGCTGGCGATCGGGCTGGTGTCGCCACCGGCCGGAGCCACCGCACCGCACTCCGACGGCCCGGCCGCCGCCGCGCGGGCCCGCGTCGCCGCCGACGAGTTGATGACCTCGTACGAGCCGGACAAGGCCTGGTTCCCTTCGAGCTGGTGGAACTCAGCGGTCGCGTTGCAGACCATCGGCGACTACATGCAGCGCACCGGCGATCGGCGCTACCTGCCGCAGCTGGACAACACGTTCGAGAAGGACAAGGGCGTGTTCCCGGCCGGGTACCTTTCCGGCGATCCGCTGCTCGGCAACTTCACCAGCCGCGCCATCGACGACTCCGAGTGGTGGGGCCTGACCTGGATCCAGGCGTACGACCTGACCAAGGACCCCAAGTACCTCGACATGGCCGTCAAGATCGCGGAGTACGTCGAGGGGTACTGGGACCCGGGCACCTGCGGCGGCGGAGTCTGGTGGAACGCGGAACGCACGTACAAGAACGCGGTCACCAACGGCCTGTGGATCCGCCTGACCGCCGAGCTGCACAACCGCATGCCGCGGGACAAGCGCTGGCTCGGCCGTGCGCAGGAAGGCTGGAACTGGTTCACCGCGAGCGGCATGATCAACTCCGCCGGCCTGGTCAACGACGGCCTGAAGGACGACTGCACGAGCAACGGCGACACGGTCTGGAGCTACAACCAGGGCCTCGCGATCGGCGCGGGCCTCGAGCTCTACCGTGCCACTCACGACGCCAAGATCCTCCCGACCGTACGGCGGCTGGCGGACGCCGCGATCGCTCCGGGCGGTCTCGTCACCGACGGCGTGCTGACGGAGTACTGCGATGCGCCGGGCCGGACGTGTGACGACAACGGCAAGCAGTTCAAGGGCATTTTCATGCGCTACTGGATGGACCTCGCCGACACCACACACGACCCGCGCTACACGGCGTTCGTCGCGCAGCAGGCCGCCACGGTCTGGGACAACGACCGGGACGCGGCCGACCGGCTGGGGGAGCGGTGGTCGGGCGCCGAGCCGAACGTGTTCGACTGGCGTACCCAGGCCAGTGCGCTCAGCGCCCTCATCGCCGCCGTACCTACGGTGCCGCCGGTGCGGTCGTTGTCGGCGACAACTGATCCGGCCCTGCCCGTCGTGATGCCCGCGACCGGCAGTGCTACGCAGGTGAAGGTACGGGTCAACGTCCAGGCGACCGGGCCGGCTCCGGTCCAGGTGGTGGTCCGTGCCGCCGCCCCCGCGGGCTGGACCGTGACGCCGTCGCGGACGACAGTCACGCTCCGCCCACACGGAAACGCCGTACCTGCGCAGTCGTCGGTCCAACTCGATGTGACGATCCCCGCCGGCACGGCGGACGGTCTGCACTCGGTGGCCGCGACGGCCACGTCCGGATCGCTGTCGTACAGCACGCGGTCGGACATCCTGATCGCGCACACCGCCGACTTCGACACCGGTACGGCGGCCGAGACGCCGTGGCTGTACGACGCGGACGGTTCGCAGAGCAACGGCGTACAGAACCGGTTCGCCGACGGGCACTCGTACTTCGTCTACCGCTTCCCGTTCCCGTCCGACACAACGTCGGCATCCGTATCGTTGACAATCGACAATGAGTTCGCCGTCCAGGTCAGCGGCGACGGGCAGAACTGGACCACGGTCGCCACCGAGACGAACCCGTACCACGACGGCGAGAACAAGGCCGCCCGGTCGTTCGACCTCACGCCGTACCTCGGCCCGGACAAGGCCGGGTACGTGCGGGTGTCGGACTCGTTCCCCGACGACGGCTGGGGCGGCCGCGTGTACCACGTGACCGCGACGTACAACTAAGCAGCGGCGCGGTCGGCCATTGTCCGGCGGCGCAACGATGCGTCGAGGACGGCCGGGGTGTCGTAGTCCATGTCGAGGCGGCCGACATCTGTGCCCGGCGGGACGATCTTGTCGATCTGGTCGAGGATGGCGTCATCCAGCGTGACGTCCATCCCGGCCAGGGCGTCGTCCAGGTGCTCCATGGTCCGCGGGCCGATGATCGCGGACGTGACGCCGGGGTGCGCGACGACGAAGGCCATCGCCAGATGGGTCAGCTTGAGCCCGGCCGCGTCGGCGACCGGGCTCAGCTGCTCCACAACGTCGAGCCGCCGTTCGTCGCTCATGTGCTTGAAGACCGCGGTCCGCCGGAGCTCGGACGGCGTCCGCCCCGTCAGTTGCCCCTGGGCGAGCGGGCTCCAGACCAGCGCGCCCATCCCGTACTTCTGCACGGCCGGCAGCACCTCGCGCTCGATCCCGCGGTTCAGGATCGAGTACGGCGGCTGCTCGGTCCGGAACCGCTCCAGACCACGCCGCTCGGCCGCCCACTGCGCTTCGACGATCTCGCTCGCCGGGGTTGTCGACGATCCTATTGTCCGCACCTTCCCGCTGCGGATCAGATCGGTGAGCGCCGACAGGGTCTCCTCGATGTCGGTGTCCGGATCGGGCCGGTGCATCTGGAAGACGTCGATGTAGTCGGTCTGCAGGCGACGCAGCGAGTTCTCGACCGCGGTGACGATCCAGCGCCGCGAGTTGCCGCGCTGGTTCGGGTCGTCGCCCATCGGCAGGTGCGACTTGGTGGCGAGGACGACGCGCTCGCGGCGGCCCTTGAGCGCCGCGCCGACGATCTCCTCGGACTCGCCGTGCGAGTAGAAGTCCGCGGTGTCGACGAAGTTGAGACCGGCGTCGAGGGCCTTGTCGATCATCCGGAGCGACTCGTCCCGATCGTTGTTGCCGACGGCACCGAACATCATCGCGCCGAGGGCGTACGGGCTGACCTTGATACCGGTCCGGCCGAGCGTGCGGTAATGCATCGTTGTTCCTCCTTGGGGTTGTCTCCACCTTGTCGGCGGCAACCGGTCCGGAGAAGGCCCACCTCATCCACGGACAGGTTGTCCCTGGATAGGCCTTGGGGCGTCACGCATGATGGAAGGTGTGATCGATCGTGACGGCCTGGCCGACTTCCTCCGCCGACGCCGGGAGGTGCTGCACCCGGCGGACGTAGGACTGCCCGACGGTGCACGCCGCCGTACGCCGGGACTGCGCCGCGAGGAGGTCGCGCAGCTCGCCGGTATGTCCACTGACTACTACTCGCGGCTGGAGCAGTCCCGCGGTGCGAACCCGTCCGAGCCGATCATCGCGAGCCTGACCCGCGCCCTGCGCTGCGACCTGGACGAGCGCGACCACCTGTACCACCTGGCCGGCCTCACGCCACCACTACGCCGCGCCGGCCGCCACATCAGTCCGGGTCTGCTCGCGCTCGTCAGCCGTCTGACCGACATCCCGGTCGTCGTCTGCACCGACCTCGACGAGGTCCTCTGGCAGAACGCATTGGCCGACGTGGTCATCGGCCGACGCCCCGGCGAGGGCCGCGCCCGGAACCTCACCTGGCTCTGGTTCACCGACCCCGCGACCCGGCAGATCTTCCCCGCCGAGGACTGGGATGCCCACTCGACCTTCCATGTCGCCGACCTGCGCGGGACGTACTCCCGCCGGATGGGCGACCGCGACGTCACCGAGCTGGTCGACGATCTCATCGCCCGCAGCGAGGAGTTCCGCACGCTGTGGTCCCGTCACGACGTCGCCGTCCAGTGCCTACCCCGCAAACGCTTCGTGAACGCGGAAGTCGGCGACCTGGACCTGGTCTGCGAAACCCTCCTCACACCGGCAGCCGACCTCAGAGTCCGCGCCTTCCTGCCCGTCGAAGGCACCGACGCCCGCGAGAAGCTCGACCTCCTCGGCGTGATCGGCACCCAGAGCTTCGCCTAGCGGGGCCGGAGGCCGTCCACGAGCAGCTCGAGCAGGCGCTCGGCTTGTTCGCGTTGCTGGTCGGGCGCAGCGGTGATCACAGCTCCGGCCATCGCGGCGACGACGTCATCAGCTGGTACGCCGGACCGCAGCGTGCCCGCGGCCGCGCCCGCCTCGAGGAACTGCGCGATGGCCGCGGCCAGCCGGGAGCGCGTGTCCGACTGCGTCACGGCGCCCGAGGCGACGATGGCGCGGAGGCTGACGCCCATCGCCCGCTTGGAATCGACGAAGTCGAGGTACCGGCGCATCCAGGTCAGCAGTGCTTCGTCCGCAGGACCGGCTGTCGCCAGCTCAGGTGCGGCGTCGCAGAGGCGACCGAGCTCCTGGTGGTAGACCGCCGTGAGGAGCGCCTCCCGGGTCGGGAAGTGCCGGTACAGCGTCGCGACGCCGACCCGCGCCCGCGCCGCTACCTGGTCGAGCGATAGGTGGACAGGCTCGCCCGCGCGGGCAGCCACGGCGAGCTCGGCCAGCTCGTCCACGGTCGCCGCGACCACCTGCTCGCGTTTCCGCGCAGCGTCAGCCCGCATAAGTGGAGAAACCTCCAGTTAGTGCTACGGTAATTGGAGAAACCTCCACTTACTCTACCTGGGGACACCGCTATGACCTCCCAACACCCCGGCGGCACCGTCAAGCTCGGACCGTACGAGATCGCCCGGATCGGGTACGGCGCGATGCAGCTCGAAAAGCTGGACAGGACAGCGGCGGGTGCGGTCCTGCGCCGCGCCGTCGAGCTCGGCGTCAACCATCTCGATACCGCCTCGTTCTACGGCCACACGACCGTCAACCAGCACATCCGGGCCGCCCTGCACCCGTACGCGGACGACCTCGTCATCGTCAGCAAGGTCGGCGCCCGCCGGGTCGGCGCACCGGTGCCCCTGACCCTGGCCCAGCACCCTTCGCAGCTGCGCGAGCAGGTTCAGCTCGACCTCACGTCGCTCGGTCTCGACCAGGTCCCCGTGGTGAACCTCCGCCGTGCCGACCAAGGCCCGGGGCTCATCGCCGAAGGCGACCAGCTCGTCCCGCTCGACGACCAGCTCGCCGAACTGATTGCCCTACGCAACGAAGGCCTGATCGGCGCGATCGGCCTCAGCAACGTCAGCACCCAGCAACTGAAGCAGGCCCTGCCGGCCGGCATCGTCTGCGTCCAGAACGCCTACAGCCTGATCAACCGCTCCTCCGAGGAGCAACTGCGGCTCTGCGCAACGAACGGCATCGCCTGGATCCCGTACTTCCCCCTCGGCTCGGCCTTCGACCGACTCCCGTATGCACCCTTCGACCGGATCCCGTCACCTGCCGAGCACCCCGTGGTTCTGCGGATTGCCGCGCGGCTCGGCGCCACGCCCGCCGCGGTCTGCCTGGCCTGGATCCTGGCCCATGCCGGCAACACCGCCCTGATCCCCGGCACCCGCAGCATCGCCCATCTCGAGGACAACCTCCGGGCCGCGGTCGTCGAGCTCGACGAGGATGCCCTCGCCGAGCTCGACGCTGTCGTCAGTGCCTGAGCTGGATGCTCTGGGTGTAGGCGTCCTGGTTCGGCGTGTTCACCCCGGGCCGGCCACGGAAGTCGGTCCAGCACGGGTGGATGCGGAGGTCATTGCCAATGGCAACCGCTGAGTAGTCGCCGATGAACACCCCCTGTACCTCGGTGCCGTCCGGGTCGACGGCGAGGAACTGGACCTGCGGATTCTGCGAAGCGGTCGTGATCCGCTGTGTGCCGGCGCGCTTCAGGGACTGGGTGCCGGAGGCGGCCCAGTAGACGTAGTCGAGGTTGATCCCGTTGGGGTCGTAGTGCCTCGTGTACGACGTGACCGCGACCTTGCCGTAGCGTGCGGCGACCGCGCTGAAGAACTCGTCCTGCGGCGTGCCGATGACCAGCGGGCGGGACCAGCTCTTGCCGTTGCCGGACGAGGACACGACGTTGTCACCGTTGGTCTTGACCGATGCGCCGGTAGTCGCGTCGTACAGGCCGTTGCGGTCGTCGGACCACACCACCGTGAGCTTCTCGTTCACTCGGTCGTAGGCCAACTGCGGATAGCTGTTGAGCCGGAAGTTCTCGCCGGTCAGCGTGTCCGGGAAGTCGTAGTTCGTGTCGACGATCGCGTGCCGGAACGTGCGCCCGTGGTCGGTCGAGGTCGCTACCACCGTGGCGTCCCGATCGCCGGCGGCGTCGCACGCGGCCGTCGCGCAGACCGAGGCCTCGTAGGCGACGTACAGCTTCCCGTCGTTGCCGACCTGCGGGTTGGAGCCCTGGTCGTACGGCGTGATGCCGCCGTGGAACCCGTTCAACGACGGTGGGATCCGCACCGGGGCCCCGAAGTGCGCGCCGAAGTCCGCGCTGGCCGACAGCATGATCGGCGACTCGAGGTAGTTGTCGTCGGTGTCGTAGGTGAACCTGGTCCAGCTCACGTACACCCGGCCGCTCGACGGATCGGCGGCCATCCATGGCTTGTCGTTGAAGATGTGCGTGACGGCCGGCGTGCCGTCGGCGTTGACCCCGTCCATCGCGACGACATGCGGACCGCCCCAGTGCAGGCCGCCGTCGTGCGACACGTTGACGACGATCGCGGTCGCGTCCTGCCCGCCGAGCGGCGCGGACCGGCTGAACACGATGCTGGCGAAGTAGACGGTGTTGTTCGGCCCGAACGCGACCACCGGGTCGCCGGATCCGTCGAACCAGCTGAAGGCGCCGGTACCGCCCGCGGCGATGGTCAGCCCGGGAATCTCGACGTTCGCCCAGGTCCGGCCGCCGTTGAACGACGTGTACGCGAAGCTCGAGCTGTCGTTGCGGTTCTCGCGGGCGTTGAACAGCCGGTAGTCGTTCGCGCCGGCGACGATGTTGTTCGGGTTCCGCGGGTTGACTGCGATCGTGGTCTCGTTCTGCGCGGCGCTGCAGCCCTGCTGCGAGCCGACCGGGACCACGGTGTCGTTGACGATCTGGTCGACGTTCGGTGCGGGGTTCCGGTACGGGTTCGGATGACCCAAGTACGACTGGCACAGCGCCGACTGCGCCGGGTCGTCGGCATCGGGCTCTTCCTCCTCGGCCAGAACCTCCTTCAGCAACGGGTTGTGTACGGCGGTGGTGCCCGGAGCGGCGGCAGCCGGTGTGCCCATTGTCACCAGGGCGAGCGGCCCGATCAGGCCGATCACTCCGAGGACCGCGGACCGGCGCATGATTGACGGCCTCACTTGTTCCCCCTTCCCTGCCCCCGAGGGATATCAAGCGCATTGTGCGCCTCGCCCGGAAGCCGGTCCAGAGCACGAGAAAGCCCCACCCGAACTGGCCGGGCAGGGCTTCTCAGCTACGTCTCAGGCAACTCAGACGTCGTAGTACAGCTCGAACTCGTGCGGGTGCGGGCGGAGCTGGATCGGGGCGATCTCCTGCTCGCGCTTGAGGTCGATCCAGGTCTCGATCAGGTCCTCGGTGAAGACGTCGCCTTCGAGCAGGAAGGCGTGGTCGGCCTCGAGGGAGTCGATCACGGCCGGCAGCGAGGTCGGGACCTGCGGGATGCCCGCGTGCTCCTCCGGCGGCAGCTCGTACAGGTCCTTGTCGACCGGGTCGGCCGGCTCGATCTTGTTCCGGATGCCGTCCAGGCCGGCCAGCAGCTGGGCCGAGAAGGCCAGGTACGGGTTCGCCGACGGGTCGGGGCAGCGGAACTCGATCCGCTTCGCCTTCGGGTTGGACCCGGTGATCGGGATCCGGATGCAGGCCGAGCGGTTGCGCTGCGAGTAGACCAGGTTGACCGGCGCCTCGAAGCCCGGCACCAGGCGGTGGTAGGAGTTCACCGTCGGGTTGGTGAAGGCCAGCAGCGACGGGGCGTGCTTGAGCAGGCCGCCGATGTACCAGCGGGCGATGTCGGACAGGCCGCCGTACCCGGACTCGTCGTAGAACAGGGCGTCGCCGTTGGAGAACAGCGACTGGTGGACGTGCATCCCCGAGCCGTTGTCGCCGAAGATCGGCTTCGGCATGAAGGTCGCCGTCTTGCCGGCCGCCCACGCGGTGTTCTTGACGATGTACTTGAACTTCATCAGGTTGTCCGCGGTCTTCAGCAGCTCGTCGAAGCGGAAGTTGATCTCCGCCTGACCCGCGGTGCCGACCTCGTGGTGCGCGCGCTCGACGACCAGGCCGGCCTTCTCCAGCGCCAGCGTGATGTCGTCGCGCAGCTCGCCGAAGTGGTCGGTCGGCGCGACCGGGAAGTAGCCACCCTTGTAGCGGACCTTGTAGCCGCGGTTGCCGCCGTCCTCGACCCGGCCGGTGTTCCAGGCGCCGGCGACCGAGTCGATCGCGTAGTACCCGGTGTTGGCCTTGGTCTCGAACCGGACGTCGTCGAAGACGTAGAACTCGGCCTCGGGCGCGAAGAACGCGGTGTCCGCGATGCCGGTCGACTTCAGGTACTCCTGCGCCTTGCGGGCGATGTTGCGCGGGTCGCGCGAGTACGCCTCGCCGGTGAGCGGGTCGTGCACGAAGAAGTTGATGGCCAGCGTCTTCGTCCCGCGGAACGTGTCGAGGAAGGCCGTGGTCGGGTCGGGCAGCAGCTTCATGTCCGATTCGTGGATCTGCTGGAACCCGCGTACCGACGAACCGTCGAACATCAGGCCCTCTTCGAAGACCTCGGGCCCGAACGACGACACCGGGACGGTGAAGTGCTGCATGATGCCCGGCAGGTCGGAGAACCGGACATCGATGATCTCGATGCCCTCGTCCTTGACGTAGGCGAGCAGCTCCTCAGCGCTGGAAAACATACGTACTCCTAGGGTGGCTCAGAGATTGCATCTGAACGTAGGGCCCGCCGGTTTCTCCGTCGTGACCCTGATGTTTCGCGGATGTTACGCCCAGCGTGTCCGCGCTGACCCACTGGTGTACGGCGATGACGCCCTGAGATCTCGCGATCCGCCGGAGGCGGCCCCGGGGCTGTTCCGTAGGCTAGCCATCATGGCATCGTCGGCGCAGCCGGGCACAGGACCCACCGAAGAATTCCGCTTTCCGGGAAACCGGCTGGGCCTGCCCGAGGACGGTCCCGGGTCAGTGGCCGGCTGGGGGCGCCGCCTGCTCGCCCTGGTGCTGGACTGGCTGATCGCCGGGCTGATCGCCTCGGTCGTGGTCGGCAAGCCGATGTGGGCGGGCGGCAATGACTACAACACGTCACATCTGGCGATCTTCTTCGTCGTGACCGCGATCCTGACCGGCCTGGCCGGCGGCACGATCGGTCACCGGATCTGCGGCCTGCGCGTCCAGAACCTGAAGAACAGGGACGTCCCGCAGGTCGGGCTGCTCGGGGGACTGATCAGGTCGTTCCTGATCTGCCTGCTGATCCCCGCCGTGATCTTCGACCGGGACCACCGCGGCCTGCACGACCTCGCTGCGAAGACGGTCGTCGTACGACGCTGATCAGGTGGTAGGTCAGCGGCGGGTGAGCCGCAGTTGTACGTCGTCGAGGTACCCCGTGCGGAAGCCCGCCTCGGAGTACGCCAGGTAGAACTCCCACATCCGCCCGAACGTGTCGTCGAACCCGAGCGCGGAGATCTCCGGCCAGCGCTCGATGAAGCGGTTCCGCCAGACCCGCAGGGTGCGCGCGTAGTCGGCGCCGAGGTGCCGTACGACGTCAGTGTGCAGACCGGTGTGCTGTGCGGTGACGTCCTCGATCACCTTGATCGACGGGATCAGGCCGCCGGGGAAGATGTACTTCTGCACCCAGGTGAACGTGTTCCGGGTCGCGAGCATCCGCTCGTGCGGCATCACGATCGCCTGGACGACGCCGACGCCGCCCGGGGCGAGCCGCCGCTCGATCGCCTCGAAGTACACCGGCCAGTACTTCTCGCCGACCGCCTCGATCATCTCCACGCTCAGCACGGCGTCGAACTCGCCGATCTGGTCGCGGTAGTCGCGCAGCGCGACCTGCACCCGGTCGCCGACGCCCGCATCGGCGATCCGGCGCTGGGCGAGCAGCGCCTGCTGCGAGGCGATTGTGATCGCTGTCACCCACGCGCCGCGCTGGGCCGCCCGGATGGCGAGACTCGCCCAGCCGCAGCCGATGTCGAGCACGCGTGACCCTGACTGCACGCCGGCTGCGTCGAGGATCGAGTCGAGCTTGCGCAGCTGGGCCTCGGTCAGCTCGTCGTACGACGCCGTTGCCAGGTCGCCGTGAGCCGCGTCACCGAAGTACGCCGCGGAGTAGGTCAGGGTCGGATCGAGGAACTCCGAGAACATCGCGTTGCTCAGGTCGTAGTGGCGGCTGATGTTCTCCCGGGCGCCGGCCCGGTCGTTCTCCTGGTCGCCCGGCTGTGAACGGGTGACCAGCCAGCGCAGCGACTGCGCCCACTTCGGCAGCAGATGGCGGGTCTCGTCGTTGCTGAACCGCTCGGCGAACGGGACCAGCAGGTCGGCCAGGTCGGTGCCCGGCTCCGGGTCCCAGTCGCCGGCCAGGTAGGCCTCGCCGAACCCGGATCCGGCGTCGTGCCCTAGCCGGTCCAGGAACGCCGCCGTCCGGTGCACCCGCATCGCGGGTCCGCCGAGACCGTACGAGCGGTTGCTGTCGAGGTGGATCGTGGCGGGCAGGTCCTTGGCGATCAGCTTGATCGCGGTGGCCGCGCCGTACCTCCGGACCGGATTCGAGCGTGGCCGCGCCAGCGTCGGCCACGTCTCGGCCACCGGTTGGTGCACACTTCGGCGCACTGGCGGCATCAGATCCGTCATGTCAGCTGTTCCCCTGTAATCCGTCCTGGTCGCACTCTAAGGGCTCCCAGCCTCCCCACGGCGCATGTCTGAACAGATCAACTGTCGAGCATGCCGCTTGGTTACCGTCCCCGCATCGCCTGACGGGCGCCCTTCAGGCTGCTCGGCACCGGACCCTTGGGCATCGGCACCTGCGGCCGGACCGCGTCCAGAGCCTTCAGCCGCTGCAGCAGGTCGGTGATCTCCGAGGGCTGCATCACCGCCGGCAGCTTCATGACGTGCTTGGTCAGCTTGCGGATGTCGATCTCGTCCTCGCCCTGACCGGCGATGATCTGGGTCACCGGCGCGCCGCCCGCCACCCGGTTGTGCTTCTTCGCCTCGGCGGTGAGCAGGTTCTTCACCCGGCTCGCCTGGCCCTCGCCGACCAGGATGATCCCGGGCCGGCCGACGACGCGGTGGACGATGTCGGCGTTCTTGGTGACCGCGATCGCGGGCGTCACGGTCCAGCCGCGGCGCAGCGTCTGCAGCGCCGAGGCGGCCGCACCGGCCTGGCCCTCGATCTGGCTGTACGCCGCCTTCTCGACCTTGCGGCCGAACACCAGCGTCGCGGCCAGGAAGCCGAGCGCGACACCGAGCGGGATCCAGATCATCAGCGGACCGACCAGGAAGCCGCCCAGCACGGCCAGCGCGACGATGCCGAGGAAGATCCCGGCGAGCACCAGTCCGACCGTCGGGTCGGACTTCTTGGTCAGCTTGTACGCCGAAACGATCTGCTTGAGCCGGCTGGTCTTCTCTTCTGGCGCGTCGTTCTTGGCCATCTCTACCTGTCCTGGTTGTTCATACGTGACTCAACGGCCTGGCGGTACAACCGTCCGGCGCGGTACGAGGACCGTACCAGCGGCCCGGACATGACTCCGGCGAAACCGATCTCCTGCGCCTCGGCGTCCAGCTCGACGAATTCCTCCGGCTTGACCCAGCGCTCGACCGGGTGGTGGCGGACCGAGGGCCGCAGGTACTGCGTGATCGTGATGATCTCGCAGCCGGCCGCGTGCAGGTCCTTCAGCGCCTGGCTGACCTCGTCGCGGGTCTCGCCCATGCCGAGGATCAGGTTCGACTTGGTGACCAGGCCGTAGTCGCGGGCCTGGGTGATGACGTCCAGCGACCGCTCGTAGCGGAAGCCCGGCCGGATCCGGCGGAAGATCCGCGGCACGGTCTCGACGTTGTGCGCGAACACCTCCGGCCGGGAGGAGAACACCTCGGCCAGCTGCTCGGGCACGGCATTGAAGTCCGGCGCGAGCATCTCCACCCCGGTGCCCGGGTTGAGCTCGTGGATCTGCCGGATGGTCTCGGCGTACAGCCAGGCGCCGCCGTCGTCCAGGTCGTCGCGGGCGACGCCGGTGACGGTCGCGTACCGCAGGCCCATGGTCCGGACCGACTCGGCCACGCGGCGCGGCTCGTCGCGGTCCAGCGCCTCCGGCTTGCCGGTGTCGATCTGGCAGAAGTCACAGCGCCGCGTGCACTGGTCACCGCCGATGAGGAAGGTCGCCTCGCGGTCCTCCCAGCACTCGAAGATGTTCGGGCAGCCGGCTTCCTGGCACACCGTGTGCAGACCCTCGGACTTCACGAGTTTCTGCAGCGCCTGGTACTCCGGGCCCATCTTGGCGCGGGTCTTGATCCACTCGGGTTTGCGCTCGATCGGGGTCTCCGCGTTGCGCACCTCGAGCCTGAGCAGTTTCCGTCCTTCTGGGGCGATGGTCACGCCCCCAAGGGTACGCGTCCCCGCTCACCACCGTTTCACCCGTACGCTGATGAGCTATGTCCCCGAGTACCTGGACCCGGCCCGCGCCGACAGCCCGTGAGCAGCGGTACGACGTACTCCTGGGACTCGGGATGGCGCTGGCGTCGCTGCTCGGGACCGAGCTGGCCCGCGGCGGCTCGCAGACGCATGTGGATCTCGGCATCGGCGGCGTCGAGCCGTACGTGCTGAGTGCGGCGATCGCGCTGCCGCTGTGCTTCCGGCGCCGGTGGCCGATCCCGGTGGTGCTGGTGGTCGCGGTGCTGTTCGTGGTCAACGGTGAGCGGGCGCTGTTCGCGTTCGGCGGCAACCTGGTCACCCAGGCGACGATGTTCATGGCGATCTACGCCGCGGTGGCCTGGTCCCGCGACCGGCGGCTGATGAAGGCAGCGGTCGCGCTGGTCTTCGTGGCGATGTTCGGCTGGCTGGCGCTCAACTTCGTCAAGGCGCTGCAGAACAACTCGATCGAAGGGCCGAACCACGCGCTGTTCTCGCCGTACGTCTCGAATGTCGTCCTCGCTGTCGCGTTGAACGTCCTCTACTTCTTCGGCGCGTACTTCTGGGGCCGGACGGCGTGGGGGACCGCGCGGCAGCGGGCCGAGCTGGAACAGCAGGCGACCGAGCTGGCGGCGCAGCAGGAGGCGAACTCCCGGCGTGCGGTGATCGACGAGCGGCTGCGGATCTCCCGCGAGCTGCACGACGTGGTCGCCCACCATATCAGCAGTATCGGCGTACAGGCCGGGGGAGCCCGGCGGGTGATGGACTCCGATCCGGACGCCGCGAAGAACGCGCTGAACGTGATCGAGGACTCCAGCCGAAGCGCGGTGAACGAGATGCGGCAGCTGCTCGGCATGCTTCGCGCGGCAGACCCCGACGTCGACGTCACGGCCCCGGACCCGAAGGCTCCGCAGGCCGGTGCGGACCGGCTGCCGGCGCTCATCTCGGAGGTGAACGGTCAGGGCCTGGAGGTCGGCTTCCACCAGATCGGAGCGCCGGCCGAGCTGCCGAAGACCGTGTCCGTCTCGGTGTACCGGATCGCCCAGGAGGCGCTCGCCAACGTCCGGAAACACTCGACCGCCCGCAGCGCCCACCTCACCCTGCGTTACCTCGGCAACACCGTCGAGCTCGAGGTGCTCGACGACGGCCGCCCGAAGCACGCGCCGGTGGGCAGCCGGCTCGGCCACGTCGGGATCCGGGAACGGGTCGGCCTGCTCGGCGGCGAGAGCGAGATCGGCCCGCGGCCCGTGGGAGGATTCCGGGTCCGGGTCCGCATCCCGCTGGACCACCCGATGTCTGGAGGGATCGATGACTGACCCGATGCGGGTCCTGCTGGTGGACGACCAGGACCTGGTCCGCGCCGGGTTCCGGATGATCCTGTCGGTCGAGCCGGACATCAAGGTGGTCGGTGAGGCCTCCGACGGCGAGAAGGCGATCGAGCTGGCGCTGGAGTTGCGGCCCGACGTCGTGCTGATGGACGTCCAGATGCCCGGCATGGACGGGATCAGCGCGACCCAGCGGATCGTCGCGGAGGACGCCGGGAAGGTGGTCATCCTGACGACGTTCGATCGCGACGACTACCTGTTCGAGTCGCTCGGCGCGGGCGCCAGCGGCTTCCTGCTCAAGAACACCGCGCCCGAGGACCTGGTCGAGGCGATCCAGGTCGTCCACTCCGGTCACGCGTTGCTCGCGCCGGAGGTGACGCGCCGGGTGATCAAGCGCTTCACCGGCGGCGGCGAGCGTGTCTACCGGCCCGACCTGCTCGCCGAGCTGACCGAGCGCGAGCGTGAGGTCCTCGGCCTGATCGCCCGCGGCCTGACCAACACCGAGATCGCCACCCAGCTGTTCGTCGGCGAGGCCACAGTGAAGACCCACGTCTCCCGGGTCCTGCTCAAGCTCGGTCTGCGCGACCGCGTCCAGGCCGTCGTCTTCGCCTACGAGTGCGGCCTGGTCACCCCGGGGGACGACACCTCCGCCTAGGGGGTGACCCGGACGATCACCCTCGCGGGCGACGTACCGGGAGGCAGGTCCTCACTAGGTTTGTCAGTGTCGGGTGCACGCCCGGCCGGGGGCTGACCTGATGGGAACGGTGACACATGCTGAGGGTGGTTGGGCTCACCCGGCGGTTCGGTGATCATCTGGCGCTGGACGACGTGACCTTCGACGTCGTACCTGGGCGGATGACCGGATTCGTCGGGGCCAACGGGGCCGGGAAGACGACGACGATGCGGATCATCCTCGGCGTCCTGGCCGCGAACGCGGGCGAGGTGCGCTGGAACGGCGAGCTGCTGACCCAGGAGGTACGGAGCGACGTCGGCTACATGCCGGAGGAACGCGGGCTGTACCCGAAGATGAAGATCCGCGACCAGCTGGTGTTCTTCGGCCGGTTGCACGGGCTCTCGCCGGACCGGGCTCTGGAGCGGACCGACAAGCTGCTCGAACGGCTCGGGCTCGCTGAGCGGGCGACCGACGCGCTGGAGACGCTGTCGCTGGGCAACCAGCAGCGGGTGCAGATCGCGGCCGCGCTGGTGCACGAGCCGATCGCGCTGGTGCTCGACGAGCCGTTCAGCGGCCTCGACCCGCTGGCGGTCGACGCGATGGTGGACCTGCTCCGCGAGGAGGTCACGTCCGAGGTGCCGGTGCTGTTCTCCAGTCACCAGCTCGATCTGGTGGAGCGGTTGTGCGACGACCTCGTCGTACTGTCCCGCGGGAAGGTGGTCGCGGCCGGTTCCGTCGCGGAGCTGTCCGCGGGCTCGACTACGACGTACCGGCTGGTGGTGGACGGGGACGCCGGGTGGCTGCGCGACGTGCGAGGCATCCAGGTGCGCGACGTGGCCGGCGGTACTGCGCTGTTCGACGTACTCGACGGTGCCGTCGAGCAGAAGATCCTTCAAGAGGCGCTCAGCCGGGGACCGGTCCGCGAGTTCGGGCCGGAGCGGGTGGCGCTCAGCGACGTCTTCCGGGAGGCGACCCGATGAACGTGTTGGACAGGCCGTGGGCGCTGATCGCGGAGCGCGAGATCAGCACGAAACTCCGGGACAAGACCTTCATCGGTTCGACCCTGGTGATGCTGTTCATCGTGATGGTCGCGGTGATCCTGCCTGCCGTCCTCGCGGGCAAGGGCGGCGCCGAGAAGATCGCGGTGGTCGACGACGCGGCCGCGAAGGTGGTCCAGCAGGCGTCGACCACGCAGGGCGGCGACGGCTTCCAGGTGGTTCGGATCGCTGACAGGCCGGCTGCCGAGAAGCAGGTAACCGATGGCGACGTCAAGGCGGCGCTGCTGCCGGGGACGGACGGGTACGTCGTCCTCGGCAAGGATCGCGTCGACACGGGGATCGAGAGCGCGCTGCGCGAGGCGGCCGCGACGGTCGGCATGGAGACGAACGCGTCGAAGGCGGGGCTGACTCCTTCGGAGTTGCACTCCGGCACGAAGGTCGAGGTGCAGCTGCTGAAGCCTGGGCCGTTGCCGGACCTCGTCTCCCAGTTCGTCAACATCGGGCTGGCGCTGGTGTTCTACATGACCGCGCTCGGGTTCGGCATGATGATCGCGCAGAGCGTCGTGCAGGAGAAGGAGAGCCGGGTCGTCGAGATCCTGGCCGCCGCCGTACCGATCCGGTCGCTGCTGTGGGGCAAGGTGCTCGGCAACACGGTGCTGGCGCTGTCGCAGATCGTGGTGATCGCGGCCGCGTCGCTGATCGGGCTGCTGGCCACCGACCAGGCCGACATCCTCGAGGTGGTCGCGCCGGTCGCGGGGTGGTTCGTGGTGTTCTTCGTGCTCGGGTTCGTGGCGCTGGCCGGCTTGTGGGCGGTCGCCGGTTCGCTGGCCACGCGGCAGGAGGACCTCGGGTCGACGACGCTGCCGGGGCAGATGATCCTGATGATCCCGTTCTTCTTCTCGGTGTTCGCGGGGTCGTCGGCCAAGACCGTGGCGTCGTTCGTGCCGATCGCGTCGTCGATGTCGATGCCGGGCCGGATGCTGACCGAGGACGTCCCGATCTGGCAGCCGCTGGTCGCGATCGCCGTGCTGCTCGGCGCGACCGTGCTGATCGTCCGCCTGGGAGCGCGGCTGTACGAGCGGACGTTGCTGCAGACCGGCCGCCGGCTCGGTTACCGCGAGGCCCTGGCCCTCGAAACTTCGTAGCACATCGTCACAGCTGGGTCCGGCGTTACAGCTCCGGGCCCGGCTGTGACAAAACCGCAATGTTGGGTACCTGTGTGCTGTGCCTACACCTGGACTACGGTCACAACGCATGAACGTCGAGCTGCGCCACCTGCGGGTGGTGGTCCTGGTGGCAGAAGCGGGGTCCGTCGGACGGGCCGCCCGCTGGCTCAAAGTCAGCCAGCCGAGCCTGACCGCGCAGCTGAAGCGGATCGAGGCGGCGTTCGGCGGGGAGCTGTTCGAACGCTCCCGCACCGGGGTCACCCCGACGCCACTCGGCCGGTACGCCGTGGATCGCGCGCGGGCCATCCTGGTCGACGTCGACCACCTGTCCGCGACGGTGTCCGCGATGACCGCGGTCGAGTCGTCGGCGGTCCGGCTCGGTGGATTCCCGACCGCGCCGATGTCCGGGATCGCGTCCCGGCTGCGCTCGCACGGCGAGATCGAGCAGGTCAGCATCGAGGTCGAGTGGTCGACCAGCGTCCTGCTGCAGCAGCTCGAGACGGGGCGGCTGGATTTCGCGCTGCTGCGTGAGTTCCCCGGGTTCGAGTTGCGGCTGCCGACCGGGGTCGAGTCGATCACGGTCGTCGAGTCGGAGTCGGCCTACGTCGCTCTGTCCGCCGATCACCCGGTCGCGGAGTCGACCCGGGGGCGTGGCGAGGTCGACCTGGCGTCGCTGTCGGACGAGGAGTGGATCGGGGAGCCGCCGGACGACAGCGGCTTCCACGTACTGTTCCGGGCCGCGTGCGAGGCGGCCGGGTTCCAGCCGAAGGTCGAGCACCACTCGGTGGACACGTCGGTGCTGATGGGGTTCGTGACGAGTGGCCAGGGCGTTGCGCTGATCTCGCCTACGTCGTACCGCATGCTCTCGTCGGACGTCACCACTCGCACGCTGGCAGGCGACCCGATCCACCGGAAGCTGGTGCTTGCGTGGAGCACGGAGTCACCGCGTGCGCAGATGGCCGGTGACGTGCTGGACATGGCGAGCGCGGCGTACGACGAGGCGATTACCGAGCATGCGCGCCGGGACCAGGATCAGCAGCGCATGCACGTCGCCTGAGTACTAAGCGGGCTTGACCGCCGGGTTCTCCACGAACGCCAGGTGGAACTCCCCGGTGTCCTCCGGGTCCTCCATCCGCTCCCGGTACTGCGACCCCACCTGCTCCTTGGGTCCGACCTTGCTGCCGGCCTTCATCTCAACAGGCTTGGTCTCGACAGGCTTGGTCTCAACGGGCTTGGTCTCAACAGGCTTGGTCTCGGCGGGCTTGGCCTCGGGCGCCTTGGCCTCGACCGGCTGGGTGTCCTCAACGGGCTCAGTCGGCTCAGTCGGCTCAGTCGGCTCAGTCGGCTGGACCGGCATCGCCTGGGTCTGCTCGAGCGCCGGCGCCTGCTCAGCCGGGTGTGTCTCCTCGACCGGCATCGCCTGGGTCTCCTCGACCGGCTTGGTCTCGGCCGCCGGGGTTTCCTCCGGCTCGGGGGCTTCGTCCTTCTCCTGGACCTCGGCCTCCTGCGTCGGCTCGTTGCTCTCGGCATCGGCCTCCGGGAACTGCCGGGTGCTGTCGAACTCGTCCTCGCCGACCGGGAACTGCCGCGTCTGTTCGTCCGCCTGGTTCCGTGGCTGCACCGGCTCCGGCTCGTCGAACAGGTCGTCGTACCGCGAGTGACTCTCGTACGCAGGCACCGGCTCCGCATAGGTGCCCCCGGCAACCGGGTACACCGCCGCGACGTCCGCCTCCTGCTGCGCCTGCGCGGCCTCCTGCTCGCGCTGCAGCCGGTCGGCCTCGACGCGCTCGCGCCGCCGCCGCTGCACACTGCGGACGATCAGCTGGATCGCGTACACCAGCGAGATCACCCCGAGGATCGAGACGACGCCGTTCAGCGTGTACTGCTTCGACCCGTCGATCATCCCCGTGGTGACGCCGGGGACGTCGTTCAGGAAGTTCGTGGTCCGGTTCGGGATCCAGAGCCAGCAGTAGATCAGGGTGGCGAAGGCGAGGAACGCCCCGAGCGCGCCGGCGCCGGAGAAGTACGACACCACGGCCCAGAAGACCAGCGCGCCGATGCCGAAGGCAAGCGCCAGCTCCTTCGCGTTCAGCTCGATACCACCCGGCGCCGCGAGTACTCCGAACACGGCCGGTCCGGCCAGAGCAACGGCTACGCCGAGCAAGAACCCAAGAAATTTGGCCACAACCCCAAGGTAGCGACGATCTGCCGTCACACCCGGCCGACACTTCGGCGGCCGTCCGGAACGCAACACCAGACACATCCGCCCCAAGCGCACCGGCAATCGCTTGCCTAGGCTGTTCCCGTGGACCGTCCTCCGAACATCCTCGTAGTCCTGTCCGACGAGCACACGGCCGCCGCAGCGGGGTGGGCCGGCCATCCGCACGTACAGACGCCGCACCTGGACCGCCTGGCCGCACAGGGCGTTTCATTCGACCGTGCGTACACGAACAGCCCCATGTGCGTTCCGTCCAGGCTCTCCCTGATGGCAGGGCAGTATGTGCACCAGATCGGGGCCTGGGACAACGGCGTGATCCCCGGCCCGTCGTACCGGACCTGGGGCCACCATCTGCGCGAGGCCGGTTACACCTCGGTGCTGGCCGGCCGGACGCATTTCAACGGACCAGACCGCTTGCTGGGCTTCGATCGGCGCCTCACTGACGACCTGGACTTCTGGCTGGATCACAGTGGCCGCCCACCACGCCGTACGCCGGACTGGCGGCGACCGTCTAACTCACACGTCACCGAACAGGGCCCTGGCGACCACGTGCACACACAGCACGACGTTGCCGCCACCGACGCTGCAGCGGAGTTCCTGCGTGCTCCTGGCGAGGAGCCCTTCCTGTTGTACGTCGGCTACATGCACCCGCACTTCCCGTTGGTCGCACCACCGGAGTTCCGTGCGCTCTACGATCCTGCCGACGTCGAACTGCCGTCTGTCGCCGACGAGCAGCACCCGGTGATCTCGTTGCTGCGACACGGCTTCCGCAACGACGAACCGCTGACAGAGGAGCAGATCCGGGAGGCGACAGTCTGCTACTGGGCGCTGATCAGTCACCTCGACCATCAGGTCGGCCGGCTGCTGGCCGCAGTACCCGAGGACACCGTGGTCATCTATACCAGCGATCACGGCGAAATGGCCGGCCACCAGGGCATCTGGCAGAAGCAGTGCTTCTACGAGCCCGCAGTACGGATCCCTCTGCTGCTGCGCCACCCGTCCTTGCCGCCTGCGCGTACCGACGCCCACGTCAGCCTGGTCGACGCACTGCCAACCCTTCGGGACATTGCCGGGCTGGCGTCCGATCCAGCTCTGCCCGGACATTCGTTGCTCGATCCCACAGACCGGCCTGTCCTGTCGGAGTACCACGCCCAAGGCATGCTCGACGGCGGATTCATGCTCAAGTCCGGTCCCTGGAAGTACTGCTACTACGGCCCCGCCCACCCGCCACAGGTCTTCAACCTTGACGAGGACCCGCTGGAGTTGTACGACCTGTCCGCCGACGCCGCTCTGGTGCAACGCCTGGACGCCGAGTTGAGATTGCTGTTGGACCCCGACGCGACCGATCTCCGTGCCAAGACGGACCAAGCCGAGCGCCTGGCTGCTTCAGGATGACTGCGGCGCTTGCCGCGAACGTTCAGACGGTCAATCCGTACGTGATCGCCGTCGGGCCCTCGTCGGCGTGCTCGATGTCCGGGCTGCGCTCGTACTCTTCCCAGGCGAGGAGTTCGTCGAGGTGCCGTCGTACCGAATCCAGCACCTCGGTGACCTCGACCTCCCGGCCGAGCTCCTTCGACAGCGTCGTCACGTCGGCGTCCGAAATGCCGCAGGGCACGATCCGGTCGAACCAGGCCAGGTCGTTGTTGCAGTTCAACGCGAACCCGTGCATCGTCACGCCCTGCGCGACCCGGATCCCGATCGCTGCGATCTTCCGCTCCCGGCCACGGTCGTCGGCCGCGACCCACACGCCGCTCCGGCCCTTGACCCGCCCGGTCTTCACACCGAACTCCGCGCAGACCGCGATCAACGCCTCCTCGAGCCGCCGCACGTAGTCCACGACGTACACATGTGAGGCCAGCTTCACGATCGGGTAGCCCACAAGCTGACCCGGGCCGTGCCAGGTGATCTTCCCGCCGCGGTCGACATCGACCACCGGCGTGCCGTCGAACGGCCGCTCCTGCGGCTCGGTGCGCTTGCCGGCCGTGTACACCGGCGGGTGCTCGAGCAGGATGAGCGTGTCCGACCCGGTGCCCTCAGCAACCTCCGCATGCAGCCGCCGCTGCTCCGCCCACGCGGTCTCATACTCCACCGCATCGGCGCCGAAGCCCGCTTCCACGTACCTGATAGCCCTCACCCGTCCGAGTGTAGGCGCCCCCGACCAGCGCCTGCCGAGGCCCTCCCCATGCCTGTGGATAACTTCGGCGGGCGGGATCGCGATCGGTGCATCCTCTTGGGCATGGACCTTTCCGACCTCACCGGTTACAGCCTGCGCCGGCGGCTCGGTCCCGGATCGGCCGGCGTCGAGGCCTGGCAGGTCCGGGACCGTGCTTCAGGCCGTAACGCGGTGCTCAAACGAATCCCGATCAGCGCAGTTCCCGACCCGAGGAGACTCCGTGAAGACCTGAGCATGCTGAGCCGTCTGCGCCACCCGCACATCGCTCGGGTGGTCGAGTTCCGCGAGACCGAGACCGACCTGCTCGTGATCAGTCAGTATGTCCCCGCCGGCAGTCTCGCCAGGCTCCTACGTCGCCGCGGCCCGCTGTCCCGCGGTGAGCTGGTCACCCTTCTCGTGCCACTGGCCGAGGCTGTGGACCACCTCCACCGGGCCAACCTGACCCACGGCTCGATCACCCCCCACAACGTCGTCCTTGACGCCGACGGTCGTCCGGTCCTCACCGATGCGACCCTGCGCCCAGCTCCACCGGTCGCCGACCTGCACGCGCTCATAACTCTGTCCCATCAAGCCGGCGCAGATCCCACCGTCTTCACCGCAGACCTCTTCCTCAAGACCCCGTCCAACGCCCTGCCCGGCCAACTCCTCTCGTTAGCTGCCCCCGTCCCCATCGAGCTGGCGGTTCCCACCGAGCCGGCCTCAATCTCTGCAGTCCCACCTGATTCGACTCCGAAGTCCTCCGACGACACTCCAGGCGACGACGATCCGATGGCGCTCTCCCGCGCGCCGCTCGCCCCACCTCCGACCAAGCCGCCCACAACACCACCCACACTCGTCGATCGCCCCACCCAGTCCCTAACCGCCAGAGGAGGCTCCAAGCGCACCCGCCCAAAACGACGCACCCGATCCCGCCGCACCCTCCGCCGCCTCCCGCAACCGCCGCGCCTGACGCACCCGCGCCTGCCGCGCCTGTCGCACCTGCCGTACGGCGCCTTCGCGGCTGCCGGCCTCGGCATCGTCATCGTGCTGGCCCTCGCCATAGCCACACTCCGCGCCCTGGACACCCCCGCCACCGCCCAAGCAGACCCAATCCACCCCCAGTCCGTGCGCCCACAGTCCACGAGCCCACAGACGACGCACCCACAGACGACGCAGGCGCAGTCCGCGCATCCGCAGCCCACCCGTGTTCAGCCGACTGGGGTGGCCGCGACGCCCAGCGAGGATCCGGCTGCCTGGACGAGGACGCTGGAAGCGCTCGACGCACAGCGCGCCCAGGCGTTCTGGACCCTCGACCTAACAGCCCTCGACCGCATCTACGTCCCCGGCAGCTCACCCTGGCGAGCCGACCACGCACTCCTGTCCAGCTACCGCAAACAACAGATCAGGGTCCAAGGTCTCCGGGTCCAGATCGACAACTCCACAGTCGCCTACCGCACGCCAACCACAATCACCCTCAAGACAACCGACCACCTGACCGGCGGTCAGACAGTCGACCAGTCCGGCACCACGACCCCACTCCCGCCCGGAGCCCCCATGACCAGACTCATCACCCTGACCAGCAGTCCAACCACCAAGGCCTGGCGCATCACCGCAATCACCCGAGCCTGACTCCGCCGGTGCGAGTTAAGCGAGCGCAGCGGAGAGAGCAGTCGCGGCGGTCGGGTGATGGAAGGCGAAGCCGTTGGACTGAAGGCGGGTAGGCAATGCCCGCTTGCTGCCCAGAAGTTCCCACGCGAACTCACCCAGAGCGGCCTTCATCAGGAACGCCGGCACCGGCAGTAACGCCGGCCGATTGAGTGCCGTGGCCAGCAACTCGGTGAATTCGGCGTTGGTGGTTGGTGTCGGCAGCACGATGTTGACCGGGCCTTGCATCGCGTCGTGCTCGGCGACGAAGCGGACCGCTCGGATCCAGTCGGTGAGGGAGACGACGGGGAAGTACTGCGTGCCCGAGCCGAGCCGCCCGCCGAGACAGAAACGGAAAGGAAGGGAGAGGAGCTGGAACGCAGGTGCCTTGCGATCGAGTACGACGCCGGTCCGGAGCGCGGCGACCCGGCTGCCCGCGGCCCTGGCGGGTTCGAGTGCGCCTTCCCAGAGGCGTACGACGTCGGAGAGGAAGCCCTCGCCGAGTTCGGTGTCTTCGGTGAGGATGCGGTCGCCGAGATCCATGCCGTATCCGCCGACGCCGCTCTGCGTGATCAGCACAGGACTCCGGTCGAGCTGTGACGCCGCGGTCGCCAGGGTCGACGTCGTGCTGACCCGGCTCTCGCGGATCGTGTTGCGGTACGTCGGGGTCCACGGGCGGCCGATGTTCGCGCCGGCCAGGTTGACCAGTACATCGGGGTCGCCGAGGGCAGCTGGGTCGAGTTCACCGCGCGCCGGGTCCCAGCGGATCTCGTCCGGGGCCGCGGGTGTACGGCGTACCAGCCGGAGGACTTGGTGGCCGTCGGCAACCAGGTCGCGGGCGAGGGCCTTGCCGAGGAAGCCGGAAGCTCCGGCCAGCACGTACTTCATCCCGCTTTGCTCCTTGTCGGATTCACTGAACACAAAAGCGCCGGTGCCCGTCTCCGGGGAGACAATGCACCGGCGCCTTCGGTCCGATCGGCTCAGACGTCGAACTGGGCCTCTTCGAGGCGCTTCTTGACCGCGGTCAGGTAACGGGCCGCGTCGGCGCCGTCGACCAGACGGTGGTCGTAGGTCAGCGCCAGGTACACCATCTGCCGGATCGCGATCGTCTCGCCGAGCTCCGGGTGGGTGATGACGACCGGGCGCTTCACGACGGCGCCGGTCCCGAGCATGCCGACCTGCGGCTGGTTCAGGATCGGGGTGTCGAACAGCGCGCCGCGGCTGCCGGTGTTGGTGATGGTGAAGGTGCCGCCGGCCATCTCGTCCGGCAGGACCTTGTTGTTGCGGGTCCGGTCGGCGAGGTCGGCGATCTTCTTCGCCAGGCCGGCGATGTTCAGGTCGCCGGCGTTGTGCACGACCGGGACCATCAGGCCGCGCTCCACATCCACCGCGATGCCCAGGTGCTCGGCCGCGTGGTAGGTGATCTCGCCCTTCTCCTCGTCGATCGACGCGTTCAGCTTCGGGTACTGCTTCAGCGCGTCGACGGCGGCGAGGGCGAAGAACGGCAGGAACGAGAGCTTGGTGCCCTCGCGGGCCTCGAACTCCGCCTTCTTGGCGTTGCGCAGCTTGGCGATCTCGGTGACGTCGACCTCGACCACGGTGGTCAGCTGGGCCGAGACCTTCAGCGAGTTGACCATGTGGGCCGCGATCGCCTTGCGGATCCGGCTCATCTTCTCGGTCGTGCCGCGCAGCGGGCTGACCGAAGCCGGTGCCGCCGGCGCTGCGGCCGGAGCAGCTGCCTGGGCGGCCGGGGCTGCGGCCGCAGCCTTCTTCGCCTCGGCGGCGGCGATCACGTCCTGCTTGCGGATCCGGCCGCCGACGCCCGTGCCCTGTACGGCGTTGAGGTCGACCTGGTGCTCCGCGGCGAGCTTGCGGACCAGGGGAGTGACGTAGTTCGGACCGTCGGCCGCGGCGCCGTTCGGAGACGGAGCGCTCGCCAGTGCCGGTGCTGCCGCCGGAGCGGGTGCCTGCGCGACCGGAGCCTGAGCGGGTGCCGCCTGCGGAGCCGGAGCCTGAGCCTGGGCGGGCGCGGCCTGCGGGGCCGGAGCTGCAGCAGCCGGCGCCGCCTGCTGGGCAGGAGCGGGAGCAGCTGCGGGAGCCGGAGCCTGGGCAGCGGGAGCCTGGGCGGCCGGAGCCTGGGCGGCCGGAGCCTGAGCTGCCGGAGCCTGGGCCTCGGCGGACTGCGCCTCGGCCGGGGCCGGGGTCGAGGCGGGGGCGGACTGGGCCGGGGCCGCGTCGCCGGAGCCGACGATCGCCAGCTCGGCGCCGACCTCGACGGTTTCGTCCTCGGCGACCTTGATCTCCAGGAGCTTGCCGGCGACCGGCGACGGGATCTCGGTGTCGACCTTGTCGGTGGAGACCTCGAGGAGCGGCTCGTCGACCGCGACGTCGTCACCGACCTGCTTGAGCCAGCGGGTGACCGTACCCTCGGTGACGCTCTCGCCGAGTGCCGGCAGCGTGACCGACGTACCGGAAGCAGCGCCACCACCCGAAGCAGCGCCACCACCCGAAGCAGCGCCACCCGAAGCAGCGCCACCCGAAGCAGCGCCACCCGAAGCAGCGCCATCACCTGAAGCGGCCGGAGCCTCCTGAGCGGCCGGGGCTTCCTGGGCCGGGGCTTCCTGCGCTGCGGGAGCATCGTGCTGCTCGGCGGCCGGCTGCTCCTGGGCAGGAGCGGACTGAGCCGGAGCGGCCTCGGCAGCCTGCTCCTCGGCAGCCGGTTCCTCGGCGGCGGGCTGCTCGGCGGCGGGCTGCTCATCGGCGGGGGCGGCCGGCGCGGAGCCGGCTTCGCCCGCGTCGCCGATGACGGCGAGCTCGGCACCGACCTCGACGGTCTCGTCCTCGGCGGCCTTGATCTCGAGCAGGGTGCCGGCGACCGGCGACGGGATCTCGGTGTCGACCTTGTCGGTCGAGACCTCCAGCAGGGGCTCGTCGACGGCAACCGTGTCGCCGACCTGCTTGAGCCAGCGGGTGACGGTTCCTTCGGTGACGCTCTCCCCGAGGGCCGGCAGGGATACAGAGGTCGGCATGACGGTCGTTGCTCCTTCGTCTGATCGGTCGAGTGTCAGCCTACGGTGCCGCCGGAGCGGGCGAGATCCGGGTCACGGGCCTCTCACGCTCCAGCGGCTCAAACCTACTGGGACCAACCAGCAGGGTCAGTCATGGAAGTGCAAAGGTTTCCCCGCGAGCGCCAGGTGCGCCTCGCCGAGGGCCTCGTTCTGGGTCGGGTGGGCGTGGACCAGCGGCGCGACATCGGCCGGGTACGCCTCCCAGTTGTAGATCAGCTGGGCCTCGCCGATCAGTTCGCCGACGCGCGAACCGACCATGTGCAGTCCCACGACCGCGCCGTCGCGGGCGCGGACCAGCTTCACGAAGCCGGTCGTCTTGAGGATCTGCGACTTGCCGTTGCCGCCCAGGTTGTAGTTGAGGATCTCGACGTCGCCATACTGCTCCCGCGCCTGCTCCTCGGTCAGCCCGACCGACGCGACCTCTGGCTCGGAGTACGTCACCCGTGGGATCCCGGCCTCGTCGATAGGCGTCGGCGCGAGACCCGCGAGGTGCTCGGCGACGAAGATGCCCTGCTGGAACCCGCGGTGCGCGAGCTGCAGCCCCGGCACGATGTCGCCGACCGCGTACACGCCCGGCACGCTTGTCTGCAGCGTCGGGTCCACGGTCACGAACCCGCGGTCGAGCGTGACACCGACCTCTTCGTACCCGAGACCAGCGGTGTTCGGTCCGCGGCCGACGGCGACGAGCAGTACCTCGGCCTCGATCACCTCGCCACCCGCGACGGTGACCCGGACGCCGTTCTCGACAACCTCGACCGACTCGAACCGCGTACTGGTCTTGAAGGCGATCTTCCGCTTCCGGAACGCCCGCTCGAGCGTCTTCGAGCAGTCCGCGTCCTCGGCCGGGACCAGGCGCGGCAACGCCTCGACGATCGTCACGCGGGTGCCGAACGACGTCCACGCGGACGCGAACTCGACCCCGATCACCCCGCCGCCCAGGATCACGGCCGACTCCGGGACCCGGTCGAGCGTCAGCGCGTGCTCGCTCGCGATCACCCGGTTCCCGTCGAGCTCGAGCCCGGGCAGCGAACGGGAGTAGGAGCCGGAGGCAAGGATCACGTTGCGGCCGGTGACCGTCGTGTCGCCGACCTGCACGGTGGTGGGGGAGGTGAGCCGCCCCTCGCCCTCGACGATCGTGATGCCGCGCGCCTTCAACTGGCCCTGCAGACCCTTGAACAGCCGGTCGACCACGCCGTCCTTGTACTTGTTCACGCCGCCCATGTCGACGCCCTCGAGCGTCGTCCGGACGCCGAACTGCTCGCCCTCACGGGCCGAGTCGGCGACCTCGGCCGCGTGCAGCAGCGCCTTGGTCGGGATGCACCCACGATGCAGACAGGTCCCGCCGACCTTGTCCTTCTCCACCAGCGCCACGGACATGCCGAGCGTCGCGGCGCGCAGTCCGGCGGCATAGCCACCGCTGCCGCCTCCGAGAATCACCAGGTCGTACGTCGTGCCACTGTCAGTCACAGGTTCCTCCGTGGGTCTGGTCCAAGGCAGCCGGTCCCGGATCGCGGTCCCGGCCCGGCGCAATCTTGTCACCGATCGAGCCCGGATCCACGCCCGGGCCGGTCGCGCCGGGTCCGTCGGCGCCACCCGCAACCGTTATCCAGGATTTCGGCCGTGACTTGCACACATAGTGGACACTTGCCTCATGAAGTGGTTCGGTCGCCGGCGGAAAGCCGGAACGATGCGCCGGGCGGACACTCCGGACCAGGCGCACCTGCGGGAGTTCGCACAGACCCGCCAAGGGGTCGAGGGATTCGTCGAGCCGCGGACAGCGGTCACCGAGTACACCCTGCTCCTGGTGGCCCTCGACGGTGAATGGACCCGCCGCCGGGTCCCGTCGGTGCAGTGGGCGCACAATTTCGCCAACAAGCTCGGCATCCCGTCGTACGACGCGGCCGTGGTCGGCTACCCGCCCCGCATGCGGGAGTACAACGCCCGCATGAAGAAGAACGGCCGGTGAAGGAAGAGCGCGAGTTCTTCCGAACCGGCGGCCTCGCCTGGACAGCTGCCGGTGACGGGATCTCCGAGCGGGTGCTGAGCCGCGATTCCGACGGCACGCTCACCAGGCTGGCCCGATGGGCGCCAGGCACCTCGTCAGGTGAGGAAATCATTCGGCACGAATACGTCGAAGAGGTGTACCTGCTCGAGGGCGAGCTGACTGATCTCACCCTCGAGCAGACGTTCCGTCCCGGCGACTACGCCTGCCGGCCGCCGGGGATGCCGCACGGTCCCTATCGGACCGAGACCGGCTGCACCATGCTGGAGATCCGCTACTCAGCTCGCTGAGGCGGCCAGCTCGATCAGGGTGCGGACCGCGTAGCCGGTGCCGCCGTTCGGGATGTAGCCGGACGCGCCGCCGTCGTTGAAGGCCGGGCCGGCTACGTCGAGGTGGACCCAGTCGATGCCGTCAGCAACGAAGTCGCCGAGGAAGGCGGCCGCCGCCAGCGCGCCGCCCCACGCCTCGCCGGTGATGTTGGCCAGGTCCGCGACCTTGGAGTGCGACTTCAGCTTGTCGAGCATCTCGGCCGGGATCGGCAGCGGCCACATCGACTCGCCGGCCGCGCTCGCCGCGTCGACCACGCGGTCGCGCGCGGTGTCGGTGTTCGCGAACGCGCCGGCCACCTTGGTGCCCAGGGCAACGACACAGGCACCGGTCAGCGTGGCCACGTCGACGATCAGGTCGGGGGTGTCCTCGGACGCCCGGACCAGCGCGTCGCCGAGCACCAGCCGGCCCTCGGCGTCGGTGTTCAGTACCTCGACGGTCTTGCCGCCGTACATGGTCAGCACGTCGGACGGGCGGGCCGCCGAGCCGGACGGCATGTTCTCGGCCATCGCGGCGTACGTCGTCACCTGGACCGGCAGACCGAGCCGGGCGATCGCGAACGTCGCGCCGATCACCGCGGCCGCGCCGGCCATGTCGGACTTCATGCTCACCATGCCGCTCGACGTCTTCAGCGACAGGCCGCCCGAGTCGAACGTGATGCCCTTGCCGACGAACGCCAGATGCGTGACCGGCTTGCGCGGCGTGTAGGTCAGCCGGACCAGCCGCGGCGGGTTGGTCGAGCCCTGGCCGACGCCGAGGATGCCGCCGTACCCGCCCTTGGCGAGCGCCTTCTCGTCGAGCACCTCGACCTTGACGCCGTACTCCTTGCCGAGCTTGACCGCGTCCGCGGCGAACTCGACCGGGTGCAGGTCGGAGGGCGGCGTGTTCACCCAGTCCCGCACCTGCGCGACGGACTCGGCGGTCACCTGGGCGCGCTCGAGCGCGGCCTTGGCTTCCTTGTTGCGGGCCAGGTCGGTGAGCAGCGTCAGATTGCCCGGCGCCTCGGAGCTGTCCGAGGACTTGTACGCCGTGAAGGCGTAGCGGCCCATCAACGCGCCCTCGGCCACCGCCCGGACGCAGTCGGCGTCGGGCGTCGGCAGTGCGAACGCGACGGACTGCGAGATCTTGACCGCGCGCACACCGGTGCCGGCCGCGCTCCGCAGGTCCTCGGTCTTCAGTTCGCCGTCGGGGGCGGCGCCGAGGCCGACCGCGATCAGCGTCGCCGACTTGCCCGGCTTCGGGCCGGGCACCTTCGTCACTTCGCCGGCCTTCCCGGTGGCGCCGAGGCCGGACAGCACCTCCACCAGCTTCCCGCCGTACGCGGCGTTCAGCGACTCGGTGCCGGCCGGCAGGGTGACGCCGCCGCCGAGTTTGACCACGCCGATGACTACGGCGTCGGTCTTGACGCCGGCGGCATCTGACTTGCTCAGGGTGATGGTGGTCACGAAATCCTCAGTCCTCCTTGACCGGCGGACAGACGGCCGGTCGTGACGGTACGTGCAAGCTGCCTGAGCATGCTACGCGTCCGGTAGTTTCCCCTCCATGACCGAGTCGACCGATTTGAAGAAGTCCCCGTTGCACGAGCGCCATGTCGCGCTCGGCGCCAAGTTCGCCGAGTTCGGCGGCTGGGAGATGCCCCTGGAGTACAGCGGGGTGGTGGCCGAACACACTGCGGTCCGTACGTCGGTCGGCGTCTTCGACGTGAGCCATCTGGGCAAGGCGACCGTCAAGGGTCCGGGCGCCGCGGCGTACGTGAACTCGTGCCTGACCAACGACCTGGGCAAGATCGCGCCGGGCCAGGCGCAGTACACGCTGTGCTGCAACGAGCGCGGGGGAGTGGTCGACGACCTGATCGCCTACCTGCACGGCGACGACGACGTGTTCCTGATCCCGAACGCCGCCAACACCGCCGAGGTGGTCAGGCTGCTGCAGGCCGATGCGCCCGAGGGTGTCGAGGTGACGAACGTCCACGACGACTACGCGATCCTCGCGGTGCAGGGCGCGAACAGCGACGAGGTCGTCGCCGCGATCGGCCTGCCGACCGGACACGACTACATGGCGTTCGCCGTCGCCGACTTCGGCGGTACGCCGGTCGTCGTCTGCCGCACCGGCTACACGGGTGAGCGCGGGTACGAGCTCGTCGTACCGAACGCGGCCGCGGTCGCGGTGTTCGACGCGCTGCTCGAAGCAGGCAAGCCGCACAACATCGTGCCGGCCGGCCTGGGCGCCCGGGACACGCTGCGGACCGAGATGGGGTATCCGCTGCACGGCCAGGACATCTCCCCCGACATCACGCCCGTACAGGCGCGCTCCGGGTGGGCCGTGGGCTGGAAGAAGGAGCACTTCTGGGGCGACGAGGCGCTGCGCGCGGAGAAGGAGCGCGGACCGGCCCGGATCCTGCGCGGCCTGCGTGCGTCCGGACGGGGTATTCCGCGACCGCACATGACTGTTCTGGACCAATCCGGCACGGCCCTCGGTGAGGTCACGTCCGGGACATTCTCGCCGACCCTGAAGAAGGGCGTCGCGCTTGCACTACTCGACGCGACGGTAAAGGAAGGCGACCAGGTAACCGTCGATATCCGCGGCCGTCAGGAGCCTTTCGACGTGGTCAAACCGCCCTTCGTCACCGTCCACGTCCGCTAGGGCCTTTTTGGTCACTTTCTGTAATATCGTGGCACAAATTGGACACTGTCGGTGCTGTGCCGACGCGTTTTGCGAAGGAATGACTGCGAACGGTGACGAATCGGGGCAAATGTTCCGTTCCAGTACCCGTTCCGGTAACGATTTGTGCACTGGTGCCGGGCACCGCTGGTTTGGTGTCACAGTGTCAGGCAGGCTAGCCCGCGATTGTGGGGGATCGGCTCTGTCAAGGGGATTTGACGAGGGCCCTCCACAGAGCAAAGATCCGGCACGCTGTCCACCGATATGTACCGGATCTGCGGACCGAATCCGGCCGACGAACTGACGGAGTGCGAATGAGTATTGGGTCGCCTGACTCGACCGTAGGGATCGAGGACCACCCGGCATCGGCCGAGCCGGTCCGCACTTCGGCCACCCCCCACGGGAAGTCACCGAGCCGGATCGCGTTCGACCGGCTGCGCAAGGACCGGGTCGCGGTGATCTGCGCCTCGGTCGTGCTGTTCTTCATCCTGATCGCGATCTTCGCGCCGCTGCTGGCCAAGCTCGAGGGCCAGGACTACAGCACCTTCCACACCGACCTGATCGACGAGTACGGCTACCCGACGATCAGCGCCAATGCCTCGCACTGGTTCGGTGTCGAGCCGAAGACCGGCCGGGACAACTTCGCCCGCTGGGTGTTCGGCGCCCGCCCGTCGCTGATCATCGCGTTCCTGGCGACTGTCGTCGGCACCGTGATCGGCGTCGTGATGGGCCTGCTGGCCGGCTTCCTCGGCGGCTGGGTCGACCGGGTCATCTCGTGGCTGATCGACTTCGTGCTGAGCCTGCCGTACCTGCTGTTCGCGATCGCGCTGGTGCCGATCGTGGAGTCGATGCGCGGCGGCTCGTTCAACCTGACGCCGCAGGAACAAGCGTCGATCCGCTTCTACGTCCTCATCTTCGTCCTCTCGTTCTTCGGCTGGGCCGGCCTGGCCCGGATCATCCGGGGCGAAGTGCTTTCGCTGCGCGAACGTGAGTTCGTGCTCGCCGCCAAGGCGATCGGTGTGCCGACCCGGCAGGTCCTGTTCAAGGAGCTGCTGCCCAACCTGGTCGCCCCGATCGTCATCTCGGCCTCGCTGGCGCTGCCCGCCTATGTGACCGCCGAGGCCGGACTTTCCTTCCTCGGTGTCGGACTGGTCGAGCCGATCCCCTCGTGGGGTCAGACGATCTCCGTCGCCACGAACTGGTTCAAGGCCGACCCGATGTACCTCTGGCTGCCCGTGATCGGGATCACCGCTCTGGTGCTCGCGCTCGCGCTGCTCGGAGACGCCATCCGGGACGCCTTCGACCCCAAGACTCGCCGGTAGTTCGGCGATTGCCCCAGCGGCAGAAAAGGAGAAACCCGACCATGCAGTGGAAACGGATAACCGCAGTAGCGGCGACGGTCATGCTGGCCGCCGTGGCCTGTGGCAGCCCGTCGTCGAACAGCGGCAACAAGGGCGACAGCAACAACGTGGGGGGCGCTCAGGTCAAGGCCACGGACCCCACTGCCAAGGGGCCCGCAGCTGACGTCGACGGCGCGAAGAAGGGCGGCGTGATCACCGTCCTCAGCGACGTGACGCCGGACACCTTCGACCCGACGAACATCTACTACGTCGACGGCAACCAGATCGGCAAGCTGTTCTACCGGGCGCTGACGCAGTACCGCCTGGACGGCCCCGACCACAAGCCGGTCCTGGTTCCGGACCTCGCCGAAGACCTCGGTACCAAGTCCGCGGACGGCCTGACCTGGACGTTCAAGCTGAAGCAGGGCATCAAGTACCAGGACGGCACGCCGGTCAAGGCCGCGGACTACGCCTACGCGATCAAGCGGTCCTTCGCCCACGACCTGTACGACGCCGGACCGACGTACCAGCTGCAGTTCTTCAAGGACGGCGACAAGTACAAGGGTCCGTACGGCCCGAACGGCGCCAACTACTCCGGTGTCGAGACGCCGGACGACAACACCCTCGTCATCCACCTGGCGAAGAAGTTCGACGACCTGCCGTACTACGTGGCGTTCCCGATGTTCGCGCCGATCCCGCAGGCCAAGGACACCCAGAAGAACTACGAGCAGCACCCGATGGTGACCGGTCCGTACCAGGTCCAGTCCTACACCCCGGGTACCGAGCTCAAGCTGACGAAGAACACCAGCTGGGACCCGGCCACCGACCCGGTGCGGCACCAGTACGTCGACGGTTGGGACTTCAAGTTCAGCCAGGACCTGATCAAGGCCCAGCGTCAGGTGCTGGCCAGCTCCGGTCCGGACGCGAACGCGCTGAACTACACCAACCTGGACGTCTCGCTGCTGCCTGAGGTCAAGGACCAGTCGCAGCTCGTCAAGGGCCAGTCGCCGTGCACGATCATGTACACGATGGACACCCGGAAGATTCCGCTGGACGTCCGCAAGCTGATCGCCAAGGCGCACCCGTACGACGCGTGGCGCAAGGTTGCCGGCCTGAACCCGACCGACGACCCGCCGGCCTCCACGATCCTGCCGCCGGCCGTCCCGGGCTTCGACAAGTACGAGCTCCCGGGTCTGACCGGAACCGGCAAGGGCGCCGAGGACGACGCCGTCGCCGCCGAGGTCAAGTCCGAGCTGGCGAAGATCGGCAAGTCGAACTTCGAGCTCAGCTGGTACTACTCGATCGACGACAAGATCTCGACCCAGACCACGCAGCTGCGCAAGCAGATGTTCGAGAAGGCCGGCTTCAAGGTCCGCGCCATCGGCGTGCCGAAGGCCAAGATCCGTACCTTCACCGGTGACCAGAACGCTCCGGTGAACATCGGCAAGACCCCGACCGGTTGGTGTTCCGACTGGCCGAGCGGCACCAGCTGGTTCCCGGTGCTGTTCAAGTCCGACGCGATCGCCCTCGGCAACAGCGTCGGTCAGCTGCAGGACAAGGCGCTGGACGCCGAGATCGACGCGGTCACGGCCAAGTCGCCCGACGACCAGCTGAAGGAATGGAAGAACGTCGACAAGGACATCCTGGAGAAGTACCTCCCGGTCCTGCCGCTGTACTACAGCTCGACCAACTCGCCGATCGGCAAGAACATCGGGCACGCGATCAACGACCCGACACAGGGCATGCCCGAGTTCACCTCGATGTTCCTGAAGCAGCCCTGATCCAAGTCCGTTCTGAAGTAGTAGTCAGTCATTGAACGGTGATGTGGTGCCCGGACCACCGTCCGGGCACCACATCGATCGGTGAGGAGACAACCCCGTGCTCTATTTCGTGGCGCGCCGAATGGTCAGCGCGCTCAGTGTCGTGTTGGCAACGCTCATCGCGACCTTCGCGTTGTTCTTCGTCGCGCCGACCGATCCGGCCGGTGCGATCTGCGGCGAGCGCCAGTGCACCCAGCAGCGCTACAACGAGATCAGGCAGAACCTGCATCTCGACCGTCCGAAGGTGCAGCAGTTCGCGGAGTACACCGGCGGCATCTTCACCGGCCGCGACTTCACCACGTCGGGCGTGACGCAGCACTGCGCGGCGCCGTGCCTCGGCTTCTCGTTCAAGAACGACCGCCCGGTCACCGAGATGATCAAGTCCCGGTTCCCGGTGACGGTGTCGCTCGTGCTCGGGTACGCCGTACTGGTGCTGACGATCGGTGTGTTCGTCGGGTCGATGGCGGCGAAGAGACGCGGGACCCTGGGCGACCGGGCACTGATGACCAGCACGCTGGTGGTCAGTTCGGTGCCGTACTACATCGTGGCGCTGATGGTCGCCCTGTACCTGACCGTGCTCTATCCGATCCTTCCACGGGGTGAATGGACACCACTCACAGACAATCCGGCGAAATGGGCAGCCGGTCTGCTGACACCCTGGCTGGTGCTCGGCATCTACAACTGCACCGCGTACGCGCGGTACTCACGCGGCTCCATGGTCGAGACGCTGAGCGAAGACTTCATCCGGACCGCGCGGGCCAAGGGCCTGTCCGACCGCGTGGTCACCTACAAGCACGCGCTGCGTTCCGGGTTGATCCCGGTCGTCACGATCTTCGGTCTGGACGTCGCCGGCAGTCTCGGCGGCGCGATCTTCACCGAGCGGATCTTCGACCTCCCCGGACTCGGCGTCCTGGTGCTGGACAGTTTGAACAGCTATGACCTGCCGGTGATCATGGGCACCGTGCTCGTCGCCTCCGTGATCATCGTCGTGATGAACCTGCTGGTGGACATCGGCTACAGCCTGATCGACCCGCGGGTGAGGTTGTCGTGAGCACCCCAGCCCCTGAGGACAGGGCCCCCGAAGACCGGAAGGACAGCATGGCCGAGAGTGCAGCCACCCCGGCGGCCGCCACCGCGGCCGCCAAGCGTGGCCCGTCGGTCGCCACCCGTGAGCGCCGCATGGGTTCGATCAACCCCAGTGGTGAGACGCCGTACCTCGTGGTCGAGGACCTGAGCGTGAAGTTCCCCACCGCGGACGGTCTGGTCAGCGCGGTGAACGGACTGAGCTACTCGGTCCCGCTCGGCCGCACACTGGCGATCGTCGGCGAGTCCGGCTCCGGCAAATCGGTGTCGAGCATGGCCGTGATGGGCCTGCACGACCGCAAGCGGACCCGGATCAGCGGGTCGATCCGGCTCGGCGGTGACGAGCTCATCGGCCTGAGCGAGAACGACCTGATGAAGATCCGCGGCGACGCGGTGTCGATGGTGTTCCAGGACCCGCAGTCGTCGCTGCACCCGCTGTACACGATCGGCAACCAGCTGGTCGAGGCGTACCGGGTGCACCACAAGGTCTCCAAGGACGTCGCCAAGAAGCGGGCGATGGAGATGCTCGAGCTGGTCGGCATCCCGAACCCGCCGCGCCGCTTCGCGCAGTACCCGCACGAGTTCTCCGGCGGTATGCGGCAGCGCGCGATGATCGCGATGAGCCTGATCAACGACCCGAAGCTGGTGATCGCCGACGAGCCGACCACCGCGCTGGACGTCACCGTGCAGGCGCAAATCCTGGACCTGCTGAACAACCTGCAGAAGGAGTTCGGCTCCGCGATCGTGCTGATCACCCACGACCTCGGGGTGGTGGCCGAGATGGCCGACGACGTGCTGGTGATGTACGCCGGCCGCTGCGTCGAGTACGGCACCGCCGCCGACGTGCTGGCGAACCCGCGGATGCCCTACACCTGGGGTCTGCTCGAGTCGATCCCGACCGTCTCCGCGGCGAACGAGCGGCTGCGCCCGATCAAGGGTCTCCCGCCGTCCCTGTTGAACCTGCCGGACGGCTGTTCGTTCAGCGCCCGGTGCCCGTACGTCGAGCGGGTGAAGGGTGAGCTGTGCACCACCCAACTGCCGGAGCTGCTGCCGGTGGACGGCGCCGGTGCCCATACGTCCCGTTGTCACCTGCACGACAAGGCCTCGATCTACGAGGCCGAGGTCGCGCCGCGACTGGGCTGACGGCAGACAGACAGGGACTGAGGAGATATGAGCGAAACTCTGTTGCAGGTCCGCGACCTGAAGATGCACTTCCCGATCAAGGAAGCGGCCGGACTCGGCCGGACCAAGAAGGTCGTGCAGGCCGTGGACGGCGTGAACTTCGAGCTGAAGGCGGGCGCGAGCCTGGGCCTGGTCGGTGAGTCCGGTTGCGGCAAGTCGACCACCGGCCGGATGATCACCCGGCTGCTGACCCCGACGGCCGGCCAGATCGTGTTCAAGGGCACCGACATCGCGCAGCTGAAGGAGCGGGAACTGCGCCCGTTCCGCCGGCAGTTGCAGATCGTGTTCCAGGACCCGTACAGCTCGCTGAACCCGCGCCAGACGGTCAGCAACATCATCAGCACCCCGCTGCGGGTGCACAACCTGGTCAAGAAGGGCAAGGAGCTCGCCCGGGTCCAGGAGTTGCTGGAGCGGGTCGGTCTGAACCCGGAGCACCACAACCGGTACCCGAACGAGTTCTCCGGCGGTCAGCGCCAGCGCATCGGGATCGCCCGGGCGCTCGCGGTGGAGCCCGAGGTGATCATCGCCGACGAGCCGGTGTCCGCGCTCGACGTGTCGATCCAGGCGCAGGTGATGAACCTGCTCGAGGACCTGCGTCGTGATCTCGGGATCGCGTTCGTGTTCATCGCGCACGACCTCGGCGTGGTCCGGCACTTCTGTGACGAGGTCGCGGTGATGTACCTCGGCAAGATCGTCGAGCAGGGCTCGCGGGACCAGATCTACAACGCCCCGCAGCACCCGTACACGCAGGCGCTGCTGTCCGCGGCGCCGGACCTCGGGACGATCCGCGGGGTGCCGCCGAAGGAGCGCATCCGGCTGGTCGGCGACGTACCCTCGCCGATCGACCCGCCGAGCGGCTGCCGGTTCCGGACCCGTTGCTGGAAGGCGGAGGACATCTGCGCCACCCAGGAGCCGCTGCTGGAGATCAAGCCGCAGTCCACTCCCGGGCACACGGCCGCTTGCCACTTCGCGGAGCCGAAGGAAGACCTGACCGCCGCCACCGCGTAACGAGCAGAGAAGGCCCCCGTCAACGGCGACGGGGGTTTTCTCATGCCTGTTCCCGCCATGGCGCTCATCGAGCAACAGGATCGGGCCGATCGCTCAGGTACAGCAGGAGCCGGCCGAGGGCGGTCCAGCAAACGCCCCACAGCGCGATGGCGACGAAGTGGGGCACGTCGCCCAGCGCCAGGCCGATCGGGATGGTCAGCGGCCAGAGTCCTGTCACCAGCGGCAACGCCCGGGCCGCGCCGGACCACAGGCGGGCTCGGAGGATCGCGACGCCGGCGACGATCAGGCCCAGCGCGGACAGCATCATGCACGCGCTGAAGAACGGGATCGCCCGGTCCTGGTCCGCGACCGCGTAGAAGTGTGCCAGCGCGAACAGCGTCATCGTGACCGCGACGGCGCCCAGCGCCTTACGGGCAAGCGGTACGGCGACCGCGCGACGCAGCCCGAGTACGCCGGCCGTGGCCAGCAGGGCGCTCGCGCCGGCGAAGCCGAACCAGGCGCTGTCGGCGACGTTCGCGTCGACCGCGGCGACGGCGCCGGCGGCGACGATGCCCAGTCCACCGACGATGGTCGTCCAGCCGAGCGGGCGCAGTGCGGAGCGGGCGGTGGTGGTGATGGTGCTCATCGGAAGTTCCCCCTTGCGGAGCGGTGTGTGAGTCTCCAGGCTCGGCGCGTGGCGACCTGGGCCGACAGGGCACCGAACCCGGGCAGGCCGGGACATTTGCCTAGAGACAGCGGGTAGTCCGGCACCGCACCATGTGCAGTGTGAGCATCGATCGCCGGACCTGGGTGGGGATCCTGCTCGGCCTTGTCCTGCTGGAGGCCGTGGCAGCGGTCGTCGGCGCGATGGTGACCGGGCTCAGTTTCGCCTCGGCCCGCGACAGCTTCATGATCCCCAACCTCGCGGTCGGCCTCAGCTGCGCGGTGTCGGGCGGTCTGATCGCGTGGCACCGGCCGCGGAACTGGCTGGGCTGGCTGCTCCTCGGGGGAGGCATCGCGCAGACCGGTACGCCGGCCGTGACGCCGTGGCTGGTCCACGCGCTCGAGGGCTCCGGCTCGGCACAGTTGCCTGCGACCCTCTACTCGGCGTTGTGGCCGTGGTCGGTCAGTCTGTTCATCCCGCTCGCGTTGCTGGTGTTCCCGGACGGCAGGCTCCCGGGTCGCGCGTGGCTGCCCGTGCTGGTTGTTGCCCTGGTCAACGCTCCGTTGCAGATCCTGCTGTTCAGCGCGGACCGCAATCCGCTGGCTGCCGTGAGCGATCTGGGTCCGGCGGCGCGGGACCGAACCGTGTCCTGGCTGCGGATCCCAGCGCTCGATGGGCTGATTCCCTTGCAGGCAATCTCGGATGTGCTGCTGGCCGGGATCCTGCTGGCGGCGATCGCGGGACTCGTGGTGCGCTACCGGCGTGGTGACGAGCGGGTCCGGCGGCAGTTGCTCTGGTTGTTGCTAGCGGCAACGATTGCGGCAGCGCTGATCGTGTCGTTGCGGTTCGCCGGGCCCATCGGCAGCACCGGGTTCCCGATCATCTTGCTGGTGCTGGTCGCGCTGATCCCCGCGTCGATGACGGTCGCCGTACTGCGGTACCAGCTGCTCGACATCCGGCTGGTCTGGTCCCGGACGGTGACGTATCTGCTGCTCACGGCCGCGGTCGCGGCGACGTACCTCGGGCTCGTGGAGCTGGCCGATCGTTTGCTCCGGCCGCGGATCAGCGCGAGTGGAGCTGTGCTCGCGACGTTGCTTGTGGCAATCGGGTTCAATCCGGTTCGGCTTCGGCTGCAGCGGCTCGTGGATCGCTTGTTCTACGGGGATCGGGGCAATCCAGTGCGCGCCGCGTCGTCGGTCGCGGCGCAGTTGGCCGGGGCATCGCAGGCGGCCGACGTACTGCCCGCGGTGTGTCAGGCGTTGCGTCTGCCGTACGCCGCGTTGACGGATGAGGTCGGTGCGATTCGCGGCGAGCACGGCGTTCGGCCGTCGTTGCTGGAGGCAATTCCTTTGCGGCACGCAGGCGAGCGGGTGGGGGAGTTGCAGGTGGGTGTCCGGCCGGGGGATCGCCGGTTGTCGGCCGCGGACCGGGTCGTGCTCGAGTTGATGGCCGCGCCGCTCGGGGTGGCGTTGCGGGCGCAGGCGTTGTCGGACGCCGTACACCAGTCGCGGCGGGAGCTCGTCGCGGCCCGCGAGGAGGAGCGGCGGCGGTTGCGGCGGGATCTGCACGACGGGCTTGGGCCGGCGTTGACCGGGATCGGCTTCCGCGCCGACGCGGTGATGAACCTCTCTACAGACCAGGTTCATTCGCTGGCCGCCGACATCCGCGCGACCGTCGACGGTGCGATCGCCGACGTACGGCGGCTCATCAACCAGCTGCATCCGTCCGCGCTGGACGACGTCGGCCTGGTGGAAGCGGTACGACGGCATGCGGCGCTGGTCGATCGACGAGGGGACGGATCGCCGTTGCGGGTGACTGTCCAAGCCGACGAGGTGCCGGACGCATTGCCGGCGGCCGTCGAGGTCACGGCGTACCGGATCGTCACCGAAGCGCTCACGAATGTCGCGCGGCACTCGCGGGCCGGTCAGGCCGAGGTTCGGATCAGCGGCGAGGCGGGGGTGCTCGCATTGTCGATTGTCGACGATGGACCGGCGGTGAACGGGCGATGGGTGCCCGGCGTGGGGCTGACGTCGATGCGCGAGCGAGTGGCCGAGTTGGGTGGGACGCTGTTGGCCGAAGGGACCGCGGCCGGTGGTCGCGTCCAGACCTGTCTGCCCCTGGAGGTCTCGCGATGACGGTTCGGGTGGTGCTGGCCGACGATCATCCGGTCGTCCGGGACGGGCTGCAGGTGCTGCTCGCCTCGGTGGACGGGATCTCCGTTGTCGGCGTCGCTGCGAACGGTCGGGAGGCGGTCCGGGCCGCGGTGACGTTGCAGCCCGACGTACTCGTCATGGACATCCATATGCCCGGCGGTGACGGCGTGGCGGCGACCCAGGAGCTCGCGCGGGTGGCGCCGGCGGTCGGCGTCCTCATGTTGACGATGCTCGACGACGACGAGACCGTCCGGGCCGCCGTCCGGGCGGGCGCGGCGGGGTACGTGCTCAAAGGGTCGTCGCAGCAACAGATCGTGCGGGCGATCCAAGCTGTTGCCGCGGGCGACTCGATCCTCGGATCCGGGGTCGCACGTCACGTGCTCGACGCGGCGGCCGGGCGGGTGAGCGGGCCGCCGGATCCGCTGCAGGCCCTGACGCCACGCGAGCGTCAGATCCTCGAATTGTTGGCGACCGGATTGTCGACAACCGCCATGGCGACCCGGCTCGCGCTGACGCCGAAGACCGTCAACAACAACTTGTCGACGATCTTCGGCAAACTCGGCGTAGCCAACCGAACCGAAGCAGCCCTCCTGGCCCGCGGCGCCCTCAGACCCGACTCCGCTGTCAGGCCCGACCCTGCTGTCAGGCCCGGCCGTGCGCCTGACGGCTCCGCCGACTGAGTGAGTCGATGGTGACGGCGATCAACAGCACGCCGGCGGTCACCATGTAGCGGACGCTCGAGTCCAGGCTCAGCAGCGCGAGTCCGTTGGAGATCGACATGATCACCAGCGCTCCCAGCAGCGCGGAGTACGCCGACCCGCGGCCGCCGAACAGGCTGGTGCCGCCGATGACGGCCGCCGCGATCGCGTTCAGGTTGGTGTCCGCGCCACCGCTGCTCTGGTTCACCGCGACCAGCCGGGCCGCGGCCAGCAGGCCGCCGACCGCCGCGAACGTCGAGCAGGCCGCGAACACCGACAGGTAGATCATCCGCACGTTGATGCCGGCCCGCCGGGCGGCCTCCACGTTGCCGCCGACCGCGACGACCGAGCGGCCCCAGCGAGTACGCCGGACCATCAGATCGGTCGCGACCACCAACGCGAGGAACAGCAGGAACATCGACGAGACGCCGCGGTCGCCGTTCAGGATCAGCACCGGGATCAGCAGCACGAGCGCCAGCGCGACGGCCTTGATCGCGATCATCGAGGTAGGCGCCGTCGACAGACCGGCAGCGGATCGGGCCCCCCGGGTCTGGAGGCGGGTCAGCACGTAGATCGCGACGACAGCCGCGATCAGGGTGTACGCCATCGCCGGGGAGAGGAAGCTGCGGGTCGCGAAGCCGACCAGCGCCGAGTCGTACGGAAGGTTGAGCGAACCTTCCTTGCCGAGCACCAGCAACTGCAGCCCGAGGAAGCCGAGCAGCCCGGCGAGCGTGATCACGAAGCTCGGCACGCCGAACCGGGTGTAGAGCGCGCCGTAGAACATGCCGATGACCAGGCCGAGCGCGACGCCGACCACCAGCGAGAGTACGAGCGGCCAACCCTTGTTGACGAAGGTGACGCCGAGAACCGCGGCGGACAGGCCGCTGACAGAGCCTACCGAGAGGTCGATCTCGCCCAGGAGCAGGACCAGGACGATGCCGAGGGCAATGACTCCGACCGAGGTAGTCTGCAACGTCAGGTTCACCAGGTTGCGGCTGGACAGGAACGAGCCGTTCGCGATCTGGAAGACGGCCCAGATGATGATCAGGCCGACGACCACCGGGACCGAGCCCAGGTCGCCGGAGCGGAGCCGGGCGGTGAACGCGGACACGGCACCGCTGATCCCGCTGCTCGCGATCAGCCGCTCGTCCTGGAGATCGGCCGGCAACTGAGCCGCACCGTTCTGCTCTGCCGACGCCGTCGGATCGGTGATGTCCTGGGGACGGGTGCCAGATCCTTGCAGGCTCATGAGGCAGGTCCCTCCTCCCGGCTCCGGCGCGCTGCGCGCTCGGAGACCGCGTTGTCGGTGGCGCCGGTGATGGCGGCGATGATGTCCTGCGTCCTGGTCTCGCTGACCACGAAGACGCCGTTGTTGCGGCCGAGCCGCAGTACCGCGACCCGGTCGGCGACCGCCATCACGTCGGCCATGTTGTGGCTGATCAGGATCACGGCCAGGCCGCGCTCGCGCAGCCGCTCGACCAGGTTGAGGACCTCGGCGGTCTGAGCGACGCCGAGGGCCGCGGTCGGTTCGTCCAGCATCACGACCTTGGGCCGGCCGAGCAGGCTGCGGGCGATCGCGACGGTCTGGCGCTGCCCGCCGGACAGGCTGGCGACCGGGATCCGGACCGACGGGATCTTCGCGGACAGCTGCCGGAGCAGCTCCCAGGACTGGCGCTCCATCTCGACCTCGTCCAGGACGCGGCCCCGGCGGAGCTCGCGGCCGAGGTACAGGTTGGCCACCACGTCGAGGTTGTCGCACAGGGCCAGGTCCTGGAACACGGTGGCGATCCCGAGCTGCTGCGCCTCGGCCGGGCTGCCGACCCGCACCACCCGGCCGTCGAACACCATCCTCCCGTCGTCGGCGGTGTAGACACCGGCGATGGTCTTGACCAGCGTCGACTTGCCGGCGCCGTTGTCGCCGACCAGGGCGAGTACCTCGCCGGCGCGGACGTCCAGCTCGATGTTCTTCAGGGCCTGTACGGCGCCGAACCGCTTGGAGATCCCCTGCAGCGTCAGCACCGTACCGGCGCCGACGTCGGGAGGGGCCGGGGTAGCCGGGGTGGCCGGGGTAGCAGTCACGAGTTGAGCCTCCTGGACTTATTTCACGCCATGATCCTCGCCGGGGGCGCGGTTGGGGAGAGGTCCGGCGCAGCCCCCCCGCACCTCACTGCGGGGGGCTACGCCGAAGGGCGGTCAGTTTCCGGTCACATGGCGGTCAGTTGCTCGACAGGCCGGCCGCGGTGCAGGCGGCCGCGAACGACGCGGTGCAGATGTCGGTGACCTTGTAGATGTTGTCCTTGACCACGGTGTCCTTGATGTTCGCCTTGGTCACCGCGACCGGGTCGAGGATCGTCGACGGGACGCCGTTCTTCTCGGTGGTCGACTCGGGCTTGCCGCCGTTCGCCAGCGCCACCGCGCCCTTCGCGGCGGCCTCGGCCTGCGGCTTGACCGCCTTGTAGATCGTCATCGCCTGGTCGCCGGCGACGATCCGCTGGATCGCGGCCAGCTCCGAGTCCTGGCCGGTGACCGGCGGCAGTGGCTTCACGCCACCGCCCTTGAGCGCTGCGATCGCGCCACCGGCGGTGCCGTCGTTGGCGGCGTACACGCCGACCAGGCCGTTCTTGATCGCGCTGAGCTGGCCTTCCATCCAGGCCTGCGCCTTGTCCGGGCTCCAGTCCGGGGTGTCGAACTCGGCGGCGATCTTGAACCCGCTCGAGTCGAGCACGCTGTGTGCGCCCTTCTTGAAGTCGGCCGCGTTCGGGTCGGTCGGCGAGCCGTTGATCATCGCGATGTTGCCCGACGTCTTGCCGGCCGCCTTGAGGTCGTCGACCAGGGTCTGGGCCTGCAGCTTGCCGACCGCCTCGTTCTCGAACGAGACGTAGTAGTTGGCGTTCTCGATGAACCGGTCGTACGCGACCACGGGGACGTTCTGTCCCTTCGCGGAGTTGGCCACCGCGGCGGCGGCCTTGCCGTCGACCGGGTCGAGGACCAGCACGTTCGCGCCCTGGGTCAGCGCGGCCTCTGCCTGCTGTTGCTGCTTGGACGCGTCCTGGTCGGCGTTGCTGTAGATCAGCTCGCAGTTGCCGCAGGCGGCCTTGAGCGCTTCGGTGAACAGCGGCCGGTCGAGCGCCTCGTACCGGGTGGTCTTCGATTCCGGCAGCAACAGCGCGATCTTCTTCGCGCCGCCTGAGCCGCTGCCGGAATCGTCCGAGCCACAGGCCACCAGGGAGACGGCCAGGGCCGAGACGGCAATGCCGAGGCCGACGAGACGGGTTGCTGAGACGGACATATGGCGGCTCCTTGACGAGACGGCCCGATTGGCCTGCCCCGAAGTCAAGCTTCCCGAAGTCTTGGCGTCAAGACTTGAATTCAAGAAATGGAGATATTGGTATGACTCAGCACCGACGCGCGGTGGATGGCGCCGACGATGTCGGCCTCGTCGCCGAGCGCGGCGGGGCGGAGTTCGACGGTCGCGGCGGCGCTCGGGATCGCGCACCGGTCGAGCGCTTCGCGCAGTGGGGCCAGGATGAGTTCGCCGGCCTCGGCCATCAGGCCGCCGACGACGACCACCTCGGGGTTGAGCAGGTTCACCACGCCGGCCACCGCGACTCCGACCCGGCGGCCGGCGTCCTCGATCACCCGCCGGCAGCCGACGTCGCCGCCGAGGGCGCGACTCACGATGTCCTTCAGTCGCAGCGGTCCGTGCGAGGCGGCCAGGCTGTTGATCAGGGCCCGCGATCCGACGAACGTGTCCAGGCAGCCGCGGTTGCCGCACCGGCAGATCGGCCCGTTCTCGTCGATCGTGACGTGCCCGATCTCGCCCGCCGTACCGGCCGAGCCGCGGAACACCTCGCCGTCGATCACGATCCCCGCGCCGACGCCGTACGAGAACTTCAGGTAGCAGCCGTTGCGTACGCCGCGGAGCGCGCCGGCCCGGAGTTCGCCCAAGGCGGCCAGGTTGGCGGTGTTGTCGAGCGCGACCGGGGCGCGGAGGTGACCGGCCATCGCCTCGGTCACGTTGACGCCGCGCCAGCCGGGCAGCACCGCGTCGGAGCCGGCCTCGCCGCTGACCGAGTCGACCGGCATCGGCAGCCCGAACCCGATCGCGGAGATGTTCTCGACGCCGGAGCTCACCGTCTCGGCCAGGTCGGCGAGCAGCCGGGCGGCGCGCTCCATGCCGTCGTCGGCGACGTGGTCGGCCTGCAACGGCATCAGCTGCTGGGCGAGGATCTCGCGGGACTCGTCGGCGATCGCGACCCGGACGTCACGCTCGCCGAACGCGACGCCGGCCAGCAGTCCGCCACCGGACGCGAGCGAGACGAGTACGGCGCGGCGGCCGTTGCGGATGCTGCGGGACAGGCCGACCATGCCGGCCTGGTCCAGCTCGCGGACCATGTTCGACACGGTGGCCGCGGACAGGCCGGACGCGGCGGCGATCTCGACCTGGGTGAGCGGGCCGTGCTGCCGGACCACTCCGAGAACGCGCGCACGGTTGGCTTCGCGCAGCGAAGCCTGCGAGCCCGGGGCCGGGCGGGTTGCGTTCATTACATAAAGATAACGGATCGCGGGGCGAGCGCGCCCGACCCACGCTCGTCAACCAGGAACATCGTCTGCAACCTCGCTGTCACTACCCCACTGGATCGTTCAATCGCGAGAGTAGACCACTGGCGCCGGACGGTGGTGGAGGCGGGCGTCAGGCGGTCAGGGCGAGGGCCAGGAGCGCCGCTGGGAGGGCGAGTTCGATCGCCGCGCCGAGGACGTCGCCGGTGGTGCCGCCGAGGGCGGATTTCGCCCGGCGGGTGGTGGCCAGGGCGACGGCGACGGTCAGCAGGACGGCGGTGGCAGATCCGGCCAGGCGGGTCGCTGATGGTGTCGATGAGAGCCAGGCCAAGGCGAGGGCGGCGGCGAGTACTGCGGCTGTCGTGAGGATAGCTGCGATCGGGCGGACTGTGCCGGCGACGAACGTGCCCAGGCCGTCGGGGCGCGCTGGAGGGACGGAGGTGCGGCAGGTCCAAGCGAGGGTGAGACGGCTTGCAGTGGTGGCGACGAGAACGGCCTGCCAGCCGTAGCCGGACTGAATGCAGGCGGTGAGCGCGGCGACATCGAGGAGCAGTATGCCGACGATGGCGACGACACCGAACGGACCGATGTCGCTCTGCTTCATGATCCGCAACATGGTCTCCCGATCCCGACGGGACCCGAGCGCATCCGCGAAATCGGCCAACCCATCAAGATGCAAGCCACCCGATGCCCCGGCAACCACCAGTACCGCGAGCACCGCGGCCAGGAGATCCGCATCCGGCCGGACCAGCTGAGCCAGCGCCGTCACCCCGGCCGCGATCCCGCCGACCACCAGCCCGACAACCGGCCCGAGCATCATGGCCCGCCCGCCGACCACGCGGTCGACCCGTGAGGGAACACCTGCAGGCAGGACGGTCAGGGTGCCGAACGACAGGCGCAAGGCATCCGCCAAGCCGGGCGGCCGGGGCGCGGAGGGACCTCGCACGGATGTCATGTGAGCGGGAGGGTTCGGCCGGCGATGGTCCAGAGGACCTGGTCCGAGGCCAGGGAGATGGTGGTGTTGAGGCGGCCCATCAGGTCGCGGAAGAGGCGGGTGCCGGAGTCGGCGGGGACGATGCCGGAGCCGACGTCGTTGCTGACGGCAACCGCTCGGCGCGGGGTGGCGGACCAGGCCTCGGCCAGGGCGGCGATCTGCTGGTCGACGAGGTCTGCCCGGCCCAGGTCCGACCAGACGTCGACGGCGTCCATGGTGCGGGACAGCCACAGCGTCAGGCAGTCGATCAGCAGCGGGGGACCGGACGCTTCGAGCAGCGGGACAAGGTCGATGGTCTCCGCGAGTCCCCAGGTGGCCGGACGCCGGGCTCGGTGCTTGGCTACCCGGTCGGCCCACTCGGCATTGCCCGAGTCGTGTCCGCCGGTGGCGACGTACAGGACGTCAGGCTCCGACGACAGCAGCCGTTCGGCGGCGATGGACTTGCCGGAGCGGGCTCCGCCGAGGAGGAGGGTTCGGTCAGCCATCGGTCCTCCGCTCGAAGACCACCGGCGCCTCGAACGCCGCTTTGCGCGCCGTACGCCGGAACGCGTTCAGGATCGGCCGCCCCAGCACGAGGACCAGTCCGGCGGACAGGATGCCGCGCGGGATGTCCCAGCCCAGCGACGTCGCCACCACGAACAGGAAGTACCGGTGCAGGTTGGCCGCCAGTTCGTCGCCCGGGATGAACGAGAAGTCGCTCCCGAACGTCGCGTACGGCCAGAACCACAGGTTCATGATCAGGCCGTACAGCACCCCCGACACCAGCGAGTACGCCGCCAGGAGCAGCAACTCCAACCGCCCACCGACCCGCGGCAGCAGGCCCGCCAGGCACCCCACCCACGCGCATGCGAACATCTGGAACGGCATCCACGGCCCGACCCCGCCGCTGATCAACGCCCCGCCCAGCAACGACACCGCCCCGAGCACGAACCCGAACCCGGCCCCGAACGCCCGCCCCGCCAGCACCAGCAGGAAGAACCCGGGCTCGAGCCCCGCCGTACCCGGACCCAACGCGCGCAGCGCCCCGCCGACCGCAGCCAGCATGCCGACCAGCGAGATCACCTTCGCGTCGATGCCGGACTCGGACAACTCCGCCAGTACGACGGCCACCAGCAGCGGCAGCAGCAACACGAACAACCACGGCGCGTCGGTCGTGTGCCCGATCGCGGACGCACCCGCCTGTGAGGTCCGGAAGAACAGCGGCCAGGCGAATGCGAGCACCCCGACGAGCGAGGCCACCAGCAACGTCGCCGTACTCCGCGGCTTGAGCCGGATCAGCCTCATGACGCCCGGTCCAGTGCGTCAGCGACCTCTCCAACGGTCAGGAACGGCAACGGGGCAAGGATCTTCGCCACCTGCGGCGCGAACGCCGGCGACCCGGCAATGACCTCGGCCGTCTCGCCGTCGCTCACCAACTCGCCCTCGGCGAGCACCATCACCCGGGTAGCGACCTCGGCGACCATCTCGACGTCGTGCGTCGACAGCACCACCGCGTGCCCGGCCGCGGCCAGCTCGCGCAGGATCGTCACCAGCCGCCGCTTGGCGCCGTAGTCGAGCCCGCGCGTCGGCTCGTCCAGCAAAAGCAGCGGGGGAGCGCCGCACAGTACGACGGCCAGCGCCAGGCAGAGCCGTTGTCCCTCGGACAGGTCCCGCGGATGGAGGTCCACAGCCACATCTGGCGCCAGCCGCTCGAGGAGCGCCCGGCAACTACCTGGGCGCACCTTGAAGTCGGAGTCCGCGGCAGAACACTCCTCGGCGACCGTAGCGGCATACAGCAGGTCCGCAGGCTCTTGCGGGACCAGTCCGACTGCCTTGACCAGCAGCGCCGGCTTCGTTCGCTGTGGGTCTGTCCCGGCCGCTACCGCGGTGCCCGACCGAGGCGGCAGGATGCCGACGAGCGTGTTGAGCAGGGTGGACTTGCCAGCGCCGTTGCGTCCCATCAGCGCGACGACCTCGCCCGCCTTGATGCTCAGAGACACGCCCCGCAATGCCGTGACGGTGCCATAGCCAACGACCAGATCGGAGCACCGGGCGAGCTCATCACCGAGCGCAGCAACCGGCCGGACCGGCGCGGCACTGTCCAGCTGACGACGTAGCGCGACCGCAGCTCGTCGAGCGTCTCGTACAGACAGGGGGAGCGGCGACCAACCAGCCAGCCGTCCCAGCTCCACCACGGGCGGTGCGACCGGCGCGGTGACCATGCGCTCAGCAGGCAGACCTGTCGACACAGCTGCGGCACCACCGGGCACTTCGATCACGCGGTCGGCGTACTGGATCACGCGCTCGAGCCGGTGCTCAGCCAGCACCACAGTGACACCGAGGTCGTGGACCAGCCGCTGTAGCGCCGCCAGCACCTCCTCGGCCGCCTGCGGGTCCAGTGCGGAGGTGGGCTCGTCCAGCACGAGTACGGCGGGGTGGGAAGTCAGCGCTGCTCCAATGGCAGTCCGCTGTCGCTGTCCACCCGACAGCGACGCCAGCGCACGGGCTCGTACGTCGGCAAGCCCCAGCAGGTCCAGCGTCTCCTCGACGCGTCGCCGCATCACGTCCGGCGCCACGCCCAGCGACTCCATGCTGTACGCCAGCTCGTCCTCGACCGTGTCCGTCACGAACCCCGCCATCGGATCCTGACCCACCATCCCGACCACATCCGCGAGGTCCCGCGGCCGGTACCTGCTGGTGTCCCGTCCGTCGACGAGCACCCGGCCGGACAGCTTGCCGCCGGTGAAGTGCGGCACCAGACCGTTGATTGCCCGTAGCAACGTTGACTTGCCGGACCCGGTCCGTCCGATCACGAGCGCCAGCTCACCCTCGGGCACGATGAAGCTCACGTCCCGCAGCGCCGGCTCGCTCGCGCCGTCGTACGTCACCGTCACCCGGTCGAACTCGATCATGCGACCGCCTTCTTCAACGGCGGTGCGGCCAGCGCGGGCACCAGTCCGATCAGTACGCCGACAACCGGCAGCACAGGCACCGGTGGGACGACCAACGGACCGTCCAGCAGCAGACCGTGCACTCCGCGTACTGCGGCGGTCACCATCGCGCCTGCGGCCACTGCGCCGGCCGCCACGACCAGCCACTCCGGCAGTGCCCACGGATCGGGCCTGTACCGCGTGCGGGCCACCCGCTGACGGCCGATCGCCATCGCGCCAACTGCGAGCAGTACTCCGACCGCTAGTGCGCCGGCGGCGAGCGGGAACGACATGGAGTCGGTCAGCAACGCGTAGACCCCGAGCAGGATGCCCAGCAGGCCCAGTAATACGCACAGCGCAGTGAGTCGACGCTGAGAGCGCGGGGCGTGCGCCGTACGGCCGTAGCCGCGGGAGTCCATCGCCGCCGCGAGCTCCACCGAGCGGTCCAGGGCGCCTTCGAGGACCGGCATCGCCGTCGTACGGAACGAGGCACGCGTGCGGCCGCGCAGCCGGCGGGCGGCGCGGATCCGGCGGCCGTCGGTCACCAGCTGGGGTGCGAAGGTCAGTGCGACCACACAGGCCACGCCCATCTCGTAGAGGGCTCCGGGCAACGACTTCAGCAAGCGCCGTGGACTGGCCAGTGCGTTGGCGGCACCTACACAGCAGAGCATGACGGCCAGCTGAGCACCGTCGTACAGAGCGGTCACCAGGGCTTCGGCCGTGACCTCTCCGCCGAGCTTGACGCCCGCAGCCCAGTCAGGCAACGGAATCTGCGGCAGCGTGAACAGCACCGTGTTCCCCTGTGCACGGGTCGACAGCAGTGCCTGCAGCACCACGCGGATGCCGATGACCAGCAGGCCGAGCTTGAGGAACGCAGTGAAGCTGTATGCCCACGGCGCGTCGCTGCGGCGCGCCGACACCACGAAGCCGGTCACCGCCAGGATCAGGACCAGCAGGACCGGGTTGCGGGTCCTGCTGGCCGCCACGGCCATGCACAGCGCCCACAACCACCAGGCCCCCGGGTGGAGTGCCCGGGGGAGTGTGAGGTGGTGGACGGCGCGCACTACTTCGCCGCAGTACGACGGCGGTTCAGGAAGAAGCCGCCTCCGCCCAGGAGCACAACCACGACCGCCGCGATGATGATCCCGGTCCAGGGCGCGCCGCTGTCGTCCTTCGTGGACGCCGGCGCAGGCTGGACCGCCGTGGAACCCACTGCCGGGCCGACCTGCAGCGTGACAGGGGCGTCGGTGGCCGGGACGGTGATGCTCTTCACCTGGTCGCCGCAGCCCTTGGACGGGTAGCCGGCGACCCCACAGGTGAGGCCCTTCTCGATCCGGACCGGCGCGACCGCGGCGAGGACCTGGGCGCCGTTCGACTTCGGGTCGGTCACCACACAGGTGCCAGTGGGCTGAGCTGGTGTGTCACCAGTGACCGCGTCCTCCGGCGTACCCGGGTCGACGACCACCGCCACCCGCTTCTTGCCGGTCTCGGCCGGGGTCTTGCCGCAGATCGCGTCGAAGTCGCCCGCCGCCCGCGGCACCCGCGGCTTGGCGCCGCCGACGGCGAACCGCCAGCCCTCGATGCCCCCGTCCGCCGGGACGAACGCGTCGGCGCCCTTCTGGGAGAAAGCCCAGGTGCCGCTGGTCCACTGGTAGTAGCCCCAGAACCGGTAGCCGTCCTCGGCCTGGGCGGTAGTTGCTGCGACAGTCCCAGCCAGCAGGAGACCCGCCAACAGGCTGAAGACCAGTCGTACGGTCCGGTGTGCAGTCATCTCGTGTCCTCGTTCGGGCCGTAGCCCGGTGGAGGAGGTCCCGCCTGCACCGGCAGGGTAGGGCTCCACCCGCGGGCCTCGGCGGGTAGGTGAGCCTGACCGCCTGCGTCACAGTGTTCCGGCTCGCCACCCTGGTCCGGTTGCGGAGGGGTGGCCTACGGTTGCGGGTCAGCGCCGGACTTCGACCGGCTTCCCTGTGACGCAGGCGTTTGGTTCGACCGAAGCCTACTCTGTGCTCACTCGGCCGAAGACAGGCTCATCGGCCCGTAGACCTCGCGGTTGTCCTCCAGCAGGTACACCTGGCTGACGCCGCGGTCGGCCAGGTCGCGCCAGACCTCACCCAGCCAGCTCTCCGCGTCGCCCTGCGCCGAGAACTCCGCCCCGCCGACCTCACCCGGGTCGACCAGGGCGCCGGACGCGGTCTCGAACCGCCAGCTCCAGCTCATCACGCCACCCGGGCCTGCGGTGAGTTCTGCGCGGTCTTGGCCGGGTCGCGCTCGACGATGCCGCCGAGGACCTCGTCGATCCGCTTCAGCAGGCCGTCGTCCAGCTTCACGCCGGAAGCCTTCACGTTCTCGGTGACCTGCTCGGGCCGGGAGGCGCCGACGATCGCGGAGGAGACGTTCGGGTTCTGCAGGACCCAGGCGACCGCAAGCTGCGACAGCGACAGGTCGACCTCGGCCGCGATCGGCTTCAGCTCCTGCACCCGGGTCAGTACGTCGTCGGTCAGGAACCGCTTGATGAACGTCGCGCCGCCCTTCTCGTCGGTGGCCCGCGAGCCCTCCGGCGGCTGCTGACCGGGCAGGTACTTGCCGGTGAGCACGCCCTGCGCGATCGGCGAGAACACCACCTGGCCGATGCCGAGCTCCTCCGAGGCCGGCACCACCTCGGCCTCGATCACCCGCCAGAGCATGCTGTACTGCGGCTGGTTCGAGACGAACGGGATGCGCAGCTCACGGGCCAGCCGGTGGCCCTCCTGCAGTTGCTCCGCGGTCCACTCGGAGACGCCGATGTAGAGCGCCTTGCCCTGCCGGACGACGTCGGCGAACGCCTCCATCGTCTCCTCCAGCGGCGTCTCGGTGTCGAACCGGTGCGCCTGGTAGAGGTCGACGTAGTCGGTCCCGAGCCGCTTCAGCGAACCGTTGATCGACTCGTGGATGTGCTTGCGGGACAGGCCGGTGTCGTTCGGCCCCTTCGGGCCGGTCGGCCAGTAGACCTTGGTGAAGATCTCCAGCGACTCGCGTCGCTCACCGGCCAGCGCCTCGCCGAGCACCGACTCGGCCGCCGTGTTGGCGTAGGTGTCGGCGGTGTCGAACGTCGTGATACCGGCCTCCAGGGCCGCCCGCACACAGGCCTTGGCCTGCTCGTTCTCCACCTGCGACCCGTGCGTGAGCCAGTTGCCGTACGAGATCTCGCTGACCTTCAAACCGCTGTTGCCGAGAAAGCGAAAGTCCATAGGCCGACCCTACAGTCCGATCAGGAGGCCAATTTTCTCAGTGCGGCCGTTCCCCGCGTTTCACCATCGGCTTGGGCATCCGCCAGCGGCGCATCTGCATGGTCCGCCGGACCGCGTAGAACCCGATGCCCTTGGTGGACTCCTTCGGGAACTTGATCCCGACCGACTTCTTCAGGCCGCCCGTCAGCAGGAACCAGTCCGCCGCGATCAGCAGGATCATCGCCAGGAACAGCAGGTTGACCATCCCGGCCAGCCACGGGAACTGCGGCGAGAACACCACGCCGACCAGCGACACCACCAGCAGGACCGGCAGCGCGAACTCCATCACGGAGTACCGGGCGTCGACGTAGTCGCGGGCGAACCGCCGGACCGGGCCCTTGTCGGCGGCCGGCAGGTACCGGTCGTCGCCGGTCTGCATCGCCGCCTGCATCTTGGACCGCTCGGTGCGGACCTTCTCCCGCCGGATCGCCGAGGCTTCCTTGCGGTTGCGTGGCTTTTTGAACCCGGCCTTGCGCGCCGCCTCGGCGTCGCGGCGGCTCGGGGTCGGGCGGCCCTTGCCTCCCGGCTTGCCCTGGGGCTCGGCGGGTACGGTGGTAGCTGTTTCAGACTTGGAACGACGGAACACGGGGTCAGAACCTCATTCGCAGGGCAGGTCGCGACTCGGGGTGGTCCCCGGACCTCCTTACCACTTTATCGGGGCCGGTCCTGATGGTGTGGTGACCCATAGGGACATAGGGTGGATGACACGCACGCCGGGTCGTCAGTCCGGCGCAGAAGGGGTACGGATATCGATGAGCATCTTCAGGCGGATGTCGACGATCTTCAAGGCCAAGGCGAACTCCGCCCTGGACAAGGCCGAGGATCCTCGCGAAACCCTTGACTACTCGTATCAGAAGCAGCTCGAGCTGCTCCAGAAGGTACGGCGGGGCGTGGCCGACGTCGCCACCAGCCGCAAGCGGGTGGAGTTGCAGGCCTCCCAGCTGCAGTCCCAGTCGGCGAAGCTGCAGGAACAGGCCCAGAAGGCGCTCTCGATGGGCCGTGAGGACCTGGCCCGGGAGGCTCTGACCCGCAAGTCCGGGCTGCAGGGGCAGATCGACGACCTGACCACCCAGCACGCCCAGCTGCAGGGTGAGGAGGAGAAGCTGACGCTCGCCTCCCAGCGGCTGCAGGCCAAGGTCGAGTCGTTCCGGACCCGCAAGGAGACCATCAAGGCCACCTACACCGCGGCCGAGGCGCAGACCCGGATCAACGAGGCCTTCTCCGGTATCTCCGAGGAGATGAGCGACGTCGGTCTGGCGGTCCAGCGGGCCGAGGACAAGACCCAGCAGATGCAGGCCCGGGCCGGTGCGATCGACGAGCTGCTCGCCTCCGGCGCGCTCGACGACGCCAGCGGCACGGTCAAGGACAACATCACCCTGGAGCTGGACCGGATGTCGTCCGGCTCCGACGTGGAGAACGAGCTGGCCGCGATGAAGGCCCAGCTCTCCGGAGGCAGCGCGCCGAAGGAGATCTCCGGTGAGGCACAGGGCGCGGCCCCGCAGTCCGCCCAGACCGCCCAGCAGCCAGTGCAGCAGCCGGCCGCCGAGCCGGTGAGACCTCAGGACGGAGATGTTCGGTGATCGTTCGCATCATGGGTGAGGGTCAGTGGCGACTGGCCGACGAGAAGCTCGACGCGCTGAACACGGTCGACGGCGACCTGGAGAAGGCCGTGTCGTCCGGGGACGAGACGGCCTACCAGTCCGCCTTCGCCGCGCTGCTCGACTTCGTCCGGTCCGGTGAGAAGGTGCCGGACGACGAGCTGCACGACTCCGACGCCATCCTGCCCCCGTCGGACAGCTCGCTCGCCGAGATGCGTGAACTGATCAGCGGCGACGGCTTGATCGCCGGCTGATCACTTCGAGTAGTCGAACGAGACCCCTGGGGCCCAGAAATTGGGCCCCAGGGGTCTTTTGCCGGGCGGCGGGTGGCGCACGGGTAAACACTCGTGGCCAGTGCTGTTGTCCGCCGCGTTCCCGTAGTACTGTCTGGGACACGCCGTTGTGGGGGCGGCGTTGGGCGAGGTCCGTGACGGGGAGTGGGTTGGTCGCGGGTTTCGGTATCACCTGTGGGGGGTGACTGTGCGTGACTGAGTTTGTCATGTCCGAAGGGCTTGCTGAACCGGCTGATCTACGGCCGGCGCCGTCAGGGGAGCGTCGTCGGCCGGTCTGGGTCGTTCCGGACGAAGTGCCGGCTGTGCTGCCGCGCTCGGCCCGGTTCACCGAGGCGCGCTGGGTGGCGAAGTACCGTCGGGCATCCTTGGCGGCCGATCTCGGCGCCGGCGTGATCGGCGCCGCGTTGGCGCTGGTGGCCCGGTTCGGAGCCCAGATCAACCTTGGCTACTTCGTGCTGGGCGCACTGCTGCCGGTGGCCTGGATCGCGTGTGTGGCCTTGCAGCGCGGCTACGAGACCCGGTACTTCGGCACCGGGCCGGAGGAGTTCCGCTCGATCATCCGGGCCGCCGTGGCGCTGACCGCGCTGGTCGCGATCACGTCGTACGCGACCAAGAGCGAAGTTGCTCGTGGGTTCGTCGTACTCGCGGTGCCGACGACCTGCGTGGCCGCGATGGTCGGCCGCTGGTTCCTGCACCGGCAGATCTCCTGGCGGCGGTTCGCCGGCCGGTGCATGCGCCGGGTACTCGTTGTCGGACGCAACGACCAGGTGATGACGCTGACGCGGCACCTGGAGGAGCGGCCCGCCGACGGGTACGTCGTGGTGGCCAGTTGCCTGCCGCGCGGCGACGTGTTCGAAGACGCCGAGTTCGAACGGCTGGGCCGGACCGAGATGGACATCCTGGCCGGTGTCGACCAGTTCGACGTCGAGGTGGTCGCGGTGGCCACCGACCCGGAGCTGGCCGGGCACCAGCTGCGCAAGCTGTCCTGGGCGCTCGAACAGCGCGGCGTCGAGCTGATCGTCTCGCCGGGCATCGTCGAGGTCGCCGGTCCGCGGATCTCGATCCGCCCGGTCGCCGGCCTGTCGTTGCTGCACCTGGAGCGGCCGTCGGTGAGCGGTGGGCCGCACGTGCTGAAGAGCATCTTCGACCGCGTGGTCGGATTCATGCTGCTGCTCGGGGTCTCGCCGATCCTGCTGGTCACCGCGCTGCTGGTGAAGCTCACCAGTCGTGGGCCGGTGCTGTTCCGGCAGACCCGGGTGGGTCGCGGCGGCGAGCAGTTCCAGATGCTGAAGTTCCGCACGATGGTGGCCGACGCGGAGGCCCGCAAGGCCGAGCTGCACGCCTTGAACCAGGGCAACGGGATCCTGTTCAAGATGCGTGACGACCCGCGGATCACCAAGGTCGGCAAGTACCTGCGGCGGTTCTCGATCGACGAGCTGCCCCAGCTGGTGAACGTGCTCCGGGGGGACATGTCACTGGTCGGGCCGCGGCCGCCGCTACCGGCCGAGGTCGCGCAGTACGCGATCGACGACGCGCGCCGGATGCTCGTGAAGCCGGGCCTGACCGGCCTGTGGCAGGTCAGCGGTCGCAGCGACCTGACCTGGGAGGAGTCGATGCGGCTCGACCTGCGGTACGCCGACAACTGGTCGATCGCGCTGGACCTGCTCATTTTGTGGAAGACCGCTCGTGCCGTGCTGGGGAGCGACGGCGCGTACTAGGGCGGTGCTGGTTTCAAGATCTTTGCATTCCCGAGGGGGGAATTCGTGACTGCTGTACTGGAAGGATCAGGCGTGGCCCGATCCGAAGCCGCGACCTTGGTGATCGGGGCCGCGGCGGGGGACCAAGGGGCCTGGAGCCGGCTGGTCGACCACTATGCGCGGCTCGTCTGGGCCGTAACCCGCAGTTTCCGGCTGAGCGACAGCGACGCCGCCGACGTCTCGCAGATGGTCTGGCTGCGGTTGCTCGAACACGTCAACCGGGTCGACCCCGAGCGGGTCGGCGCCTGGCTGGTCGTCACCACCCGCCGCGAATGCCTGCGGGTGCTGGCGTTCCGCAAGCGGGTGCTGCTGACCTACGAGGCGACCGCGTTCGAGGACGTGGCCGATGACCTGCCCGAGCTGGACGCCGACCTGCTGGCCGGCGAGCGGGCCGACGACGTACGGCGGGCGCTGGAAAGCCTGCCGGACCGGTGGCAGCAGCTGCTCGGCATGCTGATGGCCGACCCGCCGGCGCCGTACGCGGAGATCTCCGCGACGATCGGGATCCCGATCGGCAGCATCGGCCCGATCCGCGGCCGTTGCCTGGAGAAGCTCAGACTGCTGCTTGCCTCCTGAGGCAGCAGAGCCCGGTCAGGGCCGTAGATCATGCGCAGCTGATTCGGTTCAGAGCATGATCCACGCGGTCCGGACCGGGCGTTGTGCTGTCCCCGGCCAGCGGAGCAGGAAGCTGACCAGCCGGGCCCCGGTCGGTCCCTCGGCGTCGCCGCCCCGGGACTCGACCACCACCGGGCCGGACGGCGAGACCCGCAGCTCGATGGTCAGGCCGGTCCGGCCGGTCTCGTGGATGTCCACGTCGAGCGTGATGCCGTGACCGGAGAACCGCAGCCGGCGTACGTCGCCGGTTCCGGGCGCGTCGATGATGCTGTCGAAGACCAGGTCGAGTACGTCGAGATCGCGCTCGTGCCGCCCGAACGCGGCGTACCCGACCGAGCGGAGCAAGGCGATCTGCTCACCGACGGCCCGCTCCGGAGGCCCGATCATCACCGCTCTCCGCTCACTTTGATCACGCTGTCGGAGTCCTGCCCGTACGGAGCACCCTGCCAGCTGGCCCAGTTCACCCGGTTGCCCTGTTCGTGCACGATGAAGTTCCACGGACCGGAGTACGTGTTGTTGAAGAACCGGTTGCCCTGGTGGAACGTGATCGCGTCCTGGATGGTGGCGTTCTTGTACGGCGACCAGCTCGGGAACGTGCCCCAGTTGGAGAACAGCCCGTTGTAGCCGCAGCCGGTGCGGACGGCGCAGGTCTTCCCGATGTTGTCCGGGTCGAGCGAGAAGATGTTGTCGTGTACCCGCACGTTCTGCGTCTTCCACCGGCAGTCGCTGCGGTACGGCTGGGTGAGGATGGTCTTGGCGTTGCAGGTCTTGGCGGAGACGACGGACGTGTTCACCAAGGTGCCCGAGCCGGTGCTGGTGTTCGCCGGTGACCCGGCGAACCGGTCGGCGTTCTCCCACAGCACGACGCCGGCCCAGTTGTCGTTGAAGACGTTCCCGCTGATCTCGAAGGTCTGGTTGAACAGGCCGGGCGCCCGTGGGTCGCTACCGGACTCGGAGATGTACAGCGCGGGCGTCGGGAAGCCCGAGTTCTCCGGCCCCTTGCCGAGACCGTTGCGAACGAATGCGTTGCCACGGATCCCCGCGTTGTAGCTGGTCTCGTAGATCAAGCCCTCGGCCGAGTTGCCGGAGATGTAGTTGCCCTCGATCACGAAGCCGGTGTTGTTGGTGTCCGCCCACAATCCGGCGCTGTGGTTGTCGTGCACCCAGTTGGCCCGCACGATCGCCCCGGTGACCTCCCAGAACTTGCCGCCGCCGGTGCAGCCGCAGCCGCCCTTGAGCCGTTCCCAGTCGTCGGTGTTGTTGCCGGCGATCTCGTTGCGCTCGATGGTGATGCCGGACACCTTGCCGGGGTTGTACGCGTTGAAGCCGTACTGGCCGTTCTCCGACAGGCAGTTGCCACGGACGACGTTGTGGTCGCCGACCATCAGCCCGGCGCCGGCGTTGTCCCGGATCGTGTTGGACTCCACTGTCCAGCGTGCGCCGGAGTCGTGGTTGACCACACCCTCGTCGTTGTTGGTCCGCGGCGCCCCGAAGTTCTGGATGGTCAGATTCTTCACCGTGACCCCAGTGGCGTACCCGGTGAACGCGTAGCGGTTCTTCTTGCCACCGTCCAGGACCGCCCCTGGCGCCCCGATGTACACGTTGCCGTCCTTCGGGATGACCTGGGCGAACTGAGCGGTGCCGAGTCGGTGGGTCCCCGGCGCCAGCCAGAAGGTGGTTCGGGCCGGGTTGCTGGTGGTGAGCTCGTTCAGGTTCTGCGTGGTGCTGACCACGACCGCCCCGGCCGGAGCGGTGGCGGGGCCGGCCAGCGCCTTCGCGTTCCCACAGACCTTCGCCGGCGGCGCTGTCGGCGCCGGCGGGGCAGGCGACGACGTGACTCCCGGCGCTGCGGACGCGGCATTGTCTGCGTCCTCGGGCGAGCCGTTGTTCCGGACGGTGATCCCAGCGGCGACCAGGGCCGCGACGACGACGAGCCCTCCGGTCGCCAGTGCGGGCGGACGGCGGTACCAGGCGCGTCCGGTGGACGGCTCGCGGCGCGGGGTGGTGTTTCCTTCGGGGGGCATGGCGTCCTCGACCTCAGCTGTGGGCGGTGACAGGGTGTTCGATCGCGTACCGGTAGATCTCGAGCAGTTGCTCGATGCTCTGTTCCGGCCGGTGTTTCGTCTCGTACGTCGTGCGCGCCTGCCGGCCGAGCTCCTCGTAGCGCGCGGGGGACGCGTCGACGTCCAGCAGCACCTTCGCCAGGGCGTCCGGACGGCCCGGCTCGAACAGCGCGCCGTCGACCCCGTCCGTGATCAGTTCGGGGAACGACCCGTGGCCCGACGCCAGCGGCGGCACACCGACCGCCATCGCCTCGACGACCACCAGACCGAACGTCTCCTCCCACTCCGAGGGCAGTACGACGCCCCGGGACCGACCGATCACCTCGAAGACCTGCTGCTTGTTCATCAAGCCGCGGAGCTCGACCGACGGCCGGGTAGCCGCCCAGGCGGTCACCTCGTCCAGCATCGGGCCGCCGCCGGCGATGACGAGCCGGAGCGCGTCGTCCCCGGCGACGGCGCGGTAGGCGTCCCAGCCCTTCATCAGCAGGGGAGCGCCCTTGGCCGCGTCGAGGCGGCCGACGTACGTCACCTGCCGTTGCCGCGGCCCGCCGACGGGACCGTCGTACGGAACGGCGTTGGGCTTCACGAACGACCGGTCCGGATCGAAGTCCATTGCTCCGAGCAAGCGACGCTGGGACTGGGAGATGAAGATGTACGCCGAGACGAGGCGGCGCCAGCTGCGGCGGTGACCTCGCGCGTTCAGGACCGTGGCCGACGTTGCCAGCGCGGACCCGCGGTAGCAGCGGTGGACGACCGCGGATGCCGGGTTGCCGCCGGCGCAGTCGTGGCACACCTCGCCGTTGCGGAAGAAGTCACCGCTGGCGCAAAGCAGCTTGTAGTTGTGCAGGGTGATCACCACGGGCACGCCGGCGGAGCGGCACGCGTACAGCACGGACGGACTGAGCAGCGGGAACGTGTTGTGGACGTGCACCACATCGGGCCGGTCCTCGGCCAGGGCCGCGGCCAGGTCGCGCCGGCTCGTCGGGTTCCAGACGACCCGGCCGGGCAGCGTCGCCTTCTGCCAGGAGGGCCAGTTCTCGATGTCGTCGCTGTGCTGCTCGAAGTGCCGGACGTCGTGCCCGAGTGCGGTCAGCGCCGCGCTCTCCTGATCGACCACCCGGTTCTCGCCGCTCGGGGCGGTCGAGCGATATCTGTTGTGTACCAGCAGGATCTTCATCGCGGTCCCTCGCGGGTCGACGTGTTGTAGACGAGTGACGCGGCCAGCGTCAGGTCGAGCAGGTACGACGACGCCTCGCTCAGACCGCTCTCGGTGAACGACGCGATCACGCAGTACGCCACCAGGAAGAGCGCGACCGCGCGGTGCGGTCCCTGCGGCCGGAACCAGGCGGCGATCAGTACGAACAGCACGAGCACGATCGTGATCGCCACCCCGACGAGCCCCACGTCGTAGTACGTGCCGAGCCAGTTGCTGTCGATCGGCAGCCCGTTGAACGACTTGTTGGACAACCCGAAGCCGAACAGAGTCTCGAAGGTCGAGCGTGGCTGGGCCAGGATCGCGTCCCAGACGGCCTTCCGTCCGGTCAGCGCGCCGAGCTCCTGGGCGTCCTGCCCGCGGGCGAGCCAGGTCGTCACCACCGAGCTGAGGGTGAGTGCTCCGACCGAGAACGCGACAATGCCGATCGTGAACGCCTTGCGAACCCGCGAGCGTCCGGTGAACAGGCTCAGCCCGGCGACCAGCACGCCCACCATCAGCGCGAGCAACGCCGTCCGGGTGTGGGTCAGCAGCAGAACGGGAACGCACACCAGGACGCTGGTGAGCGCGATCCAGCGGCGGAGGTGACCGGACATCCAGAGCACGATCGAGAGGCCGGCGGCCCCCGCGGTGTAGTGCCCGACCTGCGTCGGCGGGATCGGCCAGAGCACGCCGGCGAGGCGGCTCTCGGTCATCGCCAGACCCGGTGCAACGAGCAGACCGATGACCACCGAAGCGACGATCGCCCACAGCACCATCAGGTGCGTCCGCAGCAGCAACATGTCGCGGCGGGGCCACCACGGCGTCAGCAGCCACAGCACCACAGCGAATCCGCACAGCCGGCCGGCCCGGAAGAGCGCGCCGAACAGAAACTCGGCCCGGATGCTGGCCAGCAGCCCTTCCGCCGCCAGCAGCATCACCAGGAAGACGAAAACACTCGGCCGGATCCGCACCGGCCGGTTCACCGACAGCGCCATCACCAACGCGCCGATCAGCGCTCCTTGCGCGATGAGCTTGCCGACCGATCCCGGGATGGGCAGGATGTGCGGCGCGCCCGGGAAGAACGTCATCACGTTCAGCACCATCAGTGCCCAGGCCATCTGGACCCGCCTACGCCGCCGTACCTCCGGCGCGACGACGCGCCTGGTCGGGCGATGGGCCGGCCGGGAAGTCAGCCGGCTACCTGGGCGGGTGGTGATCGTGGTCATCGGCGGAACATCTCGACATCCACGTTCAGCGCCCGGCCGGCCTCGGCCTCGGTCACGCCGACGCCCTCGTCGGTGCGGTCCGGACGTAGTACGACGGCGGTCTCGATCTCCAGGCCGGCCAGCCGCAGCATCTCGCCGGTGGCCTGGATCTTGGTGGTGGTCGTCTCGCCCGCGGTCACCACGACCGCGGCATGGGACGCCCACGTGGCCAGGTGATCCGCGCCGAGCTCCGGCGTCAACGTACTGAGGCTGAGGACGACGTCGGCGACCTCCCAGGCCGAGTCGAGCGCGATGTCGCCGGAGCTGGCCGGCCGGTTGGTGTCGCTGAGGTGCAGGTAGCACCCCTGCGCCGGGCCGGCGGTCTGGTCGGGGCGGTGTACGTCGACGCGCTGGCCGGGCGCGCTGAAGCGCGACTCGTGCGTGCCGGGAGTCTTCACCCCGAGCATGGCCGCGAGCCGGCCGGACTCGGTCAGGTCGGCGACCAGGACATGCTTGCCATCCTCTGCCAACGCCACCGCCAGCGACGCCACCACGAGCGCGCAGGTGTTGACGTCGTCGACGCTGACCACGGTCATCGCCGGCGTGGGGTGCTCGCCCCAGAAGATGCGCTGATCGAGGTGCCGGATCATCAGCTGAACTTCCGGCTGCTTGCGTTGCGAGGGACGCAGGTACCGCGGCCGCGGCAGCAGTTGCAGGCGCGACGGGCGTGGGCTGCTCAACCGGATCCGCGCGCCCAGGGCCAGGGCGATGTCCTGGCGCTTCCACAGCCGGTCGGAGATCAGCGCGCGAACGATGACGAACGCGAGACCGATGAACAGGCCGGCGATCAGGCCGGTGGCGGCGTTGAGCACGATCGTCCGCTTGGCCGAGACATGCACCGGCGCGGCCACGTCGAGCACCCGGCTGCTGTTCATCCGCAACGCCTCGACCTGCGAGTCGAGCAGCTGCTGCCGGACGTAGACGTACTGGTCGCGGGCGGCGCCGAGCCGGACCCCCTCCGGGCTGTTCGGGTGCTTCAGCTCGTTCGCGGTCGGATCGTCGCCAGTTGCCCGGACCGCCTGCTCAGCCACGGCCAGATCGTTCTTGGCCGAGGCCTCGTCACGCACGAGCGGCGCGTCCTGCAAGGCGATCTGCTCTTTGCGGTAGATGAGGAAGACCTGCGCGATCACGCCGGCCAGCCTGGTCGCCTCGTCGTTGGTCTTCCCCGCCGCGCTGATCTGGAGCACCCGGTCGGTCTGCGGGACCACGGTGTATTCCTTCAGCAGATCGTCCTGGCTGATCGGCAGCTTGAGCAGGTCGATCACGCGCTGCGCCACGGTGTGCGTGGTCGCCAGGCTGACATCCGTGGCCATCGCCTTGGTCGGGTCCTCACCGTCGCGGTGGGTGATCAGCAACCGGGTGGCCGACACGCTCGGAGCCGGCACCGCGAAGGTGGAGCCGAGCCCGGCCAGGAAGCCGACCAGGGCGAGCACGACCCAGATGCGCAGATGCCGGCGGATGGCGTCGCGGAGGAACCGCAGCGTGACGAGGGCGTCCGGCGGATGCGCGTTCGTCGGCTGGTCGTCGAACATCCCGTCGTCGTCCGCCCACGCCGGTTCGCTGACCACCGGTTCGGTGTACGGCTGGTTGCTCATTTGGTCCTCCTCGCGGTGCCGGTGAGGAGGGTGGGCAGCCGCGAGCTCGACCGGCGCATCGACTGGGAGACGCGTCCGATGGTGCGATCCGTCGGGTCCGGATCGGTGACGACGATGCCGTCGATGGAGCGGTCGTCGGCCGCGGCCGCGACCGCCAGCCGGGCGAGTTCCTCGGCCGTCACGGTGCCGGCCGACAGCGCCAGGATCGTATTGGTGGTCGCCTCGGAGCCGACCACGATCGGCTCGTCCTTGTCGACGACGAGCAGGTGGATGCTCAGCGTCGTGTCGCCGGACGGCTCCTGGTGTGAGTCGACCACGATCGAGGTGGAGATGCCGATCGAGGTGGCCAGCGAGGCCAGTTGCGGACCGAGTGGCAGCGCCTTGTCGTCGCCGGCGAACGAGATGACCGCCAGCGAGACCGGCGCCCGGCCTTTCACGTCCAGGCCGAGGTGGTGCAGCGTCTTGCGCAGGCTCCACGCCTCGACCGCCGTCGGCGAATAATGCTCGAGCAGATAGGTCCAGTCGGACACGTCGTTCGCCTGGTACGACGAGACCGAGGCCAGCACCGGCAGCCCGACCGCGTCCGCGATCTCGTCCCGCAGCCGCAGCCGCCGGTCGCCGCGCTCCCTGGCCAGTACGCCGATCGATCCGGCCACCGCGCCGATCAGGGCGCCGAGCAGACCGTAGATGCCGAGGTGAATCGGCATGTTCCCACCGCGTGCGGTTGTCGCCTGTTCCAGCACCCGTGCCCCCGTTTTCTTCCCCAGATCGCCGGGCAGGTTCTGGTCCGTGGTGACGAAGACCAGGTAAACCCCGGCGACAGCGTTCGCCAGTGCCATCGACTGGCTGGCCGTCGTCCCCTTGGCGTCGATCTGGATGACGTCGTCGGTGACGGCGGTGACCTTGACCCGGCTGCGGACGACCTCGGTCGACAGCGGCGGGTTCAGGTTCTGTCCGGCGCTCTTCAGCACCGGTTCGCTCTCCGCGATGAACACCTGCGTGTCGGTGCTCTGCGTGCCGGCGGCCTTCTCCGCATCGGTCGTCGGAGCGGGTGGAAGCACCACCAGCGAGGTCGCGGTGTGGAGGGGCGGCACCAGGAACCCGGCGGCCACTCCGCCGAGCAGGCCAACGGCCGCCACGGCCGCAACGATCCAGCGATGCCTACGGATGGCCCGCCAGGACTTCTTGACGTCGAGCTGCTGCGTGCTCACAGTCCCCTCCAGTCGAACGCCACTTCTTGTCTGTTAATAGAGGGCGGCGAGCAGAGGGTGATACAGATCAGGACCGGAATCGGAAGGTGCTCACCGCGGGCTGCTCCGCGGGCAGGTTTCCGGTCCCGATCAGGGTCGTGATCGGCACCTTGTGGCCGAATCGCGGTGAGTACCAGCCCAGCAACGGATCGTCGCCACCATGGTGCGCTGTCCAGGTCAATCCGGCCGGAAGCTCGACGACAGCGGAGCCGGTGGGCCACTCCAGCCGTCCGGTCGACTCGTCCAGCTCGACGGACACTTCCGGTCCCAGATGCCAGGCAATCCGTACGTCGGACGCCACATCCAGCCGATCCTCCACCCGCAGTACGCCATCGTCGAGTACTGCGGTCCGCCGGTGCGTGACCGGTGTCTCGCCGACCTGGTAGCCGTCGTGCTCGGCGTCCCAGGTGTTCGGAGCGTGGCGGCGTACCTTGCCGGTCGCGCCGCGCAGCCAGAGGAACGGGCCGCCCACGGTGGACTGTTCGGTGCTCGCGACCTCGACGGTGTTGTGGGCGATCGTGGAGCGGAAGTAGTTCCGCCACTCCTCTTCGCCGTGGTAGCAGTACGTGCCGGGGTCGGCGAGGATGTCGACGCCGTCGACGCGGACCTCGAGCGAGAGAGCGTCGGAGTGCGCATGCGCGGCGATGGACAGGAAGCCGTGCGGACCGGCGTCGCCACGGCACCAGATCTCCGGACCGGCGTCGTTGCTGCGCAGAATGGTCAGACCGGCGTCCTCGAAGTGGTCCGGTCGTACGGCGGGGCGGTCCGGCTGCCCAGCCTTGACGAGCGAGCCGACGATGAACGAGGTCGCAGTTGGCGGGCTGTCCGGCCACCAGGGCGCTGCGCCGACTGCTGCTGCGCCGAGCGACAGGAACGCGGACCAGTGGTGGATGTCTGGTGGATCGAGGACGAGAACCATGCCCTCGTCGTCGTCACCCTGGCGTGGTGGCCGGAGTGTGTTGTCGACGATTGCCGCAGCTACGTCGACCGTGCGGGTCAGCAGCGCCCACGTGTGCTGGCCGAGTGGGTGACCGGACCAGTCTGCTTCGAGAGCGGCGTACAGACCGAGCTCGGAGACGAAGCGGTGGTAGTCGGTGGCCAGCTCGCGGTTCACACCGGAGGGGAAGGTGTTGGCGTCGAGCTCCTTCTCCAGCAGGGCAGCCGCGTCCTGGCGCCAGCGGGAGCTCTTGGTGAACCAGGGGAACGCACAGGCTGCGACGAGCTGACCTGCGGCCTCGGCGATGACGTGGTTGTTGGCCGAGGACCCGTGGCTCCGGAACGCGGCGAGGTAGCGCTGATGCCAGTAGATCTGCCGGAGCGCCAGTTCGTTGTGCTCGAACAGGTCGGTGATCTCCGGCCAGTCGTTCAGCAGGCGGCGGATCCAGGTCCAGCTGATCAGCCGGATGCCGATCTCGATACCGCTGGCCCAGTGCACGCCGGACAGGAACGGGTTCGCACGCCACCAGTCGGTCAGGTGGTCGGCGACGCGTTCGGCGTACCGGTCGTCGTGGGTCAGGAACCAGGCGGCGGCCAGCTGGGTCAGGTGGTGGTGGCGGGACAGCTCCCACACCTGCTTGATGTTGCCGACCGCTTCCTCGTTGCGGTGGTTCAGCTTGAAGACGTACTGCGCGGGGTCCGACCGCCGGCCCGTGGCCGGGTCGCGGAACCAGTCCGGCTGCTTCAGGTCGGTCCGGTCGACGCCGAGGACCTCGAGGTTGCCGGCCAGGATCGCGTCGGCCGTGCGGATCACGGCCTTGCGGGCATCCTCCGGTACGGCGCAGGCCGTGTGCGTGGGGAGCGTCGTACCGAAGGTCAGCTCCTTGCGCACGGGTAGATCTGTTTTCACGTCCTGCCCGGGCCTGACCTGTTGGTAGGCCCAGGCAGAACGACGTCCGGTATCGCGAGCGCGCGAGATGAGTTCGGTGGGGGACATCCGGCGCAGACGGCGGACGTACCAGCCCAGGGGCTGGCGGCTCACACCTTCTCCGGCTTTCCTGATGCCAGGCTCCGGTCGACGGCGATGGTGGCGCGGGTGGTGGCGACGAGCTCGTCGAAGGAGATCGGCATCGGGCCGCCTGACTTCACCGCGGCGACGAACTGTGCCAGCTCGGTCTGCTGGCCCTTGTCGGTGCTGCGGGACTTCTTCGTCGACGGTTTGCGGCCGGTCCACACCGACGCGCTCTGGAAGTTGTCCAGGCGGGCATTGCGGCCGCCGCCGGTGATGTCGAGCGTCTCCTTCGGGAAGCGCGAGTTGCCGCCGGCGACGTAGTTGATCGTGCCGACCGAACCGTCGGCGAACCGGAGCGTGACGACGACGTCGCCGGTGTCGGGTCCGGGTACGGCGTACACCTCGGTCGGGAGGCTGTTCAGCCACCAGGTCAGGGTGTCGATGAAGTGCCCGCCCTCGCCGGCGAACCGGGTGCCTTCCTTGCCGGCGTCGAGGTACCAGCTGGTGGAGTCCAGCTTGCCGGCGTTCACGAGGTAGCGCAGCGAGTAGCTGCCGCCGTGGTCGCCGAAGCGCGTCTTCAGGTCGGTGAGCAGCGGGGCGAACCGCCGGTTGAACCCGACCATCAGCCGATCGTTGCCAGTGGCATCAACCGTGGCGACGATGCGGTCCAGCTCCTCATCCGTCAACGCCAACGGCTTCTCGACGAATACCGCCTTCCCCGTCTCGAGCGCCCGGCAGGCAAGGTCCGCGTGCGAACTGTGCCGCGTCACCACGAACACCGCGTCGAGGCTGTCGTCGGAGAGCACCTCCTGCGCATCCGTCGAGATCTGCTCGAACCCGAACCGCCGCTGAGCATTGGCCGCCGACAACGACTTGTTGGTCGCCACCCGAGCCAGTACTGCATTTTCATCCTTCTGCAGGTTCGGCAGCAGCATGCTCGACGCATAGTTGCCCGCCCCGATGAACCCGAAGCGGACGGATCCAGTGGTCGGGCTCCCGGGTTTGGCAACTGTTGCCGCGGGTGCCGCCTCTTGCTGCGGTACGTCGGGATACTCGAAGAGGAAGCCGACGCCGGGGAGGGCGCCGGTGCTCAGTTGCTGGTAGACGTCGGTGGCGTCGGCGATGGGGAAGGTGTTGGCGATCAGGCTGCCTACGTCGATCTGTTCGCGGGCGATCAGGTCGATGAAGCACTCGAGGTTGCGGCGCTCGGTCCAGCGGACGTAGCCGGCGGGGTAGTCGATGCCCTGGAGTTCGTACCGGTCGTCGTACCGCCCGGGCCCGTACGAACGCGAGAACCGTACGTCGAGCTCCTTGTCGTAGTACGCGTTCCACGGCAGGTCCAGCTTGGTCTTGCCGATGTCGACCACGCGAGCACGGTCCCGCGCCAACCGCGCAGCCGTCTCGACCGGACCGTTGGAGTGACCACCGGCGGCCAGCAGGATCCGGTCCGCCCCGAGACCATTCGATGCCTCGAGCAACGACCGCTCGAGCGACGCGATCCCGGCCTCGTCCGCGGACGAGCAAGCGAGCGCGCCGGCCTTCTCCGCCATCCGGCAGCGGTCCTCGACCATGTCGATCCCGAACACCCGCACCCCGGCCGCGACCAGCAACCGCACCACGAGCTGCCCGACCAGACCGAGCCCGATCACGACAGCCGTGTCGCCAAGCTGTACCTCAGCCTGCCGCACGCCCTGCATCGCGATCGCGCCAACGGTCGAGAACGCGGCCTGCTCGGCCGGCACTCCGTCCGGCACCGGCACGCACAGGTTCAGCGGCACCCAGTTGTACTCCGCATGCAAGGCGAACTCGTTCCCCGCCGCGGCGACCAGCTGCCCGACGCTGAACTCCTCCGCACCAGCTCCCACCTCGACAACCACACCGCACAGCGAGTACCCGAGCGGCGTGTACGAGTCGAGCTTGTTCATCACCTTCTTGTAGGTGTTCAGCGCGCCCTGCTGCGCAACGGAGTCCAGCACCTTCCGCACCTGATCGGGCCGCGCCTTCGCCTTGCCGACCAGCGACAGCTTCGCCTCGCCGACCTTCATCAGCTCGGTGCCGGTCGAGATCAGCGAGTACAGCGAACGGATCAGCACGCCACCGGGCGCACAGGTGGGCGGAGGCACGTCCAGCACAGCCAGCTCACCGGACTTGTAGTTCTGTGCAACCTGCTTCATGTCCGTCCTTACAAAGAGGTGATGGTCACGCCCAGCGACCGCATGTGGCGGGTCCAGGTCTCCAGCGTCAGCAACTGCCAGATCTGCTTCGAGTAGTCCTCGCGCCCGGCCCGTTCGTCGTCGACGAGCTTCTGTACGGCGGCCCGCTGCAGGAACCCGCTGCCGACCAGTTCACCGCGCAGCAGCGTGTCGTCGACGAGCTCGCGCAGGTCGTTCCGCACCCACGCGCGCAACGGCGCACTGAACGACGCCTTCGGCCGGTAGATGATCTCCTTCGGCAGCCACGCCTCGGCCGCCTTCTTCAACGCCAGCTTGCTGACCCGGCGGTGGATCTTCTCGCTGCCCGGGATCGAGAACGCCGCGCGCGCCACGATCGGGTCCACGAACGGCGTCCGTACCTCGGTCGACGCCGCCATGCTGGACCGGTCCGTGTAGGCCAGGTTCAGCCCGGGCAGGAACATCCGCGAGTCCGCCAGGCACATCCGGTTGACGTGATCGTCCAGCGTGGTGTCGTGGTAGATGTCGGCGTGCTCGGACAGCAGCTTGCCGACGTACGGCTCCAGGTCCGGGCTCAACAGCCCGGCCAGCTGATCCCCGTCGTACATCGTGTAGCTGCGCCGGAACGCCGTCTCCTCAGGCAGGTTCGCAAACGTCTCGAACCGTTTGGCCCAGCGCGCGTACCGCAGCCCACGACCGTTTACCGTGACCGGCAACCGTCGTACCGCGGGCCCGATCACGCCGTTCCGCAGTACGCCGGGGAGCTGCTGGTACTGGGCTCCCATCACACACGCGAGGTGCTTGCGGTAACCGCCGAACAGCTCGTCGGCGCCCATCCCGGACAGCAGGACCTTCACGCCGGCGTCCCGCGCGGTGTCGCACATCAGCAGCGTGTTGATCGCGGCCGGGTCGCCGATCGGCTCATCGAGGATGTCGACGATCCGCGGAAGCAGCTCGACGACATCCGGAGCGATCTCGATCTCGTGCAGGTCGATACCGAACTGCTGCGCCACCTTCCGCGCGTAGATCGCGTCGTCGGGCATCGCCTCGAGCTTCTGGTCCTGCGCCCGGAACGTGATCGTGTACGAGTCGACGCTCGGATCCATACGTTTGGCCAGCACGGTCACCAGGCTGGAGTCCAGCCCGCCGCTGAGGAACGTAGAGACCGGTACGTCGGCGACCATGTGCGCGGCCACCGACTCCTCGATGATCGTGCGCAGGTCGGCGCGCGGGCCGGCCGCGGCCTCGGTCGCGACGTCGGTCACCCGCCAGTACATCTCGTGCCGGCTGCTGCCGTCCGGCCGGAACTCGGCCCACGAACCCGGCGGAAGCTTCTCCACCCCGTCGATCGCGCAGCGCTGCTCGGGCAGCCAGTAATAGAGCATCGACGCGATCAGCGCGCCGGGCTCGGTCCGCAGTTCGGACCCGACGGCCGTGACGAGCGCCTTCAGCTCGGACGCGAAGACCACGCCGCCCTGACGGCGCAGGAAGTACAGCGGCTTGATGCCGAGCGGGTCGCGGGCCAGGTACATGCTGCCGCTGTCCTCGTCGAGCATCGCGAACGCGAACATGCCCCGGAACCGCTTGAGCGCGTCCGTGCCCCAGCGGCGCCAGGCTTCCAGCACCACCTCGGTGTCGCCGTTGGTGCGGAAGCCGACGCCGGCCTTGGACAGCTCGGCGCGCAGTTCCTTGTAGTTGTAGAGCTCGCCGTTGTAGCAGATGGTCAGGCCGCGCTTGCTGAACGGCTGGTCGGCCTCGGCCGACAGGTCGATGATCGACAATCGACGATGCGCGAGGAACGCCCGCACGTCACCCTCGTCGAACGCGTACACCCGATCGGCGTCCGGACCGCGGTGCGCGATCCGGTCGCTCATCGCCTCGGCGAGCGCGAAACCGTCGTGCTGCTGGTAGCAGCCGGCGATGCCGCACACCTCAGGATCCCGTCGCGTTCGTGACGTGGCCGACGTCAGCGATGTGGCTGACGTGACCGGTCAGGGCGTCGTACACCTGCAGGTAGGCCTTCTGCTGGTGCTTCCACGCCAGCACCCGCTCGACGCGCTCCCGGCCGAGCTTGCCCATCCGGCGCCGGCGTACCTCGTCGTCGAGCAGCTCGACGATTGCCTCGCCGTACTGCGCCACGTCGTTCGGCTCGACGTACACCGCGGCGTCCGCGGCGGAGACCTTCGTCTCGATCAGGTCGAACGCGACGACGGGGAGCTCGAAGGCCATGTACTCCATGGTCTTGTTCATCGTCGACACGTCGTTGAGCGGATTCTTCGGGTCGGGGGACAGGCCGATGTCGGCGGTCGACATCACCGCGCGCACCGTCTCGTCCGGCACCCGGCCGGTGAACTCGATGTAGTCCCTGAGGCCGAGGTCGTCCCGCAACGCGACCACCTCGTCGAACGAGTCGCCGCCGCCCATCAGCGTGAACGCGATATCGGTCCGCTGCAGATTGTTGACAATATGATCGGCCGCCCGGACGACGATGTCGACGCCGTCCTGCGGGCCCATCACGCCGATGTACGTGACCAGGTAGCGGTGGCCGCGGCGGAGCGAGTCGTCGACCGCGGCAGGGTCGCGCTGCAGCCGGTCCGGGTCCGGGCCGGTGCGGACGACGGTCACGTCGTGGTTCGCCTTGCCGCTGCGGGTGATCGCGATCCGGCGGTACGAGTCGTTCGTCGACGTCACGTGGTCGGCCGTGCGGTGCGTCGTCCGCTCGAGGAACCGCAGGCCCTTGTACGGCAGGCTCGTCGTACCACCGAAGCGGGACTGGAACAGCTCCGGGCACAGGTCGTGGTGGTCGAAGACGAACTTCGTCCCGTCGAGGCGGCGCAGCAGCATCGCGATCGGCCAGAAGATGTCCGGCGGGTTGCAGGCCTGCAGCACGCGGAACTTGCCGGCCTTGCGGGCGCGGAAGACCAGCCGCAGCGTCAGCAGGAACGAGTACGCGTACTCCCAGACGAAGCTGACCTTGCTGCCGCCCGGCGCGTAGGCCTTGTACTTGTGCACGGTGACGCCGTCGATGACCTCGTACGCCGGGTCGCCCGGACCCTTCGGGCAGACGACCGTCACGTCGTACCCGGACGCCACCAGCGCCTGGCACTCCAGCCAGACGCGGCGGTCGAACGGCACCCAGAGGTTCTGGATGATGATGAGGACGCGCGGGCCGCTCACCAGCCCACTCCTTCGTATCCGGGCAGCCCCTCGACGTCGGCGCCGAGCCGGCCGATCAGGTCGATCGTCCGCGCCGGCGGCGCGTCCAGCAGGGCGTTGATCGCGGCGTTGTCGGTGGCCGAGACGATGGCCAGGTCGGCGCCCTTGAGGGCCGCGGCCGGGTCGTCGGTCAGGACGCGCTGCAGGTGCGGGAGCTTCGACTGCACGTGCCGCAGGTTCGCGCCGACCAGGCGGATCGGGTTCACGATCGCGTCATAGATGCGCAGGTTGTAGCCCTTGCCGATGAGGCGTTCGGCCAGCTCGACGTTCGGACTCTCGCGCAGGTCGTCGGTCGCGTGCTTGAAGCTGAGGCCGAGCAGGGCGATCTCGCGACCGGGGCCGGCGATCACGCGGTCGACGACGTCGCGGACGCTGCGCTCGTTGGTGGCCAGCGTGCCGGCCAGCAGCGGGAGTTCGGTGTCGTTCATCCGCGCCAGGTGCAGGACGCTGCGCAGGTCCTTCGGGAGGCAGGAGCCGCCGAAGGCGAAGCCGGGCTTCAGGTAGTACGGCGAGATGTTCAGGCTGGTGTCCTGGACGAAGATCTTCATCACCTCGCGCGAGTCGACGCCGAAGTGCCGGAAGATCCGGCCCATCTCGTTCGCGAACGAGACCTTGGTGGCGTGGAACGCGTTGCAGGCGTACTTGAGCGCCTCCGCCGTACGGACGTCGACGATCTCCACCGCAGTGCCCAGGAAGCCGAACAGGTCGGTCAGAGCGGTACCGACCTTCGGATTGCGGGTGCCGACGACGACGAACGGCGGCGCGTAGAAGTCGGCCAGGCCGGATCCTTCGCGCAGGAACTCCGGGCACATCGCCGTACCGAAGGTGAGGCCCTCCGGCGGCGGCACGTCGGCCAGCACCTTCTCGACCACCTCGTCGACGGTCCCTGGCGGCACGGTCGAGCGGACGACGATGCTGTGGAAGCCCGACGCCGGCCGTACGACGGTCCGCGCGGCCTCGGCGATGTCGCGGACCGCGCGTTTGATGTAGGTGAGATCAGTGCTGCCCGCCGGTGTGGACGGCGTACCGACACAGATCAGCGAGACATCGGCCCGCTCCAGCGCAACCCGTGGATCGGTGGTCGCGTGCAGGCGACCCGAGGTCGCACCCGCCGCCACCAGCTCGTCCAGACCTGGCTCGACCACCGGGCTGTGTCCCTGAGTGATCGGATCCACCTTCGCGGTGTCGACATCGACCCCCCAGACGTCGTGGCCGGCGGCCGCCAGGCACGCGGCCGTAACCGATCCGACGTACCCCAAGCCGAACACGGCAACCTTCATAACGCCCCCCACAGGCTCATGACGCGGCATCCCCACGTCCGCAGCGCCCATGAGAGCGAACAACCAGCCACGCTGATACACCCCTGTGGAAATCTCCCCCCAGAAAATTCGCCAGAACCTATCCTGGATCACGCAACGTGTCCGGCCCTCCCGATATCGGAGCAACCATGGAAGCCCTGTACGACCTCCCGAACGGCGACCGCGTCCGCGTGATCGACACGGCCACCGTCGGCCAGAGCCTCGCCCGCGTCCTCGAACTCTTCCGCTCCGGCAACACCGAACCGGTCTTCTTCGGCGATCAGCCCCGGCCCGAGGGCGTAGTCATCACCTTCGACCAGTGGTCCGAGTACGAAACCCTGAAGGAAGACGCCGAGACCGACCGCCGCATGCAGGAGATCACCCGCGAACGACTGGCGAAGGCTCGTCCCGAGGACTACGTGCCGTACGACGACATGCTGCGCGAGTGGGGATTGGACGAGGAGGAGGGCGGCGGTGACAAGCGGTGAGCTACCGGCTGGTCGTGCACCCCGAGCTTCGGCAGGAGGTCAGCCGGCTGCACGCGGCCTGGAAGGACGACCCGAGCAGTGACGCTGGCCGGGAGTTCGAGGCGTTCCGGGAGGCAATGACGGCACTCCGCGAGGGCCGTGAGGGCGACTACATCGGCAAGCAGCTCAGCTACGGTCCCTCGTCGCACGACCTCCGGGACGCCGCGGAGATCAAGGTGGACGTCTTCAACGAAGGCGGTACGCGTGACCGCCCCCGGCCGTCGCACCGGATCGTCTATCGCGAGTTCGACCCGCTGCCCAAGGTCGAGGACGGCCGAGTGGTACGAGACCCGAACGCGCAGCCGGTGCGCCAGATCGTGGCCTTCAACCATCGACGCGACGATCCGGCCGCGATCGCCGGCGACCGCTTGGGTCGGATCCGCGGCCAGCAGGACCGAAACCTCCACGGCTTGGTCGGTGGCGGCCGTCCGCAGGTCGGCCCCCAGCGCCCCGGCGCACAGACCACCCCGCACCGATTGCCGATGCCGCAGGACGTCCTTCACCAGATCCTGCGCGACAGCCCGGCCGCTGGGAGCGCGCCGAAGCCGGCCTCTGTGCCGGAGGCGAACGTCAATCGACCGCCTGGCCCCGGGGCGGCCAAGTCACGCGACCGCTGACCTTCGCCCCCTGCCTCGTCGGACTCGATGACGTTCACGGTTGTCGACTCGTGGGATATGGCTGCGGAGAGGGACCTCGATTCACGACTCGGGGATCGAGGTGTCAGCCATTCGGCACGACTCGGTGGATGAGGCACGGCCGGCGACGAAAGGTTGGCCACGGGGTGGTGAGGGGGTGGGTACGGAGGGTCAGCGGGTCGGGGGGCTCTGAAATTGGCTGTATCAGGGGCTTGTCCGGGTGATCTGTATTGGGCGACAGGGGACTGCGCTGGGGTGAGGGGAAGCGGATGAGGGTTCTGGTCACCGGGGATCGGGGATACATCGGGGCCGTGATGGTGCCGTTCCTGCGGGATTCCGGGCATCAGGTGGACGGGCTGGACACCGGGTTGTACGAGGGGTGTGACCTGCTGGGCGGGCCGGATCCGATCGGGAACCGGGCGCCGCGGGACATGCGGGACGTGACCGCGCGGGAGCTCGAGGGGTACGACGCGGTGGTCTGTCTGGCTGCCTTGTCGAACGATCCACTCGGCAACCTGGACAAGGCCGCGACGTACTCGGTCAACCTGGACGGCACGCTGAACGTCGCGCAGGCCGCCAAGGACGCTGGCGTCGAGCGGTTCCTGTTCGCGTCGTCGTGCAGCCTGTACGGCGCGGCCGGCTCCGAGGCGGTCGGTGAGGACGCCGAGATGTTCCCGGTCACGGCGTACGGCGAGACGAAGGCGCTGGCGGAGCAGGAGCTGTCGAAGCTTGCCGACGACACCTTCAGCCCGACGTACCTGCGCAACGCGACCGCGTACGGCGCGTCGACCCGGCTGCGGCTCGACATCGTCGTCAACAATCTGACCGCGATCGCGCTGACGTCCGGCCAGGTCCGGCTGGAGAGCGACGGCACGCCGTGGCGCCCGCTGGTCCACATCGAGGACATCAGCCGGGCGTTCCTGACCGTGCTGGAGTCGCCGCGCGAGACGATCCACGACGAGGCGTTCAACGTCGGCCGGTCCGAGGACGTCGTCCAGGTCCGCGACATCGCCGAGATGGTCCGCGAGGCCGTGCCCGGCTCGACGCTGTCGATCGCCGAGGGCGCCGGCCCGGACCTGCGCAACTACAAGGTCGACTTCAGCAAGCTCAACGAGACGTTCCCGGAGCTGAAGCTGCAGTGGACGGTCCGCAAGGGCGTCGAGGAGCTGTACGCCGCCTACCAGCGGCACGGCCTCACGCTCGACGACTTCAACTCCGCCCAGTTCGTCCGCCTGCGCCGGATCCAGCAGCTGCTCGGCGCCGGTCTCGTCGACGGCCAGCTGCGGCGGCAGACCGACCAGCAGTTCCCCGGACCGAAGGAGATGCAGTGATGGACTCGAACCTGTGCCGCATCTGCGGTGCGGAGCTGACCCGCACGTTCGTCGACCTCGGCATGTCGCCGCCGTGCGAGAGCTACCTGCGCGCGGACCAGCTCGACAGCGGTGAGACGTTCTACCCGCTGCACGTACGGATCTGCGACAGCTGCCTGCTCGTCCAGCTCCCGGCGTACGTCGCCGCGGACGACGTGTTCAGCGACTACCTGTACTTCTCGTCGTACTCGACCAGCTGGGTGGAGCACGCCCGCCGGTTCGTCGTCGACATGCAGGAGCGGCTCGACCTCGGCGCGGAGAGCCTGATCGTCGAGGCCGCCAGCAACGACGGCTACCTGCTGCAGCACGCGACGGCCCTGGGCATCCCGGTGCTCGGCATCGAGCCGGCCGCGAACATCGCCAAGATCGCCAACGAGAACGGCATCCGCACCGAGAGCTACTTCCTCGGCGAGGAGACCGGCAAGGACGCGGCGGCGCGGCACGGTCAGGCGGACCTTGTCGTCGGCAACAACGTGTTCGCGCACGTACCGGACATCGTCGACTTCGCGAAGGGCCTGCGCGCACTGGTGAAGGACGACGGGCTGGTGTCGCTGGAGTTCCCGCACCTGCTGCGGCTGATTGAGCGTCGCCAGTACGACACGATCTACCACGAGCACTACCAGTACCTGACGCTGAAGACCGCCGCGCTGGCGCTGGAGAAGGCCGGCCTGAAAGTCGTCGACGTGCAGGAGCTGGCGAGCCACGGCGGGTCGCTGCGGCTGTTCAGCACGCCGATCGAGACCGCCGGTGAGCCGACCGAGCTGGTCGACAAGGTGCTGCAGGACGAGAAGGACGCCGGCCTGCACACGGTCGAGGGCCACCTGGGCTTCGCCGACGAGGTGTTCGCGATCAAGTCCGATCTGCTGGAGTTCCTGATCCAGGCCCGCCGCGACGGCAAGTCGGTGGCCGGGTACGGCGCTCCTGGCAAGGGGAACACGCTGCTGAACCACTGCGGCATCCGCGAGGACCTGCTGTCGTACACGGTCGACCGCAGCCCGCACAAGCACGGGATGTACCTGCCCGGTACGCACATCCCGATCTTCGCCCCGGAGCGCCTGGCCGAGACGCGCCCCGACTACATCGTGATCCTGCCGTGGAACCTGCGCGCGGAGATCGTCCACCAGCTCGGCTACGCACGGGAGTGGGGCGCGAAGTTCGTCGTACCCATCCCGCAGCTCGAAGTGATCTGAAACAGGGTTTGGGGGGAAGGAAGTCAGATGAAGGTCGTGATCTTCTGCGGGGGGTTCGGGCTGCGGATGCGCAGCGGCGTCGACTCCGCACCGAAACCGATGATGACGATCGGCGACCGGCCGGTCCTGTGGCACGTGATGCGGTACTACGCACACTTCGGCCACACCGAGTTCATCCTGTGCCTGGGCTTCGGGGGGTCCGCGGTCAAGGAGTACTTCCTGCGCTACGAGGAGACGGTCTCGAACGACTTCGTGATGACCAAGGGCGGCCAGCGAATCGAGCTGCTCGACTCCGACATCAGCGAGTGGAAGATCACCTTCGTCGACACCGGGATCAACACCAGCATCGGTGAACGGCTGCGCCGGGTGCGTCCGTACCTCGAGGACGACGACGCGTTCCTGGCCAACTACGGTGACGTGCTGACCGACGCGCCGATGGACAAGATCGTCGATCACGTGATGACCAGCGACATCACCGCCAGCCTGCTCGCGGTACCGCCGCAGGCCTCGTTCCACGTGGTCGAGTTCGGCACCGACTCCCGGGTCACCGGGTTGCGGTCGGCGGCCGATCTGAACGCGTGGATCAACGGCGGGTACTTCGTGATCAAGAAGGACATCTTCGACGTCCTGCACGAGGACGAGGACCTGGTCGGGGACGCGTTCCCGCGGCTCGCCGCGATGCGCAAGCTGGAGGCGATCCCGCACCACGGGTTCTGGGCGCCGATGGACACGTTGAAGGAGCGCAGTCAGCTCGAGGAGCTGTACCGGTCGGGCAAGAAGCCGTGGGCGCTGTGGAGCCACGAGGCCCGTGAGCACAACGGCCGGATCATGGACAAGGTCGTCAAGGCGCCGGAGTCGGACGGACCGGTAGTGGTGGCGATCTGATGCTTCCGTTCCAGCTCGGCCTGATCGACGGGCCGGTCCACCTGGTTGCCCTCGGCGCCCATCCGGACGACATCGAGATCGGCTGCGGCGGCACGCTGCTGAAGCTGGCCGAGTCGGTGCCGGAGCTCACCGCCGAGTTCGTGATCGCGACCGGTACGCCGCTGCGCCTGGAGGAGGCCCGCCGCGCGGCGGAGCTGTTCCTGCCGGAGTGCGAGGTCAGTGTCACCTCGGCCGAGCTGCCGGACGGACGGCTGCCGGCGTACTGGAACCAGACCAAGGAGTTGCTCGAGGCAACGGCTCGGGGGAGCCGGCGCCCCGACCTGGTGTTTGCCCCGAGCAAGCACGACGCGCACCAGGACCACCGGCTGATCGCCGAGCTGGCGCCGACGGTGTGGCGCAGCCACCTGGTGCTGCACTACGAGATCCCGAAGTGGGACGGCGACATCAGCCGGCCGTGGCTGTACGTCGAGCTCACCGAGGAGCAGCTGCGGGACAAGGTCGCGCTGCTGCACAAGGCCTACCCGTCCCAGGTCCCGCACGACTGGTTCGACGAAGAGGTCTTCTCCGGACTGGCCCGCCTGCGCGGGATGGAGTGCCGGGCGATGTACGCCGAAGCCTTCACCACGGCCAAGGGCACGCTGACATGGTGAACGAGGGGGATGCGGTGAGCTTCAACTGTCGTGGGTGCGGCGCGGACAACGTCGTACCCGTGGTGGACATCGGCCATCAGCCGCTCGCCGATTACTTCCCGCCGGCCGACAACCCTGGCCCGGATCCGCGCTGGCCGCTGGCGCTCTGGCTGTGCCGGGAGTGCACGCTCGTGCAGCTCGGCCCGGTGGAGGCGCAGCTGGCCGAGGAGCCGCTGGCCGTCGAGTCGGCGACCAGCCGGGCGCATGCGGAGGCTTCGGTCAAGGAGCTTCTCGGCGACTACCCGGAGCTGAGCGGCGGGTTGGTGTTCGAGTTCGGCAGTCCGCACGGAGGCTCGTGGCTCGACCATCTCTACGCCGCCGGCTGCCGGCTCGCGGGTGACGGCGAGAAGGCCGAGCTGGTCGTCGACGTCCACGGCATCGTGCACGAGCCGCAGTACGGCGACTCGCTGAAGCTGCGGGCGGATCGGCTCGCGCCGGGCGGCCTGCTGGTGATGGAGTTCCACCACCTGCTGCCGCTGTTCATCGGCAACCAGTTCGACACGATCCGCCACGGTCACTGGGCGTACGTCTCGCTGCGCGCACTGCAGAACCTCGCCGCGCTGCACGGTCTGACCATCGAGTCGGTGAAGCAGGTCGAGATGTACGGCGGCAGCCTGATGGCGATGCTGCGGCACACGGTCGACGCCCGGCCGGACGCGTCCGTCGACGTGGTGCTGGACGACGAGGAAGCGGCCGGGATCGCCGACGAGGTCCAGCTCGGCAGCCTGCACGAGGCCGCCCGGCACGCGGCCGGCGCACTGCACGAAGAGCTGGTCCGGCACAAGGCCGCCGGCCGCACGGTTCTCGGGTACGGCGCGCCGTCCAAGGCGCCGGTGCTGCTGGACCTGAGCAGCGTAACGACGGATCTCCTGCCGTTCACCGTCGATCTGGCGCCGGGCAAACACGGCCGCCGGATCCCCGGTGCGTGTCTGGTGCCGATCCGCCCGATCGACGAGCTGAAGGCCGCGCGGCCGGACGTCGTCCTCGTGCTGACGTGGGACATCGCCGACGAGATCGTCGCGCAACTCGAAGCAGACGGCGGCTGGGGCGCCACCTACCTGGTTCCGCTGCCTGAACCGCACGAGATGGGCCGCTGACATGCGCGGAGTACTGCGCCGACTCACCTGGGGACTGGCTGACCAGGCGGTAACCAGCTTGGTCAGCTTCCTGGTGGGCATCATCGTCGCCCGCTCGCTCGGCGCGCTCGAGTTCGGTGCGTTCAGCCTGGCGTGGGTGACGTACGGCGTGGTGCTGAACATCTCGCGCGGTCTCGCGACCGATCCGCTGGCGGTGCGCTTCAGCGGTGTCGACCGCCCGGTCTGGCGGACGGCTGTCGCCAGTTCATCCGGGATCGCGATCGTGGTGGGCGTCATGATGGGCGCGGTCTGTGCCGCGATCGGAGCAGCGCTCGGCGGCCGGACCGGTGCGGCGTTCATTGCCCTGGGCATCGTGTTGCCCGGACTGATGCTGCAGGACAGCTGGCGGTTCGCATTCTTCGCGTCCGGGCAGGGCGGTAAGGCGTTCGTCAGCGACATCACCTGGGCGCTCGGTCTGGTTCCGCTGCTGTACCTGGCCTCGCACCACGCGAGTGTGACCAACTTCGTCCTGGCCTGGGGCGCTGCGGGTGCCTTCGCGGCACTGGTCAGCGGAGTACAGGCAGGCGTCGTGCCGCGGGTGTCGTGGGCGCGGCACTGGCTGCGGGACCACCGCGATCTCGGCCTGCGATACCTGACCGAGAACGTGACGCTGAGCGGCGCGTACCAGCTTCGGATGTACGGGCTCGGCGCGTTCGCGGGGGTTGCCGCGGTCGGAACCGTGCGCGGCGCGGAGATGCTGCTGGGTCCGTTCTTCATCGTGCTGTCCGGCGTCGGACTGGTCGCAGTGCCGGAGGCGGCCCGGGTACTGCGTCGATCGGTCCGCGCGCTGCCGATCTTCTGCCTGCTGCTCGGTGGCGCCCAGGCTCTGGCCGCGCTGGCCTGGGGGCTACTGCTGCTGTTCGCGTTGCCCGACGAGTGGGGTCACGCGCTGCTCGGCGAGGTCTGGCTGACCGCCTCGGCTTTGGTGCTACCGGCAACTTTGTCGGTGGCGTTCGCCGGGTTCAACACCGGCGCCGCCGCGGGGCTGCGTGCGCTCGGGATCGCGCGGCGCAGCCTGAAGGCGCAGATCTGTGCCTCGTCGTTCTATCTGGTCGGCGGGGTCACCGGAGGTGCGATCGGTGGCGCCCGTGGCTCCGCCTGGGGAGCAGCGTGCGCGACGTTCTCCGCCATCTTCGTCTGGTGGTTCACGCTGCGCCGCGGGATCCACGAACGCAAGCACCTGGAATCGGAGCTGTCGTCGCAAGAGCGTGACGTTCCGGAGATGAGGAGCATATGAACGCGGCACCACGGCTCACCGTCGGCCTCCCGGTCTACAACGGTGAGAAGTACCTCGCCGAGTCCCTGGACGCCCTGCTCGGGCAGAGCTACGGAGACTTCAAGCTGCTCATCTCCGACAACGCCTCGACCGATGCGACGGAGGAGATCTGCCGGCAGTACCTGGCCAAGGACTCGCGGCTCAGCTACTTCCGGCAGTCGGTCAACCTCGGCGCCACACCGAACCACAACTACGTCTTCGAGCAGTCCGACACCGAGCTGTTCAAGTGGGCGTCGTACGACGACCTGTACGGTGCGGACCTGCTGAGCCGGTGCATCGAAGCGCTGGACGACGACCCCTACCTGGTCCTCGCGCACTCCTACCAGGCGATCATCGACGGCTCCGGAGACATCGTGCTCGAGGTCAAGTACCCCCTGGACACGGCGAACCCGCACGCACCGGACCGCTTCCGCAGCTTGCTGTTCGACGTCGGTGGTGACGACTTCTACGGCGTGATGCGCTCCGACATCCTGCGCCGTACCCCGCTGAACGGCAGCTACCACCACTCCGACCGGACGATCATGGCCGAGCTCGCACTGTACGGCCGGTTCTACCAGGTGCCCGAGCAGTTGTTCTTCCGCCGCGACCACCCGGACCGGGCCGAGCGGGCCAAGCCGACCATGCGGTCCCGCTCGGCGAACATGGAGCCGCGACGCGCGAACCGCCTGCGCAACCCCACGGTCCGGCTGGTCGGGGAGTACGTCAACGGCTTCGTCGGCGGGATCCGCCGCGCGCCGCTGTCGTCGGCCGACCGGCGCGAGTGTTACGGCCACCTGGCCCGCTGGATGGCCGACCGCGCGGTGCGCCGATCGAGGAGCCGGATCGAGGACACCGCGGCCGCGGACGGTTCGCAAGCACAGGAGGTCTCGTAGGCATGGACAACTCACGGCAGCCACTGCGGATCGCGTTCTTCGGCCTGCTGGGATCCGGCAACCTGGGCAACCACGGCTCGCTGGACGCGATGCTCACGTTCGTCCGGACCCGGCACCCGGAGGCGGAGATCAGTTGCATCTGCGCCGGCCCGGAGGAGTTCGAGCGGCAGTACGGCATCCCGGCGGTCGCGATCACCTGGTACCAGGAGCACGGTGCCGGTCGCACCCGGCTCGGGACCGCCGCACGCAAGGCCTTCGGCAAGGTCGCGGACCTGGTCCGGATGCCGCTGCTGCTGCGCGGGTACGCCGTGGTGATCGTGCCCGGCATGGGGGTGCTCGAGACGACGCTGGAGATGCGGCCGTGGGGCTGGCCGTACGCGCAGTTCCTGATGACTTTGTCGGGCCGGATCGTCGGTGCGAGGACCGCCTTCGTCAACGTGGGCGCGAATGTCGCGCGCGAGCGGTCGGTCCGCCTGCTGTACACGTGGGGCGCCCGGCTGGCGTCGTACCGCTCGTACCGGGACGAGTACTCCCGGGACGCGATGCGGCAGATGGGCCTGGACACCAGCAGGGACCAGGTCTATCCCGACCTCGCCTTCGGACTCCCGGAGCCGGCCGACCCGGCGCCGGTCGATCGCGCCCAGCGCACCGTAGGGCTGGGTGTGATCGCCTACCACGGCACCAACGCCGATCGCGATCGAGCCGACGAGATCTATGCCTCGTACACCGCGAAGATCGTGGAATTCGCCCGCTGGCTCGTCGACGAGGGCTACCGGATCCGGCTCGTCACCGGCGACCCGTCCGATCTGTCCGTGGTGGAGGCTGTGTCGGAGGATCTGCGCCGGACCAGGCCGGAGCAGGCGGAGTCGCGGCTCGTGACCGAGCCCGCCGAGTCGCTCGGTGAGTTGATGGCGCAACTGGCGGGCACCGACGTGGTCGTTGCCTCGCGCTACCACAACGTGGTGGCCGCGCTGAAGCTGTCGAAGCCGACGATCTCGATCAGCTATGGAACGAAGAGCGACGTGCTCATGGAGCAGATGCGCCTGGCCGAGTTCCGCCAGCACATCCAGAGCCTCGACGTACAGCAATTGATCGACCAGTTCCGCGCGCTCGAGGCCCGAACGACCGCAGTCGTGCCGGCGCTGCGGGCCAAGAACGCCGAGTGGGCGGCGGAGCTCGACAAGCAGTACGACGTACTGTCCGCGGCGCTGTTCGGAAGCGACCGCGCGACACTGGTGAGCGAGCGGGGGGAATAGAGCGATGGACGTCATCCAGGTACCGAGAATCGACGGAGCATTGCTGTTCATGCCCACACCGCACGTGGACGAGCGCGGCTTCTTCAGCCGTACGTTCGACCGCGACGTGGTCGCGAGGGCCGGTCTCGATCCGGACGCGTTCGTACAGGACAGCATCTCCCGGTCCGTCCGGGGTGTCGTCCGCGGCATGCACGTCCGCTCGGGCGCAGGTGAGGCCAAGCTGGTGCGCTGCTCCTACGGCGCGGTCTTCGACGTCGTCGTCGACCTCCGCCCGCACTCACCGACGTACCGCAACACGGAGTTCTTCGACCTGACCGGCGACAACCAGGTCACCGTCTACGTCCCGGCGGGGTGTGCGCACGGCTTCCAGGCGCTCACCGATCCGTCCGACGTCTCGTACCGCATCGACCGGGCTCACGACCCGTCCGAGGACGTCTCGATCCGGTTCGACGACACCGACCTCGGCATTCCCTGGCCGCTGCCGGTCACCCTGATGTCCGAACGAGACAAAGCGGCGGCGACCCTGGCCATGGCCACTGCGAGGCTCTCATGACCAAGTCCTTCAGCAACTCCGTCAAGGCCAACGACCGGCTCTGCGCGGCCGTCCCGGGCGGCGCGCACACCTATGCCAAGGGCGAGGACCAGTACCCGGCCGAGATGGCGCCGGTGATCTCGCACGGCCTCGGCGCACACGTCTGGGATGTCGACGGCAACGAGTACATCGAGTACGGCTCCGGCCTGCGCGCGGTCAGCCTCGGCCATGCCCATCCGCGGGTGCTGGAAGCGGTACGGCGCGAGCTCGACCGCGGCACCAACTTCGTCCGGCCGAGCATCATCGAGGTCGAGGCGGCCGAACGCTTCCTGGAGGCGGTGCCGACGGCGGACATGGTGAAGTTCACCAAGAACGGCTCAGACGCCACCACCGCCGCGGTGAAGCTGGCGCGCGCCGTCACCGGGCGCCCGCTGGTCGCCCTGTGCGCCGACCATGCGTTCTTCTCCATCGACGACTGGTTCATCGCCCGGACACCCATGTCTGCGGGGATTCCGGACCAGATCGCCGACCTGACGGTGGCCTTCCCGTACGGCGACCTGGCCGCGACCGAAGAACTACTGACCCGCCACGAAGGTCAGATTGCGTGCCTCATCCTCGAGCCGGCGACCCAGCAGGACCCGCCGGCCGGATACCTCGAAGGACTGCGTGACCTGGCGCACCGGCACGGCGCCGTGCTGATCTTCGACGAGACGATCACCGGCTTCCGCTTCTCGGCGGCCGGCGCCCAGGGGCTGTACGGCGTGACGCCGGACCTGTCCTCGTTCGGCAAGGCCCTCGGCAACGGCTTCGCCGTGTCCGCGCTCGCAGGCAAGCGCGATCTGATGGAGCGCGGCGGACTGCGCGACGAACGCGAGCGGGTCTTCCTCCTCTCCACCACCCACGGCGCCGAGACGCATGCGCTCGCGGCCGCCGTTGCCGTGATGGACGTGTACGCCGAGGAAGGCATCGTGGAACGGTTGCACGCTGTGGGCGAGAGCCTCGCGGCCGGTGTCCGCGAGGTCGCTGCCTCCGCGGGGGTCGAGGACCACGTCGTCGTCCGCGGCCGGGCCAGCAACCTGGTCTTCGCGACGCTCGACGAGAACCTCGAACCGTCCCAGTCGTACCGGACGTTGTTCCTGCGCGAGCTCATCCTCGGCGGCGTGATCGGGCCGTCGTTCGTGGTGAGCGCGGCGCTGACCGAGGAGGACATCGCCCGCACGGTCGACGTGGTCGGACAGGCCTGCGTCATGTACCGCAAGGCACTGGACGCCGGCGACCCGTCGCCGTGGACCGGCGGCCGTCCGGTGAAACCGGTCTTCCGTCGGTATGCGTGAGGGTCACCAGACATGGCTGTCGACAACAGTGGGGGAGAAATGGCAAAGGGAAACTCGAGGCTGGCACAGCTGGCGGCCGATCCTGGCCGGATCCGCGCAGCGGCGGTGAAACGGCTGGCGAGCCCGATGTCGCGCCTGCCGGGCCTGCACAGGCTGCGGTGGCGGATGAAGTCGCGACAGGAGGTCTTCGCCGACATCTACGATTCCGCCGCCTGGGGCAGCGAGGAGTCAGGATCCGGGACGGGCTCCGAGTTGCGCGCGACGGAGACGATCCGGGAGCGGCTGCCCGCGCTGCTGGCAGAGCTGGGCGTCAACTCGTTGCTCGACGCGCCGTGCGGGGACTGGAACTGGATGCGGCACGTGGAGCTGGGTATCGATCAGTACTACGGTGCCGACATCGTTCCTGGGGTGATCGAGGCGAACCAGCAGCGCTACGGCGGTGCCGGCCGCGAGTTCACCGTCGCGGATCTGACCAGCGACCCGTTGCCGAAGGTCGACGCGATCCTGTGCCGGGACTGCCTCGTGCACGTCTCGTACGAGGACACCACGCAGATCCTGGAGAACTTCAAACGGACCGGGGCGACCTGGCTGTTGCTGAACACGTATCCGGAGATCAAGCACAACCGCAACCAGTTCACCGGCCGGCAGTGGCGGCGCCTGAACTTCACGCTGCCGCCGTTCAACTTCCCGGAGCCGGTCGCGAGCATGTCCGACGGCGGCGACGTCGACCCGAGCCAGCTGGCCGTCTGGCGGCTGCAAGATCTACCCGCGCTGCACGCCGAGGGATCAGCGCACTGACTTTCACAAGAGGGGGAGTTCCATCATGCATTCCATTTATGTCGACGCAGAGTTCAGCGACGACGAGCGTAGGCAGAAGCTGTACGACGGCGACCTGTTCGTCTACTCACCGCGTCCGTCGACGCTGGCGCTGATCGAGTTCGCCGGTGAGCTGGCCCGGCAGGCCTTCCACCCGCTGGACCCGGAGACGGCGCAGTTCGACATGGCCGTCGAGGAGTACGCGGCGCTGCTCGCCGAGCTGAAGCCGCGCTTCATCCACCACCCGGAGTCGAAGCGGCTGATCCAGGAGATGCTGGTCGACTTCGGCTGCGACCCGGAGCAGGTGTACTTCGACGTGCCGCGGATGCGCAGCTCGACGTCGGACGACTACCTGACCACGGGCATCGCGTTCGCGTTCCACCCGCACCGCGACACCTGGTACTCCGCGCCGTTCACCCAGCTGAACTGGTGGCTGCCGATCTTCCCGATCAGCGACGACAACGGGCTGGCGTTCCACCCGCGGTACTGGCAGACGCCGGTGAAGAACAGCTCCCGCGTCTACAACTACGCCGAGTGGAACGCGACCAGCCGGAAGATCGCCGCGACCCAGATCGGCACCGACACCCGCGTTCAGCCGGTGCCGGAGGAGGACGTCGAGCTGGTGCCGCAGATCCGGCCGATCTGCAAGCCGGGCGGGATCATCCTGTTCTCCGGGGCGCAGCTGCACTCCAGCGTGCCGAACACCTCGGGACGGACCCGCTTCAGCATCGACCTGCGCACCGTGCACCTCGGCGACGCGGTGGACGGGCGGTCGGCGCCGAACATCGACTCCGAGTGCACGGGTACGACGATGGGCGACTACCTGCGGGTGAGCGACCTCGAGCACATCCCGGCCGAGGTGGTCGCGGAGTACGACACCCCGAGTCACGCGACGGTCTGACCAGTCGTCAAGTTTTCGTCCGGCCGGCGTCAGCGCGACGCCGGCCGGACTGCCTTGTTTTCTTGATCATTTCGTGATGAAGCAACCTGTTCACGGCTCACAATGCAAGTTCTCCACAAGGAAGGTGGCCTGGTGGTCGCCGCGGCCCGTGGTGCGTAGTAATCTTCGGTGACTCGACGCCGACGCGCGGGTGAATTCTGGGGACGGCTAGCCGCGAGTAGCGCCGGGCACGGAGCGTGTCCGAGTGGCCGCAACGTGAGACCGAGGGACTGGTGTGAGCGGAGCTGAGGCGCCCGGCCGTATGGACGGGCACGGACCGCTCTGGGTCGTGCCGCACGAGGTCCCGGCGATCGTTCCGCTGCCGTCGCGGTCGACCGAGCCGCGCTGGGTCGGGGTGTACCGCTGGGCCGCTGTCGGCGGTGACCTGCTGGCCGCGATGCTCGGCGTCTCGATCGCACTGCTGACCAGGTTCGGTTACCAAGTCGGCCCGAGCTACCTGGTCGTGAGCAGTCTGCTGCCTCCTGCCTGGGTCGGCATCGTCGCCCTGTCGAAGGGCTACGACCCGCGGTACTTCGGCGCCGGGCCGGACGAGTTCCGCTCGCTGATGCGCTCCGGTGTCGGGCTGACGGCCGCCGTCGCCATGACGTCGTACGTGACCAAGACCGAGATCGCCCGCGGCTTCGTGGTGCTGGCGATCCCCGTGATGGTGGTCTCCGCGCTGCTGCTGCGATACGCGCTGCGGAAGGACCTGCACCGGCACCGGGTCAGAGGACGCTGCATGCACAGGGTTCTCGTGGTCGGGCGCAGTGGCCCGGCCGCGACGCTGTGCGAGCACCTCGAGAGCCGTCCGACCGACGGGTTCCGCGTCGTGGCGACCTGCCGTCCCCGCGGCGACGGACACAACAACGGTCCCCTGCAGCCCGACGAACTGGACGAGCCGGACATCCTGGCCGCCGCTGACCGGCACGCGGTCGACGTGGTCGCGATCTCGACCGATCCGGAGCTGGTCGGCCAGTCGCTGCGCCGTCTGTCGTGGGCGCTGGAGCAGCGCGGCATCGAGTTGATCGTCTCGCCCGGCATCATCGAGGTCGCCGGTCCGCGGATCTCGGTCCGCCCGGTCGCCGGCCTGTCGTTGCTGCACCTGGAGCGGCCGTCGGTCAGCGGCGGACCGCATCTGATGAAGGCGGTCTTCGACCGGACCGTTGCCCTCGGCTTCATCGCCGTACTGTCGCCGCTGCTGGTCGGTCTCGCGCTCGCGGTCAAGGTGTCCAGCCCGGGGCCGGTGCTGTTCCGGCAGCAGCGGATCGGTCGCGGGGGCGTCGAGTTCACGATGCTGAAGTTCCGCAGCATGTACTCCGACGCCGAGCAGCGGCTGGGTGATCTGTATGCGCTGAGCGACGGCAACGGCGTGATCTTCAAGATGCGTGACGATCCGCGGATGACGCCGCTCGGCCGGTGGATCCGGCGGTTCTCGGTCGACGAGTTGCCGCAGTTGTTCAACGTGCTGCGCGGCGACATGTCGCTGGTCGGCCCGCGGCCGCCGCTGGCCGAAGAGGTCGCGCTGTACGCCGCCGACGACTCGCGGCGGATGCTGGTGAAGCCGGGCCTGACCGGTCTGTGGCAGGTGAGCGGCCGCAGCGATCTGTCCTGGGACGAGTCGGTCCGGCTCGACCTGCGCTACGTCGACAACTGGTCGATGACCCTGGATCTGCTGATCCTCTGGAAGACCGTGCGCGCGGTGATCTACGGCGCGGGAGCGTACTGACATGGACCTTCAGGCACCTGTGTACGTCGCGGGCCACCGCGGCCTCGTCGGCTCGGCCATCTGGCGCCGGCTCGAGGCGGCCGGTTGCACGCAGCTGATCGGTGCGTCGTCGTCGGAGCTGGACCTGCGGGATCGCGATGCGACGTTCGCCTTCATGGCAGAGCACAAGCCTGCGGTGGTGATCGACGCGGCGGCGCGGGTCGGTGGCATCCTGGCGAACCGCGACCACCCGACCGAGTTCCTCAGCGACAACCTGCGCATCCAGGTGAATCTGATGGACGCGGCCCTCGAGGTGCGAACGCCGCGGCTGTTGTTCCTCGGATCGTCGTGCATCTACCCGAAGTACGCCGAGCAGCCGATCCGCGAGTCGAGCCTGCTGACCGGCGAGCTCGAGCCGACCAACGACGCGTACGCGATCGCGAAGATCGCCGGCATCATGCAGGTCCAGGCCGTCCGCCGGCAGTACGGCCTGCGCTGGATCTCGGCGATGCCGACCAATCTGTACGGTCCGAACGACAACTTCGACCCGACGTCGTCGCATGTCCTGCCGGCGCTGATCCGGCGCTTCCACGAGGCGCGCGAGTCGGATGCACCTGAGGTCGTGTTGTGGGGGAGCGGTACGCCGCGGCGCGAGTTCCTGCACGTGGACGACCTGGCCGACGCGTGCCTGCACCTGCTGGAGCACTACGACGCGCCGGAGCCGATCAACGTCGGCGTCGGCGCGGACGTGTCGATCCGTGAGCTGGCCGAGCTGGTCGCCCGTGTCATCGGCTACACCGGTGCCCTGAGCAACGATCTGTCCAAGCCGGACGGCACCCCGCGCAAGCTGCTCGACGTGAGCCGGCTGCTGGCGCTGGGCTGGAAGCCGTCCATCGACCTCGAAGACGGTGTGGCCGCCACCTACCGCTGGTATGTGGAGAACCACTCATGAAGAAAGCCTTCGTTACCGGGATCACCGGCCAGGACGGCTCGTACCTGGCCGAGTTGCTGCTGGCCAAGGGCTACGAAGTACACGGTCTGATCCGGCGGGCGTCGACGTTCAACACCAAGCGGATCGACCACCTGTACGAGGATCCGCACGCCAAGGACAAGCGGCTGTTCCTGCACTACGGCGATCTGACCGACGGGTCGCGACTCGTCACGCTGCTGGCATCGATCCAGCCGGCCGAGGTGTACCACCTGGCCGCGCAGTCGCATGTGCGGGTGAGCTTCGACGAGCCGGAGTACACCGGTGACACCACCGGGATGGGTACGACGCGGCTGCTCGAGGCGATCCGGATGATCGGGCTGGACTGCCGGTTCTACCAGGCGTCGAGCTCGGAGATGTTCGGCGCGACACCCCCGCCGCAGAACGAGGACACCCCGTTCTACCCGCGCTCGCCGTACGGCGCCGCCAAGCTCTACGGCTACTGGATGACCCGGAACTACCGCGAGGCGTACGACATGTTCGCGGTGAACGGGATCCTGTTCAACCACGAGTCGCCGCGCCGGGGCGAGACGTTCGTGACGCGGAAGATCACCCGCGCGGTCGCCGCGATCAAGCTGGGTCGCCAGGATCGCTTGTATCTGGGCAATCTGGACGCCTGCCGCGACTGGGGCTACGCCCCGGAGTACGTCGAGGGCATGTGGCGGATGCTGCAGCACGACACCCCGGCGGACTACGTGATCGCGACCGGCACGTCGTACTCGGTCAAGGACTTCGTCTCGCTGGCCTTCCACCATGTCGGGCTGGACTGGGAGTCCTACGTCGACTACGACCGGCGCTACGAGCGGCCCACCGAGGTGGACTCGCTGGTCGGTGACGCGTCCAAGGCGATGACCGAGCTGGGTTGGAAGGCCCAGGTGCACGTGCCGGAGCTGGTTCAGATCATGGTCGACGCGGATCTCGCCGCGCTGACCCCGGAGGACTGACTGATGACCGATATGCAGACCGCGGCGGCAACTGGGTCGGCTGGGTCAACCGAATCGGCTGTGTCGGCTGTGTCGGCTGTGGCCGAGCGGGTCGATGTCCTGGGCATCCATGTCAGCATCACCAACCTGGACCACACGATCGAGACGTTCGCCCGCTGGATCGACCACGACGCCCGCGAGCTGGTCTGCGTCACCGACATGAACGCGCTGCTGCACGCGCGCGCCGACGAGCGGCTGACCGAGGTCTACAACACCGCCGGGCTGACGGTTCCGGACGGCATGCCGCTGGTCTGGGCGGGCAGGAAGGCCGGGTTCGAGCAGATGGACCGGGTCGCCGGGCCGGACCTGCTCGAGCGGGTCATGGCCGAGGCGGCCGAGCGCGGCTGGACGCAGTACTTCTACGGCGGCGCCGAGGGCGTGGCCGAGGAGCTGCGGGGCGTCTTCCAGGAGCGCCACCCGGCGTTGAAGGTCGTCGGCACGGAGTGCCCGCCGTACCGGCAGCTGACCGGCGCCGAGGACGCGGCCGCGGTCGCCCGGATGAACGAGGCGCGTCCGGACATCATCTGGGTCGGGCTCGGCGCGCCGAAGCAGGAGCGCTGGATGGCCGACCACCGCGACCGGCTGAATGCGCCGATCCTGATCGGCGTCGGCGCGGCGTTCGACTTCCACACCGGCCGGCTGGACCGCGCCCCGCTGTGGATGCAGCGCGCGGGGCTGGAGTGGAGCTACCGGCTGTACAAGGAGCCGCGTCGGCTGTGGAAGCGCTACGTGCTGGGCATTCCGCGTTTCCTCCTGGGCATCCTCCGTCATCCTCCACGTCCGCTCTAGAGTGAGCCGGTGAAGTTCCGGCGGCCGAAGCTGCGTCGGCTGGCCGGACCGGCCGGTCGCGCCAGTTGGGGTTTGGCCGACCAGGCGCTGTCGAGTCTCAGCAACCTGGCGGTCGGGGTCGTCGTCGCGCGCTCGAGCACGGTCGCCGACTTCGGTGTCTACGCGCTGGCCTTCGGCGGGTACACGATCGCGCTCAACGTGTCCCGGGCGGTCTCCACCGAGCCCCTCGCCGTCCGCCACTCCGGCGATCGCACGCCCGAGTGGCAGCGCGCCGTACGGGCGAGTACGGCAACCGCACTGCTGACAGGCCTCCTGGCGATGGTGGCCGGCCTGGCGATCGCGGCGTTCCCGGGCGTTCCGTCCAAGGGAGTGCTGATCGCGTTCGCGGTGACGATGCCTGGCCTTCTGCTGCAGGATGCCTGGCGCTGGGCGTTCTTCGTCGTGGGCGAGGGCAACAAGGCGTTCGTCAACGATCTGATCTGGTTGCTGGCGATGCTCGCGATCTTCGGCGGCCTCTACCTGACCGGTACGACGTCGGCGTTCAGCCTCACGTTCGGCTGGGGGCTCGGTGCGGTCATCGCCGCGATCGCCGGCCGCTTCCAGGCCGGCGTGGCACCACGCCGGCAACTGATCCGTGAATGGGTGCAGCGGAACTGGGACCTGAGCCCGAAGTACGTGGGGGAGATGCTCGCGGTCTCGGGCACGATCCAGGTCTACATGCTCGGCATCACCGCCGCAGCCGGTCTGGTGGCCACCGCGGGCATCCGCGGCGCGCAGGTCCTGCTAGGCCCGGTCAACGTGCTGAACCAGGGCATCCGGATGATCTCCGTACCCGAGGCCGCCCGCGCGTTGCGGCATTCGTACCGCCGGCTGTGGCTCGTGGGTCTGGCCATCTCGTTCGGCGTCGGAGCCGGCGCACTGGCCTGGGGTGCTGTCTTCCTGCTGCTACCGGCCGTCGTCGGCCGTGAGCTGCTCGGCCCGGGCGTGTGGACGCAGGCTCACACCGTCCTGATCCCGGTCATCCTGCTGCAGGCGCTCGGCGCCTCGAACGCGGGCGCCTTCGCCATCATGCGAGCCCTCACCGCCGCCACGCGCGGTCTGCGGGTCCGCCTGATCTCGTCGGTCATCCTGATCACCTGCGGCGTCGGCGGCGCCTTCCTCTGGGGACCGAAGGGCGCGGCGTGGGGGCTGGCCGGCGCCTCGTTCACCACGTTGCTGCTGTGGTGGAACGAGGCGCACCGAGCCATCGCCGCCCATCGCCGCGCCGCCGCTGCGAACCCTTCGAACTAAGGGATCTTCACGCTCGCGGTGGCGCCCTTCATGATGTTGCGCCCGTCGTGCACCTCGATGTGATACGAGTACGTCGAGCCGCGCTTGAGGCCGCGATCCACCACCTGGTAGCTCTTCCGCGCCTGCCAGAAGTACGACGTGTAGGCGTTCGACCCGACGTTCAGCGAGCCCCGGAACACGTTGTACGTCAGCGTGAGGTTGTCCAGGTCGTACACGTCGGAGTACGTCACGTACACCCGGCCGGACGTCGTCGCGGCCAGCGTCGGCGCCTTCGGTACGGCGGGAGCCGCGCCACCGGCGGCGTTCGTGAACCGGGTGATGCCCACCTGGATCGTGCCGTTCACGTGCAGGAAGTCGCCGCCGACCCACAGGTCGGTGTCGCCGCCGGCCATCGCCAGCGGACCGACCTGCGTGGTGCTCTTCGGGTTCGAGTCGGTGTTCGGGAACCAAGGCCCGAGGTTGCCGTTGATCCCGCTCTCGACCAGCAGGTAGTGCGTCCCGGAGCCGTTGCCGAAGCCGTTGGGCGTCGAGGAGCAGTCGTGCGCGTGCGAGCCCTTGTAGACCCAGTTGCCGATCGCCTTGATCGCCTCGGTCGCACCCAGACACTTGTTCTGCCACAGCAGTTGGCCGGTCGAGACCTGCGCCGCCAGCACTCCGTCGTAACAGCCCCCGCCATCACCGCCGTTGGACACGAAGACCTTGTCGCCGAGCGTGTCGATGTCCTTGACCCGCGTCGTGCAGGTCGCGGTCGGCTTCGGGATCGCGGCCGCGGCCGGGAAGGCGAAGGCCGCACCGGTGGTGTTGTTCAGCATCGCCAGCGAGTAGTGGTCCTTGCCGTTGATCGTGCTGAACGGACCGCCGACGAACACCCGGGTGCCGTTGTCGGACACGTCGATCGCGTACACGTCGTTGTTGGCGTTCGGGTTCCACGGCAGGACGTCGCCCTGGATCAGCCGGACCGCGCCGAGCCGGTTGCGGACCGCGCCGTCGATCTTGCCGAACGCGCCGCCGATGAACACGCTGTTGCCGTAGATGGCCAGGGCCTTCACGCGGGCCGCGACCACCGGGTCCCAGGCCTGCACGATCTTGCCGGTCGCGACGCTGAACATCGCGATCTTGCTGCGCCGCAGGCCGTTCACCATGGTGAAGTCGCCGCCGATCACCACCCACTTGCCGTCGGGGCTGGTGGCGATGGCGTAGACCGGACCGTTCACGGTCGGCGCGAACGCGGTCGGCTTCCCGGTCGTCCGGTCGAACGCGGCGACGTAGCTGCGGAGTGTCTCAGGTGCCTGACCCGACGCCATTCCCGGCTGCCGGAGCCTGGTGAACAGACCGCCGGCGAACACCGTGTTCCCGGCGATGGCCAGCGCGTTGACGCTGTTGTTGGTCTGCCACGAGGTCTGCTTGATCGCGGAAACCGCGGAGGCGAAGCCCGGAGTCGCCGCCTCCACCGGCGGTCCGGAGGGGATCAACGCCGCGGCCAGAACAGCCGCACCGGTGACAAGGGCCAGCACTAACTTCTTCATTTATGTCCTTCGACAGGCGGGGGCCGAACAGTGCGTGCCTCATCACGCACCAGCGGCGGACATTACCGCTGTGGGAGGCCCACCGGAAGCGGGCCTCCCAACCGCGTTATAGGTTTGTGCCAAACCTTGCAGAAAGCGGCATTTTCACTTGGATCGCGCAGTTCACTTCGCGGCAAAGTGGGACTGGACCTGTACCGGCGTGAGTGCGTACGGGTAGACCGCCGCCTCGTCGAGTCCCATCCCGGTCTGGGTCGCTCCACCGCCGGGCCACGAGTTGGTCAGGTCGTAGCCGACCCGCCACCAGCCGTAGTACACCGACGCCGAACCCACCAGCGCACTGCCGCTGAGGACACCGTCGACGTACAGCTTCATCATGCCGTTGTCGTAGGTGCCGACCACGTGGTGCCACTGACCGTCGTTCTCGCCGGACGGGCTGGTGAGCGTCCGCTGGGCGCCGTCGTTGACGCCGAAGACGATCGAGCCGTTGGTCCGCATGTACAGCATCCGGTCGCCGCCACCGCCGCTGTTCCCGGTCTTGGAGTTGCCGAAGCCGATGATCCGGCCGCCGCGGCCGACGCCGCTCTGCTTGACCCAGGCCTCGACGGTGAACTGCTGCGGGAAGCTGTACGCCTTCTCGCCGGCCATCCGGCCGGTGCTCGAGCTGGTCGTCATCGCCGTGTTGCCGGCGATCGCACCGGCGCCGCCCAGCGTCACGCCGGTGAACGTGCCGTTGTTGCTCTGACCGGAGGAGTCGACCGACGTCGTCGTACCGGCCGCCTCACCGAGTCGCCAGTACGCCTGCGGCCCGTCGGACTCGACGATCTGGTCGTACGCCGTCGATGCGGTCGAGGCGACCGTGATCGGGTCGGAGTAGTTGCCACGGATCGTCGTACTGCCGTCGGTGACCTCGACGCGGTAGTTGGTGACCTCACCGGGCGCCGACGAGGTGTCGGTGTAGCTCAGCCACGGCTGGCTCCACGGCGTGGACTTGGCCGTCCACGTTGCGATCGTGGTGTTGCTGAACCCCTTCAGCAGCCGGTAGGTCAGCGTGCTGTCGTCGTTGTCGACCACGGTCGGGAAGTGGATCTGCACGGCACCCGGCTGGACGCTGTACGGGAGCAGTTTGGCCGGCTTGGCCGGCGCCGCACCCGGGGCCGCGTTGGTGAAGTGGGTCAGACCCTGCTGCGCGACGCCGTTGACATGCAGGAAGTCGCCGCCGGCCCACAGGTCGTTGCCGCTGGTCGCGAACGCCAGCGGGCCGACGTTGGTGGCGCTGTTCGGGTCGGCGTCGGTGTTCGGGAACCACGGGCCGAGCGACCCGTCGGTCAGCTTCTCGCTCAGCAGGAAGCGGTAGTCGAAGCCCTGCGGGAAGCCGCCGGCGCCCTGGTTGGCGCAGTCGTGGGCGTGCGAGCCCTTGTACAGCCAGCCGTTGACGACCTTGACCGCTTCGGTCGCGCCGAGGCACTGGTTCTTCCACTTGAGCGTGTTGGTCGCGATGTCGGCCGCCCAGGTCCCGTCGAAGCAGCCGCCGCCGTCACCGCCGTTCCCGAAGTACACGGTGTCGCCGCTGGCGTCGATCGTCTTCACCCGGGTCGTGCACGACCCGTTCGGCGGCGGCACGGCGGAAGCGCCGGGGAAGGGCAGTACGGCGCCGCTCACCGGGTCGAGGCTGGTCACCGTGTTCTGGTTGGTGCCGTTGACCGTGCTGAACTGGCCGCCGGCGTACACCTTGGACGCGTCGTCGGCCACGTCGACGGCGTACACGTCGCCGTTCACCGAGGGGGCCCAGGGCAACAGCGTGCCGGTGTCGGTGACCGCGGCGAGCCGGTTGCGGGTCAGGTTGTTGACCAGGCCGAACGAGCCGCCGAAGTACACCGTCGTGCCGGAGACCGCGATCGACTTGACCCGGTAGGACACCGACGGCTTCCAGTTCGTCACCAGGGCACCGGTGGCGGTGTCGAAGGCGGCGATCCGGTTCCGGGTCTGGCCGTTGACCGTGGTGAAGTCGCCGCCCACGTAGATCCGCGAGCCGTCCGCGGAGGCGGCGACCGCGTAGACCTGTCCGTTCAGGACCGGGTTGAACGAGCTGACCAGCGCACCGGTGCTCGCGTCGAACGCGGCCAGGTACGCCTGGCCGACCTCACCGGTGCCGGCGGCGGCGCCCGGTGGCCGGACGCTGGTGAAACGCCCTCCGGCGTACGCCTTGCCCGCGGCGACCGCGATGCCCTGGACGCTGGCATTGGTCTGCCAGGTCGAGCTCGAGACCGCGGACAGTGAGGCCTCGATGCTCTGCGCGGGCGGCGCGAACCCGACCACCAGCGCTCCGGCAAGCAGAGTGCCCACGATCCCCAGCCGCGTGAACAGCCTTCTCTTCGTCATGTTGCGATGTCCCCCCTTGGACATGAAAGTGAAAACCCCAGATTCCCCCGAGAAGAGAGTAGGGCACCGGAGGAGATGCTGTGATCACATTCCGGTGCCTATATCCTGAGGCGCTGGCGTCCGAGCGTCGGCGAGGGAGCGTGAGGTAGGCAATGGAACCGGGCACCGTGGTCTGGCGGGAAACCGCTCAGTCTCTGCTACGGCAGAAGTGGCTGATCCTGGGCTGCATCGTGCTCGGCCTGCTCGGCGCCTCCGTGTTCGCGCTCTCGCAGACCACCCGGTGGACCGCCTCGAGCCAGCTCGTGATCGGCCCGGCCGTGCCGCCGGCCCTGGTCGGGAAGCTGTCCGACGGCGCCGACAAGACCGGCCCACTCGGTATGGACCTGCCGGCCGAGACGCAGGCCCGGGTGATGGCAAGCCCGACGCTGCTGGCCGCCGTGGTGAAGCAGCTCGGTATGCCGACCGACGACAAGACGATCCAGGACCTGGCCGCGGTGACCCGGGTGAAGGCGGTCACCGACAACGCCTACCTGGTCACCACCGACGGCCCGACCGCGCAGAAGGCCGTCGACCGGGCGAACGCGATCGCCTCGATCTACCTGGCACAGCGCAACACCGAGGCCAAGGCCCTGCTCACCAACCTGGCCGAGCAGGCGCAGGCCCGGTCGAAGACGGCGACCACGCAGTCCCGCAGCCTGGTCAGCCAGATCGACGAAGCGGTCGGTCGTGGCGACAACCAGACCGCGGCCGCGCTGCGGGACCAGCGCGTCGGCCTGGCGACCGAGGCCCGGCAGGCCGCGGACGACGCGGCGGCCATGCTGAAGGCGCTGTCCACGGTCGGCGCCGGGAGCCAGTTGGTGACGCCGGCAACGACCGACACCGCCAGCTCGTCGCCGATCGTTGCCCGCGACATCTTGGTCGGCGGCATCCTCGGCCTCGTGCTCGGCTTCGGTCTCGCGCTGCTGCGGTCCCACCTGACGCCGTACATCCTGACGCGGGACCAGGCAGCGCGCGCGACGAGCTCGCCGGTCATCGCGGCCTCCGAGGGGCATCGGCGCCGGCTCTGGAAGCGGTCCGCCCCGGAGCTCCCGCCGTACGAGATCACTGCGCTGGGCGCCGAGGCCAGCGGCGCCCTGGCGCGCCGGGAGCTGAGCCCGCGCGCCTTCGCGGGCGGCGGCCCAGGAGCATTGCTGGTGGTCTCGGCCTCACCGACGCCGAACTCGGCCGGCATCGCGCTCGCGATGGCCGAGGCGAACGCCCGTGACGGTCGCGAGACCCTGCTGGTCCTGGCCGACATCGAAGGTACGCCGGTGTTGCCGCACCTCACCGGGCACGAAGGACTCACCGACCTGGTGATGGAGCCGGCCGCGACCCGTGCGATCCGGGCCCGGAAGCTGTTCCGCCCGGGCACGGTCGCCGATCTCTACGTGCTGCCGCCCGGCCTGAACCACGAGGAGACCGCCGAGGCGGTCGGCCCCTCGCTGGTGCCGGGCATCGTCGCGGACCTCCCGCCCGGGTACTCCGTCGTCATCCACGGGCCGGCCTCGGTCGGACGGCACGGCATCACGCCGCTGGCCGCCGCGGTCGATGCGTCCGTGCTGGTGGTCCAGGTCGGTCTCGACAAGGAGATGGACGTCGCCCGGCTGACCGGTGCGCTGCAGTTCGCCGGCGCTCCGGTTCTCGGCGTCGTGCTGATCGGCGCCTCGGCGCAGGACGAGACGCTCGGGATCCCGCTGAACTACAAGCCGCTGGACTCGGCTCCGCCGATGCGCTGATGTCGATCACCTACCCGCGTGCGAATCGGCTGGCCCCGGCGGTGCCGGGGACGGTCGAGGGCGAGATCGAGCGGCCGGCCTGGTTCTGGCTGATGCTGTGGTGCCTGTTCGTGCTCGGCGTCCAGCCGTGGTCCTCGCGGGTCGCTGCGCCACAGGGCACCACCGGGTCGACGAACAGCATCGCGAAGGGCGTGCTGCTCGGGGTGGTCTTCCTGGTCGCGCTAGCGGCGACCAAGCCGGGGTTCCGGACCCGGGTGAATCCGGCCAGCTGGCTGTACGTGATGTACGTGCTGTTCGCGTGTGCGACCGCGTTCCTGCTGGCCCAGCCGATGGGGCCGTTGACCCGGTTGGCCAGGTTCCTGATCGGGCTGGTGTTCGTCTTCCTGCTGTGGCGGCCACTGGTACAGGTGCCGGAGCGGCTGGTCCGGGTGCACCTGTGGGCCCACCTGTTGCTGGCGGCAACCGTCGTGCTGAGTTTGGTTTATGACCCGGGCCAGGCGTGGCGGCCGCTGAGCTCGCTCGGCACCGGGTCCCGGCTGCAGGGTGTGATCATCCCGATGCTGCCGCCGCGGGTCGGTGAGGTCGGGGCCGTCCTGCTCGGGCTGGCGCTGATCGGGCTGGTCTGCCGGAAGCTGTCGCCGCTACCTGCGCTCGCGCTGATCGGGCTGGGCGGCGTGCTGATCGCGGCGAGCCGGACGCGGACGTCGGCGGCCGCGCTCGCGTTCGGGCTCGTGATCGCGTTGATCATCACCCGCAAGACGTGGCTCGGCCGGATCGCGTGCCTCGCGGTGCCGGGCCTGCTCGGGCTCGCGTTCATGACCATCGGCTCGTTGCACACCTGGCTGCTGCGCGGTCAGGGCACGCGGCAGATCACCTCGTTGAGCGGCCGGACCACGAGCTGGCAGGCGGTCGTGGACGAGAAGGTGTCGACGCAGACCGCGATCATCGGCCACGGCCTCGGCAACAAGCGGGTCCTGCTGACCCGTGGCGAGGGCGACGTCGACGTGATGGCGATCGACAACAGCTGGCTCGGGCTCTACTGGGAGACCGGTCTGCTGGCCGTCGCGATCGTCGCGGTCGCGCTGATCTTCGCGTGGGTCTCCGTCCTCCGCGCGCCAACTCCGTACATCCGGGCGTGTGGCGCTCTCCTGCTCGCCTACGTGACCGCCGCCTCGCTCAACGAGAGCGGCCTGTCCGACCTGTCCTCGATGACGGTGCACCTGCTGGTCGCCGCCGCCATCTGCGACGCGGACCGAATACGACATCGAAGACGAGAGCTGGCGAGCTCAGCTGCTCACTGAGTCCTGGTCGAAGCCGGACTGCTGCCACTCGGACCAGGTCATCGTCTTGCCCCGGTACGCGAAGTGGTCCGCGCCCTGGTAGCTGTTGCGGCGGAACGTGATCGCGCCGGGCTGCGTCGGGGAGCGCTTGTTCTCCACCACGCCGAGGGACGCAGCGGCGTCGCTCATCACGACCAGGTTGCCTTCGACGAGCACGTTGCGAAGTACATAGGTGCCGCGCGGACCGTCGCCGCGGGTGCGGGACTGGATCGACAGGGCGTTGCGGTTGTCCTTGATCAGATTGCCGCGGACCTGTACGTCGGACGACGTGTTCACGTTGATGCCGCCGCCGTCCCAGAGCGTGCCGCCCGACCCGCGGCCGGTGCCGAATCCGTTGTGCTCGACGACGTTCTGGTCGATGACCGCGGAGTAGCTGATCTCGTACCGGATCCCGTCGGCCGCGTTGTCCCGGATCCGGTTCCCGGTGATCCGGCGGTCGTACTCCGCGATGTCGCTCCACATCCCGATGCCGCGGTTCGCGATGATGTCGTTCCCGCTGACCTCACCGGACGACCGGGTCGACTTGATCCCGCCGGACTCCCAGTCCGCGATCCAGAAACCGTCGGTGTTGTTGCGGGTGACCAGGTTCGCGGTGATCTTGACGCCGGCCGACTTGTACTGGCCGATGCCGAGCTGCCCGTTGTCGGCGACGGTGTTGCGGCTGACGACGGTGTCGTCGCCCTCGATGACCATGATGCCGACGGCGTGGTTCCAGCGGACCTCGTTCGCGGTCACTGTCCAGCCGCGGCCGGCCTGCAGCGCGCCGGCCTGCGGACGGCTCGCGAACTGCTGGACGGTGAGGCCGGTCACGGTGACGTCGTCGGCGGACTTGTCGATCGCGGTCTGGGTCTTGGACATCTCGACCACGTGGCCGGTCGGGTCGTCGCCGAGGCACACGGTGTTGGCCTTGTAATCGCCGAAGAACGTGCCCGGCTTGAGTTGGCTCCGGCTCATGACGCGGGTCAGGGGCTTGCTGTCGAGGAACAGTTGCTCGCCGAGCTGGCAAGGCTTGGTCTTGTCGTCCTCACACTGGCCCTTCAACGGGTACGCCGCGGGCAGCACACCCTGCACCACCCACGCGGCCCCGGACTGCTTCCAGCCGGTCAGCCGGACGGACCCGCTGAGGATCGCTCCAGGAACGCCGCCGAGCGTGTCGCCGGTGTGCGGCTGGATCGGTTGAGTGATCCGGTGGACGCCCTTCGCGAAGCAGAACGTCGTGCCCCGCGGTGCCGCGTCGATGATCGGCTGCGGATCGGTGCCCACCGGGATGTTCGCGCCTTGGCAGGGCTTCGCCGTACTCGGGCCGGTTGGTCCGAGTACGGCGGCCGCCGCGGTCGGGGGAGCGGTGGGGACGGTGACTGTGGTGGTGGCGTCAGGTGACTTCGTGGGGCTGCTCGAACTCGTTGAGTCCGAGCAGCCCGACACCACTAGCAGCGCGGCACCAACGGCCACGACAACCCCACGCCTCATTCAGGTCCCTTCACACACCCGACGGTGCTGTCCCCGCCCCCGGCGAACAGATCTGCGTGAGACTACCTGCTCTAGAGGTACGTGTCCTTCGCCAGGTCGTAGGCGAGCGCCTTCGCGACGGTGAAGGCGTCGTCCTCGTCGAGGCGGTGCTGCACGACGAGGTTGGCGAGGTAGCCGGCGTCGATCCGGCGGGCCAGGTCGTGACGGGCGGGGATCGACAGGTACGCACGGGTGTCGTCCACGAAGCCGGACATGTTGTAGAAGCCCGCCGTCTCGGTCACGAGCTCGCGGAACCGCCGCATGCCGTCGGGGCTGTCCAGGAACCACCACGGGGCACCCAGTCGCACCGCCGGGTAGACGCCCGCCAGCGGCGCGAGCTCCCGTGAGTACACGGTCTCGTCGACGGTGAACAGCACGATCCGGAAGCCGTCGGCGTGCCCGAACCGCTCGAGCAGCGGCCGCAACGACCGGGTGAACTCGGTCGCCACCGGGATGTCGTGCCCCTGGTCCGGTCCGTACGTCGCGAAGATCGCCGGATCGTGGTCGCGCAGTACGCCGGGATGCAGCTGCATCACCAAGCCGTCCTCGGCCGACATCACCGCCGACTGGTACAGCATGTGTCCCGCGAAGGCCGCTGCGTCGTCGGGCGTCACGTCGCCCTTCAGCGCGCCGGTGTAGATCCGGCTTGCCTCCGCGTCCGACAGCGGCACGGCGGCGGCGCTCAGGTGGCCGTGGTCGGTGGCCCGCGCACCTGCGGCGACGAATGCGCGCCGGCGTTGGCGGATGGCGTCCAGGAACCCGCCGTACGTCGAGGTGTCGACGTCGGCCAATGCGCCGAGTCGCGTCACCAGCTCCGGCCAGCCGGCGCGATCGGGATGTGCGACGGCGTCCGGGCGGAAGGTCGGGACGACGCGGCCGGGCAGATCTGCCGCGAGCTTCGCGTGCTGTGCAAGGTCGTCGGTTGCCGCGTCGGTGGTGGAGATCAGCTCGATGTTGAAGCGGTCCAGCAGCGCCCGCGGGCGGAACTCGGGCTCCGCGAGGCGGGCGGTGATCTGGTCGTACAGCTCGTCGGCGTTCTCCGCGGAGGGGTGCACGGTGAGGCCGAGGACCTCGGCGAACTCGTGCTCCAGCCAGTAGCGGCTCGGGGTGCCGAGGAACAGGTGCCAGTTCGCGCAGAACTCCCGCCAGATCTCGCGCGGCTCGGCGGTCTGCTTGCCGTCGCGGCGGGGGAGTCCGAGCTTGTCGGGGGAGATGCCCTGCGAGACCAGCATCCGGGTCACGTAGTGGTCGGGAACGACCAGCAGCTCGGCCGGATCGCCGAACGGCGCGTCGGTGGCGAACAGCCCGATGTCGACGTGCCCGTGCAGGCAGAGCAGCGGCAGGTCCTTCGTCGAGGCGTGGATCCGGCGGGCGACGTCACGCGCCTCGCCGGCCGGCAGAGCGCGGTCCGGGTGAGGCTGCAGGGCCTTCGGCATGGGTCCTCCGATGGGTGGGCTGAAACGTATCCTGCAAAGGATTGCAGTCGGTTCTTGTCAGCACAAGCAACCGTCCACAAGCTGACCGCTTGACACAAACTGCAACCGATTGCAGACTCAACCCGGACCAACTCCCCCGCCCCTCGCTTCGCTCGGGGCGGGGGAAGAAGTGGAAGCAACTGGCCGGATCTGGCTCCCAGCCGGACTCGCATCGGGTGATGGAGATGACGTGGCGGCGACTATTCGGGATGTGGCTCGGTTGGCCGGTGTGTCGCCGTCGACCGTGTCCCGGGCGTTGTCGTTGCCGGGAATGGTGAATGCGGCCACGCGGGCGCGGGTTGCGGCGGCGGTGGAGCAGTTGGGTTATGAGCCCAACCGGGCGGCTCGTGGGCTGATCACCGGGCGGACCGGGACCATCGGTCTGGTCGTGCCCGATCTGGCGAACCCGTTCTTCTCCAGCGTCACCAAAGGCGTGCAGGCACGTGCCCGCCGCCACGACGTCGCCGTCTTCGTCGCGGACACCGACGAGGATCCGGCGGCCGAGGCCGGCCTGGTGCGCGCGCTGTCCAAGCAGGTCGACGGAGTCGTGCTGTGCTCGCCGCGGGCCAGCGACGAGGAGCTGGCGGCGATCGCCCAGGACACCACCGTCGTCCTCGTCAACCGCACCGCCGCCGGACTGACCGCCATCACCTACGACAACGAGGGCGGCATGCGCCAGGCCGTCGCCCATCTCGTTGCCCTCGGCCACCACCGGATCGCCTGGGTCGGGGGTCCGGCCACGTCCTGGTCGACCCAGCACCGCGGCTTCGGTCTGCGCAACGCGGTCGAGGAACTGCGCGCGACGCTCGCCCCGGTCGGCAACTTCGCCCCGACGTACGAGGGCGGCATGGCCGCCGCGGACCAGGTCGTCGCCACCGGCGCCACCGCCGTGGTCGCCTACAACGACCTGGTCGCGATCGGCCTGCTGGCCCGCCTGCATTCGCGCGGCATCTCGGTGCCCGGCGACCTGAGCGTGGTCGGCGTCGACGACATCGCGATGTCGAGGATGGCCCGGCCGGCCCTGACCACGGTCCGGCTGCCCAAGCAGGAGGCCGGCCGGATCGCCGTCGAGCTGCTGCTCGCGATGCTCGACGACCCGGAGGGCAGCACCGGCCCGGACAGCTCGGCCGGCGCCCACGGGGAACTGCACGGGGAACTGATCGTCCGGGACAGCACCGGACCAGCACCGCCCAACTAGAAACCTCACGGTGATCAACCCGGCCAAGTTTCGCCTGCCGGGCCCGCCTTGATCCAGAGGAGACACCCGATGCACCTGCAGCGGAGAATGATCGCGGCCGCCGGCATGTTCGCCGTACTGGTCGCCTGTGGCGCCCCGGCGCCGAACAAACCCGCCACCGACAGCGGTGGCGACGTGCCGGACAAGCCGTCCAAGGCTGTGACGCTGAACATCCTGGACGTCGCCGGCAACCTGCAACTGACGCAACCCATGATCGACGACTTCGTCCAGCAGCACCACGACGTGATCTCGAAGGTCACGTACTCGAAGGCGCCCGCTCCTGAGCTGGCCGGCAAGATCAAGGCCCAGCAGAACGCGAACCGGGTCGACATCGACCTGGTCCTCACCGGCACCGACGGTCTCGCCGCCGGGCGCGAACAGGGTCTGTGGACCGACCTGCTGACGAAGTACTCCGACCGGCTGCCCGGGATGAAGGACTACCTCGCGCCCGCGGCGAAGATGCAGGAGCTCGCCGGCAAGGAAGGCGTCACAGTCACGTACTACCCCTCGGGCCCGCTCCTGGAGTACATGCCGTCGAAGGTCCCGACGCCGCCGAAGACCGCCGACGACCTGCTCGCCTACGCCAAGGCCAACAAGGGCAAGGTCATGTACGCGCGGCCCGCCAACTCCGGTCCCGGCCGCACGTTCCTGATGGGCCTGCCGTACATCCTCGGCGACAAGGACCCGAAGGACCCGGTGAACGGCTGGGACAAGACCTGGGCGTACCTCAAGGAGCTCAACAAGTACGTCGACTTCTACCCGTCCGGGACCGCCGACACGATGAAGGCGCTGGCCAACGGCTCGGCGAACATCATCGCGAGCACGACCGGCTGGGACATCAACCCGCGCGTCCTCGGCACGGTGCCGAAGGAGGCCGCGATCACCCCGATCACCGGGTTCCACTGGGTGACCGACGCGCACTACGCCGTCGTACCGAAGGGTGTGTCGACCGACAAGCAGGCCGCGATCCTGCAGCTGCTGCAGTTCATGCTGACGCCCGAGCAGCAGGCCAAGGCGTACGACAAGGGCTACTTCTACCCGGGTCCGGCGATCAAGGGCGTCGAGCTGTCGCAGGCGCCGCAGGAGAGCAAGGACGCGATCACGCAGTACGGGCGGCCGGAGTACGACAAACTGATTGCCGACAATCCGACCGAGGTGCCGCTGGACGCGAAGGCCCTGGTCGCCGCCTTCGACAAGTGGGACCGCGAGGTCGGCGGCAGCAAGGTGAAGGGCCAGTGAGCGGGTTCGGCCAGCTCCGGCTCGAGGGCGTCACCCGCCGGTTCGGTACGGCGGACGCACTGTCAGGCCTCGACCTGACCATCGAGCGGGGCGAGTTCATCGCCCTGCTCGGGCCGTCCGGGTGCGGCAAGTCGACCGCGCTGAACTGCCTGGCCGGCCTGCTGCCGCTGACCGCCGGCGCGATCTGGCAGGACGACAAGCAGATCGACACGCTGCCGCCGGAGAAGCGCGGCTTCGGCATGGTGTTCCAGAACTACGCGCTGTTCCCGCACCTGACCGTCCGGGACAACATCGCCTTCGGCCTGCGCATGCGCCACCTGCCGAAGGACGAGGTACGTCGGCGGACCGGCGAGGCGATCGAGACCGTCCAGCTGACCGAGCACGCGAGCAAGCTGCCCGGCCAGCTGTCCGGTGGTCAGCAGCAGCGGGTGGCGATCGCCCGCGCGACCGTGCTCGAGCCGTCGCTGGTGCTGATGGACGAGCCGCTGAGCAACCTCGACGCCAAGCTCCGGCTGGAGATGCGGACCGAGATCCGCCGGCTGCACCAGGCGCTCGGCCTCACCACCGTGTACGTGACGCACGACCAGGAGGAGGCGCTCAGCATGGCCGACCGTCTGGTCGTCATGCGGCAGGGCAAGGTGCAGCAGCTCGGCACGCCCGAGGAGGTGCACACGAAGCCGTCGACCTGGCACGTCGCCGACTTCATGGGGTACCGCAACCTGCTGCCCGTGAAGGCGTCCCAGATGGCCGGCGACCAGGTGACGGTCGACCTCGGCGGTACGGCGATCCGCGGCTCCGCGCAGGGCGCTGTCGCACCGGGGGACGACGTGATCGCAGCCGTGCGACCGGAGGATGTCAAGCTCAGCGACGACGGCGTGAAAGGACTCGTCGAGGTCGTCGAGTACCAAGGTCGTGAACGAGCGGTCGAAGTGGTGATCGAGGGCGACGTCAGGCTGCACGTGCGGACCGAGCAGCGGGTCGAGCCGGGGGAGCAGGTGGCCCTGACGGTCACGCCCGGGCGGCTCCTGGTGTACCCCGCATGAGCACGACCTGGCAGCACCGGCTGGCCGAGCGCGGCGTCGACCGGCGGCTGTGGTTGTTGCTTCCGGCCACGATCTTCGTGCTACTGCTGTTCGTGTACCCGTTCCTGTACGGGCTGAGCCTGTCGTTCCAGCCGATGAACGGCGGCGGTGTCCTTGCCAACTACCACAAGTTCTTCGGCGACGCGTACCAGCGGGACACGATCGCGACCACGCTGAAGATCGCCCTCCCGGCGGCGCTGCTGAACGTGCTGGCCGCGGTGCCGATCGCCTTCCGGCTGCGCGGGCGGTTCCGCGGCAAGCGGCTGCTGACGACGATCCTCGTCGTACCGATCACGCTCGGGACCGTGCTGACCGCGCAGGGCCTGCTGAACTACCTCGGGCCGACCGGCTGGTTCAACCGGGTGCTGCTCAACCTGCACATTGTTGACAATCCGATCCGCCTGACCAACAACTACTGGGGCGTGTTCTTCTCGCTCGTCATCACCGGCTTCCCGTTCGCGTTCCTGCTGGTGCTGTCGTACCTGAGCGGCATCGACCCGACCCTCGAGCGGGCCGCCGCGACGCTCGGCGCCACCAAGGCGCAGCGGTTCCGCCGGATCACGCTGCCGTTGCTGGCACCCGGATTGGCGACAACCTTTTTGTTGACATTCGTACTCGCGTTCTCCGTCTTCCCGTCGGCGGTGCTGGTCGGCAATCCGGCCGGATCCACGCGGGTGATCTCGCTGGCGGCGTACCAAGCGGCGTACGAGCAGTACGACTACTCGTACGCGTCGGCGATCGCGATGGTGATGGGCGTCGTCGAGCTGGTCGTGGTGGCGATCGTGCTGCTGTGGCGGTCGCGGCTCTACACCGGATCGACGGGAGGCAAGGGATGAGCCAGAGGTTCAAGCAGGGGAAGACCCCGCTGGGGTGGGTCATCTGGGCCGTCGTCGCGTTCTTCTTCGTCAACCTGGCCGGCGTGGTCCTGTCGGTGCTGGTCAGCTCCTTCGGCCGGCGCTGGTTCGACACCTGGTTCCCGAGCGGTTTCACCACCCAGTGGTACGGCGAGGCGTGGCGCGAGTTCACGCTGTTCCACGTCATCGTCGTCACGCTGCTCGTGTCGGCGCTGGTCGTCGTCCTGTCGGTCCTGGTCGGAGCGCCGGCGGCGTACGTGCTGGCCCGGAAGAACTTCCCCGGCAAGCGGCTGGTGTACCTGACCTTCCTGCTGCCGATCCTGATGCCGCCGATCACGTACGGCATTCCGCTCGCGACCGTGCTCTACAAGTTCGGGTTCGCCGGGCACCTGTCCGGCGTTGTGCTCGCGAACCTGGTGCCGTCGGTGCCGTTCGTGATCCTCACGATGACGCCGTTCATCGAGCAGGTCGATCCGCGGATCGAGGACGCGGCCCGGATGCTCGGCGCGGGCACCCGCGCGGTGTTCCTGAAGATCCTCGCGCCGCTGCTCGTCCCGGGCCTGCTGGCGTCGGCGATCCTGGTGCTGGTTCGTACGGTGGGCATGTTCGAGCTGACGTTCCTCACGGCCGGACCGGATTCGCAGACCCTCGTCGTCGCGCTCTACTACTCGATGTCCGCGGCCGGGATCCGGGCGCAGCAGTCCGTCGACGCGATGGCCGTCATCTACACCGCGATGATGCTGGTACTCCTGGTGGTAGCGCTTCGCTTCGTCAACCCGACCCAATTGGTCGCCAGAGTGAAGGAAGAACCCTCCGAATGAATTCGAGCAGGCTGAGTCTCGCCAACCTTCCCGTTGCCCCCGAGGTCGACCCAGGAGAGCTGTCGGTCGGCGTGGTGCACCTCGGCCTGGGTGCGTTCCACCGCGCCCACCAGGCCGTCGTGACCGAGCGGGCAGCGGTCGCCACCGGCGAGACGCGCTGGGGGATCGCCGGCGTCAGCCAGCGCTCCGCCACGGTCCGCGATCAGCTCGCACCCCAGGACGGGCTGTACTCCGTCCTGGAGCGCGGACCGGGCGATCCGACGGTCCAGGTCATCGGCAGCATCCGCGACGTACTGACGGCCCCAGAGGACCCGGACGCGGTGGTCCAGCGGATCGCGGACCCGGCGGTGACCGTCGTGACGTTGACCGTCACGGAGAAGGGATACCGCGCGGCCGGCGCCGGCCTCGACCTGGACGACCCGGAGATCCAGGCCGACCTCACCGGGCGCCCGCCGCGTACCGTCGTCGGTCAGCTGGCCGCCGGGATCGCCCGGCGCGAGGAGCCGCTGACGATCGTCTCCTGCGACAACCTGGTTGCCAACGGCCCCTTCCTGCGCAAGCTGGTGACCGACTATTTCGACGCCCTGGGCAAGGTTCCGGAGACGTTCGAGGCGACCCGGTTCCCCGCCAGCATGGTCGACCGGATCGTCCCGGCCACGACCGAGGACGACCGGGCCGAGGCGGCCCGGTTGCTCGGCGTCCGCGACGAGGCCGTGGTGGTCGCGGAGCCCTTCCTGCAATGGGTGATCGAGAACGACTTCGCCGGCGACCGCCCGGCCTGGGAGCAGGGCGGCGCGGTGCTCACCGCGGACGTCGCGCCCTGGGAGCAGGCCAAGCTGCGGATGCTCAACGCCACCCACTCGATGCTCGCGTACCTCGGCGCGTTGCGCGGCTACGAGACGATCGCCGAGGCGGTCCGGGACGACGAGCTGTCCGGACTCTCGCGGGCGCTGATGACCGATGACGTCGTACCGACGCTGACTCCGCCGGACGGGCTCGACCTGACGGCGTACGGCGCGAGTGTGCTGGAGCGGTTCGCGAACCCGGCGCTGAAGCACCGGACCAGGCAGGTCGCGATGGACGGCTCGGTCAAACTGCCGGTCCGGATGCTCGGCACTGTCCGCGACCGCCTGACGGCCGGCGCCGAGCCCAGGATCATCTCGCTCGCCGTTGCCGCCTGGATGGTCTACGTACTCCGCACCCCGGACCTCGACGACCCCCAGGCCGACCGCCTCAAGACCGCCGTCGCAGGCATCTCCGCCCCGGCGAAGCTCGTTGACGCGCTGCTCGCCGTGGACTCCGTCTTCACTCCCGACCTGCGGGACTCAACCGTCTTCCGCGAGCTCCTGATCGACCACGTCACCTCACTCACCCGCTGACCTCACCCCACGCGCTCCCCGCCCACCTCGCCCCCGGGGTGCCACTGACGGGTTGTTTCATCGATGGCGCCCAACAACCCGCCGTCGGCCAAACAACCCGTCAGCCGCCTCTGCAACGTGGCTACAAGCACCGGGCCCAGGGGAACCTGATGGCGGGGGGCGGTTAGTTCGTTGGCAGGATCGTGAGGACGCCGGTCGCGTCCAGGATCGCCTTGCCGATGGTGAACGCGCTCGTCGTGTCCTGACCGGCCGCCCGCCACTGCTGCGCGGTGTACCACTGCCCGGTCTTCTGGAACCGCTCGGCGGCGAGGCTGTCCAGGATGTAGACGTTGTCGTTCAGGCTGACCTCGCCGGACGGGATCGCCGCACCGGAGTTCTGCACCATGCCGGTCGCGGTGGTCCCGCCGCGCATCGTGACCTGGTTGCCGGAGACAACGATGTCGCGGAGCAGGTTGGTGCCCCACGGGCCGGAGCCGCGGGTGCGGGACTGGATCGAGATCCCGTTCACGTTGTTCGCGACGACGTTGTCCCGGACCTGGACGTTCGACGAGGTGTTGATGTTGATCCCGCCGCCGTCCCACAGCGACGTACCCGAGCCGCGCCCGGTGCCGAACCCGTTGCGGCTGATCGAGTTGCCCTCGATCACGCCGTTGCGGCCGATCTCGTAGCGGATCCCGTCCGCGGCGTTGCCGACGATCTGGTTGTTGCTGAACGTCCGGCTGTCGTCGTACGCGTCGCTCCACAACCCGATGCCGCGGTTGTCCTGGATCAGGTTGCCGGCCACCGACCCGCCGCTCGACCAGGTCGTCTTGACGCCGCCGGACTCCCAGTCGGCGATCCAGAAACCGTCGGTGTTGTTGTCACTGATCTCGTTGGCCGAGATCGTGCCCTTGAGCGTGCTGTACTGCCCGACGCCGAGCTGGCCGTTGTCGTGGATCCAGTTCTTCTCCAGTACGGCGCTGTCCGCGTTCTGGAGCATCGCGCCGATGGCGTGGTTCCAGCGGATCTCGTTCGCGTAGACCTGCCAGCCCAGACCGAGCACGACCGCGCCGCCCTGTGGGGGAGTGGCGAAGTGCTCGACGGTCAGCCCGCGCACGATCACGTTGTTCCCGCCGGGCTCGATCGCCCTCGGCGTGCTGGACATCTCCACCGCGTGACCGGCCGGGCTGTCGCCGAGGTAGACGGCGTTCGCGGCGTAGTCGGCGTAGAAGGTGCCGCGGGCAACCTTGTCGCGGGACGCCACCCGGGTCAGGTGTTTGCCGTCGTAGAACACCTGCTCGGCCAGGTAGCAGATGTTCGTCTTGTTGTCCTCGCACTGCCCGGTCTGCGGGTACGCGGGTGGCAGCACACCGGTGGTCGTCCAGGCGGTGTTCGACGGGGTCCACTTCGTCAGCCGGACCGACCCGGTGAGTACGGCGCCGTCGTCGCTGGCGAGCACCTGGTCCGCCTTCGGATGGATCGGCTCGGAGATCCGGTGCAGGCCGGCCGCGAAGCAGAACGTCGTACCGGCGGGCCAGTCGTCGACGACCTGGGCGGCGTTGTCGGTGGTCCTGATCGTGACGCCGCTGCAGCCGGGCGCCAGCGCGGGACCGGTCCGGAACGTGCCGTCAGCGGGCGGTGTCGCGAGTGTCGCCGGCGTCGCCGGTTTCATGGCCGCCTGCGCGGGCAGGGGGCCAGGGGCAACCAGACTGGTGCCGATTGCAACTATTGCCAGAACTGCTCTCTTCATAGCGGAGCCTCCGGTGGCACAGGTGAGCCCTGAGCGCACCCCCCATGGCGCGGCTTCGCTTCGCAGATTACCCCTACTTCACGTAGTCATGGCAATACGTAGCGCACAAACATGTTGCGGTGAGCAAGCGATCAGTTCGCAAGGAAGGTGCCGACGGCATCGAGCCCGGCGGACTGCCAGCCGGCCGCGGTGAGCTTCGTGCCGAACCGGGAGAACCGCTGTGTGCCGAGGTCGTCGAGCACGTACTTGTTGGCGCTGAAAACGACCTCGCCGGCCGGTACGGCGGCCCCGGCGTTCTGGACCATGCCGGTGGCCTGCGTGCCGGCGGTCATCTCGATCGTGTTCCCGGTGACCTGGACGTCGCGCAGCAGGTAGGTGCCCCACGGGCCGGCACCGCGGGTCCGGGACTGGATCGTGATGCCGTTGACGTTGCCCGAGACCTTGTTGCCCTTGACCGTGATGCCGGACGAGGTGTTGATGTTGATCCCGCCGCCGTCCCACAGCGACGTACCCGAGCCGCGCCCGGTGCCGAACCCGTTGCCGGTGATCGTGTTGCCCTCGATCGTGCCGTTGCGGCTGATCTCGTAGCGGATGCCGTCGGCGGCGTTGCCGACGATCTGGTTGCCGCTGATCACCCGGCCGTCGTCGGCGACGTCGGCCCACATCCCGATGCCCTTGTTGGACTTGATCACGTTGCCGCTGACCGTGCCGGACGACCGGGTGGACTTCATGCCACCGGACTCCCAGTCGGCGATCCAGAAGCCGTCGGTGTTGTTCGAGCTGATGATGTTGCGGGTGACGGCTGCCGCCGCCGAGCTGTACTGGCCGAGGCCGAGCTGGCCGTTGTCGTGGATCAGGTTCTTGTCGACCTTCGTGCTGTTCGCCTGCACCAGCATCACGCCGACCGCGTGGTTCCAGCGGACGTCGTTGGCCGTCACCTTCCAGCCCGGTCCCGAGACCAGTGCGCCGGCCTGCGGTGCGCTGGCGAAGTGTTCGATGGTCAGGCCGCGGACGACCACACCGGTCGCGCCGGACTCGATCGCGGTTGCCGTCTTCGACATCTCCACCGCGTGCCCGACCGGGTTGCTGCCGAGGTAGATCGCGTCCGCGGCGTAGTCCGCGTAGAACGTGCCGGCCTTGACCGCCGAGACGCTCGCGACCCGGGTCAGGTGGACGCCGTCGAGGAACAGTTGCTCCCGCAGGTAGCAGATGTTCGCCTTGTTGTCCTCGCACTCACCACTCTTGCCGTACGCCGCCGGCAGCGCGCCGCGCACCACCCACGCGGAGCCGGACCTGGCCCAGCCGGTCAGCGGGACCGACCCGGTGAGGACGGCGCGCTTGGCGCTGGCGAGGACCTGGTTCGCCTTCGGGCGGATGGTCTCGCTGATCCGGTGCAGGCCGGCGGCGAAGCAGAACGTCGTACCGGCGGGCTTGGAGTTCACGATCGACTGCGCATCGTCGCCGGGCTCGATCACCGTGCCGACACACGGACCGGCGACGGCCGGGCCTGCCTCGTCCGAATCCACGCTGGGGGTCGTGGGGAGCTTGGGCTCGACCGGCTTGGTCGGTGTGGTCGTCGCCTTCTTGGTGGGGGTCGTCGTCGCGCCGGGCTTCTTCGTGGGGGTCCCGGTCGTGCGGGTGGCCTTCGGCTGGGATTTGCCGGGAGTCGTGGTGGCCTTGCCCGGCCGGTGCGACGGGAGGACCCGGGACGCGGCCTGCTCGGCGGTCACGGACCTGGCCGCGGTCGTCGCCTTGTTCTCGTTGGCGATCACGGGCATCGCGACTGTAACGACGGCCAGCGCGGCAGCGATGAGCGCTGTGAACCACAACTTCCTCAATGCACTCTCCTGGGAGCGGGAAACCAGGTGTAGCCAGTTGCGTGACGAGGGCGGGACTTAAGGTAGTGCCATGCGGGTCGCCATGTTGCACAACCGTTACCGGACCGGTCAACCCAGTGGAGAGAACACCGTCGTCGCGCAAACGGTTGATTTATTGCGTAACTCAGGACATGAGATCGACCTCTACGCCCGAAACAGCGACGACATCGCGCAATTGAGCCGGAAAGATCGCGCACTGTTACCGTTTCGCTCCGTCTGGTCATTTTCGGCGGAACGCGATTTAACACATCTATTGCAAGCGCAGCGGCCCGATGTGGTGCATGTTCACAACACCTTTCCGCTGTTCAGCGCCTCGGTGCTGTGGGCGGCGTACCGCTTGGACCTGCCGGTGGTCGCGACGCTGCACAACTTCCGGCTGCTGTGTGCGAACGCGGTCCTGCAGCGCGACGGGCGGCCGTGCGAGTCGTGCGTCGGCAAGCTTCCGCTGGCCGCGATCCGGCACAGCTGCTACCGCGAGTCCCGGGTACAGACGTTGCCGCTGGCGACGAGCATCGGCGTGCACAACACGTTGCACACCTGGCAGCGCTACGTCGACACGTTCGTCGTGCCGTCCGGTTTCGTTCGGGACCGGTACGCCGCGGCCGGCTTCGACCCGGAGCGGTTCGAGGTCAAGCCGCACGCCGTGCCGCACTCCGGTGCGGTGCGCTCCGGCGCCGGCGACGGCGTCGTGTTCCTCGGGAGGCTGAGCGAGGACAAAGGTTTCGCCGACCTCCTGCGGGCGTGGGACTCCTCGCTCGGGAAGCTGGTCGTGGTCGGCGACGGTCCGCTGCGGGCCGAGGCCGAGGAGCGGGCCCGCAAAGACCTGTCCGTTCAGGTGCTTGGTCAACGACCGTGGGCGGACGGAATGGAATTACTGCGGTCCGCGCGCGTCGCCGTCGTACCGGCGCGTTCGTATGAGAGCTTCGGACTCGTGGTGGTGGAGGCGTTCGCGCACGGCGTCCCGGTGGTTGCTTCCCGGCTCGGTGCGCTCGCGGAGCTTGTTGACGACGGAGAAACCGGCGCGTTGACCGTGCCCGGCGACCCGGAGGGACTGCGGAAGGCGATCGGGTTGGTGACTGATCCCGAGACTTCGATAGCCTTCGGCGCACGAGCCCGACAGGTGTACCTGGACCGCTTCACTCCGGAGCGTGACCTGGTGGCCACGGAGAGGATCTACACGGATGCGATCGCCCGGCACGCCGACGGCGGCCGGACGCCGCGGGGATCCTGGGCGCGTCGTGCACCACGGGTATAAAGTCACGCGGGACGCAGGGGGTGGCGTCGCGCCGGAAAGATCGCAGGACTTCGTGTTGGGGGATGGCAGTTTGGCCAGGGTGCCGCGGATCGGATGTGTGGCTGGGGTCTTCGACCTCTTCCACGTCGGTCATGTCGACGTGCTCGAGCGCGCGCGCCGGCACAGCGACCGGCTGGTGGTAGCAGTCCTGTCCGACGACTGGGCGCTGGAGGCCTGGGGCGCGCGGCCGTTCGTGCCGCTGCTCGAGCGTGCGCAGATCGTCGAGCACCTGCGGTGCGTCGACGAAGTGGTTGCCGTTGACGACGTACGGACGGAGTGGCTGACCGGCGTACTGGGGGTACAGACCGTGTTCGCTGCCAGCGGCGCCGACGGCGTGCTGGGCGTTGAGGAGCTCGACGGGATTCCGCCCGGGCTGATCACCGTCCTGCCGGCCGGCCGGGGTTCCCGCAGCCCGATCCTGCGCGCCGCGATCGACCAGCGGCAGTCGCGCAGCTCCGTCGCATGAGCGGGTTGCGGGAGACGGTCGCGCAGCTGTCCCGGGCGCAGAAGCCGTCGGCCGGCACACCGGCGTACTCGCGGTTCGTGAACCGGCGGATCGGCCGGGTGTTCGCGGCGGCCGCGTTCCTCGGACGGCGGACGCCGAACCAGGTGAGCCTGGCATCCGGATTCTGCTCGCTGGTGGGGATCGTGCTGGTCGCAACGGTGCGTCCGTCCTTCCTGCTCGCGCTGGCGGTGACCCTGCTGCTGGTGCTCGGCTACGGGCTCGACTCCGCGGACGGGCAGCTGGCCCGGTTGCGCGGTGGCGGGTCGCCGCTGGGTGAGTGGCTCGACCACATGATCGACGCGGTCAAGATCGTGCTGCTGCACAGCGCCGTCCTGATCTCGTTCTACCGATTCGATGCCTTTGACAACGAGTTGGTGCTGCTCGTCCCGCTCGCCTACGTCTGTATGTCGTCGGTGCTGTTCTTCGGGCTGATCCTGATCGACCAGCTGCGGCGGCGGCACGGTGCGGCAGCGCAACCGAACGCCCGCGGCGACTCGGTGCTGAAGTCGTTGCTCATCGCACCGACCGACTACGGCGTGCTGTGCCTGGTCTTCCTGGCCTTCGGCACACCGACCCTGTTCGTCGCGCTGTACGGCGCCCTGCTCGTGCTGAACCTGCTCTTCCTCGCGGCCGCGGTCGCGAAGTGGTACCGCGAGATGGCCGTGCTGGGGGTGCCGGCCTGATGGCGATCGTCGGCTATGCGCCCGGTGTCTACGACATGTTCCACATCGGGCATCTGAACATCCTGCGCCGGGCCCGGGACCACTGTGACCACCTGATCGCCGGCGTGGTCGAGGACGACGTGGTGGCCCGGATCAAGGGCCGTCCGCCGGTCGTTCCGCACCAGGAGCGGATGGACGTCATTCGAGCGCTCGACCTCGTCGACGAAGTCGTCAGCGACTGGTCCAGCGACAAGTTCGAGATGTGGAAGCAGTTGCGCTACGACGTTCTCTTCAAGGGTGACGACTGGAAGGGAACCGAAAAGGGGACCAGACTGGAGAGGCTGCTGGGTGACGTCGGCGCACAGGTGCACTACTTCCCGTACACCGCCTCCACCTCGAGCACCGATCTGCGCAGGCTTCTGGAGGGGATGAGCTGATGCCTGGCCGGCCGAAGGTACTGCTCAGCGCGTACGCCTGCCGGCCGTCGGGTGGGTCCGAGCCGGGCGCCGGCTGGGCCTGGGCGAAGGCCGCGGCGCGGGACCACGACGTCTGGTTGCTGACCCGCGGCAAGTTCGCGCACGAGATCGCCGCGGAGCTCGACGTCCGTCCGGTGCCCGGGCTGACCGTCGTACCGCTGGAGATGCCGCGGTGGATCCTGCGGCTGCGGCGCCGGCCGTCGGACGTGTACTGGTACTACCCGTTGTGGCAGGGCCTGGCCCGGCGTACTGCGCGACGCTTGCAGGTGGAGCAGTCGTTCGACGTGATCCATCACCTGACCTTCGCGGTGGACTGGATGGGCGCCGGCGTGGTGGAGCCGTCATCGGCGAAGGTGATCTGGGGACCGGTCGGCGGATCGACGACCGCGCCGCTCGCGATGTCGCACTGGCTCGGTCCGCGCGGCGTTGTGGGGGAGCTGGTACGCCGTGCGTACACCGGGTTGCGCCGTCGACTGACCGGACGCCGGATGGCGCAGATCGCCGACCTGATGGTTGCCCAGAACAACGACGTCGCGGCGGCGTTCAAGCCGTACGCGCGAGAGATCGTCGTCCAGCCGAACGTCGCCATCCGGCGTTTCACCGCCTCGGGTCCGTACGAGCCGTTCGGTGCCCCCGGCATCAAGACCGCGCTCTTCGTCGGCCGGCTGATCCCGTGGAAGGGCGTGCTGCTCGCGATCAGCGCCCTGGCCAGGACGGAGGCGTCCAACTGGGAGCTCCGCATCATCGGTGACGGTCCCGACTGGGGTCGCGCGGAGGGTCTCGCGTGGCAGCTCGGGGTCCGCGACCGGGTCGAGTTCATGGGCGCGCTGCCCCGGGAGGACGTCCTGGCCGCGATGTTCCGGGCCGACGCGCTCATCGCCCCCGCGCTGCGGGAGGCGGCCGGCTGGGCGGTCACCGAAGCGCTCGCCTCGGGCTGCCCCGTCGTCTGCGTGGACCGCGGTGGTCCTGCCGTCATCGTCGGCCCCGACGAGGGCGTCACCGTTCCCTGGCAGGGCGATGTGGTCGGTGGACTGGCCAAGGGCCTCGCGTCGCTCCGCGGCCGCATCACGCCGGTGGACCGCTGGGGTCCCGATCGGCTCCCGGAGATCCTCGCCGAGTGGTACGCCCCGGCCCGCGTCTCGCACTGAAGATATTTTCGGGCCCGATGTCGAACGGCGTCGAGCGGGATCGTAGCGAAGGTGAGAGACCGGCAACGTGCCGGTCCGCCACCGGAGGACCACCATCATGACGACCAGCACCAAGGACGCCGTCGCCAACCGCTTGACGCGGCAACTGCTGGAACCCATCCATCTCGTCGCCTACATGGCCGACGACGCGATGCACGCGCTCCAGGCACTCGGCTACGAGGGCTACTGGCCTGGGTACTTCGCCTCGCGGTCCGCGCCGCTGGGCCGGGTCCCGGCCGAGGTCGTGGATGCGCTCTTCTACAACTTCGCCCCCGGTGAGGTCGCCGCCTGCATCCCGAGCTGCTGGGACGTCGCCACCCCCGAGGCCGCACTCGCCGCCAACCGGGACGGCTGCGTCGCGGCGCTACGGCGCATCCTCGGCGACCTGGCCGACCGCCCCGAGCTCGCCAGGGCGGCCGACCTCGCCATCCGTGCCGCGACCAACGCGCCGATGGAAGGGCGCATCCTGTACGCCGGGCTGCGGTCGCTTCCCGTCCCGGACGAGCCGGTCGCCAAGCTGTGGCATGCGGCGACGCTGCTGCGCGAGCACCGCGGCGACGGCCACAACATCGCACTGGTGGCCGCCGGCATCGACGGCCAGGAGGCGCATGTACTCGCGGCCATCGACGGAGGCCAGACGCCGCGCGAGTACGGCCGGCTGGGCCCGCTCGACAACGACCAACTCGCCGCCGTGGTGGACGGTCTGCGCGCTCGCGGCCTCGTCGACGAATCGGACAAGTTCACCGACGCGGGGCGTGAGCTCAAGGACCACATCGAGGCGGTCACGGACAGGCTCGCCGCCCCGGCGTACGACTGCTTGGAGCAGCACGAGATCGACGAGCTGATCGCCGGCCTCGAGCCGCTGGTCGCCCGGATCGATGCCGTCGGCTACGAGGGCGTGGCGCCCACGCTCTAGTCGCGGGCCGTCTTGCCGGGGAGTGCGAGCATCCGGTCGAGGGCCAGCTTCGCGTACTTCTCGGTGTCGGCGTCGACCTTGATCGGGTTGACCACGTGGCCGGCGACGAGATTCTCGAGCGCCCAGACGAGGTGCGGCAGGTCGATCCGGTTCATCGTGGCGCAGTAGCAGACCGTCTTGTCGAGGAACACGATGTTCTTGTCGGTGTGCTCCTTCGCCAGCCGCTGCACCAGGTTCAGCTCGGTGCCGACAGCCCACGACGTACCGGGCTCCGCGGTCTCGAGGGTCTGGATGATGTACTCCGTCGACCCGACCAGATCGGCCTTGGTAACGACCTCGTGGCGGCACTCCGGGTGGACGATCACGTTCACGCCGGGGACCCGCGACCGGACGTCGTCGACCGACTCGGCGGTGAACCGGCCGTGCACGGAGCAGTGCCCGCGCCACAGGATCATCTTCGCCGCGGCCAGCTGCTCGCGGGTCAGCCCGCCGCCCGGCTTGTGCGGGTCGTAGACCACGCAGTCGTCGAGGCTCAGGCCCATCTGCTGTACCGCGGTGTTACGGCCGAGGTGCTGGTCCGGCAGGAAGAGCACTTTCTCGCTGCGCTTGATTCCTTCCCCGCCCCGCCGCCCCGGTCGCTCGAAGGCCCAGCCGAGCGCGGTCTCCGCGTTGCTCGACGTACACACGACGCCGCCGTTGCGACCGCAGAACGCCTTGATGTCCGCGGACGAGTTCATGTAGGTGACGGGCACGGTCACGTCCGCGACGCCGGCGTCGGCCAGCGCGTCCCAGGCGGCCTCGACCTGCTGGATGCGGGCCATGTCGGCCATCGAGCAGCCGGCCGCCAGGTCCGGCAGGATCACGGTCTGCTGGTCGTTGGTGAGGATGTCGGCGGACTCGGCCATGAAATGCACGCCGCAGAACACGATGTACGGCGCGTCCGGCCGCGCGGCCGCGTCGCGGGCGAGCTTGAACGAGTCACCGGTGACGTCCGCGAACTGGATCACCTCGTCGCGCTGGTAGTGGTGCCCGAGCACGAACACCCGGTCACCCAGCGCTGCCTTCGCCTTCAGCGCCCGCTCGACCAGATCCGGGTCGGACGCCGGCGGAAGCGCTCCCGGGCACTCGACTCCACGCTCGGAGTGCGGGTCGGTGTTCTGCCCCAGGAACAGCAACGGAAGGGCCTTCGAACCGTCTGCGATCGTCGTCACGTCAGACATCGTGCCACGCCTGCCGCCCATGACCGCGTGATGCCCGTGACTGCTCGAACTGTGAAATCAGTACGCTCCTGACGTGAAGATCGCAGGCCTCGTACTCGCGGCGGGAGCGGGACGCCGGATGGGTACGCCGAAAGCGCTCATCCGCGACGGCGACGGCGTGCCGTGGGTCGTCCGTACGGCGCGGGTGGTCGCCGAGGCGGGCTGCTCACCGGTCGTGGTGGTTGTCGGAGCCTCCGCGGACCAGGTGCGGGCGGTCGTGTCGGACGAACCGGTCGAGGTTGTCGAGGCAACCAACTGGGACGAGGGCATGGGCGCCGCACTCCGAACGGGACTCACCGCCGTGGGTGCTGCGGACGCTGAGGCGGTGATTGTGGTGCCCGTGGATCTTCCTGGGTTGACGAGTGCTGCCGTCCGGAGGGTCCTGGAGCGCTCGAGCCCGGACGCCCTCGCGCGGGCGACCTACGACGGGTCGCCGGGCCATCCGGTGCTGATCGGGCGGGCGCATTGGGACGGGGTGATCGCGTCGGCGCACGCTGACGCGGGTGCTCGGGAGTACCTCCGGGCGCACCGGGTCGAACTGGTGGCCTGCGACGACGTGGGCGACGGCGCCGACGCCGACACGCCGGACGACCTACCGAAAGGCCATGGCTGACTGTTGGCAGCGCGGCAAAGTAGGTGAATGCTTAAGGAGTGAGTGCCGTCGGCTCGGCGGCTGAGCTGGCCGAGCGTCTGCGGGCGACCGGATACCTCGCCGGAGAGGGCTTGGCAACGGTCGGCTATCTCGCGCTCGCACTGCGGCGGCCGCTGCTGCTGGAAGGCGAGCCCGGCACCGGCAAGACCTCACTGGCGGCCGCGATCGCCGAGGCGCTCGACCTGGACCTGATCCGGCTGCAGTGCTACGAGGGCATCGATGCCTCCCAGGCGCTCTACGACTGGGACTTCCCGCGCCAGATCCTGCACCTGCGGACCGTCGAGGCGACGAGTTCCGACGCCGTCGTGGAGGAGGTCGAGAAGAGCCTGTTCGACGAGCGCTTCCTGCTCTCCCGGCCGGTACTGCGCGCTCTGCGCGAGAGCCCTGCCGTGCTGCTCGTGGACGAGATCGACCGTGCGGACGACGAGTTCGAGGCCTTCCTGCTCGAGGTGCTGTCGACGTACGAGGTGACGATCCCGGAGCTCGGCACGATCACCGCCGAGGTGCCGCCGATCGTCGTGCTCACCTCGAACCGGACCCGCGAGGTGCACGACGCGCTGAAGCGCCGCTGCCTCTACCACTGGATCGACCATCCCGGCCTGGCCCGAGAGGTGGAGATCGTCCGCACCCGGCTGCCCGAGGTCTCGGCCCGCCTCGCCGAGCAGGTCGCCCGCTCGGTGCACCGGATCCGCGAGCTCGACCTGCTCAAACCGCCCGGCGTCGCGGAGACCCTGGACTGGGCCCGCGCCCTCGAAGCGCTCGGCGCCGACGTACTCGACGTGGAGACCGCGGCCGCGACCCTCGGCGCCGTGCTCAAGTACCGCGAGGACACCGACCGCGTCCGCGAAGCCCTCGACCGGCTGCTGGCGAGCTGACGATGGGAGAACGCGAGGTCGTGCCGGCGGAACCCGATCTCGCGCTGGCTGGGTTCGCGTCGGCGCTGCGGCATGCCGGGCTGCCCGTGACGGCGGACCGGGTTCACCTGTTCCTGCGGGCGGTCGCAACCCTCGACGCGACGATGACCGCCGACGTGTACTGGGCCGGCCGCGCCGCCCTCTGCAGTGGTCCCGACGACACCGCCCGGTACGACGAGGTGTTCGCCGGCTGGTTCTCCGGTCAACGATCGCGGGGCGTCGTCCGCCGTACTCCGCAAGCCTCGGTGCAGGCCGCGCTCGGGGACGGGACCGAGGGTGTGGACGGCAACCGCACGCTCAAGGTCGCCGCGAGTACGACCGAGGTCCTGCGGCACCGCGATGTCGCCGACCTGTCCGCCGCCGACCGTGCCGAGCTGGCCCGCCTGTTCGGCACGCTCCGCCCCCGAGCCCCGGTCCGCCGAGCCACCCGCCGCCGCCCGTCGCATCGGGGCGACGTCGACCCGCGGCGGACGCTGCGCGCGCAGCTCCGGCAGGTCGGCGAGCCGGGCCGCGTGCACTACCGCCGCCGCGGCGTCCGGCCCCGTCGAGTCGTCGTACTCATCGACGTCTCCGGATCGATGCGCCCGTACGCCGACAGCCTGCTGCGACTCGCCCACACGATGGTCCAGCAAGCACCGCGCGCGGTGGAGGTCTTCACCATCGGCACGCGACTGACCCGTGTCACCACGGCACTGCGCAGGCGCGATGCGGACTTCGCGTTGCGGTCGGCGGGCGACGTCGTACCGGATTGGTCCGGTGGGACCCGCCTGGGTGAGGTGCTGAAGGTGTTCCTGGATCGTTGGGGTCAGCGAGGTACGGCGCGGCGCGCGGTCGTGGTGGTGTGCAGTGACGGGTGGGAGCGCGGCGATGCCACGTTGCTCGGGGCGCAGATGCAGCGGTTGGCCGGCCTCGCGCATCGAGTGGTGTGGCTGAACCCGCACCGCGGCAAGCCCGGGTACGAGCCTGTGCAGGCCGGGATCGTCGCCGTCCTTCCGCACCTGGACGATCTGGTCGCCGGACACAGCCTGACCAGCTTCGCGGAGCTTCTGGAGGTGGTCGCCGATGCGTGATGTCCTGGACCGGTTGCTGGCGTGGTGGGACGCGGGTGAATCGGTTGCCGTCGGCACCGTTGTCGCCACGTTCGAGTCGGCCCCGCGACCGCCGGGCGCGGTGATGCTCGTCGGCCCCGGTCTGGAGGCGGTCGGCAGCGTGTCGGGCGGGTGCGTCGAGGGCGCGGTGTACCAACTCGGCGAGGAGGTGCTCGAGTCGGGTGAGCCCGTCCTGCAGCGGTACGGCGTGAGCGACGAGTCTGCGTTCGCGGTGGGGCTGACCTGCGGCGGGATCCTCGACGTGTTCGTCGAGAAGGTCGACCGGGACTCGTTCCCGGAACTGGCGGAGATAGCGGCCGACATCGCGGCAGGACAACCGGTCGCAGTCGCGACCGTGGTCGCCCATCCCGACCCTTCGCTGATCGGCCGCCGGCTGGTGGTCCGGCCGGAGGGCCGGCCGACCGCGGGTGGTCTTGGTTCGGAGCGGGCGGACGACGCCGTGCTGGACGACGCGCGCGGACTGCTGGCGAACGGGCGCACGGAGACGTTGGAGTACGGGCCGGACGGGCAACGGCGTGGAGAGGGGATGCGCGTCTTCGTCTCGTCGTACGCGCCGGTGCCACGGCTGCTGGTGTTCGGCGCGATCGACTTCGCGGCGGCGGTTGCGCGGCTGGGGTCCTTCCTCGGGTACCGCGTGACCGTGTGCGACGCGCGCGGCGTGTTCGCTACCGCGTCCCGGTTCCCCTCGGCCGACGAAGTGATCGTGGACTGGCCGCATCGCTACCTGGCGGGGGAGTCCGCGGCGGGCCGGATCGACGACCGGACGGTGATCTGCGTGCTGACGCACGACCCGAAGTTCGACGTACCGCTGCTGGAGGTCGCGCTGCGGCTGCCGCAGGTCGCCTACATCGGTGCGATGGGATCGCGGCGGACGCACGACGACCGGCTGAAGCGGTTGCGGGAGGCCGGACTGACCGAGGCGGAAGTGGCCCGGCTGGCCAGCCCGATCGGTCTCGACCTCGGCGCCCGGACACCGGAGGAGACCGCGGTCAGCATCGCGGCCGAGATCATCGCGCAGCGCTGGGGCGGCGCGGGGCAGCGGCTATCCGGCGCGGCGGGACCGATTCACCATTGATGACAACTGAACGGCCCTTGTGGGCAACATCACACGAGGGGCAGGATCGAAAATACGGCGGTGCTGACATCTGGAGGCGGGGCAATGACCCGGATCACAGTGAAGGTCGACGGAAGCAGTTTCACCGACGAGGTGGAACCGCGCACGCTGCTCGTGCATTACCTGCGCGAGCAGCTGGGGAAGACAGGCACCGTGGTCGGCTGTGACACCGGCAACTGTGGTGCCTGCACGGTTCACCTGGACGGGCGGAGCGTGAAGTCCTGTTCGCTGCTCGCGGTCCAGGCCGACGGTCACGAGGTGACCACGATCGAAGGGCTGGCTCCCAACGGCGAGCTGCATCCGATGCAGCAGGCGTTCCACGAGAACCACGCGCTGCAGTGCGGCTACTGCACGCCCGGCATGATCATGCAGTCCATCGATCTGCTGGCCGACAACCCGGACCCGAGCGAGGAAGATGTCCGGCTCGGCATCGAAGGCAACCTGTGCCGCTGCACGGGTTATCAGAACATCGTCAAGGCTGTCCGCGCTGCCGCCGCCGCGGGAGGTGCGCAATGACCACCACCGAGGACCGCCCGGCCACCGAGATCGGCAATCCGCGCCGCCGCAAGGAGGACGCCCGGCTGATCACCGGCCGGACCCGCTGGACCGACAACATCGTGCTGCCGGGCATGCAGCACATCGCGATGGTGCGCAGCCCGTTCGCGCACGCGCGGATCACCTCGATCGACACCGAGGCGGCCCGGGCGTCGACCGGGGTCGTTGCCGTGATCACCGGCGCCGACATCGCCGACGAGCAGGGCGCGCTGCCGAACGCCTGGGCGATCGTGTCCGATCAGCAGGCCCCGACGCATCCGTCGATGGCCGTCGACAACGTCGCGTTCGCCGGCGAGATCGTGGCCATGGTCGTGGCCCGTACGGCGGCCGAGGCGACCGACGCCGCCGAACTGGTCGACGTCGACTACGAGGAGCTCCCGCCGGCCCTCGACCTGCGCGCAGCGGCCCGCGACGAGGTGCTCGCGCATCCGGATCTCGGCACGAACCTGTCCGCGGTCTGGTCGTACGACTCGGCCGAGTCCGGCACCGGCGGTGACGTCGAGGCGGCGATCACGGCCGCCCGCGACGGCGGCATCGTGATCGAGAAGGAGATCCGCCAGCAGCGGCTGATCCCGGCGTTCATGGAGCCGCGGGCGATCGTCGTCGATCCGACCACCGAGCAGATGACGGTGTGGTCGTCCACGCAGGTGCCGCACTTCGTGAAGATCTTCATCGCGCTCGTGCTCGGCATCCCGGAGAGCAAGATCCGGGTGATCGCGCCGGACGTCGGCGGCGGCTTCGGCGGCAAGCTCCAGTTCACTCCGGAGGAAGTGCTCACGGTCATCGCGGCCCGCCGTACCGGTAAGCCCTGTAAGTACTGCGAAACCCGCTCCGAGTCGTTGATGGCCGCGCACCACGGACGGGACCAGTGGCAACACGTCACGCTGGCGGCGAACGCGGACGGCACCGTGACCGGGCTGAAGGTCGAGCTGATCGCCGACATGGGCGCCTACCTCGGACTCGTCACGTCGGCGATCCCGTTGCTGGGGGCCTTCATGTACAACGGGATCTACAAGTTCCCGTCGTACCACCTCGGCATCACCAACGTGTTCACGAACAAGACGTGGACCGACGCGTACCGTGGCGCGGGCCGGCCGGAGGCGACGTACGCGATCGAGCGGGTGATGGACGAGCTCGCCGCCAGGGTCGGCGTCGACCCGCTGGAGATCCGCGAGCGGAACTGGATCAAGCACGAGGAGTTCCCGTTCTCGACGGTGGCCGGGTTGCAGTACGACTCCGGCAACTACGAGGCGGCCACCGCGAAGGCGCGCGACCTGTTCCACTACGACGACCTGCGCAAGGAACAGACCGAACGCCGGGAGTCCGGCGATCCGGTCCAGCTCGGGATCGGCATCTCGACGTACACCGAGATGTGCGGGCTGGCGCCGTCGCGCTGGCTCGGCTCGATGGGGTACGTCGGCGGCGGCTGGGAGCACGCGGCCGTCCGGATGCTGCCGACCGGGAAGGTCGAGGTGGTGACCGGGACGAGTCCGCACGGCCAGGGTCACGAGACCGCGTGGAGTCAGTTGGTCGCCGACCGGCTGGGCGTCGCGTTCGAGGATGTCGAAGTACTGCACGGTGACACGCAGGTGGCCGTGCGCGGCCTGGACACCTACGGCTCGCGCTCACTGGCCGTCGGCGGGATGGCCGTGCTGGCAGCCGCCGACAAGGTGATCGAGAAGGCGAAACCGATCGCGGCCCAACTGCTGGAGGCGAACGCGGACGACCTCGAGTTCTCGGCCGGCCGGTACGGCGTCCGCGGTACCGACGCGGGCATGACGCTGGCCGAGCTGGCCTTCGCGGTCTTCCAGGGGCACAAGCTCGACGGGTCCGCGGAGGGTTGTCTCGACGCCGACGCGACCCTCGATCCGGACGACTTCTCGTTCCCGCACGGCACGCATCTGTGCGCGGTCGAGGTCGACACGGAAACAGGATTGTCGACAATCCGCTCGTATGTGAGCGTTGACGACGTTGGGGTTGTCGTCAATCCACTCATCGTCGAGGGGCAGGTGCACGGCGGTCTCGCACAGGGCATCGCGCAGGCGCTCTACGAGGAAGCGGTGCACGACGATGCCGGGACGCTGATCACCGGGTCGTTCGATCAGTACTTGTTGCCCGGGGCACCGGATCTGCCGCGGTTCGAGACGGCGCGGACCGAGACGCCGGCGACGACGAACCAGCTCGGGGTGAAGGGCGTCGGCGAGGCCGGGACGATCGCGTCCACGCCGGCGGTCGTGAATGCGATCGTCGACGCGCTCCGGCCGCTCGGCGTCACCGACGTGCCGATGCCGTGTACGCCGTACCGCGTGTGGAAGGCCATCCAGACCGCGTCGTCCGACCAGGAAGGAGGCCGGTCATGATCCCGGCGTCGTTCGAGTACTTCGCGCCGGCGAGCGTCGACGAGGCGCTGGCGTTGCTGCGGGACCACTCCGACGCGAAGGTGCTGGCCGGTGGGCAGAGCCTGATGCCCGCCCTGCGGTTGCGGCTGGCCGCGCCGGAGACGATCGTCGACCTCGGCAAGATCTCCGAGCTGGTCGGTGTGCGGGACGACGGTGATGCCATCGTCATCGGCGCGATGACACCGCACAGCACGGTGCAGTCCGATCCGCTGGTGAGTGAGCATGCCCGGCTGATTTCGTTGGCTACGGCAACGGTCGGGGATCCGCAGATCCGGCATCGCGGCACGTTCGGCGGTTCGCTGGCGCATGCGGACCCGGCCGCGGATCTGCCCGCGGTCGCGGTGGCGCTGGAGGCGTCGTTCGTGATCGCCGGGCCGGACGGTCGTCGTACCGTGTCCGCGGCCGACTTCTTCCAGGGCGTGTTCAGCACGGCGCTCGGCGAGGACGAGTTGCTGGTCGAGGTGCGGGTGCCGAAGTACACCGGGTGGGGCGCGCACTACGAGAAGTTCAACCTGGTCTCGCAGGCGTGGTCGGTCGTCTCCGTCGCGGCCGCGGTCCGGCTCGACGGTGACTCGATCGCGGAGGCGCGGGTCGCGCTCGGCAACATGGGGTCGACGCCGGTCCGGGCGGCCGCGGTCGAGGAGACGCTGGTCGGGCGGCCCGCGACGGCCGACGCGGTACGCGAAGCCGCGGCGCGGGCGGCGGACGGGACGTCGCCGGTGACCGACCTCAACGGTGACGCGGACTATCGCCGGCACCTGGCCACCGTGCTGACCCGGCGCGCGGTCCTGGCGGCGGCAGGTACGGCGTGAGGCTCGAGCACACGTTCGTCGTACCGGCTCCGATCGAGCAGACCTGGGCCGCGTTCAACGATCTCGAACGGGTGGTGCCGTGTTTCCCCGGCGCCACCCTGACGACGTACGAAGGAGACGAGTTCACCGGCTCGTGCAAGGTGAAGCTCGGGCCGGTGTCGCTGCAGTACTCGGGCAACGGCACCTTCCTCGAGCGTGACGCGGCCGACCACCACGCGGTGATCGAGGCCAAGGGCAAGGACCGGCGCGGCAACGGTACGGCGACCGCGCGGGTCACGGCCAGGCTGACGGAGGCCGGTCCGGGCTCGACCGAGGTCACCGTCGACACCGACCTCACCATCACCGGCCGCCCCGCCCAGTTCGGCCGCGGCCTGATCCAGGACGTGTCGAACAAACTCCTCGACCAGTTCACCGCGTGCCTGAAAACCAAGCTGGACACCACACCAACCAACGACACCCCGTCGCCCCACGACGCCCCGTCACCTCACGACACTCCTGCGACCCACGACGCTCCACCCGCCAGCACACCGCCGCCGCCCGAGGCTCCACCTCCGCCGGCGTCGTCGGAACCTGTGGAGGTCTCCCTCGACCTCGGCAGCACCATCCTCCCCGTACTCGCCCGCCGCGCCGCGCCGTACCTGATCGGCGCCGCCCTCGCCCTACTCCTCCGCCGCCTGCTCCGCCGCTAGCCCGTTATCCGTTCGGCATGTCGAAGTACAGCTCACCTGCGAACACCGCCGGCAGGACCGGCCGGTGCCCGGCGATCACCGTGAGCTGTGCTGCCTCCTCGGCGGTGAACCAGCCGGACTCGCTCACCTCCGCCGAGGTCCCGGCCTCGCCGCTGACCGCCTCCGCGCGGAACACCACGCCGACAATCTGCACCCGGTTGCCGTCGGGGTAGACGACTACGACGTCCGGGTTGGAGTAGACGCCGATCAACCCGGTCACCCGTACGGCCAGTCCGGTCTCCTCGAGCGTTTCCCGCTCGGCCGCCTCCGCCGGGCGCTCGCCGGCCTCGATCGCGCCGCCCGGCATGCACCACTCGTCGTTGTCGGTGCGCTTGGTCAGCAGCAGCCGATCACCATCCATCACCGCCGCTGCAGCGCCGATCCGCAGCCGTGCGGTCGCTCCGATCCGGTCACCGAACTCATGTCGCGTGTACCCGGGCACCCTCGGCGTCTCATCCATCCTGCAGTCCCTCCCGACACGCTAGATCCGCTACACGTGTTGTCTCCGGCAACCGATACCGTGGCGCCCGGTGGTGGGCCAAGTCGAGGTCATTCAACCGTCGGCGGGCCGCTCGGAGGCCATTCGACGAGCTCTATCCGGTAGCCGTCGGGGTCCGTCAGCCAGGAGGTCTTAGGGCCTTCGGGACCGCCGGGCAGCTCAGGCTCGCCTGGTTGCAGGCCTGCCGCGGTCAGCCGGTCGACGGTGTCCTCGAGCGACTCGACTTCGATCGCGAAGTGCTGGAAGCCGCTGACCTCGACCGGGCCGTCCGCAGGGCGGTGGACGAGTTCGAGCGACACGGACGGCTCGTCGGGCAGCCGGAGCCAGACCAGGCTGGAGCCGTCGTCGAACGGCACCGTGCCGAGATCGACGTAGCCGACCGCGCGGTAGAAGGCCAGCGAACGGTCCAGGTCACTCACGCGAAGCGCGAACAGGATCGACTTCATGCCAACCGATCTAACCCTGTCCTGGGTGCCTAACGACAGGAGGTGTCGGGTGATCGCGGCCGGTTCGCGCTCGGCCCAGGCGGGCGCCGCCGTATACGTAGATGACTACGTCCTGTCGTTATGCCGCACGCTGGACCGTGGACGGGGGAGTGCGGTGGGTGGGGGAGGATGTGCGCATGCGGATTCTGATTGCGCCGGACAAGTTCGCGGGCACGTTGACGGCTGTGGAGGCGGCGGCGGCCATCGAGGAAGGGTGGCGGCGGCGCGACCCCGAGGCCGAGGTGCTGGTCGCGCCGATGGCCGACGGCGGGCCTGGGTTCATCGACGTGCTGTCCGCGGTCGTCGACGGGACGCTGCTTTCGGTCACGGTCCGCGGGCCGCTCGGCGACGAGACCCCGGCGACGATCCTGCTGGCCGGCGAGACGGCGTACGTCGAGACCGCGCAGGCGTGCGGACTCCACCTCGTGGAGCCGAAGGACCGGCGGCCCGAGGAGGCAACCACCTACGGTGTCGGCCAACTGGTCGCGGCTGCCGTCGACGCAGGCGCGAAGCGCATCATCCTCGGCCTGGGCGGCTCCGCCACCACCGACGCGGGCGCCGGCCTCCTCGCCGCTCTCGGCGCGACGAGTGAGTCAGGTCACCTGGACGGTGGAGCTGCTGGGCTCGCCGGATTGACCGCGGTGGATCTTCAGCCGGCCCGCGATCGGGTCGCCGGGGTCGAGTTCGTTGCCGCGAGCGATGTGGAGAACCCGATGCTCGGGCTGCGCGGCGCGGCGAACATCTTCGGGTCGCAGAAGGGGATTACTGACGAGCGCAAGCCCGCGGTCGACGGGTATTTGACGCACTTCGCGGAGCTGGCCGACCGGAAGACCGCCGACCAGAAGGGTGCGGGCGCCGCGGGCGGGCTCGGGTACGCGTTGCTGCTACTCGGGGCCGAGCGAGTCTCCGGCATCGACCTGGTGGCTGAGCTGACCGGGCTGAAGGAGAAGGCGGCCAAGGTGGATCTGGTGCTCAGCGGTGAGGGCGCGTTCGACTTCCAGTCCCGCGACGGGAAGGTGATCGCCGGCGTCGCGAAGGTGGCGAACGACGCGATGCGGCCGTGCGTCGTACTCGCCGGGAAGGTGCTGATCGGGTCGCGGGAGATGCGCACGATGGGCGTCGAGTCGGCGTACGCGCTGGTCGATGTGGTCGGCGAGGAGCAGGCGTTCGCGGACCCGCACGGCTCGCTCGCGACGGTCGCGGAGCGGGTCGCGCGGACCTGGGCGCGCTGATCAGGGTTCGACCGTGCTAGTTGATCCGTGAAATTGGTGTGCGACCATGGGAATGAGCGCGGACCGGCCGGTGTTGGTGCGTGTTGACAAGAGACTTCCGTGCTGACGCAGCTGTACGTCGGCACTTGAGCAGATGACTGGAGTCAGGGATGACTGAAGCGCAGACCGAGCAGGCCGTCGCCACTGGTGTTCTCCTCACCGACGGGGCCGCCGCCAAGGTGAAGGCGCTGCTCGACCAGGAAGGTCGCGACGACCTCGCGCTGCGGGTCGCCGTGCAGCCGGGCGGATGCTCCGGGTTGCGGTACCAGCTGTTCTTCGACGAGCGTCAGCTCGACGGCGACGTGGTGGCCGACTTCGGTGGTGTGAGCGTCGTCACGGACCGGATGAGCGCGCCGTACCTCAAGGGTGCGTCGATCGACTTCGTGGACACGATCGAGAAGCAGGGCTTCACGATCGACAACCCGAACGCGACCGGCTCCTGCGCCTGCGGCGACTCGTTCAACTGATCCACCCCTGAAGCCCCTGGGCGCCCGAGCGGCGGCCAGGGGCTTCGGCATGTCCGGACTTCGGTATGAGATGGGCCACCGTGTAAAGCCAACGCTTGTTGGGCACTGGCTACCGCGTGTGGGACTACATAACTGAGCGTCATTCACAACTGCTGTACCAGAGCTACCAGCACCTGAGCCTGGTCATCCAATGCGTCCTGCTGGCCACCGTGATCGCGGTCGGCCTGGCAGTCGTCGTGCATCGCAATCCGCGGATCGCGTCGCTGGCCGGCGCGATGAGCGCGGTCGGTCTGACCATCCCCTCGTTCGCGCTGCTCGGCCTGATGATCCCGCTGGCCGGCATCGGCACCGCCACCTCCGTGATCGCGGTCACCTTCTACGCGTGCCTGCCGATCCTGCGGAACGCCGTCGTCGGTCTGGCCGGCGTCGACGCGACCCTGATCGAGTCGGCCCGCGGGATGGGCATGGGTGCGATCCGGACGCTGCTGCGGATCGAGCTCCCGCTGGCCTGGCCGGTGATCCTCGCCGGGGTGCGGGTCTCGGCCCAGATGTCGATGGGCATCGCGGCCATCGCGGCGTACGTGCTCGGGCCCGGCCTGGGCAGCTTCATCTTCACCGGCCTGACCCAGATCGGTGGCAAGAACGCTCTGAACTCCGCGCTGGTCGGCACGATCGGCGTTGTCCTGCTCGCTCTGATCCTGGACGCCATGCTGCTGCTCGTCGGCCGCCTGACCACCTCGAGGGGTATCCGTGCCTGAAACCGAACCTGCCATCAGCGGCGTCGACATCGAGCTGACCGACGTCGTGAAGCGGTACCCGGGCCAGCGCAAACCCGCTGTCGAGGGCCTGTCCCTGCACATCCCGGCCGGCGAGATCGTGATGTTCGTCGGCCCGTCCGGCTGCGGCAAGACGACGTCGCTGAAGATGATCAACCGGCTGATCGAGCCGACGTCTGGCAGCATCCGGATCGGCGGCGAGGACATTAGCCGGCAGGACGACGACGACCTGCGCCGCCGGATCGGGTACGTGATCCAGGGCGGCAGTCTGTTCCCACACATGACCGTCACCCAGAACATCGCGCTGGTCCCCGGCCTGCTCGGCTGGGACAAAGCCCGTACGGCGGAACGCGTCGGCGAGCTGCTCGAGCTCGTCGGCCTCGACCCCGACCGGTACCGCAACCGCTACCCGCGCGAACTGTCCGGCGGTCAGCAGCAACGCGTCGGTGTCGCCCGCGGTCTGGCGGCCGACCCGCCGGTGATCCTGATGGACGAGCCGTTCGGCGCGGTCGACCCGATCACCCGGCAGCGGTTGCAGGACGAGCTGCTCAGCATCCAGGAGGAGTTGCGGAAGACGATCGTCTGCGTCACCCACGACTTCGACGAGGCGGTGAAGCTCGGCGACCGGATCCTGATCCTCACCGAGGGCGCGAAGATCGCGCAGTACGACACCCCCGAGGCGATCCTGGCGAATCCGGCCGACCGGTTCGTCGCGGACTTCGTCGGCGCGGGCGCGGCGCTCAAGCAGCTCACGCTGAGCCGGGTCAGCGAGATCGAGCTGGGTCAGCCGACCGTCGCGGAGATCGGCGACCCGGCGCCCGACGTACTGCGGGCCGCCAAGCAGGCGGGTGACGACTCGGTCGTCGTACTCGACCGTCGCCGGCGGCCGGTGGACTGGATGTGGACAACCGACTTGTCGGATGTTGACAAAGTGCCGGCGCCGCACGAGGACACCGACCTGGTCACCATCGACCGGCGCGCGACGCTCAACGACGCGCTCGACACGATGCTGATGTCGAGCCACGGCAGCGCGGTCGTCACCGGCCGCCGGGACGAGTACCTGGGCGTCGTCGACTTCCAGGCGGTGCTGGCGCGGATCCAGGACGGTAACGGCCAGCCGGAGGAGGTCGCCCAATGACGGTGACCCAGGACGTCCCTCCGAAGGAGAACCTGGCTGACGCGAAGGCCGCGGTCGCAGGGCTCGCGGCTCGCCGCCGCCGCCGTCCGTCGTGGGGTCTGCTGATCGGGCAGCCTCTGTTCGTCGCGATCGTCGTCGCGGCTTGGGCGATCTGGCGGTCCCAGGCCGAGCTCGACTCGATCGAGCAGCGCCAGCTCGACTGGAAGCTGGTCGGACGGCTGACCCTGCAGCACCTCGAACTCACCGTTGCCGCCACGGTCATCGTGTTGCTGATCGCCGTACCGCTCGGCATCGCGCTGACCCGGCCGCGGTCCCGTCGCGCCGCTCCGCTGGTGGTCGCAGTGGCGAACGCGGGCCAGGCCGCGCCGGTGATCGGCCTGATCGTGCTGCTCGCGATCTGGCTCGGCTTCGGCTTCTGGACCGCGATCCTCGCGCTCTGCCTGTACGCGATCCTGCCGGTACTGCGGAACACGATCGTCGGCCTGCAAGGCGTCGACCCGACGCTCGTCGAAGCCGGCCGGGGGATGGGTATGTCGGGCGTCGCCGTCCTCGGCCGGATCGAGCTCCCGCTCGCGGTCCCGGTCATCATGGCCGGCATCCGCACCGCGCTCGTGCTGGTCGTCGGCACCGCGACCCTCGCGACATTCATCGACGCCGGGGGACTGGGCAGTCTGATCACAACCGGCATCCGTCTGCTCAGATACCCGGTGCTGATCAGCGGCGCCGTACTCGTTGCCGCGCTGGCCCTGCTGATCGACTGGGCGGGCCGAGTGCTCGAAGAGGTCACCCGACCGAGGGGGCTCGGATGAAGCGGCTGATGGCAATGGCCTGCGCGGTCATGCTTGTGGTCAGCGGATGTGGACTGGGGACGAGCGGCGGCTTCGTGCCGGACGGTGCACTCCAGGGGCCGCTGCGTTCGGTGAAGAGCCTGGACGGTCTGACGATCGCGATCGGGTCGAAGAACTTCCAGGAGCAGCTGATCCTCGGCAAGATCGCCGCGATCCTGATGCGGTCGGCGGGCGCGCACGTGCAGGACCTGACCAATATGCCGGGCAGCGACACGTCCCGGCAGGCGATGCTCGGAGGCCAGATCCAGATGGCCTGGGAGTACACCGGGACCGCCTGGATCTCGTACCTCGGTCACGACACCGGCATCCCCGACAAGCAGAAGCAGTACGACGCGGTGCGCAAGGAGGATGCGGACAAGTACGGCCTGGTCTGGCTGAAGCCGGCGCCGATGAACAACAGCTACGGCTTCGCGATGACCCGCAAGGAATCCGACCGGCTGCACATCACCAAGCTGTCGCAGATCGCGTCGTTGCCGGCGAAGGAGCGGACGTTCTGCGTCGAGTCCGAGTTCGCGAACCGCAACGACGGGTTCGAGCCGATGCTGAAGCACTACGGGATCCCGCTGGGTTCCGGCGTACCGCGGAACAACATCCGGACCCTGGACACCGGGGCGGTGTACGCCGCGACGAGCCATGGGGACTGCCGGTTCGGGGAGATCTACACGACCGACGGGCGGATCAAGTCGCTGGACCTCGTGGTGTTGCAGGACGACAAGAAGTACTTCCCGGCGTACAACGTCGCGCCGGTGATCAGCAAGAAGGTGCTGGACAAGTACCCGCAGCTGCGGGACCTGCTGCAGCCGGTGTCGGACAAGCTGACCGACCCGGTGCTGATAGACCTGAACGCGCAGGTCGACGTCGACGGACGTGAGCCCGCCGACGTCGCCATGGACTGGTTGGTGAAGGAGGGCTTCATCAGCCGTGACTGACGGCTGATTCCCTGGCCCGCTTCGGGAGCAGGTAGCTGACCGCGAGGCTGACCAGGAACAACCCGATCGCGACGAGGACGGACGTCTTGGTCGCGCCGAGGAAGGCGTGCGTCGGCAGCAGCTGGAAGAACACGGTGCCGATCACCGCGACCCCGATCGCTCCGCCGTACTGCTGCATCGCGGTCAGTACGCCGGAGGCCGATCCCGCGGCCTGGTCGTCGATCGAGGCCAGGATGATGTCGAACAGCGGAGCGAACACCAGGCCGGCGCCGATCCCGGTGGCGAGTGTCGCCGGGACCAGGTTCCAGATCGTGGTCGCGTCGCCGTACGTGTGCAGCGTGAACCAGACGCCGGCCATCGCCACGGTCATCACCGCGATACCGAGCTGCAGCGACTTCCGGCCGAGCTTCGGAGCTAGTACGGCGGCCGAAATCGGCGCGCCGATCGCGATCCCGAGTGAGAACGGCACCATCGCGAGGCCGGCCTTCAGCGGGCTGTAGTGCAGACCGAGCTGGGTGAAGAGGTTGAACACGAGCATGAAGCCGTTCATCGCCAGGAAGAACGTGGTGATCACGCCGAGGCCGGCGACGTACCCGCGATTGCGGAACAGCGACGGGTCGATGACCGGGTTGCCGGACCGGCGCTCGCGCCAACCGAACAGGGCGAAGACGACGACCGAGCCAGTCAACATCAGGATTGTCCACAACGGCCAGCCGAGCTCGCGGCCCTGGACCAGCGGGTAGATCAGCAGACCTGAGGCGAGGCTGACCAGCAGGACGCCGGCGGTGTCCAGCCGGGAGGCGCCGGGCGTCTTGACCTCGGGCATGAACCGCAGCGCGCCGAACAGGGCCGCGGCGCCGATCGGGACGTTGATGAAGAAGATCGTCCGCCAGCCGGCGTCGAACCAGTTGGCGTCGATCAGCACACCGGCGAGGATCGGGCCGGCCACCGCGGACAGTCCCATCACCGGGCCGAACATCGCGAACGCCTTGCCGAGCTCGTCGGCGGGGAAGATCGACTTCAGGATCGCGAAGCCCTGCGGGATCATCACCGCGCCGAGCAGACCCTGCGCGACCCGGCTGCCGATCAGCAGCTCGGGGCTGGTCGCGAGGCCGCAGACCGCGGACGCGACGGTGAATCCGAGCGCGCCGATCACGAACAGCCGGCGGCGGCCGACGAGATCGCCGAGCCGGCCGAAGGTTATCAGCCCGATCGCGAAGGCGAGTGTGTAGCCGGCCAGCATCCACTGCATGGCCGATTCGGAGCCGCCGAGCTCGGCCCGGATCGAGGGAGCGGCGATGTTGACGATGGTCGCGTCGACCAGGTCCATGATCTCGGCGATCAGGATCGTCGCGACCACGAACCAGCGCCAGCGGTACGGCGTACTGCCGGAGCCGGACGCGGTGTCGGTGGTGTCTGCGGTACCGGCGGTGTCGCCGGTGCCGGTGTTGTCTGGTGGATTGTCTACAACTGTTGTGGTGCTCATCGTGGACCCCCTCAAGATTTCGAACGGTGTTCGCTGACGAACACTGTTCTACTACCGAACAGTGTTCGCGTCAAGTACAGTGTTCGTATGACCCAACCCCCGTGGCAGCCGATCACCCCCGCGAAGCCCACCCGGACGCCGAAGGAGCCGCTCAACCGGGAGCGGATCGTCGACGCCGCGATGCGGGTGTTGGTCGACCAGGGGTACGAAGCTGTGTCGATGCGGAAGGTCGCGCAGGCGCTCGGCACCGGCCCGGCCTCGCTCTACGCGCATGTCGCCAACAAGCGCGAGCTGGATCAGCTGCTGGTCGAGCGGGCCGCTTCGCAGATGCGGTACGACGAGCCGATCGATCCGGCCCGCTGGCAGGAGCAGTTGAAGTCGATGATGCGCGAGATGCTCCGGGCGATGCGGGCCAACCCGGGCGTCGCGCGGGCCGCGATCGGCTCGGTGCCGCTAGGGGAGCGCGCCCTGCTGACCACCGAGCGGATCCTGACCCTGCTGAAGGCGGGCAACGTCCCGGACCAGGCGGCGGCGTGGGCGGTCGACCTGATTCCGCTGTACGTGACGGCGGTCGCCTTCGAGGAGACGGTGCAGAGCGCGTCGGACTGGACGCCCGAGGATGTCGAGCGCTTCATCCGCGAGCTCCGCGAGTACTTCGAGTCGCTGCCGCCCGACCGCTACCCGCTGACCGTGGCGCTGTCGAGTTCGCTGACGGCCGGCGCCACCGGTGATGAGCGGTTCGAGTTCGGCATCGCGGTAATCACCGCCGGGCTGGCGTCACTCGCCGAGAAGAACTGATCGACTGCGAGTCACCGCTTGTGGTTCACGAATGCACATGGTTAACCTTCGGATTGTCAACAAAACTACGACCTGCCCGTGGAGCGTGTGGATTTACGTGAGGTGGGCACGGGTGAGGCCGTAAAACGACAGGAGGAAACCGTGGACGCCGACACCCAGCCCCCGGAGGGCCCGCAGCCGCCCAGGGCCACGCCCACAGTCGAGAAGGAGCAGTCGCCCGAGGTACTGAGGAAGGCGATCGCCGCCTCGGCGATCGGCAACGCGACCGAATGGTTCGACTACGGCATCTACGCCTACGGCGTCACGTACATCTCGGCCGCGATCTTCCCCGGTGACACGGAGAGCGCGACGCTGCTGGCGCTGATGACGTTCGCCGTCTCGTTCCTGGTCCGCCCGCTCGGCGGCCTGGTCTGGGGCCCGCTGGGTGACCGGCTCGGCCGCAAGCATGTGCTGGCAATCACGATCCTGATGATGTCCGGCGCGACCCTGTGTGCCGGTCTTGTCCCGTCGTTCCACACGATCGGCTACTGGGCACCGGCGCTACTGGTCGTGCTCCGGATGATCCAGGGCTTCTCGACCGGCGGTGAGTACGGCGGCGCCGCGACGTTCATGGCGGAGTACGCGCCGAGCCGCAAGCGCGGGTTCCTCGGCAGCTTCCTGGAGTTCGGCACGCTGTCCGGCTTCTCCGCCGGTGCGTTGCTGATGCTGTTCTTCTCGCTGGTCCTCGGCGACGACGCGATGCACTCATGGGGCTGGCGTCTGCCGTTCCTGGTCGCAGCGCCGCTCGGTCTGGTCGGCGTCTACCTCCGGTCGCGGCTCGAGGACACGCCCGTCTTCCGCGAGCTCGAGGCGAAGGGTCAGAAGGAACAGCAGACCTCCCACCAGTTCAAGGACCTGCTGGCCGGCTACTGGGCGCCGATCCTGCGGCTCGGCGGCATGGTGATCGCGCTGAACGTCGTCAACTACACGCTGCTGACCTACATGCCGACGTACCTGGAGAAGGAGATCGGCCTGAGTTCGGACCAGTCGCTGATCGTGCCGATCATCGGCATGCTGATGATGATGGTGTTCGTGCCGTTCGCCGGCCGGATGTCGGACCGCGTCGGCCGCAAGCCGCTGTGGTGGACGTCGCTGGCCGGGCTGTTCGTGTTCGGTGTGCCGATGTTCCTGCTGATGGGGACGAACCTGGCCGGCGCGATCATCGGATTCGCCGTACTGGGGCTGCTCTACGTGCCGCAGCTGGCGACGATCTCGGCGACGTTCCCGGCGATGTTCCCGACCCACGTCCGGTACGCCGGCTTTGCGATCGCGTACAACGTGTCCACCTCCCTGTTCGGCGGCACGGCTCCCGCGGTCAACGACTGGCTCACCCAGAAGCTGGGCGACTCGCTCGTCCCGGCGTACTACATGATGGCGGCCTGCATCGTCGGCGCGATCGCCCTGGCCCGAGTTCCCGAGACCTCCCGCTGCCCCATCAACGGCACCGAGATCCCCGGCACCGAAGACGCCCCACCCCCGGTCGCCCTGGAACCAGCCCCCGCCAAGGCCTGAGATCCGACCCCGGCCCCGGTGTCTTGCGACCGGGGCCGGCGGTTGGGTGATATGGACCGAGCCTGTCAGCTGAGGACGGCGGACACCGCGTCTGACCAGAGCGTGGCGGCTTCGTCGATCTCTTCGGGCGAGACGACGAGGGCCGGGATGAAGCGGACGACCTGACCCCAGGCGCCGCAGGTGAGCAGCAGCAGACCCCGGCGGGCCGCCTCCTGCTGGACCGCGGCCGCCGTCGCCGGGTCGGGCTTCCCGTCCGCGTCGCGGAACTCGTTGCCGATCATCAACCCGAGCCCGCGGACGTCGGTGATCTGCTCGTGCTTGTCCGCCACCAGTTGCAGCGCCTGCTTCAGCTGAGCGCCGCGGTCGGCCGAGTTCTGCACCAGGCCTTCGCCCTCGATCACGTCGAGCGTCGCCAGCGCCGCGGCACACGCGACCGCGTTCGCGCCGTACGTACCGCCTTGCGAGCCCGGCCACGCCTTCTCCATCAGCTCCGCCGACGCGGCGATGCCGGAGAGCGGGAAGCCGGAAGCCAGTCCCTTCGCAGTGACCAGTACGTCGGGGTGCGAGCCGAAGTGGTCGCCGCCCCAGAACTTGCCGGTCCGCCCGAAGCCGGTCTGTACTTCGTCCACCACAAGCAGAATCCCGTGCGCGTCGGCGCGCTCGCGCAGCCCGGCGAAGAATCGCTCGTTGGCCGGCACGTAGCCGCCTTCGCCGAGCACCGGCTCGACGAAGAACGCTGCCGTGTCGGCCGGCGTGCTCAGCGTCTGCAGCACGTAGTCGAGCTGACTCAGCGCGAAGTCCGTCGCCTGCTCGACCGGCCAGCCGAAGTGGCCGGGGTCCGGGAACGGCGAGACGTGTACGCCGGCCATCAGCGGGCTGAACCCGGAGCGGAACTTGGTCCCGGATGTCGTCATCGAGGCCGCGGCCACGGTCCGGCCGTGGAATCCACCGTGGAACACGATCACGTTCGGGCGGCCGGTCGCCTGCCTGGTGAGTCGCAGCGCGGCCTCGATCGCCTCACTGCCGGAGTTCGCGAAGAACATCCGGTCGAGGTGGCGGGGGAGGACCTCGCCGAGCCGGTCGACCAGGTCGAGCAGCGGGCGGTGCATGACGGTCGTGTACTGCGCGTGGATGATCTTCGCGACCTGCTCCTGGGCCGCCGCGACGACCCGCGGGTGGCAGTGCCCGGTCGAGGTGACGCCGATGCCGGCGGTGAAATCCAGGTACCTGCGGTCGTCCTCGTCGAACAGTTGCACGCCCACACCGCGGGCGGCGACGACTCCGGTCGCCTGCTTCAGGACCTGCGAGAGCTCGGCCACGGACTTCCCCTCCACTGGTTGACACGACGAATGGTAGATTGTCGACAATCAGCGTATCTCAGCAGTTCACGCCGGTGAAGGGGTGCAGATGGACGAGTCCAGGGTGGTCGAAGCAGTCGAGAAGCGGTTGTTCATCGACGGGAAATGGACCGAGGCGACCCGCGCGGCGACGTTCGACGTCGTCGATCCGTCCACCGGGAAGGTGTTGTGCGCGGTGGCGGACGCGTCACCCGCCGACGGACGTGCCGCGCTCGAGGCGGCAGTTGCCGCGCAGCCGGACTTCGCCCGGACCTCGCCGCGGGAGCGCGCCGACATGCTCATGGCGGCGTACGAGCTGTTGATGGAGCGCGTCGACGATCTGGCCTTGCTGATGACGCTGGAGATGGGCAAACCGTTGCCGGAGGCACGCGGTGAGATCGCCTACGCGGCCGAGTTCTTCCGGCACTTCGCCGGCGAGGCGGTTCGGATCGATGGCGGCTACCAGACCGCGCCGGCCGGCAACGCGCGCTTCCTGATCGCGAAGCAGCCGGTCGGTCCGTGCCTGCTGATCACGCCGTGGAACTTCCCGATGGCGATGGGGACCCGTAAGCTCGGGCCGGCGATCGCGGCCGGCTGCACCAGCGTCATCAAGCCCGCGCACCAGACGCCGCTGTCGATGCTGGCGCTGATGGGGATCCTGGCCGAGGCCGGCGTACCGGCGGGGGCGGTCAACTGTGTCACCGCGATGGACGCGGGCGGCGTGATGGAACCGCTGATCCGCTCCGGACTGGCGCGGAAGCTGTCGTTCACCGGCTCGACGCGCGTCGGCCGTGTCCTGCTCGAGCAGTGCGCGGAAAAGGTACTGCGAACTTCGCTCGAGCTGGGCGGCAACGCGCCGTTCATCGTGTTCGAGGACGCCGACCTAGACGAGGCGGTGACGGGCGCGATCGCGGCGAAGATGCGGAACATGGGCGAGGCGTGCACCGCGGCCAATCGTATTTTTGTCCACAATTCGGTGATCGACGAGTTCGGCCGCCGGCTCGCGGAGCGGATGGGCGCGCTGACGGTCGGACGCGGGACCGAGCCGGACGTGAACGTCGGGCCGCTGATCGACGCGGCCGGCCTGGAGAAGGTGCGGTCGCTGGTCGCGGACGCCGTCGAGCGTGGGGCAACCGTCCTGACCGGGGGAGAGGTTGCTGAAGGCAACGGGTACTTCTACCCGCCGACGGTGCTGACCGGCGTACCGAGGGATGCGGCGATGGCGGACCAGGAGATCTTCGGACCGGTCGCGCCGCTGACGCCGTTCAGCACTGAGGACGAGGTGGTGCGCGCGGCCAACGACACGGAGTACGGCCTGGTCGCCTACGTGTTCACGAACGACCTGCGCCGCGCGCTGCGAGTCGCCGAGTCGATCGAGACCGGCATGGTCGGCCTGAACCAGGGCGTCGTGTCGAACCCGGCGGCTCCGTTCGGCGGCGTGAAGCAGTCGGGCCTCGGCCGCGAAGGCGGTGCCGTCGGGATCGACGAGTTCCTGGAGACGAAGTACATCGGCATCGCCACCTGACGTCGGCCAGGAGTGGGGTGGGTCAGCGGTTGACGAGGCGTTGGATGGCGTCGTCCATGTGGGCGTTCAGGAGGTCGACGGTGCGCTCGGCGTCGCCGGTCCGGATCGCCTCGGCGAGTCGGAAGTGCTCGACGGCGCGGGCGTCCGTGGCGAGGTAGGTCTCCTCCAGCGCGTGGATGCACATCCGGGTCTCGATGATCGACGTCTGGTGCATCCGCGACAACCGGGGGCTGCCGGCCAGCCGCACGAGCAGCTCGTGGAACGCGATGTCGAGCTCGCCGATCGCGGCCGGATCGCCGTCGGCTCCGAGCATCCGGTCGGCGATCGCCGCCAGTTCCTGCCCGGCCGCCTCGTAATCGCCCCGGGCGATGATCTGCAGGGCCGCGGAGCGCTCGATCGCCTCGCGGGCCAGGTACATGTCGCGAACGTCGTCAGGGGTCATGTCGATGACGAACAGGCCGCGGTTGCGGATCGAGACCAGCAACCCCTCCTGCGTCAGTCGCTGCATCCCTTCGCGGAGCGGTCCACGGCTGACACCGAGCTTGCGGGCCAGGTCGGCCTCGCCCAGCTGCATGCCCGGCCTCAGCTCGCCGTGCCCGATGGCCATCCGGAGCTTGTCGGCGATGATGCTCGGCGTCGACTCCTGGGCCAGCGGCTCGATGTAACTGGTCACTCCGACTTCCCCCTTGTATTCCTGCTGAACAACGTGCCCAGACCTGGCAGATAAGGTACCGGGCCGACCAACTCGAGCCCCTTCCAGACCGTCACCTGGTTCGCGGTCAGGACGGGCTTGCCGACCGCGGCCTCCAGGTCGTCGACAATCTCCAGCGTGTGCATCGCCGTGTCCGGCACGAGGATCGCCTCGGCGTCCGGATGGTCCGCGGCCTTCACCATCGCCACGACCCGGTCCGGCGTCAGCGTCCCGACCTCCGCGGCGGTGATGATGCCGTGGCTGCCCATCGACACGACCTCGACGCCGCCGCCGGTCAGGAACCGGACGAAATGCTGCGCGACATCCTCGGGGTACGACGCCGCGATCGCGACCCGCCGGATGCCGAGCCGGTTGCAGGCGTCGACGAACGCGATCGAGGTGGACGACGCGGGTACGCCGAGCGCCTGCGCGACACCCGACGCCTGGTTGCGGGCACCATCCGGCCCGAACACGAAACTGCCCGACGTGCAGGCCCACATCACCGCATCAGGCCGGGCGGAGGCGAGCTCGGAGGCGCCCTCGGCGAGCCGTTCCGCACGGCCGAGGTCGAGCAGGGCGTCGACCCGGTGCGCGTCCTCGCCCACCGACGTGATCACGACCGGCAGCTTGACAGCTCCGTCGAGTCTGGCCTCGAGCGCGGGGTAGTCGTCCTCGGCGCTGTGTCCGGGATAGAGCAGCCCTACCGTGACCATCCGACCTCCTGGCTGACGAGCACCAAAATGAGTAGATTGTTGACAATGCTAAACCCTGGGTACGACGTCGCGCGGTTGATGGACGGGTTGAGGCGGGAGCTCCGTGGGGCAGTCGCGGACGACCGCCGGACGAGGGCGCTGTACGCGGCAGACGGGTCGAACTACCGCGCCGTGCCGGACCTCGTCGTCGTACCCAGCGACGCCGACGAGCTCGCGGCAGCCGTCGCGATGACGGCCGCGGCCGGTGCGCCGGTGGTCGTGCGGGGCGGCGGTACGTCGATGGCGGGTAACGCGATCGGCGGTGTCGTGATCGACGCGTCCCGGCACGTGAATCGGATCCTGGACCTCGACCCCGCGACCCGTACCGCGATCGTCGAGCCGGGCGTCGTACTCACCGATCTCCTGGCCGCTGCCAAGCCCCACGGCCTCGCATTCGGCGCCGACCCCTCGTCCGCGAGCCGAGCCACCCTCGGCGGCATGATCGCCAACAACGCCTGCGGCGCTCACTCGGTTGCCTGGGGCACCACAGCCGACAACCTGCGTGCCGTGGACGTGGTCCTCGCCGACGGCACCCACCTTTCCCTCACCTCCGGCTTCGCCACGGACGACACCGGCGCCGGGTTGGACGCGTCTTCCGCGGTTGCGGCCGCGCGGGCCGCGTCGGCTGCTCGACCGGGGCGGGAGGGGGAGTTGCATCGGGCGCTGCAGGGGTTTGTGGACCGGCATGAGTTGCTGATCCGGCGGCGGTTCGGGCAGTTCAGCCGGCAGATCTCGGGTTATGCATTGCATCGGCTGCTGCCGGAGTACGGCTACAACGTCGCTGGACTGTTGTCCGGCAGCGAAGGCGGTCTGGCGGCGACCCTGCGTGCCACCGTGCAGCTGACTGAGTTGCCCAAGGCAAAGGTTCTGTGCGTACTCGGGTTCGGCGACTCGATCGCCTCGGCGGACTGCGTGCCCGTCGTACTGCGCCACCGTCCGCTCACGATGGAGTCCATCAACAGCGACCTCGTCGAGCGCCTCCCCGCCGAGGTCCGCGACGCCGCGACCCGCGCCGGGCTCCCGGCCGGCAAAGCCTGGCTCCTGGTCGAGATCGGCGGCGAAGACGAGACCACGGCCGCCCACGCAGCGCGCACCATGCTCGAGGACCTCCACGACGACGGATCGCCGGCCACCGCATCGCTCGTCACCGACCCCAAGGCGCAGGCAGTCCTCTGGCGCTGCCGTACGGACGCCGCCGGACTCGCGACCCGTCGCGCCGACGGCGCCGAGGCGTGGGGCGGCTGGGAAGACGCCGCCGTACCGCCGGAGCGGCTAGGCGCGTACCTGCGCGGCCTCGACGACATCCTCGGACGGCACGGTCTGTCCGGTGCGTCGTACGGGCACTTCGGCGAAGGCTGCATGCACATGCGGATCGACTTCGACCTGCTCAGTACGCAGGGCCTCGCGACGTACCGCGACTTCGTCGAGCAGTCGACCGACCTGGTCGTCGAGCTCGGCGGTTCAGTCTCCGGCGAACACGGCGACGGGCGTGCGCGCGGCGAGCTGCTCAGCCGGATGTACGGCGCCGACGGGGTAGCGCTGTTCGCTGAGCTGAAGCAGATCTGGGATCCGCGCGCGGTGATGAATCCGGGCATGATCGTCGCCCCGCTACCGCTCGACCTGGCGATCCGGCACGACGGTCCGGCCAAGGATCGGCACGTGGCAACGCTGTTCGACTACCCCGACGACGGGCACGACTTCGCGCAGGCGCAGCGGCGGTGCGTGGGGATCGGGAAGTGCCGGCAGAGTTCGGGCGGCGTGATGTGCCCCAGCTATCAGGTCACTCGGGAGGAGCTGCATTCCACCCGCGGCCGGGCGCATCTGTTGTGGGAGATGTTGCAGGGAGACGTGATCGAGGACGGTTGGCGGTCGACCGAAGTACGCGACGGGCTTGATCTGTGCCTGTCCTGTAAGGGATGCCTTTCGGACTGTCCGGTGAATGTGGACATGGCGACGTACAAGGCCGAGTTCACCCAGCACTACTACGAACGGCGGCCGTGGAAGCGGCCGATGTCGCACTGGTCGATGGGCTGGCTGCCGCTGTGGTCGCGACTCGCCTCGCACGCGCCGGGGCTCGCGAACCGCTTCGCCGGCCTGCGGTTGACCAAGCGGCTCGGCGGGATCGCGGGGGAGCGGGAGGTTCCGGCGTTCGCGAGCGAGAGCTTCACGCAGTGGTTCGCGCGTCACACCAGCCCGGGCGGGAAGAGGGTTGTGCTCTGGCCGGACACGTTCACCAACTACCTGGCGCCGGAGATCGGTCGCGCGGCGGTGGCGGTGTTGGAGGATGCGGGCTTCGAGGTGGTACTGCCCGCGAAGCCGGTCTGCTGCGGACTGACGTGGATCTCGACCGGCCAGCTCTCCAAGGCCCGCCGCGTCCTCGACCGTTCTTTGCAAACGCTCGCGCCGCACCTCGAGGCCGGCACGCCGATCGTCGGCCTCGAACCGAGCTGTACAGCGGCACTGCGCCACGACGCGCCTGATCTGCTTGTCGACAATCCTCTTGCCCACAAGGCCGCTGCAACGACCCGAACGTTCTCGGAGTTGCTCGTCGACGCAGACTGGAAACCGCCGCAGGTCGGCGGAGGCGCACTCGTCCAGACGCATTGCCATCAGCACGCCGTCCTCGGCTTCGACGCCGACCGCACGCTGATGGCAGCGGCCGGCGTCGACGCGACCGTCCCGGACTCGGGCTGCTGCGGCCTGGCCGGCAACTTCGGCTTCGAACGCGACCACTACGACCTCTCGAAGGCCGTCGGTGAACGGGTCCTGCTGCCCGCCGTACGGTCGTTGCCCGAAGCAACCGCCGTACTGGCCGACGGGTTCAGCTGCCGCACCCAGATCGCCCACGGCACCACCCGCCGCGCCCACCACCTGGCCGAACTCCTCGCCGCAGCGCTACCCGACTAGCTCGCCCGCTGCGCTATCCGACCAGCTTGTCTGCCGCGCTATCCGACCAGCTTGTCGGCTGCGCGGCGTAGTCGGGCGACACCCTCGTGGATCCGGTCGGGCGGCGTCGAGGCGAAGCACAGGCGGAAGGCGTCGGTGAAGCGGCCGCTGGGGGAGAAGGCCGGGCCGGGGATGAAGGCGACGCCCTCGGCGAGTGCGACCTCGAACAGTTCGTCGGTGTTGACGCCGTTCTCCAGCGTGACCCAGAGGAAGAAGCCGCCTTCCGGATCTGTCCACCGGGCGATGTCGCCGAAGTGCTCGGTCAGCGCCGCGTGCATCGCCTCCTTGCGAAGCTTGTACTGCGCCCGCTGCGTGACCAGGTGATCCTCGAGATGACCGCCCTCCAGGAACCCGGCGAGCAACCGCTGCGCGGGCAGATTGGTACAGGTGTCCATCGCCTGCTTGGCGTTGATCAGCACCTGCTGCAACTCCGGGTCGGCATCTACCCATCCGACCCGCAGGCCCGGCGCGACGATCTTCGAGAACGTCCGTACCGCGAATACCAGCGGATCGCCCGCGCCCAGTTGACGCAGCGTCGGCAGCGGCTCGCCGGCGAACCGGAGCAGGCCGTACGGGTCGTCGTCGATCACCATCGATCCCCACGACCGGGCGAGCTCGAGCAGGCGGTGCCGTCGTTCGAGCGAGAGCGTCGCACCGGACGGGTTCTGGAATGTCGGGATCGTGTAGATCGCCTTCGGCGTCCGCCCGTCGAGCAGCCGCGGTAGATCGTCGACAATCATCCCGTCGTCGTCGACCGGCACCTCGAGGAGCTCAGCGCCGTACGAGAGCGCGGTGGCGCTGCCGTTGGTGTACGTCGGCGACTCGACGACCACGAGGTCGCCCGGGTCGACGAAGATCTTGCAGAACAGGTCCAGGCCCTGCATCCCGCCGGCGGTGACCGTCAGCCGGTCGGCCGTGGTCTCGTCACTCGTCCCGCGCAGCATCTCCAGCAGTGCCGCATGCAGCGGTGGGTCGCCCTCGGTGGCCGCGTAGTCGTACGCATCCGGACGGCTGAGCTGCTCGGTGGCGATTGTCGACAAGATCTTTGCCGGCACAGCCTCGGCGGCCGGCGATCCCATCGCGAAGCGCACGATGTCGTGGGTCTGCTTGTGCAGCAGCGACGTACTCGAGTCGATCACCGAACCCACCAGTCCGGTGGCGCGTGCGGCGTACGGGAGTGCTGTCACAGGGTTACCTCCTGATCGTCAGTTCGTGGGACAGGCCGGTCAGCCGTTCCACTCCGTCCGCGGTGACCACCACGGGTTCGGACAGCTCGTAGCCCCAGCCGTCCATCCACATCCCGAGGATCACGTGGAACGCCATCCCCGCGGTCAGCACGGTGGTCTCGCCGGGACGCAGGCTGACGGTGCGCTCACCCCAGTCCGGCGGGTACCCGATGCCGATCGAGTACCCGATCCGCGAGTCCTTGATCAGCCCCTGCGCCGCGATCACGTCGTTGAACGCGGCGTGCACGACGCTGCCGGTGACACCTGGCCGGATTGTCGACAACGTCGCCTGCATGCCATCGGCAACGACCTTGGCGGTCTCGCGCAGCCGCTGCGGCGGATCGCCGAGCATCACCGTGCGCGCGAGCGGCGCGTGGTACCGGTCGAACACCCCGGCCAGTTCGATGGTGGTCGCCTCGCCGGCATTGAACGGGCGGTCGGTCCAGGTCAGGTGCGGCGTACCCGCGGCGTCGCCGGTCGGCAGCATCGGCACGATCGCCGGGTAGCCGCCGCCGTGCTCGGGGGTGCCGGCCGCCTGCGCGGCGAGGATGTCGGCGACCAGGTCGCACTGCCGCACACCGGGCCGGAGTTGGTCGAGCGCCACCCGCATGGCCTGCTCGGCGATCGCGCCGGCGATCCTGAGTTGGCCCAGTTCGTACGGCGACTTGACCAGCCGGACCCAGTTCACCAACTCGGCCGAATCGACCAGCCGGCGCCCTGGCAAACCGTTGCTCAGGGCAAGGTATCCGCGCGCGGTGAAGTAGTGCGCGTCGCCCTCGACCGCTACCTCCGCGCCTTCCGGGATCAGGTCCCGGCAGAGCCCGGCGATCCAGTCGTACGGGTGTACGTCGGGCCGGTGCACCAAGTCCTCGGGGTAGCCGTGGACCTGGTCCGCACGCAGGTTGCACGTGTACGACGCTCCGGCCGCGTCCATCGCCCGCGCGAACAGCTGCACCTCGCCGTCAGCAGGGACCAGGAGGCATTGCGGCGTGTAGAACGACCAGGCGTCGTACCCGGTCAGGTAGAAGAGATTGGCCGGATCGCTGACCACCAGCGCGCCCAGACCGCGGTCGGCCATCACAGCGCGGACCCGAGCCAGCCGGTCGGCGTACTCGCTCATACGGCTCCCATCAGACTCTGCCCTGCCCCGACTCCTTGACGCCCGGCGAGCTCCAGCACGGACCACATCGTGACCTGGTTCGCGGTCAGCACCGGTTTGCCGAGCGCGGCCTCCAGACCGGCGATCACGTCGTACGTCGGCAGGTTCGTGCAGCTGATGAACACCGCCTCGGCAGAGTCGCTGTCGATGCCGCGGATCAGCTCGACCGTCGTCTCGTACGGCACCGCCCAGATCTGCCCGATCAACCCGAGGCCTGCGGTCGCCACCACCTCGATCTCGGCCTCGGCGAGGAACGTGGTCAGCCCGGCGGTGAGATCGTTCGTGTACGGCGTGACCGTCGCGATCCGCCTGACCCCGAGCCGGTTCAGCGCCGTCAGCAGCGCGCCGCTCGTGGTCACCGCGGCCGGCGCGCCCGCCGCGACCATCGCCTCGACCAGCGCGGCCTCGCCGGTCAGACCACCGATGAAGCTGCCGAACGTACAGGCGTACGCGACCGCCAGCGGACCGACCGGGAGAACGTTCATCGTGGTCCGGGCGACCATCTCGGGATCCGAGATGTGGACGGCCATCTCCAGGGTCGCCGCCATCGGTGCGTACGGCGTCCGAGTGAGGTGCAGGGTGACGTCGTCGGGGACCCAACGCCACAGTTCGCGGTCGAGCGCGAAGTCGTAGGGAGCGACCACACCGATGCCGGTCTGCAGCAGCGTGGGCACCGGCGCCGGCAGTGGGTGGGTGGACGGGCGCGTGCTCATGCGAGTCAGTGTGCGTCCCAAAGGAGATTGTTGACAATCCTACCAGCGAATTCCTAGCCTCGAGGGCGTGCCACCATCCTCCGCGCTACCCGTGATCGCTGTGCTGTGCGAACACGCGACCGACCGCCCACCGGGTCTCGACGACCTACCCGTCGGCTTCCGGTACTGCGCCGCGGACGGTCTCGCCGCGGCCGTGCGAGGAGCCCAGGCGCTGATGCTCTGGGACTACTTCTCGAAGGCGGTCCGCGACGTCTGGGCGGACGCGGGGAGTCTGGAATGGATCCACGTGACCGCGGCCGGTGTCGACACCCTGCTCTTCGACGAACTGCGCGACTCGGCAGTCGTCGTCACCAACGCGCATGGCGTCTTCGACCGGCCGATCGCGGAGTACGTCCTCGGCGCGGTGATCGCGCACGCCAAGGACAGCCTGCGCAGCTTCGACCTGCAACGCGGTCACGAGTGGCAGCACCGTGAGACTCGCAGCATCCTCGGCGCGAAGGCGCTCGTCGTCGGGACCGGCGCGATCGGCCGGGAGACCGCCCGACTGCTTCGAGCAGCCGGCCTGGAGGTCCGCGGCGCCGGCCGGGTGGCCCGGTCGGGCGATCCTGATTTCGGCGAGATCGTTGCCAGTGGCGACCTGTCGGCCCAGGTGGGGTGGGCCGATCACGTCGTCCTGGCGGCGCCGTTGACGGACGCGACGCGCGGGCTGGTCGACGCTGAGGTGTTCGCGGCGATGCGGCCGGGGACGCACATCGTCAACGTGGCCCGTGGTCCGATTGTCGACGAAACCGCACTGTTGGCTGCCCTCGCGACCGGACGGATCGCGGCGACCCTTGACGTCTTCGACTCCGAGCCCCTGCCGGCCGGACATCCGCTCTGGGACGCGCCGAACGCGACGATCACCGCGCACATGTCCGGTGACGTGATCGGCTGGCGCGACACCCTGGCGGCCCAGTTCGCCGCCAACGTCCGGCGTTGGCTGGCCGGCGAACCGCTGCTGAACGTGGTGGACAAGAAGCTCGGCTACATCCCGACAGGAGATCGATGACGCAGGCAACCGAGTTGGTCGAGGGATTTCGCAGCAAGCAGATTTCGCCGGTCGAGGCCACGCAGGCGGCGTTGGACGCGATCGAGCGGTACGACGGCCAGGTGAACGCCTTCGTCCTGGTGGATGCCGAGGGCGCGCTGGCCGCCGCGAAGGAGTCGGAGGCCCGGTGGCACGCAGGGGAGCCACTGGGCCCCGGCGACGGCGTACCCACGTCGATCAAGGACGCATTGTGGACAAAAGGATGGCCGACAATGCGCGGCAGCACGCTGATCGATGCGGCCGGTCCGTGGGACGAGGACGCGCCGTCCGTCGCGCGTCTGCGGGAGACCGGTGCGGTGATCCTCGGCAAGACGACCACCCCGGAGTACTCCTGGAAGGGCGTCACCGATTCGTTCACGTACGGCGCGACGGGTAACCCGTGGGATCCGGCGAAGACCTCCGGCGGGTCGAGCGGAGGCTCCGCGACCGCGGTCGGGCTCGGCATGGGCGTGTGGTCGCTGGGCACCGACGGCGGCGGGTCGGTCCGGATCCCGGCCGCGTTCACCGGGACGGTTGCGCTGAAGCCGACGTACGGGCTGATCCCGCTGTTCCCACCGAGTGCGTTCGGGACGTTGTCGCATGCGGGGCCGATGACGCGGACGGTGCGCGACGCCGCGGCGCTGCTCGATGTTGTCACCGGCTACGACCCGCGGGACTGGTCGGCGATGCCGACACCGGCGGCGTCGTTCCTGGCCGGGATCGACGACGGGGTGGCAGGCCTGCGGGTCGGGTTCTCGGCCGATCTGGGGTTCGTCCGCAACGACCCCGAGGTCGAGGCGCTGGTCCGGGCCGGGGTCGGCGTACTCGCGGATGCCGGGGCTGTGGTGACCGAGGTCAACCCTGGCTTCAGCGATCCGATCGACGCGTTCAACGTGCTGTGGTGGTCCGGCGCCGCGAAGGTGCTCTCGGCGTACGACGTCGACGACCGGGTCGATCCCGGACTGCGCCGGGTCGCCGAGCTCGGTGCGGCGTACACGGCGTCAGATTTCCTCGACGCGACCGCGGTCCGGATGGATCTCGGGACGTTTATGGGGCGCTTCCATCAGCGGTACGACGTACTCATCACGCCGACGCTGCCGATCACGGCGTTCCCGGTCGGCCAGGACGTGCCGGACGGATCGGCGTCACCGGATTGGACCGACTGGACGCCGTACACGTATCCGTTCAACCTCACCCAGCAGCCGGCGCTCAGTGTGCCCTGCGGGTTCACGAAGGCCGGACTGCCCGTCGGTCTGCAGGTGGTCGCGCCGCGGCACGCCGACGCGCTGACCTTGCGGGTCGGGCAGGCGTACCAGGCGGCGACCGATTGGCATCAGCGCACACCTACCTTGGAGGCCACGTGAGCAAGTACATCACCGTCAGCCTGGACAAGCGCGGCGTGAGTTGTGTGGCGAAACTGCTGGACGACGTGGCGCCTCGCACCTGTGCGGCGGTCTGGGACGCGCTGCCGCTGTCCGCGGCGGTGTTCCACGGGAAGTACGCGCGGAACGAGATCTACACGCTGCTCCCGGCGTTCGCCCCGGCCGATCCGGGCAAGGAGAACACCACGATCACGCCGATCCCGGGCGATCTGTGCTGGTTCTCGTTCGACTCCGACGACCTCGGCAACCCGGCGTACGGCTACGAGAACACGACCGGCACCGGGACGACCGGCGCGATCGTCGACCTCGCGGTCTTCTACGGGCGGAACAACCTGCTGATCAACGGCGACCAGGGCTGGGTGCCGGGCAATGTGTTCGGGGCGGTGACCGAGAACCTCGACGAGTTCGCCGCGGCGTGTCAGGACCTGTGGATGGGCGGGGCGCGGGGCGAGACGCTGTCGTTCAGTCGGCTCTGATCGGCTCCTGCAGTTCGGTGACCCAGCCGGCCGGGTCCTCCGGCGTGTCGAGGTAGAGCTCGCGCGCCGGTTCGCCCGCTTGATGACCGTTGTCGTCGATCCAGCGGGCCAGCGCCTGCCAGGCCGGCAGGACCTGGTCGATCGGTCCGCGGTGCACCAGCGTCGCGGCTCGGACCGCGGGCAGGTCGATCACCTCGAGCCCATTGAGGTTGCCGCCGGCATCGACCGCGGCCGGCACGGTCGCGCGGACGACGACCTCGTCCTCGGACTGCCGGCTGCGCTGGTACAGACAGGTCAACCGCCCGGCCGGCCGTACGTCGGAGTCGGGCAACCGTCGGCCGAGCTCTGCGCAGAGCGGGTGAACCACCGGGGAGATGTCGTCCGGCGTGAAGCTCGCCGCGGCCGTCGTCAGACCGATCAGCCGTACTGCGGGGAGCTCCTTCACGACGATGTCCGCAGCCGGGGCGTCGGTCTCCAGACCGCGGAGCCGTGACTCAACCTGCGCGAGCCGCGCATAGCTCTCGACCATGGTTGCCTCCAATTGCGCCCGTCGCATTGTCAACAATGCGCGCAGCTCGGTCGGGCTGAGATTGTCGACAATCATCGCGCCGACCTGTTCGAGCGTGAACCCGAGATCCTTCAGCGCGACGATCCGGTTCAGGTCTGCGAGCTGCCCGGCGGTGTAGCTGCGGTAGCCGGTCGCCGGGTCGACGTACGCCGGCCGCAGCAGGCCGAGAGCGTCGTAGTGCCGCAGCATGCGGATCGACACCCGCCCGTGCCGCGCGAACTCACCGATCGCGAACATGGAAGGCAGTCAACCAGCCAGCAGTTCCGCGAACGTGATCGCGGTGTCGTCCTCGTGCCACGGGCCGATCACCTGGGCGCCGACGGGCAGCTCGGTCTTGGTGTGTCCGATCGGCAGGTTGAGGGCGGGATGGCCGGTCAACGATGCGTGGGCGATCCAGAACACCTGCGCGTCGTACGGCTGATTGTCGATTGTCGTCGATCCGTGCGGGAAGGCGACGGTGAAGCTCGTGGGGCAGAGGAAGACGTCGACCTCGTCGAAGTACTGCTGCCACTTCGCCCGGGCGATCATCCGCCGGCGTTCGGTGGCGAGCAGTTCGTCGACGGTCAGCTCCGTGGGGTCGCCTCCGTGCAGCGCGAAGAACAGGCCGACCTGCCGGCCGAACTCCTCGGCCTGCTCGCCGGCGTCGACCTCGTCCGGCCAACCGTCGACAATCTTCGCTCCGCTGCGGGCCAGGCGGTCGATCGCCTCGGCCATCGCGTCGCCGACCTCGCTGGAGACCTGAGCCGCCGGGTGGTCCGTCACGACGCCGACGCGGAAGTCGCTGAGATGTCGGTGTCTCGGCGGCGTGAGTGCCCACGCGTACGGCGCGTCGGGGCCGGCCGTCACGCGGAGGGCGGTGCGCAGGTCGGCGGCGGAGCGGGCGAGTGGTCCGATTGTCGACAAGTTCGGGAGTTCGCTCGGCAGGTACGGCGTACCCGGGACCTGGAAGCCGCGTTGCGGGACGAGACCGTTGGTCGGCTTCAGTCCGTACACGCCGCAGTACGCCGCCGGGAGCCGGATCGAGCCGACCAGGTCCGAGCCGTACTCGAGGTACGTCAGGTCCGCGGCGAGTCCGGCCGCAGCGCCGCCGCTCGAACCGCCTGCCGTTCGACTGAGGTCGGCGGGGTTGTTGGTCCGGCCGTAGATCTCGTTCGCGGTCTGCCCGAAGTCGGCGAGCATCGTGTGGACATTGCTCTTGCCGACAATGATCGCGCCGGCTCGCTGCAGCCGTTCCACAACGGTCGCGTCCCGATCGGCCACGTACTCCGCGAATGCCGGATTGCCCCACGTCGTGTGCAGCCCAGCGACGTTGAAGCAGTCCTTCACCGTCATCGGCACACCGTGCAAGGGCCCGATCGCCGATGCCCCACCTCCCGCACCTGCCGCCACGGCCGCGTCAGCCTGGTCCGCCGCAGCCAGCGCGTACTCGCGCCGGACCTCCACGACCGCGTTCACGGCGGTGTCCTCGGCGATCCTGTCCAGCAGTTGCTCGGTCACCTCACGCGACGTCACCTGCCCGGTGCGGATCTGCTCCGCGATCTCTCCAGCTGTCAGCATGCAGCCGGTCTAAGCTCTGACACAGTGTCAGAGTCAACGCGCCGCTCAGCGCGGGACATCGGCGCCGATGTGGAACACCCGCCGTGCGCGTTGGTCGAGCGACGTGAAGCGCGTCGCCGGGTGCGTGCCGAGCATCAAGAGGTTCCTGTCAGCAAACGATGTGCAGTGAGCGCGTAGGTGCGGGCGGCCGTGACGAGCTCGGCGACGGGGACCGACTCGTCCGCGCGGTGGGCCTGGGTGGTCACTGAGCCGGGTCCGAGAACGACGACGGGTACGCCGAGGTCGCGCGCGACGTACCCGCCGTCGCAGGCCGCGGTCCATCCGGCCAACGGCATCGGCTGGCCGCCGCCGTCCAGCCGGGCGGCCTCGGTGATGCGGACCAGGTCGGCGTCCGCGGCGGTCTCGAAGGCGGGCATCTCCATCGGCATGGCGAGATCGACGGTCAGGCCGCGGTCCTCCAGGCGGAGGGCGGCCACCCGGCGGCCGAGATCGGCGAGGACCTCGGCGGGGGACTCGCCGGGGAGGAGGCGGCGGTCGGCGACGACCACGCAGTCGGCGGGCACGATCGAGCCGCCGGTACCGCCGTTGATCTGGCCGACGCTCCACGTCGCCGGGCCGAGCAGGGGATGCGGCGCGGTCGCGAGCTCCGCGTGCAGGCGTTCGATCTCGGCGACGACAGCGGCCGCCCCGTAGATCGCGTTGGCGCCGCCGTCCGGATTGCCGGCATGCGAGGCGCGGCCGTGGACCGAGACCTGCAGGTACGAGTCGCCGCGCGCCGCGATGATGGTCTGCAGGTCGGTCGGCTCGGCGGTGATGCATCCGACGTACTGCTGCGGCGCCTCGGCGATGTAGGCGCGGATGCCTTTGCCGGTTTCTTCTTCGTCCACAACAGCGGTCAGTTCGACCGGGCCGGACAGACGGGTGTCGCGGAGGGCAGCCAGGGCGATGAGGGCTGCGGCCAGTCCACCCTTCATGTCGGAGGTGCCGCGGCCGTAGATGCGGCCAGCGCGGAGGAGACCGCCGTACGGGTCGACCGTCCAGCCGTCGCCGACCGGGACGACGTCGGTGTGGCCGAGCAGCAGCAGGCCGGGATCGTTGCCGCCGGCAAGCGTGATCGTGACGTTGTCCCGGCCGGGCTCGACCGACGACGTACGGACGTCCAGCCCGAGCTCACGGGCCGCCGCGGCGAGGACGACCGCGGTGGCGGTCTCCTCGCCGGGCGGATTCTGCCCGTGGGCCCGGACCAGGTCCTGCGTGACCCGCACCAGCAGGTCCTCGTCGATCCGATCCAGCACCTTCTGTTCGGCGGCAGTCAGGCTCATGCCGACCAACCTTAGGCTCAGCCCCCGGCCAGGTACGCGCGCCAGCCGCCCGCGGACGTGATGTCACGGGCCGGGTCGGCGGCGTCCGCGGTGCACACGAAGCCGAGGACCTGTTGTCCGTCCGACAGCTCCAGCGGCCCGATCGCCAGCGGCGGATCGATGGTCGCGGCGAATCCACCCAGCTCGGTGGCCGGCAGCTTCCACACCTCGACCTCGATCCCCGGACCGTCCGCGCCTGTCAGCGTCCGGCTCAGCCCCGGCCGAGGTCCGTCGACGAGATACATCCGGTACGACGACGCGGTCCGCGAGCTGAACGCGAGCCGAGCACCACGCCGTACCAGCTGATCATTGAGCGGCTGTCCGGACAAATGCGCGCCCGCGACCGCCAGCAGGACGTCGGTGTCCGCAGCCTGCGCCGGGACCGGCTCACCACACCAGAGCGCCGCCAGATCGATGAGCGCGTCGTCATGACCAGCCGGCGCCAGCAGCTGGATCCCGAACGGCAGACCATCGGCACGATCCGGTCCCGGGAACGCGACTGCGCACAGATCGAGCAGATTGACCATGTTCGTGAACCGACCGAGCCGGCTGTTCACACCGATCGGATCCGCCGCGACCTCCGCCAGCGTGGGATGCCCGGGCGTCACGGGCAGCAGCAGCGCGTCGAGTTGCCGCCACAGATGCTCACTAGCCCGGGCGAGCTTCGCGAGCCGATCGAAGCCGTCGAACGCAGCGGACGCGGTCAACGCCGCCCCGCCCCGCACGATCGCCCGCACCGTGGGATCAACCGCGGGGTCCTCGTCGAGCTTGTCCCCGAACGCGAGCCAACGCTCGGCCAGCCACGGCCCGGAGTACAGCAGATCAGCCGCCTCGAGCAGCGGCCGCACATCCACCTTGACGACCTCGCCAAGCCGATGAGCCTCGGCGAGCGTCTCCTGCCACGCCGCCTCGTGCAGCGGATCCAGCTCCAGCCCGGCATCCGGTACGCCGATCACGCGACCACCACGAGGGCGAGGTAGATCAGCAGCACGTCGCGACCACGCATCATCCGGGTCATAGGCAACCATCACGTCGTACGCCGCCCGCGCCGTCGCCACGCTGCGGGCCATCACGGTCACGCAGTCCAGCGATCTACAGGCCGGTACGACGCCGCGCGCCGACACCAGCCCGCGACTCGGCTTGATCCCGATGAGCCGGTTGAACGCCGCAGGCACCCGCCCGCTACCGGCCGTATCGGTGCCGAGCGCGAAGTCGACCTGACCAGTGGCCACCGCGACGGCGCTGCCCGAGCTCGATCCACCCGAGACGTGCCGCTCGGAGAAGACCGAGTGACAGGCGCCGTACGGCGATCGCGTGCCGACCAGACCTGTTGCGTACTGATCGAGGTTCGTCTTCCCCAGCGGTACGGCACCGGCGGTGATCAGCCGGTCGACGACAATCGCATTGTCTACAACGGGCTGCGAATTGCGCGGATCTCCGGCTGTTGTCGGCAATCCGGCCAGATCGATGTTGTCCTTGAGCGCCATCGTCAGCCCGCGCAACGGCCCGTCCGCGGGCTCGACCCGGTCGATCCTGGTGATCCACTCGTTGTTCATGCGCCCCACCGAGCCCGCTCGGCCTCGAACGCGGCGCGGCGTCTGGCCCGCACGGTCGCTATGTCCACAGGTGCCTCCTGCTCGATCCGGCGTACGTCGGAGATCGAGAACGTCGCCGGTGTGGTCTTCAGGTCCGCCCGCCCGGCGGCGATCTCGGCCCGTTCGTGCGCAAGCTGCTCCGCCGATACCGGCGTGAATCTGATCAGGTCGAACTGCCTCAGCAACCAAGGCTGCTCGTCGGTGGGGGAGAGCCGCCAGACCGGGACGGTGCGTCCGACCAACTGGTACCCACCGGGACCCTCCATCCCGTACACGCACAGGTAGATCCCGCCGATCCCGACCGCGTTCTGCGGCGTCCAGGTCCGGGCCGGGTTGTACTTCGTGGTGACGAGCCGGTGCCGCGGATCGACCGGCACCGCGACCGGCGCACCGAGATACACGTCGCCGAGACCGACCACCAGGTACGTCGCGGCCTGCACGATCTCGAAGACCTCGTCCCGCGTGTCGAGATCGTTGACCCGCCGGATGAACTCGACGTTGTCCGGGCACCACGGCGCGTCGGGCCGGACCGAGGTGGCGTACCGGCGCATCGCCTCGTGCGCCTCCGGGTGATCGAACGCGATCGGCAGCACCACCTCCCGGGCCGGCAGCACCACGGTCCCGGGATCGTCCAGACCAGCCGCCAGGAAGGCGAGCCGCTCGGCGAGCGCGGCCAGCGGGAGCCGGGACGAGTCGACAGCGACGAGCAACGACCGAACACCTTCGACGATCTCCGCGACGCCCGCCGGCTGGTCCTCGCGCAGGGCTTGGGCCAGCAGATGGATCCACACGCGGACGGTGAGGTCGAGCTCGGCAGGACCGGCCTCGACCAGCAGGTGCCGTTCGCCGGCGCATCGGATCGTGTACGACGGTGCCGTGCCGGTCTGCTCGCCCTGATGCAGGACCTTCGGGCGATCCGGCGTACCGATCGAGACGGCCGCGGACGTGGGCTCCTGCCGCAGGTCGGTCAGCCAGCGGCGCCGGTGCTCGATCGCCTCGGTCGCCACCTCCGGTGTGACCGGGACGAGTTGGACCGAGTCGCCGGCCCTCAGCTGTCCGAGCATCCACCGGTCGGCTTCGATCACCACGGCAGGTACGACGAACCCGCCGAGCGACGGGCCGTCCTTGCCGACGATGACCGGAGTGTCGCCGGACAACATGATGCCGCCGACCGGGTAGGCCGAGTCGTGCACGTTCGATGGATGCAGTCCGGCCTCGCCGCCGTCGGTCCGCGCCCAGCCGGGCGTCGGCCCGACCAGCCGGACACCGGTGCGGTCGGAGCGATGGTCGACAATCCAACTGTTGGCAAAGAACGCCTCGGCCCCTTCGACGGTGAGGTGTTCCGGCGCGCCGTGGGGTCCGGGGATCACGCGTAGCTGCCAGGAATCCGACATCGCCGGCAATTCCACCGACAACGGAGTCAGCAGGTTCTCCTGCCGACCGAGCGGAAGCTGGTCCCCGGCCTCGAGCGGCCTGCCGTCCTGGCCGCCGAATCCGCCGAGGATGAACGTCGACCGGCTGCCGAGCACCCGCGGTACGTCGAGCCCGCCCTGGATCGCGACGTACCCGCGCATCCCGGGACCGTCGAGCTGGCCGACGTCCAGCACGGAGCCGGCCGGCCACCGGATGACCATCCCGGGAGTGACCTGCAGATTGTCGACAGTTGCATTGCGGACAGCGCCGCCGACACAAACCAGCCGATCCTCATCGCAGGTGAGAGCGGGTCCGTTGAGGACACACTCCAGCCCGGCTGCGGTGTCCGGATTGCCGACCGCGGCGTTGAGGAGTGCGAATGTGAGTTCGTCGGCGGCCCCGGACGGCGGTACGCCGACGTCCCAGAGGCCGGGCCGGCCGGCGAGATCCTGCACGGTCGTCTGGATGCCTGGGGCAACAACTGTGATGACGGCCACGTCACCACCAGCCCAGCAGCTGGATCGGTGTCGGGTCCCAGCCGTTGCACGGATTGTTGACCTGCGGACAATTGCTGATCAGCACGAACAGGTCGCGGCTCGCCGTGACCTCGACGTACTTGCCCGGCGCCGACAACCCGTCCTCGAACGTCAGGCCGCCGCTCGACGTCACCGGCACGTTCATGAAGAAGTTGATGTTGTGGGTGAGTTGACGCTGGCCGATGCCGGCGCTCGCGCCGTACCGCAGGAACGTCTGCCGGCAGGCGTGCTGGTGGCGCGTGAACTCGCCGTACCGGATGACGTTGCTTTCCTGCGAGCATGCGCCGCCGACGGTGTCATGGCGACCGCAGGTGTCGTCGGTGATCACGGCCAACTCGTCGAGCCTGGTCGACATCAGGCGCGACCCGGTGGTGAGGAACACGGCCCGCTGCTCGCGGATCGTGTCGAAGGCGGAGTAGCGGTTGTCGATGTCGTGGGCGTCGTAGAAGAGGGTGTCGACGGCTTGGTTCCCATGCAGATCGACAATCCGCAGGCGCCCGCCGGACGGCACAGTCACCAGTGCGCCGTCGCCGGCCGCCACTACGGAGTCGAGTGCGACGGTCGTTGCGGTGATGGTCATGCGATCAGCTCCCGGGTCAGGCGCAGTGCGCGGACGGCTTCCTCGCGCAGGTCCGGATCCTCAACGCTTGCGGACGATTCGAGGTGTACTGCGACGCTTGCGGCGGGACCGCCCGACAATGCGTGCGGTGCGGTCGAGAGGAAGATCAGGAGGTCCTGGTCGGCGCGGAGGGTGATCCTGTCGCCTGTGTGGGCGTGGTCGGGGATGAAGGCGAGGGACGCTCGCGGGTCGTCCGCGACGGCGACCTTGGTGAAGAAGTTGATGCAGCCGTGCAGGTCCGCTTCGCCGAAGCCGTGCTTGGTGAGTTCGAGTAGGAGGAGCGGGTCGGGGAGGGCGCCGGTGAGGCAGTCGTGCCAGTCGAGAGTCGAGGCCAGGACGGTCGCGAGTGCGAGGCCGCGGTCCGACATCAGCACCATGCCGGGCTTGACGCGCGCCGACATCTGGGACTTCAACGTGTCCGGGATGTTCAGGCGGTCGAGGCGATCGGCGCCGATGATCAGCACGGTCGCGTTCGCGCCGTCGCCGAGTGCAGTCAGCGTGACCGTGCGCCCCGCCCGGACCGGCACAGACCACGCAGCACCACCAGGAATCTCATGCGCATGCCCGCGGGTAGAAGCTGGCTCGGGGTTCATGCGCTGACTCCTTCCGTTTCGACTGCCGGCTGGGCGGTTGGGAGCGACATGCCGAGGGAGGCGTAGTACGCGGTGCGTTGGGTGAAGTAGGCGATCAGTCCGCCTGCTGCTACGACGGCGAGGGTGATCAACGGGAGGTAGTGGAGGTACCAGCCGTCGCCGGCCGGGTCGTAGACCTCGGCGCGGGGCCAGCCGAGGTTGATGGCCATTGCGAGTCCGTAGCTGACGGCAACGATGTTGACGGGCAGGCCGAAGCGACCGAGCGAGAACAGGGGCCTGCCGTTCTCGTCCAGGCCCGCGGGGAGGCCGCCGCCGGTCAGGCGTCGTACCAGCAAGGGTGCAGTCACCATCAGATACGCGACGTACAGCAGCATGATGCAGACGCTCGCGAGGCCGAGGAACAAGCCTGCGTTCCCGACGTTCACGACCAGGCAGACCGCGGCCAATACACCTGGTACGACGGTTGCCGCCAGCGGCGTACCGGTCCGCTCGGACACCTTTCGCAGTTGACGCGACCCCGGCAGGACGTTGTCGCGCGCCATCGAGAAGATCATCCGGGCCGCGGCGGTCTGGATCGCGAGCGTGCACACACAGACGGCGAGCGCGACGTCGAGCAGCAGCAGCTTGCCGGGCGTCGTACCGAGCCTGCTCGTCAGCACGTAGGGGAGACCTTGAGTCGCCAGATCGCCATCGGTCAGCGACGGCGCGGCCATCAGCGCCGCGATGATCAGGAACGCACCACCGATGCCGGAGGCAACGACCGCGCGGATGATCGTCCGCGGCGTCGTCGCCCGCGGCTTGTGCGTCTCCTCCGACAGCTCGCCCGCGCTGTCGAACCCGACCAGCACGTACGCCGCCATCAGCGCCGAGATGAGCAGCGGTACGACGTACCCGGTCGTGCTGTCCAGGTTCGTCGTGTGCAGTACGACGGACGGACCGCGCTCGGCTCGGGTTGTCAACAATATGACGATCAGAACGACGCCGATCAGCTCACACGTCACACCCACCGAGTTCACGACCGCGGTGATCCGCACGCTGGTCGCGTTCAGCAGAGTGGTCGCCGCCAGCAGGATGCAGCCGAGGAGCACGGCGTTCGCGGCGCCGTCCTTCGACGCGAGCGCGGAATCGGTGCCGACCAACTGGAAGCCGGGCCAGACCGCGGGCAGCACGACCTGCAACGCGATCGCCGCGGTGGCCAGCGTGATGATCTGTGCGATCACCATCGTCCAGCCCGCGAACCAGCCGACCACAGCGCCACCGAGACGACGGGCCCACTGATAGATCGCGCCCGACAACGGGTACCGCGCGGCGAGCTCGGCGAAGCACAACGCCACCATCAGCTGGCCGGCCAGGACAGCCGGCCAGGTCCAGAAGAACGCCGTACCGCCGAAGCCGAAGCCCAGACCGAACAGCTGGAAGACAGTGGTGAGGATCGAGACGAACGAGAAGCCGGCCGCGAACGACGCGTAACTCCCGACGCGCCGCGAGAGCTGCTGCGCGTAGCCGAACTGGCCGAGATCTCGTGCGCCGACTTGATCGGTCGTCAGTGTTTCGGGGGATGCTGACATTTCCGGCCTCCGCTGTGGATCGGGCCCGGAATGCGCACAGCAACCCGGGGCCTTCAAGGCCTCCCGGGCTTTTGTCCCGCCGTGGAACGGCGCCGTGGTGCGAGCGCCGCCTCCCCTCTCGGACCAGTCCTGCCGTCAGCTCGACCAGCAGCGGAACCCTAGGGGCGCCCCGCCGTCCCGGCGGGTCTGCACCAGTTCAGGACGCGCCGGTTTCAGCGGTCGTCCTCGCGTGTAACGCGGAAGTAAAGGAATCCTCTCACCTGACGTCGCAACTGTGAGGGACCGGAGATCCGGCCCCTCACAGACCACACATCACAGGCCACACATCACAGGCCACACATCACAGGCCACACATCACAGGCCACACATCAGCGGCCACACCTCACAGCCCCTCGCGGAACCCTTCGCGCCAGGATGCGTAGCCCGGCTGCCAGCCGAACGTCTTCTTGGCCAGCGTGTTGTCGGCGCCGCGGATCTCGGTGAACGCCGCGACCCCGACATCGCCTACCGCGAGCCGGCCGACCCAGGTCGGAACGTGGCGCGGTGCCTTCGCCCCGAGGATGCGAGCGAACTCCGGCAGCCAGACCGCGGCCTCCGCCGGGTCGTCGTCCGCGACGTTGAACACCCCGGTCACGTCACTCTCGACCGCCTTCACCGTCGCCGACGCCGCGTCGTCGTAGTGGATGAACGACCAGACACCGGCGCCGTTGCCGATGATCGGCAGGCGGCGCTTCTGGATCAGCTCCACCATCGAGCCGCCCTTGCCGATGTCGCCGGTCGGCCCGTAGAAGCTCGCGTACCGCAGCGCCACTCCCTCGATCCCGTCGGCGTTCAGGACCGCCGACTCGAGGTGTTTGATCCCCGCCATCGTCTGCTGCTGCGCGGGCACCGGGTTCGGGTCGAGCGGGTCCGCCTCGGTCTTGGCGGCGGATCCACCGTGCTGCAAGTTCCAGCCGGCGTACGACTGGACGACGAACCGTCGTACGCCGGCAGCCTGGGATGCGGCGAGGAGGTTGTCGGTGCCTTCGGTCCGCAGCCGGTTCGTCATCGCGAAGCTGTCGTCGAAGTGCTTGAAGTCGATCCCGCCCTTGAGCGCCGTCATCTGGTGGACGACGACCTCCGGGCGGACCTGCGCCACCGCCGCGCGTACGGCGGCGGCGTCGAGCCCGTCCGCGAGGACGGCGTCCGCCCCGAACGACCGCACACTGCTCGCGCCGGACTCGGACCGGGTCATCCCGGTCACCTCGTGCCCGGCCGCGATCAGCTGCGGTACCAGCGACCGGCCCAGTCCGCCGGTCGCGCCTGCCACCAAGACCTTCATGTCATTCCTCCGTCGTCGGTTGTTACGACCCGGAGGACACGCGGCGGCCCCGGCTCTGTGACATGACCCGGGTCACACCACCGAGGTCAGTGTGAACGTGGTCGGCCCGAAAGACACGTTGAGCTCGCCGTCGACGGTCATCGAATCGCCGCTCACGCGGCAGGTGAGCTTCGCGACGAACGGCGTCTCGACCCAGCGGAGCGTCGCCACGAAGGCGTCGCCGTCACCGTACGCGCTGGTCACGAGCCGGTTCCCGGCCTCGAGGTTCGCGTCGTAGAGACTGCCCAGCGTCGACTGCTCCCGCCACTCGCCGGGTCCGCAGACGATGTCGTGCGGATCGCCGGCGCCGAAGTCCCGGAAGGTGAACACGCCGGTGCCGTCAGGGTCGAGCCGCACGGCGCTCAGCCCCGCTGGGTTCTCACCGGTGAACCGATAGGTGCGCCCGTCACCGCCGGCCGGTGCCGAACCAGTCGGCGGCGGCAGCTCCAACCGCGAGGGGCGGTCTACCGAGGGGACTTCCTTGCCTTCCAGCGCGGGGAGCAGGTACTCCCAGATGGTGTTCAGGATCGCCTGCATGTCGGTCGTCGCGCTGGTCACGATGAGCGCGGCGTCGTACTCCGGGAAGACCAGGCAGTACTGCCCGAAGGCGCCGTCGCCGCGGTACGTGTTGTGGCGGCTGCGCCAGAACTGGAAGCCGTACCCCTGCTTCCAGTCCGGGTTCTCCTGGTTGTCGTTGGAGACCTGCTTCGACGTGGCAGCCTCGTACCACTCGGCGGGGACGAGTTGCTTGCCCTGCCACTCGCCGTGCTGCAGCAGGAGCTGGCCGAAGCAGGCCAGCGACTCGGTGTTGATGCTCAGTCCCCAGCCGCCGGTCGTAATGCCCTCGCGGGACACCTGCCAGGTCGCCTCGGTCGCACCGAGCGGCTCGAACAGCCGGGGCCGCAGGTAGTCGAGCAGCCGTTCGCCGGTCAGCCGCTGCAGGATCGCGGACAGCATGTACGTCGCGCCGCTGTTGTAGACGAACACCGTGCCCGGCTCGTGCTCGACCTCGAGGCCGAGGAAGATCTTCACCATCCGGCGATCGCGGCTGAGCGCCTCGACGGTGTCCTGCGAGTGGCCGGTCGTCATCGTCAGCAGGTGCCGGATCCGCATCGCGGCCAGGTTGTCGCTGATGGTCTCGGGCAACTCGTCGGCGTCGAAGAACGAGATCACCTGGTCGTCCAGCGACAGCAGCCCCGCGTCGATCGCCAGCCCGACGCCCGTCGACGTGAAGCTCTTCGACACCGAGAACAACAGATGCGGATCGTCCAGCCGGTACGGTGACCATGCCTGCTCGAGCACGACCTGACCGTGCCGCAGCAGCATGATGGTCTGGATCTCCGGCTCCCCGGCGTCGAGCGCCCCGACAAAACTGTCGAGCGCCGCGGTGGACAACCCCTGGGCTTCTGGCGTACTCCGTGGAAGTCTGCTCACCCCGAGCACGCTATCTCTCCGAACGGACAAAAATAAGTGAGTCCTGCCAGGCGGGCAGCCGTCATCGTCAATCCCGTCAAGGTCGACGGCGACGCGTTCCGTCGCACCGTCGAGACCGCGCTGGCCGAGCGGGGGTATGCCGACCCGCTGTGGCTTGAGACGACAGCGGAGGACACCGGGGTCGGGATGGCCCGGCAGGCGATCGGCGACCAGGTGGATCTTGTGCTGGTCGCGGGTGGCGACGGTACGGTCCGCGTGGTGTGCGCCGAGCTGGCCGGGACCGATATCCCGGCGGCCGTGCTCCCCGCCGGGACCGGGAACCTGCTGGCCCGCAACCTCGGCATCTCGCTCGAGCTCGACGCCGCCCTTCAGGAGCTGCTCGACGGTTCGGAGCAGCGGATCGACAGCGTGCTGATCAAGGGTGACGAGCTGCCCGGCGACCGGTTCGTGGTGATGGCCGGGCTCGGTCTGGACGCCGCGATCATCGAGGACGCGCCCGAGGACCTGAAGAAGCGGGTCGGCTGGGCGGCGTACGTCGTCTCGACGCTGAAGAACCTGAACCACCCCTTCGTCCACGTCGAGATCACCGTCGACGACCAGCCGCCGGTACGCCGTCGCGCGCGCACCGTGGTGATCGGCAACGTCGGCACGCTCCAGGCGAACATCCCGCTCTTCCCGGACGCGACGCCCGAGGACGGCCGGATCGACCTCGTCGTCCTGGCGCCGCGCCGCATCAGCCAATGGCCCCGGCTCGCGCTCGGTCTGGTGATCAAGCGCTGGCGGGAACGCCACGTCGAACGCTTCACCGGCAAGCGCATCCAGGTCCGCGCCGAGCGCCCGGTACGCCGCGAACTCGACGGCGACGCGATTTCCGAAGGTACGTCGCTCGTCGCGGAGGTGGATCCGTCAGCGCTGGTCGTCCGCGTGCCGTGACGGCTGCACGTGCGTCAACTTGTCGGGGTTGACGATGCCGTGGACCGCGCTGATCCGGCCCTCGGCGACGACGAACGACCAGATCGCGATGGTGCGGTCGCTGCGGTCGTGGATCCGGAGCGCGGGTTGGCCACCGACATGCACCGGTTCGGTGGTCAGTTCGCGGAACTTGCCGAACGCGCCGATGAGCATGCGGGCGACATTGCCGGCTCCGTGAACCGGCCGGGGGAAGCCGCCCTTGCCGCCGCCGTCGCCGGTGAAGGTGACGTCCGGGGTGAGCAGTGCGACCAGGGACTCCAGTTCGCCCTCTTCGGCAGCCGCGACGAAGCGGCGTACCAGCTCGTCGCGTTCCTGGGGAGAGGGATCGAAGCGCGGTCGATTGTCGGCAATCCTACGGCGGGCCCGGACGGCTAGCTGGCGGCAGTTGGCCGGCGTCTTGCCGAGGATGGCGGCGAGGTCGTCGTAGGAGTAGCCGAAGACGTCACCGAGCAGGAAGACGGCGCGCTGGTCGGGGGAGAGGCGCTCGAGGACGACGAGGAACGCGGTCGACAGCGAGTCCGAGAGCGCGGCGCGGTCGGCCAGGTCGACGTACTCGTCGACGGCGGGCTCCGGCAGCCAGGGGCCGAAGTACTCCTCGCGCTGCCGCCGGGCCGACCGCAACTGGTCGATCGCCAGCCTGGTCGTCACGGTGGTCAGGAAGGCCTTCGGTGACACGACCTCAGGCTCGCGGTGCAGGCGCAGGTACGCCTCCTGCACGACGTCCTCCGCGTCACCGAACGTGCCCAGCATCCGGTACGCGATCGAGAGCAGCAGCGGTCTGAGTTCCTCCATCACACCTTCACAGACGATCCGGGGTGTCTCCTGGTGACAGTTTCACAGTGTCACAGACGCGGATTGTCGATCGTCTGCAATCGACATGAACACCATCACGTGGATCTTCTCGGGCGCACTCGCCGTCGTCTTCACCATCTCGGGCGTGCTGAAGGGCACCATGCCTCGCGCGCGTCTGCTCTCCAGCGGTCAAACCGGCATCGCCCCGTTCCCGATGCCGCTCGTCCGGCTCACCGCCTTCTGTGAGCTGCTGGCCGTCGCCGGACTCTTCCTGCCCTGGCTGACCGACCGGGCCCGCGTCCTGACACCGCTGGCCGCCGTCGGCCTGGTGATCGTGATGATCGGTGCGGCGACGTCCCATTCGTCTCTGCGTGAGCCCCGGAACACCGCCGCCAACACCATCCTCCTGGCGCTGGCGGCCTTCGTAGCCGCTGCTCGCTTCGCCGTGCTCTAACGCTGGACGAGTACGGCGACTGTGCGCGGCGGGACCGTTGCGGTGCCGGTGGTTGACGACCAGGTGGTCTGCTTGACGACCGGGTCGGAGCCACCGGCCTGCACCGGCGAGAGGGACAGGTTGGCACCGGACAGGCCAGGGAGTTGCTGGGTGACCGAGGCGCCTGTCGAGTTGAAGACGACCACTACGCCCTTCAGCGCGGGGTCGACGTTCGGCCCCACGGTGTCGTCGATTCGCATGGTGATGACACCGGGTGTAGCGCCGCTGAGCGGGAAGCTGAGCTTCTGGTTGATCAGGTCGGCGGTGCCGAGCCGGAACAACGGTGTCGAGAACCGCAGCTTCAGCAGATCGGCGGCGGCCGCTGACGCCGTGGCGACATCGGCCGACGACGGCTTGAGGGCCGGGTTGGCGAGCAGCGGCTTCATGTACGGCCACTTGGCCTCGTTGTCGGCCTTCGGCGGGAGCCCATGACCGAACCCGTTGTCGGCGCCGGTCCAGTCGAGGGTGTTGAACCAGTCGCCGGAGTCGTACGAGTTGCGGTCCAGCGACTTGCTGCGCAGCAGATCCGCGCCGGCGTGCCAGAACGACGGTGTCTGCGCCAGCGCGGTCGTTGCCAGCGACAACGTGTTCATCCGGATCCGGTCCGGCATCGGCAGGTCCGTCGGCAGCTTGTACGTCAGCGTGTCCCACAACGTTTCGTTGTCATGGGCATCGACGTAGCTGATCACCTCGTCCGGCTGGTCGGCGTACCCGGCCGGTGAGCCGTTGTAGTCGACGCCGTCCCCGCGCACCGTCGCACCCGACTCGACCGAGCGGAAGGTGAACGAGCGCAGGTTGCCGGCCAGGCCGAGCTGGACCAGGTCGGTGTCGTGCGCGAGCCGCTTCGCCCGTTCGTCCGGGGTGCCGTTGATCGGGTCGCCGTTCGGGTCGCCCGCTTCGCCGGAGCCGAAGCCCTGGATCCGCGGATTGTCGTCGAACGGACCACCGCCGCGCACTGCGTCCCGCAGACGGTCCGAGAACGTGCCGATCCCGGTCCCGCCGAGATTCCCCTGCCGGGCCTGGACGAACAGCGCGTCGTTGGCGACCTCGCCGAAGTTCCAGCCCTCGCCGTACAGGTAGATCGACTTGCCGTCGACGCCGTCCTTGGCGAGCGTCAGCTTGTCGAGCGCGGCGCGGATCTTCAGCATGTTGGCCTTGGTGTGATGGCCCATCAGGTCGTAGCGGAAACCGTCGACGTGGTAGTTCTTCGCCCAGCTGACGGTGCCGTCGACCATGATCTTCTCTGCCATCGCGTGCTCGGTGGCGATGTTGCTGCAGCAGGTCGAGTTCTCGACCTTCCCGGTCGCGTTCAGCCGCTGGTAGTACCCGGGCACGATCTGATCGAGCACCGATGTCGGCGCCTCACCGGCGGCCGGCGTGTGGTTGAAGACCTGGTCCAGTACGACGCGCAGCCCGGACTTGTGCAGCCCGCCGACCATCGTGCGGAACTCCGCGACCCGCGCGAGCCCGTCCTTCTGGGTCGCGTACGAACCCTCCGGCGCGAGCCAGTGGTACGGGTCGTAGCCCCAGTTGAACCCGTCCTTCGCAGCCACGGCCGTCACGCACGCCTGCTGCTGGTCGGAGTCCGGCGGCAGCGCCTTCAGATCGCACGCCGGCGTCTGCTGCCCGGTCTCCGGGATCGACGCAATGTCGAATGTCGGCAATAGGTGAACAGTGTTGAGGCCGGCCGCGGCCAGGCTTTTCAGATGCTTGGTCCCGTTACCGTTGTCCGCGAACGCCAGATAGGTACCGCGGTGGTCGGCCGGCACCGTGTCGTCGTTGATCGAGAAGTCGCGGACGTGCAGCTCGTAGATCGTCGAGTCGACGCCACGCGCGAGCTTGGGCGCGGGCGTCTTCGACCACAACACAGGCTGCCCGGCCGGATCGTTCAGGTCGGCGGCGACGGAGTACGTCGAGTCGGTCGTCAGCGCTACCGAGTACGGATCCGTGACGACGTTCTTCTCCACCTTCCCGGTGCTGGGCGCATAGACCGTCACCTCGAAGCGGTACGAAGCGTTCTTCCACGAGCGCGGCCCCCTTACCGCCCAGGACCCGTCGTCGTTGCGCTTCATCGAGACAGCCGTCGAGCCCACCAGCAATCGCACGTTCTGCGCGGTGGGAGCCCACAAGGTGAACGTCGGGGCGCCGCCGCGCCACGTGATGCCGTACGACCGGTTGGCAGCACTCCCGTAGACGTCGTCCAGGACGCCGGGTATCTGGACTCCGGTCGCATCGAGCAGTCGGCCGGTGTCGTCGTACTGCGCGAGGCCGAGTTGCCCGGTGAGGATCTTGCGGACGTCGGCGTTGTCCAGCCGGAGCGTCGTGTAGCCCGGTTTCACCGTGCGCGAGTCATATCGTAGGGATGTCGACAATCCACCGATGTCGTCCGCGTCGACCTTCAGCGAGCCGGTGTCGGACCAGTGCAGCCGCCAGCGGTACCGCTCCGGGTGAGCCACCGCCGGGACGGCCAGGGTGTTGTGGTCGAGCCAGTACGCCTTCGCCTGGCTCAGGTCCGGTGTCGCGCCCGGCTTCGACGTCGTCACCGTGAACTGGTGCGTCGCGAGCACGTACGAGAACGTGACCACGAGCCCGTCGCTCGGCACCGCAACCGGCACGTTGGCAGCCGGATAGCTCTCGTCCCAGGACAGGTTGTGCGCGACCTTCGCCTCATAGTTGCCCGCTCCCAACTCGCTGGTGGACCAGGTGTACGTCCCGTCCCCGTCCTCGTCGGTCAACCAGGGTCGCATGCACGACGGGTCCCAGTCGGCCGGACAGCCCAGCTCGGACTGGAACGACCCGGGCACTGTGATGATCGGCCCCTGCGCGCTGGACGTGACGTAGTGCCGGCCGTGCTCGTAGTAGAAGCTGACCGGTCCGCTGGGCGCGGTGTAAGAGATGTTGGCGCCGTTCAGCAGACCCCCGGCGCCGTAGTTCTCGTCCCAGGTCTTGTTGATCGCCGCCTTATAGGCGTGCTCACCGGCCGGGATCGTGTACGTGCCCTTCCAGACCTTGTCCTTCGGGTCGAGCGTCAGCTGGGCCTGGTCGCAGTCCGGCGCCCAGTCGCCGGCACAGCCCATCTCGCTGTTGTGGTCACCCGGCACCGACACGTTGGCAGGCTGGACGACCGGACCTGTGCCGCCACCGCCACCACCGGCCGCAGGTGCGTCGCCGACAACGCCATACGACCCGGATACCGAGTAGTGGCCCGCGGCATCGCGCAGTACGGCGCGGTACTCGAGCAGAGTGCCCTTCGGCAGACCGGACACGTCCTGGTAGACCCGGTACGGCGCGTTGTCGTCGGCGCCGAGCCGCTGCCATGCCGTCGTACCCACTGGGCGGTAGCCGAAGGTCACGGTGACCGGAGTGTTCGCGGGCACTGCAGCGGCGATCTCAGCGCGCCCACCGACAGTCGCACCGAGCTCCGGCGAGCTCATGTAGACAGCAGGCACCTTGGCGGGCTTCTGGACGTTCGTCTGCGCCTGGTAGACCGTGACGGACAGGGGAGCCTGGCTGACGACCACACGACCCTCGCGGTCGGTCTTCAGCGACTTGGAGCCGCCGTAGACCGGCTTGAGCCACGTGTTCGGCCCGTACGTCGGCACTGTCGCCGACGCCGCTGTCTTCGAGTTGTTCGCGACTACCAGGTACTCGACGTTGTCGCTGCCCAGCCGGCTGAACGCATAGAGCCCGTTGGTGTTGGACGAGTACCGGTGCACCTGCCGTCCGTCCGACAGCGCCGGGTACTTCGCCCGCAGCTTCGCAAGCCCCGCGATGTGCTTGTACATCGGCGAGTTGACGTCGTACCGGTCCTTGCTGCCGATCGTCGTCGTACCGGTGCCGTCGACGACCTCGTCGTCCGCGTAGTCGGCGGTCTTGGTCGCGAAGATGTCCTGGCGCGCGTCCTTGTCGCCGCCCGGACCGGTGAAGCCCTGCTCGTCGCCGTAGTAGATGACCGGCTGGCCGCGCGTCAGGTACATCAGCGAGTGCGCGAGCTCGTCCCGGGCAAGCAGCTCCTGCCCGGACGCGCCGCCCTGCTTCAGGAACATGCCGACGCGGCCCATGTCGTGGTTGCCGAGGAAGGTCGGCAGCTCGTACGCGTTCGAGTCCGTGTCGGTGTAGTAGTCGTCGTCGGCGTAGAAGTCCTGCAGCTTGGTACTCGGATCGCCCTTCGCGTAGGCGACCGCGTTCTGCTGGAACCCGAAGTCGAGCGTCGCCTGCAGGTCGCCCTTGGTCGTGTACGTCGACATGAACTGCGGGTTCGCGTCGTAGACCTCGCCGAACATGAAGAAGTTCTTCGACCCGGCGCTCTTGGCCGCGGCCAGGATCTGCGGCGAGAACTTCTGCCAGAACTCGATGTTCACGTGCTTGACCGTGTCGATGCGGAACCCGTCGATGCCGAACTCGGCCCACGTCTTGTAGACGTCGATCATCCCGTCGCGGACCTTCGGCTGCTCGGTGAACAGGTCGTCCAGCCCGACGAAGTCGCCGTACTCCGCGCTCTCGCCGGCGAAGGTCGAGTCGCCGCGGTTGTGGTACAGCGTCGGGTCGTTCAGCCAGGCCGGCACCTTCACGGTCGCGTCGGCGGGCGTCCGGAAGTACGGGACGTTGGGGAACGACGTCTGCGCGTCCAGCGGCGGGAACGTGTCGCCACCGGCGTACTGCTTGTCGTCGAAGACGTTGCCGTCGGCATCCTTGTACGGTGAGGTCGACTTCGGGATGTAGCCGTAGTTGTGGGACTGGTAGTCGATCACGTCCGCGGTGTGGTTGGTGATGATGTCGAAGAAGACCTTCATCCCCTTGCGGTGCGCGAGGTCGATCAGTCGCTTCATGTCCGCGTTGGTGCCCAGGTGCGGATCGATCTGGGTGAAGTCGGTGATCCAGTAGCCGTGGTACCCGGCGCTCACGTCCGCCCCGGCCCCCTGTACAGGACGGTTCTTGAACGACGGCGTCAGCCAGATGGACGTCGTACCGAGGGACTTGATGTAGTCGAGCTTCTGCACCACACCGGCCAGGTCGCCACCGTGGTAGAAGCCCTTGTCCGTCGGGTCGAGACCGGTCTGCAACCTGTCGCCGGCCAGCCCGCCCGCGTCGTTCGTCTTGTCACCGTTGGCGAAGCGGTCCGCCATCAGGAAGTAGAACCGCTCCTTGGTGAGGTCCGGGCGCAGACTCGGCGACGCCAGCGTCTTGTCCGCGGCCGTCACCGTCGACCCGGCCAGATCGACCGGCTTCACAGTTACAACGTGACTAGTGTCGTCGTAACTAAACTGCAGCTTGGCCGGCCCTTCGATGTGCAACGGGATGTTCGGCCCGTTCAGCACACCGCCCGCGCCGTAGTTCTCGTCCCAGCCCTTGTTGATCGTGACCTTGTACTCGTACGACCCGGCCGGCACGTCGAACACCTTCGTGTACGGCGCAGCCGTACCCAGACTGGTCGCGTCGCACCCCGCATCCCAGTCACTGGCACACCCGAGCTCACTCTGCAGTGACCCAGCCAACGTGACGACCCGATCCACTGCGACTTGAGCCGGCGCCGGAGACGCCGTACCCAGCCCGAGCACGACCACCGCGGCCGCGGTGAAACCTGCCGTCCAACGCCTGAACCCGCGCATCACGGTCCCCTCCCGCCGATTCACCTGCCGGGGACGCTAGCCGCCGCCTTTTACCGTGAGGAGGGCTCGAATGTCACGGTAAGGTCACGAGCTCCGGGAGGGTGGTCTCGATCGCTGTGTGCAGGACAGTCGTCGCGTGTTCGTCGTACGGCGTCGGCTGGGCGTTCACGATGACGAGGGGCTTGCCGGCGTTCAATGCGAGGTCGCACAGACCAGCCGCCGGGTAGACCTGCAGAGAGGTGCCGACAGCCAGGAAGAGGTCGGCGGACTCGGTGGCTGCGACGGCCCGGTCGAGTACGTCGCGGTCGAGGGACTGGCCGAACGAGACAGTCGCTGACTTCAGAATGCCGCCGCAGACCTCACAGGCCGGGTCCTCGTCACCGGACTCCAGCCGGGGGAGTACGTCTGCCATCGGGATGCGGCGACCGCACTGCAGGCAGTCGACGTACCAGACTGTCCCGTGGAGTTCGTGGACCAGCTCTGGCGACGATCCGGCCTTCTGGTGCAGTCCGTCGACGTTCTGTGTGATCAGGCCGGTCAGACGGCCCTGGCGTTCCAGCTCGACCAGAGCGAGGTGGCCCGGGTTCGGCTCGGCTGTCCACGCCGGCACCGCGAGACGGTGCTTCCAGCTCGCCACGCGGACCTCACGACTCCCGACGTACTCGTCGATGTCGAACATCGCCTCCGCAGCCGGGTCCTTCGTCCACACGCCCTGCGGCCCCCGGAAGTCGGGGATGCCCGAGGCGGTGGAGATCCCGGCCCCGGTCAGGACGGCAATGCGTTCGGCGTCGATCACACCCTCGACGGTATCCATTCCGACGCCAGGATGGACATCACGATCTCGTCGATCCATTCGCCCTCCCACAGCAGCGCGTCGCGCAGTACGCCCTCGACCTTGAAGCCGGCCTTCTCGTAGGCGCGCCGGGCCCGCGGGTTGAACGCATAGACGCCGAGGCTGATCCGGTGCAGCCCGATGTGCCCGATCCCGTAGCCGACGATCAGCCGGGTTGCCTCGGTGCCGAGTCCGCGACCCTGGCCGGCCGGGCCGATCAGGATCCGGAAGTTGCAGGACTTGTTGCCCCGGTCCCAGTCGTTCAGCACGGCTTCACCGACGACCTGTCCGGACGCGCGGTCGACGATCGCCAGGTCCAGCCGGTCGGTCTGGTCCTTGCGCGTGCGCATCCACTCCCGGGCCTGTTCCTCGCTGATCTCGCCGTGGCTCCCGGTCAGCCGGGTCACGTCCGGGTCGTCCATGGCAGCGCGCAAGGCGTCGTAGTCGCCCTCGTCCAGCGGTCGCAGTACGACGAGGTCCCCGGTCAGCGTGGGTTTGCGGGCGAAGTCGGTCACCTTTCCGAGTCTGTCAGCTGACCCGCCGGACGAGGTAGCGGTGATCTGCGGACTCCACGAGTTCCTGGGAGCGCATCCGGCACCAGGCCGGGATGTCCACGGCCGCGGCCGGATCGTCGGCCAGCACCGTGACGGTCTCGCCGACGGCGACAGTCGGTAGCGTCTTGGCCAGTTTGATCACCGGGAGTGGGCAGAGCAGGCCACGGCAGTCCAGCTCGATACTCACATGCCCACCTCCGCCCGGATCCGCTGCACGATGCCCGGCAATATCTTGCAGAAGCGGTCGACGTCCTCATAGCTGGTGTCGCGGCTCAAAGACACCCGCACGTTGCCATGGGTCAGTACGCCCATCGCGGCCAGGACATGGGACGGCTTGAGGGTGCTCGACGTACATGCGGAGCCGCTGGAGACCGCGAAGCCCTCGGCGTCCAGTGCGGTCACCAGGGCCTCGCCGTCCACGTACAGACAAGAGAACGTGAGGATGTGCGGCAGCCGGTCCTCCGGGTCGCCGACCACTTCCACATCCGGTACGTCGGCCGGCACACGACGCCGTACCTCGTCGATCCAGGCGCGATGCTGCTTGTTGAGCTCCTCGGCCTCACTGAGCCGGGCCTGCAGCGCGGCCGCCGCAGCCAGCGCATTGGGTACGTCGGGGAAGCCGGGGGAGAGGCCGTCCTCCCGCTCGTCCATCGGCCACGCCGGAGCGATCCGAGTCCCCTTCCGCACCGCCAGCAGCCCGACACCCGCCGGCCCGCCCCACTTGTGCGCACTGGCCGCCAGCATCGACCACCCCTCAGGTACCACGTCGTGCCCCACGGAAGCGGACGCATCAACAAACAGCGGCACGTCGTTGCAGTCCTGGGCGATCGCGGCGATCGGTTGCCTGGTGCCCACTTCGTGGTTGGCGGACTGGACAGCGGCTACAGCGACACCCGGCCGCCGTACTGCGTCCGCGAAGGCCTCCGGATCAACCCGGCCGCGAATGTCCACCCCGACCTCCACGCCCTCGGTCCCGGCGCTGTGCAGGACGGCGGAGTGCTCGACGGCCGTGTGCACCACGGTGGACCCGATCCGCCGCCGGGCCGCGCGGACCGCGGACAGTCCGGCCTGGATGGCCGTCGTACCGGAGGTGGTCAGGTACAGCTCGTCCGGCCGTACTCCGACCGCGTCCGCGAGCACCGCGCGGGCGTTGTCCAGCAGCAGCCGCGCGGTCCGTCCCTCGTGGTGCAGACGCACCGGATCGGCCCATCCGGAATCCACTGCCGACAGCAACATTTCCCGTGCTGCCGGGTGCATCGGCTCCGCTGACGCCGCGTCCAGATACCCACGCTCGCTCACACGGGAAACGCTAAGCCCTACCTATGCGCAGGACCGCGAAAGGTGTCCAGTAGTGTTTGGTCGTCAGTCTCACTTGGGAAGGGAAAGGCGCCCCGTGGGTTCGAACGGCACGCCCGGAGTGGAGGAGCGACCGGCAGGTTCTGCCGGCGCCACACGACCGGCGAAGCGTCGCCTGCTGGTCGGCAGTGCAGTGGTGCTCGGCACCCTCCTGCTGACCGGTTGCTCGACGGCGACCACTGAGCAGTGGAAACGACTCGGTCTCCCTGAGGGCGCGTCCGACCGGACCGAAGCGGTCCGAAGCTTGTGGATCGGCGCGTGGATCGCCGCGCTGATCGTCGGCGTGATGGTCTGGGGGCTGATCCTCTGGGTCTCCGTCCGGTACCGCAAGCGCAACGACGAGGCACCCCGGCAGGTGCGGTACAACCTGCCGCTCGAGGTGCTCTACACGCTGGCGCCGTTCGCGATCATCGGCGTGCTCTTCTTCTACACCGTGGAGCACGGCAACAAGATCACCGCGATGTCGAACAGCCCGCAGCACACCGTGAACGTGGTGGGCCAGCAGTGGCAGTGGACCTTCAACTACAAGGACACGGTCGACGGGCAGCAGGGCGTCTGGGAGACCGGCACCATGGACAGGCCGGCCACCCTGTGGCTGCCGGTGAACGAGTCGGTGCACTTCGACCTGACCTCGCCGGACGTGATCCACTCCTTCTGGGTGCCGTCGTTCTACTTCAAGCTCGACGTCATCCCGGGCCGGACGAACAAGTTCGAGCTGACCCCGACCAAGATCGGCACCTTCGAGGGCAAGTGCGCTGAGCTCTGCGGGCTCTACCACAGCCGGATGGTCTTCAGCGTCAAGGTCGTCAGCCGCGACGACTACGACACACACCTCCGTGAGCTGGCCGCCAGGGGCCAGACCGGCGCCGCCACCGGAGGCTCCGACGCCACCACCATTCCCGGTACAGGGGAGGGCGAGAAGTGACCGACTTCGCCGAGCGCACCGGCGCTATCGGTACCACCACCACCGCGTTGCCGCGGCGGCGCACCAAGGGTCAGATGCTGGTCAAGTGGATCACCACGACCGACCACAAGCTGATCGGGCACATGTACCTGATCACGTCGTTCGCGTTCTTCATCATCGCAGGCGTGATGGCGCTGATCATCCGCGCCGAGCTGGCCAAGCCGGGCCTGCAGATCGTGAACGAAGAGGCCTACAACCAGCTCTTCACCATGCACGGCACGATCATGCTGCTGCTGTTCGCGACCCCGCTGTTCGTCGGCTTCGCGAACGAGATCATGCCGATCCAGATCGGTGCGCCGGATGTCGCGTTCCCGCGACTGAACATGTTCAGCTACTGGCTGTTCCTGTTCGGCGGTCTGATCACGGTCAGCGGCTTCTTCACCCCGGGCGGTGCGGCCGACTTCGGCTGGTTCGCCTACGCCCCGCTGTCCAACGCGGTCCGCTCGCCGGGTGTCGGCGGTGACCTGTGGATCATGGGTCTGTGGATGGCCGGTCTGGGCACCATCCTCGGTGCGGTCAACTTCGTGACGACGATCATCACGATGCGGGCCCCCGGTATGACGATGTTCCGGATGCCGATCTTCACCTGGAACATCCTGGTCACGTCGATCCTGGTGCTGATCGCGTTCCCGATCCTGGCCGGCGCGCTGCTCGTGCTCGAGGCGGACAGAGCCTTGGGAGCCCATGTGTTCGATGCCGCGAACGGTGGGCCACTGCTGTGGCAACACCTGTTCTGGTTCTTCGGACATCCAGAGGTCTACATCATCGCGCTGCCGTTCTTCGGCATCATCACCGAGATCCTGCCGGTCTTCAGCCGCAAGCCGGTCTTCGGCTACATCGGCCTGGTCAGCGCGACCCTGGGTATCGCCGTCCTCTCGGTGGCGGTCTGGGCGCACCACATGTTCGTCACCGGAGCGGTGAACCTGCCGTTCTTCTCGTTCATGACCTTCCTGATCGCGGTACCGACCGGGGTGAAGTTCTTCAACTGGATAGGCACGATCTGGGGCGGATCGGTGTCGTTCGACACCCCGATGCTCTGGTCGGTCGGCTTCCTGACGACCTTCCTCTTCGGCGGTCTGACCGGCATCATCCTGGCCTCGCCGGCGCTGGACTACCAGCTGTCCGACTCGTACTTCGTGGTCGCGCACTTCCACTACGTCGTCTTCGGCACCGTGGTGTTCGCGATGTTCGCCGGGTTCTACTACTGGTGGCCGAAGTTCACCGGCCGGATGCTCAACGAGCGGCTCGGCAAGCTGCACTTCTGGCTGCTGTTCATCGGCTTCCACACCACGTTCCTGGTGCAGCACTGGCTGGGTGTCGAGGGCATGCCGCGTCGGTACGCCGACTACGGCCCGAACGAGGGCTTCACCACGCTGAACGAGGTCTCCAGCGTCGGCGCCTTCATCCTGGGCATGTCGATGCTGCCGTTCTTCTACAACGTGTACAAGTCGCGGAAGTCGCCCAAGGTCGGCGTCGACGACCCGTGGGGCTGGGGCCGCTCGCTGGAGTGGGCGACCAGCTCGCCGCCGCCGCGGCACAACTTCGAGAAGCTGCCCCGGATCCGGTCCGAGTCCCCGGCGTTCGACCTGCACCACGCCGACCTCGCCCTGGCGGAGTACCCGGACAACCGGGCCGGCACCGACAACCTGCTCGATGCGGGTGAGGATCAGGGCCGGGTCGAGCACCTGGAGGAGCAGCTCGCATCCGGTGACAGCGCCAGTACCGAGACCGAGGGGAAGGACAAGGCGTGAAGGTCGAAGCCTGGGTCTTCGGGATCCTGAGCGTTTTCGTCGTCGTCGTGACGCCGATCTACTGGCTGATGTCGAACGACCCCACCGGCACCACCGCACTGGTGATGACGTTCTTCCTGTCGCTGCTGGTGGCGTTCTACCTGAGCGTCACCGCCCGGCGGATGGACGCCCGGCCGGAGGACCGCAAGGAAGCGGAGATCGTCGAAGGAGCCGGCGAGCTCGGCTTCTTCCCGCCGTACTCCTGGTGGCCGCTGTGGTGCGCGCTGACGCTCGCCGTGGCCGTGCTCGGCATCGTCTTCGGCTGGTGGCTGTTCATCGCCGGCGTAGGCATCGGGATCGTGACGCTGAGCGGTTTCATCTTCGAGTACTACCGCGGTGATCACGCTCACTGAGCAGTACGACGCTGCTCACTAGTTGAGCATCGTACGAAAAACGCCGTCCGGGAACGAACCGGGCGGCGTCTTCGTGCGTCTTTAGGAATGCCACCGGTACGGACCGTTGTGGTCCGTACCAGTTAGGTGGTGGTGCGGTGCAAAGAAATGTCGCTGCGGCAGGTTACCCTTACCGCGGTCTGACTAAACAGGGGAGAGCTGGGGAATGGTGAGCGGTTCGGTGAGGAAGCACGGACTTGCCGTGGCGGGGATCTGCGTGTTGCTGCTGGCCGGCACGGCATGCAGTGACACGAAGGCCGACGGCGGCAGCGGCGGGCAGTCGACGCCGGGCGCGTCCACGTCGCAGAGCAACTCTCCCGGTGCATCGACCACCCCGGGCGACTCGACCACTCCGTCGGATTCGCCTGCGGCCAGCATCGCCGTCGTGCCCGCCAAGGGCGCGTCCTCGGTGCAGCCGGACAAGCCGGTGACGGTCACCACGACGGCCGGCAAGCTGTCCGAGGTCACGCTGAAGGACGACGACGGCGACAAGGTGGCCGGCAGCTTCAACACGGAGAAGACCCAGTGGACCTCCACGGACCACCTCAAGCCGGGTGCGTCGTACACCGTGAGCGGCTCCGCCGAGGGCACCGACGGCGCCTCCATCCCGATCAGCTCGACGTTCAAGACGGTGAAGGCGACCAAGAGCCTGAAGGCCTCGGTCGTCCCGCTGAACGGTGAGACCGTCGGCGTCGCGCTCCCGATCCAGATCTACTGGAACAACCCGGTCAAGGACCGCGCGGCGGTCGAGAAGCGGCTGAAGGTGACCACCTCGGTTCCGGTCACCGGCACCTGGCACTGGGTGAACAGCAAGCAGGTCAACTACCGCCCGATGAACTACTGGCCGGCCGGCACCAAGGTGTCGGTGAACATCGACACCCAGGGCGTCAACGCGGGTAACAACACCTGGGGCACCTCGAGCCGGAAGATTGCCTTCAGCATCGGCAAGTCGGTCGTCGCCAACATCAACGTCAAGAAGCACTCGATGGCGGTGACCATCAACGGCAAGCTGGCCCGGACAATCCCGATCACCGCCGGCAAGGACGGCTTCACCACCCGCAGCGGCGTGAAGGTGATCATGGAGAAGTTCACCACCAAGCGGATGGACGCGGCGACCATCGGCATCAAGCCGGGCGACCCGAACTACTACAACATCAGCGACGTGAAGTGGGCCCAGCGGGTCACCAGCTCCGGCGAGTTCGTCCACGGCGCTCCGTGGTCGGCCGGCAGCCAGGGCAGCGCCAACGTCAGCCACGGCTGCGTCGGCATGAGCCTCGCGGACGCCCAGTGGTACTACAACCAGACCCTCCGCGGCGACCCGGTCATCGTCACCGGCACCTCCCGCCACATGGAGCCGGGCAACGGCTGGACGGACTGGAACACCACCTGGGCCACCTACAAGAAGGGCTCCGCCCTCTCCTGACGAGCGGAGGCGACGGGCGCGGGGAATGCTGTTCACCCGCGCGCCCGTCACCAGGGCACCGTTCCCGCGTCGTCGAAGAATCCGCCGGTAGGGCCGTCGTCGGCCAAGGTCGCGAGGCGAATGGCGATGGCAGCGCCCTGTTGCGGTGTGCGGACGCCGCGAAAACCGTTGAGGTCGGTCGCGGTGAAACCGGGACAGCCGGAGTTGATCAAAATGTTGGTATCACCCAGCTCCTTGACGTACTGCACAGTGAGGGCGTTGAGGAAGGTCTTCGACGCCAAATAGGCGGCAGGAACCGGGCCCAGGTCGATGCCGGGTGTGGTTTGCAGGGCGAGCGAGCCGACGCTGCTGGACATGTTGACGATTCGCGGTGAGGTCGAGGCGCGCAGCATCGGCAGCACCGCGTTAGTCACCCGGACGACCCCGATCACGTTGGTTTCCACGACGATCCGCACGGTCGCGGGGTCGACCGTGGTGGGTGTCTGCGGCATATCGCCGGTGATCGCCGCATTGTTGACCAGAACATCGAGCCCGCCGGCCTGGTCGGCGATCAACTCGGCCGCCGCGGCCACACTTGCGTCGTCGGTCACGTCGAGCGGCACACCGAACGCATCGGTCCCGGCCGCGCGCAGCTTCTCCACCGCGATGTCGCGGCGTTGCCGATGACGGGCGCCCACACCGATCCGCCAACCGAGCGCGCCCAGACCCGCCGCGATCTCGTATCCGATTCCCTTGTTCGCGCCGGTCACCAGCGCAATCGTCTGTTCACTCACACGGCCGATCCTGCTGCGATTCCGGGCGCAGCGTCCAAGACCGATCGGGTGGCCGGCGATACCGCACGAGTATTGGTCGTGATCACCCCGGATACGATGCGCTGGTGGAAACTCGGGAGATGCGATACTTCGTCGCTGTCGCCGAGGAGTTGCACTTCGGGCGGGCGGCACAGAGGCTCGCGATGGCGCAACCACCACTGTCGCGAGCCATCCAGCAGCTCGAACGGCGGCTCGGAGTCGACCTGCTGCACCGCACCCCTCGCGCAATCTCCTTGACCGAGGCCGGGTCGGTGCTTCTGCAGGAGGCCCGGCTCGCCCTCGAAGCGGTCGAAGCCGCCGAGCGCCGCACCCGCCGTGCCGCTGCCGACCGGCCCGGTGTGGTGCTGGCCACCAAGGCAGGAGCGTCCAGAGAGCTGTTGTCGAAGCTGCTGGACGCCTACGCCGCCGAGCCCTCCGCTGTCGCGGTCGAGGTGATGCTCTGCGGCCCCGGCGAACCGGAAGGCCTGCTGCGCAACGGGCGGGCCGACGTTGCTCTGCTGCACCGGCCCTACGACCTGACGGCCGGCTTCGACACCGAGGATCTGCACACCGAACAGCAGGTCGTGGTCCTGCCCGCGGGGCATCCGCTCGCCAGCCGGTCCCACCTGTCGATGGCCGAGGTGAACGCCCTGACGGACCTGCCCCTGCCACGCTGGCCTCGACGGGATGGGAGTTATCCCGACGGCCCCGGCCCGCAGGTTCGCGACCAGACCCAGTTGACCCAGCTGATCACGCTCGGCCGGGCCTGCGCGCTCATGCCCGAGTCGCTCCGTGCCCAGTTACGCGACGATCACGCCATCGTGCCCGTGCCGGACGCACCGGCCGTCACGACCGTCATCGCTTGGCCGTCTCACAGCAGATCCCAAGCCGTCGCCGACCTTGTCCGTACGGCGCTACGCCTCTAGGCGCCAATGCGTTCAGCAACAAGCCCTAGCAGCGAAGGCGATGCTCCGTCAGCCTGCCGAGGCGAAGGCAGCCGCGTCCTGGAGGATCGCAGCGTCAGCTCTCCACCGGGATCGGAGAGCTACTGGCGCAACGGAACCACCGACAGGATCACCGACAGGGTCGCTGGCGGGGTCGCTGGCAGGGTCGTTGGCGGCGGGGCGGCTGGCTGGTCGGATGGGGACAGGCTCCGATCCGGCCGGCTGATGCGCCCGCCGGCCGTACTGTCGCTGCGAGCCGGGTGGGGGATCGGCCCAGGTGGGGCGGGTGACGTGCACGGCCCCGTCGGTGATCGACACCTCCCAATTGCCCTGGTGCAGATCGACGTGGTGCCGACGGCACAAGAGCACGAGATTCGAAACCTTGGTCTCGCCGCCGTCGATCCAGGAGATCAGGTGATGTGCGTCGCACATGACGGGCGGCGCGCCGCACACCACGCAGCCGTTGTCACGGGCGTTGAGGGCACGCCGGATCGCGCGGGTGACGAGCCGCTCGGAGCGGCCGACGTCCAACGGTTCCGAGTTCGAGCCGAGCACCAACGGGATGATCTTCGCGTCGCACGCGAGGCGCCGGACGGTGGCGGCCGAAAGCCCGTCGCCGTACACCAACTGCCCGCTCGCGTCCGCGGTTGCCGCCTTCAGATCTTCGAAGTCGATGGTCACCGTCAACTGAGCCTTGGCCCCGAGTCCAGCCGCTGACTGCCCGGTCACGGACTGCCCGGCCTCGACCGCTGCGGCCGCGGTGCCGAGGGCGGCGGTCAGCGCGTCGGCCTGGCGCTTGTCGCGGGAGCGCGGGTCCGGTTCGCCGTCGACGGTCTTGTGAGGGCGGGCGCCGGCGTGGATCAGGGCGCGGAGCAGTTCGGCGTTCTCGTTGGCGAGGTAGCCGCGGAACTTCACTCCGCGATCCGCGGGCGTCAAAGTCAGCGACTCGCGGTCGTACGCCTTGAGCTCCTCCGGCTCGGGGCCGTCAGTGTCGAGGATGTCCCGCATCTGGTTGCCCGCCTGACGCAGCTCGCCCGGTGACATGTGTGCGGCCAGCTTCACCAGCTGCTCTTCGGCCGCGTCGCGCTCGTCGATCGGCACATGGGCCGGGACGCGCTCCAGCGCGGACACGATCGCGTCTGCTTGCGCTGGCCTCAGCAGCCATTCGCCGGCGTCCGCGTCGTCAGTCGGGTCGTCCGCATCGGGTGACGCGCCGGTCCGGTCGAGAGCAGCGGACACGGCCGGGTACTTCGACAGCGCCTGCGCGAGTCGGAGCATACGACGGGCGGTCGGCGCGTCCAGGCGATAGCGGAAACGCAGCAGCTCTGCGGTGTCCCGCGCGCCGAGCTCGGCGGTGTACCCGGTGCGCTCGACGGTGGCGACGACACTCAACCGGTAGGACTCCAGCCGGGCGATCTCGGCGTCCACCGTGTCGAGAGTCGACAGCAGTTCGCCGCCACTCATCGACCACGCCGGCCGCTCGCCCAGGAGTTCCATACCTCGACCCTAGGCGGCTCCGGCGACGATCCACGAACCAGAATCCCCTTATTCTGTGGGCAATTCGTGGGCCCACGCAGTCAACAGCCCGGCAAACAGCTCCTCGGCGTGGAGGGACGGCAGTGAGTGGTGGGTGGCGGTCTCGAGTTGTACGACGGTTGCGGCCGGCGTGAGCGTGGTGACGCGTTGGGTCAGCCGGGACGGGTTGTGGCTCTTGCTGCGGCCGGCGACGAACACGAGCGGGGTGACGGTTCGCAGTTCGTCGTCCGTGGGGCGTTTGGTGCGGACGAAGGGTGTGGAGGGTTGCTCGGCGGCCAGGCCGGCAAGCTCCAGGACCTGAGGGTCGAGGGGGAGGCCTTGGGTCTCCCAGCGGAGGAAGGAGATGCTGCGGGCCCGGGAGGGGCGGAGCAGGCTTGGTAGGGCTCGGAGGATGTAGGGGATGCGCAGGCCGGTGTAGCAGTCGGTTGGGTCTAGGAGGGCCAGGCGTGAGACGCGGTCCGGCCGGGCGATCGCGTAGGTCAGTGCGATCCACGCGCCGTACGAGTGACCGCAGAAGGCCGCTCGGTCGATGGCGAGGCCGTCGAGGACGTTGGTCAGCCAGGTGTGCAGGTCGGCGGGAGTCTTGGGCGTGCGGCCGGTGTTCGTACTGCGGCCCGCGTCGACGATCAGGTCGATCGCGTAGACCCGGTACGTCTCCGCGAGTTGCGGTGCGACGGCGTACCAGACGGGTGGGGTGGCGCCGTGTCCAGGCAGCAGTACGACGGGCGGGCCGTCCGCGGGACCGCAGGCGTTGACGTGCGTCGTACCGAACTCGTCGGTCAGCTCGAGTTGCTCGACCGGCACGTCCCAGCGGGTGAGGAGAGCGTCGTACGCGTCCTGGAAGGTCATGCTGCCGAGAATAGCTCACTGAGTGAGGTAAATTGTCGGGCATGCGTGAAGGAGTGAGGCCGGCCGACCCCGAACGGGCCGCCGCGCTGGAGCTGGTGCATCGTCTGCGCGAGGTCGCGCTCAGGCTGGAGCTGGCGATGGGGGAGTTCGGCCGTACGACGGGGTTGCACGGCACCGACGTACGGGCGCTGGTGAGCCTCCTGGACGCCGAACGCGCCGGAATGGATGCCACGCCCAGCTGGCTTGCTCAGCAGCTCGGAATGACCTCTCAGGCGACGACAGCCGTCATCCACCGCCTGGAGGCCGCCGGGCACGTTGAACGCCTCAGAAGCCGCACAGACGGCCGCAGCGCGCGCCTCCAGGTCTCAGACAGCGCCGTCGCCCTCGGCTGGCAGTTCTTCGGTCCGCTCCTCGACCGCCTGATCGCCACCACCCAGACCCTCGACCGCGACCAGCAAACCCTGGTGAGGGACTACCTCACGGCAGTGACAGACGCCCTCGGATAAACGAAAGGGCCCCGGCGAGTGCCGAGGCCCTTCCGTTCGGTACGACGTCAGCTGCGGTCGCTGGTGACCTCGCGGTAGGTCTCCGTGTCTTCCGTCAGCTCGTGGATCTCGTCGGCGTCGTGCGCGTGCTCGTGCGCCTCCTCGAGCTCCTGGGTGGTCGGCTTCTGGATCGCGTCGGCGAAATAGAACCGGGACAGCCGGGCGCGGACCTTGTTCAGGGCCCGGCGCGGGGCGCGGACGCCGTTGTCGTCGGTCTCCGGACCGATCTCGTACGGCACGACCCGGTCGCGTGCGGTGAGCGAGTACGCCTCGTACGTCGAGATCGGCTGGTGCTTCTCGGTGTACTTGCCCTCGGGCGAGCGCACGATCACGCCGGTCTCGAGGCCGTGGGTGAGCCGTTCGTAGTCGGCCCGCTGCAGCGAGATCGCCCAGCGACGCGCCACCCAGAAGGCCAGGATCGGCCCCAGGATCACCGCGAACCGCAGGAACCAGGTCACGTGGTTCAGCGAGACCCCGAAGTGGGTCGCGATCAGGTCGTTGCCGCCACCGATCCACAGCAGGGCGTAGAAGGTGATGAACGCGACGCCGACGCCGGTGCGGGTCGGGACGTCCCGCGGCCGGTCCAGGAGGTGGTGCTCGCGCTTGTCACCGCTGATCCAGCCCTCGATGAACGGATACAGCGCGACCAGCGTGACGAACGCGGGCGGGATGATCAACGCCGGGATGAGCAGGTTCCAGCCCAGCGTGATGCCCCAGAAGTGCGACTCGAAGCCGGGGAATATTCGTACCGCGCCTTCCAGCCAGCCCATGTACCAGTCGGGCTGTGAACCCGCCGTCACCTCTGCCGGGTTGTACGGTCCGTACAGCCAGACCGGGTTGATCTGCATCAGCGCACCCATCAGGGCGGTGATGCCGAAGACCACGAAGAAGAAGCCGCCGGCCTTGGCCGTGTACACCGGGAACAGCGGGTAGCCGACCACGTTCTTCTGCGTCCGGCCGGGGCCGGCGTACTGCGTGTGCTTGTGGTACACGACCAGGAACAGGTGGGCCGTGACGAGGCCCAGGATGATGCCCGGTATCAGCAGCACGTGGACGATGAAGAATCTCGAGACGAACTCGTCGCCCGGGAACTCACCGCCGAAGATGAAGAAGTTCATGTACGTGCCGACGATCGGTGACGCCTGGATCATGCCGTTGGTGATCCGCAGACCGGTGCCGGACAGCAGGTCGTCGGGCAGGCCGTAGCCGATGAAGCCCTCGATGATGCCGAGGAACAGCATCCCGAAGCCGATCAGCCAGTTCAGCTCACGCGGCTTGCGGAACGCGCCGGTGAAGAACATCCGGAGCAGGTGAACCATCATCGCGGCGATGAACAGCACGGCCGCCCAGTGGTGGATCTGCCGGACCAGCAGACCGCCGCGGACGTCGAAAGTGATGTCCAGGGTGGAGGCATAGGCCTCCGACATGTGCAGACCCTTGAGCAGGCTGTACGAGCCGTTGTACTGGACCTCGGCCATCGACGGCTTGAACCAGAACGTCAGGAACGTGCCGGTCAGGATCAGGATGATGAAGCTGTAGAGCGCGATCTCGCCCAGCATGAACGACCAGTGGTCGGGGAAGACCTTGCGCAGGTTCTTCTTCCCGATCTTCGCGATGCCGAGGCGATCGTCGACCCACTTGACCGGCGGTGGGAATTCTTGTGTGTTCGGCACTGGTGTCACCCTCGTTCCCAGAAGCTAGGGCCGACCGGCTCGGTGAAGCCGCTCTGCGCGACCAGGTAGCCCTCACTGTCCAATGCCAACGGTAGCTGAGGCAGTGGCCGGGCCGCAGGGCCGAAGACGACTTTCGCGCTGTCGGACAGGTCGAAGGTCGACTGGTGGCACGGGCAGAGCACGTGGTGGGTGGTCTGCTCGTACAGCGAGATCGGGCATCCGACGTGGGTGCAGATCTTCGAGTAGCACAGGATGCCGTCGATGCCCCAGTTCTCCCGGCCGGGCTTGGTGCGGATCTCGCTCGGCTTGATCCGGACCACGATCACCGCGGCCTTGGCCTTGGCGTTCTGGTACTCGGTCGGGTTCTCCTCCTGCAGCGGGGCCAGGTTGGCCGGCGCCGCGTTGACCAGCTGGCCGACGATGAGGTCGGACGGCTTGATCGGGCGGTCGGTGACGTCGTTGACGACCCGGATGCCCTTCGCCCAGATGGTGTTGTACAGCGAGCGGCCCGGCAGCGGACCGAGGTCCCGCAGGAAGATGATGGCCGGCAGCCCGAGCACGCCCAGGGCGCCGATCAGCGAGTTGCGGATCATCTTGCGCCGGCCGAAGCCCGACTCGGCGGTGCCCTGCTTGAACGCCTCGGTGATCTCCGCGATCTGCTCCGGCGACGAGTGCGCCGCGTGCCGGTCCTCGGAGATCTCCTCGTCGACCATCAGCTTCTTGGCCCACTGGATCGCACCGGCGCCGATCAGGAACAGCGCGAGCCCGATGCACAGGCCCATGACCATGTTGTTCGCGTTGCCGGACAGCGGCCCGAACTGGAGGATCGAGTCCCGCGAGATCGCGAAGTACGCGACACAGGCTCCGAGCACCAGCAGCGTGGCCAGGCCGAACATCCCGGAGACCTGCCGCTCGACGCGGTCGGCGGCCTTCGGGTCGATGTCGGTGATCCGCGGTTCGTGCGGCTCCAGACCCGGGTCCGGAATCGGCTCGGCCACCTCGACCGCGCCGTGGTGCTCGCCGTCGTCCTTCACCGCCGGAAGGTTCTTGTCATCACTCATGAGCCTTCGCTCCCTTGGCCTTGACGCCCTTGGCGCCGATCCAGACCGCTACGCACACCAGCAGGCCGATGCCGACGAGCCAGCCCCACAGACCCTCGGAGACCGGGCCGAGCCGGCCGAGGCCGAAGCCGCCCGGGTCCTTCTGATTCTGCAGTGCCTTCAGGTAGGCGATGATGTCCGCCTTGTCCTGCGGCTGCATGACCTGGTCGGAGAAGACCGGCATCTGCTGCGGACCGGTCAGCATGGCCTCGTAGATGTGCTTCTCACTGACACCCATCAGCGACGGCGCGTACTTGCCGTTCGGCAGCGCGCCACCGCGACCGGCGAAGTTGTGGCAGGCCGTGCAGTTGGTGCGGAACAGCTCGCCGCCGCGGGTGACCTGCTCGTCGGTGGCCTTGCTCACGTCGTACGACTCCTGCGCCGGTACGGCCGGGCCGGGGGCGAGCGAGGCGACGTACGCGGCCAGGGCCTCGATCTCCTCCTGCGTGTACGCCGGGGTCTTGCGCGGGATCTGCGCGCCCGGCTGCATCGCCGGCATCCGGCCGGTGCCGACCTGGAAGTCGACCGCGGCGGCGCCGACGCCGATCAGCGACGGTCCGGCCATCTTGCCCGCGCCGTTCCCGCCGCCCTCGGCGTTCAGGCCGTGGCAGCTGGAGCAGCCGACCGAGAAGAGCTTCTTGCCCTCTTCGATCTGCTGGGACTGGGCCGAGTTGTCCGCCACCGCGTTGTCAGGGGCGAAGGCGGCGTACGCCGAACCCACTGCCAGGAGGCCGAACAGGAGCACGACGAGGCCGGCGGACCGGTGCCGTCGTCGCGCGGAGAGAAAGCGCGCCGGTGACAAGGAAGGTCTCTTCTCACTCATTTGAGCAGGTAGATGGTCGCGAACAGGGCGATCCAGACCACGTCAACGAAGTGCCAGTAGTACGACACGACGATCGCCGAGACGGCCTGTTCGTGGGTGAACTTTCGAGCCATGTACGTCCTGGCCAGGACGAACACGAAGGCGATGAGGCCGCCGGTCACGTGCAGCGCGTGGAACCCGGTGGCCAGGTAGAACACCGAGCCGTACGCGTTGGACGAGATGGTCAGGCCCTCCTGCACCAGCCCGGTGTACTCCGTCACCTGGCCGGCGACGAAGACGGCGCCCATCACGTACGTGAGGATGAACCACTCACGCATGCCCCAGTTGCGCGGGTTCGCCAGCGAGCCGATCCGGCCCACCTTGCCGTGCTCGGCGGCGAACACACCGGCCTGGCAGGTGAACGACGACGCGACCAGGATGAACGTGTTCACCGAGGCGAACGGGACGTCCAGGTGCTCCGTCATCGCCTGCCACAGCGTCTCCGTCCCCGGAGCGGCGGCAGCGGTCGTCACCGACCGGATCGTGAAGTACGCCGCGAACAGGGCGGCGAAGAACATCAGTTCGCTCGAGAGCCAGACGATCGTGCCGACACTGACCATGCTGGGACGGTCGTGGTGTCCGTGTTCACGAGACGCTGGGAGCGCAGTTGCAGTGGCCACGCGGTCATTATGTCGGTCCTCGCGTTCAGCGCTACGACCACCCCCGTGCATGTCGTGAACCGGACGTTTCTACTGTGGAAGCGTGCTTCCCCTCCACGCCGCGCCCGGCGACCAGATCGAGCCGCTGACACCGGTCCGGTTGCTGACGGCATGGACCTTCGAACCGGTGTTACTCGGCGTGATCGTCGTGCTCGGCGGCCTCTACCTGTACGGCGTCCACAAGCTGCGCAAACGGGGTGACAAGTGGTCCCGGGCGAGGACCTTCGCGTTCGTCGGACTCGGGCTCGGCAGCGCCGTGATCGCCACCCAGTCGGCGCTCGGCACCTACGACACGGTGCTGATCAGCGTCCACATGGTCCAGCACATGATCCTGTCGATGCTGACGCCGCTGATGTTGGCGCTCGGCGCGCCGATCACGCTGGCGCTGCGGACCCTGCCGCAGCGGCCGCGGAAATGGTTGCTCTCCGTGTTGCACTCGCGGGTCGCGAAGGTGCTCTGCTTCCCGCTGATCGGCTTCACGCTGTTCGTCCTCAGCCCCTGGGCGCTCTACTTCAGCGGCTGGTACGACGCGACGCTGCACTCCGCCGTACTGCATGACCTGCTCCACGTGCACTTCATTCTGGTGGGGTCGCTGTTCTTCTGGCCGCTGCTCGGTCTCGACCCGGTGCCCGGGCGGGTCATCTACCCGTTCCGGCTGATGCTGACGTTCCTGACGCTGCCGTTCCACGCGTTCCTGGGCATCACGATCATGTCGGCCAGCAAGCTGATCGCCGAGGACTGGTACACCAGCTTCGGCCGGTCCTGGTCGCCCTCGCCGCTGCGTGACCAGTACATCGCGGGCGGTCTGCTGTGGGGTTCGGGTGACCTCGTCGGCGTGGTGTTCTTCGCCGTACTGTTCGTCCAGTGGGTGCGGGAGTCGCAGCGCGAGGCGCGCCGCGAGGACCGGCGTCTGGACCGCTTGGAGGAACAGGCTCGCCGGGCCGGACAGGCGCCCCGGTAGCATTCGCGGTGTCTATGTTGATGTCCAGAGAACTTGGGATGGATCGATGAGTTCAGAGCGTCCGCTGAAGGTGCTGCTCTACAGCGACGACCGTACGACGCGGGAGTCCGTCCGCCTGGCCCTCGGCAAGCGGCCGGCCGCCGATCTGCCCGAGCTCGAGTACGTCGAGTGCGCGACCGAGCCGGCCGTGATCAAGACCATGGACAAGGGTGGCGTCGACCTGGCCATCCTGGACGGCGAAGCGGTCCCGGCCGGCGGCATGGGCATCGCCCGCCAGCTCAAGGACGAGATCTTCCAGTGCCCGCCGATCCTGGTCATCACCGGCCGTCCGCAGGACGCGTGGCTGGCGACCTGGTCCCGGGCCGAGGGCGCGGTCTCGCACCCGATCGACCCGGTCCGGATGGCCGAGGTCACCGCGGACCTGCTCCGCCAGCGCCTCGCCAAGCTGCCCGCGACCACCTGATCGATGGCCGCATACACCTGGCCGCAGGTTCTCGGGCCGCTGCTGCGGCATGAGGATCTGGAGGCGGCCGCCACCGCGTGGGCGATGGAGCAGATCCTGTCCGGGGCGGCGACGCCGGCGCAGTTGGCCGGGTTCGTGATCGCACTGCGGTCCAAGGGCGAGACGGTTATCGAGGTCGAGGGTCTGGTCGCGACCATGCGCGACTTCGCCACGCGGGTCACCGTGACCGGCCGGACGCTCGACGTGGTCGGCACGGGCGGTGACCAAGCCCACACCGTGAACATCAGCACCATGTCGGCGATCGTCGCGGCCGGCGCCGGGGCGAAGGTCGTGAAGCACGGCAACCGCGCGGCCTCGTCCGCGTGCGGTGCCGCCGATGTGCTCGAGGAGCTGGGGATCCCGCTCGACCTCACCGGGCCGCAGGTGGCCGAGGTGGGGGAGCGGGTCGGGATCACGTTCTGCTTCGCGTCGGCGTTCCACCCGGCCCTGCGGAACGCCGCAGTGCCGCGGCGGGAGCTCGGCGTACCGACGACGTTCAACCTGCTCGGCCCACTGGCGAACCCGGGCGACCCGTCCGCGCAGGCGGTCGGCGTGGCGGACGGACGCGTGGCCGGGCTGATGGCCGGCGTGCTCGCGCGCCGGGGCATCGACGCGCTGGTGTTCCACGGCGACGACGGGCTCGACGAGTTGACCACGCGGACGACGTCGCAGGTGTGGATCGTCGGCGGCGGGAAGGTCGAGGGTCCGGTCACGCTGGATCCGCGCGAGCTGGGGATCGAGCCGGTGTCGTCGGATGCGTTGAAGGGCGCGGACGCGACGTACAACGCGAAGGTCGTCCGGGCGCTGGTCGACGGCGAGCCGGGCGCGGTGCGGGACGTCGTACTGCTGAACGCCGGGGCCGCGCTGGCGGCGTACGCGCCGGAAGAGGGGTCTGTGACGGCTCGGATCAGGGCCGGGATGGACCGGGCGGCCGAGGCGATCGACTCCGGGGCCGCGAAGGACGTGCTGGACCGGTGGATCGCCGCCTGCGCCGAGGTGCGCGGCTGATCGCTGTTGCTGACGAAGGGCCGGCGGGTGTGTCCCCGCCGGCCCATTCGTTACTTGTTGATCGCGATCTGGCTGACCTTGTAGCGCCAGACGTTCTGCCAGGCGGGGGTCGAGCCGGCGATGTCGGCGACCGAGACGTCCGCCGTACCGTCGCCGCGGTCGACCACGGCGATCATGACGGTGGAGTAGGTCTCGGTCAGCTTCGGGATCTTGACGACGACCTTGGCGACGATCTCGTGGCCCGGGTGGCCGTTGACCGTGATCTCCTTGTGAGTCGTGCCCGGCAACAGCTTCGCGTCCTTGTCGTACAGGTTGACGATCGCGCGAGTACCGATCTGGACGGCCGCCTCCTTGAGACCGGCCGCGGTGTTCTTGTACGGGATGTCCGGCGGGAGCTGACCGAAGGCGGTGTAGTTGCCCCAGGAGGCGCCCTTGCCGTCGTAGTTGTTGTGCACGGTCAGCCAGATCGCGGCGCCGCCCCAGAGGCCGGAGCGCTCGTCGTTGTTGCCCCAGGCCGAGCTCATGATCGGCATCGTGTCGTTGTTCGAGGCAACCATCACGGTGCCGAGCACCTTGCCGAACGGCGTGGGCGTCGAGGACGGCTTCACCGACGGACTGACCGTCTCGATCGGCTTCGCCCCACCCGAAGGCAACGCAACCGGGGCGACCGCATCCGCCTTCGACCAGATCCACCCCACACTCAACCCGGTAGCAGCCAACGCCGCCACCACCAACACAACCGCCCCCACCATCCGAGCCCGCCCACCAACCGCAGCCCCGTTACCAGCCAACCGCCCGTCTGCCTGCGAGCCGGCAGCATGCGTACCTGCACCTGCGGCCCGCGTACCCGTGGCCGCACCGCCAAGCCCAGTTACTGCTCCAGCACCGTGTGCACCTAGTGCTCCCGCGCCGTGTGCACCTGGGGTACCCGCGCCGTGTGCGCCGCCCGCTCCGGCGCCCTGCGCACCGCCTGCTGCGGCGCCCTGCGCACCGCCTGCTGCGGCGCCGTGCGTGCCCCCGGCTCCCGCGCCGTGTGCACCTGAGGCTCCGGCGCCGTGTGCACCTGCTCCGGCGCCCTGCGCACCGGCTGCTCCTGCGCCATGCGTGCCCGCGGCTCCGGCGCTGTGTGCACCGCCTGCTCCTGCGCCGTGCGCACTCGCGGCTCCAGGGCCGTGCCTACCGGCCGCGGCGGCGTCCGGGCCGGCCGCGCGCGAGATCGTCTCGCCGAACGACGGCTGCGAGGCCCCGGACTGCTGCGGTTGTCCGGCCTGCGGTCCACCCTGCTGAGGCCCGGTGGCTTGCGTCTGCCACCCAACCTGCCGCGGCCCACGCCCCTGCCCGCCCTGCGGCGGTCCCCACATCTGCCCACCCTGAGGCTGGCCAGCTTGCGGCTGCCCACCTTGCGGGTACCCGGCAGGCAGTCGTCCGCCAGGCGGTACTCCTGGTCCGGCCTGCCCCGGTTGTCCGCCAGGCGGTAGTCCCGGTCCGGCCTGGCCCGCTTGTCCGCCAACCGGTAGTCCCGGACCGGCCTGGCCCGCTTGTCCCGCTCCGGCGTGGCCCGGTTGTCCGGCATACGGCTGTCCCGGTCCGGCAAGGCTCGACTGCCCCTGACGTGACTGGCCTGGCTGTGGCTGGTCGGCGCGAGATGGACCTGCCTGTCCTGGACCCTGCTGACCCGCCTGCGGCTGCCTGCTGTCGGCCGGACCTGGCTGAGCCCGGTTCGGTTGCCCAGTGCCTGCCGAACCTGCCTGCGGCCGGTTCGGCTGGGCGGCGTTGGCGGAAGCTACCTGCGGCTGGCCCGGCTGGCCCGGCTGGCCCGGCTGGCCCGGCTGGCCCGACTGGCCCGACTGTCCGGCACGGGCCGGACGTGTCTGCGGCTGCTGTGGTTGGCCTGGCTGTCCGGTGTCTGCCGAACCTGGCTGCAGCCAGTTCGACCCTGCGGCGTTAGCGGAAGCTGCCTGCGGCTGGCCCGGCTGGCCCGGCTGGCCCGGCTGGCCCGGCTGGCCCGGCTGGCCCGGCTGGCCCGGCTGCTTGGCACGGGCGGGACGTGCCTGCGGCTGGTGCGGTTGGCCTGGCTGTCCAGTGCCTGCCGAACCTGCCTGTGGCTGGTTCGGCTGGGCGGCGTTGGCAGAGCCCGCCTCCGGCTGGCCCGGCTGGTCGGCGCTGGCGGGACGTGTCTGCGGCTGCTGGGGTTGGCTCGGCTGTCCGGGGTTGGCTGGGCCTCTCGGGGGTTGGCTCGGCTGTCCGGAGTTGGCTGGGCCCGTCAGGGGTTGGCCCGGCTGTGGGGCGTTCGCGTGGCCTGCCTGGGGCTGGGGTGGCTGGGGGTGAGCGGGCTCGGGGCGGGGTGGTTGTTGGGGCTGGCCGGCGTACGGCTGGGCTGGTTGTGGGGTTGAGGGTTGGGGGCCGCGGTGCTGGGGAGTTGGTGGTTGGGGTGGCTGTACGCCCCACATGGGCGCGCCCGACTGTTGTGGGCCGGGTGTCTGCGGCGGCGTAGCCGGCTGCTGGGGACCTGCGTGTTGGGGGCGGGTGGGTGGTGGGGGTGGTGGAGCGGGGGCGGGGGACTGGCCGAAGAGGGCGTCTGAGGAGTCGTTGGCGGGACCCTGGGTAGGGGTCTGTGCGGGCTGGGTCCACTGGTTGGGTGCCGTGGGAGCCTGCGGTGTGCCGGCGAGGGGATCGCCGGTGGTGGGTGGGCCGCCCTGGGTCGGACCGTCCGGCGTACCCGGGGGTGCGTCGGAGCGGGGCGGGGTCTGGTCTTCGTTCTCAGCCAACGTTGATTCCCTTGTAGGCCTGGCTCTCGGCCGCCTTGAGGTCTGGGCGGTTGTTGGGGATGCCGCTGATATAGGCGACCGCCGTTCCGTCACCGAGGTCGAAAACGGCCACCGTCAGGGTAAGCACTCGATCGGTCACCGCGGCCGACTTCGCGGTCACGGTTTGCTGGAAGAACCAGCCCGACTTGTCGGTCCGCTTCACGGCGCCGTTCGCGACCGTCCGGTACGTAGCCGGGATCGTTCCGTACATGGTCGTCCGCAGCTGCACGGACAGTGCGGCCGCGGTCGCCTTCGGGTCACCGTTGAAGCCCGACCCGGTACCGAGACCGCCGACGAAGATGTCCGCGGTCCAGTCGTCGGAACCGTTGACGTCCTCCTGCAGGACGATGTGCTGACCGCTGGAGTTGAGCAGCTGCTGGACCAGGCGCTTACGGTCCGACCACGGCGGATTGCGGCGCGGGAACGAGATCGCATCCGACGAGATCCGGCCGATGCCTTCGTGCAGCTTGGGGTTCTTCGACTGGCCCGGCTTGGTACTGCTCTGGCTCGTCGGGGAACCGGTCGGCTGCGTTGACGAGCCAGTGGGTTTCGGATCGGCCTTCTTGTCGTCGCCGGGGCTGGTGATCAGGAAGACCGCGGCCACGATCAGCATCACCAGCGCGATGCCGCCGCCGATGATCAACGGCAGCTTCGCACCGGACGGACCACCGCCGCCGGAACTCTTCGGCTTCTTGCCCTTGTCCCGCTTCCCGACACCGGAGCTCAGGTCAGCCTGCCCGCCCCAAGCCTCGTTCTCGTCCTCACCCCAAGCACGCTGTGTCTGCTGCTCCCCCCACGCCTGCTGCACCCCCTGCTGCTCGCCACCTTGCTGTACGCCGCCCTGCTGCGGGCCGCCCTGCTGTACGCCGACGCCCTGCGGCGCGCCACCCTGCTGAGCACCCCACTGCTGCTGGTCGCCTTGCTGTCCGGCGCCCTGCCCGGCACCCCACTGCTGCTCGCCCTGCTGCGCGGCGACGCCCCATTGCTGGTCGCCTTCGTGCCCAGCGCCCCACTGCTGGTCGCCCTGCGGTGCGGCGGCGCTCCACTGCTGGTCGCCTTCGTGCCTAGCGCCCCACTGCTGCTGGTTGCCCTGCTGGCTGGCGCCCGACTGGGGCTGCTCACCTTGCTGGTTGGCTCCCCACTGCTGCTGGTTGCCCTGTTGTCCGGCATCCCAAGACTGTGCCGAGCCCTGCTGGTCGCCGGCCCACGGCGCGTTGCCGCCCTGCTGCCCGTCGCCCCATGGCGAGTCGGCCTGCTGTCCGTTGCTCCACGAGCCGTCGGTCTGCTGTCCGTTGTTGCTCCAGGACTGGGCGCCGGTCTCCTGCGTGGGGGTGGCGTTCTGCTGAGCGTCACCCCAGCTCGGGGATCCGGTCTGCTGGTCGTTGGCCCAACCGTTGCCAGACTGCTGTTCGGTCTGCTGTACGGGCCAACTCTGGCCCTCCCACGGCTGGTTGCCGGGCTGCTGACCGTTCTGGGTCTCAGCAGCCGATTGCTGAGCCCACGGCCCAGACTCCTGCACGCCGTGCTGGTCACCCGCGCCCCAGCCGTTGTCCGTCGGCTGCGTCTCGTTCCCGGCCGAACCCCACGCCTGCTCAACCGGCTCGGCTTGCTGGCCGTTCCAGTTCTGCTGCTGGGGCTGGTCTCCCCACAGCTGGACCTGGGTGGGTTGTTCTACGTCTGGCGTGGCTTGGGCATTCCAGACCGGCTGTTCCTGGGTTGCGTCGTCGGCGTCCGGCATGGTCCAGAGCGGTGCGGCCGGATGGTCCGGTGTCTCCTGGACCTCTTCGACGCCTGCCTCTACACCCCAAGCCGGCTGGTCACTCGTCTGCTGCTCCTGCTGATCACCCGACTGGCTACCCCAGTCCGGCTGCAGCTGCGCAGCCACCTCAGCCGCATCCGCCGCCTGAACCTCCGCGTCCTGCACACCCGCGTCCTGCACACCCGCGTCCCGCACACCCGCGTCCCGCGGATCCGCATCCTGGTCGCCTGCGTGACCTGCCGGCGCGTCAACCGCAGACGCGTCAGCGGTCGGCGCGTCGGCGGTCGGCATCTGAGCCGCGGCTGCGGGCTGTGCGTTTTCCTTCGGTGTTGGCGCGAACCTCGGCTGCTCGGTCCAGCTGACATCCGACCAAGCCTCAGCTGGGGCATTGTCAGCCGGCCCAGCCTCAGTCGATGCAGCATCCTCGTCCGCCGCGGCGGGGGTCGGGTCGGGGGCGAGCTTGAGCGTCCATCCGCCGGACTGTTGCTCGGCTTCCAGAGGAGGTACGTCGGCGGTCGTCATACTCCGCTCTGCCTCGAGCTCCTCCTCCGTGATCTCGCGCTGCGTCCAGTGCTCCGGAGGCGCGGCCGCGATCTCCGGCGCACCCCAGGTCGCCTGCGCACGCTCCGCAGCACTCGGCCCGGCAGTCTCCTCGGCCGCCTCGGCAGCCTCATCCGGGCTCACCGCACGCAGCCTGGGTCCGTCCTGTGGCGCGTCACCGGTCGGATCGAGGTCCCACAGCTGCGGAGTAGGCGTGGGCTGCCACCAGCCGCCCGACTCCGCCGGCTCGTTCTGGGACTGCTGCACCGAGCGCAGCCCAGGACCGGACTGCCCGGCGACAGGCGCCTGCCGGATCGACTCAGCCGACCCCGAGACCGAGGTCGAACCAGACGCCGATGTCGAGGCCGATGCCGACGTCAAACCCGACGTCGAACCCGAACCCGAACCCGAAGCTGAGGCCGAAGTCGAGGTCGAACCCGAACCCGAGGTCGAGGTCGACCCCGAGGTCGAGGTCGGACCTGAAGTCGACGCGGTCGAGGCCGCGGTCGAACCCGAAGTCGGCGCGGTCGAGGCCGGGCTGGTCGATGCCGACGCGGTCGCGCCGGGGTCGGTCGAGGCGGGCTGGTGTGACTCGTCGAGTGTTGGCTCGGCGTCCTCGTGTTCGGTTTGGTTGGTCCACTTCTCGCCGTTCCAGAAGCGGATCATGTTCGGCTGGCCGGTGGGGTCGGGGTACCAGCCGGCGGGTGGGTTGCTCATCGGCATCCTCGCCCGGCCGCCGGCGCAGGCTTACGCTGCGCGAACCCACGATGGACGCCGTTGTCGGCAACGAACTGGCCCCGGACGTTCATGTGTTCACCGTAACTTCAGCTCGTGTCAGTCGGATCCGATCAGACCGGTCCTCAGACACCGTCCTCCTCGCCCAGGCTGAAGGCCGCCTCCAGGTCGTGGCTGGAGTACGCGCGGAACGCGATGTGCGTCTCGGTGCTCAGTACGCCGGGCACCCGGTTGACGTGCTCGGGGATGACGGTGGCCAGGTCGTCGTGCCTCGCGACCCGGACGAGCGCGATCAGGTCGAGCCCGCCGGTGACGGAGTACACCTCGCTGACGCCCTCGATCGCCGCCACCTGCTCGGCGACCTCCGGGATCCGTGCGACGTCGGCCTTGATGAACACGATCGCGGTGACCATGCCGTCCTCTCCTCGGTACTGATCCTCATCACATCTCAACCGGCTGAAGCATAGTGCGGTCGAGGCCCCGCAACGCCCTCGCCGTCGGTTCGTCGGCGGGCAGGAACGCCGCCATCCGCAGTTCCGACACGGTCACGTCGATCGCGGTGCCGAACCTGGTCAGCGTCGTGATGAGGTGCAGGTCGCCGTGCGGCGACCGGAGGTGGAGTGGGACGGCGAGCCCCAGGTGGTCGGGCGCCGGCCGGGGTGGGACCAGGGCGGTGAGTTCGTGGAGGAGGGCGTCGGATCCGGGTGACGGGTTCTGCGCGGCCTCGCGGGCCAGCGCGTCGAGGACATGCCAGGACCATCGGGCGAAGTTGACAATGCGGGGAGCAAGGCCGGCGGGATCCAGCAGCAGCCGCGGGATGTTGATCGGTGCCGTCAACAGGCGCTCGTCCACGTCGGCCGTCAGGGCGTGGAAGGCCTGGTTTGCGAGGACCAGATTGCCGCTGCGGTCGACGACCACCGCGGGATACGGGCGGTGGCCCTCGAGGATCGCGGTCAGCGCAGTCCGGATCGCGCCGAGGCCAGGTGCGCCGTACGGCGTCTCGTCGTACGCCGGCGCGTACCCGCCGGACACGAGCAACTGGTTGCGCTCGCGCAGCGGCACCTGGAGCGACTCGGCCAGCCGGATGATCATCTCCCGACCCGGCGCCGACCGGCCGCTCTCGATGAAGCTGACGTGCCGCTGCGTGGTCCCCGCGCGGACGGCGAGCTCCAGCTGACTCACTCGTCGCCGCGTGCGCCACGATCGCAGGCCCGCGGACAGCTCTGATCCCATGCCAGTGTTCTAACGCACGCCACCGACATTCCATACCCAGCAGGGAATTGCCGGCCTGCCGAGGCCGCGGGCAAGGTCGTACCCATGAACAGCAAAGACCTGGCCACCCGTTATGTAGCAGTCTGGAACGAAGCCGACGCCGACGCCCGCCGCAAGGCGATCGAGGAGCTGTGGGCGGACGACGGCGTACACCTGCTCGAGCCGCCCGAGGAGATCGTCAAGCGCGCCACCGAGATCGGGGTCACCGCCACCCTGGAAGCCCGCGGCCACGCGGAGCTGGAACGGCGGGTCACCCGCGCGTACGACGAGTTCGTCGCGCCCGGTCAGTACGAGTTCGTGCCGCACGGCGAGGTGGCCGAGCTCAGCGACATGGTGAAGCTGCGCTGGGCGATGGTCCCCGCCGGCGGGGGAGAGGCACTTGCCATCGGCATCGACCTCCTCCTGCTCGCCCCCGACGGCCGGATCCGCACCGACTACCAGTTCATCGAGGCCTAACCGACCCGAGCAGGTCCCAGCGGGCGGAGGTGGCGGCGGCGTTCGGTGGGGTGGTGGTGGGCGTCGGAGTGGGAGTTGTCGAGGCGGGTGAGGTGGCGGCCGGCGCCGCTGACCGGGCAGGTCCAGGTGCCGTCCATCTCGACCAGGCGGATGCCGGGGAGCTCGAGCCAGCGCAGGATCAGCTCGATCTCCTCCGGCGAGGCCGCCGCGACCGGGCCGATACCCGGCAGCACGGTCTCGGCGGAGGCGCGGAGCATCTCCAGATGTGGGCGTGGATCCGTCCCGCGCGGAGTGAACCCGGCCGCCGCGAGCCGGCCGCGACGGATCACATGCAGCTCCCAGCCGCCGTCCTCGGTCCGCCGGGCGGCACAGATCTCCGCGCACCCGGTCACCGACGCCATCCGCTGCATCCGCGCCGAACTCCGCACGAAGGCGCTCAGCCGATCCCGGTGCACGGCGGCGTCCTCGAACCGCTCGTCCGCCGACAGCACGTCGATCCGCCGGTCCAGCGCGTCGACCACGGGCGTCGGATCCACGGTCAGCGCCGTCCGCAGCGCCGCGACGAATTCGCCGTACGAATCCATCGAGATCCGTCCGTCGCACGGCGCGACGCACCGGCCCATCTCGGCCAGCACACACGGCGACAACGAAGGGTGCTTCGACATCCGCGCGGTGCACTGCCGGATCGGGAACGCCTCGTGCAGCGCGGCCATCGCCCGCTCCGCCGTCTTCCGTGAGCTGAACGGCCCGAGGTACCCGGCGTCGTCGTCGCGCACCTGTTTGACCAGCGACAACCGCGGAAACGGTTCGACCGTGACCTTCAGCCAGTGCTGCCGCTCGGGGAACTTCGAGCGGCGGTTGTACCGCGGCTTGTGCTCCGCGATCAGTCGCAGCTCCCGTACTTCGGCCTCCAGCGGCGTGCCGCACTCGATACCGCGGACGCCGGTCGCGATCCCGACCATCTCGCCGATCCGGTTGCGCGTCTCGGAGGCGGTGAAGTACGACCGGACGCGGGTGCGCAGGTCCTTGGACTTCCCGACGTACAGCACCTCGCCGCGGTCGTCGGTGAACAGGTACACACCCGGTGCGTGCGGCAACGACTCGGCCAGGTGCCGCTTGGCCCGGACCGCCGGCGCGACCCGCGACGAGTACGTCTGCAGGTCCTCCAACGTTTGCACGCCCAACGACCCGACCCGCTCGAACAGCCCGTGCAGCACGTCGACCGTCGCACGCGCGTCGGACAGGGCCCGGTGGTTCGGCGTCGTGGTGGTGCGGAACAGCTTGGCCAGCGTCCCGAGTTTGCAGTTCGGCGCCTCGTCCGGGGTGATCACGCGCCGGGCCAGCAGCGCGGTGTCGACGACGGCGAAGTCGGGCCAGTCGTATCCGTGCACGAGGCTCTCGTGCTTGAGGAACCCCATGTCGAACGGCGCGTTGTGCGCGACCATCACGCACCCGTGCGCGAACTCGAGGAACGCCGGCAGCACCGATTCGATCCGCGGTGACGTGGCAACCATCGAGTTCGTGATGCCGGTCAGTACGGCGATGAACGGCGGGATCGCCTCCGATGGGTTGACCAACGTCTGGAACTCGCCGACCACCTCACCGGCCCGCACCTTCACCGCGCCGATCTCGGTGATGCCGCCCTCGCCGGGTGGATTGCCCGTCGTCTCGAGGTCGACGACGCAGAATGTGATGGCGTGCAGCGGCGTACCCAGGTCGTCGAAGCTGTGCTGCACACCGCGGATCGGCATCGCTGAATCCGTGGCCTGTGCACGCCCTGGGCTGCTCATGCCCACGACGCTAAGAGCCGCCACCGACAATTCCGCAGGTGACACGCCTGCGAGTCGACTAGGCTCTCTGTATGCGTACACAGGCGATCACTGCGAATCGGGGCCTCGACCCCGTTCGCTGTGTTCTGCGTCACTGGTCGAGCAACAGCTGCCAGGTAGTCGTTCGGGCCGGACTGCGGACCGGTGACTGAGGCCGGCACCGCCGCGAGCTCCGCCGCTACGACTTTGCCTGAACCGGTCCGGCAACGCGTCCTGACCCTCGCCGCACATGCGCTCGGCCAGCTACCGGCAACAGACATCCCGGCCCCGCTGCGCCGGTTCGCCAGCTTCGCGCCGGCGAAACGGGCGAAGTTGTCGGCCTCGGTGCTCGGCCCGATCCTGGCGACCGACGACCACTTCCGCCGGCTGACGGCGTTCGAGGTACGGCGGGAGCACCCGGAGCTCGGCGACGCCGTGGCCGAAGGCGTCCCGGTCCCGGCGGCCGACCCGGTCGAGGTCGCTGCCCTCGCGTACCTGCTCCGTCCGGACGACTGGGAGCAGCACATCGCTGCCGCCGCCCAGGTCCCGGTGGACAACCCGCGCGCCGACGACGAAGCCGTCCACCGGCTCTCCGACCAGCTCGACCAGGCCCGCACCGAGACCCGTCAGGTCCGCGAACGGCTTCGTGAACAGGTCAACGAGCTCAAGGCCGAGAACGTCACGCTCCGCCGCAAGCTCAACGAGGCCCGGCAGCGGATCACCGGTCTGCAGACCGACCTCGAGCAACGCACCAAAGAAGCCGAGACCGCCGACGAACGCGTCGACGCGGCGCGTGCCGAAGTTGAGCGGGAGCTGCGCAAGCTCCGGACCCGCATCACCGAGCTGGAAGCGGTCGAACACGCGGCACGCCGTACTGCGGGACAGGAGCGCGAGCTCGCGTCGACGCGGACGAGGCTCCTGCTCGACACGTTGCTGGAGGCAGCGAGTGGGCTGCGTCGCGAGCTGGCGCTACCACCCCGGGGAGAGCTCCGTCCTGCTGACACAGTGGCAGGCTCCGAGCCCGAAGCGGCTCCGGTCGGTCGTACGGCGCCTGAGGACGACCCTGCGTTGTTCGACGAGCTGCTGGCGTTGCCGCAGGTGCATCTGATCGTCGACGGCTACAACGTGACGAAGACCGCATGGCCGAATTCACCACTGCATTCGCAACGTCAGCGACTCGTCACCGCATTGGGCGCGCTGGTGGCCCAGCGCCGGATCGAGATCACCGTGGTCTTCGACGGCGCGGAGCTGTCGGGGCCGGTGCAGCTGAATCCACCCCGTGGGGTGCGGGTGCGGTTCAGCCCGGCCGGGGTGATCGCGGACGACGTGATCCGGCAACTGGTTCGCGCCGAGCCTCCGGGCCGGCCGGTGGTGGTCGTGTCGACCGATCGTGAGGTTGCCGACAGCATCATCAAACTCGGCGCCCGTGCACTGTCAGCTACCAGCCTGATCTCACGCATCGCACGCACCTGACGACGGAAGACTACGGAAGACGGCGAAAACTGTCGGCGGGGTTCTCTAGCGTCCTTCTCAGCCGGATGCAAGTCCGGGTGCTTCCCCACTTGGAGGATGTTGTGCTGATCGACTGCGACGCCTGTGTGATGAAGGGTCCGGGCTGTCAGGACTGCGTGGTGACGGTCGTTCTCGGGTTCGCTGCCGAGCGCTCCGGCAGTCTGCGCATCGACGACGACGAGATGGCGGCGCTGGACGCGCTCGCCGACTCGGGCCTGGTGCCACCGTTACGCCTTGTACACGCCGTCAGCAGTGTCGAGCCCGATGCTGCTGCCCAAACCCCTGCCGGTGAAGGCGAAACGGCCGTTGGGTCGGGTTGATCCTTCGTTAATTTTCCATCAAACCCGAGGGGCGAATTGCACTGGTCACGAAACGGTCACTACTGTTACGTCTCGTTGCCTCAGGGTGTCGGCCGCTCCGGCCGACCGGGCAGCGGCAAGCCGAGGGAGTGATCCGGCGGAACCGCGGACATGACGTCCGCGTCAGGCCAGGTCAACGGGGACGGCGCGAGCAGAGGAAGGGACCGACCGGGCTGTGTCCATCGGACGCATCAACCGCACCAAGGGAATCGCCCTCGCCGCCATCACCAGCACGGCCGTCGCTGCGGGAGTGATCCTGATCCAGGGAGCGGCCAGCGCCGACCCCGCACCCACCCTGGCGGAGGCGAAGAAGCAGGTCGCCGAGCTGCAGCACCAGGCCGAAGTGTCCGGTGAGTCGGCGAACGACCTGCGCGGGCAGATTTCCGCCTCGGCCACCCGGGTGAAGGCCCTGCAGGCCGGTATCGCCAAGCAGCAGGCCCAGGTCGACGGTGTGAAGCGGCAGATCGGATCCCTCGCGGTCGCCGGCTACCAGACCTCCGGCATCTCCACGACGGCGCAGCTGCTGCTGTCGACGAACCCGGACCAGTTCCTCAGCCAGGCGTCCACCGCCCAGGCCTTCGCCGGCCAGCAGAACTCCGCACTGCGTCGCTACCAGGTCGCCCAGGGCAAGCTCACCGACCTCCAGGCCAGCGAGCAGACCGAGCTGGCCGCGCTGCAGACCGTGCAGGCGAAGCAGGACGCGTTCAAGAAGCAGCTCCAGACCAACCTCGACGCCGCCGAGAAGGTGCTCGACAAGCTCAGCGCGGCCGACCGCAAGCGGATCGACGAGGAGAACGCCAAGGCGGTGGAGAAGGCGCGCGGCGAGCGCCCGACCCGCGACGGCGACCGGGAGAGCGACGACAAGGACCTGCCGAACGTCCCGGCCAGCGGCCGCGCGGCGACCGCGGTGAACGCCGCGCTGTCCCAGCTCGGCGACCCCTACGTCTGGGGCGCCGACGGTCCCAGCTCCTACGACTGCTCCGGCCTGATGATGTACGCCTGGGGCAAGGCCGGTGTCTCGCTGTCGCACTCCTCGAAGGCGCAGACCGGCGAGGGCCGCCCGGTCAGCAAGTCCGACCTGATGCCGGGCGACCTGATCTTCTACTACTCCCCGGTGAGCCACGTGGCGATGTACCTCGGCAACGGCCGGATCGTGCACGCCCCGCGTCCGGGCAAGAGCGTCGAGATCGCCCCGATGGACGAGATGCCGTTCAACTCCGCCGTACGTCCGGGCTGACCTGCGACGTTGACATACTCTGCGGCTCCGGGGATCCCTCCCCGGAGCCGAGTCATTTCATGGTGATGCCGTACTGTCGGAGGAGGCCGGGTGTCCCGCCTGACTGGGGCAGGTGAGCAGCGAAGGGCCGAGGTGATCGACGATCAGGGCGATACGGTGCCGCTGCCAGTGATCCCGTCAGCCAGTGACCCTCGGGAGCCGAGCGACCACCGAACGGAGTCGTTTGCCCGGGTCAGCGCTGGGAAGAGCGCCGGAAACAGGCCGCCGTTCACACCGATCCTGAAGAAGGTCGCCCTCGGGGTGGCCGTTTGCCTCGTCGTCGGCGCCGGGTACGCCGGACTCCGTCAGGTCGCCAACGCCCCGGCCGACCCGAATGGTTCGGCCGCGCACTCGCATCCGGCCACCTCGACGACGCCGGACCAGGCCGAGGCCGGGGTACAGCGGGCCGTCGCGGGCGAGGCGGTCCTGCAGAAGATGACCGACGCGGTCGAGAACGACAACCGGACCGAGTTCCTGGACACGATCGATCCGAAGGCCACGGACTTCCGGACCAGCGCGCGGACGATCTTCTCCAACCTGAGCACGCTCCCGATCAGCACGTTCCAGTTGCGCTACGTGAGCGACGACGCCGCCGCGCTGACCCCGGACCGGACGGCTCAGCTCGGCGGCACCCAGTCCTGGCTGGCCCAGGTCGAGGTCTCCTGGCAACTCTCCGGGTACGACGCGAAGCCGGCCCGCGAGACCCTGCCGGTGACGTTCGTCACCCGCGACGGGTCGACGTACGCCGCCTCGTTCTCGGAGCGGTTCGCGGCGGGACAGCGGCGACCGGTCTGGGCGCTCGGCCAGGTCGAGGTGGCCAAGGGCAAGCACAGCCTGGTGGTGAGCCTCGATTCGGAGGCGGAGGCGAAGAGCTACGTGTCCGTCGCCGACAAGGCGGTCGAGTCGGTGACCAAGGTCTGGGGCAAGAGTTGGCGGCAGAAGGTGATCGTCTACCTGCCGGCCAAACAGTCCCAGATGGAAGGAATTCTCGGCGCCCAGCCGAATACGTACACCCAGATCGCCGCGGTCACGTTCGCCGAGCTGGACACGCCGGCTGTCAGCGCGCCGGTGCGGATCGTCGCCAACCCGAAGCTGTTCGAAGAGCTGGGCAAGCAGGGCCGGCGGATCGTGCTGACGCACGAGACCACCCACGTCGCGTCGACGGCGACCGCTTCGCCGGTGCCGTTGTGGCTGGCCGAAGGGTTCGCGGACTACGTCGCGTTCACCGCCGTACCCGTGCAGGACGAGTCGGCGGCGAAGGAGCTGTTCAAGGCGGTCCGGGCCGGGAAGGTGCCGACCACGCTGCCGACACCGGAGGCGTTCGCGGCCTCGGCGACCGAGCTGCCGCAGGCCTACGAGTCCGCGTGGCTCGCCTGCCGGCTGATCGCCGAGCGTGAGGGACAGGCGAAGCTGGTGAAGTTCTATCGGGCTGTGCACACCTCGAAGAGCTCGACCGGCCTCGCGGACGCCTTCAAGTCGGTGCTCGGGATGGCCGAGCCCGAGTTCGTCGCCGAGTGGCAGAAGTACCTCGAGAGGCTCGCCGGTGCCTAAACCGGCCGGCCGGTCGGCTCCTTGGATCGCAGGCGGCGTGCTCGCCCTCGCGCTGGTTTTCACGATTGCAGTTACCACCCCGTGGCATCTGATCGACCTGCCGGAACCGGACGCCACGCTGGACTTCACCACCGCCGAGATCGCCCGCCAGAACGCGTTCCGCCACGAGATCCTGCCGTGGTCGACGGCGTCCTGGATCATCTCGATCGTGGTTCCGCTGGCGATCGGCTTCAGCCCGCTGGGCCGTCGGCTGTACGACGGTCTGCGCATCCGGCCGTGGATCATCGCCGTACCGTTGACGGTCGCCGGCGTCGTCCTGATCACGAGCCTGCTCACCGTCCCGACCGACGTGTTCGCGGAGCGGGTCAGCCTGAAGTACGGCCTGTCGGTGCGGAACTGGCGCCTGTGGGTCTGGGACCGCGGCGTGAACTGGGCGCTCACCTCGCTCGGGCTGGCGGTGATCGCGGTCGTCCTGGTGGCGATGGCGAAACGCCGGCGGGGCTGGTGGTTGCCCGGAGCAATCGCCGCGGCGCTGCTGGTGCTCGGCATCTCGTTCGCCTACCCGGTGCTGGTCGAGCCGCGGTTCAACCACTTCACCTCGATGCCGGCCGGTGCTCAACGCAACCAGTTCCTGGAGCTCGCCAAGCAGGACGGCGTACCGGTGAAGGACGTGCTGGTCGCGGACGCGTCGAAGCGGACGACCGCCCTGAACGCCTACGTCTCCGGCTTCGGCTCGACCCGTCGCCTGGTCGTGTATGACACGCTGCTCAAGGACACTCCGCCGGCGCAGGTCCGGCTCGTCGTCGCACACGAGCTCGGCCATGCCGCCGAGGACGACGTACTGCACGGCACGCTGATCGGCGTCCTCGGCACGGCGTTCGGGATCACGTTGCTCTACTTGTTGCTCGGGGCCCGGATGGCCGATCCGCGGCGGGTCACGCTCCTGGTCGCGATGGTCGCGGCCGGGACGACCCTGGCGAGCCCGGTGCAGAATCTGGTCAGCCGGAAGATCGAAGCCCGCGCCGACTACCACTCGCTCCGGCTGACGAACGATCCGCAGGACTTCGTCGCGATGCAGCACGACCTGGCCGTGCAGAACATCTCCGGCCTCGACCCGAGCCGCTGGCGGTACTGGATGTTCGCCACCCACCCGACCCCGCCAGAGCGGATCGCGATGGGCCGGGCCTGGGGGACCGCGAACGGCGACCCGGTCCCGCCACTGGTCAAGCGATGACCGTCTTGGTCGTCACCAACGACTTCCCGCCACGCCAGGGCGGGATCGAAACCTTCGTGCGGTCGTTGTGCGACGAGCTCCCCGACGTCGTCGTCTACACCTCCCGCGAACCGGGCGACACGGCGTACGACGCGACGCTGCCGTTCCCGGTGATCCGCGACCGTACGTCGATGCTGTTGCCCACGGCCCGTACTGCGAAGCGCGCGGCCGGACTTCTCCGCGAGTACGACGCGGACCGGGTGCTGTTCGGGGCGGCGGCGCCCCTCGGGTTGATGGGGCCGGCGCTGCGCAGGGCGGGGGCGCGGCGGATCGTGGCGATGACGCACGGGCACGAGACGTGGTGGGCCGGCGTACCGGGGGCTCGGCAGGCGTTGCGGCGGATCGGGGATGCGGCGGACACCGTGACGACGGTGTCGGGGTGGTGCGAGGCGCAGATCAAGCCTGCCCTTTCACCGGCGGCTGCTCGACGGGTGCGCAGGCTGACGCCGGGCGTCGACACGCACCGGTTCGCCCCGGACTGTGGAGGGAAGCAGGTTCGCAAGGGGCTCGGGCTGGAGCATTGTCCGGTCGTTGCTTGTGTGTCGCGGTTGGTGCCGCGGAAGGGGCAGGACACGTTGATCCGGGCGTGGCCGCGGGTGCTGGCGGCCGTGCCGGAGGCGAAGTTGCTGCTCGTCGGCGATGGGCCGGATCGCGAACGGCTGGAGGGGCTGGCTGCTGGGATCGGTGACTCGGTGGTGTTCACCGGCGCGGTTCCGTGGGCCGACATCCCGCCGTACATCGACGCGGCCGACGTGTTCGCGATGCCCTGCCGGACAAGGCGTTTCGGGCTCGAGCCCGAGGCCCTCGGGATCGTGACGTTGGAGGCGTCGGCGACGGGCAAGCCGGTGGTCGTCGGGGACTCCGGGGGAGCGGCTGACACGGTGAAGCACGGGGAGACGGGGTACCTGGTCGATCCGCACAACCCGGTGGCCGTCGGCGTGCGCATTGTCGAGCTGCTGACCGACGCCCAGCGCCGTGATGCTTTGGGGGCAGCCGGCCGGAAATGGGTCCAGGAGGAGTGGGGCTGGGGGCGGTCCGGCGCGGTCCTGAGGGAATTGCTGGACATCTAGCCCGGCGAATCGTGTACTCTGGCCGACATGCACCGGATGTTCCGACTTGCCGCAGCCGTACGAGCTTCCCGCTCCCCGGCTGCCGCTGCCTGACATCTTCGAAACTCCCACCGGCGACCGGAAACGGTTCGCCGGTGTTGTTGTTTCTGAAGCCCGGTGGTCTGGTTCCGGTCCGATCTGAACAAGGACCACGGACATGACCATCAGCAGGACTTTCATCGACTTCTTCATCGACCGCGACCACGTCCCGACAACCGGGTCCACGCTCATCCCGCGGCTGGGTGATCCGGTGCTCTTCACGACCTCGGGGATGCATCCACTCACCCCGTACCTGGAAGGCGAGCCCCATCCGCTGGGGCGCAGACTCGTGGGCATCCAGCGATGCCTGCGAACCACCGATCTCGACGAGGTGGGGGACCGGACCCACCTGACCGTGTTCGAGATGCTGGGCTCGTGGTCGCTCGGGGACTACGGGAGCAGCGAGACCCTGAAGTGGGGTTACGAGCTGCTGACCAGCCGTTTCGGCCTCGACCCGCGGCGGATGTACGTGACCGTGTTCGGGGGTGACGAGCAGGTGCCGCTGGACCAGGAGTCGCTGCGGACCTGGCAGGAGCTCGGCCTGCCGATCGAGCTGACCACCGAGGACAACTGGTGGTCGAACGGCCCGACCGGTCCGTGCGGCCCGGACTCGGAGATCTTCGTCTGGACCGGCGACGGCGACCCGGAGGGTACGCCGACGACGGACGACCGCTGGGTCGAGGTGTGGAACCACGTGATGATGCGCTACCGCCGCCACGACGACGGCTCGCTCGAGCCGCTCAAGCAGCAGAACGACTGGGGTGGTGGGGCGGGGAAGGAATGCAATATCGACACCGGTCTAGGTCTCGAGCGGCTCACCATGCTGCTCGAGGGCAAGCGTTCGGTGTACGAGACCTCGCTGTTCGAGCCGTGGATGCGGACGATCCCGAAGCTGTGGAAGCTGGACGAGCGGTCCCGGCGGATCGTGATCGACCACCTGCGGTCCAGCATCGTGATCGTCGGCGACGGCGTGCACCCGTCGAACACCGGCCGCGGGTACGTGCTGCGCCGGCTGATCCGCCGGATGCTCACCACGCTCTGGCGCGACGACGACTCACGCTCGCTGTCCGACGTGCCGATCGAGCTGTTCGAGCACACGCTGAGCCATTTCCACCAGGGCGAGACGGTGACGATGATCCGGCGGATCCTGATCGACGAGGAGATCCGGTTCAGCAACCTGCTCGACCGCGGCCGGAAGGTGCTCAGCCACGAGCGCTTCCACAAGTCGCTCGACGACACCGACTACAAGTACCTGCACGACACCCACGGTCTGCCGCGGGAGCTGGTGGATTCGCTCAGATGACGGGGTCCAGTACGTCGGTCCGGGGAGTGTCAGAGTCAGGAATCTCCGGAGGAACGACCTTCCCGACCGACGACTGGGCCACGAAGGCGCCGACCAGGACGATGGCGCCGCCGATGATCTGGTTGGTCCGCAGCGTCTCGCCGAGCAGGATCAACGCGAAGATGCAGGCGGCGACGACCTCGACGTACGCGACCGCGCCGGCGATCGCCGCCGACAGCCGCTGCACCGCGGCCGCCCCGGCCAGGTAGGCGACGACGGTGCTCACGAGGATCAGCCAGGCGGCCATCACCCAGCCGGGTGCGTGCCGGTGGCCGATCGCGATCGTGTCGACGAGCACGTGCCACGGCGTACCCCAGGGTGCGGCGATGAAGGTGAGGACGACGGCACCGACCACGCTGCCTGCCGCGGTCATCACCAACGGATCCGCGGCACCGGTCAGCTTGTCGATCAGAATGAAGTACGTCGCCTGGCACGCGGCCGCACCGAGCCCGGCGAGCAGGCCGATCGGGTCGATCTGCAGCCCGCTCCAGATCTCGGCCACCGTCGCGAGACCCACGACCGCGATGCTCACGCCGATCGCGGCAGAGCGCGGTACTGCGACCTTCTGCCCGAACTTGAGCCACGCGACCACCAGGATCGGACCGGAGAACTCGAGCATCAGCGCGACCCCGACCGGCAGCCGGCTGGCCGCGAGGAAGAACAGCGTCTGGCAACCGGCGATCCCGGTCAGGCCGTAGAGCACCAGGGCCTTCCAGGACGCTCGCGCCGCGCGCAGACCGGCGCGGCCACGGAAGGCCAGCACGAGCGGGACCAGTACGGCGGCGGCGCCGAGGATCCGCAGCCAGGCCGCCTGCTCCGGCGTGAATCCGGCGCCGATCAGCGCCTTCGCGAACGGTCCCGACCCGCCGAACGTGATCGCGGAGAAGATCGCGAACCCCAATCCCACCGACTTCGTGCTGTACATGGGCATAACGGTCTCATGCCCATTACAGACCTGTCGAGGGAGATCTCAGAGCACGTTCACCGCGCGGGCGGCGACGATCGCGACGGTGAGTAGCGAGATCCCCGATTCGACGCCCATCAGCACCTTGGTCCGCGCGGTCAGCGGCAGCGTGTCGGTCGGGCTGAAGGCGGTCGCGTTGGTGAACGACACGTACAGGTAGTCGGTGAACCCGGGCAGCCAGTTCTTCCAGCCGTCCAGGTCGACGGTCATCTGCGGGAACAGCAGGTCCGCCCGCTCGGCCTCGCGTTCGTGCTCGGGAGCGCGGGCGAACGGTCCGCCGCGGTCGACCTCCCAGTACCAGACTCCGAAAGCGACCACGTTCGTCACCCAGATCAGGACCGCGCCCTTGACCAGCACCAGGCCCTGGTTCGCGGCGCCGTGGTCGAGGAAGTAGATCAACCCGCCGAGGTAGAACATGTTGGCCGCCACGAGGACCCCGAGCAGCACAAGTTCGACCCGGCGCAGCCAGGGTTCGTCGCGGTGGAGGTGCAACGGGTTCATGTAGATCAGCGGCAGGAGAAGCAGCGCGCCGAGGGTGGGCATCACCCAGCGCGGTAGGCCGTTGATCTGCGTCGGCACCAGCAGTTGCAGGATCAGCACCGCGACCACCGCCAGCGAGGCCGGCCAGCGCCGGGTGTGACGAGTGCTCGGCCGCGCGGCCTTCGTCGGCTTCTTCATCCCAGCATTCTCACGCCCGTGGGAGGTTATCCGACGGAGGCGTCGACGACGGCCTGTCCTACTTCGGTCCGGCGGTAGTGCACCTGGTGTCCGGTACGGCGACGTGTGGCCAGGCCGGCGTCGTACAGCGCGGAGAGGTGTTCGGCGACTGTGGCGAGGGCGAGGTCGTACTGGGTGGCGAGGGCGCTCGTGGTGGCTGGTGGATCGAGGGCGATGAGCAGCGTGGCACGCGTGCGGCCGAGGAGGCGGGCGAGCGCGTCCGGCGGAGCGGGCGCGTCGGACCAGAGGCGAGCGGCGCCGCGGGCCGGGTAGACCAGCGTCGGGTGGTACGCCGGGTCCGCGACGACCACGAGGTGCGGCCAGGCGAAGACTCCGGGGACGAGGAGCAGGCCCTGCCCGGTCAGGTCGCGCCCCTCGAAGCGGTACCGGGTGAGGATCAGGCGGTCGTCCTCCCAGACGAGCGTCGGGTGCAGGTCGTCGAAGAGGCCGGCAAGCCCGCCGTCGGTGAGTTGCCGGCCGCGGTACGCGATGTCGTCCTCGAGCACGCGGCTGATCATCGGCCAGTCGGGCCTGATCAGGGCTTCCCAGGCGCTCTCGATCTCGTCGGCGAGCCGTTCCCGGGTGCCGGCCAGGTCGGTCAGCATCTTGTCGATCTCCGGTGTTCCCGGGTTCTTCAGCTCGTCCCGCGAGCGGATCAGCTCGGCGCGGACTCGCTCGAGCGGCGTGCTGCGGACGCGGGCGATCTCGGTCGCGAACTTCGCCCGGGACGCTTTGGGCGGTGGCGTGAGGAAGTCCGGCGTGAACCCGACGCGGGGCTGCACGGCCTTCAATCCGCGCAGATCGAGTTTGCGCGCGACGTCCTGCCGCGCCGCGATCCAGTCGGCGTACAGCGGCCGGTGCTTCGCCCCGTTGAGCACCCGTACCGCGGACATCGTCTCCCACAGCGGCGAGGCGCCGAAGCGGCAGCGCAGGGCATCCGCCTGCGTGAAGCGCAGTGCCGTCATGAGAGTGAACTTTCGGCCACAACCAAAACTCTACGCCCGCCGCCGGACGGTCGTGCACGCTGTCGGCGTGAGGTCCTACGGAGCTGTGCTGAGCGTCCCCGGTATGCGGGCGGTGTTCGGCGCGCACGCGGTGTCGATGCTGGGGACCGTTGCCGCGCAGGTCGCGTTGTCGATCCTGGTGTTCGAGCGGACCGGTTCACCGTTGCTGTCGGCACTCGTTCTGGTGTGCTCGTTCCTGCCGTACGCCGTGGGTGGTGTGCTGTTCTCGTCCGTGGCGGATCGGTTTCCGGCCAGGCGGGTGCTGGTGGGGTGCGACCTGCTGAGTGCGGTCTGTATCGGCGGCATGCTGGTGCCGGGAATGCCGGTCGCCGGGTTGCTCGCGTTGTTGCTCGGGACCGGGCTGATCGCGCCGATCTTCGCCGGGGCGCGGGCGGCCGGCCTGGCGCACCTGTTGCCGGGCGACCTGTTCCCGATCGGGAGGTCGTTGCTGCGGGCAATCAGTCAGGTGACGGTGCTGACCGGGTTCGCGCTCGGTGGCGTGGCGATGGCGGCGATCGGTGCGAACTGGCTGCTCGCCCTCGACGTGCTGACCTTCGTGGTGTCAGCGGTTGTGATCGGTGTTGGTACGCCGTACAGCCCGCCGGGGGATCGGCAGCGGAATGCGGTCCGCGATTCCTGGACCGGCCTGCAGTACCTGTTCACGAACCGCAAGCTCCGCACCCTCATCGTGCTGACCTGGGCAGCGCCCGCGTTCTCGTCCGTCCCGGACGGGCTCGCGGTCGCCTACACCGCCCAGGTCGGTACGGTCGCCGCGGCCGCCGGTGCGTTGTTCACCGGGTACGCCGTCGGCACTGTTCTCGGCGAGCTCGTCGTCGCACGGTTTCGCCCTTCCGTGCGGCGGCGGCTCGTCGTACCGCTCCTGCTCACCAGTCAGCTCCCCGCGATCGCGTTCCTGGCCGGGCCGGCCATCCCGGTCGCGGCGATTCTGCTCGCGATCGCCGGCGCCGGCTACGCGTTCAACCAGGGCATCGACCCGCTGATCCTGCAGCACGTCGACCCGTCGTACCGAGGCCGCCTGTTCACCGTCCAGACCAGCGGCCTGATGGCGATCCAGGGCGTCGGCATCGCCCTGGCCGGCGTCGTCGGCTCCTTCCTGGCCCCCAACCTCACCATCGCCGCCGCAGGCCTCCTCGGCACCGCGACCATCCTCCTGCTCGCCCGTCAGGCCCTCACCACGCAGCCACGTCTTCCAGCGAGCCAGGTCCTCTGAAGACTCCGGTGGGGCCGTCTGCGGGGAGTGTTGCCAGGGCGACCGGGACGGCTGCTCCGTCGGCAACGGTCCGTTCGCCGCGTGGTACCGAGGCCTGTGAGTTGAGGTCGGTCGGGACGAGGCCGGGGGTTGCGGCGTTCACCTTGATGCCGTCTGCGCGGAGCGCGCTGGCGTAGACGAGGGTGAGAGCGTTGAGCGCCGCCTTCGACGAGCTGTAGGCGAGCAGGCCTTGCGTGGCGAGGCGGCCGTCGAGTTCGGAGAGGAGGTTGACGGATCCCAGCCCGCTGGACATGTTCACGATCCGCGCGTTCGGCGACCGTCGCAGCACAGGTAGGAACGCGTGGATCGCGGCGACGACCCCGAACACGTTCACGTCGTACGCCGTCCGCACCTGGTCAGCCGTGATGTCCGCGACCGACGTACCCCACTCGGCCACGATGCCGGCGTTGTTGACCAGCACGTCGAGCCGGCCGGAGTCCGCCTCGACCTGTTTCGCGGCGGCGTCGACCGACTCGGCATCGGTCACGTCGAGCTGGACGAACCTTACGTCGAGGTCCACGGCTCGTAGCTCCGCCGCGGCGGCGGCGCCAAGTTCGGGGTTGCGTGCAGCCAGGTAGACGGTGAGTCCGCGCAGGCCGAGTTGGCGGACGATCTCGCGGCCGATGCCTTTGTTTCCGCCCGTCACGAGGGCGACTTCGTTCTGATTCATGTCCCCAGTTGAGCGCGCACCCACTGCCGCGGACCAACACCGATCGGGTGGTCCGCCATACCCTGGAGGTATGCCGGAACCAGAGATCCGCGAACTTCGCTACTTCCGCGCAGTCGCCGAGGACCTGAACATCACCCGCGCGGCCGAGCGCCTCGGGATCGCTCAGCCGCCGCTGTCCCGCGCGATGCGGCAGCTCGAGCACCGGCTCGGCGTCGACCTGTTCGACCGATCCGGGACCCGTCTCGAGCTGACTGACGCGGGGGAGACGTTGCTGAAGGAGTCCGGGCCGGTGCTCGACGCGTTGGATTCCGCGGTACGGCGGACGCAGCGGGCCGGTGCCTCGTCGCGGGGCCTCGTGGTGACGGCGAAGCCTGGTGTGGCGACCGAGTTGCTGCACCGGATCGTCTCCGAGCTGGGCGGCGAGTTTCCTGGGATCGAGGTCGTGGTCAGTGGGTTCGGGGAGCAGGCGGACATGGTGCGCGACGGACGTGCGGATGTGGCGCTGGTGAGTCGGCCGTTCGACGACCCTGGACTGGAGATGGAGGAGCTGTACACCGAGCCGCGGGTTGCCGCGCTGCCGGCCGGGCACGAGCTGGCTGGACGCGAGGTGCTGCGGGCCGACGACCTGGCTGGGATTCCGGCGCCGCGGTGGAGCCGGTCCAATGTTGCCGAGCGCAACTACTGGTCGGCGCGGCCGGACGATCCGGTGGACGGGCCGATCGTCCAGGACTCGTCGCAGCTGCTCGAGGTCGTCGCGTTCGGGCAGGCGGTCGCGCTGGTGCCGCAGTCGATGGCCGAGCGCAACATCCGGCCGGACGTCGTCTATCGGCCGGTGGCCGATGTCGAGGTGTATCGGATGTTCGTGGTCTGGCCCGCCGGCAGCCGCTCGAAGGAGCTCGCGCGCTTCGTCGAGGCCGCTATCAGGCACTCGAGCGGACGACCAGCGGCGCGGTGACAAGTCGTCCCGGCGCGTCCGGCTCGCCGCTGATCTCCTGCAGGGCACGGTCGAACAGGCAGGTGGCGATGTCCCGCAGCGGGATCCGGGCCGTCGTCAGCGGGGTGTCGAGCAGGCTCGCGAACGGGAAATCGTTGAACCCGGTGACGGCAACGTCCTCGCCGACGGCGACACCACGTCGCTGCAGCGACCGCATCGCCACGACCGCGAACGCGTCGTTGTCCGCGACGAAAACGTCCGGCGCCCCTGCTCCTGTCGCCGTCTCCTCGACGTACGCCGCCACGGCCTCGAGCGATCCGAACGAGCGCACGACCGTCGACGGGAACTCCCGGACGAACCCGGCCTGCCGCTGATGCACCCACGGCAGCGAGCTGTCGGTCGCCAGGTACACCGCCCGCTCGCGGCCGGTCGACTTCAGATGCTCGGCGATCCCGGCCATCGAGGTCTCGTTGTCCACGTCGACCCAGCACTGCCGCTGCGCCGGCCCGGTCCGCCCGAACGCGACGAACGGGAACCGCCGCTGGCTGAGGAAGTCGATCCGCTCGTCGTGCGGCATCGTCTCCAGTACGACGATCGCATCCACCTGACGGGCCGCGATCAGCTTCTCGTACAGCGCGATCTCGGTCGCACCCTCCACCGGCGTCGCCACGTGCACGCCGTACCCGGACAAAGCCGCCGATTTCACCAGGCCGCCGAGCAAGCCGTGCAGGAATCCGCCGAGGCCGGGGTTCTCCTCGTCCTCGAAGTACAGCGGTAGTCCGATCACCTGGCTACGGCCGGACGACAGCGCGCGGGCCGCGTGGTTGGGGGTGTACCCGAGCTCCTCGATCGCGGCTCGCACGGTCTGGACCGTCGGCGGTGCCACGCGATGCGGTGCGTTCAGCACATTCGACACTGTCATCGCCGACACCCCGGCCAGCTTTGCCACGTCCGCAACGGTTGTTCGCTTCAATCGATCCCCCTCAGGTCCGTACGATCCGGGCCACCCCGCCGACCGGTACGTCGATCGCCCACGGCCCTGTCGTCGATGTCGTCGATGTCGTGGTGCTGCGAGACACCTCGACGCCCGCGCAGTCCGAGACTACGAGCTCGACGGACCGATCTTCGACACCTTCGACATAGATCCTCTGGTCCACACCGCCGTTCACGACCAGCGTGCACGGGTCCGATACGCGCACGACGGGGTTGGCGAACACCGCCACCACGGTCTCGGTGGCCCCGACCGCACGCACCTGCGTGTAGCGCGCATCCGGTCGGGACGGCAGGAGCGCGCCGTGCAGCAGCACGTCGGCGTGCTCACGCATGAACCCGAGCCAGTGCCGCACCACCTGCTCATGCTCCGGCGACAACGCGTCGAGCTCCATCGACACCTGCGGCGTGCTGAACAATGCTCCGATGAACTGTTGTGCGACGTTCTCCGCGGACGCCGACGGGTGCCACAGCAGCATGTCCGAGTGCACCGCACGGTCACCCGCCAGCAGTCGGCAGTCGACTGTGCGGACGCGGTTCTCCACCGGGTCCAGCGCGCAGTCGCCGGCTCGCAGGAACGTGCCGAACTGCCACAGCCGCGGGTTCACGTAGTCCTGCCGGAACTCGATCAGCACGTCGGCCCGCAGCCGGCGCAGCTCCCCGGTGACCGCCTGCAGGAATCGCTCGACGCCCTCGTCAATGGACTCGCAATCGGCACCAGGCGCCGGGGGAGTGTTGTCACGGGCCCACGAATCGATGAAGTCGAGCTTGAGGCCGTCGACGCCCCAATCCCGAACCGGACGGATACAGCACTCGAGCAGGTGCTCCCGCACCTCGGAGAACCGCGGATCCAGTACTGCGGTGACATCGGCGTCGGCGAACCCGAGCGTGCGGTCCTTCAACCGGTCCCAGGCCTTCGACTGCACCCCGATCAACGGCGGCGCGAGCCACAGCACGTACCGCTGGCCGAGCTCGTGCACCCGCCGTACATGCTCGGCCATGTCGGGGAAGGTCTGGCTGGTCGGCTCCCAGTCGCCGCAGTACGCGTACCCGCGCCGCGTGTCGTCGGTCTGCCAGCCGTCGTCGACGATCACCGCCGTGCAGCCGTACGCCGCTCCGGCGCGGGCGTGGCGCTCGACGGACCCGGCCGAGACGTGCTGGTGGTCGCTGTACCAGGTCGAGTACATCGCGGTCCGCGCAACCTGCGGCACGCGCGCAATGCGGTCCCCGAGCTCAGCTGTCCACTCGTCCGTCACCCCTCGGAGCGCCTTGGCGAAGTGCTGCGGCCGGGTGTCGATCCGCAGGCTGAATGCATCGTCCTCGGCGTCGGTGACGGTCAACTCGACCAGTTGCTCGGCGGTCTCTTCGTTCACCCCCACGGCGAAGTCGCAGCCGCGAACGCTTGCCGACAAGGAGATTGTCAACAATGCGTTGTCCTGCCCGTCGACCAACGCCGCCACCGGGGCCGAGCGGACGGAACGGATGTCGCGGTGCGAGCCCCAGTCGGTCGGCAAGTTCCGCCGGGAGTCCTGGGTCGGCCGCCACAGCGTGACCGCATCCTCGGCCGGCCAGGTCCACCGCAACGTCACCGCACCGCCGGCAGCCACCTCGTAGGACTGCAGACCAGGTGTCTCCAGTGGCCGGGGGGTGATCGTGCCGGGGCCGCTGAGGGTGCCGGTGCGCCGCGTGCGGCCGTCGGGAGAGCGGATCTCGAAAGTCGTCACGTCCTGGACTATAGCGGTAAAACACGACCCCCCAGAAGGTATTGACGGAATTGGCGGACGTCCCTAGTTTTAGCGCTAATATCCAATGTGTGTGAGGAGCTGCCGTGCTGACCCTGACGTCCAGTAGCGCCTACGTCGAGGAGGCCTTCGTGTGGGCCCGGAAGCGGGCTCTGGACTGGGTGCGGACCGGCCCCGGGAACCTCCCGTCGTACTGGGCCGGTTACCCGTCCCGGCCGATGTTCTACTCGCGCGACGTCTGCCACCAGGCGGCCGGCGCGCATCTGCTCGGCCTGGACGCGGAGAACTTCGCGATGTTCCGGCACTTCGCCCGCTCGGCGACGCCGGCCCGGAAGTGGTTCCCGATCTGGGCCTTCCACTTCGACGGCCGGATCGCCGACCTCGACTACCACGACGACGAGCACTTCGTCCGGGAGATCCCCGCGGTGTTCGACCTGGCCTACCGGGCGCTGGAGCAGTACGACTGGACCGGCGACCGCCGATGGATCGACGACCCCGACCTGGCTGCGTACTACCGGCACAGCGCCGGCGAGTTCGTCGAAGCACATGACGCCGACGGCGACGGCATCCCCGAGGCGGGCGGGACCGCGGACATCTTCCTCGGCACCGCCACCTACAACGAGCGCGAGGCGCCGCTCCTCGTCGCGGGCGACGGCCTCGCGACGCAGTACGCCGTCCTCCGCAAGCTCGGCCGGCACGCCGACGCCGACCGGATCCAAGCGACCTACGACGGGTGGTGGAACGGGGACCACTTCGCCCGGGGCATCACCAAGGACGGACTCGACTTCGACTGGGGACTGGAGTCGCACACGCTCGTCCCGTTGTTCGGGCTGAGTGGGACCGGGGAACGTAACGAGCGGTTCCTCGACTATCTGGAAGCCCGGATGGAGTCCGATCCGCCGCTCAATATCGAGTCGTTCAGCTACTGGCCCGAGTTCCTGTTCACGCACGGCCGGGACGAGTCGGCGTGGCGCTGGACCAAGCACCTGATCGACAGCCGCGACGACTACCCGGAGATCTCGTTCACGGTCGTCGAGCACCTCGTCGCCGGTCTGTTGGGGCTACGCCCGGACGCACCGAACGCCGCCGTCGCCATCACGTCCCACCTGCCCGCCGAGATCGACAATCTGATTGCCGACAATCTGCCGCTCGGCGCGTGGACTGTCCGGATCCACCAAGTCGGCCGGCACACGACCGAAGTCACCGTCCTCAGCGGACCAGGTCCGCTCGCGGTGACCGTCGGGACCGAGACCCATTCCCTCGAACCCGGTCGGACCGCCCGGGTCACTAAGGACCTCTCATGAAGAAACTGCTGCCCACCGCAATCGCCGTCCTCCTGGCCGCCGGCTGTGCGACCGGTAATGCCCCCGCGTCCAACAAGGACAGCGGTACCGCCGAGATCAGCTTCTCGTTCTGGGGCACCAACTCCGAAGCTGCCTCGCTCAAGGCGATCGCGGCGGCCTTCGAGAAGGCCAACCCCGGCACCAAGGTGACGACCAACTGGATCCAGTCCGACTACGAGCAGAAGCTGCAGACCTCGATCGCGGCCGGCACCCAGTCGACGGTGATGGAGATCAGCAACACCAGCCTGGCCGGCTTCGCGCCCAGCTTCGCCGAGCAGACCGTTGACCCCGGCAAGTACGTGCAGCCGAACATCTCGTCCGCGATGCAGTACCAGGACAAGTACTACGCGATGCCGTTCGCGGCCAAGCCCAAGGTGATGGCGATCAACACCGACGCGTTCAAGGCCGCCGGCGTACCGTTGCCCAGCGCAACCACACCGCTGAGCCTCGACGAGTTCAAGGCCGCCGCCGCCAAGCTGTCGCACGGCGACGGCAAGGCCCGCGTCTACGGGTCCAGCAACCTCTGGTACCGCGGCTGGCTGACCGCGGCCGGCGGCGGGTACTACAACGCCGACGCGACCGAGTGCACGTTCGGCGACGGGACCGGCGTACAGACCGCGCAGTACGTCGTCGACATGCAGAAGAACCGGTACGCGCCGACCTCGACGGATATCCAGGGGCAGGACCAGGCGCAGTGGTTCGCGGCCGGCCGGCTCGCGACGTTCAGCGACTTCGGGCCGTGGACGGTGGCCGACTTCGCCAAGATCAGCAAGCCGAACTGGACGCTCGTCCCGGTGCCCGGCAAGGGATTCCCGATGGAGGTCGACGGCCTCGGCATCGCGAAGAACGCGAGCGGCAAGCAGCTCGAGACCGCCAAGAAGTTCGTCGAGTTCGCCAGTACGCAGCAGGTCGCCCAGGACCAGCTGATCCAGGGCAACACGGCGCTCGGCGTACCGATCATCGCGGCCTCGACGCCGACCCTGGAGAAGGTCCTGCCGACGGAGCGGAACCTGGCCGCGTTCACCACCGCGCTGAAGTCGGGCATCGTCGGCGTCTCGGTCGCCAAGGAGGCGCAGCTGTCGGGTGACGCCGAGAAGGGCATGACCAGCTACACCGCGCTCGGCACCGGCAAGGACGACGTCGCGAAGATCCTGCCGCAGCTCGCCCAGAAGTGCACGCAGGCCCTGAAGAAATGACTCCCACCGTCGGCTGGATCCGGGACCTCGCCAGTTCGTGGGGTGTCCCCGGCGTCCTCGTCCCGCTGGTCCCGTTCCTGCTCCTGCTGATCGTCCTGTACGCCGTCATCGGGCTGGCGGCGTACGGGGCGCGGCGGCGGTGGCCACGGGCCGACAAGACGATCGCGTTCTGGCTGTTCGTCTCGCCGTGGCTGATCGGGTTCTGCTTGTTCACGCTCGGTCCGATGGCATCGTCGATCTACGTCAGCCTGACGTCCTGGGACCTGATCACGCCGCCGCAGTTCGTTGGCCTGTCCAACTACACCGAGGCCTTCCAGGATCCGCAGGTCGCGCAGGCGCTGAAGGTCACCCTCCTGTACGCCGTGATCAGCGTGCCGTTGCAGACCGCGCTGGCGTTCCTCGTCGCACTGCTGCTGAACACCGACCTCCCGGGCATGCGGTTGTTCCGCACGGTCTGGTACCTGCCCTCGCTCGTCTCGGGCGTCGCGCAGATGGTGCTGTTCCTGTGGGTGTTCAACCCGCAGTACGGGTTGGCGAACGACGTACTCGCGCACTTCGGCATCCAGGGACCGGGCTGGTTCAACGACTCGTCGTGGGCGTTGCCGACGGTGATCCTGATGAGCCTGTGGACGGTCGGCGGCGCGATGGTGATCTACCTGGCCGGGCTGAAGGATGTCCCGCCGAACCTGTACGAGGCGGCGGCGCTCGACGGCGCCGGCGCGGTGCGCCAGTTCTGGCATGTGACCCTGCCGCAGCTCTCGCCGATCATCCTGTTCAACGCGCTCACCGGCATCATCGGCTCGCTGCAGATCTTCACCCAGGGCTTCATCGCGAACGGCGGACCGAAGGACTCGCTGCTGTTCTTCGTCTACTACCTCTACGACAACGCCTTCCAGAACTTCCGGATGGGCTACGCGTCCGCGCTGGCCTGGATCCTGTTCGTCGTGATCCTCGCCCTGACCGCGGTCACCCTCCGCGGCAGCGCGTTCGCCGTGTACTACGAGACCGAACCAGGCCGGAAACGGAGGCGTCGATGACTGCACTCGCAGAACCCTTGGTCGTACGTGCGGATCGGCCGCTCTGGCGCCGCAACCTCACTCTGACCGTCGTCCTGTACGTCGTGCTCGCACTCGGGTCGCTGGTGTTCGTCTACCCGTTCCTGTGGATGATCGCGACGTCGTTGCGCTCGTTGGCGGGCGTCGGGAGTTCGGGCGCGAGCGTCGTACCGCACGAGTTCCTGTGGAGCAACTACACCCGCGCGGTGACGTCGTTCCCGTTCTGGCGGTACGCGTTGAACTCGGTGCTCACGACGCTGATCCCGATCGTCGGGACGGTGTTCTCCTGCTCGCTGGCCGGGTTCGCGTTCGCGCGGCTGCGGGTGCGGTTCGCCGGCGTGCTGTTCGCCGTCGTACTGGCGACGATGCTGCTGCCGGGGGAGGTGACGATGGTGCCGCAGTTCATGCTGTTCAACAACTTCGGCATGGTCGACACGCTGTACCCGCTGATCCTGCCGGCGTTCTTCGGGTCGCCGTTCTACATCTTCCTGTTCCGGCAGTTCTTCGCCCGGATGCCGTCCGAGCTGGCCGACGCCGCGGTCGTCGACGGGTGCGGCTGGTTCAAGATGTTCCTGCTGGTCTACCTGCCGCTGGCCCGGCCGGCCGTGGTCGCCGTCTCGATCCTGCTGTTCATGGGCTACTGGAACAACTTCCTCGGCCCGGCGATCTACATCAACTCCGACCAGTGGAAGACCCTGCCGCTCGCACTCGCCGGCTTCCAGTCCGTCAACGGCACCGACACCCCGTTGCTAACGGCAACGTCCGTGCTGATCACCATTCCCTGCCTGCTGATCTTCTTCCTCGCCCAGAAACAACTCACCAACGGCATCACGTTCAGCGGCGGAAGCAAGTGACGGGAGGAAACAAGCGAAGGAAGTAAGTAGGTCCTTCAGCGAGGGGAAATGATGCTGGGGCGGTAGGCGGGGAGGGCGTCGGCTAGGGCCGGGTAGTGGTCGAGCGGCCGAGAGGTGCGGGTGGCCCGGACCAGGTCTGCCAGCCATTGACCGGCTCCGGAGGCGCGCAGCCATCCGCCGTGTTCGACGGCCAGGTCGTGGGCGTCTGCGAGTATCTCGAGGCCGGCCGCCTCCATCGAGGTGACGCGGCGCAGATCGACCACCAGGCGGGGCAGCTTGGTGGTGATCACATGGTGCAGTTCGCCGGCGAAGGTGGGCATGGCGACGACGTCGATCACACCGGCGACGCGGACCACAGCACAGCTACCGACAGCACTCCAGCTACAGACGAAGGGCCCGCTCGCCTCCGCCGGCCGGCGGGCGGAGCTGACCACTCGAGGTTTTGGGGTTGGCTTCATGTCCTGACCTGTACCCCGCGGCTAACGTCGATCAGTCGCGGCCGAGGATGCCCTGCTCGTACCCCTTGGCCACCGCTGCCGCGCGATCGGTGACGCCGAGCTTGGTGAAGACGTGGCTGAGGTGGGTCTTCACGGTCGCTTCGCTGATGAACAGCTCGCGGGCGATGTCGCGGTTCGGCGTACCCTTCGCGACCAGCTCCAGGACCTGCCGTTCGCGCGCGGCGAGCGGGCTCGGCGCCGGCGTACGGACAGCTGTGACGAGCCGGGAAGCGACCGCGGGAGAGAGCACCGTCCGACCTTCGGCGGCCTGGCGGACGGCGTTGAACAGGTCGTCCTGCGGCGCGTCCTTGAGCAGGTAGCCGGTCGCGCCGGCCTCGATCGCCGGCAGCGTGTCGGTGTCGGTGTCCCAGGTGGTCAGGACCAGAACCTTCGACCGGATACCGCGACGGGTCAGCTCGGTGATCGCGTCCAGCCCGCCGCCGCCGGGCATCCGCAGATCCATCAGGATCACGTCCGGATCGAGGTCCGCGGCCAGCTCGACCGCCTCGACGCCGTTCGAGGCCTCGCCGAGCACGGTGAAGCCGGCCTCGGACTCGAACATGCCGCGCAGGCCGTTGCGGACCACCGGGTGGTCGTCGACGAGGATCAGCGAGATCTCGGGGAAGGTGTCAGGCATGGGGCACCAACGGTACGCGAGCCGACACCGCCGTACCGAAACCTGGTTCGGACTCGAGGGTGAGTGATCCGGCGATCCGTTCGGCCCGGGCACGCATGCCGTCGAGGCCGAAGCCGCCGGTGCGGGTCCGGGCCGGCAGGGACATCGGGTCGAAGCCCTTGCCGTCGTCGCGGACGTCCAACGTGACCTCACTGTCCATGAAGCTGAGAGTTACTCCGACGCGGGTGGCGGCGGCGTGCTTGGCCGCGTTCGCCAGCGCCTCCTGGGTGATGCGCAGGATCGTCGCGGAGATCTCGCCGTGCAGGTGTTGCGGCGGACCGGTGACGGTGAGCTCCGCGCGTACGTCGTGACGCTCGGCCCACTGGTCGACGATCTTCCGCAGTGCTTCCGGGAGGCCGTCGTTCGACAGGCCGACCGGGGCGAGGTTGTGGACCGAGCGCCGGGCCTCGCCCAGGCTGTGCCGGGCCAGATCGGTCGCAAGGCTGACGTGGTCCTTGACGGTCGCCGGGTCGGAGGTGTTCGCGACGACCTGGAGCTGGGCGATGATGCCGGTCAGCCCCTGCGCGATGGTGTCGTGGATCTCCGCGGCCAGCCGGCGCCGTTCGTCGGCGATGCCGGCCTCCCGGGCCTGGACCAGCAGTTGGGCCTGCAGCGCGGCGTTGTCCTCGTGCGCCTGCTGGAGCTCGGAGATCGTCGCGGCCCGGGCCCGCGACCGCTCCTCCTCCTGGTCGGCGAAGTGCTTGGCGACCGTCAGCAGCGCGTTGTTCGCGATCAGCAGGCCGCCGAACACCAGCCACCGCGCCGTGTCGTGCACCGGGATGCCGCTCGCCTGCGCTGCGGAGATCGGGATCGAGCAGGCGAACAGCGCGAGCCGCCGGATCCGCTTGCCGGGGAGCCGCTCGTCGGCGTCGTAGTAGCCCGCCGCGGAGTAGAACGCGAAGAAGCCGTTCAGCAGGGTGAGCGCGAAGCCGATCGCCCAGCGCAGGCCGTAGTACACGACCGACAGCCGGTCCGGGGTCTGGTGGCCGCGGCCGAACCGGGTCCAGCACACCTCCAGGACGAGAGCAGCTCCTACCAACGTCGCCGCCACGATCCGCTGGTCGTTGAACGGTGTGATCAGGCCGGCGGTCGCCATTGCGAGGAAGGTGCCCAGGCCGAGCAGGAAGTAGGGCGCCCAGCGGCGGAAGGCCGCCTGGCGCCGATCGAGATCGCTGTCGACCGTTGTCACCCACCCAGTCTGCACGAACGATCGCCTACTCCCACCGGAACCAGCGCGCGGCGACCGCCGTCAGGACCACTGCCCACGCGGCCAGCACGCCCAGGTGCGACCAGGACGGCCAGTCGCCGACGGCTGCCTGACCCATCGCGCGCGCCGCGGCGCCGAACGGCGTCAGCTCGACGATCGTCCGCAGTACATGCGGCATGGACTGCACCGGCAGCCAGACACCCGCGCAGAACATGCTCGGGAAGAACACCCCGGAGCCGATCGCGGTGGCGGCCTTCGCGGTCCGGGCGAGCGCGGACACCAGGGCTCCCAGCGCCAGCGCCGCGGCCGCCGCGAGGAGCAGCGACAGGGCATAGCCGGCGGCCTGGTGCGGCAGCTTGACGTCGAATGCGATCCGGCCGATCGCGAGGCAGACCAGGGCGGACACCAGCGCGGCCGCACCGTTCAGCCCCATCTGGGCGGTCAGCAGCGCGGACGGCTTGACCGGCGTCGCCGACATCCGCCGCAGGATGCCCCGCTCGCGGTAGCCGGTGATGATCGGCGGCATCGTCTGCAGACCGGTCACGATCAGCGCGACGAGAACGAGGATCGGCACGTACAGGTCGATGATCCGCAGACCGCCCAGGCCGGCGTCGGCCTTCCGGAACGCCGGGATGCACCCGAGGATCACCAGCAGCAGCGGCGGGAACCCGAGGATCCAGAACAGCGTCCCCGGCTCCCGGCGGAACAGCCGCGCCTCGGCACGCAGTACAGCGGCCCGGGGCGAGGTACGGCGTACGGGCGCCGTGGGGGCGGTGGCGGTCATGAGTTGGCTCCAGTCAGGTCGAGGAAGGCGTCGTCGAGGGTCGCGTCGGTGACGCGGAGTTGGTGTGCGGTGATGCGGTGCCGCGCGAGCAGGGACAGCACAGCGGTGACGGTCTCGTCGGTGCCGCCGAGGGTGATCCGGCCGTCCTTCTGCTCGATCGATGCGAGCGCGGGCAGCGCGGCCAGGTCCACGTCGTCGAGCGATGCCGACGGGGTGAACGAGATGACGGTGGCTCCCGCCGTCCGGCTGATCAGGCCCTGGGGTGTGTCGAGCGCGGTGATCCGGCCCTTGTCGATGACGGCGATCCGGTCGCACAGCCGCTGGGCTTCCTCCATGAAGTGCGTGACCAGGAGGACGGTGACGCCGCGGGAACGAACGTCCTCGACGACCTCCCAGGTGTCGCGGCGGGCGCGCGGGTCGAGGCCGGTGGTCAGCTCGTCGAGGACGACGACCTTGGGGTTGCCGATCAGCGCGAGCGCGATGAACAGGCGCTGCTTCTGACCGCCGCTGAGTACGCCGAAGCGCGAGGTCAGCTGGTCCGTCAGGCCGAGCCGTTCGGCCAGGGGCCGCCAGTCGGCCGGGTTCGGGTAGAGGGCGGCGTACAGCTCGAGCGCCTCGCGCACGGTGAGCTTGGCCTGCAGCTCGCTCTCCTGCAGTTGCGCGCCGAGGACCTGGGTCACGGCCGCGTGGTCGGCGACCGGGTCGAGCCCGGCGACGCGGACCCGGCCGCTGTCGGGGACGCGCAGCCCCTCGACGCATTCGACCGTGGTGGTCTTGCCGGCGCCGTTCGGGCCGAGGATCCCGAAGATCTCGCCCTCGTCGACGGTGAAGGACAGATCGTCCACGACGGTCCGGCCGTCGTACGACTTGCGCAGGTTGCCGACTTCGACGATCGGCCCGGTTGTGATCATGCCTCGAGCTTCGCCGACGCCGTACCCCGCGCACATCGTCCGGGAAGCTCGACCCGGCATCAGCCATTCGGCTGATGCCGGCCTACGACCTACTTGGCGTAGAGGGCCTCGACGTCGGATCCGTACTTCTCCATCACGATGTGCCGGCGGAGCGAGAGCTTGAGGGACAGCTCACCGGACTCCTGGGTCCAGTCGGTCTCCAGGATCGAGAACTTCTTGATGTTCTCGGCCTTGGAGACCGAAGCGTTCGCGTCGTCGACCGCCTTCTGGATCTCGGCGATCAGGTCCCCGTCCTGGGTCAGCGAAGCCACGTCGGTCGGCTTCCCGCGCTCGGTTGCCCACGGCACGATGTTCTCCGGGTCGATGGTGATCAGCGCGGCGATGAACGGCTTGCCGTCGCCGACCACCATGCACTGGCTGACCAGCGGGTGCAGCCGGATCTGGTCCTCGAGCAGGGCCGGCGCGACGTTCTTGCCGCCGGCCGTCACCAGGATCTCCTTCTTCCGGCCGGTGATCTTGATGAACCCGTCGACGTCGAACTCGCCCAGGTCGCCGGTGTGGAACCAGCCGTCCGCGTCGATCGCGGCCGCCGTCGCCTCGTCGTTGTTCCAGTAGCCCTGCATCACCTGGCCGCCCTTGAACAGCAGCTCACCGTCGTCCGCGATGCCGACCGTCACCCCGGGAAGCGGCCGGCCGACGGTGCCGATCCGGATGTCGCCGGGCAGGTTCACCGCCACCGCGGCGGTGGTCTCGGTCAGGCCGTAGCCCTCCAGGACCGGTACGCCGATGCCGCGGAAGAAGTGACCGAGCTTGTCACCGAGAGGCGCGCCACCGGAGACGGCGTACTGCACCTGGCCACCGAGGACCGCCCGCAGCTTGCCGTAGACCAGCCGGTCGAACAGCATGTGCTTGGCCTTCAGCCCGAACGATGCGCCGCCCTTGTCCTGCGCCCGCGAGTACGCGATCGCGGTGTCCGCGGCGGCGTCGAAGATCTTGCCCTTGCCCTCGGAGTGCGCCTTCTGGCTGGCCGAGTTGAACACCTTCTCGAAGACCCGCGGCACGCTCAGGATGAACGTCGGCTTGAACTCGCCGAGGTCGGCGACCAGGTTCTTCACGTCGGCGCTGTGGCCGACCTTGACCATCTTCATCACGCAGCCGACCTGGATGATCCGGGCGAACACGTGCGCCAGCGGCAGGAACAGCAGCGTGCTCGCGCCGGTGGAGTCGAAGAGGTTGTCGAGGATCTTCACCGCGGGGCCGAGCTCGTCGAGGAAGTTCGAGTGGCTGATCCGGCAGCCCTTCGGGCGTCCCGTCGTGCCGGAGGTGTAGATCAGCGTGGCCAGGTCGGACGCGGTGACCGCGGAACGGCGCTTGTCGAACTCGGCGTCGGTGATGTCCTGGCCGAGCACGGTCAGTTCGTCGACGGCGCCGGCCTCGATCTGCCAGATCTCCTGCAGTGCGGGCGCCTCGGGACGGGCGGACTCGACCACCGCGCCGTGCGCCGCGTTCTCGGCGATCGCGACGACCGCGTCGGAATCGGTCAGGATCCACTGGATCTGCGAGGCCGAGGAGGTCTCGTAGATCGGAACGGTGACCGCGCCGATGCTCCAGATCGCGTAGTCGATCAGGGTCCACTCGTAGCGGGTCGCGCTGAGCAGGGCGACCCGCTCGCCGTGCTTCACGCCGGCTGCGATCAGCCCCTTCGCGACGCCGGTCACCTGCTTGGCGAACTCGGCGGCGGTGACGTCCAGCCAGCCGCCCTGCACCCGTCGGCTGAACACCGCGGTGTCAGGATGAGAGGACGCGTTCGCCCACACCGGGTCGCTCAGGCTCCCGCTGGCGGGCTCGGTCACAGCAGGAACGGTGTACTCACGCATCCGCGTCTCCTCAGTCGGTCACGAATTGTCGACTTCCGGCGCACGCTACAGTCACCTACCCACAAGTAGCCAGGTTTATGTGACTCACGGAACTAGGTTCTAGCCATGCCCACGCTCGACATCAGTTGCGACGACCTGGTCGTTGCTGATCCAGCCTACGTCGCCGAGCGACTCGGTTCGGACACCCTCTGGCGCGAGTGGTGGCCGGACCTCACCCTGACGCCGTCCGAGCGGCGCGGCGTGGAGGGGGTCCGCTGGGCCGTCACCGGCGCCGCGATCGGTACGGCGGAGTGGTGGCTGGAGCCGGTCCGCGACGGGGTCGTCGTGCACTGGTACCTCCGCGTCGACCCGGCCCGCCCGGTCCGCGGCCGCGCCCTCGAGCGGCTCAAGGAGCGGTACGTCGCGTCGTACCGGGAGCACCTGTGGCGGTTCAAGGACGAAGCCGAGGCGGGCCGCGCGGCGGGCGAACGACGTACCTCGTCCGATCCCGCGATAGTCTCCGTTGAGGACACGGAGAACCGATCGGCGAAGAGGTGAATCGATGGCGGAACAGACCACCTCGACCATCCAGGTGAACGCGACCCCCAAAGAGATCATGGCGGTGATCGCGGACTTCGCGGCCTACCCGGACTGGGCCGACTCGATGCGGGAGACCGAGGTGCTGTCCACCGACGAGGCCGGCCGGCCGAACAAGGTGCGCTTCAAGGTCGACGCGGGCGCGATCTCCGACGAGTACACGCTGGCCTACGTCTGGTCCCGCAACGAGGTGACCTGGACGCTGGTCGAGGCGAAGATGGTGAAGGGGATGGACGGTGCCTACGTACTGCGCGACCTCGGCGCGGAAGGCACCGAGGTGACGTACCGGCTGGCCGTCGACGTCGCGATCCCGATGATCGGCATGCTCAAGCGGAAGGCCGAGAAGGTCATCATCGACACCGCCCTGAAGGGCCTCAAGAAGCGCGTCGAGTCCTGATCCAGTGACTCGGGTTCTGCTGTATACGGGTAAGGGCGGCGTGGGCAAGACCACGTCCGCCGCGGGGACCGCCACGCTCGCCGCACTGCGCGGGCTGCGGACGCTGGTGCTGTCGACGGACGCCGCGCACTCGCTGTCGGACGCGTTCGACTCCGAGGTCGGTCCGGAGCCGACGGAGATCGACGACCTGCTGTTCGTCCAGCAGATCGACGCGCAGCGCAAGTTCGAGCGGTCCTGGGGCGACATCCAGTCCTATCTGCGGTCGGTGCTGCACATGGTCGGCGTCGACCCGATCGAGGCCGAGGAGCTGACCGTCCTGCCCGGCGCCGAGGAGGTGCTCGCGCTGCTCGAGGTGCGCGACCACGTCCGGTCCGGGCGCTGGGACGTGATCGTCGTCGACTGCGCGCCGACCGCGGAGACGCTCCGGCTGCTCGCGCTGCCGGAGGCGCTGAACTGGTACATGGATCGCATCTTCAACGCCGAGCGCAAGATGATGCGGACCTTCCGGCCGTTCCTGAGCCGCGGCTCGAGCCTGCCGATGCCCGACGACAACGTCTTCGACGCGCTGCGCCGGCTGCAGAGCGACCTGTCGGACATCCGCACGCTGCTGGCCGGTCCGGACGCCTCGGTGCGGCTGGTGCTGACGCCGGAGGCCGTCGTCGTCGCCGAGGCGCGGCGGTCGCTGACCAGACTCTCGCTGTACGGGTACCGCGTGGACGGTGTGGTGGCCAACCGGGTCTTCCCGGCTGCTGGGGCGGACACCTGGCGGCGGCAGTGGGTTGCCGCCCAGCGGGGGATCCTGGAGGAGGTCGCGGACTCGTTCCGGCCGCTGCCGATCTGGGAGTCGCCGTACCGGGTCTGTGAGCCGGTCGGGGTCGAGGAGCTGGCCGCGTTCGCAGTGGAGATGTACGGCGGGGACGACCCGTTCGCGCGCGCCACGGACGAGACGTCGTTGTGGGTGGATCGGCACATCGACACCGACGGGCGGACGTACACGCTGACGATGCCGTTGCCCTTGGCATCGGCCAGCGAGCTGGAGCTGGCGCGGCACGGGGACGAGCTGATCATCACCGTCGGGTCGTACCGCCGGGTGCTGCCGCTGCCGGCGGCACTGGCGCGTGGCGTGGTCGCGGGTGCGCGGCTCGACGACGGGCGGCTGCAGGTGCGGTTCGCACCGCGGGAGACTGCGCGGCCGGCTGCCCCCTCGGAGGTGCCCAGCGGGTCGGGGCCGTTGGAGTCCGCGCAGGAGCTGGCCCAGGGACTGACAGCGGAGTACCACGAGCAACTGGCCCGCCGTACGGCTGCGATCGGGGAGGGGCTTTGAGTAAGGAGCCTGTCGGCTCGGTTGCCGAGGAGGCGGCCAAGCTGTTCGCGGTGCTGCAGCATGCGGCTACCGACGCTGCGCCGGCGCCTGAGTCCGCTGCTGACTCGGCTGCTGATTCTGCTGCTGATTCCGCGGAGACGCCGTCGGCCGATGAGGCGGAGCACGAGCACAAGCTGGGGCCCGACTGCCTGTGGTGTCCGGTCTGTCAGCTGATCCACCGGGTGCGGAACACCAGCCCCGAGACGATCGAGCAGCTGTCGACGGCCGCCGCGCATGTGCTGGGCTCGTTGAGATCTCTGCTGGAGGCCGCCGCGGACGCGGCCCGGCAGGCGCGGGAGGACGCAGCGTCGCGACCGACCAGCTCCGCGCAGCCCGAGGAGGAACCGGCCCCGTCCACGGTGGACCGGATCGACGTGAGCGAGGACCCCGAACCATGGGACTGACGATCGGCATCGATGTCGGCGGTACGAAGATCGCGGCCGGCGTGGTCGACGAGGACGGCACGATCGGGGCCCGCACGCACCGCGATACCCCGGCGGACTCCGTCGACGGGACCGCGGCGGCGATCTGCGACGCGGCCGCCGAGCTGATCGCCGCGCACGACGTGCAGGCGGTCGGGATCGGCGCCGCCGGGTTCGTCTCGTCGGACCGCTCGACTGTGCTGTTCGCACCGAACCTCGCCTGGCGGGACGAGCCGCTCGGCGCACGGGTCGCGAAGACGTTGAACATCCCCGTCGTCGTCGAGAACGACGCGAACGCCGCGGCCTGGGGCGAGTTCGCCTTCGGCGCGGCGAAGGACGTCGAGCACATGCTCTGTCTCACGGTCGGCACCGGCATCGGTGGCGGCGTGGTGATCGAGGGTGAGCTGCTCCGCGGCGCTCACGGCGTCGCGGCCGAGCTCGGCCACATGCGCGTCGTACCCGGTGGGCATCGGTGCGGGTGCGGGTCGCGTGGATGCCTGGAGCAGTACGCGTCCGGGCGGGCCCTGGTGCGTGAGGGGCGGGCGCAGGCGGAGTCGGGTTCGATCGCGGCGGCGCAGATGCTGAGCGTGTGCGGGATCACCGACCCGGCGGAGCTGACCGGGCCGATGATCACCGAGGCCGCGATGGCCGGCGACCCGTGTGCGGTGGAGCTGCTCGAGGACCTGGGCCGCTGGCTCGGGGAGGGGCTGGCGAGCCTCGCGACGATGTTCGACCCGACGCTGATCGTGATCGGCGGCGGTGTGAGCGCGGCGAAGGACCTGCTGATGAAGTCGGCCGAGGTCGCCTTCGAGAAGGTCCTCCCGGCCAAGTCGAACCGTCCCCACCCCACCTTCAGCCTCGCCCAGCTGGGCAACGACGCCGGCCTGATCGGCGCCGCCGACCTGGCCCGCCGCCCGGCCCCGGCGCCGGAAAAGACCCGGTGATTGTCCTGACCGGCGATACTGGAGAGGTTCCGGCGGGGGTCGGAGGTACCGCGAGGAAGGTCGAACCTTGGCTCTGACGCAGGCTTTGACGATCGGGATCGACATCGGCGGGACCAAGGTCGCCGCCGGGGTGGTCGACCCGGAGGCCAACATCCTGGACCGGGTACGCCGGGACACGCCGACGACCGACCCGCGGGAGACCGAGGACGCGATCGCAGAGATCGTGCACGACCTGGAGTCCCGGCACGACGTGATCGCGGTCGGCATCGGCGCCGCCGGGTTCGTCGACGTGACCCGGTCCTCGGTGCTGTTCGCGCCGCACCTCGCCTGGCGGCACGAGCCGCTGCGGGACGCGGTCGAGCGCCGGCTCGGGCTGCCGGTCGTGGTGGAGAACGACGCGAACGCGGCCGCCTGGTCCGAGTGGCGGTTCGGCGGCGGGCAGGGCGAGAGCCACCTGGTGTGCGTCACGCTCGGCACCGGTATCGGCGGCGCGATTCTGAACGACGGTGCCCTGCAGCGCGGGAAGTTCGGCATCGCGGGCGAGTTCGGCCACATGCAGGTCGTCCCCGGCGGTCACCGCTGCGAGTGCGGGAACCGCGGCTGCTGGGAGCAGTACGCGTCCGGCAACGCCCTCACCCGCGAGGCCCGCGAGCTGGCGCTGTCCGGCTCGCCCGTCGCGCACAACCTGCTGCGCGCGGCCGGCGGTGACCCGCGGAAGATCAACGGCCCGATGGTGACCGAGCTGGCCAAGGACGGCGACCCGGTCGCGGTCGAGCTGCTCGAGGATGTCGGCCGCTGGCTCGGTATCGGCCTCGCCAACCTGGCCGCGGCGCTCGACCCCGGCACGTTCGTGATCGGCGGTGGTGTGTCCGACGCGGGCGAGCTGCTGCTGGCGCCGGCCCGCGAGGCGTTCAAGCGCACGCTGACCGGTCGCGGGTTCCGTCCGGAGGCGCGGATCGTGCGCGCGGTGCTCGGCCCGGAGGCCGGTCTGGTCGGTGCGGCGGACCTGGCTCGCGAAGAGGCCACCTGGTTGCGCCGGGTCCGGGTCAAGACGACCGCGGTCACCGCGAAGACGGCCGCTGCGCGTGGGCGCTCGACCCGTTTGGAGCGGGCCGCCCGCAAGTCGGCCGCCCGCCGTACCGGGATGCGCGCCGCACCCGCCGACCCCGAGCTGCAGTCAGCCGACGTGAACGGCGACAACGAGGCATGACCGAAAGGCCGCCTGGCGAGGCGGTGCTGCGGGTGCTGTCGTACAACGTGCACCGGTGGGGCGACGACCGGACGGCGCTTGCGCGGGTGGTGAAGGCGTGCCGGCCGGATGTGATGCTGGTACAGGAGGCGCCGACCTGGTGGGGGACCAGGCGTAAGCGGCGCGCGATGGCGGCGACGTTCGGGATGCGGTACGTCGCGGCGTCGGCCCGGAACGCGATCCTGGTTGCCGACGGCATCAATCTCACCGGCATCCGCGGCCGCCGGATCTGGCGCCCGTTCGTCCGCCGCCGCCTGAACTTCGTCGCCACCCAGCTCCCCGGCGGTGCGGTCGGCGGCGTGCTCGTCCTCGGCTCGACCCGACTGGCCGTCGTCGTCTGCCACCTGGGCCTGCACCCCCGCGGCCGCATCCACGAGATCGCCCAGGTCCTCGCCCTCTGCCGCACCTTCAACGCGCCCTACCTCCTGGCGGGCGACATCAACGAGGAGCCCGACGGCCCGGTCTGGAAACGCCTCGCCGAAGAGGGCCTGCTCGATCTCGATGCCGGCCCGACCTTCAACTCGATAACGCCGCACAAACGGATCGACGCCGCCGAACTCTCCCCCCAACTCACCGGCCGCCTCCGCCACCTCCCCGCAACCCCCGAAGACCTAGCCGCCGCCTCCGACCACCTCCCGCTACTGGTCGAGCTCACCGCATAACCCACGCGGACCTCCACCACTCACTATCCCCACCGGCTCCACCCTCGCCACGCGGGGCCGAGGTAGAGACGTGGCGCAGGCACGCCCTTGGTGAGTGCTGGAGATCCGTCCCTTCCTGCGCCCGGCGACTCGCCCCGGCACTGCGGATCCCCAGGCCATCACATTCGAGCCATCGAAGGCCCTCCACCCGGACGGTCCCACGAAACTGCCGATTGTGATGGCGTGGGGATCCGCCGGCGGGCTCGGCGAGGTATGCGCCGAAACGGAGATGTGTGCCGGGCCAGACGTACAGATTCCCGCGGTCGGGCTCGTCGTGATCGGTCAGCCACAGCTCTGCGAGCACGGTGAACGTCCCCGGCGTGCCGTCGTCGAGAGTCGGCGTGATCCCGTCCACATGCGGACCACCCGGCACGTGCGGCCAGGGTGGGACCGTCGTCACCACCTGCACCTGATTCGGCTCCTGCGGTGCCAGCTCGGGCCGCACGAGTTCCCCGGCCAAGCCCGCGATCCCGGCCGCCCGATAGAGCTCCAGCAATGGATGCGTTTCGTGGAGCCGAGGCGAGAGGAAGTGCGGCCCGACGCCTTGCGGTGGCTTCCGCTCCAGCATCGTCGCCACGATCCGGCGCCCGGTCGCGAGTTGCGTGTCGGACAGTACGCCGGGAACGACGACGTACCCCTGCTCCCGGAAGTGGGTCAGCTGTGCGTCGGTGATCACCCGGCCAGTCCAGCAGCGCCCTACCGGACCGGCAAACGAATTAGCTCTTGCGGCGGTTGAGGAAGGCGCGCATGGCGTCCTGGGCCGCGGGGGAGCCGAAGAGTGAGGCGGAGAGCTCGGCGAGGTCCTTGCCGTGGGCATCGATGTTGGCGAGAAGGTCGCGGTTGAGGAGCTTCTTGGTCTCGCGCATGCCCTGGGGGACGCCCTTCAGCAGCGCGTCGAGGACCGTGTCGACGGCCGCGTCCAGGTCGGCGTCCGGCACCGTCAGCGTGAGCAGGCCGAGCCGCGCCGCCTCCAGCGCGTCGAACCCGTTGCCGGTGAGGAACGTGTACGCCGCCGCGCGGTCCGTCAGCCGGGGAATGACCGTGAGCGAAATCGTCGCCGCCGCCAGCCCGAGGCGTACTTCGGTCAACGCGAACGTCGCGCTCTCCCCGGCGATGCTGATATCGGCCGCCGCGACGATCCCCGTCCCACCCGCCCGGACCGGCCCGGCCACCCGCGCGACGACCGGCTTCGGGTTCGCGACGATCGCCCGCTGTACGTCGACCATCCGCTGCGCCCCGACCCCCATACCCACGGTCGTCGCCTCGGACATGTCGGCCCCGGAACAGAACACGTCCAGCGCCGACCGGATCACGATCGCCCGCACCAGATCGTCCGCCCCGGCCGCCTCCAGCTGCTCGAGCAGCTCGCCCGTCAACTGCTGCGACAACGCGTTCTTGTTCTCCGGCGAGTCCAGCGTGATCGTCGCGACGCCGTCGGCCACGTCCAGGTGCACGAGTTCGGTCATGGCGCCATCCAACACCGTTACGGGCCGGACGGGGAGGCCTTCGGGTTCAGGGGATCGGCGTGGCGGTGGGTGATCTTCCATACACCGTCCTCGGCGCGGAACACCATCGTCGCGCGCAATACGTGCGGGACAGGCTCGGGCTGGGTGATGTGGTGGACGGTGCACCGCTCGATCGCCACCGTGTACGCCGTGTCCGCGCCGACGTGCTTCTCGAGGTACTCGAAGTCGACCGTCGCGCCGGTGTCGCGGAACTGTGACGAGGCCCACTCGTAGCGCGGCCCGATCTGGGACCAGCCGACCTCCTGGCCGCCGAATCCGCCGAAGATGGAGGTCTGCTCGCTGTGCGACACCAGCGGCATCCACAACGACGGGTCCCCGTTGACGAAGGCGGAGTTGGCCTCCTCGAACCGGCGCAGGAACGATTCGAAGTCTTCGATCACCGACCCAGTCTCACTCGCCACGGGGTCACTTGCTGTCGGCGTACTCCGCGGACAGCTCACGCGCCAGATGCTCGATGAACAGCCCGACGTCGGTGACGATCCCGCGCGCCTGCGACGAACCGCGGTCGGCGAGCTTGGTCACGGTCGCCGGGTTGATGTCCACGCAGGTCAGCGGGATCGACGCGGGCAGGATGTTGCCGGTGGCAACCGAGTGCAGCATGGTCGCCGCCATCAGGCAGTACCCGACGCCGTCCAGCTCGGCCCGCATCGCGCGCTGCCCCTCGAGCACGTCGGTGTAGACGTCCGGCAGCGGGCCGTCGTCGCGCACCGACCCGACCAGCACGAACTTCCCGCCGGTCTTCACCAGCGCGTGCATCACGCCCGACGTCAGCACCCCCTGCTGTACGGCGTCGGCGATCGACCCGGCCTTGCGGATCGTGTTGATCGCGCGGATGTGGTGCTCGTGCCCGTGCTCCACGCCGCGCCCGCGGGACAGATCCACCCCGAGTGACGTCCCGTACAGCGACGACTCGATGTCGTGCGTCGCGAGCGCGTTGCCGGCGAACAGCACGTCGACGTACCCGGCCTCGACGATCGCGACCATCGCCGGCGCGGCGCCGGTGTGCACGATGCCGGGGCCGCCGACCCACAGCACCTTCTGCCCGTTCGCCTTCGCCTCGCGCATGCCGTCGGCGACCTGCTTGACGAGCACCCGCTGCGGTTTCTCCGACGACACGTCCGACTCCATGAAGCCGAACCCCTCCTCGGCGTTCACCACGATCGGGGGAGTGACCCGCACGCCCTGCGCGCTGGTGATGATCTTCATCCCGGCGCGTACGTCGGACATCGGAATCGTCCGCACGGAGTCATAAGAGTCGCCTTCGACGAGCAGGCCGCAGTCCATCTCCGGGTTCTGCACCGGGACCCAGTGGCCGCCGAGCCGGACGCTCGTGGGCAGGTTCGTGGTCGAGTAGAAGCCGTCCGGGAACACCCCGTCCTGCGAGACCTCGCTGATCTCCGGCGTACCGGGGTCGACCAGGTTCGCGCCCTTGGTCTGGATCCGCATCAGCAGCCGCTGCAGCGACTCCTCGTCGTCCGCGCCGACCGTCATCCGGACCGTGGACGGGTCGTCCTTGTCGTAGCCGAGGTCGAACTTGTCCAGCGTGTACTCGCCGCCGTACCCGCGGATGTCGTCGAGAACCCGGGACAGCAGCCCGGAGTCCATCAGGTGGCCGGTGATCTCGACCGTCTCGGTGACCTGCACGGGTGCCCTCCCCATAGCCGCAACTGCATTCGTCGGATTGTCCGACGATCTGCACTCTAGCTCAGACGACCGCCCCGTCGTCGCCCCCGTCACCAGGTGGAAGCCGGTCCTTCATCCGGAGCACCAGCGTGAGGAAGCCGCCGATGAAGCCGGCGACCGCGAGCGTGGTGATCCGGCCGGTGCCGAAGTCGAGCACGGCGGCCGCGATCAGCAGCAGCGGACCGCCGAGCAGCCCGAGCCAGGCGAGCCGGGAGATCCAGTCGAGCCGCGGGCCGCGCGGCGGCTCCGGCGGGACGAAGTGGTCGTGCGGATCGTCGGCCTTGCGCGCCGGCTTCTCGTCCTCGTCGTCGTCCGGCTTCGCCGAGACGGTCAGTCCGGTCGGCACGTCGATCAGCGGCTCGTACTTGTCGTCGACGTCCTCGCTGGCCGGCCATCGCGGCACCGCGTCCTCGCCGCCGTCGTGCCCCGGCGCGGACGGTTTGCCGAACTGCTCGACCAGCGACTCCCACTCCGCGTCCTCGGTGCTGCGGTCGATCACCGGGCGGGCCTTCGCCACCGCCTCGGCGTCGACGAAGATCTCGTCGTACCCGACCGGTATCCGGACCGGTTCCTCGGCCTCTTCCGGCGTGCGGGCCTCGCTCTGGTTCTCGCAGTACGCCGCGATCCCGGCCGCGGCGAGCGCGTCCAGCACCGGCTCGGCGACGAGCGGGTCGATGCCCCCGAGCGACGTGTACGACGCCGCGGTCAGTCCGTTGTCACGCATCACTTTTACCGCTCAGCCGCCGGATGAAGGCTGTCGAGTCCGCGAAGATCCGCGGTGCGTCGTTGTCCAGGGTTGCCACGTGATAGCTGTCCTCGAGCAGGGTCTCGGTCACGTCGCGGGACGAGATCGAGGACAGCACGGTCCGCCCTGAGCTCGGCTCCACGACATGATCGACAGTACTGCGGAACAGCAGCACCGGCTGAGTGACTTCCGCCAAATCTTCGCGGGTCAGCTTCCACAGCTGCGACAGCGAATGCAGCGCGCGCAGCGGCATCTTGTCGTAGGCGCCCTCGTCGACGCCCGGCTTCTTGATGTCGTTGGAGATGCCGGGGAACGACGGCATCAGCCTGGACAGCACCGGTAGCAGCGCCAGCCGTTTGTCGTCGGTGCGCACCGACGGGTTGATCAGGACCAGACCGGAAACGTCCGTCCCGTGCTGCTCGGCCAGGCGCAGCACCAGGCAGCCGCCCATCGACAGCCCGACCAGGAACACCTGGTCGTGCTCCTTGCGCAGGCGCTCCAGCTCGTTGTCGAGTACGGCGTACCAGTCCGGCCAGCCGGTCTTGTTCATCTCCTGCCAGCTGGTCCCGTGACCGGGCAGGCGCGGCACGGCGACGCCGTACCCCTCGGTGGCGAGGTGTTCGGCGAAGGGCAGCATCGACTTCGGCGAGCCGGTGAACCCGTGGCTGAGGAGGACTGCGACGGCCGCGTTCTCCCCGCTCCCGGGACTGCGAAACTCCTCCGCGTGGGCTTGCACTGGCACGCTCGACTCCTCGCCGTTCCGGTCCTCACAGACGCCCGGACCGGAACCCGGCCAGCGCGCGCATCAATCGTCGCATCTGGGCTGCATCCAGTCTGCATCCAGTCTGCATCCAGGTGACAACACGGTGAGCAACACTCGCATTCCTGGCGGTGACATTGCCTGAGGGGGAAGCTGGAACGTAGTGTCCGCACCGGAACGGTCTGTGCGCCGAAGTTGTCGCCTGGCCGCTGCCGGCGGGCACTGGTGCCGGACGAGGGTACGGCCGACGATGGTTCGGTGAGCGTTGTCGGGTGATGCGAGTCGGGTGTGTCGGGCGAGTGACGGAGGTCGAGGCGGATGCTGTACCTGTTCCTGAGACGGTTCCTGGTCGCACCACTGGTCAAGCTGCTCTTCCGGCCGAAGGTGACCGGCGTGGAGCACGTGCCGACCACCGGACCGGCACTGCTGGTCAGTAACCACCTGGCGTTCTGCGACTCGATCTTCCTGCCGGTCTCGGTGCCGCGGCAGATCGTCTTCCCGGCCAAGTCGGAGTACTTCACCGGTCCAGGCCTGAAAGGCAAGCTGGTCGCCACCTTCTTCCGCTCGGTGGGCCAGATCCCGATCGACCGGTCCGGCGGGCGCGCCTCGCTGGCGGCGCTGAACACCGGGCTGCGCATCCTCGAGGAGGGCGGCCTGTTCGGGATCTACCCCGAGGGCACCCGTTCGCCCGACGGCCGGCTCTACAAGGGCAAGACCGGCGTGGCCCGGATGGCGATCGTGGCCGGCGTCCCGGTGATCCCGGTGGCGATGATCGACACCGAGAAGCTGCAGCCGCCGGGCAAGATCCGGCCGAACTTCTTCTACCGCGAGAAGGGCAAGCTGCTGCCGAGCCTGGTCCGTCCGGGCGTCGCGTTCGGCAAGCCGCTGGACTTCTCCCGGTACGAGGGCATGGAGCGGGACCGCTTCGTCCTGCGCTCGGTCACCGACGAGATCATGTACGCGCTGATGGAGCTGTCCGGCCAGGAGTACGTCGACATGTACGCCGACAAGGCCAAGGAGCTGATCAAGGCCGGCGAATCGGTCGACGAACACCTGCGGCTCGGCGACACCAAGGCCAGCTGACCCGGTTCGGGGCGGTGCCGGGCGAGGATGTCGCCATGGACAGCGACCTGAACGTGCTCGGCGAGCCGCTGCAGGAGTGCGGGACCGACCCGGTCACCGGCTTCTACCGCGACGGCTGCTGCACCAGCGGCCCCGAGGACCTCGGCAGCCACACCGTCTGCGCGGTGATGACCGCGGAGTTCCTCGCCCACCAGGCCTCGGTCGGGAACGACCTGATCACACCCCGCCCCGAGTACAACTTCCCGGGCCTCGAGCCGGGCGACCGCTGGTGCGTGGTCGCCGCCCGCTGGCTGCAGTCGTACCACGCCGGCGCCCCGTCGCCCGTCGTACTCGCCTCCACCCACGCCCGGACCCTCGACACCATCCCCCTCACGGCTCTGCGCGACCACGCCGTCGACGTACCCCCGGACCCGGGCTCGCTGACCTGAGACGCGGGCGCGGGGGCTGGAGCGGCTCAACTAGGCTGTGGGCATGCAATTTGCGACGTTGACGGCGGGGGAAGTGCCCGGGGTTCCGAGTCTGGACGACTTGCGGGGGCTGAAGCCGCTGCAGCAGCCGGAGTGGCCGGACGGCGCCGTGCTGGGCCAGGTGATCTCCGAGCTCCGGAAGCTGCCGCCGCTGGTGTTCGCCGGCGAGTGCGACGACCTGACCACGAAGATCGGCGCGGTCACCCGCGGCGAGGCGTTCATCCTCCAGGGCGGCGACTGCGCCGAGACGTTCGCCGGCGTGACCGCGGAGAACATCCGGGCCAAGCTCCGGGTGCTCCTGCAGATGTCGGTCGTCCTGCAGTACGCCGCGAGCGTCCCGGTGGTGAAGATCGGCCGGATCGCCGGGCAGTACGCGAAGCCGCGCAGCTCCGGCGAGGAGACGCGCGACGGCGTCACGCTGCCGTCGTACCGCGGCGATGCCGTCAACGGCTTCGACTTCACGCCCGAGTCCCGCATCCCGGACCCGCAGCGGCTGCGGGGTGTCTACAACGCGGCGGCCGCGACGCTGAACCTGACCCGCGCGTTCACGACCGGTGGGTACGCCGACCTGCACCAGGTACACGCCTGGAACACCGACTTCGTGAAGTCGTCCCCGGTCGGCCGGCGCTACGAGCAGCTGGCGTCCGAGATCGAGCGCGCGCTCGCCTTCATGCGGGCCTGTGGCGCCACCTCGGACGAGTTCAGGACCGTCGACTTCTACGCGTCGCACGAGGCGCTCATCCTCGAGTACGAACACGCCCTGACCCGGATCGACTCGCGCACCGAGCAGCCGTACGACGTGTCCGGCCACCTGCTCTGGGTGGGGGAGCGGACCCGTCAGCTGGACGGCGCGCACGTCGAGTTCCTCGCCTCGCTGACGAACCCGCTCGGCGTCAAGATCGGCCCGACCACGACACCGCAGTACATCCGGGCCCTGATCGACAAGCTGAACCCGAAGGGGATCGAGGGGCGGCTCACGTTCATCACCCGGATGGGTGCGGGCAAGATCCGCGAGGCGCTGCCGCCGCTGCTGGAGGCGGTGCGTGATCACGGCTCGCCGATCGCGTGGGTCTGCGACCCGATGCACGGCAACACCTACGAGACGCCGAACGGCTACAAGACCCGCAACTTCGACGACGTGATGGACGAGGTCCAGGGTTTCTTCGACGCGCACGAGCAGGTCGGGACGTGGCCGGGCGGCGTACACATGGAGCTCACCGGCGACGACGTCACCGAGTGTCTCGGCGGCGGCGAGGAGCTGGTCGCCGAGGACCTGGTGAACCGGTACGAGACGGCCTGCGACCCGCGGCTGAACCGGCACCAGTCGCTGGAGCTGGCCTTCCTGGTCGCCGAGCGGCTCAGGGGTGCGCAGGCGTGATCGACCTCCGTTCGGACACCGTCACCCGCCCGTCGGCGCAGATGCTGGCCGCAATGACGTCGGCGCCGCTGGGCGACGACGTGTACGGCGAGGACCCGACGGTCAACGAACTCGAGGAGACGGTTGCCGGGCTGCTCGGGCACGAGGCCGGGCTGTTCACCGTCACCGGGTCGCTCGCGAACATGCTCGGCGTACGGGCGCTGGTGCCGCGCGGCGGCGAGGTGCTCTGCGAGGCGAACGCGCACATCGTCCGCGCCGAGCTCGGCTCGCACGCGGCCGCCAGCGGCGTGACCACGCGGACGTGGAGCGCGCCGGCCGGTCAGATCGACCTCGAGCAGATCCGCGCGCTGATCGCGCCCGACCTCGGGCCGTACTTCGTCACCACGTCGGCGGTCTCGGTCGAGAACACGCACAACTTCGGCGGCGGCGCGATCCAGCACGGGTACGACGCCCTCGCCGACGAGCTCGACGCGCGGGGCATTCCGCTGCACCTGGACGGCGCCCGGCTCTGGAACGCAGCCGTCGCCACCGGCCGGCCTGTGTCGTCGTACGCCTCTCGTGCGGCCGCCGCGAGCGTGTGTCTGTCCAAGGGTCTGGGCGCTCCGGTGGGCTCGGTCCTGGTCGGCTCCGCCGAGCTCATCCGTGAGGCGCGCGTGTGGCGCAAGCGTCTCGGCGCCGGCTGGCGGCAGGCCGGCGTACTGGCTGCCGCAGGGTTGTACGCCGTCGCGCACAACGTCGAGCGGCTGGCCTCCGACCACGCGAATGCTCGCGCGATCGCCGAGGTACTCGCGGACGCCGCGCCGGGCTCGGTCAAGCCCGACCAGGTCGAGACCAACATCGTGGTCGCCGACCTGGCCAGCACCGGTCGCACGGTCGCAGAGGTGGTGGCCGGCGCGAAGGAGGCCGGTGTCCTGGTCGGCGGTGTCGGCGCCACCCAGCTCCGGATCGTCACGCACCTCGACGCCTCGGGCGAGGACTGCCGCACGGCGGCGACAGTCCTCGCCCGGATCCTTACCTGAAGCGGTAAGCGGCGATCGTCGTCAGCCCGGACGCGTTGCCGCCCGCGTCGATCAGCTCGACCACTCGGTAGCAGCGATCGTCGTGCCGGACGCGCCACTCGAGACCCTGGAAGTGTTGAGCTTTCGGCTCGATGGCGTCGCTGCTCGATGCCCTCGGCGCTCCGGGCGGGCATGCGCCAGGTAGGCTGCCGGTGTCGGGGTCGCAGCGTTCGGGGAGAGCCGTGCGAGAGATCGTCGTGTTCAGCGGAAGTGCCCACACCGAGTTGGCGGAGCAGATCTGTGGTGATCTCGGCGTACCGCTTTCACCGGTCGAGATCCATCGTTTCAGCAACGACTGCCTGCAGGTCCAACTCCAGGCGAACTGTCGGCAACGAGACGTGTACATCGTGCAACCATTGGTGCCGCCGACGCAGGAGCACCTGATGGAGCTGCTGCTGATGATCGACGCCGCCCGTGGCGCGTCGGCCCAGCAGATCACGGCTGTCATCCCGCACTACGCGTACGCGCGCTCCGACAAGAAGGACGCGTCCCGCATCTCGATCGGCGGCCGACTCGTCGCGGACATGCTGACGACGGCCGGCGCGAACCGGGTGCTGACGATGGCGCTGCATGCGCCGCAGGTCCACGGGTTCTTCTCCGTACCGGTCGATCACCTGACCGCGATCGGCGTACTCGCGGACCACTTCCGCGGCCGCGACCTGAGCGACACCGTCGTCGTCAGCCCCGACCTCGGCAACGCGAAGACCGCGACCCAGTTCGCCCGGCTCCTCGGCACCCCCGTCGCCGCCGGCAGCAAGCAGCGCCTGGCCGACGACCGGGTCGTGATCGACGCCATCGTCGGCGACGTAGCCGGCAAACGCGCGATCATCCTCGACGACGAGATCGCCACCGGCGGCTCCATCATCGAACTCCTCGACCGCCTCAAGGACCGAGGCTGTACGCAAGCCGCCGTAGCCTGCACCCACGGCCTGTTCGCCGGTCCCGCCGTGGAGCGCCTCCGCTCCCACCCCTCCATCACCGAAGTCATCAGCACCGACACCGTCCCCCGCCCCGACGGCTTCCCAGAACTGGAAGTCACCTCGGTAGCCGGCCTCTTCGCCGAAGCCATCAAACGAATCCACGACGGCGAATCAGTAAGCAGCCTCTTCGACGGCGTGGACCCCACCCACGCCCCACCCCAACCCAAACTCCCCTTCTAACCGGGGTAATCGACCCGCGCGCTACGCAGCAGCCGCTTCCTTCGTCGCTCCGCTCCTCAGTGCACCTGCGCCCATTCGCACACCATCTCCACCGGGCGCCAGTTAGCGAAGCGTGTTCAGTTCGTCAAGGGCGCGATGGCCGCGCTCGACGACACCTGGAACGACATCGTGGTCTCCGTGGCGGATGGGCCACTCGAGCTGCACGAGGATCTGTGTCGCTACGAGCACCGCCGCCCCCTCCCAGCCGACCAGGTCGAGGATCCTCGTCGACAGCCGCCTTCGGACACCGTCCAGCGGATCCTGGAAGGTGTGCCACTGGAGGGTGGTGAGGTCGGTCGCCCGCGTGCCGCTACCTGCATTCCCGATATCCACAACCGCCACGACGGCCCCGTCACGGACGAGGACATTGTCGGGCTTGAAATCGGCATGGACCATGTCAGGCGCCGCTCGTGGTGGTGAGACGTCGGCACACATGAGCCGCAGTCGCTCGACCAAGGCCGACACCACAGCGGAGTACCCCGAAAGCGCGGCGACAGCCCTCGACAAACTCGGAGCCAGGTCTTGACCGAATTCCTGACCGGTGGCGAGCCGCCAGGCGTACGACCAGTGGTCGTAGGGCTCGGACGCTTGGCCGGCCTGGAGTTCGTTGATCTCCATCAGCTGCTCAACGAGGGAGGGGGTCAGCTCTGGCACGGGGGCCGCGTCAACGAAGTCGATCAGATGCCATATATGAGTGGCTGTGGCCCCCACTCCAAGCCAGGCCGGGGTGGGATAACCGCGCCCACGCATGCGCTCGACGATTCTCTGGGTTCGCAACGACTCGTCCAGCTGGTTGGGGCGTGCCCGCGGCCAGGCTTTGAGCACGGCATCTGCCCTTCCGGCCAACTGGACGCGCACGGCACCCACATCGAAGCCTCCGGGTAGGCGACTGAGAAGAGTGACCTCTGCCCCGACGACGCCGGCCACATCGGCCAGGACATCGGTCGGCAGCCCTTCGAGATGGGTGCCCTGGTTCATCACCCGATCCTCAACGCGCGCGCAACCATCCCCGCATCCTGGCACCCTTCCACGACCCACCGCATGCCATTTCCTCACCGAAGAGCGAACGCGCCGGAGGGCCTCTGTCTCTGTTCGCTTCGTGAAGTGTTCCGAAGCTGCTTGAGACTGCGTTCGTGCGGCGCGACTCTATGCTGAGGTGTGGCGCTTTGGCTGAGAAGAACGAGTGCGTCGTGAAGGTGCCGCTCTTTACCTGGTTCGCCGGCTATCACCGCAGCTGGTTGCGGGGCGACATGATCGCCGGTGTCACGGTGTGGGCGGTGCTCGTCCCCGAGGCGCTCGCGTACGCACAGATCGCCGGTGTCTCGCCGGTGGTCGGGCTCTACGCGGCTCCCGGCGCGCTCATCCTCTACGCCGCTTTCGGCAGCTCACGCCACCTCGTGACCGGGCCGATGGCGGCGACCGCTGCGCTGTCCGCGGCCGCGGTAGGGGAGCTGGCGGCGGGTGGATCGGACGCCTTCGTCCAGCTCACCATCACCCTCGCGCTCGTTGTCGGCATCCTCGCACTGGCTGCCGGCGTACTGCGGCTCGGCTTCTTGGCGAGCTTCATCTCTGAGCCGGTGTTGAAGGGCTTCGTCATCGGTCTGGCGCTGACCATCATGGTCGGCCAACTGCCGAAGCTGTTCGGGATTGAGAAGAGCGAAGGCGCCTTCTTCCAGCAGCTCTGGGGTTTGCTCGGTGATCTCGGCGATACGAGCGGTCCCACGCTCGTGGTCGGCGTCCTGTCGCTGCTACTCGTCGTGGGGCTCAAGAGGTACCTGCCGGTCGTGCCCGGGGCTCTCGTCGCAGTGCTCTTGGGGATCCTCGCGGTCAACCTGTTCGACCTCGACGGCCATGGCGTCGCGATCGTCGGCCACATCGAGAGCGGGCTGCCTTCTTTCGGCCTGCCCGACGTCGCTGCCCACAGCTACCTGGATCTCTCCGCGCTCGCGGTCGGCGTCATGCTGATCGGGTTCGCCGAGGGGCTCGGTGCCGCGAAGACGTACGCGGCCAAGAACCATTACGAGATCGACGCCAACCGGGAACTGATCGGGCTTGGCGCCGCCAACCTGGCCTCCGGGCTCTCGAGTGGAATGGTCGTCAACGGGAGCCTCTCGAAGACGGCCGTCAACGGCTCCGCAGGCGCCCGCTCCCAGTTTTCGAGCCTCGTCGTCGCTGCATTGGCGGTCGTGACGCTGCTGTTCCTGACCGGACTGTTCGAGGATCTGCCCGAGGCGACACTGGCCGCGATCGTCGTCGCCGCGCTGATCGAGCTCGTCGACATCGAAGCGCTCATCCACCTCTACCGGTTCCACACCCGCGGCGCGGGCCGAGCCTATGCTCTTGCCGCCCGTCCCGACTTCGCCGCCGCTGGTGCGGCGCTCCTCGGGGTGCTCGTCTTCGACACAGTTCCCGGCCTCTTCATCGGCATCGCCGTCTCGCTCCTCCTGCTCCTGTACCGAGCGTCGCGCCCGCACATCGCGGTGCTCGGGCGCGACTCCGCAGCGAGTGGCCGATGGAGCGATATTCAGCGCGATCCTGTCAATGAGCGCGTCCCTGGGGTCGTTGTGCTGCGTCCCGAGAGCGGCCTCTTCTTCGCCAACGCCGACGCCGTCCGCGATGCCATCCGAGCGCACGCTGCGGTCAAGGGCACGAAGGCCGTCGTGCTCGACGCCGAGACCGTGCCGTCCATCGACGTCACGGCAGTCAGCATGCTCGTGGAGCTGGCCGGCGACCTCCGGCGCGACGGGATCGAGCTGGTCCTGGCGCGCGACGTGGCAGCGGTACGCGGCCTCGTCCAGCTCGGTGAGGGCGACACTCCACTGCGGACCTACCCGACCGTTCGGGCCGCCATCGCAGCCCTCGAGAAATAGGCAGCATCAGACGCGGCACGAGCGACTGAGACGCTACTGATGTGCGGCAGCTAGATCTTGGTGAAGTCGCCGGGCTTGTACTGGCGGTCGAAGAATTCTTGTTTGGGTCCGTACCAGCGCAGGAGCGAGAACCATCCCGTACCCGGGTTTGTCTTGAGCCAGTTCAGCGCTCCTTGGGGGCGTTCGGGTCCGACGTGGATGGTGGTGGTGCCGTCGTCGTTGGGGACGAGGTTGTTCAGTGAGTTGAGGGAGGGGTACTCCTGGCCGTCGGCGTCGATGCCGGCGGCGGTGTCGGCGTCGTAGATCGCGACCGACCAGAACAGCTTCGCCGGCGGATCCGCCGGCAGGTCGATCCGGTAGGTCTTCTCGCCGCGCAGATGGTTCCCGTCACTGTCCTTGTAGGCGTTGCAGTACTTCGCACCGAACCCGGGGCGCAGGCCCATCATCCCGGTGCTGATCGAATAGTGGTTCACGAACATGTGCGCCTTCGCGTTGACGTCGGTGTGCCCGGTGGCCCGGGCGCGCCACTCCTCGTCGAGGAGGCTGTGCAGGAAGTCGTCGAACACGGTCTTCACGTGTGCGACCCAGTGGCGGTCCTCCCAGAAGAGCGTATTGGGCTCCTGGTCGTAGTTGGCCGCGATGTTCTTCGCCATCCGCCAACCGGTGCGTGCGGCCAGATCGAACAGCTCACGCTGTCGCTGGGTCGGCGCGAAGGTGCCACCCTTGACGATGCCGAGTGAGCCGAGCATGCCGTGCATGTACGGATCGACCGTGTCGACGCGCTCGCTCTGGATGAACTCGTCCAGCCGGTCGAAGTACGCCCCGTCGCGGTCGAACAGCGCGTTGGCCGGGGTGTCGGAGGCGTTCACGTGGTGCATCGGCAGCGCGTCACCCTCGAACGGGCGGACGGTCACGCCCTCGACGGCCGAGACGCCTGGTGCGAGGTCGTCAACGGACTGGAAGAAGCCGCGCAGGAAGATCAGTACGCCGTTGGTGCGGCTGGTGTAGACGAAGTAGCCGTCGTACTTCGGGTCGTCCTGCTCCCCGTCGGGGACGATCACGTACCGGCCACCCGCGCCCTTGTCCGGACCGGGGATGCCGATGTCGCCGAGGTACTGGACGCCGTCGATGTGCGGGCCGGTCAGCGGCCGGTGCCAGAAGTCGTCCAGCAAACCTTGAATACGGGGCGGCGCCTCGATAACCAGCGGGCCCGTCTCGGCGAGATCGACGAATGCCATCCCGTAGATGACGTCGGAGTTCGGCGTGGTGATAGTGGTCCGGGGTTTTAGGCGCTCCTCGAACACACTCATGACCTGATAGCCCTCCCCGAAGGCAGCCCCCAGCCCGCGCTTCATCGCCTGCATGTTCATCGCCGGCAGCGCCCAGAGATACACCTGCGTCGCACGCTGGAAGAACAACTCCTCGCCCAACGCCGTCGACGTCTCAGACGTCGGGTACCCACCCTCGAGCGCCGCCTCGGCCAGCCAGGCGTAGCGGTCCTGTGGTGCGCTCATCGACACTCCTCGAATAGTCCGGACACAGGCGGTCGACCTGTCCCTCAGACACTGTCCCGACAGATTCCCGCTCCGCCTCACCCACCTCGGATGAACCCGCGATCGACCACCACGCCCCCAGGCCAGGGTTCACCTACTGCCCATGGCCCGGGGTCTCAGGATGAGGATGCGGGGTACGACGCCGATCAGCGGCGGCGGCCCCAGCGGCGGTTGGCGCCGATGCCGGCCAGGTGGAGAGCGATGCACAAGAGGCCGGCCATGAGCAATGTCTGGGGGGTGAATGCATCACTTACCCTGGCGTCGGCCCAGTCCAGAATGAGGGCCAACCCGAAGATAACGGCGGCGATGATCGCGAACATTGATTGCTCCTTCGAACGATCAGGCGGAATTAACTCTGATGTACCCAGCCGCTGTCCCGGACAGACTTCGCGGGACGAGCAAATTCAGCTCGTGGCTTTGTCGAGGAGGGCGATGATGAGTTGCTGTTCGGTTTTCGCTTCCGTCGAGCCGGATCCGCCGCGGCCTGTCGTGAGGTGGGCGAGGTCGGTCGGGGTTGAGCCGTGGTTGTTCGGCAGGCTCGGGTCGGCGCCGGCATGGAGGAGTTGCTCGACGGCTGCGGAGCATCGGTTGCGGATGGCTCGGTGGAGTGGGGTGATCCCGCCCGCCGCGGCGGCATTCGGATCGGCGCCTGATTCGATGAGGAGTTCGATGACGGCTCGTTGAGCTGTCGGGTTCCAGTTCGGTGAGCCGGGTACGCCGATGGCCGCGGCGTGCAAGGGCTCGGCACCGCGCCGGTTCCGCGCGTTGATGTCTGCACCGCGCGCCAGCAGGTCCCGAGCGAGTTCGACGTCGTACGCGAACGCCGCGGCGTGCAGCGCGGTGTCGCCCTCGTACAGCTGGGCATGACACTGGTCGATGAAGAACTCGTCGTCGCGAGCTAGGCGCGCCGTCGCCAGCGACGGTACGACGTCGAGCGATGCCGTCACGGACCGACGGTCGCCCGACGCGATGGCTGTTAGCAGCGTCGGGAGGTCTTTGATGTCAGCCATGAAGCACGTTACCTCGCTGCGACTACGCCTTTGCCGGTGCGCCCAGACTTCTGAACGCCATCAGCACGAAAGGAATGGCAAGAAGGACTGCCCCTGCGACAGCCGAGCCCGTGCTCGGCGTCCGGGTACCGGGGTCCAGGAGGGCGTAGCGGATCACGAAGGCGAGGCTCAAGTTGACTGCACCCGCAGCGAAGATCGCCTGAGCATCACTCCATTTGTCCACGTCCAGCACGTGTTTCGGCAGGTTGGTGATCGCCGCCACGATCAGCCCGGTCGGAACCAAAGCGATGTACATGCTCAGCAGAAGCCACAGGATCTCGCTGAACTTGCCGCTCCAACTGTCCTTACCGGTCACCAGCGCTACTGCGCCGACCACCGCCGAATAGGCTCCCAACGCCTTCAGCACCTTGTCCATGCCGCCCCCTTGCTCCGATGGCGATCACGCCATCCACGACGGCATCGGTCAAGCCGTCCGCCGCGCCCGCCCCGTCCCCCCGGGATGAGGCCAGTGTGGCACCAGCACCCCGTTCAGGCCACGATGAATCCACAAGAGATTGCCGTCGGCCCATGAATTGCAACCTCTCCTTGATTCGGCGCGACTTTCGCTAACTAGGCTGGCGATATGAGCCTCGACATTCCTGACCAGGTCCGCAAGACGGTCATAGCAGACGGGAACGAATACTGGCTGGACGAGCTGCCAGGCGTGGTCGACTCGCTGGCCGAGGAGTGGTCCCTGGTGATCGGGTCCAGCTCCGCGGGCGGTCACGCCGCCCTGGTTGTCGAGGTGACGCTTGTCGACGGGACTGCGGCGGTCCTCAAGGTCGGTGTGCCAGGCCGGGATGTCGGGCCGGAGGCCGTGGTGATGCGCCTGGCGGACGGAGAGGGCTGCGCCAAGCTCTTGGGCGAAGACCTGGGTCGACAAGCCCTTCTCCTGGAGCGCCTTGGGGCTCCGATGTACGACGTCGTGGCCGACCCTGCGAGCCGCATCAACCTGCTCTGCGACGTGGCGGTTCGCCTGTGGCGTCCGCTTGGTCCCGATGTTGACCTTCGGACCGGCGCGCAGTTGGCGGAGCAGTACGCCGATCGGCTGCCAGAGCTGTGGGAGCAGGCGGGACGACCGTGCTCGCCGGCCACTGTGGCGGACGCGCTGGATTGCATGAATCGTCGTCGCGTGGCCCACGACGATCGGTCCGCGGTTCTGGTTCACGGCGATATCCACGAGATGAACGCTCTGCAGGCGAGTGACGGCACCTACAAGCTCATCGATCCCGCCGGACTGCGGGCCGAACCGGCGTGCGATCTCGGCACGATTGTGCGCAGCAACCCGAACCTCGGCGACGACCTCCGGACGCGGACCGAGCACCTGGCCTCTCGCATGGGCGTCGATGCCACCGCCATCTGGGAATGGGGAACCATCCACCGGGTCTTCAGCGGCGTCTACGCCTGCAGCATCGGCTTTCAGCCCTTCGGCGATCTCCTGCTGGCCGAAGCGGACCGCCTCACGGCCTAGTCACCGGACAGGCGCGTTACGGATCCGCATACCAGACGCCCGCCACGCTCGGTATCGTCAGGCTGTGGCGGGTTGGGAGAGTCTGCGCGCGGACCTGCTGCGGTTGCGCGAGGAGTCACCGGACGCCGTACCGCCGGGGGACTGGGGGCTGGTCATCGCAGTACAGACGGCCGAGGGTCATATGTGGTCGGCGCCGTTGGAGATCACCATTACGCCGTAGACGATGGGAGTTGGTCGTGAGCGAGCAGGGATGGCAGCGGTTCCTCGCCGCGGAGGGTGGGGGCGACTGGGTGGTGCTGCACGGCGGGGCGATGGCGGCCTTCCGGGTGGGGTCGATGGTTGAGGCGGCGCGGTTGGCTGAGGCGGTGGCGCAGGTCGCCGGGGCGGATGGCGCGGTTCTGACGTTGACCGACAGCCAGCTGACTGTGCGGTTGGCTCGCGGCGTCTTTCGGCTGGAGGAGCGGCATGTCGAGGTGGCGCGAGCGGTCTCGGCGGTAGCGCGAGAGCATGGCGCCACGGCTGATCGCTCGCTCGCGCAAGAGGTGTCGTTTGCCGTCGCGGCTCAGCCGGATGCGATCGACGTCGGATTCTGGCGGGCTGTTCTCGGGTACGACGCGTTGGACTACGACAACGGTGTCGACCCGCTCGGCCACGGATCGACCTTCTGGATGCAGGACCTCGACCCGAACAAGCCCCTGCGGCACGCGATGCACGTCGACGTATCCGTCGCTCGCGAACAGGCCGAGCTGCGTTTGGCCGCGGCGCTGGCCGCCGGCGGCCGGGTCGCCGACGATTCCAGCGCACCCAGCGCCTGGATCCTCGCCGACCGCGCCGGCAACAAGGTCTGCATAGCCGCCTGGCCAGACGGCTCCGGCCCAGCCTAGGCGCGGGAGGGTGTGCGCTGAACCGTCATGCCGGGGACGCCAATCATCAGATCACCTCGAGAGCCAGTATTAGCCTCGGTGGGGTGAGATGGCTTGAGGATGGCTCGGTGGGGGCGGTCGTGGGGGCGTTGGGGGAGGTTGCGCCTGGGCTTGGTGGGTATTCGGTTGTTGTTCGTCCGTCGATAGGGGACGACCCGACGTGGTGGTCGGCCAGTGCGATGGTGGGTGGGCGGTTTGTGGCCAAGTTCGCTTGGTCGGAGCCGGCGGCGGGGCGGCTGGCACATGAGATCGCCATGTTGGAAAGGTTGCGGCCGGCGGTCCCGTATCTGCCGGAAGTAGTTGCTAGTAGCACCGATCCGGTGTTGCTCGTGACCAGGCTGGTGCCGGGTGTGGCGCTGTTCGATGTGGTGGACTCGCTTGATCGGGATGAGGCCGGGCGGCAGGTCGCCGAGTTCCTCGGGGCGCTGCACCACCAAGCAGGACGGGATCTTCCCGCCGCGTCGTTGCAGCCGGCCACGACCGACGTACTGCGTGAGCAGTTCGTGAGATGGGCTCGTCCGGATCAGCGTGCTGATGTCATCAGGTGGTGCGACTGGGCGGACGACGTACTCGCGACGCCGGGTCCGCAGGTGCTGGTGCACGGCGATCTGCATGGTGGGAATCAGGTGTGGGACGCCGGCAAGCTCCGCGTAGTGGTGGATTTCGAGACCGCGGGGCTCGCTGAAGCGGAGTACGACCTGCGTGCGTTCCCGGGAACGGGTCCCGGCGTTGAGTTGCTCACGGCCACCATGCGTCACTACGCGCAGCTGACTGGGCGTGAACTGGCAGTCGAGCGGGTGATGGCCTGGCATCTGCGTACGGCGTTCGCAGACGCGCTGTGGCGCAGCGAGGCCGGCGTACCGCTGCCGGATCACCGCACCCCGGCAGCGTGGGTCGACGATCTGGCGGACCGATTCGCCGCGCTCGGTATCAACCCCCAACGCTGAAGTCCTTGTCCAAGGCCACCGAAGAGTGGCCTACTGGGATTCGGGAGAGGGGGAGATGCGATGAAGCCCTTTGCGGTGCAGCCCAGCGACGGGGTGTGGCTCTCGACGCCCACCAAGGGGTCGGTTGTGGTCCTCGCGGATACGCTGCAGACGAACGGCTCGCTGTCGGTGCTGGAGCTCGAGGTAGCGGCGTACGACGGTCCGGCGGCACACACTCACCTACGCGAGGACGAGGTGTGGTACGTGATCGACGGTGACTTCCGGTTCAAGGCAGGCGACCAGATGTTGCGAGCCACGACCGGTGGCATGGCCTTCGGTCCACGTGGGATGCAGCACGCCTTCCAGAACATCGGCGACACGGTCGGACGGCTGCTGATCATCACCAGCCCGTCCGGCATCGAGCGGTTCTTCGAGCAGGCAGCCCAGCTGTCGCGGCCGATCGATCCGGAAGAGCTCGCGGCCGTCGGCCACGCCAACTGGGTCGAGTTCGCCGGCCCACCTCTCGCCGTCTCCGACCCGCTCTAGCCCGCCGTCGGGGAGTCGAGGTTGTTGGTGGCGAGCCAGTTGTCGATGTGGGACATGGTGGTTTGCAGGATCTTGCCCATCAGGATCATGTGGTCGGCCTCGAGGAGTTCCTGGTAGGTGGCGTTCCGGTACTTCGCGGCGGTGGCGCGGCAGACTGCCGGTACGACGGTGCGGTCCTGGGCGCCGCCGAAGATCAGGACCGGGCCGTCGATCGCGGAGTAGTCGACGCGGGACGCCTTGCGGCGGTCGAGCTGCGGGAAGGCCATCTCGCAGTACGCACGGCCCGATTCGCAGACGAGATCCGCGAACAGGGCACGCGAGTCCTCCTCGGTCTGCGTGATCCGCCCGCCGACGTGGAACTTGTCCCAGGTCGGCCGGAGCGGCTTGGCCCAAGGCCGCGGCTGGAGGTAGTGGCTCAGGAACAGGCGGCTCATCGACGGGTACATGGCGAAGATCCCGGCCGCCGGCGCCGGGCACACACCGATCAGACCCACGTGCTTGGTACGGGCCGCGACGAGCTGGGCCAGCAACCCACCCAGCGAGTGGCCGAGGATCAACGGCGGCGCATCGAGCGACTCACACACCTCGACCAAGTCGTCGGCGTAGTCCGTCAGGCTGAGCGACGCGACCTGAGCGGAGCCTTCTTCCAGCGGCAGCTCGTGGTGGCGCAACGTCGGCGTGTGGACCACGAACCCGCGCGCTTCGAACGCGGCCCGCGCCTCACGGAAGTGACTCCCGCGGCCCCAGGTCCCGTGGATGAGGACGACATGCTCGACAACGCTCATGTCGCCGAAACCTATCCGACCGGAGAGCTCCGGTCGCGCTCATCCACGGAAGTTCGGCGAGCAGTACCGCGGTGCAGGGCCAGATGCCCGCCGAGGAAGCCCGCACCCGCCACGACCACGTTCGCGGCCGCGGCGAGTCGTGTGCCGAGCCGGTGGTTGCCGCGCAGACGCGCGACGAGCGAGCCGGCGAAGAGGAACGTCGCAGTATCCATGCCAACGGCGTGGACCGCACCGATCCGGCGTTCTTCGCCCGACAGTTCCGCCCAGTCACCGGCGCCTGCGAGAGCTGTCGGCAGAGACGCCAGCAGTCCGAACCCGGCGAGGATCGTCGCCCCGCGACGCGACTGGGATCCGCCGGCGAGGTCGAGAAGGGACGTGCCGAGCCAGCACCCGGCGGTCACGTCGGTGAGCGACGGATGCAGCGAATGACCGAGTACGTCGGTGTGCAGCGGAGTCCGTTGTACCCACTCGATCAGCGGTGCGTACGCCAGCTCCTGGGCGCGGGCAACCCGCTCGGAGAGCTGACTCTCACCGACCGCGCGGACCGCGCGTTCCGGCAGGGATCTCGAGGCCACGCTCTCAAAGTACGCTCGCGACCGTCGCCCCCGGAAGCGCTGATCACTCATGGGATGATTGTTCGTATGGCGGACTCGGTGCGGGTTGGGGTTGTCGGCGCGGGGAGCATCTCGGTTCGTGGGCTCCTGCCCCATCTGGGGCAGCCGGACCTGGCCGGCCGGGTGCGGCTCGCGGCGGTGTGTGATCCGGTACCGGGGCGGGCGGAGGCGGCGGCTGAGCGGTTCGGGGTCGAGCAGGCGTTCACGGAGTACGAGGATCTGCTGGCTCGGGGCGATGTCGACGCGGTGACGATCGCTTCGCCGATCGGGTTGCACTACGAGCAGGGCAAGCTCGCGTTGCGGGCCGGCAAGCATGTGCACTTCAACAAGACGATGACGATCACCGTTGCCGAGGCCACCGAGCTGATCGAGCTCGCCGCCGCCAACGACCTGCGGATCGTCGCCTCGCCGGGCGAGATGCTGCGCCCGCACCACGTCCGCACGCGCGAGCTGATCGCCGAGGGCGCGATCGGCGCGTTGTCGTGGGTGAGCTGCGGCGCGTCGTTCGGCACCTATCACGAGAACGAGTCCGTCCGCGGCGGCAACGACGTACTGAGCAACATCGACCCGTCGTGGTACTTCCGCAAACCCGGCGGCGGACCGATGTACGACATGACGGTGTACGCGCTGCACGCCGTCACCGGCATCCTCGGTACGGCGAAGCGCGTGACCGCCATGTCCGGCGTACGAATCCCCGTTCGCAGCAGCGCGGGCGTGGACGTCCGGACCGATGCCGACGACAACACCATCGTGCTGATCGACTTCGGCGACAATCTGTACTGCGTCGCGACCGGCACCGCGGCGGGGCCGATCCGAGGCGGCTTCGGCGGCGCGTACTACGGCACCGAGGGCACGATCGACGGCCTGCTGCTCAACGACGAACCGTTCGACTTCCCCCACCGCGACCCGGCCGAGCTCTCGCCACGCGGACCGGGCAACCAGGCCCTGCTTCCGCACGTGACCGGCGCGCACCGCGACATCGAAGAGCAGCACGTGTACGAGGACGTCATGCAGTTGGTCGACTGGGTCCGCGACGGCACGCCCTCCATCGTCACCGCCGAACACGCCCGCCACGTCATCGACATCATCGAGTCCGCCTACCGCGCCGCCGCGACCGGCCGAACCCAGGACCTCACCACCTCGTTCTGACCGAACCTCTGCGATCCTGATCGGATGGCGGACGTGTGTCAGCCCTCGCAGCAGAGCCGGTGGAGCCACTCCGGCTCGTGCCACCAGTAGGTGTCGTCGTGCGCGTGTGCCTGGTCCCGGGTGAGTGGTTGTGGGGCGTTGGCTGTGTGGACCACGGGGGTCGCGTACGGCGCCAGCAGGTCGTCGACGGTGTGGAGCTTGCCGGCGATCATCACCTGCTCCACGGCAGCGGCCGCGCGGATGTCGGCCAGCGGATCTCCGACGACGAACGAAAGGTCTGCCTGCGCTCCGGGTTTCACGGCGCCGAGCTTGTCCTGGAGGTTCAGCCAGCGCGCCGGGTTACGTGTCGCTGTCGTCAGAGCCTCGTACGGCGTGAATCCGCCGGCCACCATCGAACGCAGATTGGCATGCAACGAGACGGCCATGTTGTCCAACGGCGTATCCGTACCCGAGATCACGAGCCCCCCGCCGCGATGGATCCGGAGCACCATGTCGACGTTGCCGCGGAGCAGTTCGCGCGTCGTGACGCCGGCCGGCCCACGCGCGGTGTTCACCTCGGCCATCAACGCGTCGTACTCCCACGACGGATACAACGTCGTCGTACGCCGATCCGTCAGCAGCGACGGATCGTCGACGTGCGCCATCGTCGAGTTGAACAGCGTCGGTGTCACCGACAGCCCCGCCCGTGTGAACAGCGTGACCACATCGGCGTACGCGCGTCCCAGCCGGCTGACCGTGTGCGAGTACCCGAGCCGGTTCGTCGCGCCGGTGTGCTCCATGCCGTCCATCCCGAGGTGCTCGGCCGGGTAGAGATAATGCGACGACAGCCGGAGCCCGAGCTGGTGGACGAAGGCGATCGCCCGCCGCTGGTACTCGATCGGCAGTCGCACATACGTCTTCACCAGGTCGTACGCGAGCCCCTCGACGCGATCCAGCTCCAGCCCGAGCTGCCGCAGCGACAGCGTCGGCCGCATGAAGTTGTAGTACACCCGCGACCCGTCGATCGCCTCACCGGTCGCGAAGTACCGCGGTCCACGCAGGGCTCCGCTGACAAGGGCCTCGCGCGTCTCCTGCATCTGGTACGCCGGATCGCCGGGCGACCGCGTCGTCGTGATCCCGTACGCCAGCCACAGGTTCCCCTGCCGCGCACCCCAAGCCCGACCGCGCAGATGCCAATGGTTGTGCGCGTCAATCAACCCCGGCATCACGGTCAGCCCCGACGCGTCAACGTCGGCACGACCATGATGCGGCCGTACGGCGGCGATCCGCGAGCCGTCGAGTACCACGTCGACGTCGCGGCGCAGCGTGGTCGCACGGCCGTCCCACAGCGCACCGGCGTGGATCGTCACATGCTGGTTGATCGTCGCCCGCCGGTACTGCAGATCGAGCCGGATCGTCTCCGCCCGCCCGCCGGTGATCGTTGTCCTGCGCAACTTCCCGTTCGAGAGATAGATCAGCGTGCGATCGTCCTGCCAGACGGGTGAGTCCGTGACCTCGCTGGTGATCGCGCGCGGCTCGCCCGTGAATCGGCCGCGGGCGTCGACCGGTACGACGTACAGCAGGCTCTCGACGACGAACGCGAGGTGCGTGCCGTCTGGGGAGAAGACCGGGCCGTCGTCGCCGCGGGTGGCGAGCGATCGGAAGGGCATCGGCTCGACGTACTCGAGCGCCCCGGTCGCGACGTCGACGTACAGGAGTTGGCTGGTGCCTTCGCGGAACCGTTTGGAGAACGGCTTGACGGCGGCCAGCACCAGCGTGCGGCCATCGCGCGACCAGCTGACCCGGCCCGGCTGGAAGAGCGTCGGTGTGAGCCGGCGGACCTGCCCGGATGCGAGGTCAAGGGCCCAGGCGATCCCGTCCTGGTCCTGGTACGCGATCTGCCGTCCGTCCGGCGAGAAGCGCGGCGCGGTCTGAGCCCCCGGCAGACTGGACAGTTTGGTGTCCTCGCCAGAGCCCAGATCATGGAGCCAGAGGTCCGCCGTACCGTCGCGATCGCTTGCATACAGCAACTTCTTGCCGTCCGGCGAGAAGTCGGGATCCGAGTTGAAGTAGCCGTCAGCAACCAGTTTGCGCGGATGACCATCGGTCGCGATCCAGAGCGCGTTCAACGCCCGGAACGCCAGCGACTTTCCGTCCGGCGACACGGTTGGACCGGCGATCCCACGGACCGCACGCTTCCCGGCGGACTCGAGATCCGGCGTCTTCGGCCGCGGCCTCTTCGACGTCACCGGAACAGTCGCCGCGAACGGTACGACGCTGTGCCCGCCGCCTAAGTGATAGCGCCGGACCGTGCCATCCGCTGTATAGAAGAGGTCAGACGCCCAGGACGGCGGCAGTGCGAACACGTCCTTGCCGGTCGTAACCTGCTTGCCGTCGACAACGAGATCGCACGTCGGACCGGTCAGCCGCACGTACGCGAGCTTGCCGGCGGGGGAGTACGACGGCCCGAACACACTGATCCCGGTCTGCGCCGCGACGAGCGTCGTACGAGCGCCTGTCGCGAGATCGAGCTCGACGATCGAAGTGGTGTCGACGGTGAAGGCAACCTTCGTGCCGTCCGGGGACACGGCCGGCTCGCCCTCTTCACTCGCCTCGTCGGTGAGGGCCGCGATCGCGCCACTGGCGAGATCGAGGCGGTGGATTCCGTAGCTGCCGCCGCGATCGGAGGAGAACACGATCGACCGGCCGTCCGGCGTGACATGTGGTTCGCGGTGGTCGTACCGCCCGCTCGTCAGCTGCCGGAGCCCGCTGCCGTCGGGCCGGATCGACCACAGGTGGAAGTTCCCGTCCCGGTACGACTGGAACACGATCCACTTGCCGTCGGGCGACCAACGCGGCCGGGTCGCGTCCTGCAAGTCGTCGGTGAGCCGGCGCGAGGTCCCGCCCGCGGCCGGCGTCACCCAGATCGCCGTCACCAGGTCGAACGCCAGCCATTTCCCGTCCGCCGACACCGACACCATGAAGTTGGTGCCTTCCCGCAGTACGACCTGATTCCCCGCCGGAGCTGCTCGAGCGGGCAGTTGTACGGCGCCGACGGCCGCGACTCCGCCGCTGAGTTGCAGCGCACGACGGCGCGAGATGCTCCACGATCCAGGGTTCTCGGTCACGATCCGGATCCAATCCCTAGGGGGCGGTGGGATGCGTCCGAATCTGCCAGCACCATTCACGCAGCACGATCCTGACTGGCGTGCCTCGCGCCGAACGGCCGCTAGCGTGCGACGAACGGTGAGCGTCTATCGTCTGCGGCATGCAATCTCTGTCTCCACGGGCCCGGGCGCTCGGTGCGGCCGTGCTCTGCCTGGTGATCGCCGTCGCGGCCGGACTCGCGGTGGACAGCCGGCTCGACCGGCACTGGATCCTGCGCGGGCTGACGGCCTTCCTCGCCGTGTGCTGCGCCGCCCTGCTGCTGACCGATCAGACCCGGCGGATCCGTCAGATCGTCACCGCGATCGGGCTGGCGATGTTCGGGGTGATCATCCCGGTGACGCAGACGACGTGGTCGAAGCCGCCGGAGATCAAGTTCGCGCTGCAGGTCGCGACCGACGCCAAGGCCGCGGCCGAGAAGGCATCCAGCAGTAGCGTCACGGTCGCGAACGTGAAGACCGCGGCCGAGGCACGCGGTGGCGCCATCGGCTCCTTCGCCACCGAGAAGAGCCCGCAAGTGCACGGGGCGGACGCCTACCCGGTCATCGTCCGCCCCAAGCACGACCAGGGCCGCCCCTGGGCCTGCCTCTCCTTCACCGGCACCACTGCCGCGGTCCGCCCCTGCTGAGACCTGCAGCCGGGATCACGGAATGGCAGTTGCCGCGTCGAACCAGGTGGTGGGGTCCTTCGGGTTCTGGGTCAGCTCCATGGTCTCGGCGATCCGGAGGAGTTGTTCCTTGGACGGCTTCGGGGCGTAGCTGGTGATCACGACCGCGACGCCGTCGGCTTCGAGCCGGAGGGTGTTCAGCGGGCCCGACAACGTCACCTTCGACGGATCGCGCTTGGAGTAGGTGATCGTCTGGTTGGTGAAGAAGGCCTTCATGCCGTGGATCGAGCCGTCCGGTTTGTCGCCTCGGATGAGGGTCAGCTGGTTCCACGATGTGCCGGTGTCGTACCTGATCGACAGGTCGTCGCCGCGGCCCGCGTCCCACGGGTTGCCCGCCATCAGGCCGGCCGGTTGGAGCACCCGCGGCACGTAGCCGGTGGCGGGGTTGCCGTCGCTCAGCAGCGCTGTGAACTCCTCGCCGGATCTCAGGATCCTGCTGTCGGCCGGGTGGTAGCGGACCTCGTGCGGTGAGAGGCCCTTCGGAAGCTCACCGAGCTTGAACGGCGAGCCGAGGCGGTCGGTCGGCGGTGAGAGCAACCCGGCGAGCTTCAGGGCAGATCCTGGCTGGGTCGTCGGCACGAGCTCGGTGCCCTTGGGGAGCAGACTCTCGCAGCTGAGCAGCGCCCACACCCCGGCGACCGGCTGCCACACGATCGTGTTCCGGACGTTGGCGGACAGCGGAAAACTGTAGTTCGGCGGCCCGGGCATGAACGCGGTCTTCCGGTCCGAGGTGACCGTCCACGCCTTGTGCCCGCCTAGGTCGACCGACGGGCTGCCGGCCGGGATCGTCGACGGGTCGAAGTCGCCGTTGCGGTGCAGTTGCAGCTGACAGAACGGCACCCCGGTCCGCAGACCGGTGTCGACCAGCTCGTAGTCCTGGCGGTTCGCGGAGAATCTCTGGTCGACCGCCTTGAAGCTCTTCAGCAGGTTCAGATCGACCCACTGCGACCACGCGGTGTTGCGCGTGTCCTGCGCCACCGGACCTGGTCTGTCGTCCGAGATGACGTGCGGTACGACGACTGCCGCGACCGCCACGCAGGCCGTGGCGACCGCGGTGCAGATGATCGGTCCGGTACGACGTGGTCGGCCGGCGCTCCGGGGCAGCAGGGCCGCGCGGACGTCACTGGGATCCGGTGCCTGGTCGGCCAGGTGGTCGAGGGCGTCCCGGAGGTCTTCTTCAGTACGCATGGTGGACGTCCTCCGTCACGCGGTCGCTGGTGAATTCGATCCGCAGGGTGGCCAGCGCGCGGGAGGCGTGGGCGCGCACGGTGCCCGGCGTACAGCCGATGGTTTCGGCGATCTCGTTGTCGGTGAGGCCGCCGAAGTACCGCAGGACCAGGACGGCCCGTTGACGGCGGGGGAGCTTGGCCAGCTCGCTGAGCAGTTGGTCGTGGTCGGCGGCCTGTTCGGCGTGGTCCGGGCTGGTGCCGGAGTCGACCTCGGCGATGGGGACGTACCGGGACCACTTGCGGCGCCAGGACAGGTACTCGTTGACCGTCATCCGGCGCAGGTACGCGTCCGGGCTGTCGGCGGACCCGATCCGCGCCCAGTTCCGCTGGGCCTTGATCGCGACGTCCTGGACCACGTCCTCGGCAAGGTGGGGCGAGCCGCACAGCACCGTGGCGAACCGGAGCAGCGACGGAAGCCCGGACCGGGTCCACTCGTCGAAGGTCACGTCGTCTCCTCTTCCGGCCAATTTGTCACCGGCCTACACCAGTACAGACGACGGCAGGTTCGGATCTGCTGAGTCCAGGGTGAGTCCAGGTCGCGGGCAATCGATTTCTCAGCGAGCCCCGGACCGCTAGGGTCGCGGGTATGACTCTTGGGAATCTGACCGGCATCAGTGCGCTCGCCGACGTCGAGACGCGCTCCATCAGTGCGGAGAACCCGACCGGCGAGCCCGGTCAGGGCGGGCGGCGGACCGAGGGGACCGGGGCGCGCGCGGCCCGGGATCTCGGCCAGGGCTGGAAGGTCTCGCCCTCGATCGAGATCGGTCCGGGGGAGACCGCGACGCTGGCGGACATCGCCGGCTCGGGCTGCATCACCCACATCTGGCTCACCACCCACGTCGACCACTGGCGCCGGCTGGTACTGCGCGGCTTCTGGGACGGTGACGCCGCGCCGGCGATCGAGACCCCGGTCGGCGACTTCTTCTGCTCCGGCTGGGGCAAGTTCGCCCAGGTGAGCTCGCTGCCCGTCGCGGTAAACCCGAACGGTGGTTTCAACTGCTACTGGGAGATGCCGTTCAACGAGCACGCCACGTTCACGCTGGAGAACACCCACGACGAGACGGTGGTCGTGTACTTCCAGGTGGACTACTGGCTCGGCGCAGTACCGGACAAGTCGGCGTACCTGCACGCGCAATGGCGGCGGAGCAATCCGCTCGTATCGGAGACGGTCCACACCCTGCTGGACGGTGTCGAGGGCCCCGGTCACTACGTCGGCACCTACCTGGCCTGGGGCGTCAACAGCACCGGCTGGTGGGGCGAGGGCGAGGTGAAGTTCTACCTCGACGGCGACGACGAGTTCCCGACTATCTGCGGGACCGGTACCGAGGACTACTTCGGCGGCGCGTGGAACTTCGACGTGCCGCACCTGGGCGGCTACACCGAGTTCAGTACGCCGTACCTCGGGATGCCGCAGGTGATCCGCCCGGACGGGCAGTACCAGAGCCAGCAGCGCTTCGGCATGTACCGCTTCCACCTGCCTGACCCGATCCGCTTCAAGGAGAAGCTGCGCGTCGACGTCCAGGCCCTCGGCTGGCGCTCCGGCGGCCGCTACCTACCCCTCCAGGACGACATCTCCTCGACCGCGTTCTTCTACTCAGGCCAGACGAGCACGACGCGACCGGACGCGCCGACGCACGACGTGATGGAGATCTGCTAACCCGCCTGGGTATCGATCCATCGTCGTAGCCGCCGGGCCTGGCCGGCCATCACCTCGGGTTCGCCGAGCGTGCCGGCCAGGACGGCGGCGCCCTGGTACCCCGCGACCAGCTCGACCGCGAGTGCGCGCGCACCCCGGCAGCCCATCGCCCGGAACTCCCGCTCGGCCCAGTCGAGCGGGATCCGCATCAGCTCGACGGCGTGCGGATCCGTCCCGTCGGCGCGCTTGGCCAGCTCGGTCGCGAGGGTCCCGTACGGACAGCCGTACAGCGCGGTCTCGTCGGACCGATCCGCGAGTACGTCGACCAGCGCCTTGAGCCGCGCCTTCGGGCTGCGATGCCGGCGTTCCACCTCGGCGAGCGTCGCCGTCAGGCCCTCGGCATGCGCCTCGCTGATCGCGCCGACGATCTCTTCCTTGGTCTTGAAGTAGTAGTAGACGTTGCCCAGCGGTACGTCGGCCGCGGCCGCGATGTGCGCCAGCGTCGTCGCCGCGACACCCTGCCGATAGACCATCTCTCCGGCCGCAGCGACCAGTCGTTCCCGTTTGCCCACAACCTCGAGTATAAGAACTGTCGGTGGCGGGTTCTAGGTTAGTTACCTAACTAACTCGAAGGTGAGGAGAGCACCATGCAACGCACCGCGATCAACCCGTGGAACTGGTCGGTGGGCCTGGGCTTCGACCAGGCGCAGCTCGTCGAAGGCCGCCGTCGTGAGCTCATCTGCAGCGCGCAGGACTCGGTCGACGGCGACGGAAACTCACAGCATCCAGGTGACCTGGCAGCCCAGCTCAGGCTGGCACTCGACAACCTCGAAGCTGTCCTCGACAGCGCCGACATGACCGTGGCCGACGTCGTCCGGCTCAACATCTACACGACCGACGTCGCCGGCCTGCTGCCGCACTTCGGCATCCTGGCCGAGCGTTTCGGTGGCAGCCCCGATCGGTTCGCCAGCAGCGTGCTGGGCGTCGCAAGTCTTGCGGGGCCGGACCTCCTGGTCGCCCTCGAGGCGACTGCCATGGACTAGGGGACCGGCAGTGGGTTCTGCAGAGCTGAGTCGGCGAGGACCACCAGGGCCGCGGTCCATGCGAGCGGTGCCTCGCCGGCTGGTTCCAGGTCCCGGTTGACCTTCTCGGGCAGCGCGCCGGTGCTGGTGCGGTGCTGGTCGAGCCAGGACAGCAGATGGTCCGCGGTGGTGCGGTCTCCGCGTGCGGCGGCGCTCAGTGCGAACAGCGCGGTCTGGGGTGTCCAGGACACACCATCCGCGCGCCAGGACTCGCCTGGCGTCACGCCGCCGTTGGGCTGGGTGAGTACGGCGTGGGCGCGGTCGATCGCCGTCGTGACGACGGCCCGCGCCGGGGCGAACGGTGGACCGAGCACCGTCACGATCGCGTCGGCGCCGCCGCCGATGCCGATCGGCTCGACACCCGGCTCCACGAAGCTCGTCGCTTCCGCCGGGGTACGCGCGTACTCCGGCCCGAAGACCCGATCGGTCGCCGCTGACAACGCTTCGGCCGCGGTCTGCCAGCGGGCCGCCTCGGCCGGGTGATGCTGATCGGTCGCGATCCGCACCGCGGACCGGAGCCCGGTCAGGAGCGGAGCGACCGTGCCGAGAGTCAGCTCCTTCTCGCGCCGCTCCCAGTAGTCCGACGAGGGATCGGGCAGCCCGTCCGGCGCGAGCTCGGCGACGATCTGATCAGCCGATTCCCGGACCATGTCCCAGTACCTGGCGCCCGCGCGGCAGAACCACGTCGCCCACAGCACCCAGCCGGACCCGTCCAGCTGCGGCGCACGCCCGTCGTCGACCCGGCCGCCGGTCTCGGCGTACCGCGCCTGCCACCGGCCCGTCGACGGCCGGACGCGATCCAGGAACGACAGCACGTCGAGAGCCTCGTCGTACTGCCCGATCGAGCACCGGGCGACGGCGACGAACGACGCGTCGCGCGGCCAGACGTAGCGCCACGGGCCGTCCCAACCGGCCAGGGTGGCACCGTTCGGCAGGGTCAGCCCGTCCAGGTCGGCCAGCGCGTGCTGGACTAGGTCGTCGTACTTCCCGCTGACGAGGGCCGAGTCGGCATGCGTCGCGGTCCGACCCGGGATGCCGTCGGCGACGAGGCGGGGTTGCGGGTTGCGGATCAGGTTGCTGGTCGTCCCGGCGGCCAGGATCGCGAGCAGGACGGCGATCACGATGTACGGGAACCACCGGTACCGGCCGGCCTCGCGCATGATCCCCTCCCGTCCTACTGAGCCAGGTGCTGCACTTCCGCCTCGAACTTACGCCGCGGCGCCAGCTCGACCAGGTACATCGCCGACACCACCAGCGCTCCACCGACCAGCATCCGCCAGGTCAGGCTGTCGGAGCCGAACAGTACTGCGAACGTCGAGGCGAACACTGGCTCCATTGTCATCGCAATCGCCGCCCGCGTGGGAGTCAGGTGTGCCTGGGCCCAGGTCTGCACGATCAGCGCGAGCGCCCCGGCCACCAGCGCCATGTAGACCACGGCGACCCAGTCGCGGCCCGAGCCCGGCACCGAGAACCCGCCGGGCAGCGCCCCGATCGCGCAGACGCAGGTGATCACGATCATCTGCAGCGCCGACAGCCCGAACGCGTTCTTCGGGGTCGACCAGGCGCCCAGCCCGATGATGTGCAGCGCGTAGAGCCCGGCTGATGCCAGCGTCAGCAGCTCGCCGGTGCCCAGCGTGAGCCCGCGCAGCGACAGGACGCCGAGGCCGACAGTGGCGAGGATCACGGCGAACCAGGCCCAGCGGCCGATCTTGTGCCGCAGGATGACCGCGCCGAGCAGCGGGGTGAAGACGACGTACATGCCGGTGACGAAGCCGGAGACGCTCGCCGAGGTGTGCCGCAGGCCCTCGGTCTGCACCAGCTGGGCGATGCCGTAGGTGATGCCGAGGGCAACGGCCCGGCCGCGGTCGAGACGGCTCAGTTTCGCGATCGCGGGCGGATGGACCAGCACCAGCGCGACCGAGGCGATCAGGAATCGCAACGCCAGGTAGTCGGCGACGTCCATCCTGGTGAGCAGGTCCTTGGTCAGGAAGAATGTCGACCCCCACGCCGCCGCGACCGCGAGCAGGGCGAGTACGGCGATACGCGGGTGGTTCACGCCGCACATCTCATCAGACGCCTTCAGCGGAAGGCAAAACAGCCGGCTACAGCACGGTGATGATGACGGTGCTGCCCGGTTGCGCCTTCTTGCCGGCGCTGGGACTCTGTGCGGCGACGATGTTCAGCCCGAGGTTGAACGGCGCCTTCTGCACCGTCACCTTGAAGCCCGCGTCGGTGAGGATCTTCTGCGCGTCCGCGGTGCTCTTCCGCTTGACGTCCGGTACGTCGACGAGCGGCGGCCCGAGCGACACCACCAGCGTGACCTTGTCCTTGGCGAACAACGTGCCGCTGTTGGGTGTCTGGCTGATGACGTTGCCCTCGGCGACCTTCTCGTCGTACTGCGTGGTGCGGCCGACGACGAAGCCGAGCTTGCGCAGCGCCTTGCTCGCGTCGTGGTACGACTTGCCGGTCCAGTCGGGCACGGTGATCGGCTGCTTGCCCTTGCTGACCGCGAAGTTGACCGCGGCGCCGGGCTTCACGACCGTGTTGAACTTCGGGCTGATCGCGATCACGCGGCCCTGTGGCACGGTTTCGCTGTAGACCTCGTTGATCTGCCCGGTGATCAGCTTGATCGGGGACAGCGCCTGCTGGGCGGCGTCGAGCTGCAGACCGACGAGCTGCGGCACCCGGTAGCGCTCGGGGCCCTTCGAGACGGTGAGACCGATCTCACCGTTCTTCCGGATCCGGTCACCGGCGGCCGGATCGGTCTGCATGATCGCGCCCACGGGCACGTCCTCGGAGTAGTCCTGGTTGTCCAGCTTGGTGTGCAGGCCCTGCTCCTCCGCCTTCGTAGCCGCGGCCGCCGGCGCCATACTCACCAGGTTCGGCGTCGAGGTGTAGCGGTGGATGCCGTAGTACCAGGCTGCTGTGCCGATGGCGATCGCGGCGGCCAGGATCACGATCAGCGCGATCGGCCCGCGGCTTCTCCGTTGCTGCTGCGGTGCCGGCTTCGCAGGTGCTCCAGTAGGGCGACCACGCTCCACCGGTACGACGATGGTGTCGTGGCGGAGCGGTTCACTGCCTGGCGGCGGGTCTCCGCGCGTGTAGCCGTCGTCGTACCCGCTGTCCTGCCGGATCTGCTGGATCGGCACGGTGAGGTCGCCGGTCAGCTCCGGGTCGTCCGGCAGCCCTTCCTCGAGCGCGCTGCGCACCCGGTGCACCTGCCTGCTGAACACGCGGGCGTCGGTCGGCCGCAGGTCCCGGTCGCGCGCCGTAGCACGCTGCACGAGGGCATCGACGTATGGCGGGATGCTCGGCACCTCGAGCGATGGAGCTGGTACGTCGGCGTGGACGTGCGCGTAGGCGACCTGAATGGGTGTGTCACCGGAGTGGGGCTTGTTGCCGGTGAGCATCTCGTACAGCAGGATGCCGGCCGAGTACACGTCCGAGCGGGCGTCCGCACTGCCGTCGGTGACGAGCTCGGGCGCCAGATACGACACCGTGCCCATCAGGAGGCCCTGCGTCGCGGTGTTGCCGCTCGCGCTGACCGCACGAGCCAGACCGAAGTCGGCGACCTTCACGGCGCCCTTGTCGGAGATCAGCACGTTCTCGGGCTTGATGTCGCGGTGCACGATGCCCGCGTCGTGGGCGGCGGACAGCGCGGACAGGACCGGTGCCAGCAGATCGAGCGCGCGGGCAGGGGAGAGCGGCGCCTGCTCGCGGATGACGTCGCGCAGAGTGCGGCCCGGCACGTACTCCATCGCCAGGAACAGCGTGCCGTCGTCGTCGCCCTGGTCGAAGACGGCCACGACGTTCGGGTTCGACAGCCGGGCGGCGGCGCGGGCCTCGGCCACGAACCGGCGGGCGAACTGGGCGTCGTCGCCGAGCCCGTCGTGCATCACCTTGAGCGCGACGATCCGGTCCAGCCGCGTGTCGAGGGCGCGGTAGACGGTTGCCATCCCGCCCTTCGCGACCCGCGAGTCCACGCGGTACCGACCGTCGAGCACTCGCCCGACGAGGCGGTCGCTGACCTGCGTGTCCACGTCGTCCGTCACTTGCGGTGAGCCGCCTCCCTAAACGTTCTGCTCAGAGAGTGTAGATAACGCCTCAGCGTGACTGGCTCAGGCTCACCGCAGAGGGTTCCACCCGCGCTCGAGCTGAGCCTTGATCCGGAGGACGTTCTGGACGTACAGCTTCGTGTCCGGGTAGACGCCGTTCTTCTTCACGCCGCCCAGGCCCTGGTAGTAGCCGGCGACCGCGAGATCGAGGCGGGCCGCACCGGTCAGGCGGCTCAGCAGGACCACTCCGGCGGTGACGTTGTCCTGCGGCTTGAGCAGATCCAGGTTGCGCCCGACGATGCTCGAGGCGAACCTGCCGGTCGACGGGATCACCTGCATCGCGCCGACCGCGTTGGCCGGGGAGACGACCCGCTGCTTCCAGCCGGACTCCTGCCAGCTCACCGCGAGCGCCAGCTCCGGATCGACGCCGTACCGCTTCGAGGTGGTGACGATCAGTGACCGCATCTGCGTTCGCGTCGGCAGCTTGCGCTTCTTCAGGGTCGCCCGGTTGCGGTTGGCCGCCGCGACGACGTGGTCGGCGTACGTGCGCCCGGCGAACGTGTTGTCGGTCCGCGCCTTCGGCTTCTTCGGATGCAGCTTGACCGGGACCTGCAGCGGCTTGCCCGCGTAGATGCGGTCGCCGGCGCGCAGCCCGTTGGCGGCGAGCAGGTTGGCCTGGGAGCACTTGAACCGTTTCGCGATCCTGGAGACGGTGTCGCCGCGCTTCACGACGTACGTCACGCGGCCGAGCTGGGAGCGCCTGGCCGGCTTCGCGCTGCTGGTGGTCGTGCCCTTGGCCGGGACCTTCAGGACTTCGCCGGCGTAGATCGCGTTGCCGTTGCCGGGCAGCTGGTTCAGCGCGACGAGCGTCCTGACCGACGTGCCGTAGCGCCCGGCGATGTGACTGAGGGTGTCACCCTGCTTGACCTTGTACGCGCCGAAGCCGGGCGATCCGGCGGTGATCACGGCCGCGGTCAGGACCGGTACGGCGAGCCCGCTCAGCACCCGAAGGACCTTGTGCATGGCAACCATCTCCCCGTGTGACGTCCAGTTGACCGTAAGCGCTGGTACGGATGGGACAACAGGGGGCCATGGGGTGCGTGTTACGCCTGTAATGCAATGTTTACAATTCAAGGCTGAACTACATTGTTGTCGTTCACAAGCAATGCGGTTGCTGCGGGCAACTGTGAGTCAGTGCCCGAACCGGCTCGCGAGGAAGGGTTTCGCGAGATCCGGGAGGGTGCCGGTGCGGACCGTCGCGGCCAGCACCTGGGCGGTGACCGGCGTCAGCAGGACGCCGTTCCGGTAGTGACCGGTTGCCCAGAGCAACCGATCGAGGCCGGACGGGCCGAGGATCGGCGCGTTGTCGGGCGTCGCGGGGCGCAGGCCCGCGATCGCCTCCACCAGCTCGAGCTCGTCGATGACCGGCAGGACGGTCCGGGCGTCGCGCAACAACGCGAAAGCCCCGCCGGCCAGTACGCGGGTGTCGTAGCCGAGTTCGCTGGTGGTCGCGCCGACGACCAGCTCGCCGCCGGGTCGTGGGACCAGATAGACGGAGAAGCCGCGGGCGGTCGCCCGGACGGTGTGCTGCAGCGCGGGGCGGTAGGCCTCGGGTACGCGCAGTCGAAGTACCTCGCCCTTGACCGGGCGCACCGGCGGACGGAGCTCCTCGGGTACGCCGTCCAGCTGCGGCGACCACGGTCCGGTCGCAGCAATCACATGACCCGCGTGCACGGCGTCGCCGTTCTCGAGCTGTACGCCGACAGCCGTCGTACCGGAGGTGATCACGCGCGAGACGCGCCGGCGGATGAGCTGAACGCCGGAGAGGTCGATGGCCCGCAGAAGCGTTGCGACTGCCTGCCGGTTGTCGACGGAGTGGTCGCCGGGGACCCAGACGCCGCCCGAGACCCCTGTGGCGAGCAGTGGTTCGCGGCGGCGGGCGTCGCGACCGGACAGCTCCTCCACGTCGAGTCCGAGCCGACGCTGGTAGTCGGCGAGCCTGCGGAGGGCCGCTGCGTCGTCGACGTCGTACGCGACCGACAGCGTGCCGGTGCGGTGCAGTCCGGCGGGCTGCTCGGTCAGCTCTTCCAGCTCCTCGGCGAAGGCGGGCCAGGCGTTCACCGAGGCCAGGTTGAGCGCCAGCAGCTCGTCCTCGCCGTACTCCACCTCGGTGACCGGTGCGAGCATGCCGGCGGCGACGTTCGAGGTCCGAGCGCCCGGAGTCGGGTCACACACCACCACCTGGACCCCGTCCGCAGCGAGCCGCCAGGCTGTTGCCAGACCGATCAGCCCGGCGCCGATCACCACCACATCCGACGTCAGCTCAGGCATGCCCCAGAGCCTACGTCTGTGCAGGCAGGGCAGGCATGGCAGGCTTTGGGGTGTGACTGACCACACCGATCGGCTCGACGACGCCCGCCTCTACCTGTGTACGGATGCCCGCGAGAAGCAGGGTGACCTCGAGCAGTTCCTCGACGCCGCCCTGGCTGGTGGCGTTGACATCGTGCAGCTCCGGCAGAAGGAGATGGAGGCTGCCGACGAGCTGGCCGCGCTGGAGGTGTTCGCTGACGCCTGCAAGCGGTACGGGAAGCTGCTGGCGGTCAACGACCGCGCGGACGTTGCCTTCGCCTCGGGGGCCGACGTACTGCACCTGGGGCAGCGGGACCTGCCGGTGCACGCCGCGCGGGCGGTCACCGGACCGGGGCCGATCATCGGACGGTCTACCCACTCGTTCAGTCAGGTGAACGCTGTCGTGGCCGAGCAGGGGTCGGACTACTTCTGCGTCGGACCGACCTGGGAGACGCCGACCAAGCCGGGACGTCAGGCCGCCGGTCTGGAGCTGGTGTCGTACGCCGCGGGCCGCCGGCAGTCGAAGCCGTGGTTCGCGATCGGCGGGATCGACCTGGAGCGGCTGGACGACGTACTGGAGGCAGGTGCGACGCGAGTGGTCGTCGTACGCGCTATCACCGCGGCGGACGACCCGGGCGCGGCCGCTGCGGAGTTCGCCCGGCGGCTCCGGGAGGCCGGGTGATCAACAACCCGAAGACCGCGCGGATCGTCGCGGTCGTGGTGATCGCCATGATGGTGATCACCCTGGCGGCGTCCCTGTTCGGATGCGCCGCGGACAAGAAGACCTCCAGCGACGTCGATCCCGGGAGCGGTCTGAAGATCGTCGCGATCGCCGACCTGCCGAAGGAAGCACAGGACACCCTCAAGCTGATCGACCAGGGCGGCCCGTACCCGTACAGCCGCGACGGCGTGGTGTTCGGCAACCTGGAGAAGATCCTGCCGAAGCGCGACCGCGGCTACTACCACGAGTACACCGTGACGACGCCGGGGGAGAAGGACCGTGGCGCCCGTCGGATCGTGACCGGGAACGCTCAGGAGCGTTACTACACGGACGACCACTACAAGTCCTTCCGCCGCGTCGCGGAAGCCGGGGGAACCTCATGACCGACCTGCGCGCGCTACTGACGGACGGGCTGCGTCCGGGCGTCTACCGCTGGCCGTCCACTGCTGCTGCGGACGACGTACGCCGTGACGCTGCCGCCGCCGGGTTCGGGTTCGTCCTGCTCGACACCGGCGAGATCCACGACAAGGCAGGGTTCCTGGACCTCTGTGCGACCGCCTTCGACCTACCGCGCTGGTTCGGCCGGAACTGGGACGCGCTGGCCGACTCTCTGAGCGACCGGTCGACCGGCGAGCCCGAGGTCGTCCTGTGGTCCGGTCTGCGGCACCTGCTCGAGCATGACCACGACACGGTCGACGTCGCCCTGCAGATCTTCGCCGAGGACACCACCAACTCCGGTCAGCTCCGCGTGCTCATCCACGAGACGGCGGACGCCAAGACACCGGACCTGCTGAGCTCACTGCCGGTCCTGTAGGCGCTCGGCCAACTCGTCGAGATCCTCGACGAACAACAGGTTGTGGCCCCGGTTGCTCTCCCGGACCCAATCGGCCAGCGGCTTGCTCGCCTCGACCCGCGCCGAGATGTCGCCGACCACGGCCAGCCCCATCCGGTACGACACGAACTTCTGCGTGATCGCACCGGCCAGCCCGGTCCGCAGTTCGAAGAACTCGTCACCGAGCTGCTCCGGTGTGAACGCGATCCACGAGGCCTGGTGGGCGTAGTACGCGTCGACGATCAGCTGCACGGCGTCGCTGTCGGTGGCGACGGCCGTGTCGCTGACGAATACCTTCACGCCGGCGAGCTCAGTCATGTACCTCAAAATACCCTATCTATCTCTGTAGGGCCATTTATAGGGAATTCTAAGGAACTTGCCATAGTCTAGTGAGATGGCGCAGGAGCTGTACTCGGTCGAGCAGGTGGCGAATCGGCTGGGGCTGCACGTTCGCACGATCCGGAACTACGTCCGCGACGGCCGGCTCAAGGCCGTGCGGATCGGCAAGCAGTACCGCATCACCCGCGAGGACCTCGAGAAGTTCACCGGCGCCCCCACCGCCGTGGTCGACGTCGACCGGTCCGCCCGGCACGTCGAGGCGTCCAGCATCGTGCACATCGACGCCGTCGACCGGGCGACCGCGGACCGCATCACCACCCATATCCTCGGCGCCCTCAACCAGCCCGAGGCGGTCCATCTGAAGGCCGAGACCATCTACGACGAAGACCGCGCCGTCCTCAAGGTCATCGTCCTCGGCAACCTTCCGGCGACCGCCGACCTGCTGCGGCTGATCAACCTGATGGCCGACCAGTAGGCGACTACACGTCGCGTGAGGTGGCCGCGATCGCCAGGTCCGTCAGGGCTTTGCGGCTGGCGTCGTCGGCAAGCGGCGCCTGGTCCAGCGCGTCGAGAGCGTCCTCGGTGCGGTTGGTGATCAGGTCTTCGCAAGCCTGTACGGCGCGCGAGTCCTGGAGGATCTCGCGCAGCAGCTGGATCTCGTCGTCGTCGAGGTCCGGACGGCCGAACAACCGGTCGAACTCGGACAGCTGGACCTCCGAGGCGTGGTCGACCGCATAGGCGATCAGGACCGTGCGCTTGCCCTCGCGCAGGTCGTCCCCGGCCGGCTTCCCGGTGACCGCCGGATCACCGAACACCCCGAGCAGATCGTCCCGCAACTGGAACGCCTCGCCCAGCGGGAGCCCGTAGCCAGACAACGCGGAGATCAACTGCGAGTCGGCGCCGGCCAGCGCGGCCCCGACATGCAGCGGGCGTTCGATCGTGTACGTCGCGGATTTGTACCGCAGTACTCGCAGCGCCAGATCCATGTCGGACTCGCCGCTCGCCTGCGCCAGCAGATCGAGGTACTGCCCGGCGGTCACCTCGACCCGCACAGCGTCGAAGTACTGCTCCGCGCGCGCCAGCGCCGCCGCATCGAACCCGGAGGTGTGCAGCAGCTCGTCCGCCCAGATCAGGCACAGATCGCCGAGCAGGATCGCCGCACCGATCCCGAAGCCGACCGGATCGCTCCCGTGCCCGCTCTTCTCGGCGCGCTCCCGCTGCAGCGCCTCGAAGCGGCGATGAGCGGCCGGTGCGCCGCGGCGTACGTCGGAAGAATCCATCACGTCGTCGTGGACCAGCGCGCTGACATGCAGCATCTCCAGGCTCGCCGCGGCGGTCAGGATCGGCTGCGCCGGATCGCCGCCCGCGGCCCGGAAACCCCAGTAGCAGAAGGACGGACGCAGCCGCTTGCCGCCGCTGGTCGCGTCCCGCGCGGCCTGCACCTGCTCGGCCAGCTCCGGCCCGAGCGCCGCCAGCCGCTCCTCCTGCCGGTCGAGGAACCCGCTCAGTGCCTGCTGGATCCCGCCCGGAATGTCCACATCGCCATCCACGTCTCGGAGCGTAGTCGGTGGGCAGACAGCGGCGAGCACCCCGGGTAACCTGAGCCGCATGGCGAACGGTCTTCCCTCGACGCGTCCCGGCGGTGCGCCGACCATTCGCGAGCTGCTCGCGTCCGGAGACCGGTCCTTCTCGTTCGAGTTCTTCCCGCCGAAGACCCCGGAGGCCGAGGAGGTGCTGTGGCGCTCGATCCGCGAGATCGAGCAGCTGCGGCCGACCTTCGTCTCGATCACGTACGGCGCCGGCGGCACGACCCGGGACGGCACGATCCGCGTCACCGAGCGCGTCGCCCAGGACACGTCGCTCACTCCGCTCGGTCACCTGACCTGCGTCTCGCACTCGCGGGACGAGCTGCGCTCGGTGATCGGCGCGTACGCCGGCGCCGGCGTACGCAACATGCTCGCCCTGCGCGGCGACCCGCCCGGCGGGCCGAACCAGCCATGGGTCGCGCACCCCGAGGGCCTGAACCACGCGGTCGAGCTGGTCGAGCTGATCCGCTCGCTGGGCGACTTCTCCGTCGGCGTCGCGGCGTTCCCGGACAAGCATCCGGAGGCGACCTCGCTGGAGGCGGACGCCCAGGTGCTCGCGGCCAAGGCGCAGGCCGGCGCCGACTACGCCATCACCCAGATGTTCTTCGGCGCCGACGACTACTTCCGGCTGGTCGATCGCGCCACGGCGCTCGGCTGCGACATGCCGGTGCTGCCGGGCATCATGCCGGTCACCAACATCAAGCAGATCCAGCGGATGGCCGAGCTCACCGGCATGGCCCTGCCGGAGGCGGTGACGTCCCGGCTGCTCGCGGTCGAGGAGGAGCCGGCGGCGGTTCGCGAGGTCGGCATCGAGATCGCGACCGAGCTCTGCGAACGACTGCTGGCCGGCGGCGCGCCGGGCATTCACTTCATCACCCTGAACAGGTCGACAGCGACTCGACAGGTCTTCCGCAACCTCAGCTCTACCGTCGTATCCTGACACGATGGCTGACCCGTCGGACCTGTTGATCGACCGCACGCTCGTCCTGCTCCGGCACGCCAAGGCGGTGCCACCCGAGTCCAGGCCGGATCTGCCCGACTTCGAGCGGCCGCTGGCCGACCGCGGCCGCGCCGACGCCGGCGCGGCCGGTAGACATCTCGTTGCCCAGGGCATCGAAGCGGACCTGGTCCTGTGCTCGCCGTCGAAGCGCACCCGCGAGACCTGGAAGTGCGTCGCCGACGCCGGCGTCACCGCGGCCGATGTCTGGTACGACAAGCGGATCTACAACGCCGAGACCGACGGACTCCTCGATGTGATCCACGAAGCCCCGAGCGAGGCCCGCACCGTGATCGTGGTCGGGCACGCTCCCGGCATCCCGTGGCTGGCCGACGAGCTCGCGCTGGACGGCACCAGCCCTGAGCGCGTCGAGCTCACCCAGAAGTACCCGACCTCCGGTCTCGCGGTCCTGCACCTGACCTGCCGCTGGTCGGACCTCGCCGCGGACGACGCCGACCTCGTGCAGTACGTCGTACCGCGCGGCTAACTCAGCGCCGGGCAGTTGCCGTCGCGCAGGCACGCTACTTCCTGGTCAAGAGTCGCGGACGGGCAACCAATGGGTGGTGCTGTTGATGGTAATCAACCGTTGGGTTGCCCGGGTGAGTACGACGTACAGCGCTCGCACTCCGCCCAGCGTGTCGCTGACGATCCGGTCCGGCTCGACCACCACGACCGCGTCGTACTCGAGGCCCTTGGACTCCAGCGGGCTCAGCGCGACGACCCGTGGGTCGCCCAGCTCGGCGAGCACCTGGTCGACGCCAGGGCGCAGCTTCGGCGGCACGATGACGCCGACAGTGCCCTCGACCAGCTGCAGCAGCTCGGCCGCCGCGTCGCCGGCCGCCTCCGCGACCTTGCCGTCGTCGAAGATCCGGTGCTCCGGCTCCACTCCGGTACTGCGGACCGCGTTCGGCAGGTCGGCGTCCGGGATGGACTGCCGGATCACCTCACCGGCGAACGAGTAGATCTCGGCCGAGTTCCGGTAGTTGGTGGACAGCCGGAACGAGTGCCGCTGCAGGTGCGACAGCATCGAGTCCATCGCGGCTCGCGCCTCGTCCGGGTCCGGCCACGAGCTCTGCGCCGGGTCGCCGACGATCGTCCAGCTGGCCTGCGGTCCGCGCCGGGTGACCATCCGCCACTGCATGGGGGAGAGGTCCTGCGCCTCGTCCACCAGGACGTGCGCGTACTCCTCCGGCTCCTCGGCCTCCCGTGCAGCTGCGGCCCGGGCCCGGCGCTCGGAGCTGGTCAGAACCTCGTTGACGCCGTCGGTCATGCCCTCCAGCCAGTCGAACTCCTCATCGATGTTCTCCTGCACCGGTGGGCGACCGAGGAATGCGCTCAGCTCGTCCAGCAGGGCAACGTCGGCAATGGTGAACTCGTCCGTCGTCCGGATTCCTCTGGCGAGCGCATCGATCTCCGCCGGGGTCAGGTCGTTCCGCGCCCAGCGCTGCAACCGGCGTGGGTCACCGAGCCAGCGCAGGACGGACTCTGGTGTCAGCACAGGCCACCACTGGCTGAAGAACGTACGGAAGGCCGGAGTGTCGCCAACCCGGTCGCCGAAGGCCTCACGATCGCCCAGCGGCCCGTTGCGCAGGTCATCCGGGAAGCGCTGCCACAGTGCGGCGATCAGTCCCTTCCGCGCCTCCGTGGCCGCCTTGTTGCGAGCAGTCCGGCGCAGAGCGTTCCGGCGTACGTTGTCGAGCTGGTTGGCGTCCAGCTCGACCGTTGCGCCACCGAGGAACACCCGCAGCGTGGTCGGTGCGCTAGGCACCCGATCGCGGGCAGCCCGCGACAGGATGGCGCGCATGCGCAGCGAGCCCTTGATGGCAGCTACGTCGGCCTCGTCGACCGCAGTCGCCTTCACGCCATCGACCAGCTCACCAACAGCCCGCAGCGAGACCGTGTTCTCACCAAGGCTCGGCAGCACGCGCTCGATGTAGGCCATGAACGCAGCAGACGGTCCGACCACCAGTACGCCGCCACGCTCGAAGCGCCTGCGGTCGCTGTACAGCAGGTACGCCGCCCGGTGCAGAGCGACCACCGTCTTGCCCGTGCCCGGTCCGCCACCGATGACGGTGACGCCACGAGCCGGCGCCCGGATCGCCTCGTCCTGCTCGGCCTGGATGGTGGCAACGATGTCGCGCATCGTGTGCCCGCGGGCCCGCGACAGCGAGGCCATCAGCGCGCCCTCACCCATCACCGGCAGGTCCTCGGGCGCGCGCTCCGGCGCCAGCAGGTCGTCCTCGATGCCGACGATCCGGGGACCCTTGTTCCGCAGTACGCGACGCCGGACGACCTTCTGGCGGTCAGTGGCGGTGGCCCGGTAGAACGGCTCGGCCGCGGGCGCGCGCCAGTCGATCACCAGCGGCTCGTACTCCGCGTCGCGGACGCCGATCCGGCCGACGTACAGCTTCTCCAGCCCGGCCGCCGTCTCCGCGGGCGGCTGGTCGTCGCCGTGGTCGGAGTCGAGCCGGCCGAAGACCAGGCCCTCGTGCTCGGCGTCCAGCTCGGCGATCCGGCGGGCGGCCGCGAACACCAGCACGTCCCGCTCGTACAGACCGGTCTGCTCCTCGTCACGGACCCGGCCGACGTTCTGCGCCTGACCACGCTGGTGGCCCTCGACCGCGATCCGGGACGCAGACCTGGCAGCCTCCTCGACCCGGCCGTACACCCGGTCGACGTGTTGTTGCTCAGCCGCCAGTTCAGCCCGCTCCACGCTGTCGTCGTGATCGGCCGATGTGGGGGTTTGATCCACCGAGGTCCTCTCTACCGCCGGGCACCACCCCGACACAGAACACAGGAACAACCAATCTTAGTTCGCTGCCATGTCCAACCCCACGGGGGTCTCAGGCCTTCCCGATGGCGTCGGCCACGATGGCCGCGCCCAGGGTGGTCGCGGGCACTCCGGAGCCTGGGTGTGCGCCCGCGCCGACGCAGTACAGGCCCTTCACCGGCGACACGTTCGAGGCGCGGCGGCGGGCGGTCTTGTAGCCCTCCCAGGCCACACCGGCCCACCAGGACGGCGACGTCTGCCGCGAGACCACGTTGTCGCGGACGTGCAGCCCGCGCGCGACCAGCAGGTCCAGTACGTCGTCGGTGGGGTAGCCGTGGACCAGCACCGACCACGCCTGGTGACCGGCCGGCGCCGTGCCGCCCGTGCGGACCACGACCGTCGGCGTCCCGTGCAGCACGGTCTCGAAGGGCAGCTCCGGGACCGGGTCCTTCAGACCGAGATGTACGACGTACGCCGCCTGGGCCTGATGGGTCGACAGGATCCGCTTGCGGACCTTCTTGGCGGCCGGATCGTCGACAAAGCTCTCGTACAGCACCCGTGGGTCGACGTCACTCACCACGATGTCCGCTGTGAGCTCTGTGCCGTCAGTCAGCCGTACGCCGGTCACTGCGCCGCCTGCTGTCGTCACCGCCACCACCTCAGCGCTGGTGTGGACCGTGATCTTCCGCTCGCTCGCGCGCTGCACCAGAGCATCGGCCAGAGCGCCGAAACCACCTGCGATCGTCCAGCGCCCGAAGGTGCGCTCCAGGTACGACCACACGCCGACGTAGCCCGGAGTCAGTCTCGCGTCCGAACCGCCCTGGGCTGCGAAGTGCCGCAGCACCGCACGGGCGCGTCCGTCGCTCAGCTCGCGCTGGGCGACCTTCTCCAGCGTCTGCCAGGGCCTGAGGGCGCGGATCGTCTTGATGGGCAGCTTGTCCTCGAGTGGCGGCTCGAGTGAGCTTTTCCGCAGGATCTGCCACGTGTCGCCGTACGCGTCGACCAGTGCGGTCCACTGCTCGGCCACAGCCGCGCCTGCGAGGTCGGTCCACGCCTCCTCCTGCGAGCCGCGGTCGCTGATCGGCAGGTCGAGCACGGAGCCGTCGGTGAACATGTGGCGGCGTGGCTCGGTCACCGGGTCGAGCTGGACCAGACTCTCGATCGGACGGCCGCTCTTGCGGAACAGGTCACGCAGCGCGGCCGGCAGCGTCGTACTGGCCGCGCCGGCGTCCCAGGTGAAGCCATCTGCCTTCACCTGGCCGAGCACTCCGCCGAGGTGCTCGTCCCGCTCGCAGATGGTGACCTGGTGGCCCAGCTTGGCCAGCCGCACAGCACTGGCGAGACCGGCCAGACCGGCCCCGACGACAATTACGTTGGCCATCAAGCAGCACTGCTCCTGGTCGCAGGGGTACTACGTTTCTCTCGCCAGGCTTTGAACCTGAGATACCCGCGCCGGATGAACCGGAACGCGAAGTACACGCCGATCAGTCCGAGGACCAGCAGGACACCGGCGATGATCAGCGCGGCCTCCGGGTGGAAGGCGGCCAGCGACACCACACCGGCGACGGCGACGTCCTCACCGGAGGACGCGGCGATGTTGGTGACTGGCTCGGGGGAGGTGTTGATCGCCAGCCGCAGACTGGCCTTCACCGTGTGCGAGAGCAGCGCCACCAGACCGCCGGTGGTCGCGATGATCGCCTGGTGCAGCGTGCTCGCCTGACCGGACAGCATGGCGGCCAGGATCGCGCCGATCGTCGGCCGGATCACCGTCGAGATCGCGTCCCACGCGGAGTCGACGTACGGAATCTTGTCGGCGACGAACTCGAACGCGAACAGAACACCCGCTGCGATCAGCACCGGCGTCGTGGTCAGGGCGTGCGGCACGTCGTCGGCGCCGGCGAACCGGCCCAGCAGACCGAGAATCAGCACGCAGGCATAGGCATTCACGCCACTGGCCCAGCCAGTCGTGACCGCCAACGGCAGCGCTTCCAATGTCCTGCCCGCAACCCTTCTGGTAACCCTCAGTGGCTGTGCTTCCCGACGCACCTTTTCGTCAGTATCGAACCCGTCGACGTGAGTTTTAGTTAACCGTTGACATCCGCGTCGCCTCGACCCACAGTGACTAGGCTGCCAGTCTGTGTGACCGGCACCCGCCCGAGGGGTTCAGGAGAACATCATGCTGCGTCGTCCGAAGATTCTTGCCGCACTCGCTGCGGTAGCGCTGCCGGCCGCCCTGGTCGGCGTGTCGTTGGGAGGTCCACCCGCCGAGGCGTCACAACCGTCGGCCAAGCCCGCACCGTCAGCCGTCGCCGCCACGGCGTACAGCGCTGCCGCCGCGAAGTACGGCGTACCGGAGTCCGTCCTGCTGGCCGTCTCGTACGCCGAGTCGCGGTGGGACGACCACGCCGGCGCGCCGAGCACGTCAGGTGGCTACGGCCCGATGCACCTCACCTCGCTGGGTGCGTCGGAGGTGGCCGACCTGTCCGGCAAGCAGAAGGTCGCCTCGGCCGAGTCGCTGCAGACGCTGAAGAAGGCGTCCGAGCTGACCGGCCTGGACGCCTCCTCGCTGCGCACCGACGTCACCGCGAACATCAACGGTGGCGCCGCGGTGCTGGCGTCGTACCAGAAGTCGCTCGGCCTGCCGGTCGGCGCGACCACCTCTCCGGCCGAGTGGTACGGCGCTGTGGCGTCGTACGCCGAGGCGGGGGACAGGGTCGGCGCAGCCGGATTCGCCGACGACGTCTACTCGATCATGGCCAAGGGCGCCGCGCGTACGACGAACACCGGCCAGCAGATCGTGATGCCGGCCGTCGCCGTCAAGCCGGACAAGGCGCAGGTCGGCAAGCTGTCGCTGCCGGCCGGCGTGCAGCCGTCGAAGTCGGATGTCGAGTGCCCGCCGACGCTCGGCTGTGAGTGGCTGCCGGCGCCGTACTCCGAGTTCGGCACCGCCGGCGACTACGGCAACCACGACCTCGCCAACCGGCCGAACACCGGCAAGATCGACTACATCGTCATCCACGACACCGAGGGCACCTGGCAGGGCGTGCTGAACCTGGTGCAGGACCCGACGTACGTGAGCTGGAACTACACCATGCGGTCGTCCGACGGCCACACCTGGCAGCACGTGAAGGCCAAGGACGTCGCCTGGCACGCCGGCAACTGGTACGTGAACATGCACAGCATCGGCATCGAGCACGAGGGCTTCGCGCCGCAGGGCGCCACCTGGTTCACCGAGTCGCTGTACCGCAACTCGGCCAAGCTGGTGAAGTACCTGTCCGCGAAGAACCACATCCCGCTCGACCGGGCCCACATCATCGGCCACGACCAGGTGCCGGGCACGGTCCCGTCGACGGTCGCGGGCATGCACTGGGACCCGGGACCCTACTGGGACTGGGAGCACTACTTCGACCTGCTCGGCGCCCCGATCTGGGGCAAGTCCGTGCTGCCGGTGCGCGCCGGTTCGATCGTGACGATCAAGCCGGGCTTCGCGAACAACGTCCAGGTGGTCAGCAACTGCGACGCCCCGAACACGACGTGCACGCCGCAGGGGACCAACTTCGTCTACCTGCGTCAGTCGCCGGATGACAACGCTCCGCTGGTCAAGGACATCGGACTGCATCCGAACGGGATCGACGGCACCACTGACGTCTCCGACATGGGCTCCCGGGCCGCAGCGGGTTCGCAGTACGTCGTGGCGCAGCGTCAGGGCGACTGGGTGGCCGTTTGGTACCTGGGTGCACTGGGCTGGTTCAAGAGCCCGAAGACGTCACCGGATGCCTTCGTCAAGCCGGGTCTGGTCGTGAAGCCGAAGGCGGGTCTCGCTTCAGTGCCCGTGTACGGACGCGCCTACCCGGAGCAGTCGGCGTACCCGGCCGGCATTCCGTACCAGACGGTCACGCCGCTGCAGTACACGATCGGCGCGGGGCAGTCCTACCCGGTCGGTGACCTGAACATCGAGACCGACTACTACCGGGCCGTGACGTTCGACGGTGCGCCGCCGACCGACCACGTGCAGGTCCTCGGCAAGGACAGGTACTACCAGATCTGGTTCGGCCACCGGATGGCCTACGTACGGGCCGCCGACGTAGACGTCCGACCGGCGATCTAGTCTGGCCGTCGTGATCGATGAAGCCGTCCAGCAAGTGCTGGACGGCTTCGTCATGTCTGTGCGGAAAGTCGCAGCCGTGAAGGCAGTCTGGCTGCACGGCTCACTGGCACTGGGGGACTACCAGTTGGGGCGCAGCGACCTGGACGTGATCGTCGTGACCTCGTCGCCGCCTCCGCCCACCGTTGCCGACGTACACAGACAGCTGATCCGCGACTTCCCGCTCGCCGCGAAGCTGCATTGCTCGTACCTGACGGAGCTGGCCGACGCTTCGGTGCGGCATCCGACCTTCGCCCACGAGCGGTACTTCGACCGCCCGGTCACCCCCGTGACCCGGCGAGAGCTTGCGATCGGCAACCGCACTCTGTTCGGCCCGGCGCCCGCGGAGTTGCTGCCGCCGACGAGCGACGAGGAGTTGTTCGCCTTCATCCGCCGCGACCTGCGCGGCTTCTGGCTGCCGGCCACCAAGAAGCGGAGCAACTGGTACGCCGACATCTGGGTCGACCTCAGCCTGCTCACGATCGCCCGCGCGCACGTCACGCTGGCGACCGGCGACCTGATCACCAAGCGCGCCGCTTTCGACATACTGCCGCAGCTGGGCGCTCCCGCCGACGTCGTCGAGGACATCCGCCGCCGACGGTACGGGCCGGAGTTCCGGACCGGGCCGTGGTGGCGGCACACGCGCGCCGGGCTGACCCGGCGGTTCGTGGGTACGGCGATCCCCGCCGTACTCGGTTCGTCGCTCAGTTCACGGTGACCGGCGCGCCGGCGGTCAGCTTCAGCAGTTCGTCGTACGTCGTCGGGAAGACCGAGTGGGGGATGCCGGCAGCGGCCCAGATCACGTCGTACTGCTCCAGGGCGGTGTCGACGTAGGTCGGGACCTGGCCCGGGTGCCCGACCGGGGCGACGCCGCCGATCGACTGGCCGGTGTGCTCCTTCACGAACTCCGGGGTGGCCCGCTTCAGCTTGGCGATCCCGAGCTCGGCGGCGACCTTCGCGGTGTCCACGCGGTGCGCGCCCGAGGTGAGGATGAGAACCGGTACGCCGTCGCCGTTGAAGATCAGGCTGTTCGCGATCGCACCGACCTCGCAGCCGAGCTCGGCCGCCGCGGCAGCCGCCGTCGGCACCGCCTCGTCCAGGATCACGATCGTGCCGGTGGCGCCTGCCGCCGCGAGCGCGTCGGCAACCTTCTGCACATTGGGATGACTGCTCACCCCACTGAGCTTATGCGAGCGTGGCCGCGCCGAACGACACGTTAAAGCGGTCGCACCAGATCACCACGCTGCGGAAGTCCTCGAGCTTCACGTCCGCGGGGATCGGATAGTTCTGGTTCCCGTGGTTGCCCTTGAGGCTGCCCAGGCTCCGGTAGGCGCCGTCGTCGAAGACGTGCCAGCCCGACCGGCCGGCGATCACCTCGGCATCGCTCAGCCACACCTTCAGGTCGGGACCGTCCGACGTGTCGAGGTTCTCGATCCGCAGGACCCGGCTGCCGTCCGGGAGCGCGAGTACGGCGACGGTGCCGGACGTGCGGTGTTCGTGCGTGGTCAGCTTCCCGGTCAGGAGAATCCTCGGTCCGGTCTTGACGGGAGGCGTCGGTTGTGCCGGGGCGACGGAAACTGTCGGTGGCGTCGTCGACGATGTCTGTGTGGAGATCGGAGCAGTGCCGGGCAGCGCCTCGTCGACGACCTTGTCGGTCGCGAGCCGCCACGGCTGGAAGAGCGGCAGCGCGATCGCTGCCACCACGACGGCGACCGCCGCCGCGGCGATTCCGGCTGTCCGCTTCTTCACCGTTCGTCCCTCCGTGGCTGGACTTCCAGTCTGGCGGCCGGAGCGGCCGTCCGGCGGCGCGCCGGAATTACGGGCCGTTGACGATTGCCGGTGGGCGACGATACGCTTCCATTGTTCGAACAGATGTTCGATTACCTCGGATCCGGTTTCGTCGGGAGGCCGGACGGGGGTGAGCCGGACAGCTGGACGGCTCCGGTGCGGAGTTGCGGCCGCATCGGAATCCGGTGGTCCCGGCGGGCCGGGCACCGGGGTGGTCCTCGACCCCCACCCCGGGCTCACCCGCCGGGCCTCCGACCCGGTCCTGACGCAAGGGCCGGCCGTCGATCAGGAGCAGGACGTACAGAGGAGGCGATGGGCCATGTGGGAGTTCGACGACGCTGTCGAGGTGCACTCGGTGTTCGTGGACGGCATCGAGACCCCGGACCAGTTCCTCTGGCGTGGCCGCCTCTGGCGGGTCTGCGCGCTCAGGTCCCAGTGGACCGAGACCGCCGTCTGGTGGGAGCGCGGCATCATCGGCCCCGGCTCCATCCACGACCCCCGCGCCCAGCATCCGGCGCAGACTGACGTGTTGCCGGCCCGGATCGACGCGGCGATGGTCGCCGAAGCCTGCTCGGCGGTGCGCACGACCCGTCCGACCCGGGTCCACCCGGCCGGCGTGGCAGCGGCAGCGACCCCCCGCTCGCGAGCCGCCGCCACGCTCTCCTCCGATCAGCCGGCCGAGGGTCCGAGCCCGGCGGCCGTCGGGGTGCTGGACGCGGACTGGGGGCCGGAGCGCACGGTGTTCAGGGTGGAAGCAGGATGCGGCCGGCACGGCCGGCGTGAGTTGTTCGATCTCGCCCACGACCCGGACTCGGGCCGTTGGCAACTGGAGAGGGTGACCGACCGATGACTGTTTCACCGGTATCGCCGGCAGCTGCCGGTGCGGCCAGCCGAGAGCTGTCCCGGGCTCGCACCGCACTGGCCGAGGCCACGGAGACCAGCGACCACCTGATCCGCTACTCCAGCGCCCACGTCGCGGCGCTCCGGGTCGCGGCCGCGGTGCTCGCCGTCCGCGCCCGCCCGGTCCGTTCGGGCAGCCGCCGCCGGGTGCAGCGCAACGCGTGGGTGCTGCTGGCCGAGGTCGCGCCGGAATTCGGCGAGTGGGCGACGTTCTTCGCCGCCGGCGCCGCCCAGCGCGCCGCGGCCGAGGCAGGTCTGGAGCGCGCCGTCACCACCCGCGAGGCCGACGACCTGGTCCGCGCGGTCGACACCTTCTACGGCCAGGTGGAAGCCAGCCTCCGGCTGTCCACCACGCCTGTGCTCACCGCCACCACCGACCCGCAGTCCGTTCTGACCCAACCCTGGATGCAAGCCAGCTGACGAGCCTGGCACTGAGGAGATCCCGACCGTGAGCGAACAGCGAGGCCTGGGCACGGACCTGTGCGGGCGCAGGCACGCCCACACCGGCGCCGAGTGCTACCTGCCCGACACCCACTACCCACGACCCCACCACTCCCTGTCCGGTGAGTCCTGGCACGACGGCCTCTGCACCCAGTGCGCCGGCTCGGGCCTCCAGGCCGACGCCCTCTGCTCCGCCTGCAACGGCACCGCCTTCGAGCCACTGACCCTGCCGGAGACCTACCAACCCGGCTGATCGGCCAGCCACTGCACCCAGTTGGCGCTCAGCTGATACCTGCATGGAACTAAGGTCAGGCAGGTGAGTGATCTTCCTGTTCTGGATGCTGAGGATCAGCGGGTGCTCGGGAGCTTGCTGGAGAAGCAGGCGACGGTTCCGGCGTCGTACCCGCTCACCGCGAACGCACTGCGGACGGCGTGCAATCAGACGAGCAATCGGGAGCCGGTCGTCGACTACGACCAGGGGACCGTGGAGCGGGTCGCGCGGTCGTTGCGGGATCGGGAGCTGCTGCGGATCGTCTGGGTCGACACCGGCCGGCGGACGCTGAAGTATCACCAGACTCTCGACGAGAAGCTCGGACTCGAGCCGGACGAGCGGGCGCTGATCACCGTGCTGCTGCTGCGCGGTGCGCAGGCGCCCGGCGAGCTGCGGACTCGGACCGAGCGGCTGCACAAGTTCGCCGACCGGAGCGACGTCGAGGACTGCCTGCGTCGGATGGCCGCGCGTCCCGAACCGCTGGTGCGTGAGCTGGAGCGTCGTGCCGGTCAGCACGACCGCCGGTGGATCCACCTCCTCGGCCCCGTGCCCGAGGAGGAAGCAGTCGCCGTCGTCGAGTCCGTCGATCGCGACACGGTCATCGCCGATGGCACCGAAGCGCGTGACGCCCGGGTGCGTTCGTCGTACGACGCGGTGGCGGCGACGTACGCGGACGAGTTGCTCGACGAGCTCGACGGGTTGCCGTTCGAGCGGTGGCTGCTCGACCGGATTGTTGCCCAGGCCAACGGTCGTCCGGTGGTGGAGGTCGGTGCGGGGCCAGGCCACATCACGGCGTACCTGGCCGAGCAGGGCGCGGACGCCGTCGGCATCGACATCTCGCCGGAGATGGTCGCCGAGGCGCGGCGACGCTTCCCGGACGGACGTTTCGAGGTCGGGGATCTCCGGCGACTCGGTCGGCCGCCGACCAGCTCCGGTTGGGCTGCGGTCCTCGGCTGGTACTCGCTCATCCACCTGGCCGCGTCGGAGCTTCCCGATGCGATCGGGGCGTTGACGCGTCCGCTCGACCCCGGCGGCTGGCTGGTGCTCGCCTTGCACGCGGGCGCCGAGGTCCGCCACGTCGAGGAGTTCCTCGGCCACGAGGTCGATCTCGACTACGTGCTCCACGACCCGAACCAGGTTGTGAGCGTTGTGGAGGCGGCCGGTCTCGTCGACGTCGAGTGGTACCTGCGCGGGCCGATCACCGCCCGCTCCGAAACCACCCGCCGCCTGTACGTCATCGCCCGTACGCCGTCGTGACGAGCCCCGTGCCCGGATCCACTCCGTCGGCCGTCGTGGGGGCAGCGGGCAGCGCATCGTTCAGGCGCTGCCCGCCGCCTCAGCTGGTTTCACCCGCAGCCCGCCGTGTTCTCGCGTCAGGCCTTCGCGTACGTCTCCGCCGCGAGTGACTCGAACTCCAGGCCGACCGCCGGCTCATTGCCGACGACCCAGGCGTCGTGTCCCGGTTCGATGACGTACGCGGTGCCTGCCACCAGCTGTGCCTTGGTGCCGTCGTTGTGCACGATCTCCATCTCGCCGGAGAGCAGCGTCCCTACATGGCGGACCTGGCAGGACTCGCCGCCGATGACGGGCTGGATGCATTCGGACCAGCGCCAGCCCGGCTGGAAGGTGAGCCGGGCGACACTGGCGCCCGGCAGCTTGACGACGTCGACTCTCGTCTTGTCCGGCGAACGTTGTTCGTCCGGCTCGTCGAACGACTTGCTGAAGATGGCCATGATCCCTCCCTGGTGATCGGCTCTCCCCTTCCGTTCACCATTGCTCCGCTGCCCGGCAGGCGATAGGTGTCGGGACTTATGGACTGCTTACGACGGACGGCACGCGAGGGCGGACGGGATCCGTCTGCCGGAGCGGGGGCGGGGTGGAAGTAGGGTGTGGCGCGGCGGTGCTGATGGGGGACTAGCTGGAGGGTTGATGGTGGATCGGCGACGGCGGAGCGTTCGTACTGCGTTGGTCGGCGAGGCGTTGCGTGTTGCGTTGGCGGCTCGGAGCCGGACCGACCCGGGCGGCGGGCTGGACATCGTCGACCTCGGCGGCGGCACCGGTGGGTTCGCGGTCCCGTTGGCAGTCGAAGGACACCGCGTCACGGTCGTCGACCCGAGCCCGGACGCGCTGGCATCGCTGGAGCGACGAGCCAGCGACGAAGGCGTGCGCGAGCTGGTCCGCGGTGTCCAGGGCGACGCCGGGGAACTTCCCGGATTGGCGGGCGAGGCGAGCGCGGACGCCGTGCTGTGCCACGGCGTCCTCGAGGTCGTCGACGACCCGGTCCAGGCGTTGCAGGCGATGGCGTCGGTACTGCGGGAGGGCGGCGTACTGAGTCTGCTCGTTGCCCAACGCAACGCCGTCGTACTGGCTCGCGCGCTGGCCGGTCATCTGGCCGAGGCACGGATCGCGCTGCAGGATCCGGACGGCCGCTGGGGTGCGACCGACCCGATGCCGCGGCGGTTCGACGAGGCCGGGATCACGGCGCAGCTGGCCGACGCCGGATTCATGGTGCACACGGTGCACGGCGTGCGGACGTTCGCCGACCTGGTGCCGGCGGCGTTCGTCGACTCCGAGCCGGGTGCCGCCGACTCGCTAGCCGAGCTCGAGCGGGCTGCCAGCCAGCATCCGGCGTTCCGTGCACTCGCGACCCAGCTGCACATTCTCGCCACGCGCTGAGCTTGGCTGTCACTCCGGTCGTTGCGACGGAGGGTGACGATCGGGCTACCAGTGACACGGTCACGGGGTGTTCGCTGGGAACGGGCTGTGAGCGACACGCCGGAATACATGGGTTTGGGACCTCTTCTGGCGGGGCAGTTGCCGGACCGTGACGCGCTGGACAGCCGGTCAGGGTTTCGTGTCAGCCACACGCGGCCTAGACTGAAGGCGGCCTATCGAGATCGCGCTCATCAGGAGGGATCGACGGTGCCCCTCTCGGAAGAAGAGCAGCGCCAGTTCGAGCAGCTCGAACGCGCCCTCGCTGCGGAAGACCCGAAGTTCGTTTCCGCCATGCGGGGAACCAATGTGCGCTTGTACTACAAGCGGCGGGCAGTGCTTGCCGGCGTTGGATTTGTGCTGGGCATCGCTGTGCTGATGGCTGGTGCGATCATCCCCAACACCATCATCGGCGTCATCGGCTTCGTGATGATGGTCGCGTGTCTGTACATCGCGGCGCTGAGCATGAAGCGGATCAGCAACGCGGGGGAGTCCGACGACATCCCGCCGCCACCGCCGACCAAACGTCACCGGACCAAGCACGACTCGTCCGGCAGCTTCATGGAGCGCATGGAAGACCGCTGGCGCCGCCGCCGCGACGAGGACCTCTAGTCCCACCATCTCCCCACACCCGTGCCCCTGAGGGCACGGGTGCGGTCGTATGTTCACCCGTCCACCGCGGCTGAACATCGCCGGAAGCCGCGCACGTTGCGGCGCAGGTCAAGGAAGACCGGATGCGTTGGCGCGTCTGCCACGGGACGAAGTGACGAGGCGCTGACGCGCTTGCCGCCGGGTGGAGCCGCGGGACGTCTGTCCAGCGCAGGTGCTGTCGTCCCGCGCTGAGGTGTTCACTACGCCATCTCTTCGGCTCGGTCAGCTGGTGCGTGTTCGCGGCCACGCGCAAGTTCGCCTGCAGCTGGGCGCGTCGGGCGCGCTCAGCTGCAGGCAGGGGTGCTAGTTGGTGTGGGGGCGTTTGGGGAGGATCAGGGAGCGGAGGCGGGCCAGGAGGAGGTCGAACTCGTCCAGGAGGTCGGAGGCCTCCGTGCTGCCCCGGCTCAGGTACCAGCGCCAGGACGGCGGGAGCATGCGGGCCCGCCAGCGGCGGCGGCGCGGGGCTTGAGCCCACAGCGCCTTGCGTACGGCGGATGCCTCCGGGCGGAGGTCCAGCTCGGGATTGGCGTCCTCGGCGTACCGGAGCGCCTCGATCCCGCGTGCCAACTTCCGCGCGGCCGGATGTGATTCCTCGGGGAGCTTGGTCACCAGCCACTGACCGGTCTGCCGCGGCGTCGAGATCTCGGACCAGTCCAGCCCCAGATCGCGCGACGTGTCGCGGATCTCCGCCCACAACCCCTCGGCGCCGGCGCGTCCCGGCGGTCGCAGGAACCGCCGCCGGCGCGTCAGCGCCCGGATCAGCCAGGGGATGCACAGCAGCAGCGCCACCGCGAGAACCCCGGCGATGATCTGCCCACCGCCGTTGGTGAACCAGTTGCCGGAGTCAACGATCGCGACACCGCTGTCGTTCGGCAGGTTCGGGTCGTGCTGCGGCTTGCTGATCCCCGGGGTGTCGGAGCCGCCGGGCGTGGTCGGAGCGTTGGTCGGTACGGTCGTCGGGCTGGTCGAGTCTCCGGTCGCGGGGACCGTCCAGTTCGGCGTGGCCGAGACCCGGGCGGACGGGGTCGGCTCGAAGCGGACCCATCCGATGCCCTGGAAGAACAGCTCCGGCCACGCGTGCATGTCGTGCATCCGGACCGTGAACTCGCCGTCCTTGCCGGCCGTCCCGGGCAGGAAGCCGATCCCGACCCGCGACGGGATCCCCATGATCCGCGCCATCAGCGCCATCCCGGTCGCGAACTGCTCGCAGTACCCGGTCTTGTTCTTCAGCAGGAAGTCCTCGAGCGCCGACATCCCGCTGCCCTTGGCATTCGCGGTGCTGTAGGTGAAGTCGCCGCTGCGGAACCAGTTCTGGATCAGCACCGCGGCCTCGAACTTGTTGTCCCCGGCGGCGGCCGTGACCTCGAACGTCTTCTGCTTGATGTCGTTCGGCGTCTTCTGCGGCACGACCAGCGTGTACTGGTCCGGGCCGCTCGTGGTGATCGAGTCGTGCAACTGCTGCGGCGTCGGCTGTACGTCGTACGAGGCCAGCTTGTACTTCTTGCCGGCGACGATCGACCCGTTCGTCGAGACGACGTCCAGCGCTTCCGCGTCGTATTGCCAGTCCTTCTTCAGCGAGATGGAGTGCAGCGGATACGGGACCGGGGCGAACTGGGAGCGGAACGTCCGGGTGACGTCGATCTCCATGTTGTTCTGCGGGACCTTGGACAGGTCACCGGCATACCCGGGCGGCGGGGTCAGGTCGCCGCCGATCTTGTGCCCGTCGGACCGCGGCGCGATCCGCCAGGTGTTGCCGTCGAACAGGTCGAGCGCGGTCAGTCGCAGGTACGTGCCGCCGGACGGGCCGCCCTTGTAGGTGAGGGCGACGACGTTGTCGCCGCGCTTCAGGTTCTTGCCCATGTCGAGCATCGGGTCGGTCGACGAGATCGACGCCCCGATCCCGTTGCCGGTGCCGCCGCCGGCCAGGCCGTTGCCGACGACACCTTCCGGCAGAGCAGGCAGCAAGGCGGGCAACAGCGCGGCGATCGCGACCACGGTCAGCCCGATCCGGCGCCCTGCTTGGCCGAGCGCCGATGCCTCGACGGGCTCGGCCGCGTCGAGGTGCGAGACACCCGAGATCCGGCGGCCCCAGCGGCTCAGCCTGCTGCGGCCCTCCGAGGACAGCAGCACGATGTAGCCGATCGCCGGGGGGATGAACAGCAACGCCGGCAGTCCGCCGTGCACGGTCGCGGCCGGCACCGTGTACATGATCAGCAGCAGCAGGCCCGACCATGCGGCCTGCCGCAGCTGCACGGCGATGATGTGGACCAGGAAACCGGTCGCCGTGATCACCGAGACCGCGAACAGGGTCAGATGCGGGTCCTGCGGCAGCGGCGCGCTGAAGCGGTTGATCGAGTCCATCGCGTCGACCATCTGCGAGTTGAACTCGAGCGCGGTCGCCTTCCACGGGATCAGCCCGAACTTCATCGTCCCGTGCAGGAAGAACAGCGACAGCAGCTCGACGAGCACGAGCAGCTGGACGATCGGTACGACGACGCGCGGGGTCCGCAGGTTCTGCAGGAACACCCCGATCCCCGTCACCAGGGCGCACAGGAATGCGCTGATGAACAGGAACGGCCCGGAGAACACCGGCGTCAGCACCAGCGACCCAAGAACAGTCGCCCCCCAAGCAGCGATAGAAATCCGCGCGTGGCCGGTCACCGGGCCTCCCATCCTGGACTGAGGAGCGAAGCGACCGGAGCGACGAGGGAAGGACAGGAGTCACAGTCCGGTAACCCGCCGCGACGGAGTCGTGGCATCAATACAGTCATGCGATCCTTCCGCTCCGAAGTCCTAGGCCGGACCACACGGTAGGGAGGTGGTCGCCGCGGCGGACTCTGGCTACTCGCCAGCCGTTGCGGCGTAGTTCGTTCTCGGTGCCGTCCGTGGCGGCGGTGAGGCGAGCCGCCTTCTCGGTGGCTTCGGCGCCGACCGCCCAGCTGGCCGCGTCCAGCAGCAGGGCGACCCCGGTCGCCTGGCTGGTCCGCCACCGGTTCAGGGCGATGACGTCATCGGTGCTGCAGGCGCCGAGGATGGCGATCACCAGGCTCGGCTCCTGCGCGTGCCGGTCGACGGTCAGCAGCGGACCGATCTCGGCGTACTTGTGCTCCTCGACGGTCGCGCACTCGGTCAGCAGTTCCTGCTGGGTGAGTGGCTGGTGCACCGACGCGGAAGTCCGGTGGGTGATGGCGCTCAGCGTGGTCGGACCGCCGAGCATCGTGGTGACGTAGCCGCGCCTGATCCGGTCGATGCCGGCCGACGCGGCCGCGCTGACTGCCCACTCCAGGCTGGACGACGGTCCGTGCCCGTGGTGCGAGATCGTCCGCGCGTCCAGGAACAGCGCACACCGGCTCTGCCACGGCTGCTCCTCGCGGCGGACCATCAGCTCGCCGCGGCGAGCGGTCGACCGCCAGTGCACCCGGCGCAGGTCGTCGCCGTCGCGGTACTCGCGGACCGTCGCGTCCTCCTCACCGGCCGAGGCGATCGCCCGCGGCCGGTTCTCGCCCGAGCCGGCCCGGTCCGCACCCAGCCGGATCTCGGGCAGCCGGTAGACCCGCGGCGTGACCAGCAGGTGCTGGCTCCGCGTGAAGGTCCGGCTCGTCTCCACCAGCCCGAACGGGTCGGCCACGGTCAGCATCAGCGGCCCGACCTGGAACAGCCCCCGGACGTCAGACTTGACCGGGTACGTCACGGTACGTCGCCAGTTCGGGCTGACCCGGTCCACGACGAAGCGCGGCCGGTGACCGAGCACATACGGAATACGGTCCTCGAGCAGCAGCAGACCCGCGGGCATCCGGCCCTGGTTGCTCAGGGTCAGCTCGACGGTCGCCTGCGTCCCGACCGGGACCTGGTCCGGCGCGAGGCTGCGCCGTACCTGCAGCCGCAGCCGGGTCCGCCCGACGACGAGAGCCGCGACGATCGGCAACGCCGCCAGCAGGATGCCGACGCGCAGCAGGTCCTTCTGGCCGAGCAGCAGCGCGCACAGCGAGGCGGTGAGACCGGCCGCGACGAACGCCCGCCCTCTGGTGGTCAGTCCGCGCAGTGCCTGCCGCATGTCTCAGTCCCGGCGGGTGCGGGGGAGGGCCACGCTGGACACCAGCCCGGAGATGATGTCGGCTGCACCGCGCCCACCGAGATGCGCTTCAGCCGCGGGGAGCACGCGGTGCGCGAGGACCGGCACCGCGAGCTCCTGGATGTCGTCCGGCAGGACGAACTCGCGCGCGTCGAGCGCGGCTGCCGCACGCGCCGCCCGGATCAGGTGCAGCGTCGACCGCGGGCTGGCGCCGAGCCGGAGCTCCTGCGACCGCCGGGTCGCGCCGACCAGCGCGACGGCGTACTCCTTCACCGACTCGGACACGTGCACGGACTGCACCGTCTTCACCAGGCGGAGGATCTGCTGGCCGTCGGTGACCGGTTGCAGGCTCAGCAGCGGGTCCTCGGCGGCGTGCCCGTCGAGCATCCGCAGCTCGGCGGCCGGCTCCGGGTAGCCCATCGAGACCCGGGCCATGAAGCGGTCGCGCTGTGCTTCCGGCAGCGGGTACGTGCCTTCCATCTCGATCGGGTTCTGCGTCGCGATGACCATGAACGGCGCGTCCAGGTGGTACGTCGTGGTGTCGACGGTGACCTGGCGCTCCTCCATCGACTCCAGCAACGCGGCCTGGGTCTTCGGCGAGGCGCGGTTGATCTCGTCGCCGACGACGATGTTCGCGAACACCGCGCCGGGCTTGAACTCGAAGTCGCGGATCTCCTGGTTGAAGACGGAGACGCCGGTGATGTCCGACGGCAGCAGGTCCGGCGTGAACTGGATCCGGCGCACGGTGCAGTCGATCGACTTCGCCAGCGCCTTGGCCAGCATCGTCTTGCCGACGCCCGGCACGTCCTCGATCAGCAGATGTCCTTCGGCCAGCAGGACGGTGATGGCGACCTCGACCACGTCGGGTTTGCCCTCGATCACCTGCTCCATGGCCCGGCGGACGCGGCCCGCCACCTCTGACAGCTCGTCGAAGTCCCCGGCTCCTGCCAGCGGCGAGCTGGTCGCGGTGGTGCTCACTCGGTGTCCTCCCCATTCGTTGACTGCCGACACATTCTCACCCGCTGTAGGGGTCGGGCCTAGACCGGCGGGGGTTTCGTTACCTGGCGTTTCGGTGTTCATCGGCGCACGCCCTCACGGCGGGTCGGTCTGTCCTGTGCAGAGCTGACGTCCCTCCAAGCGTACGGGCGGGAAAAGCGGCGCGTGCGGCGTACGACGTCCCGCTCCCCCAGAAGGTTCACGCAAACCAGCCCCGAATGGTTCATCCCCGCTACCTCCACACCCGCACCTTGAGCACCCGCCAACCACAAATCAGCCCCGGAAATGGTTGGTGGGTGCTCAAAGTCGCGCTCGGTGGAGCGAAGTGGAGCGCTGGACGGTTGAGGCGGCAGCGACACGCGGGAAGGCGGGCGTGGATTTAGGCGGCGCGGGGGCGGGATGGGGCGGAAGTTGGTTGACGGTGGTGGAAAGTGGAGTAAGGTGGAGCGCAGTGGAACTGAAGTGGTGGAAGCACCCGCCTGAGTCGGAGAGTCCGCAACGGGGAGGTGGAGCGTGTTCCTCGGAACTCACTTCCCCAAGCTCGACGACAAGGGACGGCTGTTCCTGCCGGCGAAGTTCCGCGACGAGCTGGCCGACGGTCTGGTGATCACGCGAGGGCAGGAGCGATCGCTGTCCGTGTGGCCGGAGCGTGAGTTCGTCCAGCTGACCGAGCAGTTGAAGCAGGCTCCGATCACCAACAAGGGTGCGCGGGACTATTTACGGATGTTGTTCGCCGGCGCCTCCAACGAGATGCCGGACAAGCAGGGCCGGGTCACCATCCCGCCGATGTTGCGCGACTACGCGTCACTGGATCGCGACTGCGTCGTCATCGGGGCGATGAACCGGGTGGAGATCTGGAACACGGAGAACTGGAACAGGTACTCCGCGGAGCAGGAGCAGGCGTTCGCCGACCTCTCCGAGGAAGTGCTACCAGGAATCTTCTAGCTGAACAGAGTGCGAGGACAGGAACACCACTGACCGTCCGGTGAGATCACGGGTCCGACTTCCGACCTGCAGTGTTGACGCCACTTCCCCGGCGCCAAGGCCGCCAGGTACTTCCCCGGGAGACGTACCCGCGATCTGACCGGACGGTGCTGTCTACGCATCACAAGACCTGCGGGGGCAGGGTCGCTCCCGCGGCGACGGGAAGGGTCGAGGATGGACGCTGCGGAGCGGCATGTGCCGGTGATGCTGGAGCGCGTGGTCGCGCTGCTGGCGCCGGCGCTCGCGCATCCCGGCGCCGTCTTCGTCGACGCCACCCTCGGCCTCGGTGGTCATTCCGAGGCGTTCCTGCGGCAGTTCCCCGACGTACAGCTGATCGGCTTCGACCGGGACCCGGCCGCGCTGCGGCTGGCGGGTGAGCGGCTGGCGCCGTACGAGGAGCGGGTCACGCTGGTGCATGCGGTCTACGACCAGTTGCCGCGCGCGCTGGCTGACCTCGGCGTACCGGCGATCGACGGGATCCTGTTCGACCTCGGCGTCTCGTCGATGCAGCTGGACGAGGCCGACCGCGGGTTCGCGTACGCGCAGGACGCGCCGCTGGACATGCGGATGGATCCGACCGGCCCGACCACGGCGGCCGACATCGTCAATACCTACAGCGCGGCGGACCTGGCCCGGATCCTGTTCCAGTACGGCGAGGAGAAGTTCTCCCGCCGGATCGCGGACCGGATCGTGCGGGAGCGCGAGACCGAGCCGTTCACGAACAGCGCCCGGTTGTCCGAGCTGGTCCGCAACGCGATCCCGCAGGCGGCCCGGCGGACCGGGGGACACCCCGCGAAGCGGACGTTCCAGGCGCTGCGGATCGAGGTGAACGGCGAGCTCGACGTACTGCGTCGTGCGCTGCCCGCGGCGCTGCGGGCGCTGGCGCTGCACGGGCGGATCGTGGTGATGAGCTACCACTCGCTCGAGGACCGGATCACCAAGCAGGCGTTCGCGGCCGCGACGAAGTCCGACGTACCTGACGACCTGCCGGTGATCCCGGCCGGACACGAGCCATATCTGAAACTGCTGACCCGCGGCGCCGAGCGGCCGACCGAGGACGAGGTCGCGCTGAACCCGCGGGCCGCCTCCGCTCGGGTGCGGGCGGCGACGAGAGTCCGCGAGAAGGGACTGGTGGCCTGATGAGTACTGTCTTCAGCCCGCAGAAGGCGCGGGTGACGCCGGCCGCCAGTGGTGCAGCCAAGAAGCGCTCCGAGCCGCGGCTGAGAGTCGTCTACGGCGCGCCGTTCCGGCCGCCGCGGATGCCGTTCGTCATCTTCGTGGTGTCGCTGCTGGCCGCCGGACTGGTCGGCCTGCTGCTGCTCAACACGCAGCTGCAGAGCGGGACGTTCCAGGTCACCAAGCTGAGCAGTCAGGCCGATCAGCTGCGCGACCAGCAGGAGCAGCTGGAGAAGCAGGTCCGCACGCTGGAGTCGCCGCAGAACCTGTCCGACCGCGCGCTGCGGATGGGCATGGTGCCGAATCCGAACCCGGTGTTCCTGCGGCTGTCCGACGGGCGCGTGCTCGGCGTACCGGCGGAGGGCAAGGCCGGCACCGGTACGGCGATGTTCGGCCCGGGCACTCCGACCGGCGCCACGACCACCAAGCCGCCGGCCGTGAAGCCGACGACACCGGTCAAGCCGCCGGTAACCACTACCAAACCGCCGGTGGGCACCACCAAGCCTCCGACGGGTACGACCAAGCCGCCCACGACCGGTACGACGAAGCCGCCGGCCACGACGAAGAAGCCGCCTGCCACGACCACACGGGGATGATCGGATGACGGATCGACGGGGTAACGAGCCGCCACGCAAGCGTGGTGCGACGCCGGGCCGGGAGAACCCGCCCCGCAAGGCTCGACCCCGTCGACCATCCGCTACGGACGGTGGCCGCACCACCCCGCAACGCCCCGAGTCCACCCGGGACCGCCTCCTGCGCAAAGCCCAGGAGGAGCAGCGTCCGGCGAAGAAAGCTGCGGCGAACCCTCGTCCGGTGAAGAAGGCGGCTGCGAAGAGGCCTGCTCCGGGCAGCGCGACGCCGCGCAAACAAGCTCCTGCCAAGGGCGCCGCGAAGAAGACGGCCAAGCGTCCGGTGAAGAAGACCTCCGCGCGGAAGCGGCCTCCGCAGAACCGGCCGCAGCCGCGGCCCAAGAAGCGCAGGGTGCCGAAGGCGCCCCGGATGTTGCGGCTCGGGCGGCCGACCGTGCGGCTGCGGGTGACGTTCGGGGTGATGGCGTTCGTGCTGTCGCTGTTCGCCGGGCGGCTCGTGCTGCTGCAGGGCGTGGACCCGGACAGCTATGCCCAGGCGGCGACCAGGGAGAACACGAAGCCGTTCATCCTGCACGCCACCCGCGGCGCCATCACCGACCGCAACGGTGTCGAGCTGGCGGTCTCCGAGGACGCGGTGGCGATCACCGCCGACCCGACGCAGACCAAGCCCGTCGCGCAGCAGCTCGCCTCGATCCTCGCGCCGAAGCTCACCGGTACGACGTACGCGAAGCTGGTCGCCGCGATGACCGGCAAGGGTCGCTTCGCCTACCTCGCGCACCAGGTGCCGCCGACGACGTGGAGCGCGATCCAGGGCGAGATCAAGACCGTGAACGCGACCATCACCCAGCAGAACAAGGGCAAGCCGCAGGACCAGCAGTCTCCGCTGCTGGCCGGTCTCTACACCGAGGACGACCCGATCCGCAGCCACCCGAACGGCAGCATCGCCGCGACCGTGGTCGGCGTGACGGGGGCCGACGGCAAGGGTCTGTCCGGGCTCGAGTACGGCCTGAACGACAAGCTGTCCGGCCACGACGGCAAGGCGATGTACGAGGTCGACACCAAGGGCAACAAGATCCCGAACGCGAACCACACGGTCGAGGAGCCCAAGCCCGGCGTCGGCGTACAGCTGACCCTGGACACCGACCTGCAGTTCTTCGCGGAGAAGCGGATCGAGCAGGCGGTCGAGCAGTACAAGGCCAGCTCCGGCACGGTGATCGTGGAGGACGTGAAGTCCGGCGAGCTGCTGGCGATGGCCAACTACCCGACCTTCGACCCGAACAAGCCGTACAAGTCGAGCGACCTGAACAACCCCGCGCTGGAGCGCACCTACGAGCCCGGCAGCGTGCAGAAGGTGGCCACCATGGCCGCCCTCGCCGACGCCGGCCTGATCGACCTGAACACCAAGCTCCGGGTGCCCGGCAGCATCGAGGTGCAGCGCCGCACGATCAAGGACCACTGGGACCACGACCCGATCAACCTGACCATCGCCGGTGTCGTCGCGAAGTCCTCGAACGTCGGCACGATCATGGCCGCGCAGCAGATGCGGATCCCGCAGTTCGTGAAGTACCTGCACGACTTCGGGTTCGGCCAGCCGACCGGCCTGAACTTTCCCGGCGAGAGCAACGGCAAGCTGATGGGCGGCGACGAGTGGCCGGAGATCACCCGGTCGAACGTCGCCTTCGGCCAGGGCCTGTCGGTGAACGCGGTCCAGATGACGTCCGCGGTGAACGCCGTCGCCAACGGCGGCGTGTACGTCCCGCCGAAGCTGGTCCGCAACTACGTCGACGCGAACGGCACCGTGATCCCGAACCAGACCGCGGCGCCGCACCGGGTGGTGAGCGAGAAGGCCGCCAAGGAGGTCGCCACGATGATGGAGGCGGTGACCGCCAAGAAGGGCACCGCGCCGCAGGCCGCGATCGACGGCTACCTGGTGGCCGGCAAGACCGGAACCGCCCAGGAGGTCGACTCGTCCTGCAGCTGCTACCGCAAGTGGGCGACTTCTTTTGCCGGATTTGCCCCGGCCGACAACCCACGCTTCGTTACCTACGTCGTACTGCACGACCCGAGCGACGGCGTTCGGGGTGGTGGCCTGCAAGGAGGACCGGTGTTCCGGGACGTGATGAGCTACGCGTTGCAGAAGTACGTCGTTCCGCCGACGGGAGCTAAGCAGCCCAACGTACCCATCACCTGGTGATGGTGACGCAGGGTCAGGTAGGAGTCACAGGGTCCGGAGCGGTAGCCTCAGGGCCCGTGTCCACCCCTACCGCCGCAGGCGGCGCGGTCGCAGCGATCAGGCCCCGGCATGTCGTGCCGGTCGGCCTCGCCGACCTCGCGAGCGTCGCCCGTGCACCGATCCCGGCAGCGTCGCCGGTGACGGTCACCGGCGTCACCCTCGACTCGCGCTCCGTCCTTCCCGGCGACCTGTACGCCGCTCTGCCCGGCGCGGTCACGCACGGCGCGGAATTCGTCGCGACAGCCCACCGGTCCGGCGCAGTCGCCGTACTCACCGACCCCGCCGGCGCTGATCGTGCCGCGGCAACCGGCCTTCCGGTGCTGGTCGCCGGCAATCCGCGCAGTGTCCTCGGTGCGGTCGCGTCCCGGATCTACGGCGAGCCGACCAGTGAGCTGCGGCTGCTCGGGGTGACCGGCACGAACGGCAAGACCACGACCAGCTTCCTCCTGGACTCGGTACTGCGGGAGCTCGGCCGGGCCGCGTTGATCGGCACGATTCAAACGCGTGTCGGCGACGAGGTGGTGAAGAGCGTCCGGACCACTCCGGAGGCCACCGACCTGCAGGCCCTGTTCGCGGTGATGCGGGAGCAGGCGGTCGCCTGGTGCGCGATGGAGGTGTCGAGCCACGCGCTGGCGATGGGCCGCGTCGACGGCGCCCGGTTCGCGGTCGCCGGGTTCACCAACCTCACGCAGGATCATCTGGACTTCCACAAGACGTTCGAGGACTACTTCCAGGCGAAGGCCTCGTTGTTCACCCCGGAGCGGTGTGATGTCGCGGTGGTGACCATCGACGACGAGTACGGACGCCGGCTCGCAGCGCAGACCGTCGTACCGCTGGTGACGGTCTCGACCAAGGGCGATGCCGACTGGACCGTGGCCGACCGGCATCAGTCCGAGCACGGCACGACGGTGTTCGACGTCCTGGGCCCGGACGAGACGCTGACTGTCGAGATCGCGCTCCCCGGCGAGTTCAACATCGCCAACGCGCTGCTCGCGACCGTCATGCTGCGACAGGCCGGCGTGCCCGGCGAGGCGATCGCGGCCGGTCTGCGGACCGCTACGGTGCCCGGGCGGATGGAGCTGTTCACCCGCGACGACGGCCTGGCCGTGATCGTCGACTACGCGCACACCCCGGATGCGGTCGAGCTGGCGCTGAAGGCGGCGCGTGGGGCGACCAAGGGCCGGCTGTTCGCCGTCGTCGGCTGCGGTGGCGATCGCGACCCGTGGAAGCGGCCGGCGATGGGAGCCGCCGCCGCCCGGACCGCGGACGTGGTGATCGTGACCGACGACAACCCGCGCAGCGAGGACCCGGCGACGATCCGCGCAGCTGCCGTCGCCGGTGCGCGGGAGGCGGTCCCGGCCGTCGACCTGCACGAGATCGGCGACCGCCGGCAGGCCATCGCGTCCGCGATCGAGCTGGCCGGCCCCGGCGACACCGTCGTCGTACTCGGCAAGGGCCATGAGACCGGCCAGGACGTCGGCGGAGTGATCCACCCGTTCGACGACCGCGAAACCGTGTGTGAGCTGTTGGAGGCAGATCGGTGATCCCTGTCAGTTGCGGCGAGATCGCCGACGCCGTCCGCGGCGAGCTCGTGGGCGTCGAGCCCGCGGCCGTCGTCGACGGTGCGGTCGTCATCGACTCGCGAGCCGCCGAGCCGGGCGGGCTGTTCGTCGCCCTGCCGGGTGAGCGCGTCGACGGGCACGACTTCGCCGGTACGGCGACCGCGGCGGGCGTCACGGCGTCGCTGACGACCCGGCCGATCGAGGGCAGCCCGTGCATCGTCGTCGACGACACCCAGCGCGCGCTCGGTGACCTGGCCCGGCTCGTGGTCGGCAGGCTGCCGGAGCTGAAGGTCATCGCCCTGACCGGATCGTCGGGCAAGACCAGTACCAAGGACCTGAGCGCCCAGGTCATCCGCCCGTACGGCGAGACCGTGTCGCCGGAAGGCTCGTTCAACAACGAGATCGGGCACCCGCTCACCGCGCTGCAGGCGACGGCGACGACGAAGTACCTGATCGCGGAGATGGGCACCCGGCACCAGGGCGACCTCACCTACCTGACCGGGATCACCCCGCCGGACATCGGCCTGGTGCTGAATGTCGGCACCTCGCACATCGGCGAGTTCGGATCGCAGGACAACATCGCGATCGCCAAGGGCGAGCTGATCGAGGCGGTGCCGGCGGACGGCATCGCGATCCTGAACGCCGACGACCACCGGGTCGCCGCGATGCGGAGCCGGACGCCGGCCCGGGTGGTGACCTTCGGCGAGGCGGCCGAGGCCGACGTTCGCGCGGAGGGCGTCAAGCTCGACGCCGAGGGACGGCCCGCGTTCGCCCTGCACCTCGGGGATTTCAGCGGCGACGTACAACTGCAGTTCATCGGCGAGCACTACGTGTCGAACGCGCTCGCCGCCGCGGCGGTCGGGTCGGCGATCGGCCTGACGCCGGAGCAGATCACGCACGGCCTGAACGCCGCGACCCGGGTGTCCGCGGCGCGGATGGAGCTGACCGAGCGGGCCGACGGCGTGACGATCATCAACGACGCGTTCAACGCCAACCCGGACTCGACCCGCGCGGCGCTGAAGTCGTTGGTCGCCATCGGCCGGTCGCGCGGGGCGCGGACCTGGGCGGTGCTCGGCGAGATGCTCGAGCTCGGCGACACCTCGGCCGACGCGCACGACGCGATCGGGCGGCTCGTCGTCCGGCTGGACGTGAATCGGCTGGTCGTGGTCGGCGAGGGCGCGAAACCGATCCACCTCGGGGCCTCGCTGGAAGGCTCGTGGGGCAACGAATCCGCGTTCGTCGACACGATCCCGGAAGCGCTCGAGCTGCTCAGGTCCGAGCTGCGCGCGGGTGACGTCGTACTGGTGAAGTCGTCGAAGGGGTCGAAACTGCGCAGCCTCGCGGACGCACTGCTCGCCGACGTCCGGGGGGAAGCTCAGTGATCTCGATCCTGTTCGGCGGCGCCGTCGCGATGGTGCTGACGCTGATCGGCACCCGCTGGGCGATCAAGTGGCTGGCCAAGCGCGGCTACGGCCAGGAGATCCGCGACGACGGCCCGACCTCGCACCACGTCAAGCGCGGTACGCCGACGATGGGCGGCACCGTGTTCATCATGGCCACCATCGTCGGGTACTTCGCGGCGAAGGTGTTCACGATGACCGCGCCGACCGCATCGGCCATGCTGGTGCTGTTCCTGATGGCCGGCATGGGCGCGGTCGGCTTCCTGGACGACTTCATCAAGATCTTCCGCCAACGTAGCCTCGGCCTGCGGAGCAAGGCGAAACTGGCCGGTCAGACCATGGTCGCGGTGATCTTCGCGGTGCTCGCGCTGCAGTTCCCGGACAACCGCGGGCAGCGGCCGGCGTCGCCGTTCATCTCGTTCATCCGCGACATCGGCTGGCTGGAACTGCCGGCCATCCTGGTGATCATCTGGATCCTCCTGCTGATCGCGGGCATGTCGAACGGCGTCAACCTCGCCGACGGCCTGGACGGTCTGGCCACCGGCGCGTCGATGATGGTGTTCGGCGCGTACACGCTGATCTGCATCTGGCAGTTCAACCAGAGCTGTGCGACCGCGCAGGGCGTCGGCGCCAAGTGTTACGAGGTAAGGGATCCACACGACCTCGCCGTCGTCGCCGCCTGTCTGACCGGTGCGCTCTTCGGCTTCCTGTGGTGGAACGCGTCGCCGGCCAAGATCTTCATGGGTGACACCGGTTCGCTGTCACTCGGCGGCGCGCTGGCCGGCATGGCTGTGATGACCCGCACCGAGCTGCTCGTCCTGCTGCTTGGCGGCCTGTTCGTCATCATCACCGCCTCGGTGATCCTGCAGGTCGGCTACTTCAAGGTCACCAAACAGGCCACCGGCGTCGGGAAACGCCTGTTCCTGATCGCGCCGTTGCATCACCACTTCGAGATGCTCGGTTGGGAACAGGTGAACGTGGTGATCCGGTTCTGGATCATCCAAGGACTGTGTGTGGTGATCGGTCTCGGGGTCTTCTACGCGGAATGGGTGACCGGATGAGTCTCGAGACACGGGTGGATGACGGCTGGGCGACGACGCGATTCGTCGTACTCGGCTTCGGTACCGCGGGCTACGCCTGCGCCGACTCCCTGATCCAGGCGGGCGCGGAGAACCTCGTCGTACTCGACGACCGCGACACCGAGGCGCTGCGCGAGAAGGCGCTGATCCTGGAGACGCTCGGCGCCACGATCACGCTCGGCCCGGGCAGTACGGCGGAGTTGCCGAAGGAGGCCGACGTCGTCGTCACGTCACCCGGCGTACCGCCGCACGCGCCGTTGCTGGCCCAGGCGGCCGAGCGGGACGTGCCGATCTGGAGCGAGATCGAGCTGGCCTGGCGACTGCGGGATCCGGCGAACGCCGCGCCCTGGCTGTGCATCACCGGCACCAACGGCAAGACCACCACCGTGCAGATGCTGACGGCGATGCTGCGGGCCGCCGGTCTACGGGCCGTTGCCGCGGGCAACGTCGGGCTGCCGCTGCTCGAGGCCGTGATGGACCCCGAGCCGTACGACGTGATCGCGGTCGAGCTGTCCAGCTACCAGCTGCACTACACGCACTCGATGTCCGCGCACTCGGCCGCCGTGCTGAACATCGCGCCGGACCACGTCGACTGGCACGGCTCGCTCGAGGCGTACGCCAAGGACAAGGGCCGCATCTTCGAGAACTGTCAGATCGCGTGCGTGTACAACGTCGCCGACCCGGCGACCGAGCAACTCGTGCTGGACGCGGACGTGATCGAGGGGTGCCGCGCGATCGGCTTCACCCTCGGCACACCGGGGCTTTCGATGATGGGGATCGTCGACGACCTGCTGGTGGATCGGGCCTTCGTCGATGCGCGCGCCACCTCAGCGCTCGAGCTGGCGATGATCTCGGACATCACGCCGGCCGCGCCGCACAACATCGCGAACGCGCTGGCCGCGGCCGCGTTGGCGCGGGCGTTCGGTGTACCGGCGACCGCGATCCGCGACGGCCTGCGTGGTTTCCGTCCCGACCTGCACCGGATCGCGCACGTCGCGGAGGTTGCCGGGGTCAACTATGTCGACGACTCGAAGGCAACCAACCCGCACGCCGCGCAGGCATCGCTGCTCGCGTACGAGCACGTGGTGTGGATCGCCGGCGGACAGGCCAAGGGTGCGACCTTCGACGACCTGGTGATCGCGGCGCGGAACCGTTTGCGTGCCGTTGTGCTGATGGGCCAGGACAAGCAGGTGATCGCCGAAGCTCTCGAGCGACACGCACCGGATGTGCCGAGGATCGTCGTCGAGGCAACAGACACTGGAGCTATGCAGATCGTGGTGGGGGAGGCGGCGAAGCTCGCACAGCTGGGTGACACCGTGCTGCTCGCGCCTGGCTGCGCATCCTGGGACATGTTCGCCAACTACGGAGCCCGTGGGGACGCCTTCGCCGAAGCCGTACACGCTTTGGGGCGTGGCTGATGGTCCCACGCCTACTGCGCGGCGCTCGGCACGGCGCCTCGCCGCACTGGAGGAAAGGCCACGATGAAACCACATCGACGCCTCCCCTCCAGCACGCCGAGGCACCGCGCCGAGCACCTGCTCGCTACGGCGTGGGACCATCAGCCACGCCCCACGGCAACTGATCCGGAGGTGATCGCGTGACGTCGATCGCGGATCAGCCCCAGGGCAGGAAGAACGGCGAACGGGCCTGGGTCGCGGCGATCCGGGACGTGCTCGACCGGCCGCTGACGTCGTACCACATCGTGCTGGGTGCGACCGGTCTGCTGCTGGTGCTCGGACTGATGATGGTGCTGTCGGCATCGAGTGTGCTGTCGCTGCGCATCAACGGGAACAGCTACACGATCTTCGTCCGGCAGTTGATCTGGGTCGTGGTCGGCCTGCCGATGGCGTACGTCGCCTCGCGGATGACGCCACGGCACTTCCGGATGCTCGCCTACGTCGCGCTGCTCGGATCGATCTTCCTGCTGGTGCTGACCTACATCCCGGGCCTCGGCGTCGGCGTGAACGGCAACACCAACTGGCTCAACCTCGGCGGACCGCTGCAGATCCAGCCGAGCGAGTTCGCCAAGCTGGCGATGGTGATGTGGTGCGCGGACCTGTATGCCCGCAAGGAAAAACTGCTCACCCAGTGGAAGCATCTGCTCGTCCCGATGGTGCCGGTCTGCGGTCTGGTGATCGCGCTCGTGGTCGGCCAGCACGACCTCGGTACGGCGCTGGTGCTGATGGCCGTGATGATCGGCATGATCTGGATCGTCGGCGCACCGACGCGGCTGTTCGTCGCGACGATCGTCGTGGTCGGCGCGGTCGCGACGTACTTCGTCAACGCGGAGAAGTACCGGATGCAGCGGGTGACGTCGTTCCTGGACCCGTTCTCCGACCCGATGGGCGTCGGCTGGCAGGCCTACCACTCGTTCTACGCGCTGTCGACGGGCGGCTGGTGGGGCGTCGGGATCGGCAACAGCCGGCAGAAGTGGAGCAACCTGCCGGAGGCGCACACCGACTTCATCTTCTCCGTGATCGGTGAGGAGCTCGGCCTGGTCGGGTCGCTCACCGTGCTTGCCCTGTTCCTCACGCTGGCCTACGCCGGGGTGCGGATCGCCACCCGGAACACCGAGCCGTTCGTCCGCTACGCGGCGGCCGGGATCACGATCTGGATCATGGCCCAGACGCTCGTCAACCTGGGCGCCGTGATCGGACTGCTACCCATCGTGGGTATCCCGCTCCCGCTTTTGTCGTACGGTGGTTCCGCACTGCTGCCGACCCTCATCGCGATCGGCATGCTGCTGTCCTTCGCGAAGGCCGAGCCCGGCGCGCAGGCCGCCCTGAAAGAGACCCGGCGGCCCCGGTTCGGGTGGCTGCCTTCGCGGCGTACGCCGCAACACAAGTGAACCCGCGGGAGCGTTGAAAGCTGTGCCCAGCATCGTTCTGGCCGGCGGCGGTAGCGCCGGCCACACCTCACCCCTGATCGCCACCGCCGACGCCCTGCGCCGGATCGACCCGACCGTGGAGATCCTGGCCCTCGGGACCGAGCGCGGCCTCGAGACCCGCGTCGTGCCGGAGGCCGGCTACCGGCTGGAGCTGATCCCGCCGGTGCCGCTGCCACGCAAGCCGACGCCCGCGCTGCTCGCCGTACCGGGGAAGATGCTGGCCTCGGTCAGCGCGGCGCGACGGGTCCTGGACGAGGCCAAGGCCGACGTCCTGGTCGGATTCGGCGGCTACGTGTCGACCCCGGCGTACGTCGCCGCCTGGCGGCGGAAGACGCCGATCGTCGTACACGAGGGCAACGCGGTGCCGGGCATCGCGAACAAGTTCGCCGCCCGCTACTGCACGCAGCACGTGAAGACCTCGTTCCCGGGCACCGAGCTGCCGCACGCCGAGTACGTCGGGCTGCCGATCCGGCGCGCGATCTCGACGCTGGACCGGGCCGCGCTGCGGGCCGAGGCGCGGCAGTTCTTCGGCCTCGACCCGGACGCGCCGACGCTGTTCGTGACCGGTGGGTCACAGGGCGCGCGGCAGATCAACGAGGCCGTCTCCGGCGCCGCCGCGGACCTGCAGGCGGCCGGCATCCAGGTCCTGCACGCGATCGGCCCGAAGAACACCCTCGAGGTACCGCAGACCGGCCGCTATCCGTACGTCGTGCTGAACTACGTCGACCGGATGGATCTCGCGTACGCCGCCGCCGATCTGGTCGTCTGCCGCTCGGGTGCGAACACCGTCACCGAGGTCTCCGGCGTCGGGCTGCCCGCGATCTACGTACCGCTGCCGATCGGTAACGGTGAGCAGCGACTGAACGCGAAACCCGTCGTCGACGTCGGCGGCGGAGTGCTGATCGACAACGCCGAGATGACCGTCGACTGGATCCGTGCGAACGTGCCGCAACTTCTGCACGACCGCGAGCGTCTGACAGCCATGTCCACAGCTGCGACCGGTGTGATCCGGACGGATGCCGACGAGCGATTGGCGCGGATCATCCTGGATGTGGTGAGGTCTGCGTCGTGATCGTCACCGCACCTGACACGCTGCTGCCTGCCGAAAAGCTGGGCAGAGTGCACTTCGTAGGGATCGGCGGGGCCGGCATGTCCGGCATCGCCCGGATCATGGCGTCCCGCGGGATCGAGGTGTCCGGGTCCGACGCCAAGGACGGCAAGGTCCTCGCCGCGCTCCGCGCGCTCGGCGCGACCTGCTGGGTCGGCCACGCCGCCGAGCACGTCAAGGACGTCGACACCGTGGTGGTGTCGACCGCGATCCGCGAGACCAACCCCGAGGTGATCGCCGCCCGCGAGGCCGGGATCCCGATCCTGCCCCGCGCCGCCGCGCTCGCGTCGGTGATGGTCGGCCGCCGCACGCTGGCAGTCGCCGGCACCCACGGCAAGACGACCACGACGTCGATGCTCACGGTCGCGCTGCAGCACTGCGGCGCCGACCCGTCGTACGCGATCGGCGGCAACCTGAACGAGTCCGGGTCGAACGCCCACGACGGCACCGGCGACCTGTTCGTCGCCGAGGCGGACGAGTCGGACAAATCGTTCCTGACCTACTCGCCCGAGGTGTCGATCGTCACGTCGGTCGAGCCGGACCACCTGGACAACTACGGCGACGAGGCCAGCTACCGCAAGGCGTTCGAGGAGTTCTGCGCCCGCGTGCAGCCCGAGGGCTTCATGGTGATCTGCCACGACGACGCCGGCGCCCGGCGACTGGCGGAGTACGCGCGTGACCGCGGTATCGACGTCCGGACGTACGGCGAGTCCGAGGACGCGGATCTGCACGTCACCGAGATCACCGCGGCCGGGGCGACGCAGTCGTTCGTGCCGGTGTACCGCGGGCGCAAGCTGCCGCTCGTGCAGTTGCAGCAGGCCGGCAAGCACAATGCGCTGAACGCCTCGGCGGCGCTGACGGTCGGGCTCGGGCTCGGATTCTCCGCGGCCGACCTGGCCGAGGGGCTGGCGGCCTTCACCGGCACCGGCCGGCGGTTCGAGTTCAAGGGGCTCGAGGACGGCGTCCGGGTGTTCGACTCGTACGCGCATCACCCGACCGAGCTGGCCGTCGACCTGACCGCGGCGCGCACGGTGGCGGGGGAGGGGCGAGTGGTCGCCTGCTTCCAGCCGCATCTGTTCAGCCGGACCCGGATCTTCGCCAAGGAGTTCTCCGAGGCGCTGGCGCTGGCCGACGAGGTCGTGGTGATGGACGTGTTCGCGGCCCGCGAGGACCCGGAGCCGGGCGTCACCGGGGCGCTGATCGCGAACCACGTGCCGCTGAAGCCGGACCAGGTCCGGTTCGAGCCGTCGTGGTCCGCCGTACCGCAGCTGGTCGCGGATCTGGCCGAGCCGGGTGACCTGGTGGTGACGCTGGGCGCGGGCGACGTGACGCTGATCGGCCCGGAAGTCGTTGGTCTGCTGGCCGAACGCGCCGCCACCCGCGAGCCTGCCGAGTCAACGCCGGTAGCTGTGGTGGAGTAATTGGGTGGGGTTTGTTGAATGAGCCAGAGCGTTGATCTGGCTCGGGCACAGCAGCGGTTCGCGCGCCGGCAACGGCTGGTGCGCTGGCGGAGTTGGCTGCCGTGGGCGATCGGCGGCGGACTGCTCGTCCTGGCCGGGCTGATCGTCTGGCTGTTCTACTTCTCGTCCGCGCTCGCGGTCTCGGGGATTCGGATCAGCGGCGCCGACACGGTGCCGCTGGCAACGATCGAGCAGACCGCGGCCGCACCGATCGGCGCACCGCTGGCCAAGGTCGACCTGCGGTCGATCGCGGACCGGGTGCGAACGATCCCGGCGGTCGCCGATGCTCAGGTGACCCGGGCGTGGCCGCACAAGATCGTGATCGTGGTCACCGAACGGGTTCCGGTCGTGGTCGTCACCGACGGCTCGCGGTACGAGCTGGTGGACGCGACCGGTACGTCGTACCGCACGGTGCCGAACCGGCCGGCCGGACTGCCGGAGGCGAAGGTGACCGGGGTGCGGCGCGACGTCACGGTCCACTCGGTGGTCACCGTCTCGGCGGCGCTCCCGGAGGCTCTACGGTCGCAGGTGAGTTCGATCTCGGCGGCGTCGCCGGACTCGATCACCCTCAACCTCGGCTCCGGGGTGAAGGTCGTTTGGGGTAGTTCCGATGACAGTGAGCGCAAGGCCGGGGTACTGAGCGTGCTGATGAAGCGGCAGGCGAAGGTGTACGACGTCTCGGCGCCCGATCTCCCTGTCACCAAAGGGGAAAAGCGGTGATTGATCACATCGCGGGACACATGCGGATCCGGGCGGCGAGGCGCGTGGACAGCGCCGGAAAGCGTCACGTACCGTGCGGCGTAATCTAAAGTTGACATAACTCTAAGCATCCACTTGAGGTTCAGTCTTTTCGCTGGACAACGGGAAAGCAACGAGGCGAGAGGCGCGGACGTGGCGGCACCGCAGAACTACCTGGCACTCATCAAGGTCGTCGGCATCGGCGGGGGCGGCGTGAACGCCGTCAACCGGATGATCGAGCACGGTCTGAAGGGCGTTGAGTTCATCGCCATCAACACCGACGCGCAAGCGCTGTTGATGAGCGACGCGGACGTCAAGCTCGACATCGGCCGCGAGGAGACCCGCGGCCTGGGCGCCGGTGCGAACCCGGCGATCGGGCAGAAGGCCGCCGAGGACCACGCCGAGGAGATCGAGGAGGCGCTGAAGGGCGCCGACATGGTCTTCGTCACCGCCGGTGAGGGCGGCGGCACCGGCACCGGCGGCGCGCCCGTGGTGGCGCGTATCGCCCGGTCGCTCGGCGCGCTGACCATCGGTGTGGTGACCCGGCCGTTCTCGTTCGAGGGCAAGCGGCGCGCGACCCAGGCGGAGGACGGCATCGCCACCCTCCGCGAAGAGGTCGACACGCTGATAGTGATTCCGAACGACCGCCTGCTCACCATCTCCGACCGCGCCGTGTCCGTGCTGGACGCGTTCAAGCAGGCCGACCAGGTGCTGCTGCAGGGTGTTTCCGGCATCACCGACCTGATCACCACGCCCGGCCTGATCAACGTGGACTTCGCCGACGTGAAGGCGGTCATGTCCAACGCCGGCTCGGCGCTGATGGGCATCGGCTCGTCCCGCGGCGAGGACCGGGCGGTCGCGGCCGCCGAGGCGGCCATCTCGTCTCCGTTGCTGGAGGCAAGCATCGAGGGTGCGCACGGCGTGCTGTTGTCGATCGCGGGCGGGTCCGACCTGGGCCTGTTCGAGATCAACGAAGCGGCCCAGCTCGTGTCGGAGTCCGCGCACACGGACGCGAACATCATCTTCGGCGCGGTCATCGACGACGCCCTCGGCGACGAGGTCCGGGTCACCGTGATCGCGGCCGGCTTCGACGGCGGCATGCCGAAGCGCCGCGAGCAGGCGATGAATCAGGCCCGCCCCCAGTCCTCCCGCCCGCAGAGCTACTCGGCCCCGATGACCGGCACCTCGACCCCGCCGGCGCAGCAGTCCGGTCAGCCCGCCACCGGCACGCAGTCCGGCGGACAGGTTCCCGGTTCGCAGCCTGGTACTCCGGGTCAGCCCGGCCAGACACCCGGCGCGACGCAGCCCCCAGCCGCGCAGCCGCCGACGGCTCCCGGCGCCAACGCCCAAGGTGCGCCGGCAACGGGCGGCCCGGCTGCCAACGTGACACCGACGACGCCTCCGCTGCCGACCGACGACACGGTCCCGGTGCCTGCGCCGACCGAGCCGCGGCCCGGCGTCGGCACGACCAACTCCGCGCGCCCGCAGGCAGGGGACGGAGTTCGCACCGTGCAGTCCGGTCAGCAGTCGACCCAGCCGGCCCCGCACACCCCGGCGTCACCGACCGCTCCACACTCCTGGCCGACCCACGGCCCGAGCACCTCGCCAGGCAACCAGTCCCCGCAGCCCAGCGCCCCCAAGCCGAAGAAGCCGGAGCCCGAGGAAGACCTCGACATCCCGGACTTCCTCAAGTAACTCCATCGACCTTGTGCACCCACCAACCACTTCGCGCCCGCGAAACTGGTTGGTGGGTGCACAAGGTTGTGGGGTCCTTCAGGCGGGCGGGGCGGGCTGGCGGGGGCGGTAGACGGAGACCAGGACGCCGTACCGGGGCTCGGTCGGGCCGGCGTCGGTGAGCTCGTGGACCATCCGGTCCAGTGTCGCGGCGAGTTTTGCGGCCTGGTCGGCGGTGAGCCGGAGGTTCCGCAGGTTGAACAGCGGCTCGTCCTGCGCGCTCTCGAGCTCGGCGGCGACGGCCTGGAGCGCGACGGTGTTGGCCGCCCGGGCGCCTTCACCGACGAAGTCGAACCGCCGCACCGAGCGCCGGTAGTACTGCTCGGTCCCACCGCGCACTTGCCGGGTCTCGGCCACGTGCACCATCCCGGCATCACGCAGCACGCCCAGGTGGTGGGCGACGTTGCCCTTGGCTGTTCCGAGCGCGGAGGCCAGCTGACTGATCGTGGCTGCCTCCTGCCCGAGCGCGAACAGCAAGCGGTGCCGCAACGGGTGCCCGAGCGCCTTGAACTGTGCGGCGCTCGACACTTCCAGGTGATCGACGATCTCGGCCATGGATCAAGCGTCGAGATTTCTTGACGCTTTGTCAAACCGCATGCTCTACTGCTGCCCATGCACACCGAAGAGATCAGGGCCGTCGTCGGCCGGCTGGGCGCGCTGGTCGCCGAGCACTACGTCTTTCCCGAGATCGGTGCCGAGGTCGCGGACCGGCTCGCTGCGGCGGTCGCCGAGGGCCGGTACGACGAACTCGTCACGCCCGAGCAGTTGGCCGAGCGGGTCACGGCCGACCTGCAGGTCGGCAATCGCGACAAACATCTGCGCCTCATCTTCCGCCGCGACGGACTGCCGGACGAGACGGACCCGGTGGCCGAGGAAGCGCATTGGCGGCGCCGGGCCGCACTCGACGCCGGCGGGATGGCGCGGGTCGAACGGCTCGACGGCAACGTCGGGCTGCTGGAGATCCGGCCGTTGCTCTATCCCCCCAACCTGGCCGGACCGGCGGTCACGGCAGCGATGTCGCTGCTCGCGTCGACCGACGCGTTGCTCGTCGATCTGCGCCGCTGCGTGGGTGGATCGCCCGATCAGGTCGCCTATGTCTGCAGTCATCTGCTCGACTCCGACGAGGCGATCCATCTGCAGGACCTGGTCAAACCGTCCGACGGTACGACGCGGCAGTTCTGGACCACGCCGTACGTGCCGGGTCCGCGGTTCAGCCGCGCCAAGCCGATCTGGGTCCTGACCAGCCCCGCGACCTTCTCCGGCGGCGAGGAGCTGGCGTACAACCTGCAGCAGTTCGGGCGGGCGGTCGTCGTGGGCGAGCGGACCGGCGGCGGCGCGCATCCGCGCGACGGTTTCAAGTTGCACGAGCAGCTCGAGGCGAGTGTGCCGGTGGCGCGTTCGGTGAACTCGGTCACGGGGACCAACTGGGAAGGCACTGGTGTCGTTCCCGATCTCGGCGTGCCGGCGGACGAGGCCTTTGCCGAGGCCTATCGCCTGGCGGCCGGGTATGTGCTCGGGCTGCCGCCGGATCCCGAGCGGAACGGTGTGACCGACGAGGCGCGGGCGCTGCTGGGCGCGGGAGTCGGCGCTGGGTAACCTTCAGTCGTGTTCGGCTACGACGAGGTTCTGTCCCCCGCCCGGGTCGTCTTCACCGATCGGTACGGCGGCGCCAGCAGACCGCCGTACGGCGAATTCAACCTCGGCGGGTACGGCGAGGACGCCGAGCTGATCGCCGAGAACTTCCGCCGGGTCGCCACCGCGTTCGAGGTGGCGCCCGAGGGGGTCGTCCGGGTCAGCCAGGTGCACGGCCGCGACGTCCACGTGCTCGGTCCGGACGACGACCTTCCGCTCGACCGCAACCCGAAGGCGGACGGCCTGGTCACGACGCGCTCCGATGTCGTGCTCGCAGTACGAGCCGCGGACTGCCTGCCGGTCCTGCTCGTCGGCGACGGCGTCATCGGTGCGGCGCATTCCGGCCGCAAGGGGATGTACCTCGGCATCGTGCCGGCGACCGTCGACGCGATGCGGGACCTCGGCGCCTCACGGATCACCGCCGTACTCGGACCGTACGCGTGCGGCAAGTGCTACGAGGTTCCCGACGAGATGCGGGCCGAGGTCGCCGAGCGCGTGCCGGCGGCGTACTCCGAAACCAGTTGGGGCACTCCCGCTCTCGACGTGGCTGCCGGAGTGAAGGCGCAACTGGCCGAGCTCGACGTGGCGGTTGTCGACGCGACCGCCTGCACCATCGAGTCGGACCACCTCTACTCGTACCGTCGCGAAGGTCCGACCAGCGGCCGGATGGCCGGTCTGATCAAGCTGGTCAGCAATGAGTGACCGCGCCGACGAGTTGCGCGACAACCTGCTGCAGGTTCAGGAGCGGATCGAGAAGGCCTGTCAGGCGGCCGGGAGATCCCGGGACGAGGTCACCCTTGTGGCGATCACCAAAACCTTCCCAGTCAGCGATGTACGGGCGCTGGCGGCCCTCGGAGTCCACGACGTCGGGGAGAACCGCGAGCAGGAGCTCAAGGCGAAGGCGCCGGACTGTCCGGACCTCACCTGGCACTTCGTCGGCCAGCTCCAGTCGAAGAAGGCCAGATCCGTTGTCCGGCACTCGTCGGTCGTGCACTCGGTCGATCGCTCGTCACTCGTCGTGGCGCTGTCCAAGGCGGCAGTCGCCGAGGACAAGACCCTGCGCTGCCTGATCCAGGTGAGCCTGGCGGCGTACGGACCGGCCGACGCGGCGACCGGTGCCGGCCGGGGCGGTGTCGAGCCTTCCGACGTACCTGGACTGGCCGCGGAGATCGTGACCGCGGACGGGCTGGAGCTCGGGGGAGTGATGGCGGTCGCGCCGTTGGGTTCGGATCCGGACGAGGCCTTCGCCGGACTGCGGGACGTAGCCCTCCGGCTACGCTCCGATCACCCGGGCGCCGACTGGATCTCGGCCGGGATGACCGGCGATCTGGAGGCCGCGATCAAGCACGGTGCGACACACGTCCGGCTCGGGCGCGCCTTACTCGGTACGCGTCCTCCACTCGGTTAGTGTCGACATCGAGCGGATTTTGCTTCCTGCTCACTGTTGTCGTCGAAGTTGTCGTAGAACCGGATCGAGGTGCTGGAGGGCCATGAGCGGCGCACTGCGCAAGATGGGTGTGTACCTCGGCTTGGTCGAGGACGGGGAGCGCTACAACGCGCGGTACGACGACGAGTACGACGACTACGAAGAGTACGACGACGAAGCCGTCGACGGGGACTCCCACGAGACCGAGCCGGTACCTGCCGGCCGGGAGAGCCGCGAATCTCGCGAGCACCGCGAGGACCGTGAGAACACCAGCGGCGCCACGGTCAGCAAGTTCCCAGACCGGCGCGGGGTCGCGCCGTCCCCGGAGGTTACCGAGTTGGCCCGCATCACCACCGTGCACCCGCGCAGCTACAACGAGGCGCGCGTCATCGGTGAGCACTTCCGCGACGGCACGCCCGTCATCATGAACCTGACCGAGATGGACCACGCCGACGCCAAGCGGCTGGTCGACTTCGCCGCCGGGCTGATCTTCTGCTGCCGTGGCTCGATCGAGCGGATCACCACCAAGGTGTTCCTGGTCTGCCCACCCAACGTGACGGTCGCCGCCGAGGAGAAGGAGAAGATCGCCGCGGACGGGTTCTACAACCAGAGCTGACGCTCTGGCTGGTCACCGCCCTTCCGCCGTCTTCTACACTCATTGACGACATGAATGCTCTAGCGATCGTCCTCAGTGTTCTCAGTTGGGTGCTGCTCGCCTTCTTCCTGGTGCTGGTGGCGAGGTTCGTGCTCAGCCTGATCGTCATGTTCGCGCCCCAGTGGCACCCGAAGGGGCCGCTGCTGCTCTTCTTCGAGCTGATCTACTCGATCACCGATCCACTCCTGAAGCCGCTGCGGCGGATCCTGCCCCCGATCGGGGCCGGCGGGGTGCGGATCGACCTGTCCATGCTGATGCTGTTCGTCATCGTGTCGGTCGCGATGTCCATCAACTCAACGGCTTTGCGGTCGCTGTGAGGGTGAGAACGGTGAGGACCGGGTAGGTAGAGTCTCGGGAAATCGGGGCTGTGTCCACCGGGCCGCTCCGCCGGGCAGGACCGTTGTCGCCCGCCCGGATTCCGTCATAAGACAACGAAGCGATAACGTGATCTACTGAGTCGCCGGGGTGCAACACTACGGGGACTCCGCCAAGACACAGACAAACGAGGTGAAAGATGCCGCTGACGCCGGATGACGTCCGCTCGAAGCAATTCACGCCCGTCCGACTACGGGAGGGCTACGACGTCACAGAGGTCGACTCCTTCCTCGACGAGGTCGAGGCAGAGCTCGAGCGACTTCTCGCCGAGAACGAGGAGCTGCGGGCCAAGCTCGCGGCGGCTCAGCGCGCGGGTGCGGACCAGCAGCGGCCGGTCGTCGACCAGACCGCTGCCCTGCCGCCTGTCGTGCAGCAGCCCAAGCCCCCGGTCGTGGTCGAGAAGCCGGAGGAGAAGCCCCCGGTGATGCCCGCGGTCGCGGCGGCCGGTGCGGCTGCGGCGGCCGGCTCGGTCGGCGACGCCTCCAGCTCGGCCGTTCGGCTGCTGGAGATGGCCACCAAGCACTCCGACGACCTGGTCCAGGAGGCGAAGGACACCGCCGACAAGATCATCGGCGAGGCCCGCGCCAAGGCGGAGCGCCTGGAGAACGAGGCGCGGGGCAAGGCCGACCGGATGACCGGTGAGGCCCGTGCCCGCGCCGAGAAGCTCGACGGCGAGATCGCGGAGCGTCGCGCGCAGATGCTCGGCACGCTGGAGAAGCAGAAGGGTCAGCTCGAGCGCACGATCGACGACCTGCACGCGTACGAGCGTGAGTACCGCAGCCGCCTGAAGACGTACTTCACCGAGCAGCTGAAGGCGCTCGGCAACGGCGACGACACGCTCAGCCCGCGCAACGGCTTCCGCCCGGAGGCCCGCGCCCAGGCTCACGGTCACGGCGTCTAAAAACACCTCGAGAAGGGGCGGTGCTTTCCGGCAGCACCGCCTCTTCGGCATGTCTGGACCCAACTGACTGACGGTCCGCCAGCGGTAACAGAACGTCAAGACCGGACGAGTTGTCGACAGAACAACGAGCACGGCGCGGCACCCGGTTTCCCGGGCCCCGCGCCGTTCGTTGCGTCTGCTCGCAGACCGCTGATCAGGCCTTCGTCAGCCAGTAGGTCAGCTGCAGGTCTTCTTCGGTGCCGGTGGCAACGTCTGCCTCCGTCGGGGCGGACTGGTTGAGTTCGACGGCCAGGACCTCGCGGGCGATTTCGTCGGCGTGTTTGCCGAGGGCATCGGACAGGTCGGTGTCGGTCGAGGTGAGCCAGACCTTGATGCGGTCCGAGACCTCGAGGCCGGCGTTCTTGCGGGCCTCCTGCAACGTCCGGACCACCTCGCGGGCCAGGCCGGCCTGCCGCAGCTCCGGGGTGACCTCGAGGTCGAGGGCAACGGTCTCGCCCTGCTCGTTGACCACCGACCAGCCTTCCTTCGGCCGCTCGGACAGCAGCACCTCGGCCTCGCTGACCCGGACGTCCTCGCCGTCGACGACGACCGTCGCCGTCCCGGTCTCCTTCAGTTCGACCGCGAGCCCACCCGCGTCGGCGGCCGCGATCGCCGCTGCCACCACCGGGGTCTGCTTCGCGAACCGCTTGCCGAGCTCGCGGAAGTTGCCCTTCGCGGAGAACTCGACCAGGTGGGCGCCCGCCGCGGACAGCGGCTCGACCGCGCCGACGTTGAGCTCGTCCGCGATCTCCTGCAGCAGCTCGGGCGACAGGTCCGCGATCGCGGCCGACCCGACCAGGGCGCGGGCCAGCGGCTGGCGGGTCTTCACCTTCGCCTCGGCGCGGGCCGACCGGCCGAGCTCGACGACCCGCTTGGCCATCGACACGTGCTGCGCCAGTACGTCGTCGATCAGCGTCTCGTCGTACGTCGGGAAGCTGCTCAGGTGGACCGACTCGGGCAGGCCGGGCGTGACCGGGCGGAACACGTCCTGCCAGACCCGCTCGGTGACGAACGGCGTCAGCGGCGCCATCACCCGGGTCAGCACCTCGAGCGTCTCGTGCAGGGTCGCCAGCGCACCCGCGTCACCGGCCCAGAACCGGCGTCGCGAACGGCGGACGTACCAGTTCGAGAGCACGTCGACGAACGAGTTGATGAGCAGACCGAGCCGCTGCGTGTCGAACGAGGCGTACGCCTCGTCGGTGTCGCGGACCAGCCGGTGCGTCTCGCTCACCAGCCAGCGGTCCAGCACCGAGCGGTCCGCGACCGGGGGAGCGTCCGCAGGTGACCAGTCCGCCAGCCGTGCGTAGAGGGCGTGGAAGGCGACTGTGTTCCAGTAGGTCAGCAGGACCTTCCGGACGATCTCGTTCAGCACGTTCGGCCCGATGCCGCGCGCCTTCCACGGCGAACCGGACGCGGCCATGAACCAGCGCACCGCGTCCGCGCTGTGGTCGTCCATCAGCGAGATCGGCTCGAGGATGTTGCCGAGGTGCTTGGACATCTTCCGGCCGTCCTCGGCCAGGATGTGCCCGAGGCAGACGACGTTGCGGTACGACGACTCGTCGAAGACCAGCGTGCCGATCGCCATCAGCGTGTAGAACCAGCCCCGGGTCTGGTCGATCGCCTCGGAGATGAAGTCGGCCGGATAGGTTTTCGCGAACTTCTCCTCCGACCCCTCCGCCCACGGGTAGCCCCATTGCGCGAACGGCATCGAGCCCGAGTCGTACCAGGCGTCGATCACCTCGGGGACCCGGCGGGCTTCCGCACCACACTGAGGGCAGTCGAAGGTGATGTCGTCGACGTACGGCCGGTGCGGGTCGGTGGCGCTCAGGTCGCGACCGGCCAGCTCGCCGAGCTCGGCCAGCGAGCCGACACACACCTGGTGGTCCTCGGCGCAGCGCCAGATCGGCAGCGGCGTACCCCAGAAGCGGGACCGGGAGACGGCCCAGTCGATGTTGTTGCGCAGCCAGTCGCCGTACCGGCCCCACTTGACCGAGTCCGGGTACCAGTTGGTCTGCTCGTTCTCCCGGAGCAGCGCGTCTTTCACCTGGGTGGTGCGGATGTACCAGGACGGGAGCGCGTAGTACATGACCGGGGTGTGGCAGCGCCAGCAGTGCGGGTACGGGTGCTCGTACGGCACGTGCTTGAACAGCACACCGCGCTGGTCGAGATCCCGGACCAGGTCCTCGTCGGCTTTCTTGAAGAACTGCCCGCCGACCAGCGGTACGTCGGCGTTGAAGTGACCGCTGTTGTCCACCGGGTTCACCACCGGCAGGTTGTACGCGCGGCCCACCGCGAGGTCGTCAGCGCCGAACGCGGGGGACTGGTGCACCAGACCGGTGCCGTCCTCGGTGGTGACATAGTCCGCGAGCACGACGTAGTGCGCCGGCTCGTCGAACGGCACCAGCTCGAACGGACGCTGGTACGTCCACCGCTCCATCTCGCGACCGCCGTACTCGTCGGTCACCGTCCAGCCCTCGCCAAGCTTGTCCAGCAGCGGCTTGGCGACGACCAGCGACTCGGTGCCGTCGGTGGCGACGACGTACTCGACCTCGGGGTGTACGGCGACCGCCGTGTTCGACACGAGGGTCCACGGGGTCGTCGTCCAGACCAGCAGCGACGCCTTGCCGGCCAGCGGACCTGACGTCAGCGGGAAGCGGACGTACACCGAGGGGTCGACGACCGTCTCGTAGCCCTGGGCGAGCTCGTGGTCGGACAGGCCGGTGCCACAGCGCGGGCAGTACGGCGTGATGCGGTAGTCCTCGACCAGCAGGCCCTTGTCGTGGATCTGCTTGAGCGACCACCAGACCGACTGGACGTACTCCGGGTCCATCGTCTTGTACGGGTGCTCGAGGTCGACCCAGTAGCCCATCCGGACGGTCAGGTCGTTGAACGCGTCCACATGCCGCAGCACCGACTCGCGGCACTTGGCGTTGAACTCGGCGATGCCGTACGCCTCGATGTCGTTCTTGCCGCTGAAGCCGAGCTCCTTCTCGACCGCGACCTCGACCGGCAGGCCGTGGCAGTCCCAGCCGGCCTTGCGCTCGACCCAGAAGCCCTTCATGGTCCGGTAGCGCGGGAACACGTCCTTGAAGACGCGGGCCTCGATGTGGTGCGTGCCGGGCATCCCGTTCGCGGTCGGCGGGCCCTCGTAGAACGTCCACGGCTGCCCGCCGGCGGACTGGTCGAGGCTCTTGGCGAAGGTGTCGTGCTCTTCCCAGAGGGTGAGCACCTCCCGCTCGAGCGCGGGGAAGTCGACCTGGGCCGGCACCTGCCGCCAGGGGGTATGTGGGTTCTCTGCCGCCATCTCATCGTCCTTCGTCGCCACTGACCTGCGGGACGAGGGACGAAGCACCGGCTTGTCGCCGGCACCGCGCGGTACCACCCTCCTTGGTATCCCTGCGCGAGATACCCACTTCCTTTTGCTGCCGCTGCCGGTTCTAATGGGTCCCTTACAGACCGTTCTTCCGGCGGCTCCGGGGTGATAGCCCCATCACTGCCTTGCGGATCGCGGTTGTCAGTGTACGGCGTCGTACGAGCTGACTACGAATCGTTAATCGTTCTTGGGGGAGTTGCCGGTGAGCCGACTGAAACGTTCTGTGACATAGCGTAGTCGCTGAGACAGGGCTGTGACGCGCGGAACATCGAGCGGACTTGAAGAACCGACTACCGTATGTCCACGGTCTGCGCGTCGGACTGGCTCGTGCTCGACACGTGGCCTACTGTCTTGCGACCGGTCCGCTTCAGTCTCCGACGAAGGCAGGGGGTAGCTGATCACCATGGCTACATCGGCACCTAAGAAGTCCGCCCCCCAACGCTCTGCCGCGGCCAAGAAGAGCGCCGCGAAGAAGTCCGAGCCGGTCCAGAAGACAACGGCCCGGAAATCCCCGGCGAAGACCTCGCCGGCCAAGAAAACTCCCGCGGCGAAGAAGTCGACGTCGACCTCGACCGCGGCAAAGAAGGCTCCGGCCAAGAAGTCCCCTGCCAAGGAAGCCCAGACGAAGAGGGTGGCCATGAAGACGAACGAGAACAGGACCCCGGCCACAGCGCCGGCGAAGTCCGCTGCACATACGGCCGAAACCTTCAAGGTGAAGCCGGGCGAGGACCCGTGGACCGCTGCCGAGCTCGCCGAGCTCCGCACGGAGCTGGAGAGCGAGGTGGAGCATCTCAAGGAAGAGATCCGCGACGCCGAGCAGGAGATCGCGGGCCTGTTCCGCGACGGCAGTGACGGCGCCGGGAACGACCAGGCGGACGTCGGCTCGACCACGCTGGAGCGCTACCACGAGCTGTCGCTGGCCAACAACGCCCGCGACATGCTGAACCAGATCGAGTTCGCGCTGACCCGGATCGACGACGGCACGTACGGCGTCTGCGAGAACTGCGGCAACGCGATCGGCAAGGGTCGGCTGCAGGCGTTCCCGCGTGCGACACTGTGCGTGTCATGCAAAGAACGCCAGGAACGCCGCTGAACGACTCCGCCTCGTCTCACCAGGTGGGAGACGCAGACACCGACGCAACGGAACCGGCCGACGATTCGTCGGCCGGTTCTCCGCCGTCTCCGCCCGCCGGCCGGTCCTGGAAATGGATCGGGTTGTTCGGCGGGGTCGGTTTCCTGATCCTGCTGCTGGACCAGATCACCAAGGCGCTGGCTCTGGCGCATCTGACGCCGGGCGAGCCGGTCAATGTGGTCGGGTCGCTGCTGAAGTTCAACCTGATCCGGAATCCGGGTGCCGCGTTCAGCCTGGGCACCGGCTACACGCCGTACATCTCCGCGGTCCAGATCATCGTCGCGATCGGCGTCGTCTACCTGTCCCGGCGGCTCGGGTCGGCGGGCTGGGCGGTCGCGTTCGGCCTGCTGTTCGGCGGCGCGGTCGGGAACATCATCGACCGGATCTTCCGGGAGCCGTCGGCGTTCCACGGGCATGTGGTCGACTTCCTGCAGACGCCGCACTGGGCGATCTTCAACGTCGCGGACATGGCGGTCACGTCGGCCGCCGTACTGCTGGTGATCCAGACACTGCGCGGGATCAAGCTCGACGGCACCCGGGAGCAGCGGCGGTGACATCTGGAAGCTCGGGGACGTCCCGGACCGTAATGGTGCCGGACGGTCTCGCGGGGGAGCGGCTCGACGCCGCGCTGTCGCGGCTGTTCGGCGTTTCCCGGACCAAGGCGGCCGAGCTGATCGAGTCCGGCCTGGTCCAGGTGGACGGGTCACCTGCGCCGAAGTCCTCCCGGGTCGCAGCCGGCGTACTGCTCGACGTCGAGCTGCCACCGCCGCCGTCCGGCGTGACTGTCGTGCCGGAGACCGTGGACAACCTCCGGATCGTGTACGACGACGACGAGATCGTCGTGGTCGACAAACCGGTCGGAGTCGCCGCGCACCCTTCGCCCGGCTGGACCGGGCCGACCGTGATCGGCCACCTGGCCGGCGCGGGCTTCAACATCTCGACGAGCGGCGCGGCCGAGCGCAAAGGCATCGTGCACAGGCTCGACGTCGGCACGTCCGGGCTGATGGTGGTCGCGAAGACGGAGTACGCCTACACCGTCCTCAAACGCGCCTTCAAGGAGCGGACGGTCAAGAAGATCTACCACGCGCTGGTCCAGGGTCATCCCGACCCGTTCACCGGCACGGTCGACGCGCCGATCGACCGGCACCCGCACCACGACTACAAGTTCGGCGTGGTCGCCGGCGGCAAGCCGAGCGTGACCCACTACGAGACGCTCGAGGCGTTCCGGTACGCGACCCTCCTCGAGATCACGCTCGAGACCGGCCGCACCCACCAGATCCGCGTCCACATGTCCGCCATCGGCCATCCCTGCTGCGGCGACCTCACCTACGGCGCCGACCCCGTCCTGGCCGAGCGCCTGGGCCTGTCGCGCCAGTGGCTGCACGCCATGCGCCTGGGCTTCACCCATCCCGGCACCGGCGAGTACGTCGAGTTCACCTCGGAGTACCCCGACGACCTCGACCACGCCCTGGACCTGCTGGTCGACGCGCAGTAGACCGGCTCATGGGGTGAACGCCTCATGACACCGCGGTGCAGCCGCAGGACGCTGCGGACATGAACAGATACTCGATGCGCAGTACGCTCGCGGCCGCCACCATCGCGGCCCAGCTCGTGTTCATCGCCGGCTGGGCGGTGCTCGGAGCGATCGAAGGACACGGGTACGACGCAGGCCGCCACGACATCAGCGACCTGGCCGCACTCACCGCACAGCACGCGACCTGGAGCCGGCTGAGTCTGGGGATCTCCGGCGCGATGACGATCGCGTTCGCGCTCCTGGTACTGCGGCCCGAGCTACGGACCGCCGACGGCCGCGAATCCGTCGGCGCCTGGCTGGTCGCACTCTCACTGCCCGGCTGGGACGGTCTCAGCGACGCGTTCTTCCGGCTCGACTGCCGCGCCGCCGATGCCGGCTGTACACCGTCCGTGGCGTTCGGATCGTGGCACGCGACGATTCACCTCGTCTCGTTCGTGATCGCAGCGCCGGCGACAGCGGTGGCGCCGTTCCTGCTCTCCCGTCGGATGCGGGTGATCGACGGCTGGCGGGACCTGGCCGGACCGACCCGGATCGCCGGGTTCGTGACGATCGCGCTGCTCGTGGTGTCGGGGGTGACCAGCGGTACGGCGCTCCAGGGCTGGACGCAACGAGGTGCTGCGGCCCTGGTGGCAGCCGGCGTCGCTCTCCTCGCTTGGCGAGTACTGCGACTCCGCAGCGGGGTGCTACGGACGGCCACTCTCGTCGCGGGTCACTGACGGCTCGAAGGCACCGACCAGACCGTGCTGCGCCGCGAACAGGGTGGCGGCCGCGCGACTCCGTACGCCGAGCTTCGCGTACACGTGCTCGACATGATTCGACACCGTCTTGGGCGCGACGCCGAGTTCGCGGGCGATCTGCTTGTTCGTCCGGCCACGGGCCAGCAACGCGAGAACCTCGGCCTCACGGGACGTCAGTCCGGCCGGGCGATCGCGCCGTACCGGAGCTCGATGGCCCGCGGCGCGCAGTACGGCGCTGACCGCGTCACCGTCGAGCCGGCCGGACCGTACTTCCGAGGCCAGCGCCGCTGACGCCTCCTCGTCGCTCAGCGGCGGCCGGTGCGGTCGCGACTCGAGCATCGCGTGGAAGGCGTCGGCCGCGGCGAGCAGCCGGTCGGCCGGGGTGAGCCCGGCCGCCGTCAGCCCGCGCGGATAGCCGGAGCCGTCCAGCCGTTCGTGATGCTTCGCGGCGATCTCCCGGCTCCGGGCCAGAGCCGGGACGCGGGACAGCATCTTGTCGGTGAGGTAGGGATGCAGGCGCGCCCGTTCACGCTCCACCTCGCCGAGCGGGCCGGGCTTGTCCCAGACCGTGTTCGCTACGCCGAGCCGGCCGAGATCGTGCAGCAGCCCGGCTCGGAGCAGGTCACGCTGCTCGTCCGGCGGTAGCCCGGATCCCCGGGCGGCCTCCGCAGCGAGGTGAGCGACGCCGCGGGAGTGCCCGGCCAGGTACGGCGACTTCAGGTCGACCAGATCGGCCATCGCCTCGAGCACCCGGTCGAGCTCCGCACCGGCCACACTGCGAATCGGTTCGGGCTCGGCCGCGAGCACATCACTCCACCCGGCCGCGGTCTCGAGATCTCCGAGTACCGCGCTCGCGTGCGTCGCGAACAGATCGGCCAGCTCAGGGTCGTACAGCGTGCCCGCGTGCCGGTGCGCCAGAGACACCGCCCGGTCCGCGCCGTGCCGGCGGGCGATCACCTCGACAGGCCCGGCGAACTGCACCAGCCGGGACGGCAGGCCGATGTCCGTGCCGCGCAGATGCACCGGCGTACCCTTCCCGTCCCACTGCTCGTACGCCTGCCGTACTGCGGTGGCCGTGGCCTCGCCGAGCCCGATGCCTTCGGCGAACCGCGCGCCGAGGGCCGCGTGCGTGGCCAGCCACGACTCGACCGTGCGCTCACCGGCGACCGGGAACGCCGCCAGCCGACGTACCCGCTGGAGGGCGGTGCCGTGCGAGGCCAGCTTGCGGACCAGGAACGCCGCCGTCTGTGCCGCGCTCATGCCGAGCATCTCGTAGCTGTCGGCCTTGAACGAGATCTCGTCGCCGAACCACCGGGCCTGCTCCGAGGCGTCGGCGTGGCAGTAGGCGTTCATCAGCAGACCCGAGTAGTACGTCGCGGTCCGCTCGTCGGCGTTCGCGCCGGTCAGCTCCGCCAGCCGGAGGGCGATCACGGTCTGCCGCAGACAGTGCTCCATCGGCTGGCCGAGTCCCAGGTCAGCGGCGTACGACAGGGTCGCCACCAGTTCGGCGATCCGGACGCTTCCCGCCACACCTGCCTGCGTACCGCCCTGCATAGCGACAGTGTGCGCCGCGGCTCGGCCGACCGGATAGCGGGCGGGTCGGGAACTCGCCGAGGGGGCATTCGAAAACTGTCCGAAGGCCCAACTAGGCTGCTCCAGTCACCCTCACTCACGCCCTGGGAGGTCTGCGCCGATATGGGGTCCAGCGACAGTTTCGTGCATCTTCATGTGCACACCGAGTACTCGATGCTGGACGGCGCCGCGCGGATCGACGAGTTGTTCAAGACGGCCCAGGAGATGGGCCAGCCGGCGATCGCGACGACCGACCACGGCTACGTCTTCGGGGCGTACGAGTTCTGGAAGACCGCGAAGAAGTACGACGTCAAGCCGATCATCGGCGTCGAGGCGTACCTGACGCCGCACACCCACCGCTCGGAGCGCAAGCGGGTCAAGTGGGGCGACGCGAACTCCGGCCGCGACGACGTCTCCGGCTCGGGTGCGTACACGCACATGACGCTGCTGGCGAAGAACACCTCCGGCATGCACAACCTGTTCAAGATGAGCTCGCTGGCCAGCCTCGAGGGCTACTACTTCAAGCCCCGGATGGACCGCGACCTGTTGAACACCTACGGCCAGGGCCTGATCGCGACCACCGGCTGCCCGTCCGGCGAGGTGCAGACCCGGCTTCGCCTCGGGCAGTACAAGGAGGCGATCGAGGCCGCGTCGGAGTTCCGCGACATCTTCGGCAAGGAGAACTACTACTGCGAGCTGATGGACCACGGCCTCGGCATCGAGCGCGACATCCAGCAGGACCTGCTCAAACTCGCCAAGGAGCTCGGCCTCCCGCTGGTCGCCACCAACGACCTGCACTACACCAAGCCCGAGGACTCCCAGGCCCACGCCGCGCTGCTGTGCGTCCAGTCCGGCTCGACCCTGTCCGACCCGAACCGGTTCAAGTTCGACGCGAACGAGTTCTACGTCAAGACCGCCGCCGAGATGCGCGAGGTCTGGAAGGACTTCCCGGAGGCCTGTGACAACACGCTGCTGATCGCCGAGCAGTGCGATGTCAGCTTCACCGAGGGCGAGGGCCGGTTCATGCCGCGCTTCCCCTGCCCGGAGGGTCACAACGAGGAGTCCTGGTTCGTCAACCAGGTCGAGGTCGGGCTGCACGAGCGCTACCCGGGCGGGATCACCGACGAGATCCGCAAGCGGGCCGACTACGAGATCGAGATCGTCGTCTCCAAGGGGTATGCGGGCTACTTCCTCGTCGTCGCCGACTTCATCAACTGGGCCAAGAAGCAGGGCATCAGGGTCGGCCCCGGCCGTGGCTCCGGCGCCGGTTCGATCTGCGCCTACGCGATGCGGATCACCGACCTCGAGCCGCTGCGTCACGGCCTGATCTTCGAGCGGTTCCTGAATCCCGAGCGGATGTCGATGCCCGACTTCGACATCGACTTCGACGACCGCCGCCGCCCCGAGGTGATCCGCTACGTCACCGAGAAGTACGGCGACGACCGGGTCGCGATGATCGTCACGTACGGCACGATCAAGGCCAAGCAGGCGATCAAGGACGCCGGCCGGGTGCTGGACTACCCGTTCGCGATGGGCGACCGGATCACCAAGGCGATGCCGCCGTCGGTGATGGGCAAGGACGTGCCGCTGTCCGGCATCTTCGACCCGCAGCACAAGCGGTACTCCGAGGCCGGCGAGTTCCGCACGCTGTACGAGGGCGACCAGGACGTCCGCAAGATCGTCGACACCGCCCGCGGCCTGGAGAACCTGAAGCGCCAGTGGGGTGTGCACGCGGCCGGCGTGATCATGTCCAGCGAGCCGCTGATCGAGCTGATCCCGATCATGCGCCGCGAGCAGGACGGCCAGGTCATCACCCAGTTCGACTACCCGAGCTGCGAGACGCTCGGCCTGGTCAAGATGGACTTCCTGGGTCTGCGCAACCTGACCATCATGGACGACGCGGTCAAGAACATCGAGGCCGCACACGGCATCACGATCGACCTCGACGGGCTGAGCCACACCCTGGACGACGGCCCGACGTACGAGTTGCTTGCCCGCGGCGACACGCTCGGGGTGTTCCAGTTCGACGGTGGCCCGATGCGGGCGCTGCTGCGGCTGATGAAGCCGGACAACTTCGAAGACATCTCCGCGGTCGGCGCGCTCTACCGGCCGGGCCCGATGGGTGCCAACTCGCACACCAACTACGCGCTCCGCAAGAACGGCCAGCAGGAGATCACCTATCTGCACCCGGAGCTGGAGCAGGCGCTGACGCCGATCCTGGGCCCGACGTACGGGCTGATCGTCTACCAGGAGCAGGTGATGCGGATCGCCCAGGAGCTCGCCGGGTACAGCCTGGGCAAAGCGGATCTGCTCCGCAAGGCGATGGGCAAGAAGAAGCGCGAGGTCCTGGACGCCGAGTACGTCGGCTTCGAGTCCGGCATGAAGGACAACGGTTTCAGCGCAGCCTCGATCAAGGCGCTGTGGGACATCCTGGTTCCGTTCTCCGACTACGCGTTCAACAAGGCGCACTCCGCGGCGTACGGTCTGGTGTCCTACTGGACGGCGTACCTGAAGGCGAACTACCCGGCGGAGTACATGGCCGCTGTTCTGACGTCCGTGAAGGACGACAAGGACAAGATGGCCATCTACCTGAACGAGTGCCGCCGGATGGGCATCAAGGTGCTGCCGCCGGACGTCAACGAGTCCGACTCGAACTTCACCCCGGTCGGCACCGACATCCGCTTCGGCCTGTCCGCGATCCGCAACGTCGGTGTGAACGTGGTCGCCGAGATCGTCGTGGCCCGCGAGGAGAAGGGGCGCTTCACCGACTTCGTCGACTTCATCGACAAGGTGTCGCTGCCGGTCTGCAACAAGCGCGTGATCGAGTCGCTGGCCAAGGCCGGCTCGTTCGACTCGATGAACCACGCCCGGCGCGCGGTCGTCGCCGTGCACGAGCAGGCCGTCGACGAAGCCATCGACCTCAAGCGCAACGAGGCGCACGGGCAGTTCGACCTGTTCTCGATGGGCGACGACGAGGCCGACGAGGGCGAGGGCAACAGCCGCCTGACCGTCACCGTTCCCGAGATCGAGGAGTGGGACAAGGCCACCAAGCTCGCGCACGAGCGCGACATGCTGGGGCTGTACGTGTCCGACCACCCGCTGTTCGGCGTCGAGCACGTGCTCACCAACGGCAGCGACTGCACGATCGGTCAGCTGCTCGCCGACGAGGACCGTCCGGACGGCAGCCGGGTGACGATCGGCGGCCTGGTCACCGCGGTCCAGCGGAAGGTGAACAAGCGCGGCGACATCTACGCGATCGTCACCATCGAGGACCTGGAAGGTTCGATCGAGGTGATGATGTTCTCCTCGGCGTACCAGTTGCACGCGCACCTGCTGACCAACGACGCGATCATCCTGATGAAGGGCCGGGTCCGCCGCCGCGAGGACCGGCTCGAGCTGAGCGGTGACGAGGTCGTCGTACCGGACCTCACCGAAGGCCCGAGCGGACCGGTGGTGATCACCATGGCGGCCAACCGGTGTACGCCGCCGGTGGTCACGCAACTGCGGGACGTGCTGAAGTCGCACCCGGGGATGACCGAGGTGCAGCTCAAGCTGCAGGCCCGGCAGAAGACGGAGATCTGGCGGATCGCGGATCAGTACCGGGTCACGCCGACGGCCTCGCTGATGGCCGACCTGAAGGCGCTCCTCGGTCCCTCCTGCCTGGCCAGCTGATCGGCGTTGGAGCCCATGCGGCACACTGTCGACGTGAGTCAAGAGTCGTCCCAGCCCTCGCCGTACGTGGCACCGCCGTCGAGTGATCCGTTCGGCGCGCCGCCGGAGGTGGAGCGTCCGCTGCCGTGGGCGAAGGCCGTGCTCGTGACGGTCGCGGTGTTCCTGGTCGCGGGAGTGGTGGCCGGGTGGGCGTGGCAGGAGTTCTCGCCGTTGGCGCAGTACACCGTGGATGACCAGGGTGGCGCGCTGGGCGAGGAGCAGATGACCCGGATCTTCGGGCCGGACGGCACCTTCACCGCGATCGGCTTCCTCGCCGCGCTGGTGCTCGGCGGGGCACTGTTCTGGTGGCTGCGCAACTACGGTCCGTGGTCCGTGGCGATCGTTGCCCTGGGCGCCTGCTTGGGTTCCGGAGTCTGCTGGGGCGTCGGCATGCTGCTCGGGCACGACGCGCTCGAGCCGCGGCTGCGGGCGGCCCGGCCGGGTGATCTGGTCGCCGCACCACTCGAGCTGCATACCTGGACCCCGGCGGTCGCCTGGCTCGTCGGCGCCGCGCTCGCGTGTGCCGTCATCGCGGCCATGACCTGGCGCGCGGACCCGATTCCGCCGGTTGCAACCAGTTCGCAACCTCCTGCGTCAGACCCTGCGCCACCGGTCCACTAGCCTTTGCAGGTCCGGCGGGTGAGGCCACCGGAGCCAGCGAGGGAGCTTATGTCCGACCAGAACCAACCCCCCAAGCCGCAGTACCCAGGCGCCGGCGGTCCGCAGTACGGTCCGCCCCAGGGCCAGGGGCCGCGTCAGCACCCAGGCCAGAACCAATGGCCGCAGCAGGGCCGGCCCTCGGCTCCGCAGCACGGTCAGCCGCAGGGTCCCTACGGCCAGCCGCAGGGACAGCGGCCCGGTCCGCAGCAGCCGCCGCAGTACGGGCAGCAGCCGGGGCCGCAGGGTTACCCGCAGCAGCAGCCGATGCACCCGCAGCAGGCGCCGCACGGTCCACAGGGCCAGCAGTACGGCGGTCCGCAGCAGGGTGGCCAGCCGCAGGGCCAGTACGGGCAGCCGGGGCAGGCTTCGTACGAGCAGATGCACGTCGGCGGTCAGCCGCCGCAGGGGCCGGGGTACGGCGATCAGCAGTGGCAGCCGGAGCCGAAGAAGAAGCGCGGCAAGCTGATCCCGATCGTCGCCGCGCTGGCGATGGTCCTGGTCGTGGCCGGCGGCGGAATCTTTGCCTACGGCAAGCTTGCCGGCGGCAAGCAGCCGGCCGATGTCCTGCCCGGCACCGCGGTCGCCTACGCGCGGGTCGACCTGAACCCGTCGGCCGGCCAGAAGGTCGCCGCGATCCGGTTCATGATGAAGTTCCCGTCGGTGAAGGACAAGCTCGGCCTCACCGGTGACAAGGACGATCTGCGGCAGAAGCTGTTCGACCAGATCAAGAAGTCCTCCGGTGACGACCTCGCGAACGTCGACTACGACAAGGACATCAAGCCGTGGCTGGGTGACCGGGCCGGCATCGCCGCGCTCCCGCCTGCCGACGGCAAGACCGAGCCGGACGTGGTGGTCGCGGTCCAGGTGAAGAACCAGGACGCCGCGAACAAGGGCATGGACAAGCTGCTCGCGAACGAGGACAAGAAGCCCGGACGCGCGTTCAGCAACGGCTACATGCTGCTGTCCGACGACCAGGCGACCGTCGACTCGGCCGTCGCCACGGCGAAGGACAACCCGCTGACGAAGAACGCCAAGTTCAGCGCGGACATGGACAAGCTCGGCGAGCAGGGCTTCCTGTCCGGCTGGGCCGACGTGAAGGGGATCGCGTCGATCACCGGCAAGGTCGACTCCGGTCAGCTGGCCGGCCTCGGCGATGCCACGACGGCGGTCGCGCTGCGGTTCGACGCGTCGTACGTCGAGCTGAAGGGGATCGGTCAGGGCGACAAGAGCATCAAGGTCAACTCGGCCGCGGATGCCGGTGACCTGGTCTCGAAGCTGCCGGACACCACGGCCGGCGCGATCGCGATCTCCGGTGGCGAGAACCTCATCGACACCGCGTGGCAGCAGGTCCAGAAGGCCGGCGGCGAGAACCTCAAGCCGATGCTCGACCGGATCGCCGAGGAGACCGGCCTGGCGCTCCCGGACGACCTGAAGAGCCTGGCGGGCAAGAACCTCGCGGTCGCGATCGACAAGGACACCGCGAACGGGCCGAAGATCGCCGCCCGGATGGAGACCGACCCGGCGAAGGCGGAGCCGGTGGTGCAGAAGCTGACCACGCTGCTGCGTCAGCGTTCGTCGGCCAACATCCCGATCGAGACCGCCAAGGACAACGACACGCTGGTGGTCTCGACCAGCCAGGAGTACGCGCAGCAGGTGCTGAAGGACGGCAACCTCGGCCAGTCCGAGAACTTCAAGCAGGCGCTGCCCGACACCAAGGGCGCAGTGATGATCGGGTACGTCGACTTCGAGTCGATCGGCTCGCTCAGCCGGCGATTCGCCGAGGAGAAGGACCTGGCCGCACTCCGCTCGGCCGGCATCGTCACCCGCTCGACGGGCGACGGCCAGGCCGAGTTCAGCCTGCGGGTGGTCGCGAAGTAGTCAGCTCCACACAGAAGCCCCGGACCTGCCCGCACTTGGGCGTCCGGGGCTTCTGCTCATCCCTGCACCTGTCGCATCTGCCTCGCGGCGAGGCGGGTGTGCAGGATGGCCGGCGCTGCGATGACCGCGAGGGCCAGGACTGTGCTCAGGCGGAAGCCGAGCATGAAGTGGGCCGGGACCAGCAGTGCGCCGAAGAGGGCTGGTGCGGCGGCGCTGCCGAGTTGGCGGGACGCATTGAGCAGGCCCGAACCCAACCCGCCGCGCTCGGCCGGTACGCCGTCGAGCATCAGCGTGGTCGCGGCCGGTGCGACGAGTCCGGCTCCGGCGCCGATCGGGAGCAGCCACGCGGTCAGTTGCCAGGTCGTCGTACCGCTGAAGCACAGGCCCAGCAGACCCGCGGCCATCAGTGTCTGGCCGAGGAGCAAGGTCTGGGCGACGCCCAGCCGACCGGCGAGCTGCCCGGCGGCCAGATTCGCCGGGATGATCAGCAACGTCATCGGGACGAAGACGAGTCCGGTTGACCACGCCGACCGCCCGAGCTCCTCCTGCAGCAGGAACGTGACGACGAAGATCGCGCCGTACGACGCGAAGTTGAGCGCGAACCCAGTGACCGTGCTGACGACGACAGGCCTCGAGCGGAGCAATCCGATCACGCCCGCCGTACGGCCGGCAGCTGCCTGCCCGCGGAGGCCCATCGCAGTACCGAGCACGATCAAGCTGACCGGAACGTTCAGCCAGAACGTGCTCTGCCACCCGAACCACGACGTCATCGCACCACCCACCGGCGACCCGACCACGAGCGCGACGGCACCCGCCGCCGCCCATCGGCCAACAGCTCGCCCTCTCGCGGCCGCATCAGGCACCGCACCGTTGAGCATGGACAGACCGGCGGGGAGAACGACCGCCGCGGCGGCGCCCTGAATCGCCCGGGCGCCGAGCAGTACGCCGAGACTCCCGGCGAGCGCGCCGGCCACCGATGTGCCCGCGAACACCGTGACCCCGGCCGTGAATGCGCGTGGAGCACCGACCCGGTCGACCCAGACACCGGCGGGGAGAAGGCAGATCGCGAACACCAGCGAGTACCCGGTCAGCACCCAGGCCAGCGCACCACCGGCGCCGAGATCGCGGCCGATGACGGGCAGCGCCGTCGTGACCATGGACGCATTCAAGGTGACGAGGAAGAACGACAGCGCGGACGGGATCAGTGCGGAACGACGGACGGACATACGACTACCGTGGTCGATGCCGGACGAGGACGGGTACACCTGTCAGGTGCAGTCAGGGAAGGAACAAATGACCAGACACCCGACGCGGCAGCTCGAACTGGGTGCGTTCCTGCGCGAACGACGCGCCCGGATCACACCTGCCGACGCAGGCCTGATCGCAGGTCCGCCGCGCCGTACGCCGGGACTCCGCCGGGAGGAGATCGCACAGCTGGCCGGGCTGAGCGCCGGGTACTACGCCCGGCTCGAACAGGGCCAGGCCGCGCACCCGTCGGCGAGCGTGATCGAGGCCCTGATCCGGATCCTGCGGCTCAGCGCGGAGGAGGCCCGGCATCTGCGGGCGCTGGCGGGCGAACCCACGCCGACCGCGCGGGAGACCGTGTCGCGATCGGCGCTGCGCGCGATGGAGCTGCTCAAACCGCCGACGGCCGCGCTCGTGCTCGGACGGATCGGCGATGTGCTCGCCTGGAACGAGTCCGCCCCGCGGCTGTTTCCGGGCCGGTTGCCGCAGGCGGGGGAGCGGTCCGCGACGCGGCCCAACAACGCCCGCTACGTGTTCTGCGACCCGCGGTCCCGGGAGATCTTCCCGAACTGGTCGGAGGTCGCGGACGACACCGTCGCCCATCTCCGCGGCGCCGCGGGCCACCTCGTCGACGACCCCGGCTTCCGCGCGCTGGTCGACGAGTTGCTGGAGGTGAGCCCCGACTTCGCCGCTCGCTGGTCCCGGCGGGAGGTGCGGCGGCACGTCTCGGGCGAGAAGCACCTCGACCATCCGGAGTTCGGGCGACTGACCGTCGACTACGAGGTGCTGGCCGTGCTCGACGAGCCCGACCAGTTCCTCGTCATCTACGGGCTGGAAGATTCTTGGGCGGGGGATGTCGAAAAGCCGGGATCGGCATCTACCTCCTGAGTGAAGGCACCCTTCACGACAAGGAGAACCGAGATGAGTCACATCAGCGAGATCCGGACCGTCGGCGTACCGGTGACCGACCAGGACCGCGCGGTCGCGTTCTACACCGAGACACTGGGGTTCGAGGTGTTGATGGACGCCCCGCTGCCGCAGTTCGGCGGCCGCTGGCTGGTCGTCGCCCCGGCGGGTTCGGCCGCCACCATCGCGCTCGTGCCGGCGTCGGACGGAAACCCGGCCGGGGTCGACACCGGCATCAGGATGGGCAGTCCGGACGCCAAGGCCGCGCACCAGCACTTCGTCGACGCCGGCGTCGACACCGATGAGCTGCTCGAGTGGCCCGGCATCCCGCCGATGTTCAGCCTCCGCGACCAGGACGGGAACCGCCTCTACATCTCCGAGGTCTGATCAGACCAGCACGTGTCCGCCGCCGACCGACGGGCAGGTGGCGCGCGGTCTCGTCGTAGTCGAGGCCGCCGCGCCACAGCAGGGTCAGCGGCGGACGCGGTAGCGGATGTGGGTGGCCTGCGGGGTGTCGATCACGCGAACGATCTCGAGGTCGATGCGCTCGGGCAGTACGTCGAACAGCCGCAACCCGCCGCCGAAGAGCACCGGCACCTGGTCGATCTGCAGCTCGTCGAGCACGCCGGCCGCGAGCGCCTTCTGACCGGTGACCGCGCCGTGGACCAGCACGTCCTTGTCGCCGGCCGCTGCCTTCGCCTGCGCGATCGCGGTCTCGACGTCGCCGACGAACGTGACATTCTCGTACTTCGAGGTCGCCGCCGGGTCGCTGGTGACGACGAAGATCGGCGCACCGTGGTGGTCGCCGCCGTAGAAGTCGACCTGCTCGCCCGTCCGACGGCCGACCACGACCGCACCGGTCGCGTTCAACTCGTCCCAGATCACGGCGGCTTCGCCCGCGGGCCGGCCGACGTCCCCGTTCTCGTCCAGGTACCACTCGTGCAGCCGCATGAAGTCGTCGCCGCCAGGATTCCCCGGGCGGTCGTTCGGGCCGGCGATGTAGCCGTCGGCGGACATCGACATCAACAACACTGCTGAAGACATGAGCGTTCTCCTTGGCTCCGAGGGTGCGGCTGATCCGCACCGTCTCTGCCTTCGCGTCGAAGAGAACCGCCCGGATTCGACATCAGTCCGCAGCCAGAGTCTCCAGCACGCCTTCACCGTACTTGGCCAGCTTGTTCTCGCCGACGCCGCTGATCTTGCCCAGCTCGGTCAACGACGACGGCAGGTCGGTGGCGATCTGCCGCAGCGTCGCGTCGTGGAAGATCACGTACGCCGGGACGCCCTGCTCCTTGGCGACCGCCCCGCGCCACGCACGCAACCGCTCGAAGACCGGTGCCGCCTCCGGTGCGAGGTCGACCGCCGCCTTCTTCCCGCCGGACGACCTGGACGACGAGCGGACCCGCTCGGGCTCGCGACGCATCATCACCTCACGCCGCCGGCCGAGCACTTCGCCGCTCTCCTCGGTCAGCACGAGCGTGCCGTAGTCACCCTCGACCGCGAGCAACCGCAGCGCCAGCAACTGCCGGACCACCCCGCGCCACTCGGTGTCCTTCAAGTCGGTGCCGATGCCGAACACCGTCAGCTCGTTGTGCCTGAACTGCTTGACCTTGTCGGTCTCCTTGCCGAGCAGGATGTCGACCAGTTGCCCGGCGCCGAACTTCTGCCCGCGCTCGTGCTGCAGCCGATACACCGTCGAGAGCAGCTTCTGCGCCGCGATCGTCCCGTCCCACGACTCGGGCGGTGTCAGACAGGTGTCGCAGTTCCCGCAGGTGTCGCCGTGCTGTCCGAAGTACGCGAGTAGCTGCGACCGCCGGCACTGCACGGTCTCGCACAACGCGAGCATCGCGTCGAGGTGTGACCCCAGCCGCCGTCGATGCGCGAGATCACCCTCGGACGTGTCGATCATCTTGCGCTGCTGCACGACGTCCTGCAGGCCGTACGCGAGCCAGGCCGTCGACGGCAACCCGTCCCGCCCGGCGCGACCGGTCTCCTGGTAGTAGCCCTCGACCGACTTCGGCAGGTCGAGATGCGCGACGAACCGGACGTCCGGCTTGTCGATCCCCATCCCGAACGCGATCGTCGCGACCACGACCAGGCCGTCCTCGCGGAGGAAGCGCGACTGGTTCTCGGCGCGGGTCCGGCTGTCGAGGCCGGCGTGGTACGGCACCGCTTCGATGCCGTTCTGGGTGAGGAAGGCCGCGGTCTTCTCGACGCTGTTGCGCGACAGGCAGTACACGATGCCCGCGTCGCCGGCGTGCTCGGTGCGGAGCAGATCGAGCAGCTGGCGCTGCGGGTTGTCCTTCGGGACGATCCGGTACTGGATGTTGGGCCGGTCGAAGCTCGCGACGAAGTGTTTGGCCTCCGACAGGTTCAGCCGGGTCGCGATCTCCTGATGGGTGGCCTCGGTCGCCGTCGCGGTCAACGCGATCCGCGGCACGTCGGGCCACCGCTCGTGCAACTCGGACAGCATCAGGTAGTCGGGCCGGAAGTCGTGGCCCCACTGGGACACGCAGTGCGCCTCGTCGATCGCGAACAACGCGATCTTGCCCTGGTCGAGCAGCCGCACGGTCGCCTCGACCCGCAGCCGCTCGGGCGCGAGGTACAGCAGGTCGAGCTCGCCGGACAGGAACGCCTGCTCGACCTCACGCCGCTGATCGAAGTCCTGCGTGGAGTTGAGGAATCCGGCCCGCACGCCGAGAGCGGTGAGCGCATCGACCTGGTCCTGCATGAGCGCGATCAGCGGCGAGATCACCACACCGACGCCGGAGCGGACCAGCGCGGGGATCTGGTAGCACAGCGACTTGCCGCCGCCGGTCGGCATCAGCACCAGCGCGTCGCCGCCCGCGACCACGGTGTCGATGATCTCGGCCTGCTGACCGCGAAAGGCGTCGTACCCGAAGACCCGCCGCAGTATTTGCAGGGCTTCGGAATCGGGCAGTCCGGTTGTCTCGCTCACTCCGGCGAGTGTAATGAGATCCACCGACGGATGCCGACCCGATCGCCGCAGCCTGTGGATTACTGGGCGATCTCTCCCGCGTACGTGCCGACGCTCCACAGGTTGCCCTCGAAATCTCGCACGGTGAACCCACGCGATCCGTAGTCGGTCTCCTCCAGCCCGCGGACGACGACCGCGCCCGCGCCGATCGCACGACCGATCAGTCCGTCGGGGTCGTCGTGGACGAGATAGATCGATTGGCGCTGATCGGTGAGTGCGGTGAACTCGTCCGGCTCGGCCTTCGCGTCGGCCGAGCCGAGCATGATTCCGCCGCCGGTCGGCCAGGACAGCTCGGCGTGGGCGATCGAGCCCTCGGCGACGCCTTGGTACGACGCGGCGACGGTGAAGCCGAGACCTTCGGTGAGGAACCTCAACGCGGCCTGCCCGTCCCGGTAGTGCAGCCCGGGCCAGACGCCGATCACATTCTTGTCTGTCGCAGTGTTCATACCTTCGAGACTCGGGCACCGGCGGGGACGAAGTCTTGAAGGTTTGGGAGTTCTTCGGTCATCCACTGCCGCGGCGAGCAGCCCGCGATGGCCTGGAACTCCCGGGTCAGATGCGCCTGATCGGAGAACCCGGCCGCGGCCGACAGGTCGGCCAGGCGGGTCGCCGGATGCCGGCGCAGGTGTCCGGTGACGCGCTCGAAACGCAGTACCCGCGCCGCGACCTTCGGCGCCAGGCCGAGCTCCGCCGTGAACCGATCGGTGAGATGCCGCCGGCTCCAACCGACCTCTGCCGCCAGCTCCTGGATGCCGATCGCGCCGCCCGACTCGCAGAGTCGCTGCCAGGCCCAGCTGACCTCGGGCCGGGCCGTGCCCGCGTTGCGCCGGCCGAGCTGCTGCAGCAACAGGCCCTCGATCAGGTCGAACCGCGTCTCCCAGCCCGGCTCCTCCCGCAGCTGCTCGGTCAGCTCGCGCGCCGTCCTGCCGAACAGCTCGTCGAGGCCGACCACGATCGAGGCCAGCCGGCCGGGTGGCAGACCGAGAAGCTCGCGGGCGGCCGGGGGAGTGAGCGAGATCTGGACGCCGGCCCGGCTGGCGGTCTCGCCGATGTGCACGGCGGTGGAGTGCAGGCCGCCGACGAGGGCGTCGTACTTGTCCACCGGGCTGCCGGGCCACGCGACGCCCAGCGGCTCGTCCAGCGTGATCACCAGCGTCATGAACCGCGACGGCAGGCCGCGGTGCAGCTCGGGTGGATACCCGTACGACGCGTAGCCGATGAGGTCACCGACATACGGGCGCAGGGCGGGGTGCACCGGTCGCGTGTGGTGCTCCATCCCTGCCATGCCTTCAGGCTAGATCCGACCTCCGACAGAATCACCCCGCCACAATCCGGGACCCGCGTACCGCCATCCGGACGGGCGTGGCAACATCAAGAGCGTCGTTTCTACTGCGAGGAGATGTCGTCGTGCCTGCTCTGAGGTCCCGTACCGTCACCCACGGCCGCAACATGGCGGGCGCCCGCGCGCTCATGCAGGCCTCCGGGGTAGCCCGCGAGGACTTCGGGAAGCCGATCATCGCGGTGGCGAACAGCTTCACCGAGTTCGTCCCCGGCCACACCCACCTGGCGCCGGTCGGCCGGATCGTCTCCGAGGCCATTCATGCGGCCGGCGGCATCGCGCGCGAGTTCAACACGATCGCCGTCGACGACGGGATCGCGATGGGCCACGGCGGCATGCTCTACAGCCTGCCGTCGCGGGACCTGATCGCCGACTCGGTGGAGTACATGGTCGAGGCGCACTGCGCGGACGCGCTGGTCTGCATCTCGAACTGCGACAAGATCACCCCAGGCATGCTGAATGCCGCGCTCCGGCTGAACATCCCGACCGTGTTCGTCTCCGGCGGCCCGATGGAGGCCGGCCGGGCCACGCTGGTCGACGGAACGGTCCGCAAGCTCGACCTGATCGACGCGATGTCCGAGGCCGTCAACGAGAACGTCTCCGACGCCGACATCCTGCGGATCGAGGAGAACGCCTGCCCGACCTGCGGTTCGTGTTCCGGCATGTTCACCGCGAACTCGATGAACTGCCTGACCGAGGCGATCGGCCTCTCGCTGCCGGGCAACGGGTCCGTCCTTGCCACCCACACCGCCCGCCGCGCGCTGTACGAGAAAGCCGGCGAGACCGTCGTACAGATCACCAAGCGGTACTACGACAACGACGACGCCACCGTGCTGCCGCGGAACATCGCGACCAAGGAGGCCTTCGGGAACGCGATGGCCCTGGACATCGCGATGGGCGGATCGACGAACACGATCCTGCACCTGCTCGCGGCCGCCCAGGAGGCCGAGGTCGGCTTCGACCTCGACGACATCAACGCGGTCTCGCGCCGGGTCCCGTGCCTGGCCAAGGTCGCGCCGAACGTCGCCCCCGGCGGCACGTACTACATGGAGGACGTGCACCGCGCCGGCGGCATCCCGGCCATCCTCGGCGAGCTGCACCGCGCCGGCCTGCTGAACGAGGACATCCACACCGTGCACAGCGACTCGATCGACGAGTGGCTGAAGACGTGGGACCTGCGCGGTGGATCGCCGTCGCCGGAGGCGGTCGAGCTGTGGCATGCAGCGCCGGGGTGCGTGCGGTCGGCAACTGCCTTCTCGCAGTCGGAGCGGTGGGACACCCTCGACACCGACGCAGCCGGTGGGTGCATCCGCGACCTCGAGCACGCGTACTCGAAGGACGGCGGCCTCGCAGTACTGAAGGGCAACCTGGCCGTCGACGGCTGCGTCGTGAAGACGGCCGGCGTGGACGAGTCGATCTGGACTTTCGAGGGTCCCGCGGTGGTGTGCGAGTCGCAGGAACAGGCCGTCGAGAAGATCCTGGCCAAGCAGATCCTGCCGGGCGACGTGGTCGTGATCCGGTACGAGGGCCCGAAGGGCGGCCCGGGCATGCAGGAGATGCTGTACCCGACCTCGTACCTGAAGGGCCGCGGTCTCGGTAAGGTCTGTGCGCTGATCACCGACGGCCGTTTCTCCGGCGGTACGTCGGGGCTCTCGATCGGCCACGCCTCACCCGAGGCGGCGGCGGGCGGAACGATCGCGCTGGTCCACGACGGCGACCGGATCCGCATCGACATCCCGAACCGCTCCATCGAGCTGCTGGTCGACGAGGCCGAGCTGACCGCCCGCCGCGACGCGCTCAACGGCGTCTACGCGCCGAAGAACCGCGAGCGCAAGGTTTCCGCGGCCCTCCGTGCGTACGCCGCGATGGCGACCAGCGCCGACCGCGGCGCCGTCCGGGACGTCTCCAAGCTGGGCTGATTCCCGTACGACGAGGGTCTCTGGTCAGAGCTCCAGATCGAACGCGAGGTTGATCGCCTCGGCCAGGAGCGGCTCCTGGTCGGGGTGGAGGTGGCCGATGAGCCGGCCGAGCTGCGCCTTGGGAATGGTCTGGATGTTGTCGCAGGAGATGGCGCTCGGGTGGTCGAGGCCGTTGTCCGGGCCGACGAGAACCTCGGTGGACAGGCCGCGGATCGTGCTGGTGATCGGCGCGACCGTCACGTTGGTGAGGCGTGGGCGGATCAGCTCGCGGGTCAGGACCACGACCGGTCGCGGCTTGTCCAGCCGCGCGATGTGCAGCGGCCGCATCAGTCGAGATCGGTGAGCACGGTGCCGGAAGCGGCGGTGGCGAGGCCGTCCAGGTCGTCGTACCCGCCGTGCTCGGTCAGGATGGCGAGGTCGCGGGCGGCCAGTTCGCGGCGGCGCTCACGCTCCATCGCCCGGGCGACCACGGACGCCCGGCTCGTCGCCTTGTCGGTGGCGACGAGCTCGTCCATGAAGTCGACCAGGTCGTCCGGCAGCCTGACCGTGATCTGTTTGCTCATACCATGACCATACCAGCCCCATACCGCGATGGGATTCACTTCGGTAGCGTCGTCTGCCGCTCCAGCGTCTCCCACAGGCGTGCGGCGGTGGCTCTGTCCTGGGCGGCCGGTGAAGGGTCGGCTCGGCGCTCGCGGGAGTAGTACAGGCCGGAGTCGTCGGCGACCTCGGGCGACGTCGCGAGCCAGACGAGGGTCTCGGCACCTTGCTCCGGCGTCCGGGCGAACGGTTTGGTCATCGCCATCATGAGCTTCATCAGGCGCCCGTTGTTGTGGTTGAAGCCGGTCGCGACCAGTCCGGGCTCGAACGTGTACGTGCGGATCAACGGCACCCGCCGCGCCAGCTCCGCACTGAGCAGGATCAGTGCCAGCTTGGTCTCGCCGTACCGCCGCAGGGAGCCGCCGGTCAGCTTGGCCGAGGCCGAGAAGTAGCGCTCGCCGTTCAGGTCGTCGAAGTCGATCCGCTTCGCCTTCTCGTGCTCGTCCGACGCCGTGCCGATCACCCGCGCGTCGGGGGAGAGGTGGCCGGCGAGCAGGGTGGTGATCAGGTACGGCGCGACGACGTTCAACGCCCAGGTGAGCTCGATGCCCTCCGCCGACACCTGGTGGCTGCCGTAGATCGCGCCGGCGTTGTTCACCAGTACGTCGATCGCCGGCGCCCGCCCCGAGACGTCCCGCACCATCTCCCGGATCGACGCCTGCGAGGTCAGATCCGCCTCGAAAACATCCGCCCCACCCAGTTCACCGGCGACCTGCTCCGCCTTCGCCCGGTCGCGAGCCACCAGCCCGACCCGGGCTCCCCGCTCCACCAGCCCCCGAGCCCCTGCCAATCCGATCCCGTTCGTCCCACCGGTGATCAGCACATACATCGCCACTCCTCCCGGAACACACCTCAGCCCGCAGTTTAGGTAGGGAGGCGGCCGGTCCGCTTCAGTTGGAAAGACTTCGAAGCGTCAGTTGGGGGAGAGGGCGGACCAGGTGATCAGGTCGAAGGCGGGCAGGGAGGGAAGGGCGGTGATGGCGGAGAGTTCGCTGTCGATCAGGCCGACCAGTTGGGCCAGGCGGGTGGTGACGTCGGGGGCCTCGAGGAGCTTCTGGCGGTCTGGCGTCATCAGCTTCATCGCGGCGGACATCAGGTACGAAAGGGTGCCCGGGTCGTCGGGCAGCTCGCCGAGGTGCAGGCCGGGGCGGCTGATCTCGCTCACTGCCTCGGCGTACTTCCGGAAGCGCTTGACCGCGACCATCGCCGTACCGAGGGGATCGTCGCCGAGCTCGTCGTCCAGCCACTCGACGTCCGCGGTCAGGTAGTCGCCGCTGCCGTCCAGCTCCGAGACCTTGAACCGCCGGTTCCCGGTCAGGGTCACCTCGACCGGCCCGTCGTCGTCCGCGTCCAGCGTGATCTCGGAGATCGTCGCCGCGCAGCCGGTCCCGTACAGCGACCGGAAGACCCGCTCGCCCAGCTCGTACCCGTCCCGGACGGCGAGTGCCCCGCACACCAGCTCGCCGCCGTTCTCGACCAGGTCGCGGATCACCGCTCGGCCCTGGACGTCGGTCACCGGGATCGGGAGCACCAGCCCGGGGAAGATCACCGTGTCGACAGTGAGCAGCGGCAGGCGGGAGTCCATGCAGTCGAGCGTAATGGACATCGCTCCGGAACACGGCCGGGCACGGCAACGCAGCGATTCGGCCGTCCGCGCGTCCCTGACGGTGACGAAAGTCGCGACCTTGGAGGACGCATGCAGAACCGACATAGATCGACGGTCCGGGCCGGCGTGGTAGTGGCAGGGCTCCTGGCCGGCCTGGTGACCGTGCCGCCCGCGGCAGCCGGGGAGGTGCCCCGGTCGTCGCCGACGGCAACAACGACAACACCGAAACGATCCGCGCTGCCACCGGGGCAGGTGACGCTGCTGACCGGTGACCGGGTCACCATCGGCGCCGGCGGTGACGTGCGGATCACGCCCGGCGCCGGACGGAAGGTGCAGTTCGAGCAGCGGCTCGGCAAGGACCAGCTCTTCGTGATCCCGTCGGACGTGGCGCACGACGTCGCGAGCGGCAAGCTGGACCGGGAGCTCTTCGACGTCGCCGGGCTGATCCGGCAGGGTCTGGACGACCGGAAGACCCAGCAGATCCCGCTCATCGTCACGTACGCCGCCAATAAGAAAGCCAGGGCATTGGCCGGTGCCGCGCTGACCCGGCGACTGCCGGCCATCGGCGCGTCCGCCGTCAAGGTCGGCAAGCGCAGTACGACGACCTTCCTCGCCGAGAGCCGCATGGCGGGTATCAAGAAGGTCTGGCTCGACAGCAAGCTGAAGCCGACCCTGGACCAGTCCGTGCCGCAGATCGGCGCGCCGATCGCCTGGCAGGCCGGGTACACCGGCGCGGGTGTGCCGGTGGCAGTGGTCGACAGCGGCATCGACCCGACCCATCCCGACCTCGAGCCGGTCCTGGCCGGTGCGCGGAACTTCTCCCAGGACCCGGACGGCGACCAGCTCGGCCACGGCACGCATGTGGCCAGCATCATCGCTGGCAGCGCGGCCGCGTCCGGCGGCAAGTACAAGGGCGTCGCTCCTGGCGCCCGGCTGTACGACGCGAAGGTGTGCGAGGTCAGCGGATGCTCCGAGTCGAGCATGATCGCAGGGATGGAGTGGGCCGCCACCGAGGTCAAGGCGAAGGTGATCAACGTGAGCATCGGCGGTGCTGACGGCCCCGAGATCGACCCGGTGGAGGAGGCCGTCAACCGGCTCACGGCTCAGACCGGTGCGCTGTTCGTCATCGCCGCGGGCAACTCCGGGCAGGACGGCGTACAGACGATCGAGTCACCGGGCAGCGCGGACGCCGCCCTGACGGTCGGTGCCGTCGACAAGCAGGACAAGCTGGCCGGCTTCTCCAGCCGTGGACCGCGGCTGGACGGTGCGGTCAAGCCGGATCTGACCGCACCCGGCGTCGGGATCGTCGCCGCCCGCGCCAAGGACGGCCAGATCGGCACACCGGTCAATGACTACTACACGCAGCTGAGCGGTACGTCGATGGCGACGCCCCACGTCGCCGGAGCTGCCGCGATCCTCGCCCAGGAACACCCGGACTGGACCGCGACGAGGCTGAAGGCGCAGCTCGCCGCGACCGCCAAGCAGCTCGACGGCCAGTCGACCTTCGAGCAGGGCAACGGCCGCGTCGACGTCGCGAACGCCATCTCGGCGCCGGCCGTCCCGGCGACGAACACGCTGTCCTTCGGTACGGCGTCGTTCCCGCACGACGACGACCAACCGGTGACCAAGAACCTCACCTACCGCAACGACGGCAAGACCCCGGTCGAGCTGAGCCTGGCCGCTACCTTGCAGGACCCGAACGGCAATCCCGCACCGGCCGGCGCCGTACAGCTCGGCGCCGACAGCCTGACCGTCCCGGCAGGCGGTACGGCCCAGGTTCCGGTCACGCTGGCGACCGACAACGCCGGCCCCACGGGCTACTACAGCGGCCGCGTCGTCGCGTCGGCGGCCGGCCACACCGTCAGCACGACGATCGCGATCTACAAGGAGACCGAGCACTACACCCTGACGGTCAAGTCGATCGGCCCCGACGGAAAGCCGGCGCCGGCCGCCGGCACATCGGCGTTCACCCGCGACGACTGGCCGACCGAGCTCGAGGACCCCAGCGGGACCGCGAAGGTCCGGCTGCCCAAGGACGACTACATGCTGAGCACCTCACTCGAGGTCGCGCGGCCCGGGCATGACGAGCCGGCTGTCTATCACCTGGTCCAGCCGATGCTGCACCTGACCGGCGACACCACTGTCGTCATGGACGCTCGGAGCACCCGGCCCATCCAGGTCTCGGTGCCACGGCCGGACGCGGCACTGGTTGTCGGAGCGGCCGGGCTGACGATGCCGGACGATTGGGCCTTCGGCCTGCGGTACGGCTTCGACGATCCGACGGCTGTGTTCACCGCCCAGGTCGGCCCGCCGGCGGACGGCGTCTCCGGTGACCTGAGCACCACCTGGGCCCGGCGGAACGCGGACGGGACGTTCGACAACTCGCCGTACGTCTTCACCCAGCTCGACCAGCTGGCCGGCCGGTTCCCGACCGGGGTACGGCGGACGCTGGACCCGGCGAAGATGGCCCGGGTGGACCAGACCTTCAACGCCACCTCCGGCCGTAGAGGCCTGGTCAGCACGGGGTGGGGCTACGGGTTCGCGGAACTGATCGCGTACGACCTGCCGGTCAAGCGCCAGCTGTTCCACGATCCGGGGCCTGCCAACAGTCTGCGGAGCGAGGTCAGTACCACGGTGGACGAGTTCGAGGCGGGGGCTCCAGATGTGTCGCTGACGAGCGTCGGCCGGACAGCAGCGCCGTACCAGGCCGGGCAGCACTACCGGGAGAGCTTCAACGTCGCTGCTTTCGCCCCGACAGCCGGGCTGGCGTTCCGCAGCGCCGATGCCCTCGGGATCGTCGTGTTCCCGCTCGCCGACGCAGGCGGCGGCTGGGGCGGAGCCGATGTCGCGGCGGACGCGCAGAGCACCAAGCTGTACCGCGACGGCATCCTGATCGCGGACTACGACGACCGCTTCGGCTGGGCCAACCCGTTCGATCTGCCCGCGGAGCCGGCTACCTACAAGCTGGTGAGCACGCTCGACCGGCACTCGGTGTCGCCGTTCAGCACCAAGGTCGAGCACACCTGGACCTTCCGGTCGTCGGGTACCAGTTCGGAGGTCCTGCTGCCCGTCCTCGGGATCGGGTACCGGCCAGTGGTCGACGACCACAACCTGACGCCCCGGACACCGATCCTGTCGGTGCCGGTCGTGATCGACCACCAGACCGGAACCTCGTTGCCGCGGATCGACAAGTTCACCGTCGAGTACGCCGGTGGCGCCGCGACAGACTGGAAGCCGGTCAAGCTCGTCCGCAAGGGTCCGGGCCGGTACGTCGCGCAGTTCCGCGCGCCGGCGGGTGCCTCGGTGTCGCTGCGGGCCAAGGTGGTCGATGGTGACGGCAACCAGACCGAGCAGACCGTGACGGACGCGATCCGGTTCGGCTGACCGCCGGCGCGCCTCCTGGTCCGGCCGGGTTGTGGATACCGGTCGGGCCGGGAGGCGGCGCCCAACTAGACTGACGGCATGATTCGCCGCGTCGACCTGCGGGGCCGAGTGGCAGCCGGAGAGGTCCTGGACCTCTCGGCCACAGTGAATGCCCTGGTCCCCCGAGCCGTGTTCGACGTCGAGGCAGCCCTCGACGTCGTCCGACCCATCTGCCTGGACGTCCGCCATCGCGGCCTCGAGGCGATCCGGGACTTCGGCGAGAAGTTCGACCATGTGCGGGTCGAGGACATCCGGGTCCCGGCCGAGGCGCTGAAGACCGCGCTCGAGGAGCTCGACCCGCAGGTGCGCAGCGCCGTCGAGGAGTCGATCCGCCGCGTCCGCGAGGTCAGCCACGACGAGCTCACGCCCGACATCGCCTCCGAGCCCGCACCGGGCGGGCGGGTGACCCAGCGGTTCGTCCCGGTCCAGCGGGTGGGCCTCTACGTCCCGGGCGGCCGCGCACCGCTGGCGTCGTCGGTCGTGATGAACGTCGTCCCGGCGCAGGTGGCCGGCGTGCCATCGTTGGCTGTCGCATCCCCGCCACAGAAGGAGTTCGGCGGCCTGCCGCACCCGACGGTGCTCGCGGTCTGCGCGTTGCTGGGCATCGACGAGGTGTATGCGATGGGCGGCGCCCAGGCGATCGCCGGGTTCGCCTACGGGTTCGACGGTTGCCGCAAGGTCAACCTGATCACGGGACCGGGCAACATCTACGTCGTCGCCGCCAAGCGCGCGCTGCTGGGTGAGGTCGGCATCGACTCCGAGGCCGGCCCGACCGAGATCGCGATCCTCGCCGACGACACCGCCGACCCGAAGCACGTGGCCGCCGACCTGATCAGCCAGGCCGAGCACGACCCGATGGCCGCCGGCGTTCTGGTGACGCCGTCCGAAGCCCTGGCGGCACAGGTCGAGGCGGAGCTGCCGATCCAGGTCGCGCAGACCAAACACCGCGACCGCGTCACCGAGGCCCTGGCCGGGCAGCAGTCGGCCGTCGTGCTGGTCGACGACCTCGACCAGGGCACCGCCGTCGTCGATGCGTACGCCGCCGAGCACCTGGAGATCCAGACCGCAGACGCCGAGGAGCGGGCCGGCCTGATCTCCAACGCCGGCGCGATCTTCGTCGGCGGCTGGTCGCCGGTCTCCCTCGGCGACTACTGCGCCGGGTCCAACCACGTCCTCCCGACGGCCGGTTGTGCCTGCCACTCGTCCGGCCTGTCGGTGCGCAGCTTCCTGAAGGCGGTCCACGTCGTCAACTACTCCCGCGACGCGCTGCACGAGGTCGCCGGCCACGTGCTCGCGCTCGCCCACGCCGAGGACCTGCCGGCCCACGGCGCCGCCGTTTCAGCCCGATTCCCCGGAGACAACTGATGGGCCGCTTCGACGGGTTGCCGATCCGCGACGAGCTGAAGAGCTTCGAGCCGTACGGCGCCCCGCAGCTCGACGTACCCGTGCTGCTGAACGTCAACGAGAACCCGTACCCGGCCAGCGAGGAAACGGTCGCTGACATCGCGGCTGCCGTGGCGGTCGCCGCGCGCGGGATGAACCGCTACCCGGACCGCGAGTTCCTCGACCTGCGCGCGGACCTCGCGGCGTACCTGGCCCGTGAGTCCGGCGCGCATCTCGCCCCCGAGCAGATCTGGGCGGCGAACGGGTCCAACGAGGTCATGCTCCACATCCTGCAGGCTTTCGGCGGCCCCGGGCGGACGGCGCTGTCCTTCGCGCCGACGTACTCGATGTATCCGGAGTACGCGCGGGACACGAACACTGCCTGGGTCGCCGGGCGCCGGGCCGAGGACTTCACCCTCGACCAGAGCAAGGCGCTGGCGGCGATCTCCCGGCATCACCCGTCGGTCGTGCTGCTCGCCTCGCCCAACAACCCGACCGGTACGGCGCTGCCGATCGAGGTGGTGGAGGCGATCGCGGCCCGGACCGCCGCGCTGGGTTCGGTGCTCGTGGTCGACGAGGCGTACGCCGAGTTCCGCCGGGCCGGGACTCCGAGTGCGGTGTCGCTGCTGCCGTCGTACCCGAATCTCGCTGTCGCGCGGACGATGTCGAAGGCGTTCGCGATGGCCGGCGGGCGGGTCGGATACCTTGCCGCGAGCAAGCAGTTCGTCGACGCGCTGCGGATCGTCCGCCTGCCGTACCACCTGTCCGCCGTCACGCAGGCGGTCGCACGCGCCGCGCTGCGGCACTCCGACGAGCTGCTCGGCCGGGTCGAGCAGCTCCGCGTCGAGCGCGACGAGACCGTCGACTGGCTGCGCGCCCAGGGCCTGCGGGCGGTCGACTCCGACGCGAACTTCGTGCTCTTCGGCACGTTCGCCGATCGGCACGCGGTCTGGCAGGCGTTGCTGGACGACGGCGTGCTGATCCGCGAGACCGGTCCGGACGGCTGGCTGCGGGTCTCGATCGGCACCGGCGAGGAGATGGCCGCGTTCCGTGCTTCTCTGGAGCGCATCCTCAAGACAGACACGGGAAGGCAATCATGAGCCGCACTGCGCGGATCGATCGCGAGACCAGCGAGTCCAAGGTCCTGGTCGAGCTCGACCTCGACGGCACCGGTCGGGCCGACATCTCAACGGGTGTTGGGTTCTACGACCACATGCTCAACGCGCTGGCCAAGCACGCGCTGCTCGACCTGCACGTGAACACGGTCGGCGATCTGGAGATCGACGCGCACCACACCGTCGAGGACACCGCCATCGGCATCGGCCAGGCCCTGAAGGAGGCCCTTGGCGACAAGCGCGGCATCCGGCGCTTCGGCGACGCCACCGTCCCGCTGGACGAGGCGCTGGTGCACTGCACGGTCGACCTGTCCGGCCGGCCGTACTGCGTGCACACCGGCGAGCCGGACAGCCAGGTCTACGCGATCATCGGCGGCGACTATGCCGGCTCGCTGACCCAGCACGTGTTCGAGACGCTCGCGTTCAACGCCGCGATCTGCATCCACATCCGCGTGCTGTCCGGTCGCGACCCGCACCACATCGTCGAGGCCCAGTTCAAGGCGTTCGCCCGCGCGCTGCGGGCCGCCGCCGAGCTCGACCCGCGGCAGCCGGGGATCCCGTCGACCAAGGGCGCCCTGTGAGGTCGGCACTGTGAGCAAGAAGGTTGTCCTGCTCGACTACGGCTCGGGGAACATCCGATCGGGGGAGCGGGCACTCCAACGTGTCGGCGCCAGCGTGACGGTGACCTCGGACTTCGATGAGGCCTGCAACGCCGACGGCCTGCTGGTGCCCGGCGTCGGCGCCTTCGAGGCGTGCATGACCGGTCTGAAGGCGGTCCGCGGCGACGTTGTGGTGGACCGGCGGCTCACCGGCGGCCGGCCCGTCCTCGGCATCTGCGTGGGCATGCAGATCCTCTTCGCTCGCGGCATCGAGCACGGTGTCGAGACCGAGGGCTGCGAGCAATGGCCCGGCACGGTCGAGCGGCTGCGGCCCGAGGAGGCCCAGCCGGTCCCGCACATGGGCTGGAACACAGTCGACGTACCGTCCGGCAGCACCCTGTTCGACGGCATCGAGAAGGACCGCTTCTACTTCGTCCACTCGTACGGCGTCCGCCGCTGGGAGCTCGTCGACACCCGCGAGTCGGTGTCCCCGCTGGTCACGTGGACGACGTACGGCGGAGACCGCTTCGTCGCCGCCGTCGAGAACGGGCCGCTGACCGCGACCCAGTTCCACCCCGAGAAGTCCGGCGACGCCGGCGCCGCCCTGCTGGAGAACTGGGTCCGCTCACTGTGAACCACGCTGTGAACCGCGCTGTCACCACGCTGTGAACGAGTGACACTCGTTCACTTGCCGTTCGGTTGATGTTTACCGTACGTTCACTGGTCACCACTGCTTGTCATCGAGCTAGGAGGCCGCCCCCATGTCCAACTCCCTGTCCAGACGTCAGTTCGTCGGCCGCGCGGCAGCTGCCGGTGTCGCGGTCAGCGTGGCCGGCTCGGTCGACGCGCTGTACACCGCACAGCCCGCGCTCGGCACGTCCGGTCCGAAGATCGGCTACGGCCCGCTCGTCGAGGACCCGGACGGCATGCTCGACCTGCCGCGTGGCTTCAGCTACCGGATCCTGTCCCGGGAGGGCACCGTGCGCCCCGACGGGCTGAAGACCCCGAGCCGGTTCGACGGGATGGGCGTCTTCCCGGATCGCAACGGCGGCTCCCGCTTGGTCCGCAACCACGAGTGCAGCCCCACCTCGGCGATCAAGGTGGTCGCGCCAGCCGAGCGGACCTACGACCCGGCCGGCGCCGGCGGCACGAGCACCCTGGTCGTGGACCGGCACAACGCGACCACGAAGGAGTTCGTCAGCCTCGGCGGTACGGCGATCAACTGCTCCGGCGGCCACACGCCCTGGCGCACCTGGCTGACCTGCGAGGAGACCGAGCTCAAGGCCGGTGAGAGCGGCTACACCAAGGACCACGGCTTCATCTTCGAGGTCGACCCGTACGACGACCGCCGCAACGTCGGCCCGGTCGCGCTGACCGCGATGGGCCGGTTCCAGCACGAGGCGGTCGCGATCGATCCGCGCACCGGGATCGTGTACGAGACCGAGGACGCGTTCGTCGCACCGCTCGGCGGCTTCTACCGCTTCCTGCCCAACCGGCCACGCGGCGGCTGGGGGACGCTCCGGGCCGGTGGCGAGCTGCAGGCGATGCACATCCCCGGTCTGCCGGACCTGTCCGTCGTCCAGGAGGCCGGCACCGAGTTCCACGACGTGCAGTGGGTGACGGTCCCGGATCCGCTGGCCACGACGGAGTCCGTCCGCGCGCAGGACTACGCCAAGCCGATCACCGGCGGCTACAAGCTCGAGGGCTGCTGGTGGGGCGACCTGGACCGGTGCGTGTACTTCGTCTCGTCGTTCGCGCGGACCGAGCTCGGGCCGAAGGTGGACCACGACGGTCAGGTCTGGCGGCTCGACCCGCGCGAGCGGACGCTGCGCCTCGAGGTGATCTTCACCCGCCCGAAGCCGGGCTCCGACGACCCGGAGTTCGATGCCCCGGACAACATCACGATGTCGCCGTACGGCGGTCTGATGCTGTGTGAGGACGGTCTCGGCGAGCAGCACATCCTCGGCACCACCGAGGACGGCGAGGTGTTCAAGTTCGCCCGCAACCGGGTCAACCTCGGCACGCCCGAGGAGCCGTCGTACGGGGAGTTGTCCGGGGTCGGCTTCTCCGCCGACGGCCGGACGATGTTCTTCAACGTCTACAACCCCGGGATCACGTACGCGATCACGGGGCCCTGGCGTCGCCGCCGTTAGGCCGTCGCGCCGGGGAACGCCAGTGGCGCGCCGCCCCAGGTGAGCTGGCTGGTCGCGGTGCCGAGCAGGCTCGCGATCGCCCACGTCCGGACGGCGGGTTGTTCGGCGGCCTCGACGAGGTCGCCGTACACCGCGGCGATACGGCGTTCGATCAGGAGGATCAGCGCCGTCGCCGTGGCCGCGTTGACGACAGCCTGCGGCAGGTCGTACGCCGCCTCGGCCGCGACCGGGGTCTCGCCGGCGGCGACGAGCAGCGCGCTCAGGTGGTCGCGGTTGTCGCGGTGCCGGCTGAAGGTGTCGGTCGCTTCCCGGAACCGGGCGCCGCTGAGCTTCCCGCCGGCCACGCCGACGCCGTACAACGCCGCATGCTCACCCGCGAGCGCTGCCTGCAGGGCCTCGACCTGATTCACGATTTGCCCTTCTTCTTCGGCGTCAGTGTGGAGCTCAGCTGGGTCTCGGCGGCGGCGATCTCGGCGAGCAGGCGGGCCGGCTGGCCGGACAGTTTGGCGGCCCCCGCCGCGTGTATGGCCGCCGCGACGCCCTCCTGATGGGCCAGCATCGTCAGTGCGGCCACGGGGGTGGCGGGCGCCGCGATCGCCTTGGGGGCCCTGGCCGCCACGCCGTCGGTCTCGTTGAGCTTCGCCAGGTGACTCACGTGGTACTTCGCCCCGGCCGCGAGCTGGGCCCGCAGGGCGGGGAACTTGCGGCTCACGTTTGCGTAGAGCTGGGACAATTGGGTCACCTGGATCGCCGCCGTAGTGAGCGCCGCGACGATCGCCGGGTCCACGGTCGGAGTCTCCTCGGCCGGGCTCTGCGACGACGGTGCACCGTTCACGACGCCCGGCGTGCCGGACCCCGCGGCAGCGTCGTCCTTGCAGCCGGTCAACGCGACCGCGCCGGGAACGAGGGCGGCGGTCACGACAACGGCACGTCGGGTCAGGCGGCGATCAGGCACGGCGGAACGATACCCGGTGACGCGCCGACACCTGCCTGGGACGAGCCGGTGACCCGGATACAGCGACCGGCCGGATATGGTGGGCTACTGCCCTTGGCGCGATCGCCAGGGGCCGGAACGGGTGCACAACTGGAGAGAGAGGCAGGTCAACCTGTGAGCCGAAAGCCAGACCACACGGACACCACGAGCCTCGAGAACTTCCTGCGGCCGATCGTCGAGCAGTTCGGCTGTGACCTGGAGGCCGCGGACGTGACACCGGCCGGCCGCCGCCGGCTGCTGCGTGTCCTCGTCGACCGCGACGGCGGGATCAGCCTCGACGACGTCGCGGACGTCACCCGGGCCATCTCCAAGGCGCTCGACGCCGACGACATCATGGGCGACGGCGCGTACACGCTGGAGGTCTCGAGCCCCGGCGTCGACCGCCCGTTGACCCTGCCCCGGCACTGGCGCCGCAACGTGAAGCGCCTGGTCGCCGTCACGCTGCACACAGGCAGCAAGGTGACCGGCCGGATCAGGTCCGCCTCCGACGAGGCGGCCGAGCTGGACGTGAACGGCAAGGCGCGGACGGTCGCGTACGCCGACGTGGCCAAGGCCAAGGTCCAGATCGAGTTCAACCGGGCTGCCGGCAACGACGAACCAGAAACACCTGCCGACGGCACGGTGGAGGAGAACTGACATGGACATCGACATGGCCGTACTGCGGTCGCTCGAACGGGAGAAGGACATCGCCCTCGAGGTCGTCGTCGAGGCGATCGAAGCGGCGCTGCTGGTCGCGTACCACCGGACCGAGGGGGCCCAGCAGCACGCCCGGGTCGAGCTCGACCGCAAGACCGGTCACGTGACGGTGTACGCGCGCGAGCTCTCCGAGGACGGCACGCCGGCCCGCGAGTACGACGACACCCCGGCCGACTTCGGCCGGATCGCGGCCACCACGGCCAAGCAGATCATCCTGCAGCGGCTGCGCGACGCCGAGGACGAGGTCCGGTACGGCGAGTTCTCCGGCAAGGAGGGCGACATCGTCTCCGGTGTCGTCCAGCAGGGCCGCGACCCGCGCTCGGTGATGGTCGACCTCGGCAAGATCGAGGCCGTGCTGCCCGCGCCGGAGCAGGTGCCGGGGGAGAAGTACGAGCACGGCTCGCGCCTGCGGGTGTACGTCGTCGGCGTGCGGAAGGGGTTCAAGGGCCCGCAGATCACCGTCAGCCGGACCCACCCGAACCTGGTCAAGAAGCTGTTCGCGCTGGAGGTGCCGGAGATCGCCGACGGCACCGTCGAGATCACCGCGATCGCGCGCGAGGCCGGGCACCGGACAAAGATCGCCGTCCGGACCCTGAACCCGTCGGTGAACGGCAAGGGCGCCTGTATCGGGCCGATGGGTCAGCGGGTGCGCAACATCATGCACGAGCTGCACGGTGAGAAGATCGACATCATCGACCACAGCGACGACCCGGCGACCTTCGTCGGGAATGCGCTGTCCCCGGCGCAGGTTACGTCTGTAGAGGTCGTCGACGCCGCGGCCCGTGCCGCACGCGTCGTCGTACCCGACTACCAGCTGTCGCTCGCGATCGGCAAGGAAGGGCAGAATGCCCGCCTCGCCGCCCGGCTCACCGGCTGGCGGATCGACATCCGGCCGGATACCGATGTGACGCCTGAGCCGGAGAAGGTAGACTGATCTCTCGGTCGGTCGACTGAGTCGCAACCACACCCTGAGGTACCAGTGACAAAGAGTGCGGACGCGCGCCCTGGCAAGGCCCGGGAGCGCACCTGCATCGGGTGCCGGAAGCGGTCCAGTCCGGCTGACCTGCTGCGGATGACGGTTTCCGAAGGACCAGGAAGTCTCACGGTTCTCCCGGATCCCGATCGTCGGGCACCCGGCCGCGGAGCGCACCTGCACCCGGCGACCGAGTGCTTCGACCTCGCCGTCCGGCGCAAGGCGTTCCCACGGGCCTTCAAGGTCCCGGGGCCGCTCGACGTGACCGGGCTGCGGGAGTACGTCGCGCAGCGTGATATGTAAGAAGTAATGCAACGCAGAACGGCGGCCACCCGGCCGCCCACGACGGTGCGACCGTGCCGTCGTGACGACATGAAGGCGGGTCATCGACTCATGACCACTCGATGAGTGTCGAACGATGAGTGCAATGCGATGAGCATGTACGTCAACTAACGGTCCGCGCCCCAGGCTCGGACCAGAGGGAGAGTAGTGGCAAAGGTCCGGGTCTACGAGCTCGCGAAAGAGCTCGGAGTTACCAGCAAGGTCGTTCTGACCAGGCTGAACGACATGGGAGAGTTCGTCCGATCGGCGTCCTCGACGATCGAGGCACCCGTCGTACGACGGTTGGCGGAGGAGTTCGAGAAGAACCCGCCGAAGAAGCGCACGGCCAAGAAGGCCGCTGCCAGCACGTCTGCCGCGCCGCAGGCGACCGCACCGGTCGCACCTGCCGCGCCGGCCCAGAAACCAGCACAGCCGGCCACCCCGAAGGCTCCGGCGGAGCGCCCCGCGCCCGTCGCCGAGTCGGCCCCTGCCCCGGTCGCCGAAGCTCCGGTGACCAAGGCCGAGGCCGCGCCGGTGGTCGAGTCCGCACCGGCCGCCGAGTCGGCGCCGGCGAAGGCCGCTCCGGCTCCGGGCGCCCGTCCGGGTCCGCGTCCGGGCCCGAAGCCGGGGCCGCGCCAGACGCCGGCCGAGGCCGCTCCGGTCGAGTCCGCCCCGGCGGCGAAGGTCGAGACCCCGGATGCTCCGGCATCCCCGGCGGCCCCGTCGTTCGAGGCTCCGGCTGCTGCGGCGACCCCGGCTCCGGAGGCTCCGGCCGCCCGGCGTTCGGGTGGCGACACCGCGAGCCGTCCTGGCCCGCGTCCGGCCACGCCGGGCTCTCCGCGTCCGGGTGGCTCGGGCTCCGGCCCGCGTCCGGCCGGTCCGGGTGGCCAGGGTGGCGGCCCGCGTCCGGGTGCTCCCCGTCCGGGTGCACCGCGTCCCGGCGCGCCCCGTCAGGGTGGCCAGGGTGGCGGCCCGCGCCCGGGTGCTCCGCGTCCGGGCAACAACCCGTTCAGCTCGACCCAGGGCATGCAGCGCGGTGGCGCGCGTCCGGGTCAGGGCGGCGGCTCCGACCGGCAGGCTCCGAGCCCGGCCGGTATGGCTCCGCGCCCGCCGCAGGGCCGTGGCGGCAACGACCGCGACCGCGGTGGTAACGACCGGCCGCGCCCGAGTGGCGTGCCCGGCGCTCCGCGCCCCAACCCGGCGATGATGCCGAAGTCCTCGGCCGGCACGTTCACCGGCCGCCCGAGCGGTCCCGGCGGCGGCGGTGGCGGTGGTCGCGGCGGAGGCGGCGGCGGTCGTCCCGGCGGCGGTCCGGGTGCCGGTCCGCGCGGTGGTGGCGGTGGCGCCGGCGGTGGCTTCCGTCCGGGTGGCGGCGGCCCCAGCGGCCCGCCCGGTGGCGGCGGTGGCCGTCCGGGTCCGGGCAACCGCGGTCGTGGCGGGACACAGGGCGCGTTCGGGCGTCCGGGTGGTCCGGCGCGCCGTGGCCGCAAGTCGAAGCGCGCCAAGCGCCAGGAATTCGACAACATGCAGGCTCCGGCCGTCGGCGGCGTGCGCGTCAAGCACGGTGACGGCGAGGTCGTGCGCCTTGCTCGTGGCGCCTCGCTGACGGACTTCGCCGAGAAGGTCGGCGTCGACCCGGCGTCGCTCGTCCAGGTGCTGTTCCACCTCGGCGAGATGGTGACCGCAACCCAGTCGGTCAACGAAGAGGTGCTGGAACTGCTCGGCACCGAGTTGAACTACGACGTCCAGATCGTGTCTCCGGAGGACGAGGACCGCGAGCTGTTGCAGTCGTTCGACATCGACTTCGGGAACGACGAAGGCGACGAGGACGACCTGGCGTCGCGGCCGCCGGTGGTGACCGTCATGGGTCACGTCGATCACGGTAAGACCAAGCTGCTGGACGCGATCCGGATGGCGAACGTCGTGGCCGACGAGGCCGGCGGTATCACCCAGCACATCGGTGCGTACCAGGTGACGACCGAGGTCGACGGCCAGCAGCGGGCCATCACGTTCGTCGACACCCCGGGTCACGAGGCGTTCACCGCCATGCGTGCCCGTGGTGCGCAGGCCACCGACATCGTCATCCTGGTGGTCGCGGCCGACGACGGCGTGATGCCGCAGACGATCGAGGCGCTGAACCACGCCCGGGCGGCGAACGTCCCGATCGTGGTCGCGGTGAACAAGATCGACGTCCCGAGCGCGGACCCGGCCAAGGTGCGCGGTCAGCTGACCGAGTACGGCCTGGTGCCCGAGGAGTACGGCGGCGACACGATGTTCGTCGACGTCTCGGCGAAGTCCCGGATCAACATCGACGGCCTGCTCGAGGGCGTCGTGCTGACCGCGGACGCGGCGCTGGACCTGCGGGCGAACCCGAAGATGCACGCCGAGGGCATCGCGATCGAGGCGAACCTCGACAAGGGCCGTGGTCCGGTGGCTACCGTGCTGGTGCAGCGCGGCACGCTCCGGGTCGGCGACTCGATGGTGGTCGGTCCGGCGTACGGCCGGGTCCGGGCCATGCTCGACGAGCACGGCAACAACGTCGAGGAGGCGACCCCGTCGCGTCCGGTCCTGGTGCTCGGTCTGACCGCCGTGCCAGGTGCGGGCGACAAGTTCCTGGTCGTCGACGACGACCGCCGGGCCCGGCAGATCGCCGAGAAGCGGGAAGCCCGTGCCCGTGCGGCCGCGAACGCCAAGCGTCGCGTCCGCCGTACCCTCGAGGACTTCATGGCCTCGATGGAGAAGGGCGAGGCCCAGGAGCTGCTGCTGATCCTCAAGGGCGACGTGTCCGGTTCGGTCGAGGCGCTGGAAGACGCCCTGGTCCGGATCGAGGTCGGCGACGAGGTGAACCTGCGGATCATCGACCGCGGTGTCGGTGCGATCAACGAGAACGACGTCAACCTGGCCATCGCGTCGAACGCCGTCATCATCGGCTTCAACGTGCGGCCGGCGGGCAAGGCCGGTGACCTGGCCGAGCGCGAGGGCGTGGACGTCCGGTACTACTCGGTCATCTACTCGGCGATCGACGACATCGAGGCCGCCCTGAAGGGCATGCTCAAGCCGATCTACGAGGAGGTCACTCTCGGCCAGGCGGAGATCCGCGAGATCTTCCGCTCCTCGAAGGTGGGCAACATCGCCGGTTGCTGGGTGACCAGCGGCCTGCTGAGGCGCAACGCGAAGGTCCGGTTGATCCGGGACGGCGCTGTGGTCGTCGACAACACCGAGTTGTCGTCGCTGAAGAGGTTCAAGGACGACGCGTCCGAGGTCCGCGAGGGCTTCGAGTGCGGTCTGACCATCAACAACTTCAACGACATCAAGATCGGCGACGTCGTCGAGGCGTTCGAGCTTCGCGAGAAGCCGCGCAGCTGACAGTTCGGTGACGGCCCGGGCCGGAAGGTCCGGGCCGTCGGAGTAACGTCCGGGGAGACGGTGTTCTCCCCGGACGTACTCATGAATGAGGGAGTGAGCCCTGATGGGTGAAGCAAGGGCGAAGCAGCTGGCCGACCGGATCCAGGTGCTCGTCGCGGAGCTGCTCGAGCGCCGGGTCAAGGACCCGAGACTGGGGTTCGTCACGGTGACGGACGCCCGGCTGACCGGCGACCTGCGCGAGGCCAGCGTCTTCTACACGGTGTACGGCGACGAGCAGGCCCGCGCGTCCACCGCGGCCGCGCTGGAGTCCGCCCGCGGCCTGATCCGGAGCGAGGTCGGCAAGGCGCTCGGGTTGCGTCACGCCCCGAGCGTGGCCTTCTTCCTGGACGCCGTACCGGAGAATGCCGGGCAGATCGAGGAGCTGCTGGAGAGGGCGCGGATGGCCGACGCCGAGGTGGCCAAGGCCGCCGCGGGCGCCAAGCCGGCCGGCGAGGCGGATCCGTACAAGCACAAGTCCGACGAAGAGGACGACGAGGACTGAGTACTGCGTTGACCGGTACTTTCACACCGGCGTCCGACGGCATCGTGGTCGTCGACAAGCCGGGAGGGATGACCTCGCACACCGTCGTCGCCCGGATCCGCCGGCTCGCCGGCACCAGGAAGGTCGGCCACGCCGGCACCCTGGACCCGATGGCGACCGGCGTTCTCGTCGTCGGCCTGAACCGGGCCACCCGGCTGCTCGGCCATCTCCAACTGGCCGACAAGTCGTACGACGCGACGATCCGGCTCGGCGCGACCACGACCACGGACGACGCCGAGGGCGAGATCCTGGCGACGTACCCCGTCGACGGGGTGACCGCCGAGGCGATCTCGACCGCGGTGGCGGGTTTCCGCGGCGAGATCTCGCAGGTGCCGTCGAAGGTGTCCGCGATCAAGGTCGGCGGCAAACGCGCGTACGAACGCGTCCGGGCGGGGGAGGAGGTCGCGCTCAAGGCCCGCGCTGTCACAGTCTCCCGCTACGACATCCTCGACGTCCGGGTCGGCGCCGACTCGATCGACGTCGACGTCTCGGTCGACTGCTCCAGCGGGACCTACATCCGCGCCCTCGCCCGCGACCTCGGCGCCGAGCTCGGTGCCGGCGGTCACCTGACGGCGCTGCGCCGTACCCGGGTCGGGTCCTTCGACCTGTCGCAGGCCCACTCGTTGGAGTCGCTGGGCGAGTCCTTCGACTGGCTGCCGATCGCGGATGTTGCCGCCGGCACCTTCCCGCGGTACGACGCCGACGAGGCCCAGGCGGCAGCCATCCGCACCGGCCGCCCCCTCTCCGGCCTCAACCTCGAGCCGGGCCAGACCGCCATGTTCGACCCCGCCGGCGCCTTCCTTGCTCTCTACGAACCGCACGGCCCGCTGGCCAAACCCACCGCGGTCTTCGTCAGCTGACGAAGACCGCGACCGTGAATCGTCAGTTGGAGCAGCCGGACCAGAGGATCGCTCGGCTGAAGCCGTAGTCGCGGCTGCCGGCCGCGTCCAGGGACTGGCCGCGGTCGTACAGGTAGCGGACGCTGTTGAACCCGACCGTGTCGATCGCGTACTGCGTCCCGTCCGGGCGTGACACCACGGTCGTGCCGTCGGCCGTCCGGTGGGCGACATCGCCGGAGCTGTTCACGCCGTCCAGGATGTCCGGGAAGCTGACGCCCTTGGTGGAGCGCAGGTTCCAGCGAGCGCCGATCACACTGCCATCGCTCAGCGTCTGGATGCCGACGAACCAGTTGCCGCGGATCTTTGTCAGCCCGATGTCCGCTCCGGCCTCACCGGTCACCGCCACCGGCTTGTCGTCCCACCCCTTCCACACCAGCGCAGTCTCGCCGGCATCGGTCCAGGTGCTCCCGACGACGACTCCGGCCTCGTTGATGTCGACGGCATCCGCGGACCCGCTCGCGCGCAACCGCTGTGGATTGCCGCCACCCGGCCACACGAGCGGCACGCTGTCAGCGGTGACAGGGTCCTGGCCGTAACCGACGACATCGCCCCGGTCGTTGATCGCCCGCGGCGCAATGCCGGTCAGGTGAGCAGGCACCGGCAGCTTCCGGACGACGCCGTGCGAGTACAGCCACGGCTGCGTCTTGCCGTCGGCGTCCCGCGTTGTCCCGAGGACGGTGCCCTTGTCGTTCACATCGATCGGAGAGTTGGTCCCCGGGAGCGGCGCGAGTACCACCGGCGCGCCGCGGTCGGTCCAGAACAGCGACGTCTGGTTTCCCTGCTCGTCCTGGAGGGACCCGAGCTGGTACCGGCCGGACGAGTCCGACGCGGTGACGTCGGCGAACACGTTGCTCGGCGTACCGGCCGGCAACGGCAGTTCGGTCGCCACACAACTCGACGACTCTGCTGCCGCGGGCGTGATCCCGGCGACCACCGAGCCGGCGAGCACCACCGACGTCAGGACGGCGGCCGGCCGGAGTACGGATATCTGCATGACTTCCCCTTGAGTGATTTGGATTCGAACCCGAGCCGCCCCGGTGGGGACGAACTCACGTCTACGATGCAAACGATTGGCGGATGGTTATCCGAAGTGGTCACTCAGTTACGACGGTTCTTGTCGGTGCGGCCGCGTAGCGTGCTGAGACATGAAATACGGATTCGTGATGGCGTACGGAGATGCTCGGGACGCGGCCGAACTGGCGGCGATGGCCGAGGAGCACGGGTGGGACGGGTTCTTCGTGTGGGAGTCGATCTGGGGGATCGATGCCTGGGTGATGCTCGGCACGGCCGCGATGACGACCGAGCGGATCCGGCTGGGGACGATGCTCACCCCGCTGCCGCGACGGAAACCGTGGGACGTCGCCGGCCAGGCGTCGACCGTGGACAACCTGAGCAACGGCCGGGTCACGCTGGCGGTCGGGCTCGGGGTGACGGGCGACGAGCGGTTCTGGCTGTTCGAGGACGACCCTGGCCGCAAGATCCGGGCGGAGCTGATGGACGAGTCGCTGGAGATGCTGCAGCACCTGTGGCGTGACGAGCCGTTCGAGTTCTCGGGCCGGCACTACCGGTCCAGGAAGGTCGCCGACCTGATGCCGCCCGCACCGCCACCTCCGGTGCAGCAGCCGCGGATCCCGACCTGGATCGTCGGCGCCTGGCCGCGCCCGAAGTCGATGCGTCGCGCCGCCCTGCAGGACGGCTGGCTGCCGAACTACGCGCCGATCCTCCCGCCCGGCGAGCAGGCGGGCGAGCTGACTCCCGCGCTCCTGGCCGACGGCGTCGCCTGGATCCGGGAGGAGCGCGCCGCACACGGCCTGACCATGGACGGGTACGACGTGGTCGCCGAAGGCATGACCACTGCCGACGACCCGGATCCGGCCGCCACGGTGCGTCCCTGGGCCGACGCCGGTGCGAACTGGTGGATCGACGCGGACTGGTCGTCGATGGATCGCGACGTCGTCCGTCAGACCGCCGAGCGCCGCCTCAAAGCCGGACCGCCCCGCATCGACTGAGCACGTAGGCTGGAGTGGTGCGTTCTCGTCCGACCTTGGCATGGGCCCCTGGGCCCGAGGTGCTGGCATTGGAGCCAGGGACGACGGATATCGGCCCGGTCGCGCAAACGGTGGCCGGCGGCGGAGTCGTCGTACTGAGCGGCGCAGGCCTCTCCACCGAGTCCGGGATCCCGGACTACCGCGGCGAGACCGGCAGTCTGCGCACCCATACCCCGATGACGTACGGCGACTTCGTGGCCGGCGAGTCCGGCCGTCGGCGGTACTGGGCACGCAGCCACCTCGGCTGGCGCACCATCGCCCGCGCCGCCCCGAACGACGGCCACCGCGCGGTCGCTGCGCTCCAGGCCCGCGGCTACCTCAGCGGCGTCATCACCCAGAACGTGGACGGCCTCCATCAGGCCGCCGGCGCGCGTGACGTGATCGAGCTGCACGGCAACCTCGACCGCGTCATCTGCCTCAGTTGCGGTGCGACGTCCGCGCGCGAAGTACTCGACCGCCGGCTGAAGGACGCGAACCCGGACTTCGAGGCCGAGGTGACCCGGATCAACCCCGACGGCGATGCGGAGCTCCCGGCCGAAGCCGTCGGCGCGTTCCGGCTGGTCGACTGCACGAACTGCGGCGGCATCCTCAAACCGGACGTGGTGTTCTTCGGCGAGAACGTGCCGCGGACCCGCGTCGAGCGCTGCTACCGGCTCATCGACGAGGCGAACGCCGTCCTCGTCCTGGGCTCGTCCCTCACTGTCATGTCCGGCTTCCGCTTCGTCCGCCACGCCGCCAAGTCCGGTACGCCGGTGCTGATCATCAACCAGGGCCTGACCCGCGGAGACCCGTACGCGACCCAGCGGGTGAATCTGCCGCTGGGCCAGGCCTTGACCGAACTGCTGGAAGAAACCACCGGGCCGAGCCACGCGTGAGGTGGCCCGGCCCGGAGTCCGCGGTACGGATTGGAAAGGGTCAGCGTTGCGCGCTGGTCCGTACGCGGTTCAGGGAGGCCTCGAGGGCCTGGGGTGAAGTGATGGTCTTTTGGGAGGCCGCCTGCTTCGCCAGGGTCCGCGCCTTGGCAGCCCAAGCGGACTGCTCGGTCGTGGTCACCGTGGCAGGTGCGCCGGTCAGCGTCTTGTAGGTGAGGGACGCCATCCCGGCCTCACCCTCGTAGCGCGGGTGGTAGTTGAAGGCCCGGAGCAGGTTGATGTCCTTGCCCTGGATCCACGCCTGCCCGTCCGGCGCGCAGGCGTCGTGCCCGGTCGACGGCCGGAACGTGTCGACGTACGTCGCTCCGCCCGCCGCGGCCGCGGTGGAGACGGCCGCGTTCAGCGCCTCCTCGATCGAGTACAAGTAGCTGTAGTCACCGTCCGCGAACGGAAGAACCGACGGGCAGGTGCCGTGCTCCGGGGCGATCTTCGGGTAGCCGATCAGCAGGATCTTCGCCTTCGGCGACCGGGCTTTGATGCCCTGGACAACGACCGCGATCCGGGTCTGGGTCTGGGCGATCTTCGCCCGCAGCGTGTCCACCCCGTCGACGGTGAAGTGCGCCTTGCACGGCGCGCCGGTCGGGTCGGACGCCCGCAGGCCGGGGCAGGTGTCGATGATGCTGCCGAACACGCCGAAGTCGTTCCCGCCGATGCCGAGCGTGACGAGGTCCGTGTCCGGCGTGAGCGCGTCGAACTGCGGCGCCGCGGTGCCGAGCACAGTGCTCTGCGGCTGGGTCATGTTGGTCGTGTCGGCGCCGCCGCAGCTGACGTCGGTGAGACGAACGTGCAGCGCGGCCGCGAGCAGCTTCGGGTAGTTGTTGTACGACCGGACGCAGCCGAGCGACAACAGGTCCGGCAGCGGCACGAACGGCGCCGACGTGTACGAGTCGCCGAGCGCGACGTAGTTGGTGAAGCGCGGAGCGGCCGAGGCGTTGGCAACCGGAAGGCCGGCGAGCAGAACCAGTGCCGTGCAGGCAGCAAGCAGACGACGTAACTTCACGAGACCTCCCCAGGGCTCACAGTGCGCGGCCCACCCTAAGTTGAGTCACCACACGATTACAAGGGGTGATCTGCGACCTGGTGCGCGCAACTACGGCCGGGCATGGAATCCTGCTGCCATGCGTGTCTGGCACGGATTGGACCAGGTGAGCCCGGATTTCGGGCCGACGGTCGTCACCATCGGCAACTTCGACGGCGTGCACCGCGGCCACCAGGAGGTGCTCGCGCACGCCAAGGCGCGGGCGGCCGAGCTGGGCGGCCTGCCGGTGGTCGCGCTCACCTTCGACCCGCACCCGATGCGGGTGCTGCGGCCTGACCATGCGCCGCTGATGCTCAGCGAGCCCGAGCAGCGCGCCGAGCTGCTCGGCCGCCACGGCGCGGACGCGGTGCTCATCCTGCCGTTCACCAAGGAGGTGTCGGGCTGGCCGCCGGAGGAGTTCATCGAGCGGGTCCTGGTCGACACGCTGCACGCGAAGGCGGTCGTCGTCGGCGAGAACTTCCGCTTCGGCCACAAGGCGGCCGGGCACGTCGACACGCTCGTCGAGGCGGGTGCGCAGTACGGCTTCCAGGTCGAGGGGCTCAGCCTCGCAGGGGAGCAGCAGCCCTGGTCGTCGACGTACGTACGCCAACAGCTCGCCGACGGTGACGTCGAGGCGGCCGCGGAGGCTCTCGGCCGGCCGTTCCGGGTCGCCGGCGTGGTCGTCGAGGGCGACAAGCGCGGCCGCGAGCTCGGCTACCCGACCGCCAACATCCCCGCCGATCCGGGCGCCGCGGTGCCGCAGGACGGCGTGTACGCCGGCTGGCTGACCGTGCTGACACCGGCCCCCGGCGCTCCGGCGTACCCGGACCCGCTGCCCGCGGCGATCAGCGTCGGCAGCAACCCGACCTTCGACGGTGTGGACCGCCGCGTCGAGTCGTACGTGCTCGACCGCGACGACCTCGAGCTGTACGGCGCGAAAGTGGCGATCGACTTCGTGGCCCGGCTGCGCGGCACGCAGATCCGTTTCGACACCATCGACGACCTGCTCGTGCAGATGAAGGCCGACGTCGACGGCGCCCGTGGCCTGCTGGCGGGGGATTAGGGTGACGCGTCCACGGACTGATACGCTGGCTGCTGCCGTCTGAACGGCCGCGGACCGAGAGTGCTCGGGTGAAGAATGCCCCGGTGCGCCGCGCAACGGAAATCGAGAGGAAACCTGTGTCATCTGTTGATGCCGCAACGAAGAAGAAGATCATGGGTGAGTACGCCCTGACCGAGGGTGACACCGGGTCCCCCGAGGTCCAGGTCGCGCTGCTGACGCACCGCATCGCACACCTCACCGAGCACCTCAAAGAGCACAAGCACGACCACCACAGCCGTCGTGGCCTGCTGCTGCTCGTCGGCCAGCGCCGCCGGCTGCTGAACTACCTGGCGAAGAAGGACATCAACCGCTACCGGTCCTTGATCGAGCGGCTCGGCCTTCGCCGATGACGTCGCGAGGAGCGGCCCCCGAAACCCGGGTGGCCGCTCCTGGCGTATCCGCGTCCTGACACCACCGGGCGCGGGTCTACAACTGAATACAGAAGCAAGACGTACGAGGCGACGCGAAGCGCGTAGCGGGAGGACGACCGGTCCTCGGTAGTGGCTTTCGGATGCAGGTAGCAACTCGACATCCGCGGGCCTCGATCGAAGACCGGCACCCCGGCAGCTCGCGCCTCGCAGTCGTCACACTGTGAGAGAGGGGTATCCCGTGTCGGGATCCACAAGCGCGCCCATGGAGGGCGCCGAATTCGCTGAGGCCGTCATCGACAACGGCAGCTTCGGCACCCGCACCATCCGCTTCGAGACGGGCCGTCTGGCCCAGCAGGCCGCCGGCTCCGCCGCCGCCTACCTCGACGGCGACACGATGGTGCTGTCGGCCACCACGGCCAGCAAGAAGCCCAAGGACCAGTTCGACTTCTTCCCGTTGACGGTCGACGTCGAGGAGCGGATGTACGCCGCGGGCCGCATCCCGGGCTCGTTCTTCCGCCGCGAGGGTCGCCCGTCCGAAGAGGCGATCCTGACCTGCCGGCTGATCGACCGCCCGCTGCGGCCGTCGTTCGTGTCCGGCCTGCGTAACGAGATCCAGGTCGTCATCACCGTCCTGGCGCTCAACCCGGACAAGCTGTACGACGTGCTCGCGATCAACGCGGCCTCGATGTCGACCCAGCTGGCCGGCCTGCCGTTCTCCGGCCCGATCGGCGGCGTCCGCGTCGCGCTGATCGAGGGCCAGTGGGTGGCGTTCCCGACCCACACCGAGCTCGAGGACGCCGTCTTCGACATGGTGGTGGCCGGTCGCGTGACCGACACCGGTGACGTCGCGATCATGATGGTCGAGGCCGAGTCGACCCCGGGCACCTTCGAGAAGGTCGCCTCCGGTGTGCAGGCGCCGACCGAGGAGATCGTCGCCGAGGGCCTCGAGGCCTCCAAGGCGTTCATCAAGACCCTGGTCGAGGCGCAGGCCGATCTGGCCGCGCGGGCCGCGAAGCCGACCGGCGAGTTCCCGGTCTTCCCGGACTACGCCGACGACGCGTTCGCCGCGGTCGAGGCCGCCGCGAGCGACGAGCTGGCCCAGGCGCTGACCATCGCCGGCAAGCACGAGCGCGAGGACGCCACCGACGCGGTCAAGGCCGCCACGGTGGACAAGCTGGCCGCCGACTTCGAGGGCCGCGAGAAGGAGCTGTCCGCAGCCTTCCGCTCGCTGACCAAGAAGCTGGTCCGGCAGCGCGTGCTGACCGAGAAGGTCCGCATGGACGGCCGCGGGCTGGCCGACATCCGGCCGCTCAAGGCGCAGGTGCGGGTGCTCCCGCGGGTTCACGGTTCGGCGCTGTTCGAGCGCGGCGAGACCCAGATCATGGGTGTCACCACGCTGAACATGCTCCGGATGGAGCAGCAGCTGGACACGCTCTCCCCGGAGACGCGCAAGCGCTACATGCACAACTACAACTTCCCGCCGTACTCGACCGGTGAGACCGGCCGGGTGGGTTCGCCGAAGCGCCGCGAGATCGGTCACGGCGCGCTGGCCGAGCGGGCCCTGGTGCCGGTGCTGCCGTCGCGCGAGGACTTCCCGTACGCGCTGCGTCAGGTGTCCGAGGCCCTCGGGTCGAACGGCTCCACCTCGATGGGCTCGGTCTGCGCCTCGACGCTGTCGCTGCTGTCGGCCGGTGTGCCGCTGAAGGCGCCGGTCGCCGGTATCGCGATGGGCCTCATCTCCGGTGAGGTCGACGGCGAGACGCAGTACGTCGCACTCACCGACATCCTGGGCGCGGAGGACGCGTTCGGCGACATGGACTTCAAGGTCGCCGGCACGAAGGACTTCGTCACCGCCCTGCAGTTGGACACCAAGCTGGACGGAATCCCGGCCAGCGTGCTGGCCGGTGCGCTGACCCAGGCCAAGGGCGCCCGCCTGACGATCCTGGACGTGATGGCCAAGGCCATCGACGCGCCGGGTGAGATGAGCGAGTTCGCGCCGCGGGTCATCTCGGTGAAGGTGCCGGTCGACAAGATCGGCGAGGTCATCGGCCCGAAGGGCAAGATGATCAACCAGATCACCGAGGACACCGGCGCCGACATCTCGATCGAGGACGACGGCACCGTCTACATCGGCGCGACCGACGGCCCGTCGGCCGAGGCGGCGCGGGCCGCGATCAACGCGATCGCGAACCCGACCATGCCGGAGAAGGGTGAGCGCTACCTGGGCACGGTCGTGAAGACGACCAACTTCGGTGCGTTCATCAGCCTGCTGCCGGGCAAGGACGGCCTGCTGCACATCAGCAAGCTGCGTCCGCTGGCCGGTGGCAAGCGGGTCGAGGCGGTCGAGGACGTGCTCTCGGTCGGCCAGAAGCTCCAGGTCGAGATCGCCGAGATCGACGACCGCGGCAAGCTCTCGCTGATCCCGGTCATCGAGGGTGACGACAAGGCCGACGAGAAGAAGGCCGAGTCTTCCGCCGAGTGACCCGTGCGATCACCAGCACACTGCTGAGCCCGGAGGAGGGCGGTCCGGTGAAACGGACCGTCCTGCCCTCCGGGCTTCGTGTGCTGTCCCAATCCGTCCCAGGCTTCCGCTCGGTCACGTTCGGACTCTGGGTCGGCGTCGGCTCCCGGGACGAACCGGAGCAGTTGGCCGGCGCCACACACTTCCTCGAGCACCTGCTGTTCAAGGGCACCGAGCGCCGTGACGCGCTGGAGATCTCCGCCGCGATCGACGCGGTCGGCGGTGAGATGAACGCCTTCACCGGCAAGGAGTACACCTGCTACTACGCGCGGGTGCTCGACTCCGACCTGCCGCTCGCGGTCGACGTCATCTGCGACATGATCACCTCCGCCACGCTGGCCAGCGCGGACGTGGAGAGCGAACGCGACGTCATCGACGAAGAGATCGCGATGCACGCCGACGAGACGTCGGACCACATCCACGACCTGTTCGCCGAGCAACTGTGGGGCAGGTCCCCGCTCGGCCGGTCGATCACCGGTACGCCGGAATCGCTTGCCGGACTGTCCCGCCAGCAGATCGTCGGCTGGTACCGGCGCCGCTACAAGCCGTCCAACATCGTGGTCTCGGTGGCCGGCAACGTCGATCACACCGAGGTCGTCCGCCTGGTCCGCAAGGCATTCGAGCGTCACTGGGTCACCGCCGAGTCCGAGCCCGGTGCCATACGACGCGCTCCCGGCAAGCGCGTCCCGACGTACGGCGGGGTGCAGGTGCACCACCGCGACGTCGAGCAGGCACATCTGGTGCTCGGCATGCCCGGCCTGGTCCGCAGCGACGAGCGCCGCTACATCGCCGGCGTGCTGCACGGGATCGTCGGCGGCGGGATGTCGTCGCGGCTGTTCCAGGAAGTACGCGAGAAGCGCGGCCTGGCGTACTCCGTGTTCACGTTCGGCTCGGCGTACGCCGACTCCGGCATGGTCGGCGTGTACGCCGGCTGCCTGCCGAAGAAGGCGCCCGAGGTGCTCGACGTGATCCGCGGCGAGCTCGAATCGATTGCTAACGGCAACATCACACCGGACGAGCTGCTCCGCGGCAAGGGCCAGATGCGCGGCTCGGTGGTGATGGGCCTCGAGGACACCGGTGCGAAGATGACCCGCATCGCGAAGGCCGAGCTTGTCTACGGCGAGCTGCCCACGGTCGACGACATCCTGCACCGGATCGACTCGGTCACCCTGGACGACGTGACCGCTCTCGCCGCTGACCTGTACGCCGGCACCCCCGCCCTCACCGTCATGGGCCCGTTCGACGAGGACTCCACCGCCTTCACCGTCTAGGATCTGCATCTCGACAGGAGGTGTCGGGTGATCGGGATGGATTCCGGGCCTGCTCAGGCGTGCGCCGGTCGGCAACCGGCGCATACCTCCTGTCGAGTTGCAGCTGGATCGGCAGGGTCTGGTAGCCGCGGAGGACGAGGCGGTCGCGACGGGTGGGTCGGCTGGCGGGGGTGATTGATGGGAAGCGTTCAGTCAGGTGTGTGAATGCCACTGTCGCTTCCAGTCGCGCGAGGCTGTTGCCCAGGCAGATGTGCGCGCCGGCGCCGAAGCTCAGCGGCTTGTTGCCGGTCCGCGCCGGATCGAACTGGTCGGGCTCCGGGAAGCGTGCCGGGTCACGGTTCGCGGCTCCGAGCAGCAGGATGAGGTCGCTGCCGACGGGCATCGACACACCGCCGGCCGACAGACCTTCCGTGCGTGCGACCCGGGTCGTGACCTGCACGGGGGAGTCGTACCGCAGCACCTCCTCGACGAAGGCTCCCGGATCGGAGCGAACGGCCGGGGTAAGGTCCGGCTGGTCGAGCAGGATCGCCAAGCCGTTGCCGAGCAGGTCCGTGGTGGTCTCGAAGCCGGCGACCAGGAGAAGGATCAGGTTGGCGAGCAGTTCCTCGTCCGAGAGCCGTCCGTCACCCGCATCGCATGCGGCGACGAGGGCGCTGACCAGCCCGTCGGCCGAGGGATCTCGGATGAGCTGGGCGAAGTACTGGCCCAGCTCCTGCGCAGCCGCATCGGCAGAGGCGTCCGAAGCATCGGTGAGCTCCAACGCTGCCGTGAGATCGGACGCGAGCGGGCGGAAGCGCTGCCGTTCGGAGGCCGGTACGCCGAGGAGCTCGCAGATCACTGTCACCGGCAGCTGGAAGGCGAACCGGTCCATGAAGTCCACTTCCGCCGGCAGACCGTCGAGCAGGTCGTCGACCGCGGTCTCGATGGCGGGCTGCAGAGCGGCGACGCGGCGGGGCGTGAACACCTGTGAGATCAGCGACCGCATCCGCCCGTGGTCGGGAGGGTTGGCTCGCAGGATCGATCGCTGCATCAGCTCGAGCGACGGTTGGCTCGACGGATCGGCCGGGATCCCGAAGCCCGGGTTCCGCAGTACTTCGTTGACCGCCGCGTAGCCGACGACCAGGAAGGCGGTATCGGTGATGGGCAGGACAGGCCCGAGACGATGCGCCTCGGCGTACCGCGGGAACGGATCGGCACGACCGGTCGGTGACAGCAGGGACTCGATGAGGTTCATGCGCGCCGGCCGAGGAGGACGTAGCCGACGGCGTACAAGGTCGCGCCGGCGACTTCGAAGATCTGGATCAGGCCGAACTTCGGACCCGCGGTGAAGATGAACAGACCGCCGATCGTGTACGCGAGCGCTCCGACCCCGAGCAGTACGCCGGTCAGCCGCTGCCGCAGCGTCCAGCCGAGCCAGAGATAACTCAGCGGGAAGACGAGCAACGCCGGGAACACGATCAGTGCGGCGGGTGTGTCGAGGTCGACGGGCTCGTGCACCATGCTCGGCGCGTACTCCGCCCGCACCGGGTTGTGCGAGCCGTCGAAGATGATCAGCGCGAACCAGAGCAGCGTGCCGACCAGGGCGGCGTACCAGGCGCCGAGGTCGCGCCGCCGGGCGATTTGGTTGCCCAGCGCAATCATGCTGGCCAGGCAGACGATCTGCAGCGCCAGGCCTGCCGCCTGGATGTCGTGGGTGAGCCCGTAGCGCTCGCCGACGTTCGCGATGCTCCAGCCGTCGCGGGCCGGGTGCAGCAGCGTCCCCAGCCAGAACACCGGCCCGCCGATGAACGCGGTCAGTCGTGCGGTGGTGCGCAGTTGACGGCGCAGGCCGGTCGGCACCGGCAGAGTCTCGGTCATCGCAGCTCCGATTCACTAGAGTGTCCCACTAGCGAATCACTAGAGGCTTGCTCTAGTCAACTGGTAGTCTGCGGGCGTGAGCACGAGAGCGGAGAAGGCGCGGGCCAACCGGCAGCGGATGCGGGCGGCCGCGCAGACCCTGTTCGCCGGCCGGGGGTACTCCGCCACGTCGATGCAGGCGATCGCCGACGAGGCCGGGATGGCGGTGCAGACGCTGTACTTCACCTTCCGCACCAAACGCGCACTGCTCAGCGAGCTGCTCGACGTCGCGATCGCAGGCGATGACGAGCCGGTGCCGACGCTCGAGCGGCCGCGGATCCTGGCGGCCATCGACGATCCCGATCCGGTCGCGCAACTGCACGAGCAGGCGCGGATCGCCCGGGAGATCTACGAGCGCGTCGCGCCGGTGCTGCAGGTCGTCGCGCACGCCGCCCCGGGCGATCCCGAGATCCACGAGCTCTGGATGACCAACAACGAGCAACGCGCTGTCGTGATGGAGCGGATGATCGCGGCACTCGCGGCCAAGACACCGCTGCGCGACGGGCTCGGCCTCGCGATGGCGACCGATGTGGCGCTCGCCCTGCAAAGCCCGGAGATGTACCAGTTCTTCACCGCGCACCGAGGCTGGTCGCCGTCGCGCTGGGAGCAGTGGACCGCGGATGCTCTGGTGGCACAGCTCCTTCCGCCCCGATAGGGTCGTCCACGTCACCACGTGATCTGCCACTGGATCCCATCTGAACGGGCGGGGCCCGATTCTGGGATGACACGCATTTGACGGCTGCGGTGAGCAGCGCCGGATCCCCGGCGCGGCTCCGGCCTGTCTGCGTGAAAGAGGATCCTCGTGCTGGATGCGTTTCGTACTGCCCGCGATTCATTGCTCGATGCCGTCCGGGTCGCTCCCGGCTGGCTGACGACCTACTCGCTGTTGCAACTGGTCCTCGCGGTTCTGCCGGGTGCCCAGGTTGTGCTGATCCGCGCGCTGGTCGACGGCGGCGGGACCTGGACACCGCTGTTGGGGCTGACTCTCGTGGTCGGCGCGATGTACCCGCTCACGCAGGTGGCCAACATCGCCAGTCAGCGGATGATGTTGCGCCTGCGGCTCGACTATCGCGTCGAGCTTGCCCGCGTGGCGGCGCGGCTGAGTCCGAGTCGGTTGGCCGAGCCCGAGGTGGTCCGGGACCTGGAGGCCAGTCAGACGGCGACGCAGCCGATGAGTGACATGGCCGGCCGGCCTGTGCAGGTGCTGAGCGCAGCGGTCACCTCGGTGCTGCTGTGCGTCACGATCGCGTCGATCAACCTGCTGTCCGGGCTGCTGGTGCTCGCCGCGTTGGTGCCCACGGTGCTGGCGTTCACGCTGATCTCCCGGATGGAGGCGAAGGGGTGGCCGCGCGTCGGCGAGCACGAGCGCGCGGCGGCGTACGCGACCGAACAGCTGATCCAGCAGCGCTCGGGCACCGAGCTGGCCGTGCTCGGATCGGGCTGGAAGGTTGCCGACCTCATCGCCGACAGCCGCACGCAGGCGACCCACGTCCTCGACCGGATGATCAGGACGGCGATGAACTTCGAACTGGCCGCCGCGCTGGTCACCGTCGTGCTGTTCGGAGGGGCTTTGATCGCGCTCGTGGTCGGTGGCGCGACCGGGGGAGCGGCCGCAGCGGCGATTGCCGGTACGATCACGGGTCTCAACGCGATCCGTCAGTGCGGGTACGCGTTCGGCAGCATCGTCACCGCGGCCCCACAAGCCATGATCTACGGGCGTTTCGTCCGCAGCGTGCCACCTGCCGCGCGCCAGACCGTCGTACCGCAGGTCGAGTCCGTCGCCCTCGAGCACGTCAGCTTCAGGTACGACGACGTGCCCGTGCTGCACGATGTCTGCATCGAGGCCCGCCGCGGCGAACTCGTCGCGCTGGTCGGCGTGAACGGCGCGGGGAAGTCGACCGCGATCAACCTGCTCGTCGGCAGTCTGAGCCCGGACCGCGGACAGGTGCTGATCGACGGCAAGGACGCGGCGCATTTGACCGAGGCCGAGCGGCTCGGGTACTTCGGCCTGCTGGTCCAGGAGTTCGGCCGCTTCGAGTTCACGCTCCGCGATGCCGTCGCGCTCGGTTCGCCGGATCCCGTGAGCGATCATGCGGTGCACGCCGCCCTCGCGGACACGTTCGCCGCCGGCCTGCAGCTCGGCACCCGGCTGGGTCAGCAGTGGGGCGGGACCGGGATATCTGGTGGCCAATGGCAACGACTGGCGCTGGCGCGGATCCGGCTGCGGGACGCCGGCGTCTGGATCCTCGACGAACCCACCTCGGCGATCGACGCGGAGGCGGAGCGCGAGATCTTCGCGGAGCTCCGTCGTACCAAGGAAGAACGCATCACGATCGTGGTTTCGCACCGCGCGTGGACGCTTCGTGAGATGGATCGCATCTATGTCGTCGACGGCGGCACGGTGGTGCAGCAGGGAACCTACCCCGAACTGATGGCCCGGCAAACCGGCCGCTTCGCCCGGCTCTTCGCGGCCCAGCAGGAGTGAGTGACCACTGCGTGCAGGCGTTCGAATACTCGGTGCAGTGCTGAACTGAGCATTTGTGAGCACATGGCCAAATTGGTGTGATCTGGCCTGTCATCTGATGACTCTACCGGACTGATCTGATTAAGTGAGGCCTCGCTCCGTAAGTTAGGGCTGGTCATCTGAGGTCTTGGCAACGTAACGCCTGCGTTACGCGCCGCCGCTTTGTGCCTGACAACGTTGACATGCGCAGTTTCGACCAGCCACCATGACGTGATCCGCCCGCCTAGCGGCCCTCCCGCCGAGGAAGTTGGTTTGACCGTGCGACGTCTGACTGGGGTAGTGGGGGCGGTGCTCGGCTTGACGCTGGTGCTCGCCTCGTGTGGAGACGGCAAGAGCAGCAGCGGTGGCAGCGGCTCCGGCAGCAAGAGCGAGATCATCGCGATCGCCGCCGACCCGCTGGACTACATCAACCCGCTGAACGACAACGGCACCGCTGGGATCGGGGTCTCGATGGCGATCTTCGCGCCGCTCGTGACCACCGACCCGAACACCGGCAAACTGCTGAACGTGATGGCCGACTCGGTCACGCCGGACAAGACCAGCCAGACCTGGACGATCAAGCTGAAGCCCGGCAACACCTTCCAGAACGGCCAGCCGCTGACCGCGAAGGACTACGTGGACAGCTGGAACATGACCGCCGAGGGCTCGAACGCCTGGAAGAACAACGGCTTCTTCTCCAAGGTCGAGGGGTACGAGGCGCTGAACCCGCCGACCCCGGACGGCGCCACGCCGAAGCCGACCGTGGTGAAGACGCTGAGCGGCCTGAAGCAGGTCGACAACCTGACCTTCACGGTGAAGCTCAAGGTGCCGTTCTCGCAGTTCGGGCTGACCCTGCAGTACCTGGGCCTGGCCCCGCTGCCGGAGGAGGTCCGGAAGAACCCGGACGCCTACAAGCGCAAGCCGATCGGCAACGGTCCGTACAAACTGGCCGCAGACTGGAACGCCGGTGACGACCTCAAGCTGGCCAAGTGGGACGGCTACAAGGGTCCGGAGAAGCCGGAGGCCGACTCGATCACGTACCGGTTCATCCCGAACGCGGACACGGCGTACAACGAGTTCCTGGCCGGCAACGTCGACTTCACCGATGTGCCCTCGACCAAGGTCAAGAGCTTCAAGACCGACGCGCCCGACCAGTGGGTGACCAGCGTGAGCTCCGGCGCGAACTACCTGGTGTTCCCGGCGTGGGACGCGCGGTACAAGAACCCGAAGCTGCGGCACGCGTTCTCGGAGGCGATCGACCGCAAGGCCTTCGCCGATCTGGTCGGCCTGTCCGACCCGGCCAAGGGCCTGATCGCGCCGGACATCAACGGCTACCGCGCCGACGCCTGCAAGTACTGCGACTTCGACGCCGCCAAGGCCAAGCAGCTGCTGCAGGAAGCGGGCGGCTTCTCCGGTGTGGTCAACATCAGCTACAGCACCACGTCCGCGACCGGCCAGATCTTCGCCGAGGCGATCGGCAACATGCTCCGGCAGAACCTCGGCCTCCAGGTGAAGTACACCGGCAAGCAGGGCTCGGAGATCACCGAGCTGGCCGACAGCCGCAAGCTGGACGGTCTGCGGTTCGGCGGCTGGGGCCACGACTACCCGTCGATCGAGGACTACCTGACGCCGATGTTCAAGTCCAACGGTGACGCCAACTTCGCCGGCTACAGCAATCCGGCGCTGGACGCCGTCCTGGCCAAGGGCGACGCCGAGCCGGACCCGGACAAGGCGATCAAGCTGTACCAGCAGGCCGAGGACATCGCGCTCGAGGACATGCCGCTGATCCCGCTGTACACCAAGTCGAACGCGTACCTGCACTCGGCCAAGATCGAGCCGCGCGTGTCGAAGTACGTCGGCGTCTCGGCGCTCTGGGCGACTTTCAAGTGATTCGTTTCGTCCTTCGCCGCGTTCTCGCGGCGATCCCGATCGGACTGGTCGTCACGCTGGGGGTCTACGCGCTCGTCTTCGCGATGCCCGGAGACCCCCTGCGGGAACTGGCCGGCGACAAGCCGATCCCGGCGGCCGTGCTGGCGGCCAAACGGGCCCAGTTCCACCTCGACGACCCCTTCATCGTCCAGTACCTGCTGAGCATGAAGGACATCCTCACCGGGCACTTCGGCTCGACGTTCGCCGGCGCCGACATCGCCGAGCAGCTCCGGCTGCGGATCCCGGTCACGCTGAAGCTGACGCTGCTGGCGAACGTGTTCCAGTGGACCCTCGGGCTGTTCTTCGGCATCTACGCCGGCTTCAAGCGCAACGGCTGGGTCGACCGGTCGTTGCTGCTGACAACATTGGTGCTGCTCGCGGTACCCGGGCTGGTGGCGTACTTCGCCGCGCAGTACCTGTTCGGCGTCGAGCTGAAGTGGTTCCCGGTGTCGGGCGTGCTCGAGGGGTTCCCCCGCTCGTATCTCCTGCCTGCGCTGGTGATCGGCGTCCTCGGTTTCGCCGGCCTGGCCCGGCTGCTGCGGACGTCGATCGTGGAATCGGTCAACGCCGACTACGTGAAGACCGCGCGGGCCAAGGGACTGGGGGAGCAGCGGGTGCTGTGGCGGCACATCCTGCCGAACGCGCTGCTTCCGGTGATCACGTTCATCGGGCTCGACCTGGCCGGCATGTTCGGCGGGGCGATCATCACCGAGAGCATCTTCAATCTGCCCGGACTCGGTCAGTTCATGTTCCAGGCGATCAAGCTGAAGGAGGGCGGGGTCGTGGTGCTGCTGTCCACGCTGGCCTTCATCTCGTTCATCGTGATCAACCTGCTGGTCGACGTGCTGTACGGCGTCCTGGATCCGAGGGTGCGCAATGTCTGACGTCCAACAGATCACCGCGGCCGTCGGCGCCGAGACGCAGGAGCTCGGCGACGGCCGCGCATTGTCCAACCGCGAGCTGCTGCGAGCGCTGCTGCGTAAGCCGCAGTTCGTGCTGTGCAGCCTGCTGCTGCTGACGTTCTTCGCGATGGCGGCGGTGCCGAAGTTGTTCACCTCCGCCGATCCGCGGTTCTGCGAGCTGGCCAAGAGCAGGCAGGGCCGCGGCCCCGGCCATCCGTTCGGCTTCGACATCCAGGGCTGCGACTACTTCGCCAACGTGATCTACGGCGCCCGGCCGTCGGTCCTGGTCAGCATCTGCGCGAGCTTCGGCGTGTTCGTGCTGGCCGGTTCGCTCGGTCTGCTGGCCGGGTACTTCCCTGGCTTCGTCGACGGGCTGATCTCGCGGACGGCCGACGTGCTGTTCTCGATCCCCGGCATGGTCGTGCTGATCGTGATCCTGAACTCGGTGCAGAACAGGAGCATCTGGATCATCGTCGGCGTCATCTTCCTGATCGGCTGGCCGGGCGGGATGCGGCTGATGCGGGCCACGGTGTTCTCGGTCCGCAACCGCGAGTACGTGCTGGCGGCCCGGTCGATCGGGGTGCCGCCGATGCGGATCCTGCGCAAACACGTGTTCCCGAACGCGATGGCGCCGCTGCTGGCGATGACCACGCTCGGCATCGGCGGCATGGTCGGCCTGGAGGCCGCGCTGACCTTCCTCGGCGTCGGGTTGCAGCCGCCGGCGATCTCCTGGGGCTCGCAGTTCGGCGTGGCTGCGTCGTACCGCGACACGCCGCACCTGTTCATCTGGCCGGCGTTGTTCATCTCCACCATGACGATCTCGTTCATGATCATCGGCGACTCCATCCGGGACGCCCTGGACCCGAAACTTCTGCGATGACTGTGCATATTCCTCGCCTCCGGCTCGGCGGATCATCGGGCTTTGCCTCCCGGTCTTCCCTCGTCGCTCCGGTCGCTTCGCTCCCTGCACTCCTCAGTCCGGACCGGGAGGCCCGATGACCGTGCACATGACTGGCGAAGTACTGCTCAAGGTCGACGACCTCACCGTCGAGTTCGACACTCCACGCGGTCCGGTGCGGGCCGTGGACGGCGTGTCCTGGCAGGTGCGGGCCGGCGAGACGCTGGCGATCCTGGGCGAGTCGGGGTCGGGCAAGAGCGTCTCGACCCAGGCGCTGACCGGGATCCTGGAGATGCCGCCCGGCCGGATCCTGAAAGGTACGGCGGAGTACCGCGGCGCCGACCTGATCCAGATGACGACCAAGGAACGGCGGCGGATCGTCGGGGACCGGATCACGATGGTGTTCCAGGACTCGTTGTCCGCGCTGAACCCGGTCCAATCGGTCGGAACCCAGATCGCCGAGTGCTACCGCGTGCACCGCGGGATGTCGAAGCGGGACGCTCTCAAAAAGGCTGCGGAGATGCTCGACCAGGTCCGGATCCCGGCGGCGGCGAACCGGGTGCGCGACTACCCGCACGAGTTCTCCGGCGGCATGCGACAGCGCGTGATGCTCGCGATGGCGCTCGCACTCGACCCCGACGTACTGATCGCCGACGAGCCGACCACGGCGCTCGACGTGACCGTGCAGGCGCAGATCCTCGAGCTGATCGCGGAGCTGCAGGCCGAGCGGCAGATGGGTGTCGTGCTGATCACCCACGACCTCGGAGTGGTCTCGGACGTCGCCGACAACGTCGTGGTGATGTACGCCGGGCACGTCGTCGAGCGCGCCGCGACGGCCGAGGCGCTGGAGCATCCCGTTCACCCTTACACCGAGGGGCTCCTGGGCTCGATGCCGTCGGCGGACCTGAAAGGACAGGAGCTGCCGACGATCCCCGGTACGCCGCCGTCGCTGCGGGCGATCCCGTCCGGCTGCGCGTTCCGGACCCGCTGCCCGATCGCGATCGACGAGTGTGCCGGCGAAGTACCGCCCCTGCTGACCGTCGCGCCCGGGCGTGATGCCGCGTGCATCCGTCGCACCGCGCTCTCCGAGAGGCAGGCCGTATGAACGAGTTGCTGGTGGCAACTGATGTCGTGAAGCACTACGACATCAGCCCGGCGCTGAGCTTCAGCGCCAGGACCCTGGTCCGTGCCGTCGACGGCGTCGACCTGACGCTGCGCAAGGGCGAGTCGCTCGGCATCGTCGGCGAGTCCGGCTGCGGGAAGTCCACGCTCGTCCGGTTGCTCGCCGCCCTGGAGAAGCCGACCTCGGGGCAGATCTCCTACAACGGCGTGGACGTCAGCAAGCTGAAGGGCGGCGAGCTGCGGCGCTGGCGACGCAACGTCCAGGTGGTGTTCCAGGACCCGTACTCGAGCCTGAACCCGCGCATGCGGGTCGGCGAGATCGTGGGCGAGCCGTTCCTGGTCCATCCGGACGTCGGCAAGGGCGTCGACGTCCGGGCCAAGGTCAGCGAGCTGCTCGAGCTGGTCGGTCTGCGTCCCGAGGACGAGACGAAGTTCCCGCACCAGTTCTCCGGCGGCCAGCGGCAGCGGATCGGGATCGCGCGGGCGATCGCGCTCAATCCCGACGTACTGCTCTGCGACGAGCCGGTGTCGGCGCTCGACCTGTCGGTCCAGGCCCAGGTGGTGAACCTGTTGATGCGGCTGCAGCGTGAGCTTGGTCTCAGCATCATCTTCGTCGCCCACGACCTGTCCGTGGTCCGCCACGTCTCCGACCGGGTCGCGGTGATGTACCTCGGCAAGGTCGCCGAGCTGGGCGAGCACCAGCAGGTGTACGACGTACCGGCGCACCCGTACACGCAGGCGCTGCTGTCCGCGGAGCCCGGGCTGGCCCGCCAAGGCCGGGAGCGGATCGTGCTGGCCGGTGACCCACCGTCGCCGGTGATGCCCCCGTCCGGCTGCCGCTTCCACACCCGTTGTCTGCGGGCCGAGGCCAAGTGCATCACCGACGTACCGGAGCTCCGGCAGATCGCTTCCGGACAGACCGTCTCCTGCCATTTCGCTGAGGACGCGCAATCCGCATATTCACTGGCCTGAGCGGTACCTGGGAGATAGCTGTGGAGTGATGGCCTAGGGTGGCGGCCGTGGGTGTTTCCTCGGCGCGCAAGCGAATGGTGCTGCTCGTCGGGGTGATCGTGGTGGCCGGCGGGCTGGCGGCGTGGTGGATCCTGACCGCGGGCCGGGCCGCCAACGAGGGCTTCGACATCACCGACGAGGGCTACTACCTGCTGTCCTATCGATGGTGGGACAGCAATCCGCTGGCGTTGACCGGGGTGCAGTACCTGTACGGCCCGATCTTCGAGTGGTTCGGGTACAACATCGACCGATTACGGTTGTTCCGGCTGTTCACGGTGGTCGTCGTCCATCTGCTCTTCGGGTACACCTTCATGCGCTGGTTGCGCGGGCGGCGGCCGGGGATGCCGGCGACGAAGCTGTGGGAGCTGGCCGGGATGGCGGTCATCCTGGCGGCCGGCGGGATGTGTTACGCCTGGCTGCCGCAGTCGCCCGGCTACAACGATGTCGTGCTGCTCGGCGCGCTGACCTTGGTGTCCTGCGTGCTGTGGATGGCGACAGCCGTCGATCGCGGCGACCCGGTGCCGTTCTGGGTGCCGGTCGTCGCCGGCCTGGTGATCGGCGTGATGATCCTGGCGAAGTGGACCTCGGTCGTGGTGATCGGGCTGATCGTGGTCGCCGCGGTGGTCGTACTGGCCGGCGAGGGCCGGCGGGCCGTTGCCCGAGGCATCCTTTTCGCCCTCGGCGGGCTCGCGGCCACGGCGCTCGTCGTACAGCTGTTCGTGGTCCACCTGAACGTCGCGGTCCCGGGCATCCTGACCGTCAACAAGTTCATCGCGGGTACGTCGTACTCGCCGTCCGAGCTGCTGCAGTTCTACTGGTCGAGCAGCATCAAACTGCTCGGGCAGACCTTGCGCGCCCACGGCCTGCTGCTGTTCGCGACCGCGCTCGCGGTGATCGCCCGCTGGCGCTGGCTCCGCATCGCCGCGGCCGTCCTGGCCCTCGCCGGCTTGGTCGTGTCGGTACGGCAAGTTGTCGTCGACGACGGCGCACTGGGCGGCTCGCAGCACACCCCGACGTACGCGGTGACGCTCCTGGCAGCTGTGTTGGTGGCCGTCGTGGCCGCGGCCGGTGCGGTGATCGCGCACAGGTTCGGGGTGACGGAGTGTTCGCGGCTGAGCCGCGAGAACACGCGGACCTGGGTGATCCTCGGCGTGCTCGTGCTGCTGCCGCTGGTACAGGCGTTCGGGACGAACACACCGCTCTACACGATCGGTTTCAACGCCTTCGCCGCCTGGGCCGCGGTCATGATCGCGGTACTGACCGGGATCTGGGCGACGCCGATCGTGGCGCGGGTAACGCTCGGACTCGTCCTGGTCGGGTCGCTCGTCGCGACCGCCACGATCGCCTACACCGGCCTGTTCCGCTACCCGTACCGCTCGGTCGGGCACTCTCAGTTGACCGCCGCGTCGAAGCTTCCCGCCCTCAAGGGCGTCTACCTGTCGCCCGCCGCCGAGGAGAACTACGGCAAGTTGGTCGCCGACCTGCGCCCGTACACCGAGCCCGGCGGGCGGCCGATGCTGGCGTTCGACAAGATGGCCGGCCTGGTGCTGATCCTCGGCGGCAAGCCGCTCGGCGAGGCGTGGATCGCGCCGGCGGAGCGCGCCCGGACCGCGGCCGGCATCGAGGAGGTCTGCCGCAAGGGCCACCCGGAGCGGCCGCCGCTGATCATCCTGAACCGCTCGATCTCTGACTCCGAGATCGCCGCGCTGCGGACCTGCGGGCTCGATTTCCACGCCGACTACGAGCAGCTCGCCCCGGCGCGGCAGACGATCGGGCTGCAGATCTGGGTGCCCAAGGCCGAGCGGGACGCGCTCACCCCCGGATGAGATCCTGGTGCCCACAAATCCGGACAGGCCGGACGGGAAGGGTGCGCATGATCAAGGTCGGTGTCCTGGGGGCCAAAGGCAGGATGGGCGCTCAGACGTGCCTCGCGGTCGAGGAGGCCGACGACTGTGAGCTGGTCGCGCGGCTCGACCAGGGCGACGAGCTCGAGGAGCTGGCCAAGGCCGGTGCCGAGGTCGTGGTCGACTTCACCCGGCCCGAGGTCGTGATGGGCAACCTGGCCTGGTGCATCGAGCACGGCATCAACGCGGTCGTCGGCACCACCGGGTTCGACGACGAGCGGCTGGCGACGCTGCGCTCGCAGCTCGCGGACAGCCCGTCCACCGGCGTGCTGATCGCGCCGAACTTCTCCATCGGCGCCGTCCTGATGATGCAGTTCGCCGCGAAGGCAGCGCCGTACTACGAGTCGGTCGAGATCGTCGAGCTGCATCACCCCGACAAGGTCGACGCCCCGTCCGGCACGGCCCGGCGGACGGCGGAGCTCGTCGCGGCCGCGCGCCGCGAGGCCGGATCCGCGCCGATCCCGGACGCGACCACGACCGCCCTCGACGGCGCCCGCGGCGCGGACGTCGACGGGATCCGCGTGCACGGCGTGCGGCTCCGCGGCCTGATCGCGCACCAGGAGGTGCTGCTCGGCGACGAGGGCGAGACGCTCACCATCCGCCACGACTCGATGGCCCGCACCTCGTTCATGGCCGGCGTCCTCCTCGGCGTCCGCCGCATCGGCACCACCCCCGGCCTCACCGTAGGCCTCGAACACTTCATGGACCTCGCCTAAATGACCGCTAAGCGGACGGCGATCGTGCTGGCCGTCGTCTTCGGTGCGTACGCCGTTCTGCTCGGTTGGCGAGGGGTGTTGCTGATCGGGACGGGTGATCCGGTCGCGATCGTGCTGGGGATCGCCGTGCTGGTCATCCCGTTGCTCGGCGCGTACCTGGTCTGGCGGGAGCTGCAGTTCGGGCGGCAGACCGAAGTACTGGCCCGTGAGCTGGAGGCGACCGGCGGTTTGCCGGTCGACGACCTGCCGCGGCGGCCGTCCGGGCGGATCGACCGGGCCGCCGCGGACGAGGCGTTCGGGAAGTACAAGGCCGAGGCGGAAGCGGCGCCGGACGACTGGCGCGTGTGGTTCCGGCTGTCGACGGCGTACGACGCGGCAGGGGACCGGAAGCGGGCCCGCGCGACCATGCGGGCCGCCATCTCACAGCACGACAGGACCTCATGAGTTACCTGTGAGTTAGCTGTGAAGGGTCCTGGGCACTGACAACCGAGTGCGGAACGGGATATTTTCAGGAGGGTACGTGGCAGCCGCCACGTAAAGGTCGGAGACTGGGTGGGGCCGTCCTGTGCCATCAGAAGGGTCTCGCCGCGGCTCGGACGACGTACAGGGGGCCGGGTTCGGTGGCCTGTTGCGTCGGCACCGGCGTGAAGCCGGGCTGTCGCAGGAGGCATTGGCCGAGCGGGCCGGTCTGAGCGTCGACGCGATCGCGGCGTTGGAGCGCGGGCGCAGGCGTGCGCCGCGGGCGCACACGCTGCGCCTGCTCGCGGACGCCCTGCGACTGGGCGACCCGGACCGCTCGCGACTCACCGCCGCCGCCCGCAAAGAGGCGGACACGACTCGTACGCCGATGCGCCAACCGCCCGCACCGACCAACGAGCTGATCGGGCGCACGACCGAGCTGACCGCGACGAGTCGCCTGCTGGGGCAGCGAATCACGCGTTTGCTTACCTTGACCGGACCGGGCGGTGTCGGCAAGACGAGACTCACGCTGGCGGTGGCGGGCGAGGTCGCGGACAGCTTCCAGGACGGCGTCTGCTGGGTTCCGCTCGCGGCGCTGACCGATCCCGCCGGCGTCGTACCGGCGGTCGCCGCGGCGGTCGGTCTGCATCCGTTGGTGAGCACGCGGCTGGTCGAGGAGATCGCCGAGCAGATCGGGCGCAGCACCATGCTGCTCGTCTTCGACAACTGCTCACACGTGGTGGCGACGGTCGGCCAGGTCTCCGCCGCCTTGCTGGAGTACTGCCCGAACCTGTCCATCCTCGCGTCCAGCCGCGAGCTCCTGCGACTGCCGGGCGAGAGCGTGTACGTCGTGCCCGCGCTGTCGTTGCCGCACGACGAGAGCCAGCTGGACTCGTCCGAGGCGGTGCGGCTCTTCGTCGAGCGGGCGACCGCGCGCGGTTACGACACGGACGGGCAGCTCGACCAGGTCGCACGCGTCGTACGGCGGCTGGAGGGCATGCCGCTCGCGATCGAACTGGCCGCCGCGCGGACGAACGTGATGACCATCGAGGAGCTGGCCTCCGAACTCGAGACGTCGTTCGGCATCCTCGCCGGCGGGTCGAGGACCGCGTCGCCACGCCAGCAGTCGATGTACGGCGCGATCGAGTGGAGCCATGCTCTGCTCACACCGGCCGAGCGGGACGTGTTCGCGCAGCTGTCGGTATTCGTCGGCGGCTGGACGTTGAACGCCGCAGCGACGGTCATGTCCGGTCAGGCATCGCCCGGTCCGTTGGAGCGTGCCGAGGCGCTCGACCTGACCGGGCGGCTCGTCGACAAGTCCTTGATCCGCGTGACCCGGCGGCGTGGCGTCACGCGGTACTACATGCTCGCGGTGATCCGGGAGTTCGCCGCCGACCGGCTGATCGCGGTGGGCCGGACGGACGAGGCGGCCGCGCGGCACGCGCAGTTCTACATCAGTCTGGCCGAGGAGGCCGAGGGACACCTGCGCGGTCCGGAGCAGGAACAATGGCTCGATCGCTTGGAGAACGAGCTGGACAACGTACGAGCCGCGATGGCGTGGTCGCTGCGAACCGGCTCGACCGTCGAAGCGCTGCGCCTGTCCGCGGGACTCTGGCTGTTCTGCTCGATGCACGGCCACTACGCCGAGGGCAGTCAGTGGCTGGAGCGCGCGCTGGCGCTCGGCGACTCGATGCCGCCCGAGGTCATGGCCGATCTGTCTTCGGCCTGTGCGAAGGCGAATCTGGGCGCTGGGACGCTGGCGTTCCTCCAGTGCGAGTACGACGCCGCCACCGACCGTCTGCAGACCGCCCTGCGTCAGTACAAGGAGCTGGGCGACGCGGCTGGTACCGCGCTCGTGCTGCAGCGGCTCGGGGGAGTAGCCCGCGAACGCGGCGACTACGGCGCCGCGGAAGACCTGCACTGCGAGAGCTACGACCTGTACGAGAGCCTTGGCGACCGCGCGGGGATGGCCTGGGCGCACAACCACCTCGGCTTCGTCGCCTGGCTCCGCGGTGACCTGGAGATCGGGGCGCGCCGCTGCCGGCGGGCCCGGGACGCCTTCCGGATCGTCGGCGACGGCGAAGGCCTCGCCTGGTCGCTGATCAGCCTCGGCGCGATCGCGCAGTACGACGGCAAGCTGGTCGAGGCCGAGGACCTGCTGCAGGAGAGCCTCGCGCTGTCGCAGCGCCTCGGGTACCGCGAGGGCGTGGCCTGGTCGCTGAACCAGCTCGGCCTCATCGAACGCCGGCGTGGCTTCACCGAGCGCGCCGTACACCTGCTGGACGAGAGCCTCGCCGAGCATCGCGATCTGGGTGACCGGTGGCGGTCGGCCAGTGTGCTCGAGGAGTTGGCGGCAGTCGCGCAGCAACGTGAGCGGAGCGAGTACGCCGCGTTCCTGCTGGGGGCTGCCGACGGGGTGCGGGAGGTCATCCGCGCGCCCGTGCCGGAGATCGAGAAGGCCGACTGCGAGGCCACGCGAGCCGCGGTCGAAGCGGCGCTGGAACGAAGATCGTTCCGGACCGCCTGGTCAGCCGGGCGGGCAGTGCCACTGGCCGCGGTCGCCGACGGCTATCCGCCGCCGGGGTATCCGCCGTCCGGTGCCACCGCCGGAGAACCGACGCTCATGTAGTCCGGACATGCCTCGCGAGGCACCACGACCTGGGGGATCGACGGTGCCCCGCGAGGGATCTGGAGGCGCGGGCAGACGCGATGCGTGACCCGGCCGGCTGTGCCTTTCTGTCTGACCCCCCAGGCAGTCCCCCCACCTCACAGCCGGCCGAAGCCACGTCCGCGATGGTCACCGCCCATCGAGCCCTCCCGGTCGACGTCGGGTTCCTCCGCGCAGACTCCAGGTTGCCGTTATCACGCTCCGTCAGACAGGGACGCAACCCTGACATCGCCCTGACAAATATGTCCTGACAACGAAAGCTACGGCCGGAATTCGCCGATGGTGACCGGAATCTGCCCGTGCGTAGGCAATTCCGCATCGGTCAATACCTCGCTCAGCGCAGATATCCGGAAACTGCTTTTGTGAATCCGGCGATCTTCCGTAAAGGAGTTTCGTGGCTGTAGCCCGCGCCGGCCTCGCCGGGACCGGGCTCCATCGTGTCGGGCGCCGGGATACCTTCGCCGATGCAACTGACGTCCTTGGCCGGGGCCTTCCCGGTGGTGAGGAACGTGTTGACGATCCTGTCCGCGCAACGGTTGACGCCGCCGTACACACCGTGGTCGCCCTCGTTGGTGACGGTCAGCAGCCGCGAGCCGGCGTACCTGCTGTGGGCCGAGACCGCGAGGCCGTAGTTGGTCGCCGGGTCGTGGACGGACTGCACCATCAGCGTTGTGGGCAAGCCTTTGCCAGTCGGCGTGGGCATAGTCAGGTTCGGCCGGTTCCAGTAGAAGCACGGGTTCTCGGTCATCGTCCAGCCGATCAGCGGGAAGTGCGGACCGAGGCGCGCTGCCAGCTGCGCGCCGGCCTCGCGGCCCTGCGGCCAGGCGCTGTCGTTGCAGGTGATGGCGGTGAAGGTCGCGTCCTCGGCATCGTCCGCGCCGAACGTGCGCAGACCCACCGGCGCGCGATTGGCCCGCTGCACGAGCTGCTGCTGCCGAGCCATCGACAGCGCGTCCACCCGGTGCTGGGCGGCCTGTGGGCCGCCTTTTGCCTGTTCCGCGGAAAGGTCCCGGATAAATGCGAGATCAACAGCGAGAGAATAAAAGTCGAGCTTTGTATACATATCGTTGGAGACCATCAGGTCCAGCGTGTTCTGGTCGTAGGTGACCTGGACCGCCGCGTCCAGGAACTCCTCGACCGCCGGCCGCTCCTTCAGCGCCCGCCGCAGGTGCTCGTAGGTCCGGACGACTGCGCCGGGTGACGATCCGAGGTGCAGCTGGTCGTCGTACTTCGCCGCCCACGGCGCGAAGTCCTCACGGAACCGGCGCTCGAACGCCTGCGGCTGGCTGATGAAGGTGTCGAACCAGGTCTTGGTGAAGTCCGTGTTCGAATCCAGCACGAAGCGGCCGACGTGCCCGGGGAAGTAAGTCTGGTAGTACGCCCCGAGCCAGGTGCCGCCGGAGTACCCGACGTAGTCGATCTTGTCGAAGCCGAGGAGTTGCCGGATCAGGTCCATGTCCTGCACCGTCTGCGCGGTGGTGATGTAGGGGAGCAGGCCACGGGACTGCCGGTCGCAGTACGGCTGGGACATCGCGGACGCCTCCGCGATCAGGTTCTGGTTCGCGGGATCGCGGTCGCGCGGGTCCATCGTGTAGCCGGGGGTGCCGTCACAGCTGATGTTGGTGCTGCCGCCGGTGCCCCGTGGATCGAAGCCGACGGTGAGGTGATCCTTGGCCAGCGGCGCCTGGCTCGCGAGGTACGGCGCCATCCCGAGGCCGGCGCCACCCGGACCGCCGGGGTTGCCGAACACGACGCGGCTCGGTTTGCCCTTGGCAGGAGCGACTTTGCTGACGGCGATCTGGAGATCGTTCCCGGTGTACTGGTTGGCCCAGTCCCGCGGGACGGTGATCTTCGCGCAGTACGTGCGGAACTCGGTATCACCGCACTGGACCCACTGGGGTTTCTGCTCGAGGTACTTGTTCGCGACCTGATGCGGCTTGTCGACGACGGTCGCCGTCTGCATCGAGGCGGTCGCACCGGACCCCGGGACGACGAGAACGGCGGCGACGGAAATGCCCAGGCCGACGGCCAGGGTCAGGTACTTCATGCAGGACTCCAGCGGATGGCGTTACGTGATCGGATCGTGACAATCTGTCATATCCGTGCCACCCGGTCGAGCACCACCCCCGGCCGGTCGCCGTTCGGTGTACTGCTACAGCGAGCTACTCGGTCCCTGGGTCCGTGTGCAGCCGGATCTGCTTGATCCGGACCGACTCGTCGCCGTACAGATCGAGCTCGCGATGCGCGCCGTCCGGCGCCCAGCCGGCCTCGGTGTAGAAGGCGCGCAGGACGTCGTCGGTGGAGTTGACCCAGACGGTCAGCCGGCCGAAGCCGTCGGCGCGGATCGTGTCGACGACGGCGTTCAGCAGCCGGGAGCCGTGACCGGCCCGGGTCGCGTCCGGCTGGACCGCGAGCTCGGCGATCACGGCGTCGCGCCGCGGGTCCGCGTCCGGGTCGTCCGACGGCGTGATGGCCGCGAAGCCGACAAGCGTACGGCCGGCCAGCGCGACCATCACCCGGTTGCGGGCCTCGCCCGGCGCGAGCAGCGCGGCCCGCCACTGCGCCGCGAACTGGGCGGGGTTGAGATCGGCGAGGACGTCGGCCGGCAGAAGTCCGGCGTACGCCGACCGCCAGGCCGCGACCTGGATCTCGCCGATCTCGTTCGCCTCGGCCGGCAGCGCGAGCCGAACACTCGTCTCGGCCACCGGGCTGTCGAGCTCGGAGTTCGAGAGATCCGAGAGGTTGGCGGGTTCCGGTACGCCGAAGTCACTCATAACCGCAATCCTCGCAAGTCAGTACACGAGCCGGCGCAGCAGGGTCTCGGCCGGCCCGCGGTAGGAGCGCTTGCTCATCGCGTAGGCGCCGACGACGGAGACGATCCAGACCCCGATCGCGACCAGCGCCGCGGTGTACGCCGTACTCCCGAACCGGAGGTCCAGCGTGAACGGCGCCAGCAGCACCATCCACGACACCGACTGGAACAGGTAGCCCGACAGCGACCGCTGACCGAGTGCGGAGATCGCCCGGACCGGCAGTGACAGCTGGCGGATCCGCAGGACGAGCAGACCGAACAGAGCGACGTACCCGGGGCCGCCGAACATGCCGGACATGTGGGACAGCAGGCCCAGCGCGTCCACCGCGCTCTTGTCGACGTGCACCCAGCCGGCTCCGACCAGTGCGAGCGGCAGTCCGCCGAGGACGGTGATGCCGAGACCGCCGACGGCCACGCGGGCGAGCAGGGACTTGTGAGCGGCCGGGTTCTCCAGGATCTGCTTGCGGGCGGCCCAGATACCGAGCCAGACGATGACGATGAAGCCCAGCACGCTGGCGGCGTGCATCGGGTACTCGTGCAGCCGGTCGGCCATGCCGGCGAAGTACGACGTGGCGGCCAGCGACGGATTCGGCGAGTTGGTCAGCGCGTGCGCGGGGCCGGAGCTGTTGACGACCGCGAGCGCGGCCAGGCTTGCGACGACGAGGAGCTCGACGATCATGAACGCCCAGATGACCAGCGCGATCCGGTGGAACTTGTCGCCGCGGTTGATCAGGAACAGGGTGCAGATCATGCCGACGATGCCGTAGGCGCCGAGGAAGTCGCCGAAGTACAGCAGCGTCGCGTGCGCCAGGCCGAACGCGACCAGCCAGGCGTTGCGCTTGAGCAGGATTCGCCGTACCGCGCCGGTGGTGGCGCCCGAGGCTCGCTGGCGGCGGGCCAGCTGGACCAAGCCGTAGCCGAACATCACCGCGAAGACCGGGTAGGCCCTGGCGTCGACGAAGGTGAGCTTGAGGAAGTTCAGGATGCGTTCGACGCCGTGCGGCGCGCTCTCGACGCCCGGCTGGCCGGCGAAGGCGAAGTTGGCGCTGTTGGCCAGGCCGATCAGCAGCAGCATGGCGCCGCGGATCAGGTCGGGGGCAAGCGCACGTTCCTTACCGGTGACCGGTCCGCGATGATCGGCGGCCGGGAGGGTGGCTGTGATGGTCACGGGGTCCTCCGGAAAACTGTGTAAGGGTTGAGCTGTTGACTCAATCCTCGCGACGCCCGGCCGTCCTCCCCAGAGCGCTGAACCCACCCCCCGGGTGGGTCCAGCACCACCTTTGTGACACCTGTTGTTGATTCTGAGAAAAAGTGTCACATATGCTGTCGGTATGGACTTCCAGGCGACCATCGACGCCGACGGCCGGATCGAGCCGCGGGACGCGATGCCGGACGGGTACCGCAAGACTCTGATCCGGCAGATCGCGCAGCACGCGCACTCCGAGATCATCGGCATGCAGCCCGAGGGCAACTGGATCAGTCGCGCGCCGTCGCTGCGCCGCAAGGCGATCCTGATGGCCAAGGTGCAGGACGAGGCCGGCCACGGGCTCTATCTGTACGCCGCGGCCGAGACGCTCGGGGTGGACCGCGCGGATCTGCTCGATCTGCTGCACAGCGGCCGGCAGAAGTACTCCAGCATCTTCAACTACCCGACGCTGACCTGGGCAGACATCGGCGCGATCGGCTGGCTCGTCGACGGCGCCGCGATCGTCAACCAGGTCCCGCTCTGCCGCTGCTCCTACGGTCCGTACGCGCGGGCGATGGTGCGGGTGTGCAAGGAGGAGTCGTTCCACCAGCGGCAGGGGTTCGAGATCCTCTACACGCTGTGCAACGGGACCGACGCGCAGAAGGCGATGGCGCAGGACGCCCTGGACCGGTGGTGGTGGCCGTCGCTGATGATGTTCGGCCCGCCGGACACCGCGTCGACGCACTCCGAGCAGTCGATGGCGTGGGGGATCAAGCGGCACAGCAACGACGAGCTGCGGCAGCGATTCGTCGACATGACCGTTCCGCAGGCCGACGTGCTCGGGCTGCGGGTCCCTGACGACGCGTTGGTGTACGAGGACGGGCACTACCGGTTCAGCGAGCCGGACTACACCGAGCTGTACGACGTGGTGAAGGGCAACGGGCCGTGCAACCAGCAGCGGCTGTCGCATCGTGTGAAGGCGCATGAGGACGGCGCCTGGGTGCGCGAGGCAGCTGCGGCGTACGCGGCGAAGAAGGCGGTGCGGGCCGCATGAACGAGCGGAGCGAGTTCATCATCAAGCACAGCATCGAGCCACTCTGGGAGGTCTTCGTTCGGTCGCGTCGCGGGTTGTCGCACACGCATGTCGGCAGCCTGCACGCGCCGGATGCGACGATGGCGTTGCGGAACGCGCGCGACGTCTACACGCGCCGGCAGGAAGGCGTGTCGATCTGGGTGGTGCGGGCGTCCGACATCACGGCGTCCTCGCCTGATGAGAAGGACGAGTTCTTCGACCCGGCCGGCGACAAGGTCTACCGGCACCCGACGTTCTACCAGGTCCCGGAAGGTGTCGAGCACCTGTGAACGACCTGTCCGTCTACACGCTCCGGCTCGGTGATGATGCACTCATCTCTGCGCAGCGCACCGCCGAGTGGATCGCGGCCGCGCCGCAGCTCGAGGAGGACGTTGCCCTCGGCAACATCGGGCTGGATCAGCTGGGGCAGGCGCGATCGCTGCTGCAGTACGCCGGTTCGATGGACGGCCGCACCGAGGACGAGCTGGCGTACTTCCGCGACGAGCGCGAGTTCCTGAACCTGCAGCTGTGCGAGCTGCCCAACGGCGACTTCGCGTTCGCGATGGCGCGGTTGCTGTACTTCGCGACGTACCAGCAGTTGTTGTACGACGAGCTGCGGTCCTGCGCCGACGAGACGCTGGCCGGGGTGGCGGGCAAGGCCGTCAAGGAGGTCGCGTACCACGTCGACCACGCGACGCAGTGGGTGCTGCGCCTGGGGGACGGGACCGACGAGAGCCACCGTCGTATGCAGGCCGGCCTGGACGCACTGTGGCCCTACACGGCCGAGATGTTCGAGTCGGATCGGTTGGTGCAGCAGTTGGACGTCGCAGTCGACCCGTCAACTCTGCACGAAGCCTGGACCTCTCGGGTGCTGGCCGTCGTCGACGAGTCCACCTGCGAGCGGCCTACTTCGTCGTACCAGCACACCGGCGGTCGCGCCGGCCGGCACACCGAACACATGGGCTACCTGCTCGCCGAGCTTCAGCACGTCGCGCGATCCCATCCAGGTGCGACATGGTGACCGACGCGGCGATCCTCGAAGCGGTCGGCGAGGTCGCGGATCCTGAGGTCCCGGTGCTGACCATCGCCGACCTCGGCGTACTCCGCGGCGTCCGCCACGAGGGCGATGAGGTCGTCGTCACGATCACGCCCACGTACTCCGGCTGCCCCGCGATGGACCTGATCCGCCACGAGGTGGAGCTGACTCTCAACCACCTGGGCGTCGACGGCCGAGTGGAAACCGTCCTCTCCCCAGCGTGGACCACCGACTGGATGTCGGACGCCGGCAAGACCAAGCTGACCGAGTACGGCGTCGCCCCACCTGTCTCTTCGCGGTCCCGGGCCGACGGGCCGGTCCTGCTGCAGTTGAGCATTCGCTGTCCCTTGTGCGGATCACCCGACACAAGCGAGCTCAGCCACTTCGGCTCCACCTCCTGCAAGTCTCTGTGGCGCTGCAACACCTGCCGCGAGCCCTTCGACCACTTCAAGGCGATCTAGATGACGACCGTGGCCCCCCGCCGCCGCGCCACCTTCCACCCGCTGAAGGTGGCCGCGATCGACCCGATCACCGAGGACTCGGTCGCGATCACCTTCGCCGTCCCGTCCGACCTGGCGGGGGAGTACGAGTTCACCGCCGGCCAGCACCTCACGATCCGCCGTCGCGGCGAGGAGGTCCGCCGGAGCTATTCCATCTGCTCCCCGGCCGATTCCGGCGTCCTGCGGATCGGCGTGAAGCGGATCCCGGGCGGCGAGTTCTCGGCGTACGCCGCGCAGGAGCTGAAGGTCGGCGACGAACTCGAGGTGATGACGCCCCTCGGCCGCTTCGGGACGACCCTCGATCCGGCCCAGACGAAGCACTACGCGTTCGTCGCCGCGGGCAGCGGCATCACCCCGGTGCTGTCGCTCGTCGCGACGATCCTCGCCGTCGAGCCGGCCGGCCGCGTCACGCTGCTCTACGGCAACCGGACCGCCGGCTCGGTGATGTTCGCCGACGAGCTGGCCGACCTCAAGGACCGGTACGCCGAACGCCTGCACCTCGTGCATGTGCTGTCCCGCGAGACGACCGAGGTCGAGCTGTTCAGCGGACGCATCGACGCGGACCGGCTGAAGCGGATGTTCGCGACGATCCTGCCGCTGGACTCCGTCGACGAGTGGTTCCTGTGCGGGCCGTACGCGATGGTCGTCGGCGCCCAGGAACTGTTGCTGGGCGAAGGTGTGCCGCGCGAACACGTCCACGCCGAGCTCTTCCACGTCGGCGACGAAGCCCCGAAGGCCCCGGTCGAGGAGTCGACGGCGGACGAGGACGCCGCCCAGGTCACGATCATCCTCGACGGCCGCCGGTCGACGTTCCCGTTGGGCGAGCACTCGAAGGCGGTGCTGGACGCGACCCTCGCCGTACGCTCCGACGCCCCCTTCGCCTGCAAGGGCGGCGTCTGCGGCACCTGCCGGGCCAAGGTCCTCGACGGTGCCGTCACGATGGACACCAACTGGGCCCTGGAGCCGGACGAGATCCGCGCGGGCTACGTCCTCACCTGCCAGTCCCACCCGACGACGCCGACTCTGACGGTCGACTTCGACGCCTGACCCTGCTCGCCGCCGAGTCGTGGATTGCGGTCGCGCTGAGCAACCACGATCCACGACTCGGCGATCGGGTGTCGAGCCGTTCGCCACGACTCGGTGATCAGTCGGTGCCCGACTCCATCGCGGCGCGGTCGAGGAGCTCGTCCTCTTCCGTCGCCTCGCCGCGGGAGGCGATGGCTTCGGCGCCACCCGTCGGGAGCTCGCCGATGAGGTCGGTGGAGGACGCGAGCGCCGGGTTGGAGCTGCCGAACATGCCGAGGCCGGCGTACTGCTCCAGCTTCGAGCGGGAGTCGGCGATGTCGAGGTTCCGCATGGTCAGCTGACCGATCCGGTCGACCGGGCCGAACGCCGAGTCCTCGATCCGCTCCATCGACAGCTTGTCCGGGTGGTAGCTGAGCGCGGGGCCGGTGGTGTCGAGGATCGAGTAGTCCTCACCCCGCCGCAGCCGCAACGTCACGGATCCGGTGACCGCCGTGCCGACCCAGCGCTGCAGCGACTCCCGGATCATCAGCGATTGTGGGTCCAGCCAACGACCTTCGTACATCAGCCGGCCGAGCTTGCGGCCCTCGGTGTGGTAGCTGGCGAGGGTGTCCTCGTTGTGGATCGCGTTGACCAGCCGCTCGTACGCCGCGTGCAGCAGCGCCATCCCGGGCGCCTCGTAGATGCCCCGGCTCTTCGCCTCGATGACGCGGTTCTCGATCTGGTCGGACATGCCCAGACCGTGCCGGCCGCCGATCGCGTTGGCCTCCAGCACCAGGTCGACCGCGGAGCCGAACTCCTTGCCGTTGATCGTCACCGGCCGGCCCTGCTCGAACCCGATCGTGACGTCCTCGGTCTCGATCGCGACCGACGGGTCCCAGTGCTTCACGCCCATGATCGGTTCGACGGTCTCGAGCCCGGTGTCGAGGTGCTCGAGCGTCTTCGCCTCGTGGGTGGCGCCCCAGATGTTCGCGTCGGTGGAGTACGCCTTCTCGGTGCTGTCCCGGTACGGCAGGCCGTGCGTGACCAGCCACTCGGACATCTCTTTCCGCCCACCGAGCTCGTGCACGAACTGGGCGTCCAGCCACGGCTTGTAGATCCGCAGCTGCGGATTCGCCAGCAGGCCGTAGCGGTAGAACCGCTCGATGTCGTTGCCCTTGAAGGTCGACCCGTCGCCCCAGATCTGGACGTCGTCGTCGAGCATCGCCCGGACCAGCAGCGTGCCGGTCACGGCCCGCCCGATCGGGGTGGTGTTGAAGTACGTCCGCCCGCCCGACCGGATATGGAACGCCCCGCAGGCCAGCGCCGCGAGCCCTTCCTCGACCATCGCCGTCCGGCAGTCCACCAGTCGGGTGATCTCCGCGCCGTACGCCGTGGCACGGCCCGGCACCGACTCGATGTCAGGCTCGTCGGCCTGCCCGAGATCAGCGGTGTACGTGCACGGGATCGCACCTTTGTCCCGCATCCACGCAACCGCAACCGACGTGTCGAGACCCCCAGAGAAGGCAATCCCGACCCGCTCACCGACCGGCAAAGAAGTAAGCACCTTGGACACAGGAAAAGTATGCACCCTCCTGCATGATTATGCAAAGCGGCCAGCCGGTAGGCAGCGAACCGAGGAGCCGGCACCTGGGAGCTCAGGGCGGGGGGCCAGCGGATGGGGCGAAGAAGTGCAGTCGTACGGCGGGAGGTCGCGCGGCGCGGGTGGGGATGTACGGCGGAAGGTGAGTGGCGGTACGACGCACCTCCTCCGGATCTCCCGCCGTACTTTCACACTCCTCCGCGTACGACCTCCTCCGTGTACGACCTCCTCCGTGTACGACCTCCTCCGTGTACGACCTCCTTCGCGTACGACCTCCTTCGCGTACGACCTGCGGCTCGTGCGGCGGAGGCCGAGCGGGCGGGTGTGGGCGTACGACGGAAGGTGAGCGGAGGGGGGTGTGAGGTACGGAGGAAGGTGTGTTGTGGCGAGCTGGGCTGCCGCGTCTGCCGTGAAGGGTGGTTCCGATGGAGTTGTCCCTGCGACGGCGCCTCGCTCGACGCACACTCCGGATGACGCCGGCGCTTCGATATCTAGCGGGGGTCTTCGGGGCTGGCGGCGGAGAGGGTTGCGGCCCACTCTGCGGACCAGCGGCCGAGTGGGCGCAGTGCGCGGTGGACGCCGTGACCCAGCTCGGTGAGGGCGTAGGTGGTGTCCGGATGCTGCTCGACGAGGGCGGCGTCGACCAGTTCGGTCAGCCGTTGCCGCAGCACGCTGGAGGACATGTTGTCGCAGCGCTCCTGCAACGCACGGAACCCGACCGGCCCGTCTCGCAGTTCCCAGACGATCCGCAGGTTCCACCTACGGCCGAACAGGTCGAGGGCGGCCATCAGTGGCCGTCCGGTGCTCGAGCCTCGGACCGCCCGTCCTGGCCTGGGTGTCGCCATCCGTCGTTCCGTCCCCTCTTGCTGCTTCGATATCAGACACACTATCGTAGCCGCCATCGATTCGTTTTCCGAAGCGCTTGGGAAGGGGCTTCGTGAGGCGATCACTATCGGGTTGTGCGACCGACGGGGTCGCTCGCCGCTGAATGGAGGTTGTCATGCACAAGCTGTTGGTCCTGTATCCCGAGCCCGCCGATCCCGACCACTTCCGCGACTACTACGTGAGCAACCATCTCCCGCTGGTCGCGCGCATGCCGGGCCTGCTCGCGTGGCGCTACAGCTTCGAGGTGGCAGCGACGCAGGGCCAGACGCCGTACTTCGCGGTCTTCGAGGCCGAGTTCGCTGACGCTGCGGCGATGACCGCGGCGAGGTCGTCGCCGGAGGGCCGGCAGGTGAGTGCCGATGTCGCCAACTACGCCACCGGTGGTGTGGTCGTCGTCCACTTTCCGGTGCAGAACGGCACCTGCTGAGCCTGACCCGACGCACCGCCGGATCCGCGCTGAGCCGCATCCTCGCGGAATCGCCCCTCGCGCTCTCTTCGGCAGACCCGGCCCTCGCGTCTCTTCGGCAGACCCGGCCGCCGTGGGCGGTCCGCGCGTCCGCAATGCCTCCTCCGTATCTTCACCCCGCCTGGTGCGCCACGTGACGCGGCTCTCCGGGTGGGGTCCGCGTGGCTGACGGGGCTGACGGGGCTGACGGGGCTGGTGGGGTTGGATTGGGGGGACGTGAGGGGAGTGAGGCTTCGGATGATGGGGCGGTCGCATGCGTTGTCGGGGTGGTGTGCCGGGCTGGCGGTGGCGCCGCTGGTCGGGCTGACGTCGGTGGCGGAGGTGGTGCCGTTCGCGGCGGCCACGGCCGGGTATGCGTTGCTGCCGGACCTGGACCACCCGGGCGCCAGCGCCTCGCGGTTGCTCGGTCCGGTGACCGAGTTGGTCTCAGGAGCGGTACGGGCGTTCTCCGGCGTGCTCTACAACCTGACCAAGGGCCCGCGTGACGAGGACAGCACCGGCAAGCACCGGCACGCGACCCACACGCTCGCCGCGGCCGTACTGCTCGGCTTCCTCGCCGCCAGCCTCGGTGACCGCGGCAAGTGGGCGGTGCTGGCCGTCGCGGTGACCGGTCTCGTGCTGGCTGCCGACGCCCTGGGAGACTGGATCATCCTCGCGGTCCTTGCCGCAGCCGGCTGGTCCGTCGTCGGCACAGCCGATCCGCTCACACCGTTGCCCGGCACGGCGGCAGCTGACGCAGTACAAGCCGGTCTGACACAGATCGGCAGCTGGATCGGTGTCGCCGTCACCGTCGGGATGTTCGTGCACTGTCTCGGCGACAGCCTCACCCGCTCCGGCTGCCCCTGGCTCTGGCCGCTACCGATCCGCGGCGAGACCTGGTACGAACTCCGTCTCCCGCGCCCCCTCCGCTTCAGTACCGACAGCTGGGTCGAGCGCCTGGTGGTCGCCCCAGTTCTGCTGGTCGCTGGCGTATTACTCCTCCCCGGCGCCCTCCCCGCTCTGCGCAACGTCTTCGACGCAACCCAGATCTGGATCGCGGCTCAGTCCTGAAGGCGACCGCCCAGGTACGACGGCACGCCGCGCGACTCGAGCGCGGCCGCGAACCTGCGCTGATTGCGCACGCCCGGCCACGCCTCCAGAAAGAACAGCGGCAACGCGAGCACCGCGCCGATCAGCACCACCCAGAAGCTCTCCACCACGAACGCCAATGCGACCGACACCAGAAACACCGCCTCACACACCGCGAATCGCGTGAAGGTGGAAGTGGTGAAACGCCGCCACGAATCCGCTTCGATCTCCGCCGCCGTCCGGTTGGAGTACTCCAGCGGGGGAGTGCGGAAGCCGGCCAGTTCGCAGATCGAATAGGCGCCGACGGCCGCGGCCAGCACCACGAGCGGCGCCCAGGTCGCGGGGAAGTCGCCGATCCCGTCGGTGGCGAGAACGAACCACAGCACAAGGGTGATCAACGGCATCGCGGACGCCATTGTGGCGCAGACCATAATCAGGCTTTGACGGGCGGCGGGAGCGGCAGCAGGTGTCGACACGCCGGTGAGACTAATGCATCGGAAGTCACAACAGTTGGACGGAATGCGGTCATTCGATCACACAGAGTATTTCCAGAAGTTTTTCCGGACTTTTTTCAAAGAAGCTGTAACGACTACTGGGCCGGCCCCGATAGGACGAGTGAGCCTGGTGGCTGCCCGGACCCCCGAGCGGACAGCCACCAGGCCTACCCATTTCTCCATGGCTTGAGAGCGGTAATCTGAGGGCCATGTCCTCGCCAGAATCCACGTCCTCGTCGGGCCCGTCGACGGCACTGCCGTTCGGCCGTCTGACGACCGCGATGATCACGCCGTTCCGGCCCGACGGGTCCCTCGACCTCGGCGCCGCCCAGAAAGTCGCCAAGCACCTGGTGGACGGCGGCAACGACGCCCTGGTGCTGAACGGGACCACCGGCGAGGCGCCGACCACCTCCGACCAGGAGAAGGTCCAGCTGATCGAGGCGGTCCGCGAGGCTCTCGGCGACAGCGCCAAGATCGTCGCCGGTGTCGGCACCAACGACACCGCACACACGATCGAGTGCGCCAAGCGGGCCGAGGCCGCCGGCGCAGACGGCCTGCTCGTCGTCACGCCGTACTACAACAAGCCTCCGCAGGACGGACTGCGCGCGCACTTCACCGCGGTCGCCGACGCTACCGGCCTGCCGAACATGCTGTACGACATCCCCGGCCGGGCCGGGGTGGAGATCAAGAGCGAGACGCTGATCGCGCTCGCCGAGCACCCTCGGATCGTCGCGGTGAAGGACGCCAAGGGCGACATCGCCGGGACCACCAAGGTGCTCGCGAACACCGATCTGTTCTACTACTGCGGTGCCGACGAGCTGAATCTCGCTTCGCTGGCGATCGGCGAGGTAGGTATCGCGAGCGTGGTCGCCCACGTCGCGAGCCGGGAGTACCGGCAGCTGATCGACGCCGTGGTGGCCGGCGACCTCGCCACCGCACAGGAGATTGATCGACGGCTGGTGCCCGCCGTCGAGACGATCATGACCAAGACCCAGGGCGCCATCATGGTGAAGGCCGCGCTCAAGCTGGCCGGCGTCATCGAGCACGCGACACTCCGGTTGCCGCTGGTTGAGGCGACCGCCGAGCAAGTGGACTGGCTCACCACCGACCTCAAGACGGCAGGACTGATTGCATGAGCCATCCCCATCCAGATCTCGACGCGCCCGGACCTCTGACTCCGGGCGCTTTGCGGGTGATCCCGCTCGGCGGCCTCGGCGAGGTCGGCCGGAACATGACCGTGTTCGAGTACGACGGCAAGCTGCTGATCGTGGACTGCGGCGTCCTCTTCCCGGACGAGAACCAGCCCGGCGTGGACCTGATCCTGCCGGACTTCGAGCCGATCCGGGACCGGTTGAACGACGTCGTCGCGGTCGTTCTGACGCACGGCCACGAGGACCACATCGGCGGGTTGCCCTACCTGCTGCGTGAGCGGGGCGACATCCCGGTGGTGGGATCGCAGCTCACGCTCGCGCTGCTCGAGGGCAAGCTGAAGGAGCACCGGCACCGCAACGTGCCGCAGCAGATCGTGGCCGAGGGCGAGACCCTGCAGATCGGCCCGTTCATCTGCGAGTTCGTCGCGGTCAACCACTCGATCCCGGACGCGCTCGCGGTCGCGATCAAGACCCCGGCCGGCGTCGTGCTGCACACCGGCGACTTCAAGATGGACCAGTTGCCGCTGGACAACCGGATCACCGACCTGCGCGCGTTCGCGCGGCTCGGCGAGGAGGGCGTCGACCTGTTCATGGTCGACTCCACCAACTCCGAGGTGCCCGGATTCACCACGCACGAGCGCGACATCGCGCCGGTGCTCGACCGGGTCTTCACCAACGCGAAGAACCAGCGGATCATCGTCGCCTGCTTCGCCTCGCACGTGCACCGCGTGCAGCAGGTGATGGACGCGGCCGTGAAGCACAACCGCAAGGTCGCGTACGTCGGTCGCTCGATGGTCCGCAACATGGGCGTGGCCCGGGACCTCGGCTTCCTGACCGTGCCCGGCGACACGCTGATCGACATGCGTGAGCTGGACGACTACCCGCCGGAGCGGGTCGTGCTGGTGTCGACCGGTTCGCAGGGCGAGCCGATGTCGGCGCTGTCCCGGATCGCGGCCAACGACCACAACGTCGTACACCTCCAGCCGGGCGACACCGTCGTACTGGCGTCGTCGCTGATCCCCGGCAACGAGAACTCGGTGTACCGGGTGATCAACGGCCTGATCCGCCACGGTGCGAACGTGATCCACAAGGGCAACGCGCTCGTGCACGTGTCCGGTCACGCCAGCGCCGGCGAGCTGCTGTACTGCTACAACATCGTGAAGCCGCGCAACGTGATGCCGGTGCACGGCGAGGTGCGGCACCTGCACGCGAACGCCGACCTGGCGGTGCAGACCGGCGTACCGCGGGAGAACGTGGTCGTCGTCGAGGACGGTGTGGTGGTCGACCTGATCGACCGCAAGGCCGTGGTGGCGGGCAAGGTGGACTGCGGGTACGTGTTCGTCGACGGCTCGACCGTCGGCGACATCACCGAGACCTCGCTGAAGGACCGCCGGATCCTCGGTGACGAGGGGTTCATCTCGGTCATCGCCGTGATGGACTCGGTCACCGGCAAGCTGACCGCCGGTCCGGAGATCCAGGCACGCGGGTTCGCCGAGGACGACACTGTCTTCGACGACCTGAAGCCGAAGATCGAGGCCGAGATCGAGAAGGCGATCGGCGGCGGTGTCGACGACATGTACCAGCTGCAACAGGTGATCCGCCGGGTGGTCGGCAAATGGGTCAGTGACACCCACCGCCGCCGCCCGATGATCATTCCCGTCGTGGTCGAAAGCTGACTACTCGGTGTAGCCTCTGCGCGAGCATACGAAGGGTGGGCCGGCGATGAGCGTCAGCGGGGTGAACGGGACGGGGCAACGCCGGCCCACGATGAAGGAGGTCGCCGCCCGGGCGGGGGTCGCACTGAAGACCGTCTCCCGGGTGGTGAACGAAGAGCCGAACGTCAGCCCCGAGCTGACGGCGAAGGTCCAGGCCGCGATCAAGGACCTGAACTACACGCCGAACGAGAGCGCCCGGATGCTGCGCCGCGGCAAGACCGGGACGATCGCCGTGGTGATCCGCGACATCGGCGACCCGTTCTTCGCCTCGCTCGGCCGCGCGGTCGAGCTCTGGGCGCGGTCGTCCGGCTCCGTGGTGATGATCGGGCTGACCGACGAGGACCCGGAGCGGGAGAAGGACGTCTGCCTCGAGTTCGTCGCCCGCCGTCCGGACGCCCTCATCATGGCCCCGATCGGTGAGACGCAGGAGTACCTCGCGCCGCACGTCGACGCCGGGATGGCGGTCGTCACGATCGACCGCCCGGCCCACGGCATCGAGGCCGACGCCGTCCTCGCCGACAACGCCGGCGGTATCGACCAGGCGATCGACCACCTGGTCCGGCAGGGGCACCGCCGGATCGCGTACCTCGGCGACGACGAGCGGATCTTCACCGCCCGCGAGCGCGTGGTCGCCTACCGGGCAGCGATGGCCCGTCACCGCATCGACGTCGACGAGGACCTGGTCCACCTGTCCGAACCGACGACCGAGGGCATCGGCATCACGCTGTCCGCCGTCCTCGATCGCGCCGAGCCCGCGACCGCGTTGCTGTCGGCCAACAACATGACGACGGCCGAGGTACTGCGTGGTCTGGCCGGCCGCCGCGATCAGGTCGCGCTGGTGTCGTTCGACGACCTCGCGCTCGGCGATCTGCTCAGCCCGGGCCTGACCGCGGTCGCACAGTCGGCCGACGTGATGGCGCGGACCGCGATCCAGCTGATGACCGAGCGCCTCCCGGAGCCCCACCGCCCCGGCCGCACGGTCCGCGTCCCGGTGAAGCTGACGATCCGCGGCTCAGGCGAGATTCCGCCCGCTTGATCTGAGCTCGGCCGCCAGCGGGCAGTCGAACGGGTCGCGGGCGCGCAGGCCGACGTTGTTGAGGTAGTCGACGACGATCCGGTACGACGCGAACAGGCCGACTTCGGCGTACGTGATGCCGTGGAGTTCGCAGTACTCGCGGACGATCGGCTGGACGCGCCGCAGCGTCGGCCGGGGAATGCTCGGGAACAGGTGGTGCTCGATCTGGTAGTTGAGCCCGCCCATCGCGAAGTCGGTGAGGATGCCGCCGCGGACGTTGCGGGACATCAGCACCTGCCGGCGGAGGAAGTCGATCTTGCTTCCGGCCGGGACGATCGGCATGCCCTTGTGGTTCGGGGCGAACGCGGCGCCGAGGCAGACCCCGAACACCGCGAGCTGCAGGCCCAGGAACGCGGTCGCCTTCCCGGGCGGCAGCAGGACGTAGAGCGCAGCGACGTACGCCGTGATGCGCGAGGCGACCACCGCGGCGTCGACGCGGTCGGCGCGGGTCGCATCGCGGCGAAGCAGGTGCTTGAGGCTGGACGCGTGCAGACCGACGCCCTCGAGGGTGAGGAGCGGGAAGAAGAGCCAGCCTTGCCGCGCGGCGAACCACCGGCCCAACGGCCCGCGGTCGACGACCGCCTGCGGCGTGAACGCGAGCACCTTGAGCTGCACATCGGGATCACGGTCCGCCTGGTTCGGCGCGGCGTGGTGCTTGTTGTGCTTGCTGCGCCACCAACTGGCACTCATGCCGAGGATGCAGCCGGCCAGGATGCGCGCCGTCCAGTCGTTGCGCGCGTTCGAGTGGAAGATTTGCCGGTGGGCGCTGTCGTGGCTGAGGAAGGCCACCTGCACCAGCACGAGCGCCAGCGCACCCGCGAGCCAGAGTTGATGCCATGAGTTGCCGAGCAGAATCATGCCGGCGACGACGCCGAGCAGGGCGCCGCCGACGATGCCGATCCGGGTCAGGTAGTAGCCCTGCCGTCGCCGGAACAGGCCAAGCTCGCGCACGGTCCGGAGCAGGTCCGTGTACATGCTGACGTACTGCTGTTGCGCGCTCACGACGGCCAGGGTGAGGTCAGGGCATGACGCCGGGCGAGCGGCCAGATGGCCCGGCGAGGTCTGCTTGGCAAAGTGCTACCCCCGGTACGTGGCGACGAGTGGGCACTGGAACGGATCGCGCGCGCGCAGGCCGACGTTGTTCAGGTAGTCGACGACGATCCGGTACGACGCGAACAGGCTCACCTCGGTGTACTTCACCCCGTGCAGTTCGCAGTACTCGCGGACGATCGGCTGGACCCGCCGCAGCGTCGGACGCGGCATGCTCGGGAAGAGGTGGTGCTCGATCTGGTAGTTGAGTCCACCCATCGCGAAGTCGGTGAAGACCCCGCCGCGGATGTTGCGCGACATCAGCACCTGGCGGCGGAGGAAGTCCAGCCGCATCGACGCCGGGACGAGCGGCATGCCCTTGTGGTTCGGCGCGAACGAGCCGCCGAGGCAGACACCGAAGACGGCCAGCTGCAACCCGAGGAACGCCCCGGCCTTGCCGAGCGGCAGGAGCAGGAACAGGACGGTCAGGTACCCGGCGACCCGGGTGACCACGATCGCGGCCTCGATCCGCTCCATCTTGGTCGCCGTCCGGCGGAACAGGTGCTGGATGCTCGCGACGTACAGACTCAGGCCCTCGAGCGTCAGCAGCGGGAAGAACAGCCAGCCCTGGCGGCGGGTCAGCCAGGCCTGGAAGCCGGTCCGCCGGGCGACGTGCTCCGGGGTGAAGGCGACGACGCCGATGTCGATGTCCGGGTCCCGCTTCAGCTGGTTCGGTCCGGAATGGTGCCGGTTGTGCTTCGACCGCCACCAGCTCGCACTGATGCCGACCACTCCGCCGGCCAGCAGGCGCGCGGTCCAGTCGTTCCACTTGGCGGAGTCGAAGATCTGCCGGTGCGCGCTGTCGTGGCTCAGGAACGCGACCTGGGTCAGCACGAGCGCCAGCGCGCCGGCCATCAGGAGCTGGAACCACGAGTTGCCGAGCAGGCCGACGCCGACCCACACCGCCACGAAGGCGGCGAGGACCAGGCCGATGCGGGTGAGGTAGTACTTCCGCCGGCGCTTGAGCAGACCTAGCTCTCGAACTGTCCGCAGCAGATCGGTGTAGAGGTGCGTGTACTTGTGTTGCGCCCGTAATGGGTCATGGTCTTCGGCAAGCAGCTGTGACATGAGAAACCCCGGTTCCGGTTGTGCATCGGTCGATGCGCTACCAGGTCCAGGGGCAGCGTCACGAGAAAGTCACGAGTGGTGCGTGGGCTTAACGGAACCACGTCGGATAGCCGCACACAAGCTGGCGTCGTGGCGCCGGGTGATTTGACGCCCAGTTCGCCCGGCTTTCACCTGGGCGTCATCAGCGGGGCGCACCTTCGGGTCATGAAACTGAGTCGCCGCCAGCTCCTGGCCGCATCGACCGTCGCCGGTGCGTCCCTCGCCGTACCGGGCATGTCCGGTGCATCCGCCGTACCGAACCTCGTCCGTCGCGACCGGCCCACGCTGCCGTCGGGGATCGCGAGTGCCGACGTGACGCCGTCCTCGGCCGTCGTCTGGTCGCGCACCGACCGGCCCGGCCGGCTCGTCGTGCAGCTGACCAGCCACGGCCGCTTCGACAGGGCGATCCACCTGCGCGGCCCGAAGACCTCGGCCGACGACGACTTCACCGCGCGCCTGCCGCTGCGCGGTCTGCGGCCGGGGCAGCGGTACGACTACCGGCTCGGCTTCGAGGACGCAGCAGGCCGGATCGGTCAGACGCTCGACGGCTCGTTCACCACGCCGGGGCGCAACCGGCCGGTCTCGTTCGTGTTCACCGGCGACACCGCCGGTCAGGGGTACGGCATCAACCCGGAGCTCGGCGGGATGATCGCGTACAAGGCGATGCACGACACCCGGCCGGACTTCTTCCTGCACTCCGGCGACAACATCTACGCCGACGGTCCGCTCGCCGCCGAGCTGAAGGTTGCCGACGGCACCGTTTGGAAGAACGTGGTGACCGAGGAGGTGTCGAAGGTCGCCGAGACCCTGGCCGAGTACCGCGGCCGGTACAAGTACAACCTGCTCGACGGCAACGTCCGCTCGCTGTACGCCGACGTACCGCTGGTCGCGCAGTGGGACGACCACGAGACGCTGAACAACTGGTACCCGGGCGAGATCCTCACCGACGACCGGTACACCGAGAAGCGGGTCGACGTACTCGCGTCGCGGGCGAAGAAGGCGTTCCTCGAGTACCTGCCGATGGAGCACGTGTCCGGGCGTGACCGGATCTACCGCAAGGTGAGCTACGGCCCGCTGCTCGACGTCTTCTGCCTGGACATGCGCACGTACCGCGGGGCGAACCCCGTGCCGTCGACGGTCGGTCCGGTCGCGATGCTCGGCGCCGAGCAGGCCGCCTGGCTGGTGCGTGAGGTCGCGGCGTCGCGGGCGACGTGGAAGGTGATCGCCAGCGACATGCCGCTCGGCCTACTCGTGCCGGACGGCGACCTGATCGAGGCGGTCGCGAACGGTCTGCCGGGCGCTCCCGGCGGCCGCGAGCACGAGATCGCCTGGGTGCTGAGCCAGTTCAAGAAGCAGAAGGTCCGGAACGCGATCTGGCTGACCGCCGATGTGCACTACGCCGCGGCGCACCACTACGACCCGTCCCGGGCGGCGTTCACCGACTTCGATCCGTTCTGGGAGATCGTCGCCGGACCGATCAACGCGGGCGCCTTCGGCCCGAACGCTCTCGACCCGACCTTCGGCCCGGAGGCGGTGTTCGTGAAGGCGGCGGACTTCCCGAGCCAGTCGCCGGCCAGCGGGAACCAGTTCTTCGGCCACACCCGGATCGATCCGCGCACCGGCGTGTTCACGGTCTCGCTGCGCAACCTGTTCGGCGAGGTGTTGTGGACCAAGGACCTCACCCCGGCCCGCCACTGAGCGAGGCCCGTCGTACTTGCCCGGCTCCGGTGCCTGTGCGGGATGCCGCCCACCGGAGTGGGTGAGTACGACGCCGGCATCGGGTTAGGTTTGGCCACATGACCGCATATCCCGAGAGCCGCCGCGACGACGTGGTCGAGACCCTGCACGGGCGGGAGATCGCTGACCCGTACCGCTGGCTGGAAGATCCTGACTCGCCTGACACGCAGGACTGGGTCCAGAGGCAGAACGAGTTCACCCAGGCCGAGCTCTCCGGCTATCCGGAGCGCGAGTGGTTCAAGACCACGATGGCCGCGATCCTCGCGCGTCCACGCGCCGGCGTACCCGCGAAGAAGGCAGGCTGGTACTTCGTCGGCCGCAACGACGGCACGCAGGCCCAGGACGTCATCTACGTCGCCGAGTCGCTCGACGAACTGCTCGCCGGCGGCCGTGTCCTCATCGACCCGAACACTCTCTCCGAGGACGGCACCGACTCGCTCGGCACGTTCACCGTCAGCCCGGACGGCAAGTACTTCGCCTACGGCATCAACGAGTCCGGCAGCGACTGGACGACGTTCCGGCTGCTCGACATCGCCACCGGTACGCAGGTCGACGATGTGGTGTCCGAAGCGAAGTTCTGCGAGGCAGTCTGGTTGCCGGACAGCTCGGCGTACCTCTATCTGCACTACCCGTCGAGTGGGCGAAGCGAGGGGACCGAGACCAAGTCGCTGACCGGTGGGCGGCTGACGCTGCACAAGGTGGGCACACCGCAGTCCGAGGACGAGTTGGTGCTGAGCTTCCCCGGTGAGGACCAGATCTTCATCTCACCGGAGGTCTCCGAGGACGACCGGTACCTCGTCGTCCACATCACCGAGGGGACAGATCCCGCGACCCGCCTCTGGGTCTACCCGATCACGTCGGACGGCCTGGGCGAGCCGGCGAAGGTGGTGGACACGTTTGCCGACGAGATTGCCTTCGTACGCATGTCCGGCGACCAGCTCGTACTGCGCACCGACCGCGACGCCTCTCGTGGGCGTGTAGTCCTCTCCGCTCTGGACGGTGAGTTCACCGACCTCATTCCGGAGGGCGAGGCAACGCTGCAGGCAGTCCGCGGTACGGCGAACGGTCTGGCCACGCTGACGCTTGTCGACGCGCAGCCAGTGCTGACGCTGTACGGGTTGGATGGCTCTGGTCAGCGCGTGGTCGACGTACCTGGCGGGGGAGTGGTCGACCTGCACGCCGGTCCGGAGTACGACGAGCTGTTCATCGGCCTGTCGACGACAACGGACCCCACGCTTTCGTACGTCGTCTTGACCGGATCAGGCGGCGTACGTGCACTGCCGGAGCTGGTCCGCGGCGCCGGTGGCTTCACACCGCCACAGGTCACCGTGACGCGCCGGATCGCACCCGGTCGCGACGTGCCGTACTTCCTGATCACCCGAGCCGACCTCGACTTCTCCGCACCGCGTCCGACGCTGATGTATGGGTACGGCGGCTTCCGCATCCCGGTCCAGGCGGACTACCGACCCGGCTGGCCGGCGTGGCTCGCGGCCGGCGGAGTGCTGGCCATCGCCAACCTGCGTGGCGGTGGCGAGTACGGCACCGAGTGGCACGACGCGGGACGGCTGAAGAACAAGCAGAACGTGTTCGACGACTTCATCGCGGTCGGTGAGCACCTACGCGACACCGGCGTCACCACACCGGAGCAGCTGGCCATCCATGGTCGCAGCAACGGCGGACTGCTCGTCGGAGCGGTGATGACCCAGCGGCCGGACCTGTTCGCGGTCGCACTGCCCGGTGTCGGGGTGCTGGACATGCTGCGGTTCCACAAGTTCACCGTGGGTGCGGCGTGGGCGTCCGACTTCGGTCTGCCCGACGATCCGGAGCAGTTCGAGGACCTGTTGGCTTACTCGCCGTTGCATCGCGTCAGCGACGGCACGTCATACCCGGCGACGCTCGTGGTCACCGGCGACCACGATGACCGGGTGGTTCCGTTGCACAGCCACAAGTTCATGGCGACGCTGCAGCATGCCCAGGCCGGTCCGCAGCCCGTCTTGACTCGGGTGGAGGTCAACACCGGCCATGGCTTCGGCAAACCTGCCGCGATGGTCGCGGCCGAATGGGCGGACCTACTGGCGTTCGCTGCTCACCATGTAGGTCTCGTACCTCCTGAGCAGTAGGAGGCTGCTGGACTACCAGATCCGGGGAGCTTGGAGGTCGCGGGGATCGTCGGACGGCTGACAGCCGTGCGCGGTCTCCGTGTACTCCGCCCGCGGACCACTGGTGGCCAGCGTGCGTACTGCGCTGACGAGCCGGTCCACGTGCTCGCGGGTGGTCCCGAGGCCGAGGCTCGCGCGGACCGCCGTACCGTGCTCGGGGGAGTCGGCGAGGAGGTGGCCGACGAGCGGGTGGGCGCAGAACTTGCCGTCCCGTACGCCGACGCCGTACTCCGCGCTCAGCGCCGCCGAGACGAGCGTCGAGGTCAGACCGGCGACGGTGAAGCAGACGGTGCCGACACGGTCCGCGTCCTCGGCGAAGATCGAGTACGTCGTGACTCCGTCGATCTGAGCGAGCCCCGTCCGGAGGCGGGTGAGCAGGCTGCGCTCGTGCTGCTCGATCGCGTCGCGGTGCTTGCTGATCGCGGCACAGGCGCTCGCCAGCGCGATGGCGCCGATGACGTTGGGGGAGCCGCCCTCGTGCCGCGCCGGGCCGGTCGCCCACACCACGGTGTCGTCGGTGACCGCGTGCGTCGCCCCGCCGCCGTACAGGTACGGGTCGGCGGCGTCGAGCCAGTCGGAGCGACCGATCAGCGCGCCGGCACCGTACGGCGCGTAGAGCTTGTGACCGGACAGCGCGACCCAGTCGACATCCAGGGTGGAGATGTCGACCGGACGGTGCGGCGCCAGCTGTGCCGCGTCGAGACAAACCCGTGCGCCGTGCGCCTTGGCCACCTTGGCGATCTCCGCGATCGGGAAGATCTCGCCGGTGACGTTGGACGCGCCGGTGATCACGACGAGCCGCGGGCCGTCAGGCGCTTCGCGGAGTGCGTCGGCGACCGCGGTCACGGCCTCGGTGGAGCTGGACGGCGCGGCCAGGCGAACGGTCCGCTCGGCCGGCCAGGGCAGGAGAGCGGCGTGGTGCTCGGACTCGAACACGATCACAGTCGCGTCCGCCGGCACCGCACGAGCCAGCAGGTTGAGCGCGTCGGTGGTCTGCCGGGTGAAGATCACCTGGTCGTCCTCGCGCGCTCCGACGAAGGCATGCACCTCTTGGCGAGCACGCTCGTACCACTGGGTGGTGATGCGTGAGGCGTACCCGTTGCCACGGTGCACCGACGCGTACGACGGCAGCGCCGCCTCCACGCTGGCCCGGACGGACTCCAGGCACGGCGCGCTCGCTCCGTGGTCGAAGTTCGCGTAGTCGGTGACCCGGCCGTCGGCCAGCGGGACCAGGAGGTCCGAACCGACCGTGGCGGGGATGCTGCCGGTACTCCGGTGCGCCACGGTGAGTCGCGGCGTCGTCGTACTGGCAGGCTCGAGGATGGAGAGGATCGACATGCTGCTGCTCCCGGGAAGTCCGCACTTGCCGAGCGGGGTATCCGCACGGCCTGGTCTTCACCCGGGGCACCCCACCGCGGAGGAGGGTTGCCGGCCAGCTAGCCGGGGCTTGTCGCTGACACTCATGACCTGCCGAACACGGTAACGAACGGGATACGGCGACCGCCAGTGGCTATCTCACATTCCGGGACTGGCGAACATATCTTGAGACGGCGCAGACTGTGCACATGATCGGACGACTGCACCACCTCGCGATCGACTGCCCGGAGCCGCTGGAACTGGCGCGGTTCTACTCGGCGCTGCTCGGCAAGCCCATCACCTACCAGAGCGAGGACTGGGTGGTTGTCGCCGACAACGACCACACTTCGGGTCTGGGCTTCCAGCGCGCCGTCGACCATCGGCGCCCGCAGTGGCCGGACCCGGAGCGACCGCAGCAGATGCATCTGGATGTCATGGTCGACGACGTCGAGGCGGCCGGACCGCAGGTGCTGGCACTCGGCGCCCGGCGACTCGCCGAGACGGTCTACGAGGATCCAGCTGGTCACCCGTTCTGTCTGATCCCGCGACCCGGCTGGGCTCCGCCGGTGAACGACTAACCAATTCGCTGTCGGCGCTGCTGCCGTGTTGGACTGGCGCCATGACGTTGGATGCCGCGGTGTGGAGAGCACCTGCTGTCGAGCGACCGGACGGTTCGCTGACCGCACCTGAACGCGAGCTGCTGCAGGGCTATCTGGATTCCTACCGCACCACGCTGCTGCTCAAATGCGCCGGGCTGACCGCAGAGCAGCTGGCCGAGCGGCCCTCGCCGCCGTCCAACCTCTCGCTGCTCGGACTGATCCGGCACCTCACCAAGGTCGAGCGGATCTGGTTCCGCATCCACTTCGCCGACGAGCCGGCGGATCCGCTGTTCGCGCCCGAGCTCGGCAAGGACGCGGACTTCGAGCTGATCGATCCGGCCGATGCGCAGGCGGCGTACGAGGGTCTGATCGAGGAGTGGAAGCTCTCCGACGAGGCTGCTGCGGACCATTCGCTGGATGACCGCTTCACCTTCGGCGGTACCGAGTCGACGCTCCGGATGATCTACATCCACCTGATCGGCGAGTACGGCCGCCACTGTGGTCACGCCGACCTTTTGCGGGAGCAACTCGACGGCACTACGGGCGCATAACACGACCTCCAGCACTTCTAGGCTGCCGCCGTGCCGTTCACCCTCGCCCACCCCGCGGCAGTCCTCCCGCTGGTCCGTCGGCCCTTCGTCACCTCGGCCCTGGTCGCCGGCGCGGTGGCGCCAGATCTGCTGTACGTCGGCCCGATCTACCGGTTCGCCACGCAGCACATCAACGGCAACTTCACCCTGACCCTCACCCACGAGTTCACGTCGGCGTTGTGGCTGGATCCGCTGATCGCGCTCGTGCTACTCGCGGTCTACAACCTGCTCTTGAGGCGACCCCTCGTCGCCCTCGCTCCACCGGCACTCGCCGCGCGGCTGCCGTCGTCGGTCCGCCCCAGCCTGTTGTGGACGTTGGTTTCGGCCGTGATCGGCGCGGTCACGCACGTCGTCTGGGATTCGTTCACCCACGGAGACGGGTACTTCGTCCGTCACTTCCCTGGCGTGTTCCGCGCCGCCGTGACGCCGGCCTGGGACGTCAACCGCATCCTCCAGTACGTCAGCACGATCGGCGGTTGCCTCGTCCTGGCGGTCTGGCTCTACCGCTGGTACCGGCGTACGACGCCTTCGGTCACTCCCGGTAACCTCGTCGCCCCTTGGGCAAGGTATGTCGTGGTCTTTGGCGCACTTGTGCTCGCCGCCACCGGGGCCGTCGCCGAACTCGGCCGTGCGGACGATGAATTGAGCGGTGAGACGGCCATCCGCCTGGTGTTGTCGGGCCTCGTCTCCGGCGGCCTCGCTGCGCTCGCCTGGTATGTCGTCGTCTGGCATCTGCTCCGCCTCCGGAGGCGTGTGGTCACGCTGTGACGCTATGGATGGGACAGCGTGATCGGCGTGTGACACGTGGGACTCAAGGGGTTATCGGGGTAGCCTGATCAATATGGCGACCCGCACGTCTTCCCCGGCGCGGGCGCAGAAGTCGGCAGCCAAACGGCCGAGCACGGCTCGTTCGGCTGCTGGTGGACGCTCCCGTTCGTCCGGCGCCCAGAAGCGAGGGCAAAGCACGAAGCGCGGAGGATCCTCCCCCGCGCGGACCAGCACGCCCAAGAACAGCGGACCGGGCCCGTTCGCGGCCGCCATGCTCGCTCTGTGCCGCGGGGTGGTGAAGGTCTGGATCGGCATCGCCCACCTGCTCGGCAGCATGGTGCGCGGCATCGGCCACAGCGCCCGCGACCTGGAGCCGGAGCACCGCCGTGACGGCGCCGGCCTGTTCCTGATCGGCCTCGCGGTCGTCGTGGCCGCGGCGATCTGGTGGGACCTGCCGGGCGCGGTCGGCAACGGCGTACGCACGGTCGTCGGCGGCAGCATCGGCATGCTCGGTTGGCCCCTGCCGCTGTTGCTGCTGCTCGTCGCTGTCCGCACGCTGCGTCACCCGGACCACAACGGCCCCGCCGGCCGTCAGGTGATCGGGTGGACGGCCGTCTGCCTCGGCGTACTCGGCCTGATCCACATCGCCAACGGTCTGCCCCGGCCGAGCAACCCGGCCGACGGGCCGCTGAGTGCTGCCGGCGGCGCGATCGGATACTTCATCTCGTCGTTCCTGTCGGACCTGCTCACGCAGTACGTCGCTGCGCCGCTGCTGGTCCTGCTCTCGATCTTCGGCGCCCTGGTGATCACGGGGACGCCTATCTACGCGATCCCCCTGCGGTTCCGCGCGGCATTCGACGTACTGATGGGCCGGACGGCGCTGCCCGAGGACGCTCCGTCCGTCATCGCAGCGCCGACCGACGACACGGTCCGGCTGACGCGCAAGCAGCGGCGGGCCAAGGCCGAGCTCGACGAGGACGGCGAGCCGACGGTCAAGCCGTACGACTCACCGGTGCTCGAGGGCCGCGAGATCTCCAAGCGAGGACGCAAGCCGAAGGCCCAGCCGGTGGAGGAAGACGCGTATGACGTCGACTCCGCTGAGGCCTCCGCTGAGCCGGCCTTCGAGGCGCCTGCCGCTTCGAGCAAGCCGTCGGCGCCGCCGCCCGAGCCGCCGCCGCACACGCCGCTGCCGCAGCGCGTCGAGCAGCTGAGGCTGTCGGGTGACATCACGTACACGCTGCCGGACGGGCAGATGCTCAAGCCCGGCTCGGTGCACAAGGCGCGGACCAAGGCGTCCGACCAGGTCGTCGACCGGCTGACTGAGGTGTTCGAGCAGTTCGGTATCGACGCGCAGGTCACCGGCTACACGCGCGGCCCGACCGTCACGCGGTACGAAGTCGAGCTCGGCTCGGCGGTCAAGGTCGAGAAGGTCACCGCCCTGTCGAAGAACATCGCCTACGCGGTGGCGTCGGCCGACGTGCGGATCCTGTCGCCGATCCCGGGCAAGTCCGCGATCGGCATCGAGATCCCGAACACCGACAAGGAGACCGTCAGCCTCGGCGACGTGGTCCGCAGCGCGACGGCCCGCAACGACCATCACCCGATGGTGGCCGGCCTGGGCAAGGACGTCGAAGGCGGCTTCGTCGTCGCGAACATGGCGAAGATGCCGCACCTGCTGGTCGCCGGCGCGACCGGCTCGGGTAAGTCGTCGTTCGTCAACTCGCTGATCACGTCGATCCTGATGCGCGCCACGCCCGACGAGGTGCGGATGATCCTGGTCGACCCCAAGCGGGTCGAGCTGAACAACTACGAGGGCATCCCGCACCTGATCACGCCGATCATCACCAACGCCAAGAAGGCGGCCGAGGCGCTGCAGTGGGTCGTCCGCGAGATGGACATGCGGTACGACGACCTGGCCGCTTTCGGGTTCCGGCACGTCGACGACTTCAACAAGGCGGTCCGCGGCGGCAAGGTGAAGCCCCTGCCGGGGTCCGAGCGTGTGCTCACGCCGTACCCGTACCTGCTGGTGATCGTCGATGAGCTGGCCGACCTGATGATGGTCGCCCCGCGCGACGTCGAGGACTCGATCGTCCGGATCACCCAGCTGGCGCGGGCCGCCGGCATCCACCTGGTGCTCGCCACCCAGCGGCCGTCGGTGGACGTCGTCACCGGCCTGATCAAGGCCAACGTGCCGTCGCGGCTGGCGTTCGCAACGTCCTCGCTGGCCGACAGCCGGGTCATCCTCGACCAGCCGGGCGCGGAGAAGCTGGTCGGTCAGGGCGACGGCCTGTTCCTGCCGATGGGTGCGAGCAAGCCGATGCGTATCCAGGGCTCCTGGGTCGACGAGGCCGAGATCCGCGGCGTGGTCGAGCACTGCAAGACGCAGCTCGAGCCGACGTACCGTGAGGACGTCACCGTCGCGGCCGGTCCGAGCAAGGATCTCGACGACGAGATCGGCGACGATCTCGACCTGGTGGTGCAGGCCGCCGAGCTGATCGTTTCCACCCAGTTCGGCTCGACGTCGATGTTGCAGCGTAAGCTCCGCGTCGGTTTCGCCAAGGCCGGCCGGCTGATGGACATCCTGGAGAGCCGCGGTGTCGTCGGTCCCAGTGAAGGTTCGAAGGCCAGGGACGTCCTGGTCAAGCCTGACGACCTAGAGGACTTCATCACCACCCTCCGAGGAGAGTGACATCGTGACCGCCGCGAGCGCACTGCCCAGGCAGGACCGTTTCGACGTCGACCCCGAGCCCGTGCCGTTCACCGTCCGGGGATCCCAGAAGGTGCACGGCGGCCTCGCCGTCGGCGCCGCCCTGGTCGCGATCGGGTTCGCCGCGTCCGCATCCACGAGTCCGACCGGCATCCTGCGCTGGCTCGCCGCGGCGGCCTTCGCCGGTCTCGCGTTCGTCTGTGCCCGCGCTCTGACGGTGGGGGAGATGCTGGTCGCCGACGACGTCGGCATCCGGCTGCGGATCGGCAACGAATGGATCGGCACCCGGTGGGAGGACATCGAAGAGGTGACGGTGCTGCAGCGCCGGCATCCGCTCGACGACGGGCGGATCGCCGTACATCTGCAGGATCCCGGGCCGATCCTCGGCGCGATGCCGAGTTCGACCCGCAAGACAACTGATGCCAACCGTCGACTGACGGGATCCTCACTCGCGATACCGTTCGGGTTGACGGCTCGGCCGTCGAACGGGGAAGTGGTGCAGGCGCTGCACATGCTGGCAGACGCCAGGTGTCCGGTCAGGGAACAACTCTGAGTCGAGCGTGACCCCGCAGTATCAAGGCCGTTGACTTGATGTCGGCGGTCCGCCCGGTGACGTCGGCAGTCCGCACAGGTGGTCGGACGAACGAGAGGATGGTGAGGAAGTGAGCATCGGCAGCGATCTCACGGCGGCCCGCGAGCGGGCCGACATGACGATCGAGCAGCTGAGCGCTGCGACCCGGATCAGAACCGGGCTGCTGATCGCCATGGAGGCCGACGATTTCTCCCGCTGCGGTGGGAATTTCTACGCCCGTGGACACATCCGCTCCATCGCCCGCGTGGTCAAGGCCGACCCCGCACCGCTGATCGCCGCCTTCGACGCCGAGCAGGCCGTCGAGGAGGAGAAGTCCCGCCGCGAGGAGCGCGCCGCCTCCAAGGGCCCGACGCTCCGCCCGGCCCGCCCGCGCTGGGCGATCGTGGTCGGCGCGATCCTGGTCATCTTGATGGGCTGGGGGATGGTGCGGCTGTTCACCCTGCCCAACGACATCGAGGCGAACGCATCCAAGACCGCGGTCACCACGGCGACGATCACCACGCCGACCCCCAAGGCCCCGGTGCAGCCGACCGTCCAGCCCACCAAGAAGCCGACAACCGCCAAGCCGCCGGTCCTGAAGACCGCGCTGACGCTCACAGCCAAGGGCGACGGCACCTACCTGACCGTCCGCGACAAGAAGAACCGACGCCTGTTCCAGGGCCGTCTGAGCCCCGGCATCGCCCAGTCGGTAACCAGCTCCGGCGACATCCGCGTAACAGTCACCAGCCCCGGCAACCTGATCGTCGTCCTCAACGGCAAACGCCTGGACACCAAACTCACCAAATTCACCGCCCACCCCAACGGCACCCTCACCAAAACCACCCCCGGCTCCTAGCCGGCCTGCCCCTGCGGCCGCCCCGCCCGCCGCCGTGGCCGCCGCTGTAGCCGCCGCTCTGGCCGTCCCGCCCGCCGCTGCGCTCGCTCCCGGCCTCGCCCTGGCCGGGCCTTGCGCCTCGCGGTGGGCTGTGAGATGCGCTGGTGAGTTAGGCCGGGGACTGTACGGCGCGTCATACTCGTGGTGATGACTACGCCACCCACCACCGTCGCCCTGGTCACGCTGGGCTGTGCCCGCAACGATGTCGACTCCGAGGAACTGGCCGGCCGGCTCGAAGCCGGTGGCTTCCGACTGGTCGACGACGCCGCCGAGGCGGACACCGTGGTGGTGAACACCTGCGGCTTCGTCGAAGCCGCCAAGAAGGACTCCGTCGACACGCTTCTCGCGGCCGCCGACTACAAGGAGTCCGGCCGTACGCAGGCCGTCGTCGCAGTCGGCTGCCTCGCCGAGCGGTACGGCGAGCAACTCGCCGAAGCCCTCCCCGAGACGGACGCCGTCCTCAGCTTCGACGACTACACCGACATCTCCGACCGCCTCCGCGCGATCCTCGCCGGCAACAAGCACCAGTCGCACGTACCGCGCGACCGCCGCAAACTCCTCCCACTGGCACCCGCAGACCGCCACTCAACCCCCGCCCCCTCCCTCCCCGGCCACGGCGACCAACCAACCGCTGCGGATCACGCCACCGCGCCGGACCAGAGGACCCAGGCAGACCAGACGACCCACGGTCAGCCGACTGGCGCGGGTGGGGCGATCGCCGCAGGCCGGCCAGCCGGGCAAGGCGAGCAGGCCTCCGCGGACCGCCTCGCGGAGGCCGGCCGACGGCCAGCTGCAGGCGCGGCGGGTGTCGGCTCGCACATCCCCGAGCAGCTGCGGCCCACGGACGCTTCCGCGCTTGCCCGGTCCAGCGAGCAAGCCGGACTCAAGGGACGCTTCGTCACCGGTGCACCGGAAGAGCTGAAGATCGACGCCCCCGATCTCGCGACCGCCCCGGCGAGCGGCCCCCGCGTGATGCGGCGACGCCTCGACGGCGGCCCGATGGCACCGCTGAAGCTCGCCTCCGGCTGTGACCGCCGTTGCGCGTTCTGCGCGATCCCGATGTTCCGCGGCGCGTTCATGTCGCGCCGCCCCGCCGAAGTACTGCGTGAAGCCGAATGGCTCGCCGACAACGGCGTACGCGAACTCTTCCTCGTCTCCGAGAACTCCACCTCGTACGGCAAGGACCTCGGCGACCTCCGCCTGCTCGAGACCCTCGTCGGCGAGATCGCCCAGGTGCCGGGCATCATCCGCGTCCGCGTCTCGTACCTGCAGCCCGCCGAGATGCGCCCGACCCTGATCAACGCGATGACCGCCACCCCAGGAGTCGTTCCGTACTTCGACCTCTCCTTCCAGCACGCCTCGGGCCCGCTTCTCCGCCGGATGCGCCGCTTCGGCGACTCGGAGCGCTTCCTCGAACTCATCGCCCAGGTCCGCGCCAGCGCCCCGACCGCCGGCATCCGCAGCAACGTCATCGTCGGCTTCCCGGGCGAGACCGAGGAAGACGTTGACATCCTCTGCGACTTCCTGTCCCGCGCGGGCCTCGACGCGATCGGCGTCTTCGGGTACTCCGACGAGGACGGCACCGAGGCCGAGACGTACGACGGCAAACTCGACGAAGACACCATCGCCGCCCGCCTCGACCGAGTAACCCGCCTAGCCGAAGACCTGACCTCAGCCCGAGCCGAATCCCGCATCGGCGAACTCCTCGAAGTCCTCATCGAATCCACCGCCCCCCTCGACACCGACGCCGACCTGGACAGCGACGATCTGTACAGCGCCGACCTGGACAGCGACGACCCGTCCGCCACCGTCGGGGGCCGCGCCACCGTAGACGGAGCTGCGCCGAAGGGCGTTGCGGTGGTCGCGTTGGACGGCGCCGAGTTGGATGGAGCCGCGTCGGACGAGGTTGTGCTGGCTGGGGCTGGGTGGACTGGCGAGGGGCGGGCCGCGCACCAGGGGCCCGAGGTGGATGGGTCGACGACCGTCACCGGGCTCCCGGATGGGGTACGGGTCGGCGATCTGGTCTCCGCGAAGGTGGTGGCGAGCGACGGTGTCGACCTGATCGCCGAGTTCGCCGCGCTCGTGAGCACCCCGGACGCCCGTCCGGCAGCTAACCTGACCGCGTGACCAACCCGCCAACGAACCCGGCACCGCGAGCAGCCGGCGGCCACCTCCACGCGCCCAGCGCCTGGAACGTGCCGAACGCGCTCACGGTCCTGCGGCTGGTCCTCGTACCCCTGTTCGTCTGGCTCCTCCTCCGCGAAGGCGGTCACACCGACAGCAACCGGCTGCTCGCCACCGCCGCGTTCGTGGTCGCGATCGTCACCGACCGCTTCGACGGCGACATCGCCCGCCGCTGGAACCTGGTCACCAACTTCGGCAAGATCGCCGACCCCATCGCCGACAAGGCCCTCACGGGCGCCGCCTTCCTCGGCCTCTCGTACCTCGGCGAACTCCCGTGGTGGGTGACCATCGTCGTGATGGTCCGCGAGTGGGGCGTCACGGCCCTCCGCTTCTGGGTCATCCGCCACGGCGTAATGCCCGCCAGCCGAGGCGGCAAACTCAAAACGGTCCTCCAAGCAATCGGCCTCGGCCTGTACCTCCTCCCGTGGCAGGAGGTGGCAATCGTCCACTGGACCGCGATGATCATCATGGCCGCCGCAGTCCTGGTAACCATCGTCACCGGCCTCGACTACGTAGGCCGAGCCCTCCGCCTCCGCTCCGCCGCCAAACGCCCCCTCCCGTAAACCCCCGCAAGCACCCGCCGCCAACGCCTGGTGCGCCCCCGAGGCGGCTGAAGCCGGCCACGCTGCGCGACGGTACGACGCGGCTCCCCACGCGACATCCCGCGCCGGCCCCACGCGACGTCACGCGAGGGCCTCACGCGACGTCCCGCGCCGGCCTCATGCGACGTCCCGCGAGGGTCTCACGCGACGTCCCGCGCCGGCCTCATGCGACTTCCCGCGGAGCTTCACGCGACCTCCCGCGCCGGCCGCACACGACGTCACGCGAAGGCCTCACGCGACTTCCCGCGCCAGCGCCAGCGTCGCGACGGAGCCCAGCGTCGCGACGGCGCGGGACGGGCCGTCGAGCGCCGGGTGGCCTGGGGACGAGCACGCGATCCGCGACTCCCGGTTGCCGGATCGGATGTGATGCCTGGCGATCGGGTGGATGGCTAGACTCGATCGGGTGCCGAGGCCGACTGCTGGAACTGCGGGAACGACAGGCAAGGACCGCAAGCTCGCACAGACGTACCGCCGGTTCGCGGAGGTGGACGCCGCCAAGATCTCACCCCTGTACGAGCGCATCGCCCTTGCACTGAGCGAGTCCGACGACGCTCTCGGCGCCATCGAGACCCTCCCCGCCCGCAAGCGCCACCCAGCCTTGGTCCTCGCCGCCCTCCACAACCTCGCGCTAACCGGCCACGCCCAACCCCTCGCCACCGCCTACACAGCCGCAGCCGCCGCTTCTAGGCACACAACCCCACCTGGCCCCGCCCCGACCAGCGCACCTACGGACGCCAGCGCGCCTTCGGATGCCAGCGCACGTACGGATGCCATCGCACGTACGGATGCCACCGCACCTGCGCGCGCCGATGCTCTTGGCCAAGCCGATGCGGTTGTGCGGGCCGACGCGGCTGCGAATGCGGCGATTGGCACGTTGGTGGGGATGACCGAGGCTGTGGTGGATGTTGTCGCACGGCGGAAGGTGCGGGCGAATGTGGCCGGCAACCATGCGGTGTTGTATCCGGCGGTTGCCGAGGTGGCGCGGAGGGTTGGCGCGAGTTCGGTCGGGCTGATCGATGTGGGTTGCTCGGCTGGGTTCAATCTGAACGTCGATCGGGTCGGGATCACGTACGGCAACGGTCAATCGCTGGGTGATCCGTCGTCTCCTGTGCAGTCGTCGGCGGCGGTTGTCGGGGATCTTCCGTTGCCGATGCAGGCGATGCCCGAAGTCGTTGCGCGAATTGGTGTCGACCTCGAGCCGATCGACACGACCGACGCGGATGAGGCGCGGTGGCTGCGGGCTTGCCTGCCGCCCGATCAACCGGAGCGGATCGCACGGCTCGAACGGGAGCTGGAGCTGGCGGCGATGGCGCCTCCTTTCTTGATGCAAGACGAGGCTGTCGAGGTGCTGCCCGATGCTCTCGCCCGGGTACCAGTGGATGCCCTGCCCGTCGCCATCACCACGTGGGCGCTGTCAGACCTGGTGCTTGAGAGTCGCCTGCGGTTCCTGCAGCGGCTCGACGAGGCTGCGACGGAGCGGCCGATCGCGTGGGTGTCGGTCGAAGGTGTCGGCGTCGCGCCGGCGATCCCGACCTTCGGTGACCGCCACGCCTCAGGTCACAGCATCATCGGCCTCGCGGTGTTCAACCATTCGACGCTGCACGCCGAAGCCGTCGGCCGCTGCTGGCTGCGCGGTCAGATGCTCGCCTGGCTGACCGAGTCGTAGTCGCAGTCCGCACACCTGCAGCATCCACGCGTTGTTGAACAACACCGCGCGCCCCTCCGAACCTCATCACAAACCGCGGTCGCCAGCGCAGCGCATCACCGACTGGCGCCACCGGCTCACGGGCGGGGAGCGCCAACAGTTCGCTCCGGGGGCCCGCTGGCAGTTTGCGCCGGGAATGTGGCCGGCAGCTCGCCCCGGAGATGGGTGGCAACGCTCGCGACTGGGTCCTGCTTGACCGACGTCACCGGCCGGCGCCTAGGGAGCGCGCTCACAGATCGCGGTGCGGCGCCCACGGGTCGCGCCTGGAGGACTGCACCGCGGGATTGCGCCAGGGGATTGCGTCAGGGGATGGCAGCAGCAGCTTGCGGTCGCTGGCCGCAGCGCGGTGGGGGAGGCCTGACGGGCCATCGCTGGGCATGGGGTGGTGGGCATGAGGTTCTGTGCGAGTCATGGTGGTGGGCGGGTGGGTCGTGTCGCGGTGGTGGGGTGTTGAGTACGGGGTACTGATCGGGAGTAAGGGAGGTGAGCGGGTGGCTGGGGACGGGGTTGAAGGGGCTGTTGGGCGGTTGGTGGGGCTGTTGCTGGAGCGGCGCGTGACGATTGCTACGGCTGAGTCGTTGACAGGTGGGATGGTCGGGGCGGTTCTGACTGATGTGCCGGGGGTGTCGGCTGTGTATCGGGGTGGTGTGGTCGTGTATGCGACTGACCTGAAGGCGACGCTGGCTGGTGTGTCCGCGGATCTGCTGGCTGCTGTGGGGCCGGTGCACCCGGACACGGCTGCCGCATTGGCCAGCGGCGTGCGGGAGCGTCTAGGGGCGGACTACGGGCTCGCGACGACCGGTGTGGCTGGTCCGGACCCGCAGGCGGGTATCGAGGCAGGCACGGTGTACGTCGCCGCGGCCGGTCCGGGATCCGTGCAGGTGCGGAAGCTACAGCTGACCGGCGACCGGACAGCCGTCCGCCGGCGAAGCGTGCAGGCCGTTCTCGAACTCGGAGCCGCCGTTGTGGCGGAAGAACTCGACTGATGGGGGTGTTGGGACCAGCATGGGGACAGGTAAGGCAGACTGGCACGGCGCACCGAAGGTGGACATTGCGAGGGGTAGTGACCCAGCAACAGGTACCGTTGGTTCCTACGGTCGAGCTACCGTGCGAGTAGACACGGCCGGACAGGCGGAAGGGAGAAACCTCATGGTGCTGGTTCGTGGCCTGCTGGGCGACGTCCTGCGGCGTAAGCGGCTGCGCCAGGGGCGCACTCTCCGCGAGGTGTCCGCTGACGCTCGCGTAAGCCTCGGGTATCTCTCCGAGGTCGAGCGCGGTCAGAAGGAAGCCTCGAGTGAGCTGCTGGCAGCTATCTGCACGGCACTCGATGTGCCGCTGTCGACGGTCTTCGCCGAGGTGAGCGAGGATCTGGCCCGCGAAGAGGCGCTGGTGCTCGCGCACCCGACCATCGAGCCGCAGGTTGTGGCTGCGGCCTGAGCCCCAGCTCACCGGCTATTCCCGTCTGGCGTCGGGTTGCTCTTGGGCGCCCGGATCAAAGCCGTGCGCGTCGGCCAGACAAGCTGCAGCGCAGGCAGCGGTGGGTCGCTTGGCTGCCGGAACATCTGGTTCGCCGTGTACAGGTGGTGAGCCGAATCGGGGAACCGTAGGAGCTCGGCCGTTTCTGGAGGCGGAAAGAACCCGGACAGGTCGTCGCCCTCGTCGAACACTGCGCCGCCCATGACCGCCCACGCGAGCGGTTTCAGCCCCAGATAAGCCCAGCACGGCTCCGGATCGAAGACGATGATCTCCGGATGCCGGTACAGGCTGAGGCCCAGCGTGTACCCGAAGGCTGGATTGCGGTCGCCGTCGCCTTCGACGTACTGCATCGTCCAGCCAAAGGTTCGGATGTTTGCCTCGATCTGCCGCGAGTACTCCTCGTGGCTCACGCCTCCGCACCGGTCGCACATCAACTTCTCCTTTCGATCGAACATTTGTTCGATACGTCAGGGAAGATATCCGTGTTCGTGCTCGCCGACGGCGTTGTCCACAGGCCAGTTCTGGCCGGTCAGAGCTCTGGTTGGCAGGCCGGGCACCAGTAGGTAACCCGCTCGCGGGTCGGTTCGCCGAGCTGCGCGGTCAGGATCGTCGCGCCGCAGCGGTGACACGGCTTGCCCGCGCGTTCGAACACCCATGAACGCTGTCCTGGCCGGTCGACGCCGGTGCTGACCTGGGTGCCGTTGCGGACATTCGCCTTCATCAGCTTTCGGCTGAGGTCGACAGCGGCCGGGACGTCGACGGCCGAGATCGGGCGCCATGGATGCAGACCGAGCAGGAAGCAGACCTCGATGCGATAGAAGTTGCCGATGCCGGCCAGGTTCCGCTGGTCGAGCAGCGCTTCGCTGACCGTCCTGTCCGGATCGGATTCGAGGTTCGCGATCGCAACCGCCCGGTCGAACGAAGGCGAGAGCAGATCGGGCCCGAGATGACCGACCACGCTGTCCTCGTCGTCGGTCGCGATGAGGTCGAGCACCGGCAGCCGATAACCGACTGCTGTCCACGGTGCCGTTTCGAGGACCACCCGGATCTGATGATCAGGCCCGCCGTGCCAGCGCTCACCCGGCCGGTACAGATGCCAGCTGCCATCCATGCGGAAATGACTGTGCAGCGTCAGGCCACCCGAGATCCGCATCAGGATGTGCTTGCCGCGTGCAACGACCTCGAGCATCGTCCGCCCGCTCAGGTCGGTCGTCGCGAGCGAAGGCACGCGGAAATCTGTGCGGACGAGCTCCTGCCCGGCGAGCGACTGGTTCAGCCGCTTGCAGGCTCGCCAGACGGTGTCTCCTTCAGGCATGGCCGATCGCTCCGAACGTCAGGCCCGCAGACGGAGGCCGCGCGGCGTCGCGTGGAAGCCGGCCTTCGCCAAGGCATCGCCGAATGCCGTGTGCCTGACCTGCTCACCATCGGCAGTCTCGACACTCAGCTTGCCGAGCTGACCGTCCCGGATCGACAACGCCAGTGCATCGACCGCCGGCTGGAGCAGGTCAGAGTCCTCGGTGAAGCTCAGCACAGTCCGCCCGCCACGCTCGACGTACACAATCAGCTGTCCGTCGACCATGACCACCAGGGCACCAGCCTTCCGGCCCGGGCGATGACCGCCTGCGCTCTCCCGCTCGGGCCACGGCAAAGCAGCACCGTACGGATTCGCTGGGTCGGAGGCCGCGAGTACCACGGCACGCGCAGTCAGCTCCTCGTCCTTGCGGCCACGACCACCGCCGCCCGGGCGGCCACCACCCGGCCCGAATCGCCCGGCAGGACCGAATGGACCTTCAGGCCCCGCCGAAGCAGTCCGCAGCTCCGCGAGCGCGCGCAGCCGATCGACGGCTCCAGGCAGCGCGAACTGTGCAGCCCCGAGCCCCGCGACGAAGTAGCCGCGTCTGCATCGCCCTGACTCCTCAAAAGCGCTCAGCACCTTGTAAACGGCGGCGAACCCGCCGGGCGTCCGCTCGGTGATCACCGACCCTCGTGTGACGATCCCGTAGCGATCCAGCAGGGTCTCGGCCGCGGCGTGCGCCCGCCGGGTCGCATCCGAACTACGGGCCGGAAGCAACGACCATCGCCCGCCGGCGGTTGGAGGACCACTCCGCGACGGCATGGCCGGGCGTCCGGGGCGAGCCGGTCGTCCCGGCCGTGCGCGTGGAGTCGCACGTCGCGTGCGATGGCTGCCCCGCCCGCCGCCGACAAGCGATCGGACCGGCGTCAGAGTGTCGTTGGTCAGGTATCCGGCCCAGACGAGGTCCCAGAGAACGCTCACCAAGGTGTCGTCCTCCACGACCCCCGACGCGGCTCCGACTGCATCGCTCAACTGCCGGAAGAAGAACGCACCGCCGCCCGACAACGCGTCGAGGACGGCCTGGTGAGTCTCGCTCAGCTCGAGCGCCGGATCAGGATCAGGCAGCGTCAGATCGCAGTTGTCGGCCAGATGAAGCGACACCCATCCGTCCGTCCCGGGCAGCGAACCCGATCCCGCCCACACCACTTCACCGGTCGCCGTCAGCTCGTCCAGCATCGACGGCTGATACCCAGGCACTCGCGAGGGCAGCACGATCGACTCCAGCGCCGACGCCGGCACCGCACATCCAGCGAGTTGCTCGACCGCTCCGAGCAGTACGTCGTACCCACGGCCGCGGCTGCTCGTGATTCCTTGCCAGGCTGGTAGGAATCGCGCCAGCGCGGACGGATCGACCGGCTCGACCTCCTTGCGCAATGCTGCGAGGGATCGCCGCCGCAGCAGCCGCAGTACCTCGCTGTCACACCACTCGAGTGCGATCCCGCCCGGTAAGAACTCGCCTTCGACGACTCGTCCGGCCGCACCTAGGCGTCGGAGTGCCTCGCTGACAACGGCGACGCCGATCCCTAGGTGCGTCGCGAGGTCGATCGCGCGGAACGGACCGTGCGTCCGCGCGTACCGAGACACCAGATCGCCGAGCGGATCTGCGACCGGCTCTGCGTGCGCCTCCGCGACCCCGGGCGGCAGCGGCACGCCGAGCGCGTCCCGCAACCGCGCGACGTCCTCGACAACTGCCCACCGGTGCTCGCCCGCGATCCGAACCCGCACCACGCGGCGAGCGGCCGCCAACGACGTCAGCCAGGACTCGGCATCCGAACCGTCGACGCACCGCTGCGATGCCTCCGGCAACGACAGCGGGCCGATCATCCGCAGTACGTCGAACAGCCCTTCTGCGTCACGGGCTCGTCGATCCTCGGCGAGCCGTTGCAGCTCAGCTTCGGTGCGCAGCACGACCTCGGCGTCAAGCAACTCCCGCAGCTCGGTCCGCCCCAGCAGCTCGGCCAGCAAACTCTGATCCAGTGCGAGCGCGGCCGCACGCTTCTCCGCGAGCGGCGAGTCGCCTTCGTACATGAAGGCGCCCACATAGCCGAATAGCAGCGACTTCGCGAATGGTGACGCTTCGGATGTCTCCACCTCGACGATCGAGATCCGGCGCTCGCTGATCCCGGTCAGCAGATCCTTCAACGCAGGCAGGTCGTAGACGTCCTGCAGCACCTCGCGCAGCGTCTCGAGCACGATCGGGAACGACCCGAACTTGCTCGCCACACTCAGCAGTTGCGACGCCCGCTGTCGCTGCTGCCACAGCGGCGACCGCCGGCCCGGATTGCGCCGCGGCAGCAACAACGCCCGCGCGGCGCACTCCCGGAACCGTGCCGCGAACAACGCCGAGCCACCGACCTCGGTCGTCACCAGGTCCTCGATGTCGGCCGGATCGAACAGCACGAGCTCCGCGCCCGGCGGCGCCTCGTCGGTCTCCGGCAACCGCAGCACGATCCCGTCGTCGCCCGAGACCGACTGCGCGTCCATCCCGTACCGATCGCGGAGCCGAGCAGCAATCGCAAGCGCCCACGGGCCGTGCACCTGACCGCCGTACGGCGAGTGAACGCAGACGCGCCAATCGCCCAGCTCGTCGCGGAATCGCTCCACCACGATCGTCACGTCGTCCGGCACCCGGCTGGTCGCCTCCCGCTGCTCGGCGAGATATGACACGAGGTTGTTGGCGGCGTACTCGTCGAGGCCGGCGGTCCGCGCACGCTCGATCGCTTTGCCGGCAGGCAACGACGCCATCCTGCGGACGAACGCGCCGGTCGCCGCGCCGAGCTCCGCCGGTCGCCCGACAGCATCGCCCTTCCAGAACGGCAACCTGCCTGGCTGACCCGGGGCGGGGGAGACGAGCACCCGGTCGTGGGTGATGTCCTCGATCCGCCAGCTCGACGCCCCGAGAGTGAAGACGTCGCCGACGCGCGACTCGTACACCATCTCCTCGTCGAGCTCGCCGACACGATGATTGGTCGACTCGCCGACCAGGAAGACCCCGAACAATCCGCGATCCGGGATCGTCCCGCCGCTCGTCACCGCAAGCCGCTGCGCGCCCGGCCGACCGGAGATCTCTCCACTCACCCGGTCGAACACGATCCGCGGCCGTAGCTCAGCGAACTCGTCCGACGGGTATCGACCAGACAGCATGTCGAGCACCCCGTCGTACGCCGATCGCGGCAAGGAGGCGAACGGCGCGCAGCGGCGTACCAGAGCGAACAGCTCGTCGACGTCCACCGAGTCGAGGGCGACGATCGACACGATCTGCTGCGCCAGCACATCGAGGGGATTGGCCGGGATGTGCAGGCTCTCGATCAGACCGTCGCGCATCCGCTGCACAACAACGGCCGTGTCGATCAGGTCGCCACGGAACTTCGGGAACAGAACTCCGCGCGACACCGCGCCCACCTGGTGACCTGCGCGCCCGACGCGCTGCAATCCGCTCGCGACCGACGGCGGCGCCTCGACCTGGATGACAAGGTCCACCGCGCCCATGTCGATGCCGAGCTCGAGGCTGCTCGTCGCCACGACGCACGGCAGGCGGCCCGACTTCAGATCCGCCTCGATGAGCGCTCTTTGTTCTTTACTGACCGAACCGTGATGGGCTCGCGCGATCAACGGTGGCGCCGCCAGCGACCCGCCGGACTGGGCCATCAGCTGAGCAGGCGAACCCAACTCAGGCAGCTCCAGCTCGGCACGCTCGGCGGCAATCTCGTTCAATCGGGCGGTCAGTCGCTCGGCCAGCCGCCGCGAGTTGGAGAACACGATCGTCGACTTGTGCTGAGCGATCAGGTCGAAGACATGCTCCTCGACATGCGGCCAGATCGACGCGTGCTGCTGCGGACCGGCCGCGGATCCAGAGGTCTCTACCTCGGTCGCGGCCAGCTCTGCCATGTCCTCGACCGGGACGACAACGCTGAGGTCCCACTGCTTGGTGAACTTGGGTTGCACGACAGTCACCGGCCGCTCGCCGCCGAGGAATCGGGCAACCTCTTCTACCGGTCGCACCGTCGCGGACAGACCGATCCGCTGCGCAGGCTTCGGCAAGAGGGTGTCGAGGCGCTCGAGGGTGAGCGCCAGATGGGCGCCTCGCTTCGTCCCGGCGACGGCGTGCACCTCGTCGACGATGACTGTCTCGACTCCGCGCAGCGACTCGCGGCCCTGTGAGGTCAGCAGCAGGAACAAAGACTCTGGGGTGGTGATCAGTACGTCGGAAGGCCGGGTGGCGAACCGCCGTCGGTCGGCGGCCGGGGTGTCGCCCGATCGCACCGCGACATCGACGTCGACCGGCGCCTCACCGAGCCGGCGCGCGGTCTCCCGGATGCCGATGAGCGGGGCACGGAGGTTGCGCTCGACGTCGACCGCGAGCGCCTTCAGGGGTGACACGTACAGCACTCGGCAGCGCAGCTTCGGATCGTCGGGCGGCGGTGTCGTGGCCAGTCGGTCGAGCGCCCAGAGGAAGGCCGCCAGGGTCTTGCCCGATCCGGTCGGGGCGACCACCAGCGCGTCCCGGCCCGCGGTGATGGCGTCCCACGCCTCGAGCTGGGCCGGGGTGGCCGCCTCGAAAACGTCGCCGAACCACGCCCGGGTCGCGGGCGAGAACCGGCTCAACGCGCTGGTCTTCTTCACGTCGTCCATCTTGCCGGGTCCCGCCGACAGTTTTCACGAGCCGTTCGTGGCGCACCGTGAGGAGGCGCTTTCCGTCCGGTGCGCCGGTTGTCCCCCTCGTCTGGAATGATCGGCGCCATGATCAACCGCGTACGTGCAGCGCTCGTCGTCGTGGCCTGCCTGGTCGCTCTGACCGGGTGCGTCAAGCTCGACGCCGATCTGAAGGTCGGGTCGAACGAGACGGTCTCGGGCACCATGAAGATCGGGGTCGACAAGCAGCTGCTGCAGTCCAGCGGCCAGTCCCTCGACAAGGTCCGCCAGCAGATCGAGAGCGGCATCAAGCAGACGACCACCGAAGGGGTCAGCTGCAACTCGTTCGAGGACGACAAGTACGTCGGGTCGAACTGCACCTTCGAGAGCGTGCCGTTCGACAAGATGGGCAGCTCGAGCGGCGACGGCGTCGGCTTCCGCAAGGACGGCAACAAGGTCATGGTGACGGTGAAGGCCGGCAACCTGGGCAGCGTGCCGTCGGGCAGCCAGCCGGAGGTGAACTTCAAGATCACCATGCCGGGCAAGATCCTCGAGCACGACGACGGTGCGAAGATCAGCGGCCGCACCGCGACGTACGACAGCCTCGACAAGCTCGGCAAGATCTCGCTGACCTCCGAGGCCGGCGGCACCTTCCCCACCTGGGCGCTGATTCTGATCATCGTGCTGGTGCTGCTGGCGATCGGCGCGGTCGTGTTCTTCATGCTGCGGAGCCGCAGGAAGAAGGCGCAGCAGGGCTACGGACAGCAGTTCCCGGGGCAGTACCCAGGCCAGCCGGGTCAGTACGGCGGTCCGGGGCAGTACGCGGGCCAGCCGGGGTACGGTCAGCCCGGTCCCGGTGGGCAGTACCCGGGGCAGCCAGGGCAGTACGGCGCTCCGCAGCAGGGCCAGCCAGGTCAGTACGGCGGTCAGCCGGGGCAGTATCCAGGGCAGCCGAGGCAGGGGCAACCGCCGTATGGCGGTCAGCCTGGTCAGCCTGGTCAGCCTGGTCAGCCTGCTCAGCCGCAGTACCCTGGGCAGTCTCAGCCGGGACAGTGGGGTCCGCAGCCTGGGCAGCAGCCGCCGCAGCAAGGACAGCCGCCGCAGCAGGGTCCCGGTGGTTGGGGACAGCCCGGCCAGGGGCAGCCTGGTCAGCAAGGTTCGCCGTACGGTCAGCAGCCGCCGCAGCAGGGTGGTCCATCGGGGCCTCAGCCGGGTCAGCAGGGCGGTTGGGGACCGCCACCGAAGGACGATGACGGGCAGGCATGAGACTGACGGAGTTCTGGGCTCGGATGGATCACCATCTCGGTCCCGCGTACGCACGGACCTGGGCAGAGACCCAGGTGGTCCAGGAGCTCGGCGGCCGCACGGTCGTCGAGGCGCTGGCCGAGGGCGAGGCCGCGAAGGTGGTCTGGCGTGCCGTGTGGGCGCACCTGAACTTGCCGGCCAGCGAACGCTGATGCCCTAGGCAACAAAGGCTAGACGGTCCACCCGGTGCGGGCGGCCCATTCCTCGGCCGGCAGATAGATGAGGTCGCAGACCGGGTCTTTGAGGTCGGAGTAGTCACCGATCTCGAGCCGGAGCGCGGCGGCGTGCTGTTTGAAGACGGCGTACGCGCGTGCGGTCTCTGGGTGGCTGCGCAAATAGTCGCGGAACAGCAGCGCGTACCGCTGATTGGCGTGACCGGCGACCCGGATGTGGAGATTCACCCGGCGCCGGTACATCGGCTCGACCAGCATGCGTTTCACCCACTGGATCTCGTCGGTCGGCAGGCCTGGCACAGGATGGTCGCGCCGCGGCGGGCGTAGCTCCCAGTCCGCGGCGACCATCCGCTCCGCCACGTCGTCCAGCTCCGGCTCGGTGCCGACGGTCACCTGGATGTCGAGGATGTCCTTGGCCGGCAGGCGGGGCACCGAGGTCGAGCCGATGTGGTCGATCCGCTGGGCCAGTTCGCCGAGCAGTCCGCCGATCGTGTGCGCGGTCTTCTCGTACTGCGAGGGCCAGCTCTCGTCCGGTCGTACGATGACGATCCCAGTCATGCGGAGATCATCCCAGTACTGTGGCGGCCGATCCCAGTCCTTCAGACAGGTTTGACCCGGAACGCGCTGGTGGTCAGCAGGTCCGCCGTCTCGTACGCCGCCTTCTGGATCGCTTTGCGCTCGTCGAAGTACCCGCCGACCACGCCGATGCCTGGCAGCTTCCCGACGAATCGGGCGCCGAGGCTGCCCCGCGGACGTTCCTCGAACACCTCACCGAGCCCGCCGAACAGTTTGCTGATCCGCCACAGCAACCGGACGCCGTGACGCACTCCGGCCTCCTCGGACTCGTCCCCGAGGCCTAGCTGCTTCGCCACGTCCTGTCCCGCCGCGGTCGGGTCGTCGTACTTGAGTACCTCGTCCGGAGTGATCGGACGGTCGGTCAGCACGCGCGCGATGACCGCGGTGCGGTCGGCGTGCGCCTCCACGCCGTACTCGCGGCAGATCGCGCCGATCACCATCGCTTGCACAGCAGCGCCGAGGGTGTCCTTGACGGGAAGCCGGTCGGCGACCGCACCGCTGAGCCGGGGCAGGGCCGCGACGACGGCCGCGAATCCGCCCAGCCGGTCGACCCACCAGTCGCAGCGGGTGGCGAGCGGCAGCTTCGGCCACTCGGCGTGGCCGGGCACCGTCATCTTCAGCAGCCGATCGATCGCGAGGATCAGGGCCTTCTCGGCGAGGTTGGGCTTCTCCTGGGCGGAGTACTCCGTCAGGATGCTGCGGACTCCGAACGGGTCCGGCGTGCGGAGTGCGTCAAGTACGGTGTCGATGCCGAACTCGACCCGGCTGAGCGCGAGGACGACAGCGGAATCGGGGACGTCGGGACGGTCTGTCACGACCGCCAGAGTAGGGAGTCGGCGGTCCAGGATGGTTGTCGGGGCAGGTTCGGCGTGTCACTTGCGATTCGAACAGGTGTTCGGGATAGTTTGGTGTCCTGAAGGTGCCCGGGCGGCCGGAGTTGTCCACAGATTCGAAGTGGCGACGAAAACTGTCGGACGCGATGGATACCTTCTGTGGCGACACGAGAAGTCCTCCGGGCTGCTGGGAAGCGGCCCCGATTATGAGATGGGTCAGGTGGCAGTCACATGGCTGGTGCAGCGGCGAGTGCGGAGCGCGCGGCGAGCGATCGCGAGAAGGCGCTTGCGACTGCGTTGACGCAGATCGAGCGGCAGTGCGGCAAGGGTTCGGTGATGCGCCTGGGGGAGCAGAACAGGCCGCCGATCGAGGTCATCCCGACCGGGTCGATCTCGCTCGACATCGCGCTCGGGATCGGTGGTCTGCCACGCGGTCGCGTGGTGGAGATCTACGGCCCGGAATCCTCCGGTAAGACGACGGTCGCCCTGCACGCGGTGGCGAATGCGCAGCGCGCCGGCGGGATCGCGGCGTTCATCGACGCGGAGCACGCCCTCGACCCGGAGTACGCGCGGAAGCTGGGCGTCGACACCGACGCGCTGCTGGTCTCGCAGCCCGACTCCGGTGAGCAGGCGCTGGAGATCGCCGACATGCTGGTGCGCTCCGGCGCGATCGACATCGTCGTGATCGACTCGGTGGCCGCGCTGGTGCCGCGGGCCGAGATCGAGGGCGAGATGGGCGACAGCCACGTCGGTCTGCAGGCCCGGCTGATGAGCCAGGCGCTGCGGAAGATGACCGGTGCGGTCAGCGGGACGAACACGACCGCGATCTTCATCAACCAGCTGCGCGAGAAGATCGGCGTGATGTTCGGCTCCCCGGAGACGACGACCGGTGGTAAGGCGCTGAAGTTCTACGCGTCGGTGCGGCTGGACGTGCGCCGGATCGAGTCGCTGAAGGACGGTACCGACGTGGTCGGCAACCGGACCCGCGTCAAGGTCGTGAAGAACAAGGTGGCCCCGCCGTTCAAGCAGGCCGAGTTCGACATCATCTACGGTCAGGGCATCAGCCGCGAGGGCAGCCTGCTCGACCTCGGTGTGGACCAGGGCTTCGTCCGCAAGGCCGGCGCCTGGTTCACCTACGAGAGCGACCAGCTCGGCCAGGGCCGGGAGAACGCGCGGAACTTCCTGCGCGACAACCCCGATCTGGCCAACGAGCTGGAGAAGAAGATCAAGGAGAAGATGGGCATCGGCCCGACCCTTGACCAGCCGGCCGGCGAGGCCGCCGCGGCCGAGGTCGATGTCGACTTCTGACCGACCCTCCGCGGGCGGCAGCGTCCCCCGGCAGCCCACTGCTGCCGACGACGCTGCCCCCGCGGCGCTGTCTCTGCCCCACGACGAACGCCTGGCCCTGGCCCGCAAACTCCTGGCCGCAGGCACCGATGCCTCGACGCCTTCCAGCGGCAAGGACTCCCGCATGGCTCCTGGCACGGGTCACGCCGACGATCGCGGCACCGGTCATGCTGACGACAACCGCACCGATCGCGGCGCGGATCATGCAGGCGACCGCCATGCGGATCGTGCTGGTGGTGCTGAGGGCGATGCTGGCGTAGCTGGTGGTTCTGGGGCGGCTGGTGGCTCTGGTGGCAGCCTGGGGCGTGGGGAGCGTCGTAATGGTCGCAAGGCGGGCGCGGGCCGGGGTGAGGCCTGGGGTGATGACGACGGCTTTGTGGGTGAGGACGAGTCGGAGTGGGGCAGCTCTCGCCGACGTACGGGATCCATCAGGCGAACTGCCGGCACCGTCGACCCGTGGGATGAACAGCAGGACGAGCAGGAGAAGGTCCGGCCGGCACGACGCCGGAAGGCTCCAGGGCGTGAGTCGAGTGCGGGTTCGGCTGATCCTTGGGGTGAGCGGGATGAGCGATCCGCTCGTACGTTCGAGACTCAGGCTGCCGATCGATTGGCTGAGGCGCGTGCGTTCGCAGACGATGCGCCGGCCTCTGTTGCAGACGTAGGTACGTCTCAAGAACAGTTGGCCCCTTGGACAGACGCGGCTGGGCCAGCCGCCGAACCTCAACGTGCCAAACCCACCGTCGACAAGCCATCCGCCAGCGCCTCACCAAGCGCGGCGGTCTCCGCGAGGCCGAAGTCCGCTACGGACGATGCAGCTCGAGCACGCCGGCGTGAGCCCATAGGCGAGCCCGTTGCGTCCGATCTCGAGGTGCCTGCCGATCACGTGGCGGACGTGGGCGAGAGCGGGTTGGGTACGAGCGCGGCAGGCGGTGGTTCGTCGGCGTCTGCTCGTGTTGCGCGTGGGCACGGTGACGGCGAGAGCGCGCTGAGCCGCGAGTCCGTAGCGTCGGATCGTGTTGCGCCCGCGGACCGTGACGGGGCAGGCAGCGGGCCCGTCACGGCGGGTCGTGAGGCGGACGGGGATCCCGCGGTGTGTGCGGGCCGGGATACGTCCGGCGGACGGGCGTCGGGCGGAAGTGTGTTGGGCGTTCCTGCGCCAGACGGGGATGCGTCGGGTGAGGGTATGTCCGGTGGGAATGCGTCGGTCGGCGGTGCGTCCGACGGGAGTGCGTCCGGCGGAAGTGTGTTGGGCGAGGGTGCGACCATCGGGGATACGTCGGGCGGGAGGGCGTCGGGCGGCGGTGCGTCTGGCGGAAGTGTGTCCGGCGGAAGTGTGTCCGGTGGGCAAGCGTCGGGCGGGGGTAGAGCCGGCGGGAGTGCCTCTGGTGGGAGAGCGTTGGGTGGAAGTGCGGCCCGTGGGGGTGCGGTCGGTGGTGGGGCTGGGGCTGTTGTGGGTGGGGGGTCTTCGGGGCGGGGGAGTCGGGGGCGGCGTACGGGTGGTGGGGGGTTTGGGCGGGGGAGGAAGCGGCGGGGGAGTGAGGAGCCTGCGGGGGTTGGGGATCCTGCGATGGAGGAGGCGGCGGATCCGTATTCGGTGGCTCGGACGATTTTGCTGGACAAGTTGACGGGGCAGCCTCGGACTCGGGCTGAGTTGGCTGATGTGTTGGCTGAGCGGGAGATTCCGGATGACGTGGCCGACGAGGTGCTGGATCGGTTCACGGATGTCGGGTTGATCGACGATGCCGCCTTTGCGAATGCGTGGGTGGAGTCGCGGCATCGGGGGCGTGGGTTGGGGAAGCGCGCGTTGGCGCAGGAGCTTCGGCGGCGCGGGGTGGACGAGGAGCTGGCTCGGGACGCGCTCGAAGAGTTGGAGCCGGAGCAGGAAGAAGAGACGGCGCGACAGCTGGTGCGGCGGAAGTTGCGGTCGATGCGTTCGCTGGAGCGGCAGGTGGCGATGCGGCGACTGCTCGGGATGCTCGCGCGTAAGGGGTACCCGGGCGGGATGGCGATGAGCATCGTGAAGGAGGAGCTGGACGCTTCGCACGACGAGTTCCCGCTCATCGACTCGTCCGGTCTCGGGCCTGAATAGGGTGCCGAACCACGAGCCGCCAGTCGTGCGTGCAGCCACAGCAGCGGATCGGGCCGGGATCCAACGGCTGTTGCGCGAGTTGCACGGGGATGAGGCCAACGACACGACCTTGCCCGAGGTGCGTCAGCAGGCAAGAACCTTCGTCGCAGGCGATGACGGCGGCGAGATTCGCGGGCTCCTCGTCGCGACCTTCGTCGACTACGGACACGACCCGTACGGCGTCGTGGAAGAGCTCGTGGTCGATCCAGCGAGCCGCAGCGCCGGGACAGGTACGGCGTTGCTCGACCAGTGCCGCTCCTGGCTCGGAGGGTTGGGCGCTGAGGTGGTTTTCGTCTCGGCCATCAGCGAAGAGGCAGCCGAGTTCTACCTCCATTCCGGATTCACCCGCTGCAGCGGTCCGTGGCTCTGGGCGGCAGGCCACAGGGGTTAGGTCAGCTTCAACTGTTTACCTTTGCTAAAGGTCTTGCTCGGGAACTGGCCGGGCAGTGTTGGGCCGCGTGCCGGTTGGTGGTCACTTTGTGGGCGGAAGGTTCTTGACGGAATCACCGCCTACTTCGAGAGGTTCCGCCCAATGTCTGACTTCACTCGGCGCCGGTTTCTTGGGGGCGCCGCGGCGACCGCGAGCCTGGGTGCCGCGGCCGCGTTGATGCCCGCGAGCGTCCAGAAGGCCCTCGCCTCCCCGCCGCCCCGCGCGGCGCGGCTCGGGGACATCAAGCACGTCGTGATGCTCATGCAGGAGAACCGCAGCTTCGACCATTACTTCGGCACGCTGTCGGGCGTGGCCGGGTTCGACGACCCGCACGCGATCAAGCTGTCCACCGGCCGCAACGTGTTCTACCAGCCCGACACGGAGAACCCGGACGGCTACATGCTGCCGTTCCACCTCGACACGCACGCGACGAACTCGCAGGCGATCCCGTCCACCAGCCATGCGTACTCGGTCCAGCACCAGGCCTGGAACGGCGGCAAGATGGACAGCTGGCTGCCCGCGCACCGCGCCGCCGACAAGGCCAACGGGCCGTACGTGATGGGGTACTACACCCGCGACGACATCCCGTTCCAGTACGCGCTCGCCGACGCGTTCACGATCTGCGACCAGTACCACTGCTCCGTCCAGGGGCCGACCTGGCCGAACCGCCTGTACTGGCAGACCGGCATGATCGACCCGGGCGGCACCTTCGGCGGCCCCATCACGTCGAACTCGTTGCCGAACGGCGCGTACCGCTGGACGACGTACGCCGAGCGCCTCGAAGCGGCCGGTGTGAGCTGGAACGTGTACCAGGACCAGGTCGGTCTGAACAGCTACAACATGCTGCCGCACTTCAAGCAGTTCCAGGACGCCACGCCCGGTACGCCGCTGTACGACAAGGGCCTGAAGGTGTCGCCGCTCGGCCAGTTCGAGTACGACGCTCTGCACGACAAGCTGCCGACCGTGTCGTGGCTGATGACCGCCGGCGGTGTCTCCGAGCACCCGAAGGAGATGCCAGCCGCCGGGGCTGACTTCGTCGCGTCGAAGATCGCAGCGATCGCCGCCAACCCGGACGTCTGGAAGAAGACGGTCTTCATCCTGAACTACGACGAGAACGACGGCTTGTTCGACCACGTCGTACCGCCGACCGCACCGGCCGGGACGCCCGACGAGTACGCGCTCGACCTGCCGATCGGTGGCGGGTTCCGGGTGCCGTGCATCGTGGTCTCGCCGTGGACCGCTGGTGGATGGGTGAGCAGCCAGAAGTTCGACCACACCTCTGTTCTGCAGTTCCTCGAGAAGCTGACCGGTGTGCAGGAGCCGAACATCAGCCAGTGGCGTCGCCGGACGTTCGGTGACCTCACCTCGGTGTTCCGCCACGACCACATCAGCAAGCCGCCGGCGCTTCCCGAGACGGGCGCCCGGCTGAACCTGGCAACGTACGAGGCCGCGCAACTGCCGGCTCCGACGTTCCCGACCTCGACGCAGGTCGTCCCGCATCAGGAGCGCGGCGGTCGCCACCGCCTCTGAGGTACGCCGACGGCCGGGCAATCACGCCGATTGCCCGGCCGTCGCATGTCTGCGGGAGTAGCGTCGGCGCCATGGTGAGCCTGGAAGACGTGGAGCGATTGGTCGGCCAGTTGCCGGAGACCGTGGAGACGACGAAGCACGGCCATCGGACCTGGGCGGTCGGCGGCAAGGGGTACGCGTGGGAGCGGCCGTTCAGCAAGGCGGACCTGAAGCGGTACGGCGACGAGACGCCGCCCGACGGGCCGATCCTGGCGATCCGGGTGGAGGATCTCGCCGAGAAGGAAGCAGTGCTGGCCGCGCGGGCCGGGGACGGATTCTTCACGATTCCGCACTTCGACGGGTACGCCGCCGTGCTGGTCGAGCTCGACAAGGTGCCGGAGCAGGCGCTCCAGGAGGCACTGCTCGACGGGTGGCTGGTGTACGCCCCGGCGGACGTGGCAAAGGCGCACTTGAACGGGCGGTGACGGAGAGTGAGGTGGTTTCGGGTCCCATGAGCGGCGAGGGGCGTTGACGGGTGCGGTGCGACGGTGTGTTATCCGAGGTAGGACTGGTATTTGGACTGGTCCGTAGGCTGGGATTTTCCGTCGATCCGCCCCAGACACCGCGGAGGGTGCAATGAACGATTTCCAGGAACAGGCGAAGAACTGGCTCCGGAATGTCGTCAAGCAGAACCCGGACAAGATCAAAGCCGGCGTCGACAAAGCCGGCGACCTGATCGACAAGCAGACCGGCGGGAAGTACGCGGAGAAGGTCGACGCGGTCCAGCAGAAGGTCGGCACGTTCGTCGACAAGCAGACCTCCGAAGACACACCGGCTGAGACCACCTCCGACACCACCTCCGAGTCCACCACCGCGGGGACAGCAGAGAGCGACAGCGCGCAGTCGGACGGACCCGCGGAGGCGGCGGGCCAGGCGGGCACAGCGGGCCCAGTTGGTGCAACGGGCACAGCGAACGCCGCGGACGGAGCCAGGGTTGTCGGTGGCCCGACGCCCGACCCGGCCGACAACCCGGAGCGTTCGACCGGCTCCACGACCGAGGGAACCGGCGCCGGCAGCACGGCGACCGGTCAGCAGCGGTAGAGCGATCGGCAAATCTCCTGCAGCCCCCGCGGCCGGCTCGGCCGCCGCGGGCGCTGCAGGTTAGGCGGCTGGCGGCTGCGTGCGAGCCCCGTCGTCACCGACTGCAAGGCACCTGGCGCGCAAGAGGGTCCAGGACGGCTGGGGCTGCGTACTTATGCCCGTTGTGGAGTAGTCCAGTGCCGAGAGTGGTCTCATCCGGAGGGTGAGGCGGGAGTGTCCGTCTTGACCGGTTGGGGGGCCGCGCTTAGCCTCGGGATCAGGAAGGGATGAATCCACCGGAACGGTGGCGGATATAAGGATCGGCGGGTCGGTGAAACGGCCGACAAGCCGGCACAAAAGACGCAACCACGCTCGACTGAGCTGAAGGAAGGACGACGGCGCCATGCAGCGCCGTCGGATAGACGGAACCGCACGCAAATCCCGGCAGCAGCGCAAGCAGGCCGGGGTGCGAGCGGCGCCATCGTGGTCTCCGGGTTGTCAGCGGCGACTCACGGTGAGCAAGCGAGGCAAACAACAGCTGGGCAGCCGCAACCGCGGCAACCGCATAGTTGGCGGAGCAGCGCGAGCAAAGCGATACCGTCGCAAACGGTAGACACCGGTACCGCCTCGTCCGAGGTGGCACCGGCACTGCCGTACCCCAACAGCCGCCGGAACCTCAGCGGCCCCTTCAGCGATTTCAAGCGATTCCAGTGGCGAGTCCCTTCGACCGACGGCCACAGTCCCGCCTGGGACTCGAAGGAGAGGGGATACGCCGATGACCGCGATGTCGGTTGGCTTGGCCCTGATCGGATTGCTGATCGCCGGACTGCTGGCCTGGATCGGCCTGACCCTCTCCCGCCGGAAAGCCGCCGACAATTCGTCCGCGCAACTCAAGGCTGCGCAACTCGAGACCGCTCAGCTGGAGGCGGCCCAACTCGAGGCGGCGCAGCTGACCGCCGGTGCGAAGTCCGCCGCCGAGCTGGTACGACGGCAGGCCGAGGAAGAGGCCGCCGTACTGCGGACCCGTGCGGAGGCGGCCGAGCAACGCAGCGAGGAGATCCGTCGCAGTGCCGAGGACCGCGCGTCCGAGGTACGACGGGATGCCGAGCAGCGGGCGTCCGACGTACGCCGGGAAGCCGAAGCGGAGGCACAGTCGATCCGTGACGACCTGCGCGAGCAGCGTCTGGAGATGGAGCGCCGCGACCACCGGTTGACCGAGCGCGAGGAGCGGGCCGATGAGCAGCACCGCGCGATGGAGGAACGCCATACCCAACTGACCGCTCAGCTGGCCGAGCTGGAGGAGCGCAAGAAGGAGATCAAGGACCTCGAGGACGAGCGCCGCCGGATTCTCGAAGGCGTGGCGAACCTGACCACCGAGCAGGCCAGGGCCGAGCTGGTCGCGTCGATCGAGGACGAGGCCAAGCGGCACGCGCACACGATCGTCCGCGAGATCGAGCGGCAGGCCCAGGACGAGGGCGAGATCAAGGCCCGCAAGATCATCACCGGCGCGGTGCAGCGGCTGGCGTCCGAGCAGACCAGCGAGTCGGTCGTGTCCGTCGTACATCTGCCCAGCGACGACATGAAGGGCCGGATCATCGGGCGCGAGGGCCGCAACATCCGGTCGTTCGAGCAGACCACCGGCGTGAACCTGATCATCGACGACACCCCGGAAGCCGTGCTGCTGTCCTGCTTCGATCCCGTCCGCCGGGAGACGGCGCGGCTGACGCTCGACTCGCTGGTGCTCGACGGCCGGATCCACCCGAGCCGGATCGAGGAGATCTACGAGCGCAGCAAGGGCGAGGTCGCCGAGCTGTGCCAACGGGCCGCCGAGGACGCGATGGCGGACGTCGGGATCACGGACCTGCACCCAGAGCTCGTCCGCACGATGGGGCTGCTCCGCTATCGCACGTCGTACGGACAGAACGTGCTCAAGCACCTGATCGAGTCGGCGCACATCGCCGGGATGATGGCCGCCGAGCTGGGGCTGGATCCGAAGCTGTGCAAGCGCGGCGCGTTCCTGCACGACATCGGCAAGGCGCTCACACACGAGTCGGAGGGCAGTCACGCGATCGTCGGGGCCGAGCTGGCCCGCAAGTACGGCGAGAACGACGATGTCGTGCATTGCATCGAGGCGCACCACAACGAGGTCGAGGTCCGCACCGTCGAGGCCGTGCTGACGCAGGCGGCCGATGCGGTGAGCGGCGGGCGGCCGGGAGCGCGGCGCGAATCGCTGGAGGCGTACGTCCAGCGGCTCGAACGGCTCGAGGAGATCGCGATGCATCACGACGGCGTCGAGAAGGTGTTCGCGATGCAGGCCGGCCGGGAGATCCGGGTGATGGTGCTGCCGGACGCGGTCGACGACATCGCGGCGCAGGTGATGGCTCGCGACATCGCGAAGCAGGTCGAGGAGGAGCTGACCTACCCGGGGCAGATCCGGGTGACCGTGGTGCGTGAATCCAGGGCTACTGAGGTGGCGAAGTAGCGTACTTCGCCCGCCACGCGGGCGGGTCGAACGGAGCCCCGTAGATCCGGGTCTCGCGGGCGATCCGGCCGTCGCGGAACTCGACGACGTTCGCCACGTAGTACACGTCGCCGCCGTAGTCCGACCGCCCGAGGACCACGAAGTTGTCGCCGGAGCCGGTGATGCGGAGGATCTGGATCGACGGCGGATTCGGGTACTCCTGCTGCATCGCGCGCATGGGGTCCCGCCCGATGATGCGTTCGCCGGACTGCGGCATCTCCAGGACGTAGTCCTCCGTGCGCGTCTCGTGCTCGGCCTCCGGCGAGAGCGCGAGTTCGCTGTCGGGCGACCACAGGCGTTCGAGCAGTTCACGGTTGGTGTCCATGAACTCATGGTGCACCCGGCTCGCGCCGAAGAGATCGACTACCTGCTTGGCTTGCGGAGGTGGGTCGGCGTGACGTCGATCGGCTCGTCGGCGACGCGCTCCGGCGGGGCGGTGCGGTACTGACGCTCGACCTCCGGGTCGATGACGGGCCGGTCGGTCTGCCGCCGCTGGTTGGCGAGGCGGTACGACAGCCAGATCCCGGCGGCGCCGCCGAGCATGATGATGATCCCGAGGGCGGTCAGGTTGAACGTGTCGGACGTGTCCCGTACGGCGAACGCGATGACAGCGCCGATCACGACGAGTGCGATCCCGGCCCCGATCCGCATACCCTGCTCCTTTCCGAACACGGAGTAACTGAACTCACTCCCCGTGCCCATAAAGGGGCGGCGGTATGCGTCGGCGGAACTCAGCGGAACTCAGCGGAACGCGGACTGCCCGGTCAGCGCCTGGCCGATGACGAGCTGGTGCACCTCGGACGTGCCCTCGTAGGTGAGGACGGATTCGAGGTTGTTGGCGTGCCGCATGATCGGGTACTCGCCGCTGATGCCGTTCGCCGCGAGGATCGTGCGGCACTCGCGGGCGATCGCGATCGCCTCGCGGACGTTGTTGAGCTTGCCCACCGACACCTGCTCAGGCCGGAGCGTGCCCTTCTCCTTCAGGCGGCCTAGGTGGACGGCGAGCAGGATGCCCTTGTTCAGCTCGACGGCCATGTCGGCGAGCTTCGCCTGGGTCAGCTGGTACGCCGTGAGCGGCTTGTCGAACACGATGCGCTCGCCGGCGTACGCGATCGTCGTCTCGAGGCAGTCCCGGGCCGCGCCCATCGCGCCGAAGATGATGCCGAAGCGGGCCTCGTTCAGGCAGCCGAGCGGGCCGGACAAACCGCGTGCCTCCGGCAACAAAGCTGAGCCGGGCAGCCGCACATCGGTCAGCACGAGCTCCGAGGTGACCGACGCGCGCAGCGACATCTTCTGCTTGATCTCCGGCGCCGAGAAGCCGGGTGTCGACGTCGGTACGACGAAGCCGCGGACACCGTCGTCGGTGCGGGCCCAGACCACCGCGACGTCGGCGACCGAACCGTTGGTGATCCACATCTTCGAGCCGTTCAGGACCCAGTCGTCGCCGTCGCGGCGGGCGTTGGTGCGCATGCCGGCCGGGTTCGAGCCGAAGTCGGGCTCGGTCAGCCCGAAGCAGCCGATCGCCTCACCGGCCGACATCCGGGGGAGCCATTCGTCCTTCTGCTCGTCGCTGCCGTACTTCCAGATCGCGTACATCGCGAGCGATCCCTGCACGGAGACCAGCGACCGCATCCCGGAGTCCGCCGCCTCGATCTCCAAGCAGGCAAGCCCGTAGGCCACCGACCCCAGCCCCGCGCACCCGTATCCCGTCAGGTGCATCCCCAGGAACCCGAGCGCCCCCAGCTCCTTGGCCAACTCCCGCGCCGGAATCGAAGCCGTCTCGAACCACTCCGGCAACGCCGGCCGTAACCGCTCATCCGCAAACCGCCGAGCGGCCGCCCGAACATCAACCTCTTCCCCAGTAAGCAAAGAGTCAACATCGACGAGATCCAAGGACACGGTCATACCCGAACGCTAATCCATCACTTGCGGTACCAGGGCCACCACCAGTGGCGTTTGCGGGGGTGGCGGACGATGACGCTGGCGTGTTTGGCCTTGCCGGTCACGTGGAGGCGGACCCCGCCGGGGCGGGGTGCCACGGCTTTGTTCTTCGCGCTGCTGTGGTGGACGTCGACCTGGTCGATGTCGACGCTCCAGCCTTCGGGGATGACCATCACGACCGAGCTGTGGATGGCGTGCGCGTCGACGTGGATGTCGGCCCAGTGGACCACCGCGTCGGTGAAGTCGAGTTTGACCGACGAGTGTTCCGCGATCGCCGTCAGCCGCTCGGGCACGACCCAGGCGCCCTCGCGCTTCTGCTGGCTGTGCCTCGCCCGGAGGGTGAGCTCCTGCGAACTGCCGTGTGCGACCGGCAGCAGATCGGCGGTCGCGTTGCGCAGCTCGAGCTGGGTCTTGGCCGAGTAGACCTGGGTCAGCCGCTCGTCCAGTTCCTCGAAGTCCAGCCGGCCGTCGGTGTGTGCTTCCTGGACCACGGCGGCGGCACGTTCGCGGTCGTTGTCGGATGCCCGGTGACCGGGCGGCGGCTGCTCCAGACTCATGCGACCAAAGGTAGCGCCGCTACCGGTCCGAGCAGAACGACAAAAATCTCCCGACGACCTCGGACCACGTCTTCTCGAGCTCGGAGGCGTACCGCTCGGCGTCCGCGACCAGGGCATCCGGATCGAACCCCATCGACCGCAGCCGCTCCGGGTCCCACCGGCGTACCCGGTCAGCCGTGACCTCGGGGTGGAACTGCACGCCCCAGCTCCGTTCACCCAGGCGCAGCATCTGGTTCGGGCAGCGCTCGCTCGACATCAGCAGTACGGCGTCCTCGGGCAGTTGCGTGATCTGGTCCTGGTGACTCTCGACCGCCCACACCGACGACGGCAGACCGCCGACCAGCGGATCGTCCGCGGCGGCAGGCAGGACTGTCAGCGACGTCACACCCTTCTCGGGCAGCCCGTACTTCCCCTTCACCTCGCCGCCGAACGTGTGCGCCAGCAACTGCCCGCCCAGGCAGATCCCGAGCACCGGCACCCGGTCGTGCGCGTCACGCAGCAGCGAGCGCTCCGCCGGCAGCCACGGCGACCGCTCGTCCTCGTCGGGCAGCATCCCGCCGCCGAGCATGATCAGGCCCGCATGGCCGGCCACGCTCGTGGGCACCGGCTCCCCGTCCCACGCCCGGACGACGACGGGAGTGATTCCACGGTCGTCGAGCCAGCCGAGCAGCTTGCCCGGACCGCTGCCCTCGTCGTTCTCGATCATCAGCACGGAGGTCGGCATCGTCACCGGGCCACGGTACGCGGCACACCGGCCACCGCCGTACCGGAGTCGTGATTCCGGGATACTGATGCACTGGGGGTGCAGATGGAGCCGATCAGTGGATTCGTGCGCGCCGTGGTGGGGGACGTGGCCTTCATCTTCGGCAAGGGCATGGTGAACGCGTACCTGCTGGCCCGCCGCAACGGAGTGTCGAGGCCACAGCTCGACCTCCTGGTCCGGTCGCACGGCCAGTACGTGCCGCTCGCCATTCCCACCGGCACTGTGCCCGCTGTCGACCGGCTGGTCGGGCTGGACGAGCTGCGTCCCGCGCCTCTGCTGACCGTGGAGTTCACACCGGGCGACACAGGCGCCGAAGCGCACCTCACCGCCAACAACCCGGTCCTCATCACCATCACCGACGTCAGCCACCGCGAGTACGACGCTGTGGTGCTCACCACGTCGCTCGGCGCAGCGGCGTACGCACAACTGCCACCGGGCTACTACCACGTCTCCGCGGTCGTCATCGACGAGCACGGCGAGCTCCTGCAGGGGTACGGCGCCCAGCACAACCTGCATGTGGACAAAGGGGACGACCTGATCGTCTCGCTCTCGATCCGCACCGCCGGCGTCGGCGAGATCGCCACAGCACTGGAGACCGGCCCGCAACCGGTGCTCGTCGGACCGGACGGTGAGGTCTTACCGGTGCTCGACCTGGTCCGGATCGGCCGGGCGCCGGACAGCGACGTGATCCTCGACCGGCAGGAGATCAGCCGGCACCACGCGGAGCTGCTGCGGATCGACGCGACCAGCTACGAACTGCGCGATCTCGGCTCCACCAACGGGACGCAGGTGAACGGCGTACGGATCGAGACCGCGATGGTCGGCAACGGCGACGAGATCCGGCTCGGCGCGCTGGCCTTCCGCTTGTACCTGGGGTGACCGCACCTGGAACAATGGCGGCGTGAATCCACGCAGCGTCGTCATCCTCGGTTCGACCGGCTCGATCGGTACCACGGCGCTGGACCTCATCGGGCGGAACCCGGACCGTTTCCACGTGCTTGCGCTGTCCGCCGGCGGCGACAACGTCGCGTTGCTGGCGGAGCAGGCGCTCGAGTTCGGCGTCGAGGTCGTCGCGGTCGCGAAGGCCACGGTCGCGCAGGACCTGCAGTTGGCGTTCTACGCCGAGGCGCAGCGGAAGGGGTACGCGCAGGGCGAGTTCCGGATCCCGAAGATCATCACCGGGCCGGATGCCTCCAGCGAGCTCGCGGCGATGCCGTGTGACGTGGTTCTCAACGGCATCAACGGCTCGGTCGGGCTGCACGCCACGCTGGCCGCGCTGGACGCCGGGAACACGCTGGCGCTGGCCAACAAGGAGTCGCTGGTGATCGGCGGGCCGATCGTCACGCGGCTGGCCAAGCCGGGCCAGATCGTCCCGGTCGACTCCGAGCACAGTGCCATCGCCCAGTGCCTGCGGGGCGGCTCGCCGGACGAGGTCCGCAAGCTGCTGCTGACCGCGAGTGGGGGCCCGTTCCTCGGCCGTCCGCGGAGCGAGCTGGCCGATGTCACGGTCGAGCAGGCCCTCGACCACCCCAACTTCGCGATGGGGCCGGTCGTCACGATCAACTCCGCCACGCTGGTCAACAAGGGTCTGGAGCTGATCGAGGCGCACCTGCTCTTCGGCATCCCGATGGACCGGATCGACGTCGTGATCCACCGGCAGCAGGCGATCCATTCGATGGTCGAGTTCGTCGACGGCGCGACCATCGCGCAGGTCGGCGTACCGACGATGTCGGTGCCGATCGCGCTCGCCCTCGGCTGGCCCGACCGGATAGCGGACGTTTCGCCGCCGTGGAACTTCGCCGAGGCGAGCACGTGGACGTTCCAGCCGGTCGACGACGCCGAGTTCCCGTCGGTCAGCCTGGCCCGGGAGGCGGGCGCCCGGGGCGGTACGGCGCCTGCGGTGTTCAACGCGGCGAACGAAGTCTGCGTGGAGGCGTTCCGGGCCGGCCGGCTGCCGTTTACGGGGATCGTCGACACGGTCGCCCGGGTGGTGACCGAACACGACGTACCCTCGTATGTGGAACTGTCCGTCGACGACGTGCTCGCCGCGGACGCGTGGGCCCGGCAGCGAGCCCGGGAGATCACTACCAGCCGTACAGACCGCCGCACCGACAGTAGCCAGGAGAACTAAAGGGCATGACCGTGCTTCTCACCACCGTCGGCATCGTGCTGTTCGTCCTCGGGGTCCTCATCTCCGTCGCGCTGCACGAGATGGGCCACATGCTCCCGGCCAAGGCGTTCGGGATGAAGGTCACGCAGTTCTTCGTGGGCTTCGGCCGGACCCTCTGGTCGACCAAGCGCGGCGAGACGGAGTACGGCATCAAGGCGATCCCGGCCGGTGGGTTCGTCCGGATCATCGGGATGCTGCCGCCGGGCAAGGGGCAGGACCCGACGAAGGTCCGCAAGGCCAACACCGGCCCGATCCAGTCGATGGTCGAGAACGCGCGCTCGGCGGAGTACGAGACGATCGCGCCCGAGGACGACGGCCGGCTCTTCTACCAGAAGGTGTGGTGGAAGAAGCTGATCGTGATGGCGTCCGGTCCGCTGGTGAACGTGGTGATCGCGTTCGTGCTGTTCGGCGGGCTGTACATGCTCTACGGGACGCCGATCGCGCAGACCACGGTCTCCACCGTCACCGACTGCGTGATCCCGGCCGACCAGGCCTCGGCCAACCGGCAGTGCACCGACGCCGACAAGGTCTCCCCGGCCAAGGACGCCGGATTCCAGGTCGGCGACAAGATCGTCTCCTTCAACGGCACGCAGATCAGCAGCTGGGACCAGCTCACGCCGCTGATCCGGGCGAACACCGACAAGCCGGCCACGATCGTTGTCGAGCGCAACGGTGCGCAGAAGACGCTGCAGACCAGCACGATCGTGAACCAGGTGCAGGAGAGCGCCACCTCGGACAAGCTCGTCTCGGTCGGCTTCCTCGGCATCTCGCCGACGGAGAAGGTGGAGCAGCAGAGCTTCGGCTTCGTGGTCGACCAGATGGGCAAGCTGACCGTCAGCACCGTGCAGGCGCTCGGACGCTTCCCGGAGAAGCTGGTCGGGGTGGCGAAGTCGATCGTCGGCGGCCAGCGCGACCAGGACAGCCCGATGAGCGTCGTCGGCGCGAGCCGGGTGGCCGGTGAGGTCGCGTCGAGCGATCTGGGCGTCGGCCAGAAGGTCGCCACCGGGATCCTGCTGCTCGCCTCGCTGAACCTGTTCCTTGCCCTGTTCAACTTCATCCCGCTGCTGCCGCTGGACGGCGGCCACATGATCGGCGCGATCTGGGAAGGCATCCGGCGCGGCCTCGCCAAGCTGTTCCACCGGCCCGACCCCGGGTACGTCGACGTGGCCAAACTGCTGCCGATCGCCTACGTCGCGGCCAGTGCGATCGTGGTGATGGGCGTGCTGCTCGTCATCGCCGACATCGTGAACCCCATCAAACTCTTCAACGGCTGACCCTCACCCAACGGTTAAGGACTCATGAGCATCAACCTGGGCATGCCCGCGCTGCCGCCACCGACCCTCGCACCGCGCCGCAAGACCCGTCAGATCAAGGTCGGCAGCGTGCTGGTCGGCGGCGACGCGCCGGTCTCGGTGCAGTCGATGACGACGACGCCGACCAACGACGTCAACAAGACGCTGCAGCAGATCGCCGAGCTGACCGCGGCGGGCTGCGACATCGTCCGGGTCGCCTGCCCGCGGCAGGAGGACGCCGACGCGCTGGCGGAGATCGCGCAGCACTCGCAGATCCCGGTGATCGCCGACATCCACTTCCAGCCGGGCTACGTCTTCGCCGCGATCGAGGCCGGCTGCGCCGCGGTCCGGGTCAACCCGGGCAACATCCGCAAGTTCGACGACCAGGTCAAGGAGATCGCGCAGGCGGCGAAGGACCACGGCACGTCGCTGCGCATCGGCGTGAACGCGGGTTCGCTGGACAAGCGGCTGCTGGAGAAGTACGGCAAGGCGACGCCGGAGGCGCTGGTCGAGTCGGCCGTGTGGGAGGCGTCGCTGTTCGAGGAGCACGACTTCCACGACTTCAAGATCTCGGTCAAGCACAACGACCCGGTCGTGATGGTGCAGGCGTACGAGATGCTCGCCGAGCGGGGTGACTGGCCGCTGCACCTCGGCGTGACCGAGGCCGGGCCGGCGTTCCAGGGCACGATCAAGTCGTCGGTCGCGTTCGGCGCGCTGCTGTCGAAGGGCATCGGGGACACGATCCGGGTGTCGCTGTCCGCGCCGCCGGTCGAGGAGGTCAAGGTCGGCCTGCAGATCCTGCAGTCGCTGAACCTGCGCGAGCGCAAGCTCGAGATCGTCTCCTGCCCGTCCTGCGGCCGCGCCCAGGTGGACGTCTACACCCTCGCCGAGCAGGTCACCGCCGGCCTCGAGGGCATGGAGGTCCCGCTCCGCGTCGCCGTCATGGGCTGCGTCGTGAACGGCCCCGGCGAGGCCCGCGAAGCCGACCTCGGCGTCGCCTCCGGCAACGGCAAGGGCCAAATCTTCGTCAAGGGCGAGGTCATCAAGACCGTCCCGGAGTCCGCGATCGTCGAAACCCTGATCGAAGAGGCCATGCGCATCGCCGAATCCATGGAACCCACCGGAGACGCAGGCGAACCCACCGTCACCGTCAGCTGATCTGCACCAGCTTTGCTCCAGAGTTGGTGCCTGAGTACCGAGGAATCGTGCACCAATGCGCACGATACATTGGTGTATGATTTGTGCCATGACGCGCATCTCGGTTGACGTGAACGACGAGTGGCTCGAAGCTGCCCGCGCGGAGCTTGGTACCGACAGCAAGGTCGAGACAATCAATGCCGCGCTGCATGAGCTGGCCCGGCGGAAACGTGCCAAGGACCTCATCGCGACGCTCGACGAGGTCGACCTGGACGTGAGCGGCTCGGACGCGGCTTGGCGGTACGGCGGCGGACGTGATTTCAGCCGCCTGGAGATCGACGCGCGGGATGAGCGCAGCGCGTGATGGCTGGAGCCGCCTACCTGGCGGACACTTCTGTTTTCGTGCTGCGCGGCCGCGACATCAATGTCAAGCACCGGTTCGACAGCTTGCTGGTCGAAGGCCGGCTGGCCTTCTGTCAGATGACCCTGCTCGAGTGCCTCAACAATGCTCCCGACCCGAAGACCTACGAACGGCTGTGGGCCGATCTCCAGGGGCAGCGATGGGCGGACGTGAGCACCGAGGCCATGGACCGGGCCCTGAGCGTCCATCGGTCGCTGGCAAAGAAGAGTCAGCATCGGCAGTTTCGGCTGCCTGACCTCATCATCGCCGCAACCGCTGAATTGGCAGGGTTGACGGTTCTGCACTACGACGACGACTATGACCGGATCGCGAAGGTCACTGGGCAGCCAGTGGAATGGGTGATGCCGAAGGGGACGCTCTGACGGTGACCGACTACCTGGTGGTTAGTGCTGTTGCTGGGGAGGCTCGGTATGTGCCGGACGGGATTCCGGTGGTGGTTACCGGGGTGGGGAAGACGGCGGCAGCGGTGGCTGTTGGGCGGGCGTTGGGGGAGCGGGATACCTCGGATCTCGTGGTGCTGAATGTTGGGACGACCGGTGCGCTGCGGGATGGGATGGCTGGGCTCTACTTGCCGAGTCTGGTGATCAATCACGATGTGAACGCGGCGGCGGTTCGGGCTATTGGACTCGATCCGCAGGACGAGCTGCGTATCGATGGTGGCGACGGGACAGTGCTGGCGTCGGGGGACGTGTTCGTGACCGATCCGGTGGTGCGTCAGCGGCTGGCCGAGCGGGCGCATCTGGTGGATATGGAGGCGTACGGCGTGGTGTACGCGTGCCGCGAGTACGGCGTACCTGTGCGGGTCGTGAAGCACGTCTCGGACTCGGCGGACGAGGCGGCGCTCGACTGGCCGGCTCTCGTGGATGCGAGCGCAAAGGCCCTGGGGGAGTGGGTCAGCGAGTACGTTCGCTGAGCCACTCCAGTACGGCGATCTCCCGCACCAGCCAGCGCATCACGCCGACGCCGCTCTCCAGCACCCGTCGGTTGGCCGTCAACGCCGCGGCGACGGTCACCCACTGCGGTGTGAGCTCCAGCTCCGCCTCGTACCCCTCCAACTGCTGCTCACCCATCAGCGTCCCGCCCGAGCAGGCGAAGTAGTAGGACGTCATCCCAAACACGTCGTACTCCGCGTCGATCGCCGGCACCTCCTCGCGGGTCGTCGCCAACTTGGCTCCGACCGCAACCGCGTCGTACCCGCACTCCTCGAGGAACTCGCGGCGTAGCGCCACCTCGTACGACTCACCGGCCTCGACACCGCCGCCCGGGAACTTGTAATCGCCGTGGCGCGACGCCAGCAGCAGCAACTCGGGCCCGCGGAACAGCACCCCGCGGACCGCGGTGCGCTCGATCAACCGTCCGCCGGGCGGGAGGTCCGGTGAGCGGAAGGTGGCAAGCAGCATGCGGTCTATGCTGACTTGGCCTTGGGTCAAGTACGCCACTCGCTGGAGGTCCGCATGGCCGGTTCGTCGCTCCTGTCGGCACTCGTCGCGGCACTCGCCGACGGTTCGGTCGAGGTGGTGGATCTGACGTCGCCGCTGTCCGCGTCCACGCCGGTGATCCAGCTGCCGCCGGAGTTCGGGCAGACGGCGCAGTTCGCGCTCGAAGAGATCAGCAGGTACGACGACCGCGGGCCGGCCTGGTACTGGAACAACTTCACCAGCGGCGAGCACACCGGCACCCACTTCGACGCGCCGAACCACTGGGTCACCGGCAAGGACCTCGCCGACATCGCCTCGGTCCCCGCCAACCGCCTGATCGCGCCGGCCGTCGTCCTCGACTTCACCGCCGAGGTCGAGAAGAACCCCGACTTCCTCGTCGAGGTCGACCACCTGAAGGCCTGGGAGGCGGAGAACGTTCCGCTGCCCACGGGCGGCTGGCTGTTCGTGCGCACGGGCTGGGACGCGCGGTCGCACTCGCAGGAGGCCTTCATCAACGCCGACGAGAACGGCCCGCACACGCCAGGCCTCTCGCCGGAGTGCGCGCGGTGGGTCGCGCAGGAGTCGCCCGTACTCGGCATGGGGGTCGAGACTGTCGGGACCGATGCCGGGAAGGCGCACTCGTTCGACCCGCCGTTCCCATGCCACTCCTACCTGATGGGCAGCGACAAGTACGGCCTGACGCAGCTGCAGAACCTTGCGCAGCTCCCGCCGACCGGCGCAGTCATCATCGCCGGACCGCTGCCGATCGTCGGCGGCTCCGGCGCTCCCGCACGAGTGCTCGCGCTGGTCGAACGCGGATGATCGTCGCGGACGCCGTCGGTCGGGCGCTCGTGGCCGCGGGCGTCCGCCAGGTGTTCGGCGTGGTCGGGTCGGGCAACTTCCACCTGACGAATGCGATGGTGGCCGCCGGCGCGCGCTTCGTCGCCGCGCGGCATGAGGGCGGCGCTGCGACGATGGCCGACGCGTACGCGCGGATGAGCGGGACGGTCGCCGCGCTCACGGTCCATCAGGGCTGCGGTCTGACGAATGCGATGACCGGTATCGCCGAGGCGGCCAAGAGCCGTACGCCGATGGTCGTCGTCGCGGCGGAGGTCCTCGAGCCGCGGTCGAACTTCTACGTCGACCAAGAGGCGCTGGCTCGCGCGGTGGGCGCGGTGCCCGTGCGGATCACCTCGGCGGAGACCGCGGTTGCCGAGGCGCGAGACGCGGTGGCGACTGCCGTGCGCGAACGCAGGACGGTACTGCTGAACGTGCCGCTTCCGGTGCAGGCATTGGAGGTACCCACGGCCGCGCGGCAGCCGGCGGAGCTGCCATCGCCGGAGGCGGTGGTGCCGGACGCCACCGAGGCTCTCCTTGAGCTGCTGCAGCGTGCGGAGCGACCGGTGTTCGTTGCGGGCCGTGGAGCTCGCGTCCATCGCGACGTCCTCGAAGCACTAGCGGATCGATCCGGAGCACTCCTGGCGACCTCAGCCGTCGCGCACGGCCTGTTCCACGGCAACCCCTGGTCGCTCGGGATCTCGGGCGGCTTCGCCTCACCGCGTACTGCGGAATTGATCCGCGCCGCCGACCTCATCGTGGGTTGGGGATGCGCGCTGAACATGTGGACGATGCGCCACGGTCAGCTGATCGCACCGGACGCGACCGTGGTGCAGGTCGACGACGACGCGTCGGCCCTTGGCGCGCATCGCGAGATCCAGCTGGGTGTCACCGGCGATGTCGGGCTCACCGCGAGACTTGTGCTCGAGGCGTTCGGCGAGCAGCGCGTGGGTTATCGGAACGTTGAGCTTGGCAGCGTACGCTGGCGAGACGTCGCGTACGACGACACGAGTACGGCGGAGCGGATCGATCCCCGAACGCTGAGCATCGTGCTCGACGACCTCCTGCCGACCGAACGGGTGGTCGCCGTCGACTCCGGCAACTTCATGGGCTACCCGAGCGCATACCTCTCGGTGCCGGACGAGAACGGCCTCTGCTTCACCCAGGCGTTCCAGTCGATCGGGCTGGGGCTTGCGACCGCGATCGGCGCCGCGTTGGCGCAGCCGGATCGGCTGCCGGTGGCCGCGCTGGGGGATGGCGGCGCACTGATGAGCGCTGCGGAGCTGGACACCGTCAGACGACTCGGTCTGCCGATGCTGGTGGTTGTGTACAACGACGATGCGTACGGCGCCGAGGTGCACCACTTCGGTCCCGACGGGCACCCGCTGGAGACCGTGACGTTCCCGCCGACCGACATCGCAGCGATCGGGCGGGGCTACGGCTTCGAGGCTGCGACCGTACGGACCGTCGAGGACCTGGCGGTGGTCAAGGACTGGCTGAACGGACCACGGTCGGCGCCGTTCCTCGTGGACGCGAAGGTCGTGGCGGACCAGCCGTCCTGGTGGCTGGAGGAGGCGTTCCGCGGTCACTGAGGCGATCCGGATTATCCTGGCTTGACCTTGACCCTGGGGGCAAGGTTTAGCGTCGGGGTGAAGGAGGCGGGATGCGGATCAGTGATCTGGCGGCCGAGGCCGGTGTGACGGTGAAGGCGGTGCGGTACTACGAGGCGCAGGGGCTGCTCAAGCCGCGACGTGAGGCGAACGGGTATCGCGCGTACGAAGCGGACGATGTGGTCGTGGTGCGCGAGGTGAAGGCATTGCTGAGCCTCGGGTTGACCGCCGAGCAGACGTACCCGTTCATCGAGTGCCTGCGGGCCGGCAATGAGCGCGCCGACGTCTGCCCGGCCTCGCTGACGGCGTACCGGACCCGGATCGCGGACGTGGACCGGCGGATTGCCGAGCTGACGGACCTGCGTGGCCGGCTGACCGACCTCCTGACCGATGCCGAGAGCTGGAGGATGAAGCAACTATGAGTGAACTGCGCACCGTCGACGAGGCGAGCTTCGACGAGCTGGTCCTGCGGTCCGACAAGCCCGTGCTGGTGGACTTCTGGGCCGAGTGGTGCCCGCCCTGCCATCAGATCGCCCCGGTCCTGGCCCAGATCGCCGCCGACCGCAGCGAGCAAATGACCGTCGTAAAGCTGAACTCCGACGAGAACCCGGCCATCTCCGCCCGCTACCGCGTCATGGCTCTACCGACCCTGATCCTCTTCCACCAGGGCGAAATGATCTGGTCCGTCGTCGGAGCCCGCCCGAAGGCCCGTCTGCAGAAAGACCTCGACGACGCCCTCCTGACCGCGGTCTAGATGTACTCGATCATGTAGAACGCATCCCACCGGCAGACGGGGCGCCGTTCAGCGCCGCCTGCCGGTGAAACGCGATCCGCCAGCCACTGGTGCCGGTCCACACGGTGCTCGCGTACGCCCTGCGGTTCGGGATTGACGGTTAGTTGTCTAGGATGCTAGCAATATAGCCATGGTGGATGACGGTGGCAAGAAGGTGCAGTTCAACGTGTATCTGCCGCCTGGGTTGGTGCGGCGGGTGAAGCACAAGGCGATCGACGAGGGTGCGAGTCTCTCGGCGCTGGTCGAGCAGGCGCTGGCGGAGTACCTGGACAAGCATGGGGAGGCGCGGGGATGAACGACGTGAACAACACAGTGATCAGGCCGCTGCGGTTCACGGCGGACGTGGGCGCGATGCGAGCTTTCCTCGAGGCGCTGGGGCTGCGGTCGCGGATCGAGTCCGAGCGTGGTGGCTGGGTCGACATGCTGACCGGTCGCGGGATGGTCGCGCTGCACGACGCGGCCAGCAGTAGTACCGGCGGGCAGCCGGGGCAGACGACTCTCTCGTTCGAGGCGGACAAGATCGACGAGCTGAGGGACCGGCTGGAGCAGGTGGGGTTCGTCGACGCGACCGTCTTCGACGAGGCGTACGGACGGGTGCTGTCGGTGACCGGACCCGACGAGGTCGTCATCTGGGTCGACGAGCATGCAGAGGACCTGTACGGCTACAAGGTCCACGACGCGCGCCCGGACGAGCGGTGGTCGGTCACGCCGTACCTGACGGGTGCCGAAGAGCCGGCCTGGCGTCGCTTCTTCGAAGGCGTCGGCATGGAATTACCAGTCCGGTTCGGCCCGGCGGACGGCAAGTTCGCCGTAAGGCTGGACCTGAGCACTACCGAAGACCTCGACGACGTCCTCGGCCGCCTCGACACGTATGAGGTGACCCGGACCGACAACGGGCTCGAGATCGTCGACCCGGAAGGCCAGCTCGTAGTGGTGCACGGATGATCGCCGTACGCCGGGCCGAGCTCAGCGACGTCGACGCCATCCGGCAGATCGGTCTGACGACTTGGCCGGTGGCGTACGGCGGACTGGTGCCGGAGGAGTTCATCACCGACGGACTGGCCCAGTGGTGGTCCCCAGAGGCCGTCGAACGCGGCATACGCAAAGGCATCACCCTGGTCGCGGCGGACGGCGACGCGCTGCTAGGCATGGCCGGACTCGGGCAGGAGGACGACTCCTGGGTGATGTGGAAGCTGTACGTCCTGCCCGGTCACCAAGGCAAGGGCATCGGCAAGGCGCTCCTCGACGCCGCGATCGCAGCTCTGCCGGACGGTACGCCGGAGCTCCTGCTCGACGTCCTGGTCGCGAACGAGCAGGCGATCGGCTTCTACCGCGCGCAGGGCTTCACCGAGGCGAAACGGACCCCGCGCCGCGATCTCGGCGACGAATTGATGTGGATGGCCATTGACCTCGACCGCACCTGAACTTGCAGGATGCCGCCCATGACGACAGTGATGCCCCCGCGGCTGCGCGACGACCCGGACTTCCGGCGATACTGGCTGGCCCGTGCGCTGTCGATCACCGGGTCGATGGTCACGGCGATCGCGCTGCCGGTGCTCGTCTACCGGTTGAGCGGTTCGACCGTCCTGACCGCACTGGTGACAGCGCTGGAATCGGCGCCGTACCTGTTGACCGGACTGTTCGCAGGTGCGCTCGCGGACCGTTGGAACCGTCGGCGCGTGATGATCACCGCGGACTGCGTCAATGCCGCACTCGTCGGCTCGGTGCCGGTTGCGCATCTGCTCGGCGTGCTGTCGATCGCGCAGGTACTCGTGGTCGCGTTCACCGTGCAGTCCGTCTACACGTTCTTCGACGGTGCGAACTTCGGCGCACTGCCGGTCCTGGTCGGCCGAGCACGCGTTGCGCGGGCCAATTCAGCAGTCTGGACGGCGTCGAGCTTGATCGAGCTGTTCGTCCCGCCGCTGACCGGTCTGACCCTCGCCGTACTCGATCCGGCCAGTCTGCTCACGCTGGATGCGCTGAGCTTCGCTGCGTCCGCGTTCGCTGTTCGCGGGATCGTGCGGGCGATGTCCGAGTCCCGCGAGGGTCAGCCGCCGCTGCGGCCGCGGGTGGTTCTGGCCGACATCGGTGACGGCCTGCGCTACCTCGTCCGGCACGCCGGCGTACGGACGATGACGATCGTCGGCAGTGTGCAGTCGTTCACCGGCGGTGGCTTCATGGCGCTGATCGTGGTCTGGTGCGACCGCGTGCTGCACGTCGGTACGTCGGGACTCCGGTTCGGACTGGTCTGGGGGACATGGGGGATCGGCGGAATGATCGCCGCGCTCAGCCTGCCGCGCTTGCTGAAGCGGATGCCGCCCGCGGCGATCACGCTGTACGCGCTGCCGGTCTCGGCGCTCCTGGGCGTGCTGTCACCGCTGTCGCCGCATTGGGTCGTCGCCGCGCTCGCGCTGCTCGTCTGGGGTTCGGCGTACGTGCTGGTGGTCGTCAACGCGGTGTCGTACCGGCAGCAGGTGACTCCGGAGAAGCTGCTCGGCCGGGTCAACACAGCGGGCCGGATGCTGTCCTGGGGTGTCGGGTGGACGCTGGGCTCGCTGGTCGGCGGAGTGCTCGGCAACGCGTTCGGACCGCGGACCGGGATGGTGCTGATGGGACTGTGCGGGTTCGTCGGTGTCGTGATCGCGTGGACCTCACCGTTGCGCCGGATCGCCGCCGGACAGGAGGGCGGACACGGCGGGGTGCATGAGGCCGAGGTTTCTTGACCCGGCCCCGTTGCATACGGGCGCAGCGTTCATCCGCTAGGTTCTGCGCGTGGGCGTACGGGTTCTCGGTCCTCGTGACCTCGCGGCGGCGCGTGCGGTCATCGCCCGCGATCCGGTTGTGAACGTGTTCGTCGACAGCCTCGTGCAGGCGTCCGGACTCGACCCCCGGCGCGGCGCGGAGGTCTGGGGGTACGTCGACAAGGGTGCGCTCGAGGCGTTGTGCCACGCCGGCGGAAACATGGTGCCGGTCGGCGCGGACGATGCGGCGCTGCGGGCGTTCGCGGCGTACGCGTTGCGGCGGGGGCGGAACTGTTTCCAGATCCTCGGGCAGGCCCGCGCGGTCGATCAGCTGTGGAACATCCTCGAGCCGCACTGGGGACCGGCCCGCGAGGTGCGCGACGACCAGCCGTTCATGGTGATCGAAGGCTCGCCGCGGATCGCGCCGGATCCGCTGGTCCGCGCGGTCGAGCCGGTCGAGCTGCCGGTGCTGTATCCGGCGTGCGTGGCGATGTACACCGAGGAGGTCGGTGTGCCGCCGCAGACCGGGCCGGACGGGACCTTCTACCGGTCCCGGGTGGCCGAGCTGATCCGCGTCGGGCGTGCGTTCGCGCGGATCGAGGACGGGCGGGTCGTGTTCAAGGCCGAGGTCGGGTCGGTCGGGTCGGGCGTGTGCCAGATCCAGGGCGTGTGGGTGGATCCGGAGTACCGCGGTCGCGGGCTGGCGGCGCCGGGGATGGCGGCTGTGGTCGAGCTGGCCCGGCAGATCGCGCCGGTGGTGACGCTGTACGTGAATGCCTTCAACCTGCCGGCGCGAGCGGCGTACGAGCGGGTCGGGTTCCGGACGATCGAGACGTTCGCGACCATTCTGTTCTGATACTGGTCTGATACTGCGCACTCTCTGTGATGCCCCCCGACCGGCCGTCGGGTTGGCTGGTCAGCGTGCGAAGCCTCGCAGTTCTTCTGTGCAGTTCCGCTCTCGTCCTGATCTCGTCGACCGCGTACTCGTCGGCGGCAGTGACGTACTACGGCGGGTATCACACGACCGTCGGACACGAGCAGCACGATGCGGCCGTCGCCGCGGCGCACCCGGACCTCGTGAAGCTGTACGACATCGGCGACTCGTGGAAGAAGGCGAACGACCAGGGCGGCCACGACATCCAGGCCCTGTGCATCACGAAACTCGCGGCCGGCGACTGCGTGTTGAACAGCACCGGGAAGAAGCCGAAGTTCGTCCTGCACGCGCAGATCCACGCGCGCGAACTCGCGACCGGCGAGATCGCCTACAAGTGGATCGACCTGCTCGTCTCGTCGTACGGCGTCGACCCCGAGATCACCGCGCTGCTCGACACCCGCGAACTGTGGGTGGTGCCGATCGCGAACCCGGACGGAGTCGACGTGGTCGCGTCGAACCCGGCGCGGCCGCTGCTGCAACGGAAGAACGTCGACGACAGCGCGGGAGCATGCGCGGCGTCGTACCCCGGAGTCGATCTGAACCGGAACTCGTCGTTCCACTGGGACGCGGACCAGGGTGGTCCCTGCGCCGAGACGTATCCGGGTGCGAAGGCGGCGTCCGAGCCGGAGACGGTTGCGATCCAGGGCCTGCTGGAGAAGATCTTTCCCGACACCAAGGGCGCTGTGGACGAGCCGGCCGCCGCGAGTACGACCGGCGTCTTCCTGACCCTGCACAGCTACGGCAATGACATCCTGGCCCCGTGGGGATACACCGACACGGCCGCGCCGGACCGGGACGCATTGGTGGCCCTGGGCAACAAGATGGGCGCGGTCACGGGCTATCCGGTCTCGACCGGGGACGGCGGGATCGGGTACTTCACGCCGGGTTCGACCACCGACTGGCTGTACGGGACGCGCGGCGTGCCCTCGTACACCTTCGAGATCGGGCCGCGAACCGGGTGGTGCGCCGGATTCCTGCCGGCGTACTCGTGTGTTTCCTCGACGTTCTGGCCGTTGCTGAAACCAGCGTTGGTTTATGCCGCGCGGGCCGCGGCGGCGCCGTACGTGAAACTGCCGTGATTACCGTCGGGTAAGCTCCCGCGCATGTCGCGGAGCAAGACCACCACCGGCCTGGCCGTTCTGTTCGGCGTGCTCGGATCGCTGCATTTCCTGAAACCGGAACCGTTCGAGCAGATCGTGCCACGGGCCCTCCCGCGGAAGAGGGAACTCGTTTACGCCTCAGGAGTGGCTGAGCTGGCTTGTGCGGCCGGTCTGCTGCACCCGCGCACGCGGCGATCGGCAGGTCTGGCGAGCGCCGCCCTGCTCGTCGCGGTTTTCCCGGCGAACGTCCAGATGGCCGCCGACGTGCAGAAGAAGGGGTCCCGGACGGCGCGGGCGATCGCGTACGCACGCCTGCCGCTGCAGGCCCCGCTGATCCGCTGGGCGCTGAAAGCCGCGCGTGAGGGCCGGTCCGGATGAGTCCGGTGTGGGCCTGTGGATAACGTGGTGAGAGCATGTCCGCCGGGCGGATATTCTCTGTGACGTCCCGATTTCTACTTTTGCACGCTTGGAGACTCCCGTGATTTTGCGTATGTCGTCGCTGTTCCTCCGCACGCTTCGCGAGGACCCGGCGGACGCGGAGGTCCCGAGCCACAAGCTGCTCGTCCGCGCCGGGTACATCCGGCGGGCCGCGCCCGGCATCTACACCTGGCTGCCGCTGGGTCTGCGCGTGCTGCGCAACGTCGAGCGGATCGTCCGCGAGGAGATGGACGCGATCGGCGCGCAGGAGCTGGTGTTCCCGGCGCTGCTGCCCCGCGAGCCGTACGAGGCCACCGGCCGCTGGACGGAGTACGGGCCGAACATCTTCCGCCTGAAGGACCGCAAGGGCGCCGACATGCTGCTCGGTCCGACGCACGAGGAGATGTTCACGCTGGTCGTGAAGGATCTGTACTCGTCGTACAAGGACCTTCCGCTGTCGATCTACCAGATCCAGAACAAGTACCGCGACGAGGCGCGGCCGCGGGCGGGTGTGCTGCGCGGGCGCGAGTTCGTGATGAAGGACTCGTACTCCTTCGACGTCGACGACGACGGCCTCGCCGCGTCGTACGAGAAGCACCGCGGGGCGTACATCAAGATCTTCGACCGGCTCGGGTTCGACTACGTGATCGTGCAGGCGATGTCCGGCGCGATGGGCGGCTCGCGGTCGGAGGAGTTCCTCGCGATCGCGGAGAACGGCGAGGACACCTTCGTCCGCTCCCCGGGTGGGTACGCCGCGAACGTCGAGGCGGTCGTCGTGCCGCAGGCCGCCGCGGTGGACGCGTCCGGCGTGCCGGCCGCGGAGGTCGTGGACACGCCGGACACCCCGACGATCGACACGCTCGTCGACGCGCTGAACGCGAAGCACGGGCGGACCGACGGCCGCGACTGGACCGCCGCGGACACGTTGAAGAACGTGCTCGTCATGCTCGTGCACCCCGATGGCACGCGCGAGCCGCTGGCGATCGGCGTGCCGGGCGACCGGGCGATCGACGAGAAGCGGCTCGGCGCCCAGATGGAGCCGGCCGAGGTCGCGGCCTTCGAGGAGGCCGATTTCGAGAAGCACCCGACGCTGGCGAAGGGTTACATCGGGCCTGGCGTGCTGGGCAAGGAGAACTCGTCCGGCATCCGTTACCTGCTCGACCCGCGCGTGGCCGAGGGTTCGGCGTGGGTGACGGGCGCGGACAAGTCCGGCTTCCACGTCGTCAACCTGGTGTACGGGCGCGACTTCACCGCGGACGGGACGATCCAGGCCGCGGAGGTGCGCGACGGCGACCAGGCGCCCGACGGTTCGGGTGCGCTGGAGGCGGCGCGCGGCATCGAGATGGGCCACATCTTCCAGCTCGGCCGCAAGTACGCCGACGCGCTCGACCTGAAGGTTCTCGACCAGAACGGCAAGCTCGTCACGGTCACCATGGGCTCGTACGGCGTCGGCGTCACCCGCGCGGTGGCGGCGATCGCCGAGGGCAACCACGACGAGCTCGGCCTGGTCTGGCCGCGGGAGATCGCGCCGGCCGACGTCCACCTTGTTGCCACTGGCAAGGATTCCGTCGTCTTCGAGAAGGCGGCCGAGATCGCCGCCGGGCTCGAGGCGCGCGGCCTGTCGGTCATCTACGACGACCGCGAGAAGGTGTCCCCGGGCGTGAAGTTCAAGGACGCCGAGCTGATCGGCGTCCCGACGATCGCCGTCGTCGGCAAGGGTCTGGCCGACGGCACCATCGAGGTCAAGGACCGCCGCTCCGGCGACCGCACCGACATCCCCGTCGCCGACGTGGTCGACCACCTGGTCGCGGCCGTCCGCGGCTGACGCCCGGCTGGATCACCTGGCTGACTCACCTGGTGGGCCGAATGCCCACCGCAGAGCCACAACCGGCCCCACTCCGCACGGAGTGGGGCTGGTTTGTGATTTCTTTCCTGAACCGTGTCGAGGAACGTCGATCGGCTCCGATCCCGCAGTGAGACGCCAGAGGGGGCGTCTGGGATCAAGGGAGTGGTGATGACGGAATCTGCAGTGGTTGGCCGGGGGCTCGACGGGCTTCGGGACGTGGTGTCAGGGGAGGTGCTCGCGGACGGGGATGCCGGGTACGCCGAGGCCGGGCGGGTGGTCGCGGCAGACAGGCGGCCGCAGGTGGTCGTGCGGTGTGCGGGGCCGGCTGATGTGGTGGCCGCGTTGAGGTACGCCGAGGCGCAGGACCTGCCGATCGCCATACGGAGCGGTGGGCACAACGCGGCCGGGTTCGGTACGAACGACGGTGGCGTGGTGATCGACGTACGGCCGATGGGCGAGGTCAAGGTGCTGCCGAATGATGTCGTCCGGGTCGGCGCCGGTGCTACCTGGGGCGAGGTTGCCGCGCGGCTGTCGGAGCTCGGGCTGGCGATCTCGTCGGGCGATACGGCGAGCGTCGGCGTCGGCGGATTGATGGCCGGCGGCGGTATCGGGTGGATGGTTCGCAAGTACGGTCTGGCGATCGACAACGTGGTGTCGGCCGAGGTCGTCACCGCGGACGGTTCGGTCCGCCGGGTCGACGCCGCGAACGAGCCGGAGCTGTTCTGGGGCCTGCGTGGCGCCGCGGGCAGTCTTGGCGTCGTAACGTCGTACGACATCACCGCCGTACGGCAGCCGACCGTCCACTTCGGCACCTTGCTCTACCCGTGGACCCAGACAGAGCAGGTGCTCAACGGCTGGGTGGAGTACGCCGCGACGGCGCCGGAGAGCCTCACGTCATCGCTGCAGCTCGCGCCGACGATGATGGCCGACCGTCAGGTCCCGGTCGCCATCATGGTGTGCGTTGCGGGCGACCCTGCTGTCCTCGAGCCGCTGCGCAACCTGGGCACCTTGCTGACGGACAAGGTCACCGAGGTGCCGTACGCCGAGGTGTTGTCGGACATGTCGATGCCGGCGGACTGGCAGCCGCGGATCCGCAACGGCCTGTTCGACATGTGGTGGCCCGACCTCACCGGGCGGCTGCTCGAAGCACGTCAGCAACTGCCGGCGATGGCGATGGAGATCCGGGCGCTCGGCGGCGCGTTCGGTGCGATGCCCGCGGACGCGACCGCGTTCGCGCACCGGGACGCGCAGTTCATGGTCAACTCGGTGCTGATGGGGTCGGTCGAGGCGCAGGGATCGCAGCCCGGCGAGTTCGACGCGTTCTGGCAGACCTTGCGGCCGAACGGCGCCTACGTGAACTTCCTGTCCGATCCGACCGACGAGGACATCGAGCTGTGCTACCCGGAGTCACACCGCGCCCTGCTGGCCGCGCTCAAGCAGGAGGTCGACCCCGGCCACATGTTCCGCAACGCGCTCAGTGTGTCACCACGGCCGGAATAGGCCGGCGGCCCGCGTCACTTGATGAGGTGGGCGATGCGGTCGCGGAGGTAGTTCTGCTCGGCCGTGTTGCGGGTGCGCTCCAGGGCCGCGAGGTAGTTGGCGCGGGCCTGGTCCGGACGGCCGGCGAGTTCGTGCAGGTGCGCGAGGACCGAGAGGCGGCGGTGGTGCTGGCCGACGTACCGGTCCTCGGCCAGCCCTTCGACGATCGCGATGCCGGCCTCCGGACCCTCGGTCATCGCGACGGCGACGGCAGCGCCGAGCGTCACCATCGGGCTCGGGTCGACCTTCTCCAGGATCCGGTACAGGCCGGCGATCTGTTCCCAGTCGGTGGTCTCGACCGAGTCGGCCTCGCTGTGCACGGCCGCGATCGCCGCCTCCAGTTGGTACGGGCCGACGGCGCCCGAGCGCAGCGTCTCCTCGACGATGCGGGTGCCTTGGGCGATCTCGTCGGCGTACCAGCGGGACCGGTCCTGCCGGTCGGCCGGGATGAGGTTGCCGCCAGGCCCGGTCCGCGCGTCCCGGCGGGCGTGCGTGAGGATCATCAGCGCCAGGAGCCCGGCGACCTCGCCCGCCTCACCGGTGGCCTGACACAGCAGGCGGGTGATCCGGAGCGCCTCCTCGGCGAGGTCCACGCGCTGCAGCGAATCACCCGCGCTGGCAGTGTGCCCTTCGTTGAAGATCAGGTAGAGCACCTGCAGTACGGCGCTCAGCCGCGCGTCGTACTCCTGCGGCGTCGGCAGCTCGAACGGCGCGTCCTTGATCAGCCGCTTCGCCCGGCTGATGCGCTGCGCGACCGTGGTCTCACTGACGAGCAGCGCGGCCGCCACCTCGGCGGTGGTGAGGCCGCCGACCGAGCGCAACGTCAGCGCGATCTGCGACGCCGGCGTCAGCGCCGGGTGACAGCACAGCACCAGGAGCCGGATCGTGTCGTCGGCATCCTCGTGGTACTCGTCGGGGTCGTACTGATCCGCCGGTGCGCGGAGGAAGTCGTTCAGCTCGCGCTGCCGCCGCGCGTTGTCGCGCCGCCAGCCGTCCATCATCCGCCGGGACGCGACGCTGATCAGCCAGCCGATCGGCTGCTCGGGTACGCCGTTCGCGCCCCACTGCACGAACGCGTCGACCAGCGCCTCCTGGACCGCGTCCTCGCACTGGTCGAACGCGTCGTACCGCCGGACCAGCACCGCCAACGCCCGCGGCGCCGCCGCCCGAATCGCCGCCTCGAGCTCTGACACCGGGGGACCGGTCACGACTCGCCGGATCCCTCGAGGCCGGATCCCTCGAGGCCGGATCCCTCGACGCCGGATTTCTCGAGGAAGGCGAGCTGAGCCAGGAAGTCGTCCTGGTCCTGGTTGATCTCGCGGAGCTCGACGCGACGGAACTCCACCAGCGGGATGATCGCCGCGATCTCCAGCGCCCGCTCCAGCGACGCGCAGTTCAGCACCATCGCGCCGGCCAGGAACTCCTTCGTCTCGAGCAGCGGACGGTCCGAGATCACCGGCGTACCGGCAACGAGTTGGACGTCCTTCTCCTCTCCCGGGTCGTTGAGCCGCAGGACCGAGACCAGCTCTCCACTGGTCAGCAGTTCCCGCGCGACGGCAGCGAGGCCGGCCGGGCCGCCGGACATCTCGAACAGCTGCTGCTCGGTGAACTGCTTGAGCGCCTCGACGTTGTTGTGGATCAGCAGTAGGAACTTCACCCAGCCATTCTCCCGGATCAGGTGTCATACCTCTCACTCCCCCGTGTAAAGGTTGAGTGGTACTACGCCCTTACCTGATCATCGGGTCCGTGAGGACGTACTGCGGTGCCTGATATCTCGTTGTGGACGTTGCTGTTCCTGGTGATCGCCGCGTTCGCGGCCGGCTGGATCGACGCCGTGGTCGGCGGCGGGGGACTGCTGCAGCTGCCCGCGATGCTGCTCGGTCTGCCGAACGCCTCCCCGGCGCAGATCCTGTCGACCAACAAGATCTCGTCGCTGTGCGGTACGACGACCAGCGCGGTCACGTTCGGGGTGAAGGTGAGGCCCGACCGGAAGACCGTCCTGCCGCTCGCGATCCTGGCCGGCCTCGGCGCCGCGACGGGGGCGTTGGTGGCGACGAAGATCCCGATGTCGTGGTTCAAGCCGATCGTGCTGGCGTTGCTGGTCGTCGTCGCGATCTACACGGCGATGAAGCCGTCCCTCGGGGCGCGGACGGCGTTGCGGTTCGACGGCCGCGACCACTACCTCGCGGCGAGCGGAGTCGGCGTACTGATCGGGTTCTACGACGGCGCGGTCGGGCCGGGGACGGGGTCGTTCCTGATCTTCGCGCTGGTTGGCCTGCTCGGGTACAACTTCCTGCAGGCCAGCGCCAAGGCGAAGATCGCGAACGTCGCCACCAACCTCGGCGCGATCCTCGTCTTCGCCCTGCACGGCGCACCGCTGTGGGGGCTCGGCCTGATCATGGGTGCCGCCAACATGTGCGGCGGTCTGCTGGGCGCCCGGACGGCGGTCGCCCGCGGCAGCCGGTTCGTCCGGGTGATCTTCCTGGTCGTCGTGTCCGCCTTGATCCTGCGACTCGCGTACGACGTCTTTTCCGGTGGCTGACGCCGAAAGCCGCGGGATAGGGTCTCGGAATGGTGGATTACAACGGTCGGATGGGCAGTGTGTACGTCGCGGGCCGCGGGATGCCACCGGCCGAGGTACGCCGCTGGACCTCGGCATTCGCGATCCATCTGCCGCAGCGACGGCCACTGGACGTCCTCGACCTCGGGAGCGGGACCGGCCGACTCAGTCCCGGCCTGGCGGCGGAGTTCCAGGGGCGGGTGTACGGCGTCGAGCCGTCGGACGTGATGCGGGAGGCAGCCGAGCAGGCTCCCCATCCGGGCGTGACCTATCTGAAAGGCAGCGCCGAGCACATTCCGTTGCCTGAGGCATCGGTTGACGCGGTGCTGATGTTCCTGACGTTCCACCACTGGACCGATCCGTTGCAGGGCCTTCGGGAGGTCCGCCGGGTGCTCCGGCCCGGGGGAGTCGCGCTACTGCGCACGCAGTTCTCGGACGTGATGCCGGATCTGTTCTGGTACGAATACTTCCCGTCCGCGCGGGCGGTCGACGCCGCGATGTACGTGTCGGTGGCCGCGGCGCAGACGCTCGCCACGGAGGCAGGGCTGGTCCCGGGTGATGACGTCGTACGGATCACGGCCGAGGAGCCGAGGACCCAGCAGGAGAGCTATGAGCGGCTGAGTCTGCGGGCGTTGTCGACGTTCGAGCATCTGCCCGCGGACGAGGTGGATCCGGGATTCGCGCGGTTCGCGGCAGACGCCGAGCGCGATCCCGATCGGCAGATGCCGGTCTACTCGGCGACGATGCTCGTGCTCACGCGTCCCAGCTGACGCGCAGCGCGGACGGCTTGCGGAAGACCAGGCCGCGCGGCGGCGGTGAGTCCGCGGCCAGGCGAAGGCCGGGGAGGCGAAGGACTGCTTCCAGGGCGGTGAGTGTCTCCAGCCGGGTCAGGTGCATGCCGAGGCAGATGTGCGGTCCGCTGGCGAAGGCGAGATGGCGGCGCGCGTTCGCCCGGCGTACGTCGTACTTGTCGGGCGACTCGAACACCTCGGGATCGCGGCCCGCGCCGGCCAGGGACACGGTCACCATGTCACCGCGACGGATCTGGGTGCCGGCGAGCTCGACGTCGCGGGTGGCGTAGCGGTCGACGACGGCGGCGGCCGGTTCGAGGCGGAGCGACTCCTCCATCGCGTTGGGGAGCAGGGGCGGGTCGGCCAGGACGAGGTCGAGCTGGTCTCGGTTGGTCAGGAGGTGCCAGAGGGCGTTGGTGATCATGCCCTCGGTGGTCTCGATACCGCCGAACATGAGTACGGCGGCGTTCGCGACGACCTCGTCCACACCGAGGCCCGCGTGCGCAGCAACCGCGATCAACGAGTCCGACGAGTCGATGCCCGCAGCAACATGCTTGTGCAGCTCACCGAAGGCCGCGGCGCCCTCCGCGGTGACCGGATGGCCGGCCGAGACACCGGACACGGACGCGGATATCGCGGTGTACCAGTCGAGCACCGTCGAGGCCGAGGCAGGCGGCAGGCCGAGCGACAACGCGACCACCGCGACGGACAAGGGGCCCGCGAGGCCGGTGCGGAGATCGGCAGGTTCTTCGAGGGCAGCCATCAGATCATCGACGGTCTGCTGGACCGGACCGACGAAGCGGCGGCGGGTGTCGGCCAGGCCGATCGGCGACTCGAACGGGTCTCGGTGTGCCTTGTGCGTAGAGCCGTCCAGGGAGAGCATCGACGGACCGACCACCTGTGCCGTCGAGAACCGCGGATCGTCGACCGTGAAGGTCTCCGGATCGCGCAGGACGGTCAAGACGAGTGCTCGCGACGTGACGACCCAGCTGCTCAGCGCTTCGATCCAGCCGATCGGCTGGATGGCGGCCAGCGTCGGATGCGGGTCGGTTTCGAGTTGCTCGACAGTCACCACCAGACCAGCGTAATGATAGGACCAGTAACGCTGCTGGTATTGCTGAGACAGATCGGATATGAACGACTCAGCGGGCGTCCGGGTTACGAAACCTTCGACAACGCCCTCTAGGGTGTGGGCCATGTCGGTGTCAGATTCTCTCCCCACCCCACCGCCCCGGTCAGGGCATTTACTGCTGCTGCCTGCCGTCGATGTGGCGGACGGGCAGGCGGTTCGGCTGGTGCAGGGCGAGGCCGGGAGCGAGACCTCGTACGGCGATCCGCTGGCCGCCGCGATGGCCTGGCAGGACGCCGGCGCGGAATGGATCCACCTGGTCGACCTGGACGCGGCGTTCGGCCGCGGCAGCAACCGGGAGCTGCTCGCCGACGTCACCGGCAAGCTGGACGTTCAGGTCGAGCTGTCCGGTGGCATCCGCGACGACGACTCCCTGGCGGCCGCTCTCGCGACCGGTGCCCGCCGGGTAAACATCGGCACCGCCGCGCTCGAGGACCCGGAGTGGTGCGACCGGATCATCCAGCAGTACGGCGACCGCATCGCGATCGGGCTCGACGTCCGCGGCCGGACGCTGGCCGCCCGCGGCTGGACCAAGGAAGGCGGCGACCTGTACGAGGTGCTCGAGCGGCTCGAAGCAGCCGGCTGCGAGCGGTACGTGGTCACCGACGTCACCAAGGACGGCATGCTCCAAGGCCCGAACCTGGACCTGTACCGCGACCTGTGCGCGCGGACGGACAAGCCGATCGTCGCGTCCGGCGGCGTCTCCAGCCTCGACGATCTCGAGGCCCTGGGCACGCTGGTGAAGGACGGGGTCGAGGGAGTGATCGTCGGCAAGGCGCTGTACGCCGGCGCGTTCACCCTGACCGAGGCACTCGAGCTCACGCGTGGAGGCGACAAGTGAGTCTGGCCGACAAGCTCAAGGACAAGAAGGTCCTGGTCACCGGCGTCACCGGGTTCGTCGGTGAAGCGCTGCTGCACCGGATCATCGGAGACCTCCCCGGTACGACGGTGGCCGCGATCGTCCGGCCGAAGGGCTCGCTGTCCGGCGCCGACCGGATGGCGCAGCTGCTGCGCAAGGACATCTTCAAGCCGTTCTACGGCGAGGGCACGCCGTACGCCGACGCGGAGGCACTGAGCGCGGCGCGGATCCACGTCATCGACGGCGACCTGTCCGACGTACCGGAGCTGCCGAAGGATCTCGACATCGTCGTGCACTGCGCCGGCGACGTCAGCTTCGACCCGCCGATCCACGAGGCGTTCACGACCAACGTGCTCGGCACCAAGAGCCTGCTCGAGCGGATCGTCGAGACGCAGCGGCCGGTTCACTACGTCCACATCTCCACCGCCTACACGGCCGGCCGGCGCCGGGGTGCGATCCCGGAGGCGTCGGTCGAGCACTTCGTCGACTGGCGGGCCGAGGCCGAGGCCGGGATGGCGATGAAGGCCCGGATCGAGGAGCAGTCCCGGTCCGCGCCGATGCTGGCCAGGTTCCGCAAGGAGGCCGAGAAGCTGCACCGCCGCGCCGGTCACCTGACCGCCGCGGCCGATACCGAGCGGCGCCGGATCGAGTGGGTCGCGAAGAAGCTGGTCGAGACCGGCACCGAGCGCGCCCGCAGCCTCGGCTGGACCGACTGCTACACGTTCACCAAGGCGCTCGGCGAGCGGGTGGTCGAGGAGTTCGCCGGCAAGCTGCCGACCTCGATCGTCCGGCCGGCCATCATCGAGTCCGCGCTGCAGTCCCCGCATCCGGGCTGGATCGAGGGCTTCAAGATGGCCGAGCCGCTGATCCTGGCCTACGGCCGCGGTGAGCTGCCGGAGTTCCCGGCCAGCCCCGACTCCGTCGTCGAGATCATCCCGGTCGACCACGTGGTCGGCGCGATCTGCGCGGTGATGGCGACCGAGCCCGAGCTGAGCAAGCCGGAGTACTACCACGTCAGCTCCGGCGCCCGGAACCCGTTGACCTTCGAGCAGTTGTACGCCGGCGTCCGCGCGTACTTCTCCAAGCACCCGTTCGACCTCGGCGAGCGTGGCGCGGTCCGGCTCCCGGTCTGGAAGTTCCCCGGCGGCGACTCGGTCGAGAGCATGCTCCGCTACGGCGAGAAGGCGCACAAGATCGCCGACAAGATCATCACGACCGTGCCGCGGAGCGAACGAGTCCGCAAGTACGCGCGCGAGCTGGACGTGCAGAAGCGCCGGCTCGATTTCCTCCGCCGCTACATGGATCTGTACTCCGAGTACGCGCAGGCCGAACTGCAGTTCATCGACGACAACGTGCTAGCGCTGCACAACGCGCTGGAGGGTGACGACCGGGAGAAGTTCTGGTGCGACACCTCGATCGTCGACTGGCAGTACTACCTGCAGGAGCTGCACTGCCCGAGCGTCACCGAGTCGATGCGCCGGCTGGACGTCGTACGGAAGAAGCGGAACAAGGCGCTGCTCGAGTCGGCCGGTGTCCTGAAGAAGGTCGAGCCTTCGCAGGACACCGAGGTCATCGCCGCCTTCGACATGGACGGCACGCTGCTGTCCTCGAACGTGATCGAGACTTACCTGTGGATGCGGCTGCCCGAGTTGGACAGCCACCAGCGGGTCGGTGAGATCGGCGCGATGCTGCGCCGGCTGCCGAAGCTGATCTCGGCCGAGCGCAAGGACCGCGGCACGTTCCTCCGCACGATCTACCGCCGCTACGAGGGCGCGGACCTGGAGGAACTGAACCGAATCGTCGACGAGGTCCTCGCCGAGCACGTGCTGGAGCGGCTGAGCGGAGCCGCGGTACGGCGGATCCGCGAGCACCGCGCGGCCGGGCACAAGACGATCCTGATCACCGGCGCGGTGCGGCCACTGACCCGGCCGCTGGAGCCGCTGTTCGACGAGATCGTCGCCGCCGAGCTGGCCGTCGACGACCGGGGCCGCTGCACCGGCTTCCTGTCCGGGCCGCCGCTGGTCGGTGAGTCCCGGGCCGCGTGGATCAAGCACCGCGCCCGCGGCACGAACATCGACCTGTCCAAGTCGTACGCCTACGCCGACAGCCACTCGGATCTGCCGATGCTGACGACCGTCGGCAACCCGGTCGCGGTCTCGCCCGACGTGTCGCTGTTCCGGGCCGCCCGGGCGGCCCGCTGGCAGATCGTCGATTGGAAGACCCCGTCCACGTCGTCCCGTCTGGAGCTCCCTGGGGTGAACGTTCGATGATGCTCGCGCTCGAGATGTACCGGTCGCCGGCCAAGTTCCTGGCGGCCAAGGCGGTCGGCGGCCGCATCCCCGGCATCCTGACCGGGCCGGCCGCACCGCTGCGCCTCGTCACCATCAACGAGCCGAAGGCCGAACGGCCTGGCTGGGCACGGATCCGGCCGATCCTGTCCGGCATCTGCGGCTCGGACCTCGGCATGGTGACCGGCTCGACCAAGCTGTACTTCTCCGCTGTGGTGTCGATGCCGTTCGTGCCCGGCCACGAGGTCGTCGGCGAGCTGCTCGACGATTGCGAAGACCTGCCGAAGGGCACCCGGGTGGTGATGGACTCCGTCCTCACCTGCGCGGCGCGCGGCGTCGAGCCGTGTGAGAACTGCGTGACCGGGAACACCAACCGGTGCGACCGGATCACGGTCGGCCATGTGGCGCCGGGTCTGCAGACCGGGTTCTGCCAGGACACCGGCGGCGGCTGGGGCAACATGCTGGTCGCCCACCGCAGCCAGTTGTACGCCGTACCTGAGGCACTCACCAACGAGCGCGCAGTGCTGGTCGAGCCGCTTGCCGGCGCCGTGCACGCGGCGCTGCGAGCGAAGGTACAGCCGGGCCAGTCGGTCTTGGTGAGTGGTGCAGGTGCGGTCGGGCTGTTCGCGACGCTCGCGCTGCGTGAGCTGACGCAGGCCGGCCGGATCACCGTGGTCGCCAAGCACCCCAAGCAGCGTGAACTCGCGCGGGCGTTCGGCGCCAGCGACGTGGTCGCGCCCGACGAGGTGTTCCGCGGCGTACGGCGGTCGACCGGCGCGTTCCGGCTCAAGCCGGACTTCGGCGCGGGGGAGTTCCTGCTCGGCGGCGTGGACGTCGCGGTCGACGCGGTCGGCAGCAAGGACTCGATCGACACCGTGCTCCGGGTCACCAAGGCCGGCGGCCGGGTGGTGCTGTCCGGGATGCCGGCCAGTGGCGCCGACCTGTCGCCGGTGTGGTTCCGCGAGCTGGAGGTGACCGGCACCTACGCGTCCGCGCGCGAGGAGCCGAACGGCCGCCCGGCGTTCGAGACCGCGCTGGAGCTGGCCGGCCGCGCCCCGCTGGACGGGATCGTCGGTGCGCGGTATCCGCTGTACCGCTGGCGTGAGGCGCTCGATCATGCGCACTCCGCCGGCCGACTGGGAACAGTCAAGGTTGCTTTCGATGTGAGGGCCTCATGAGGGCGCTGAATGTACGACGAGAGAGGTTCTGACATGTCTCGGCCAGGATTCGTGCTTGAGGTGGACGACCGGACTCCGCCGCTGCTCGTGCACAACGGTGAGGGCTTCCTGCTGGAGCGGTTCCCGCTCGGCACCCGGGTGGTGTACCCGCCGGAGGCGTTGCCGGCGGTCCGGGACGTCGACGAGGCGATCCAGAACGCGCTGCGCAACCCGATCGAGTCCGAGCCGCTGCCGGAGTTGCTGCGGGCGGGCATGCGGCTGACGATCGCGTTCGACGACATCTCGCTGCCGCTGCCGCCGATGAAGAAGCCGGACATCCGGCAGCGCATCATCGAGGCCGTGCTGGAGCTGGCCGCGCAGGCCGGTGTCGACGACGTCGAGCTGATCTCGGCCAACGCGCTGCACCGCCGGCTCACCCCGAACGAGCTGCGCGACATCGTCGGCGAGCGGGTGTTCCGGTCGTTCTTCCCCGACGGCAAGCTCTACAACTTCGACGCCGAGGACACCGCGAACCTGACCCACCTGGGCCAGACCAAGCACGGTGAGGACGTCGAGATCTCCAAGCGGGCGGCCGAGTCGGACCTGCTCGTCTACGTGAACGTGAACCTGGTGGCGATGGACGGCGGCCACAAGTCGACGTCGATCGGGCTGGCGTCGTACAAGTCGCTGAAGCACCACCACAACAGCCACACGATGATCCACTCGCGGTCGTTCATGGACCACAAGGCGTCGAAGATGCACCACTCCGCCTGGCGGATGGGCGAGGTGCTGACCGAGCACGTCAAGGTGTTCCAGATCGAGACGACGCTGAACAACGACATCTTCGGCGGGCCGCTGGAGTTCCTGCAGAAGCGCGAGTGGGAGTGGTCGATCAAGGACCAGGCGTCCTTCCTGGCCACCAAGCGCGGGCTCGACGTCGCGCCGGCCAAGCTGCGGCACAAGATCTTCACCGACACCCGGTCGAACTACGGCCTGACCGGCGTGCACGCCGGGAAGATCGAGCCGGTGCACGAGAAGACCATCGAGAACGTGCACCGCCAGCACCTGGTCGAGGTGCAGGGCCAGTCCGATGTCGCGATCATGGGCGTGCCGTTCGTCGGCCCGTACAACGTGAACTCGGTGATGAACCCGATCCTGGCTGCCTGCATGGGCCTGGGGTACTACTTCAACTCGTACCGCGGCAACCCGATCGTCCGCAAGGACGGGGCGGTCATCCTGTACCACCCGGTCGACTACGAGTTCAGCCAGCTGCACCACCCGTCGTACGTCGACTTCTTCGAGGAAGTGCTTGCCGAGAGCACCGATCCGGCGACGATCGAGGCGAAGTTCGAGAAGCAGTACGCCGAGGACCCGTGGTACATCCACCTGTACCGGACGTCGTACGCGTACCACGGCGTGCACCCGTTCTACATGTGGTACTGGATCTCGCACGCGCTGGACCACTGCGGCGACATCGTCTGGGTCGGCGCGAACCGCAAGACCGTCGAGCGGATGGGCTTCCGGTCCGCGTCGACGCTGTCCGACGCGCTCGAGATGGTCAGCCACTCGGTGGGCCGGTCGCCGTCGATCACCTACCTGCACAACCCGCCGCACCTGCTCGCGGACGTGCGCTGATGGGTACCAGCCTGGTGAAGTTCGGCCGCGACACCGCGCGTGACGTGAAGCAGGTCGCGCGCGGGTGGCGGTGGGGCCGCCGGCCGCAGGTGCCGCGCTCGGCCGAGCCGTACGTGATTCCGAAGGAGACCACGGTCTTCCCGACGAAGTGGGCCCGGACCCCCGGCGCGATCGCGGTCCGGGACCTGATCCAGAAGGGTCCGCTGAACGCGATCCTGAACTTCGAGGTCAGCCCGCAGGTGAGCGGACTCGACTCGCTGCTCAAGCTCGACGGCCCGGCGATCATCGTCGCGAACCACTCCTCGCACCTCGACACCCCGCTGCTGCTGCTGTCGCTGCCGGACGCGATGCGCCGCCGGACGGCGTTCGCGGCGGCGGCCGACTACTTCTTCGACACTTGGTGGCGGGCGGCCGGGTCGGCGATCGTGTTCAACACGTTCCCGATCGAGCGGCGCGGCGGCAACCTGAGCTCGACCCCGGGCGACCTGCTCGCCGACGGCTGGAACGTGGTCGTGTTCCCGGAGGGCACGCGGTCGCCGGACGGCTGGATCCAGCGGTTCCGGATGGGCGCGGCGTACCTCGCCGTCGAGCACGACGTGCCGGTGATCCCGGTCGGCATCAAGGGCTCGTTCGCCGCGATGCCGCGCGGCCGCGGCTGGCCGGTCCCCGGCCGCCCGGCGGTGCACGTCCGGTACGGCGACCCGCTGTACGCCGCCGAGGGCGAGAGCGCGCGTGACTTCGCGCCCCGGATCGCGGCCGCGGTGTCGGCGCTCCTCGACGAGGAGTCGACCACCTGGTACGAGGCCCGCCGCCGGGCCGCGCTCGGCGCCTCCCCGTCGCAGACCGGCCCCGAAGCCGCCCGCTGGCGCCGGGTCTGGGAGTCCACCCGCCCGATGAAGGCGACCGACGGCCGCCGCCGCGCCTGGAAGTAAAGACCAAGGGGGCCTGTTCAGAAGTCCAGGGTGGCTCTTCCAGGAAGAGATTGAAGGAAAGAGCAAAGAAGAGAGACCTAGGGTGGCGGCTGCCTTCGACAGTCAGCCGACGGCCTCGCGGACCAACCGCTCGATCATGCCGACACCGCGAACCCTGGCCCTGAGTCGTGGATCACGGCAGATTCTCAGGACCCGTCTTCACGACTCGGCGAACCCGAGGCCGGCCGACTGCCACGACTCGGCGATCGGGTTGGGAGATCCGCCGCGAGTTAGGGGCCGTTCGCTGTCCTGGCACACGGCCAGGGCACAGCAAACGCGCGCGGCCACCGAAGCCGACCGCCACTCCAAAATGTCTTCTTTTCTTTGCTCCTTCCTTCAAATCTCACCCTGAAAAGCTCGACCGAGACTTCTGAATAACCTTCTTTCCTTGAATTCTTTGCCCATTCTCTGTCTTGACGGCTCGGCGCGGTCTCTGTGCGGGCACCCGCTACCCTTGAGCGCGTGAGCCTTGCCGTACGAGTCATTCCCTGTCTGGACGTCGACGCCGGGCGGGTGGTCAAGGGTGTGAACTTCGCCGACCTGCGTGATGCGGGCGACCCGGTCGAGATGGCGCAGGTGTACGACGCCGAGGGTGCCGACGAGCTCACGTTCCTCGACATCACCGCGTCGTCAGGATCGCGCGAGACGACGTACGACGTGGTCGGGCGGACCGCCGAGCAGGTGTTCATCCCGCTGACCGTGGGCGGCGGAGTCCGCGAGGTCGGCGACGTGGACCGGCTGCTGCGGGCCGGTGCGGACAAGGTCGGGATCAACACCGGCGCGATCGCGCGGCCGGAAGTCATCCGCGAGATCGCGCACCGGTTCGGCAACCAGGTGCTCGTGCTGTCCCTCGACGTACGGCGGTCCGCGGAGCAGCCGAGCGGGTTCGAGGTGACCACGCACGGCGGCCGGAAGTCCGCCGGGCTGGACGCGATCGAGTGGGCGCAGCGCGGGTGCGAGCTGGGCGCGGGGGAGATCCTGCTGAACTCGATGGACGCCGACGGGACCAAGCAAGGGTTCGACCTGGAGTTGATCAAGGCCGTGCGCGCGGTCGTCGACGTACCGCTGATCGCCAGCGGGGGAGCGGGGGCGCCGGAGCACTTCCCGCCCGCGGTCCAGGCGGGGGCGGACGCGGTGCTCGCGGCCAGCGTCTTCCACTTCGGCGACTTCCGGATCGCCGACGTGAAGAAGGCGCTCCGCGACGCGGGGATCGTGGTCCGATGACCGAGCGGAGCGAGGGCATCAGAACAACACAGAGCACTCGTGTCTCATCGGCGCCCGGAGCGAAGCGAGGACGTCGATGAGCATGCAGGTGGAGCGCTCCGAGGAGATGGTCGCGGCGATCGAGCAGGAGCTGTCGGCGCTGTTCCGCCGTTCGCGTTCCGCCTCGCTCCGGCTGGCGCGCCGCGTCCACCCCGAGATGGACGCCGCCGGCTACGCGCTGATCTCCCAGATCGAGATGGGCACCGGCAACGGCGCCGGCGTGCGAGCCTCCGACGTCGCCCAGGTCCTCGGCCTCGACAAGTCCACCGTCAGCCGCGGCATCACCCAACTGGAGACCCTCGGCCTGATCGAGCGCGTCGGCGACCCCGACGACGGCCGCGCCCGCCTGCTCCGCCTCACCACCACCGGCGCCGAACGCTACGAAGCCATGCGCACCCAGCGCCAGACCGAGTTCCGCGCCATCCTGGACCGCTGGAACCCCACCGACCTGGCCGACCTGGGCCGCCTCCTGGCCCGCCTGAACACCGACCTCGGTTAGGTCTCACCCCGTGTAACCAGTTATCCACAGCCTGGGCATATGGTTGTGGAAACCAACTATCTGAGTATATAGTTGGGTTATGCAACTAGCTCAGCAAACCCTCGTCCCGGGGGTAGAGCGGGATGCGGCCGCCCAGGAGCTGCTCGAAGGGGTCAGCTCGTTGGTGCGTGCCGTGCGATGTATCGAGCATCGGCACCTGACCAACGACAGCGGCCTGCGCCGTTCGGACGCCAGCGTGCTCAAGGTGCTGATGAAGGACGGCGAGCAGCGCGGCGGCGAGATCGCCGCCAAGCTCGGCGTCGACGCGTCGGTGGTGAGCCGGCAGCTGACCGCGCTGGAGGCCGACGGACTGGTGAGCCGTCGACCTGACCCGGCCGATGCCCGGGTCGGGCTGGTCAGCCTCTCACCCCGGGGGAAGGCCCAGCTCGAGGCTCTCTACTCGTCCTACACCCAGCAACTGCGGACCGCTTTGGCGGACCTCGACGACGACGCGATCACCGCGGCCGCTGCCACCATGCAGCGGGTCGCGGTCGCGATCACCGAGGCCAACACGGTCGTGAGGCGTTCACAACCAACAGGAGACTGATGACTGTCACCGAGACCCGGCAGCAGACGCCCGCTGCGCCGGAACTCACCCACCGCGAGATCCTCGAGATCCTGATCGGCCTGCTCGCCGCGCTCTTCACGGCGATGTTGAGCTCGACGATCGTCAGCAATGCCCTGCCGACGATCATCGCCGACCTCGAGGGTTCCCAGACGCAGTACACGTGGGTCCTCACCGCGAGCCTGCTGGCAACCACGGTGTCCACGCCGATCTGGGGCAAGCTCTCCGACCTGGTGAGCAAGAAACTGCTGGTCCAGATCGCGATCTCGGTCTTCGTGGTCGGGTCAGCGCTGGCCGGTCTGTCCCACAACGTGCCGTTCCTGATCGGGGCCCGCGTCCTGCAGGGCCTCGCGATGGGCGGTCTGATGGCCCTGGCCCAGGCGATCATCGGCGCTGCGATCCCACCCCGGTCGCGGGGCCGGTACTCCGGGTACATGGGCGCCGTGATGGCGGTCGCGACCGTCAGCGGCCCGCTCATCGGCGGCGTGATCGTCGACACCTCGTGGCTCGGCTGGCGCTGGTGCTTCTACGTCTGCGTCCCGCTGGCCGTGGTCAGCCTGGTGATCCTGCAGAAGTACCTGCACCTGCCGATGCTCAAGCGTCAGGTCCGGATCGACTACCTCGGCGCGCTCCTGATCAGCATCGCGGCCAGCCTGCCGCTGCTGTGGGTGAGCTTCGCCGGTAGCGACTTCGCCTGGATGTCGTGGGAGTCCGCACTGTTCGTCGGCGGCACGCTGGTGGCCGGCTTCCTCGCCGTACTGGTCGAGAACCGGGTGGCCGAGCCGCTGGTCCCGCTGAAGGTCGTCCGCGAGCGGACCACCGCGCTGGCGATCGTCGCCAGCCTCTCGGTCGGTGTCGCGATGTTCGGCAGCGCGCTGTTCCTCGGCCAGTACTTCCAGATCGCCCGCGGCTACAGCCCGACCCAGGCCGGCCTGCTGACGATCCCGATGATGCTCGGCTCGTTCGTCGGTTCGGCCGGCTCGGGTCAGCTGATCACCCGCTACGGCAAGTGGAAGCGGTACCTCGTGTCCGGCGGCGTTCTGCTCCTCGTGGGGCTGCTGATCCTCGGCACGATCGACCACAGCACGCCGTACTGGTACGTCGGACTCGGCATGCTGGCGATGGGCCTCGGCATGGGTATGACGATGCAGAACCTGGTGCTCGCCGTACAGAACACGGTCGACGTCACGCAGATCGGTGCATCCTCCGCGACCGTGGCGTTCTTCCGCAGCCTGGGTGGTGCGGTCGGCGTCTCGGCGCTGGGCGCGGTGCTCGCGGCGCGGGTGAAGGACCTGATCGTCGCCGGCGTGCTCGCCGGCCCGAACGGAGCCGAGGCGGCGCGCAAGCTGCAGGAGGGCGGTTCCGGCAGCACGAGCCTGCTGGACGTCGGTCACCTGCCGCCGCAGCTGGCCGAGCTGGTCCGGCACGCGTACGGCGATGCCACCGGGCGGATCTTCCTGATCGCGGCCGCCTGTGCGGTGGTCAGCCTGATCGCCGTGATCTTCATCAAGGAGGTCCCGCTCCGCAAGACCGTCGCCAAGGTCGACGTCGAAGACCTGGTCGACAGCAGCGTGCACGACTAGAACTCAGGTGGCTGCAGGCCGTCGAGCTCGCGGGTGCGGAGGTTCGGCGAACCGATCAGCCACAGTACGGCGAGGAAGCCGCCGGCGGCGGAGACGAGGAGGGTTTCCCGGACGCCGATCCAGGTGCCGAGAAGCCCTCCGACGACCGCGCCGAGCGGCCTGATGCCGTAGTTGATGCTGCTGTAGGCCCCGGAGACCCGGCTGCGCATGTAGTCGTGGGTGACCGAGGCCTGCAGTGCGTTGTTCGGTATGTCGAAGCACATCACCGCGAAGCCCCCGACGAACTCGGCCGCTCCGAGGGCCATGGCCTTCACCCAGGTCGGGCCGTCGGCCAGGGCCGCGATGGCGATCGAGCCCGGGAACACGACCGCGCCGACCGCGATCAGCGGACCAACCCCGATGAGGCGGCTGAGCGGGGACGCGGCGACCGCGCCGACCAGGCTGCCGGCCGCCCCGATGCCGAACGCGAGACCGATCGTGCCGGCCGACAACCCCAGCTCGCGGCTCGCGAACAGCACCAGGAGGGCCGAGCTCATCAGGTTGAAGAAGTTCACCGTGGTCGAGCAGGCCAGGCTCCGGCGGAGGTACGGATGCCGGAGCAGGTAGCGCATTCCCGCTCTGGCGCGCTGTAGCAGCGACTCCGCGGCTTCGTCCGGCCCGACGTCGGCGGGAGGTACGTCGACGCGGCTGATCTGGACCGCCGAGAAGACGAACGAGAGCGCGTCGACGACGATCGCCACCGGCGCGGTCAACCATTGGACGAGTGCGCCGGCCGCCGCCGGTCCGGCCATGAACGAGATCGACCGGGTTGCCGAGAGTTTGCTGTTCGCCTCGAGGAACTGGTCCCGCTGGACGAGCCGGACGAAGAACGACGCGTACGCCGTGTTGAACACGACGTGCGCCGTACCGGCCAGGATTGCGATCGCGTACAGGTGACCGAGGCTGAGCAGGTCCAGCCAGTACGCGACCGGGAGGGACAGCAGCAGGGCCGCGCGGGTCAGGTCGGCGGCGATCATCAGCGGCCGCTTGTCGCGGCGGTGGTCGACCCAGGCGCCGATGAACAGCGAGGCGAGATTGGGTAGCCAGACAGCGGCGGTCAGGAGACCGACCTGGCTGGGCGACGCGTCGAGCATGGTGACCGCGATCAGCGGCAGCGCGAGCTCGGTGATCCGGTCGCCGAACTCGGAGACGGCCTGCGCCGACCAGAAGGTCCGGAACCGCCGATCACGCCACAGGCTGGTGGCGGAGAGCGTGCTCACTGCGGGTCCGTTGCTTCGGGCAAGGACAGGCGCAGGAAGCGGATCGGGTGGGCGTCGTCCGGGGACTCGCCGGCGTCGCGGCGCTGGACGTACGGCGCCATGACCTGCTCGATCGCGGATTCGAGCGCCTCGGCCTCGGCGGGCGTGAGGACCAGGAGGGTGTTCGAGGATCCGGCCACCCGGCTCCACTCGGGGTCGAGGCCCGGCTCGGTCTCGGCCAGCCAGTGCTGGGCCATTTCGAGTCCCTGGTTCATCATCTCGGTCCGCAGCAGGCGGCCCGCCTCGAGGCCTTCCGGAGTGTCCGGGATCTGGTACCGGAAACCGTGGGCGACGGCGTTCCACCAGCGCTGCCGGCGATCCGACCCGCTTGGCGGCGGACCGTCGACGACCAGGCCGAAGCCGGCCAGATGCCGCAGGTGCCAGCTCGTCACCGACGGGGAGGCGCCGACGTGCTCCGACAGCTGGGTGGCCGTGGCCGGGCCGTTCTTCTGCAGATAGCTGAGCGCGGCGAGGCGGACCGGATGCGCCAACGCACGCATCGCCTGCGGGTCGGTGATCTCGAAATCGCCGTACGGATTTCTGAGAGACATGTTTCGAGAGTAATCTCTCAGATCTCCCGGAGGCAACCTCTGTCGCCGGTCCGGGTACGGCGGGACACTTGACTGCGTGCGGGACGAGAGCGATCCACGGGCGGACGTGGCGGCCCTGTACCGGGGCACCTGGCCGCGGCTGATCGGCGTACTGATGTCGATCGGGGGATCACGCGTGGACGCCGAACTGGTGGCCCAGGACGCGTACGTGAAGCTGCTCGGCCGCTGGGACGCGATCCGCCGGTACGACGATCCGGAGGTCTGGGTGCGCTCCCTCGCCGTGCGGACGATGGTCGGCCGATTGCGTCGCCGGGAGGTGGCGACCCGGGCGCTGGCCCGGGTCACCGGCCGCCCGGACTCGGTCGATGCGCCGGCTGATGACGTGGCGAGCGCTTTGGCCCGGATCACGCCCCAGCAGCGGGCTGTCGCCGTACTACATGACGTGATGGAGTTGCCGGTCGAGCAGATCGCCGAGGAGCTGCAACTCGGGGTCGGCGCGGTAAGGTCCCGGCTGGCTCGGGCTCGGCGGATCCTCGGTCCGGTGCTCGAGGTGACCGAGGATGCGTGACCTGCTGGTCGAGTACGTCGACGCGCGGACGCCGGATGAGGCGCCTCCGTTCGAAGACCTCGAAAGGGCCCTCCGTGAGCGGCGCGGGCGGCGGTACATCGTGTCCGCTGCGGTCGCCGCGATCGTGATCGTGGCCGGGATCGCCGCCGCGTTGGGCTATCCGAAGGCTGAGCCCGAGCCGACGATCGGCCTCGAGTTGCCGCACTACACGGTCGACGGGCCGGCTCCGCAGCGGTACAAGCTCGGTACGACGGTCATCCTGCTCCGCGGCGAGATCGCGGTGACGTCGGTGCGGCTCGACCCGGACCACCTCACGGTGCTGACCGTCGGGGTCGAACCGGACGAGGTCGCCGTCGAGCCGTGCCTGCCGAACACGGTTGTCCGGATCCTGTCCCAGGACGCGGGCTCGGTCCGGATCGCGGCGTACCGGTACGGCGTCGGCCCGGACCAGAGTGAAGGCCATCAGTGCAACAATCCCGGCCCCGCGCCGACCACGCTCCAGCTCGACCTCAGGAGCCCACTCGGCAACCGCACGGTGTACGCCGGGACCATCGGCGAGCGTGTCGTGCTGAAGGGACGCGGGTGCCTCAAGCCGGCTGGATCGTTCGCTGCCAGATGTCGCTGATCAGGTCCGGGTGCATGCCGACGCCGGTGTAGAGGGCCACGGCGGGGGTCGGGTTGCTGGAGTCGACGTGGAGGATCGTGCCGGAGCGGCCGGCGGCGGAGTCAGCGGCGAAGGCGGTCCGCAGGAGGAACTTGGCGAGACCGCGGCCACGTGCGGACGGTACGACCGCCAGGCGGCCGACGTACCCGCAGTTGTCGGTGCTGACGAAGTTGTCGTTGCACTCGGTCACGCCGACCGCCTGCCCGTCCAGCTCGACCAGCGTCACCATCGACCAGTCGAACGTCGACCGGCTCTCCCGCGAAGCCGCCCACTCCTCGAACGGCCGCGGCAACGTGCCCGGTTGGTCCTTGAACGCCTCGATCAGCACTGCATGTGCTGCCCGCTTGGTTGCGTCGTCCGGGGCTCCGCGCCGAACAAACACACCCTCGGGCACAGCAGGCGCCTGGACCACGCCGTCGAAGTCGATCCGCATCCGCTGCACCGACGTACCAATCGCGAACCCCCGCGCCCGCAGCACATCTGGGAGCAGTTGGTCCTGCCGGATTACCCCGACGCGCACGACAACCTCACGCCGCCCACCTGCGCGGTGTTCGGCTTGGGTGAGGAGCCAGTCCAGGACCTCTGGGTTGTTGCTGAGGATGTCGACGTTCAGGTGGGTTCCGTCGGTGATGGCGACCGCGGTTGCTGAGCCGGCGAAGTTGCCGGTTGGGTCGAGGACGACCCAACCGTCGGTCGGGAGGTTGATGCCGGGGTCGCGGAGATAGTTGGCGACGTCTTCCGGGCTGTGTTTGGCGAAACCCAGCAGCGCGGACGTGTACGCCGCGGACTGCTCGGCGATCAGTTCGGCATCCGCGAGCACCATCGGACGGAACGTGTGGCCGGCCGGCAGGCTCATGCGGCCGCCACCTCGCGGCGCAGAACCTCCATCACCAGCACGGCCTGCATGCCGACCGACAGGTACAGACCGAGCGCCGGCGTCGGGTTGTTGGTGTCGACGTGGAGGATCGTGCCGGCCCGGCCCGCCGCCGCGTCCAGGGCGAACTGATCGCGGAGGAGGAACTTCGCCAGGCCCTTCCCGCGCGCATTGTCGAGCACGCCCAGCCGGCCGATGTACCCGCAGTTCTCGTCCTCGACGAACTGGTTCGTGCTCGACCGCACCGCGACCACCTCGCCGTCGAGCTCGAGCAACGTCAGCAGCGACCAGTCGAACGCCGAGAAGTTCTCCTGCGCCGCCTGCCACTCCTCGAACGGCCGCGGCGTGAACCCGAACTGCCCATCGAAGCTCTGGTTCAGTACGGCGTGCCCCGCCCGCTGATTCGCCTCGTCCGGAGTACCCCGCCGCACCGTCACGCCGTCCGGCACCTCCGGTACGGCGACCGGGCCGGCGTGGTCGATCCGCATCCGGTAGAACGTCGTACCGGGCTCGAAACCACAACCAGCAAGGCGATCCCGGCGCGCGACATCTGCCTGATAGTTGCCTGCGTCCAGCTGGACCGACGAATGCCCGTACATCCGGGCAAACTCCGCCGCGCGCCGGAGGATGCGTTCGAGCAGATAGGTCTCGACGGTGAGGTCCGTGGTGACCAGATCCAGGTCCACCTGGCGGTGGTCGCCTTTGCCGAAGACTGCGCCGTAGCCGATCAGGCGGTCGCCGTCGTACACGAGCCAGCCGTCGGTCTCCGGATCGAACCCGGGCTCGGTGAGCTCGTCCTCAGCGTCGTCCAGCGTGTAGTCGGCGAATCCGACCACCGAGGTGTTGTAGTCCGACACCAGCTCGAGGAGCGCCTGAGCATCCTCCTTCGCCGGCGGACGGACGGTGAACGAGGATGGCAGTACGGCGGTCATGCACTCATGGTGGTGAACGACCGCCGTACTGTCGAACTGATTAGCAGACCTTCTCCCGTTCCAGGTCACAGGTCGTCTGTGCTGTCTTGAACGTACTGACCGCCGCCGGGGGAGTGCCCTGGTCGGTCCAGGAGGCGAGCGTGACGCCGACGGCGTCCTCGATCGAGCGTGGGCTGTCCAGGTAGTTGTTGCTGATCATCGAGAACACCAGCTTGCGGCCGTCGGCGTTGGACACGTAGCCGGACAACGCCGTGACGCCGGTCAGCGATCCGGTCTTGCCGTGCAGGTTGTTGGCGGCCGGCGTGTTCAGCATCCGGCTGCGCAGCGTGCCGCCGACGAACCGCTCCGGGTTGCCCGCGATCGGCAGCGCGTCGTACCACTGCTGGAACCACGGCTCCTTGCGCGCGGCGATCAGGATGTCGGTGACCGCGTCACCGGTCACGTTCACCTTGCGCGACAGGCCGGAGCCGTCGGACAGCCGGATCCGGCTGGTGTCGACGCCGACGCTCTTCGCGTAGTTCGTCACCACGTCCAGCCCGGCCGGCCAGCCGCCGTCGGCCTCGGCGACCGCACCCATCGTCTTGACCAAGGTCTCGGCGTGCATGTTGTTGGAGAGCTTGAGGAACGGCGTGAGCAGTTCGCCGACCGTCATCGACTCGTCCCGCGCCAGCCGGTTCGCGCCGGTCGGGGTGGCCGCGTTCTTGATGTGGCCGCTGACCGAGATGCCCTGCGCGGTCAGCGCCCGCCGGAACACATCGGCCGCGTACAGCTCGGGCTCCCAGACCGTCACCCAGTCCTGCTCGACCGCGGAGCCGAGCGGCATCGAGCCGGTCACCCGCACGACGTTGGTGCCGTGGTCGCGATCGACGGTGATCGTGTTCGAGGTCCCGGCCGCGCCGGTGGTGGCGGTGTTGACGATCTTCAGCACGCCGTTCGCCGGGACGAGGTTCAGCTTCGCCGGGGCGCCGGCCGCGGCCCCCGGACGGGTCTCGACGATCGCCGTACCGGAGTCGTAGTCGGTGTTCGGGGCTAGCGTCAGCGCGGAGATCTGGGCGTTGTAGTAGAACGGCTCGTCGTCCCAGGCCCAGCTGTCGCCGAGCCGGACGTGGTCGAAGTACGAGTCGTCGGCGATCAGGTCGCCGTCGACCTTCCGGACGCCGTCCGCCTTGAGCTGCTTGGCCAGTCCGGCGTAATCGGACTCCAGCGCGGTCGGGTCGCCGTACCCCTTCAGATAGAGGTCACCGCGCAGCTTCCCACCGCGGACGGGTGCGGTGGCGAGCACGTCGGTGTGGAAGCGGTACGACGGGCCGAGCACGTGCATCGCGGCCGTCGAGGTGAACAGCTTGGTGTTCGACGCGGGCAGCAGCCGCTCCGAACCGTTCCGGTCGTACAGCGTCTCGCCGGTGGTCGCGTCGCGGACCACCAGCGTGACCTGCGACCCGTCGTACCGGCTGTCGTTCAGCAGGCTGTCGAGCCGCTGCTGCAGTGCCGTCTCCTGTACTGCGGTCGGCGCGCCGGCCGACTGTCCGACCACACCACCGGTCACGGCGGCGACGGCGGCCACCGCGGCGACCAACCCGCGCCCCGACACTCTCGGTAAATGACTCACGAGACACTCCCTCAAACCAGGCGGAAAACAACTAGCCGGAGTCTCTACCCCGGACGACTCCAGGTCCAGGGATCGAAGGAAGGAAGGAAAGAAAAGAGGGGCGGGGGTGATTTTCAGGTGAATCGATGGAAAAGTCTCTCGAACAGGTATCTGCCCCCACCTGAGGAGTGTCATGACCAGACGGCTTCTCGCGGCCTTGGTGGCCGCACTCAGCCTGACTTCGTTGCTGTCCGTGCCCGCTCATGCGGCCGGAGGCGCGGTGTTCCCGAGCGAGATCGTCGGCGAGGACTTCCCCGATCCGGACGTGTTCCAGCAGAACGGCACCTGGTACGCGTACTCGACCAACAACGGCCGCGGCACCGTCCCGGTCGCGACCGCCCCGAGCGCCAACGGACCGTGGACCATCCGCGGCGACGCGATGCCCGGCGGCCCGTCCGCCGCCTGGGCCCAGCCGGGCCGCACCTGGGCGCCGGACGTCTACCCGAACCCGGACGGCACCTACACCCTCACCTACACCGCCTGGCACAAGGCATCCGGCCACCAGTGCATCGGCGTCGCGACCGCCACCTCGCCGCTCGGCCCGTTCCAGCCGGTCGGTACGACGCCGCTCATCTGCCCGCTCGACCAGGGCGGCGCGATCGACCCGAACACGTTCGTCGCCAACGACGGCACCCGCTACCTGATCTGGAAGAACGACGGCAACGCGATCGGCCAACCGTCGACCCTCTGGCTCACCCGGACGGCGGACAACGGCCGGACCCTCGTCGGCGGCAACACCGCGATGCTCACGTCGAGCGGCGTCATCGAGGCGCCGGACCTCGTCCAGCGCGGGAGCCAGTACGTGCTGTTCTTCTCCGGTGGCGGCTACACCGACTGCAACTACCTGACGTCGTACGCGACCTCGACCAGTCTCAGCGGGCCGTGGACAACGGCGTACCGGCCGCTGATGACGACGGCGACGTTCGACAACGCCGTCTGCGGACCCGGCGGCGCGGACGTCGTCGAGAACAAGATCTTCCTGCACGGCTGGGTCGGCAACCAGAGGCATCTGTACGTCGCCGACATCGGCTGGGCGAACGACTACCCGGTCGTCCGTGGGAGCCGGGTCCGGTACGAGGCGGAGCGCGGCACGCTGAACCACTGCAGCGTCCGCGCCAACGCGGCCGGTGCCTCGGACGGCAAGGTGGTCGCGTACATCGACTACGCCGACTCCTGGGTGGAGAACACCGTCTTCGCCCCGGTCGCCGGCAGCTACACCCTGCACGTCGGGTACGCCAACGGATCGGCCTCCACCGCCAGCCACGGTCTCGTTGTCAACGGCAACAACGCGGGCTCGGTCAGCTATCCGGTCACCGGCTGGGACAACTGGCACGAGAGCTCGGTCTCCGTCACGCTCAACGCCGGCTGGAACACGATCCGGCTGACCAAGGGCGACCTGTACACGGAAGTCGACTACCTCGAATTGCAGTAGAGGCATCCGCACGACCCCGTAGTCTCTTAGTGCACAGCGAGACGGACGGGGAGTACGAAGCAAGCGATGGCGAAACCACCAGAACAGGTGTACAAAGACCGGCGGCGGCGACCGGTGTGGCTGGATCTCCGCCGTACCGGTCGCGGCCTGCAGGCGATGCTGTACGGCGGTCTCGCGTCGCTGGTCTCGCTGGTGATCACGTTCTGGACGCTGCCGCAGATCAGCAGCGAAGGCCGGCTGCCGATCTTCCGGCTGGTCGTCCTGCTGGCGGTGTTCTCGGTGCTGATGCGCTGGATCCTGGCCGGGATCGCGGTGCTGATCGGCTCGCTCGGGGTCCTGATCGGCGGCCTGCTGTCACAGTTCGGAGTCGTCTACCTCGCCATCACCGTCGACCCTGGGGTGAACCTGCACGGCGGGGTCGAGGCGCCGCTGCTGGTGGCGATCTGGATGTCCTCGGTGAGCGCCTTCGTCGGCTGGATCGCGTACGCGGGCAGCGACGACGCGTACGTCGCCGAGGTGATGCGGGTCGTGCACCGCCGCGCCCGCCGGATCCAGGCCGCGCCGAAGACCGGGCTGCTGATCATCCAGATCGACGGGCTGTCCGCTCCGCTGCTGAACTGGATGGTCCTGGCCGGCAACCTGCCGAACCTGGGCGGCTGGATCCGCGACGGCAACCACTCGATGCTCGCCTGGCACACCGGCGTGCCGGCCACCACGCCCGCGAGCCAGGCCGGCATCCTGCACGGCGGCTCCAAGCACATCCCGGCGTTCCGGTGGTACGAGAAGGAGACCGGCCGGGTCATGGTCACCAACCGGGGCCGGGACGCGGCGGAGCTCGAGGACCGGATGTCGACCGGGCGCGGCCTGCTCGCGGACGGCGGCGTCAGCATCAGCAACAACTGGTCCGGCGACGCCGACCGGTGTGAGCTGGTCTTCAGCCGGGCCGCCCTGCCGAACAGCCGCAGCCGCGGCTACGTCCGGTTCTTCTCCAGCCCACAGGGCGCCGCCCGCGGGCTGGTCCTGTGCGTGGCGGAGATGATCAAGGAGCTGCACCAGGCCCGCCGCCAACGCGTCCGGCACCTGGTCCCGCGGGTGAAGCGCGGCGGCGGGTACATCTTCCTGCGCGCGATCACCAACGTCCTGCTCCGCGACCTGAACGTCTCGCTGATCACCGACGAGCTGGCCAAGGGCACGCCGGTGATCTACTGCGACTTCGTCGACTACGACGAGGTCGCGCACCACGCCGGTCCGACCCGGGCCGAGTCGCTGCAGACCCTCGAAGGCCTGGACCGGGTGCTCGGTGCGCTGCAACGGATCATCGAGATCCTCCCGCACTCGTACGAGATCGTCGTGCTGTCCGACCACGGCCAGAGTCAGGGCTCGACCTTCCTCCAGCGGTACGGCCGGACCCTCGCCGAGGTGGTCGACGACCTGGTCGACACCACCAAGGAGCCGGTCGCGGCGGTCGGCAAGGCCGAGGGCTGGGGACCGGTGAACGCGTTCCTGACCGAGTTGACCATGCGCCGCAGCGTGGCCGCCTCGGTGACCCGCAAGGCGCTGCACGTGACCAGCGGCGAGGTGCAGCTCGGCCCGAAGGACTGCGAGCCGCCGGTCGCCGCCGACGAGCAGATGGTGGTCACGGCCTCCGGCAACCTCGCCCTGATCTACCTCGCCACCACGCCCGGCCGAGTCCCGTTGGAGGAGATCGAGCTGCTCCACCCGAAGCTCATCCCGGGCCTGGCGACACACCCCGGGATCGGGTTCGTGGTGGTCGACTCGCTCGCCGAGGGACCGGTCGCGATCGGGCGGGCCGGAGTCCGCGTGCTGCGGTCCGGCCGGGTCGAGGGCGAGGACCCGCTGACGCCGTACGGCGAACAGGCGGCCGCGTCGGTCCTCCGGCAGGCCGAGATGGCGCACAACGGGGACCTCGTCGTGGTCAGCCGGCTCGACGACTACACCCACGAGGTGGCGGCGTTCGAGGAGCTGGTCGGATGCCACGGCGGGATCGGCGGCTGGCAGACCGACGCGGTCCTGGTGCACCCGTGTCGTTGGGTCGTCAACGAGCCTCCCGTAGGCTCCGACGCGGTCCACGAACTGCTGATCAGCTGGCTGGAGAAGCTGGGGCACCGCAAGGACCTGGACGAACCGGTCGAGTCGAAGGTTGAGGCCTGAAGCGTGCGAATCACCTGGTGGGGGCACGCCACCACCACGATCGAGGCGAACGGCACGCGGCTCCTGACCGACCCGGTGCTGACGTCGCGGATCGCCCACCTGCGCCGCCGGCGCGGTCCCAGCCCGGCACCCGAGGCCGGGCGCTGCGACGCGGTCCTGGTGTCGCACCTGCACGCCGATCACTTGCACCTCACCTCGCTGCCGATGGTCGCTCCGGACGCCGCGCTGGTGGTGCCGCGCGGGGCGGCGAAGCTGATCCACGCCGACAGCGGCGCGGCCTACTCCGACCGCTGCATCGAAGTTGCCCCGGGCAACCAGATCAAGATCGGGTCGCTCGAGATCACCGCTGTCACCGCTCATCACGACGCGCGGCGGCTGCCGTTCTCGGCGCACTCCGCGCAACCGGTGGGCTACCGGATCGACAGCTCGCCGAGTGTCTGGTTCGCGGGCGACACGGACCTGTACGACGGCCTGGCGGCCGAGGCCGGTCAGGTGGACCTCGCGCTGGTGCCGGTCGGCGGATGGGGGCCGTCGCTCGGACCGGGGCATCTGGATCCGGTGCGCGCGGCCGAGGCGGTTCGGCAGGTCGGCGCCTCGACGGCGATACCGGTACATTTCGGGACGTTCTGGCCGATCGGCTTCGACTGGGTCAAACCGGAGTTGTTCCTGCCACCGGGGGACAGGTTCCGCGCCGCGATGGCCGAGGTGGACCCCGCGGTGAAGGTGGAGCTCTTGGTACCGGGTGAATCGGTCGAGGTCCCGGCATGAGCGGTGACGCGAAGTTCGACGTCTGGTATCTCTTCGCGCTGGCGGGTGCGGTGCTGATCGGGGCGGTGCTGCCCGTGCTGCCGACCGGCGCTGCGGTGTCGGCCGGCGCGGTGCTGGCCTCACACAGCAATCCGATCGGGCTGGCCGGGGTGCTGATCGCCGGCGCGGCCGGGGCGTATGTCGGCGACCTGATCGTGTACGCAGGGTGCCGCTTCGGCGGTGAGCGGTTGGCCAAGCGGGTCGGGTGGTTGCGCGACAACGCGTCGCTCGACGCCCTTCGGGACAGGTTGTCCGAGCACGAGATCGGCGTGCTGCTGACATCGCGGCTGATCCCGGGCGGTCGCGTGCCCGTGCTGCTGGCGGCCGGCCTGGCCGGGTACCCGTGGGAGCGGTTCGCGCTGGTCGACCTGGCCGCGTCGTCGCTGTGGGCCGCGGTCTACATGGCGATCGGACTGCTCGGCTACGCCCTCTTCGACGAGCCGTGGCAGGGCGTGCTGGCGGCGATCGTGCTGGTCATCCTCACCACCGTCGTCAGCAGCCTGATCCAGCGCGCCCGGCGTAGATCACACCCCGAATGACGCGTTGCGGAGCCGATCCACGGCCTCCGCCTCGCCGTCCAGTTGTACGTCGGCCACCTGCTGACGCCCGAAGCAGAACAGCACCAGCTCGGCAGGCTCGCCCGTCACGGTCACCGAACCCAGGTCGGTCGGCCGCTTCGCCACCGACGTCGTACCGTCGGGCAGCTTGAGCACGAGACCGGTCGGCGACTTCCGGGTCATCGTCTTCGATGCCAGCCGGACCGCCTTCCACAGGCCTGCCTGTTGCTCCGCGGGCAGCGTGCGGACCTCGTACGACGGTTGCGCGCGGCGGACGTCCTCGTGATGCACGAAGTACTCGGTCGTGTTCAGCTGGTGACCGATCTTCGGCAGCGCGTAGATCGACACCGAGGGAGGGCCGTTGCGGATCTTGCCGACCACCTCGGCGAAGCTGTAGCGCTCCTTGGCACGCTTCATTCTTCGCTCGGTGGTGTCGGCCAGCGCCGCGATCATGATCCCCGGACCGGCCATCGGATCGGCCTCCCGGACGTACAGATGGACCGCGAGGTCGTAGGTGTCCCAGCCCTCACACAGCGTGGGCCGCTCAGGCCCCAACTGGTCGAACAGGTCACACAGAGCGAGTCGTTCTACCCGGCTGTAGTCGGTCACATACCCGATCGTAGTTGTCGGGTGTGAGTGGCAGAATGTCAATCGTTGTCATGCCTGTGTCCCACAGATGCACCTGACCTGCCTGGAGTGTGTTTTGCCTGTCCCGAAAGTCCCCGACAAGGGCAGCGTCACCCGGCGGGGATTCGGGGTGCTGCGGGTCGCGATCTGGGAGGAGCCGGGCATCTTCGCGCTGTCCGTGCTCGCCAGCATGCTGTACGGCGGGATGACCGTGGCCGGCGGCTGGGCCCTCGGCTGGTCCACCGATCACGTGATCCGGCCCGCGTTCGAGCAGGGTGAGACCACCACCGGCGCGATCGTGACGCTGATCTCGCTGTTCCTCGGGATCGCGATCCTGAACGCGATCGGCGTGGTCGGGCGGCGCCTCGGGGCCGGGGTGATGCAGTTCCGGCTGCAGGCGACGTACCGCCGGCGGGTGACCCGGCAGTACCTGAAACTTCCGCTGGAGTGGCACCACCAGCACTCCACCGGCATGCTGCTGTCCAACGCGAACGCCGACGTGGAGTCGACCTGGTTCGTGATCGCGCCGCTGCCGATGGCGATCGGCGTGATCGCGATGCTGGTGTTCGCGACGATCGCGATGTTCGCCGCCGACGTGTGGCTGGCGCTGGTCGGCTGCCTGGTCTTCCCGCTGGTGTTCGTCGCGAATGTGATCTTCCAGCGCTACCTGCAGCCGCTCGCGACCCGGGCGCAGCAGCTGCGGGCCGATGTCTCCGAGGTCGCGCACGAGTCCTTCGACGGCGCGCTCGTGGTCAAGACGCTCGGCCGGGAGGCCGCCGAGACCGAGCGCTTCCGCGGTCCGACCAACGCGCTCCGGGACGCGAACATCGCGGTGAACAAGGCCCGCGGCATGTTCGACCCGGTGATCGACGGTCTGCCCCGGCTCGGTGTGCTCGCCGTACTGCTGGTTGGTGTCGGACGAGTGCGGTCCGGCGGCGCCGACGCCGGTGACGTGGTGCAGGTGGCGTTCCTGTTCACGCTGATCGGGTTCCCGATCCGGGCGCTCGGCTGGGTGCTCGGTGAGCTCCCGCGATCGGTCGTCGGCTGGGACCGGGTGCAGCGCGTGCTGACCGCCAAGGGCGGGATGGAGTACGGCGGGACGCGGCTGACGTCGACGAAGGCGGCCCGGCTGCAGGTGGCCGGCGTCCGGTTCGGGTACCTGCCGGAGCGCGACGTGCTCGCCGGGGTGGACTTCACCATCGAGCCCGGTCGGACGGTCGCAGTCGTCGGACCGACCGGCGCCGGCAAGTCCACGATGACCACGCTGCTGACTCGGCTGGTCGATCCGGAGCAGGGTGCAGTGAAGGTCGACGGGATCGACCTGCGGGACCTGGCGCGCGACGAGCTGGCCGGATCGGTCGCGCTGGTGGCGCAGACCGCGTTCCTGTTCGACGACACGATCCGCGGCAACATCACGCTGGGCGGGGAGTACAGCGACGACGACGTGTGGGACGCGCTGCGGATCGCGCAGGGCGACGGGTTCGTGAAGTCGCTGCCGGAGGGCCTCGACACCAAGGTCGGCGAGCGCGGGACGACGCTGTCCGGCGGGCAGCGGCAGCGGATCGCGCTGGCCCGGGCCCTGGTACGGCGGCCGCGGTTGCTGATCCTGGACGACGCGACGAGCGCGGTCGACCCGCAGGTCGAGGCGCGCATCCTGGCCGGACTGCGGTCCGCGGTGCAGGACGACTCCGGCGCGGCGACGACCGTGCTGGTGATCGCGTACCGGAAGGCGACGATCTCGCTCGCCGACGAGGTTCTGTTCCTCGACGAGGGGCGCATCCTCGCGCACGGCACCCACACCGACCTGCAGGCGTCCACTCCGGCCTATCGGGACCTGGTCGACGCGTACGAGAAGGACGCCGAGCGCCGCGAGGAAGAGGCGGAACTGGCGCAGGATCTCGATCTCGATTCCGAAGGAGCAACGGCGTGAGCGCGGCGGAGGCCAGTCGGCTTGACCATGGCGACAACGCGGGTGGTCTGCAGACCCTCAAGGACGGGCTGAAGGTTTCGCCGGAGCTGGCGCGTGGGTGGGGGCTGACCGGGATCCTCGCGTTGACGATGACGGCCGGGCGGATCGTCGTACCGATCGCGGTGCAGCAGACGATCGACAAGGGACTGTCCGGCGCCGGCGGCCCGGACATGTCGTACGTCGCCTGGATGTGTTTCATCTGCGCTCTCGGCGTGATCCTCACCGCCGGAGCGTCGTACCTGACGACCGTGCGGCTCGCGGTGAACTCCGAGTCTGGCCTGGCGACGATGCGGATCAAGGCGTTCCGGCACGTGCACGACCTGCCGGTGCTGACGCAGAGCACCGAGCGGCGCGGCGCGCTGGTCAGCCGCGTCACGTCGGACGTGGACACGGTGTCGCAGTTCCTGCAGTTCGGCGGGTTCATCTTCATCGTCAGCCTCGGGCAGATGGCGCTGGCGACCGTGGTGATGTTCTTCTACTCGTGGCAGCTCGCTCTGGTCGTGCTGCTCTGCTTCATCCCGCTGTTCGCCAGCCTGAAGTACCTGCAGCGGGCGATGTCGGCGGCGTACGGCGTGGTCCGGGCGAAGGTCGGCGAGATGCTGTCCGCGATCTCGGAGCCGGTCGTCGGCGCCCAAGTGGTCCGCTCGTACGCGATCGAGAAGCGGACGCAGGACCGGATCGACGCGACGATCGAGGACTACCGCAAGACGGCGACCAAGGCGCAGGCGATCACCGGTCTGACGTTCTCGATCGGCGGCCTGGCGGCCGGCCTCGCGAACGCGGGCGTGCTCACGGTCGGCGTGCTGCTGGGCGTGGACAAGCAGGCGACGCTGGGCGAGTTGCTCGCGTTCATGTTCCTGGTGTCGCTGTTCTCCGACCCGGTGCAGATCGCGACGCAGGTGCTGACCGACGCCCAGAGTGCGTTCGCCGGTTGGCGGCGGGTGCTCGGCGTGATCGCGACCCCGGCCGATGTCGTGGATCCCGGCGAGAGCGGGGTGAAGCAGGCGCGCGGGCCGATCATGGTCGAGTTCGACGACGTCGATTTCGCTTATCCAGAAGGCGATCTGGTACTGCGCGACGTCGACGTGCGGATCGAGCCGCATCGTCGGGTCGCGGTGGTCGGCGAGACCGGATCGGGGAAGACGACGTTCGCGAAGCTGCTGACGCGGTTGATGGATCCGACGTCGGGCGCGGTCAAGCTCGACGGTGTGGACGCTCGCGAGATTTCCTTCGAGTCGCTGCGCGAGCGGGTCGTGATGGTGCCGCAGGACGGCTACCTGTTCGACGCGTCCCTGGCCGAGAACGTGCGGTTCGGCCGGCCCGAGGTGACCGACGCGGAGCTGGTGACGGCGTTCGAGTCGCTCGGACTGACCGACTGGCTGGAGTCGTTGCCGGACGGGCTCGCCTCGCCGGTCGGGCAGCGGGGTGAGTCGCTGTCGGCGGGGGAGCGGCAGCTGGTCGCGCTGGTCCGCGCGAACATCGCGGACCCGGATCTGCTCGTCCTCGACGAGGCCACGTCGGCGGTCGACCCGGGGACCGAGGTGCGGGTCAACGCAGCGCTGGAGCGGCTGATGGCCGGTCGTACGTCGGTGACGATCGCACACCGGCTGTCGACGGCCGAGGCTGCCGACGAGGTGATCGTGTTCGACGACGGCGAGATCGTCGAGCGCGGACCGCACGCCGAGCTGGTCGGCGCCGGAGGCGTGTATACGCATCTGCACGACAGCTGGATCGCCCAGCGGAGCGCGGTCTAACAGCCCGGTCCAGCAGCCCGGTCCAGCAGCGCGGTCCGGGCCGGACGTACACGCCGGCCGGGATCCCAGGGAGGGTGATGATCCCGACCGGCGCAGAGCTCAGCTGATCAGGCGCGGTCGGCGCCTGACCGGCTCGTCGCTCGTCCTCAGGGGGTCGGAGCGGCGCCGTTCTCGTGACCGGCGCCGGGCTGCGGCACCAGCAGGAACTCGACACCGCCCTTGTCGTCGACCGCCGCGTCCAGGATCTTGTCGTCGAGTGCGTTCGCGGCGTTGTGCTCGAGGAACACCCGTGCACCCGCCTCCTCGACCACCTGGTCACCCGGCTGCGGTGCCTCGGTCGTGGTCACCGCGAGTGCCGGATCCGCCGGGTTCTCCTGCGAGATCCGCACCCCGGCCCCGTCCGGCGCGCCTTCGACCCCGGTGATGCTCTTGATCACCAGCGTCGCGTTCTCAGTCAGGGTCAGCACAGCCACTCCATCCGTCGATGAACTCTTGAGTCCGTCCCGTGCCCGATCCCCCCAGCCCCAAACCCCACCCCACCTTGAGCACCCACCAACCACGAGTCCGCCGCAAGAATGGTTGACCCGTGCCCAAGGTCAGGCCACCTGGGCGGGGGTGGGAGGCGCGACTCGCCAGGTGGGAGCGGCGGTGGTGCGGGAGGTACCGCGGATGAACGCGGCGCGGAGGCGTTGGGAGAGGTCGGAGTGCGTCGCGACGGCGTCTTCCCAGCCGAAATGGACGAGTTCGACACCCCGATCGGCGAGGCGCTGATCGCGGCGATGGCTCCTGCGCATCCGGCGCCGTCGATCCTCAGGCGTGTCCGCTTCGTACTTGGCCAGTCCGTCGGCCTCCGCGACCGTGCGGAACCGAGGCCAGTAGAAGTCGACCCGCTCAGGCATCCAGCCGAACCCGTCGGAGAACTGGACCTGAAGCACCGGTGCGGGCAACCCCGCCGTCGCGAAGGCCATGCGTGCGAGCGATTCCAGCACGGATTCGGATCTCGCATCGCCGAAGTCGATCTCCGCACGAGCGTTCCGAATCCCGGGCCAGTGCTGTTGACGGGCGACGACGGAGTGCAGTTCGGTGACCGGCGTACCGAGGGACAGCGCGTGATCGACGGTGATGATCGCTTCCCGGAGGGGCAGCTCCCGGGCGAGATCGACAACGGTTCGGGCGACGCTTGTCACGGACAGCCGATCGCGGTCTGACACATCACCTGTTGCCAGGCCAGCTCGTCGTACGACGATGTCCGGGCGACGTTGATTGCGCATGGCGGTGGGTGGACGGGTCAGCCAGGTGGCGTCGATCGCGGGTGCGGATGAACGCCGGGCGTCTGTCCAGACGCGGAGTCCGGCCAGCCGAGCCGCGCTGAAATGACTCACCGCCGAACCCGGGTAGGCCGCAGCTGCACAAGCGATCACCGCGAGGTGTGCGTCGACACGTCCATCGATGTAGTGGCCGTGATGATGGTGCAGTCGTTTCCGCCGTACCAAGCGCCGGAGGTCGGCGTCTCCCAGTCCGAGTTCGCGCAGCACGCCACGCCGTACCGGACTCCGCGCCGCGAACCGGAGCCGCTCCCGCACCACATCCTCGAGCCGATCCATCGCCGCATTCTCCCCACCCCCACCCCACCCCGCACCCCCCTTTCGCCCCCTGTGGAAAAGGTTGTTTGAGCACCCACCAACCAAGTTCCGGCGGAGTCTCTGGTTGGTGGGTGCTCAAGGAACCGCGGTGCGGGGCGTGGGTGGGGTGGTGTGGGATGGGGGGATGGCGATTGTTTTGGGTACTGCGGGGGCCGGGGAGCTGGGCGAGGTTGTTGGGGTGTTGCGGGGGTGGCAGGGGGAGGGGAGAGCGTTTCAGCTGCACCCGGGGGATCTGGGGTGGTTCTGGCGGTTCGGGGTGGAGCAGACGGCGGCGGCTACGCGGATCTGGCGGCGCGGTGGGGAGATCGTCGCGGTGGGGATGCTCGATGAGCCCGACTGGTTGCGGATGGCGATCGCGCCGGAGCTGCAGCGGGACGAGGAGTTGGCGCGGCGGATCGTCGAGGACGTGAGTACGCCGGCCGCCGGTGTGCTGATCGACGGCAAGGTCGCGGTGGAGACGCCGATGGGGGCGCTCGTGCAGGACCTGCTCTTCAAGGACGGGTGGGACGCGGACAGGCCGTGGATCCCGCTACTACGCAGCCTGAGTGGCCCGGTGCCGGATCCGGGGCTGCGGGTCGACGTCGTCGGTGCGGAGGATGCGCACGAGCGGACCGCCGTACAGCGGGCCTCGTTCGACGGGTCGACGTTCACCGACGACCGGTGGTTCGCGATGGCCGACGGCGTGCCGTACGCCGATGCCCGGTGCTTGATCGCGCGTAACAAGACCGGTGAGTCCGTGGCAGCCGCGACCGTGTGGTCAGCAGGCGTTGGGCGTCCGGGCTACATCGAGCCGATGGGCGTGCACAGCCTGCACCGGGGCCGCGGCTACGGGACAGCGATGGTGCTTGCGTGCGCGCGCGCCCTGCAGGAGCTCGGCGCGTCCAGCATCTACACCTGTACGCCGGCCTCCAACGTCGGCGCGGTCGCGACGTACCAGGCCGCCGGTCTCGAGCCGCAGCCCGAGATCAGGGCTCAGAACCGGGAAGCCTAGGAACCGGCCACGTCGTCCGCGGCCCGGAGCACGCGCAGGATGTTGCCGCTGGCAAGCTTCCCGAGGTCCTCGTCGCTCCAGCCGCGGTCGGCCAGCGCGCCGAACAGCACCGGGTACGACGACACGTCCGGCAGCTCGACCGGGAACTCCGGGCAGCCGTCGTAGTCGCCGCCGACACCCATGTGGTCGATGCCGGCCACCTCGCGGATGTGCTCGACATGCTCGACCACGTCCGCGAGCGTGATGTCCGGCCGCGGTACGCCGTACAGCTCCTCGACCTTCTCGCGGTGCTCCTCGCCTTCGAGGCCCTGCTCCTTCGCCAGCGCGCGCATCCCGTCGAGCCAGTCGACGTACGCCTGCGAGACGAAGTACGGGACGAACGTCACCATGCAGACGCCGTCGTTGCCGGCCAGCGTCTCGAGGACGTCGTCCGGCGCGTTCCTCGGTACGTCGCAGACCGCGCGGGACGACGAGTGGCTGAAGATCGCCGGCGCGCTGGTCACCCGGAGCGCGTGCCGCATCGTGTCGGCGGAGACGTGCGAGAGGTCGACCAGCATGCCGATCCGGTTCATCTCGCGGACGACCTGCTCGCCGAAATCGTTCAGCCCGCCGAGCACCGGCTCGCCGGTGGCCGAGTCCGCCCAGGACACGTTGTGGTTGTGGGTGAGCGTCATGTACCGCACGCCGAGCTCGCGCATCACCCGCAGTACGCCGAGGGACTCACCGATGGAGTGACCGCCCTCCATCCCCATCAGCGACGCGATCCGGCCGGCCTTGATCGCCGCTTCCACGTCATCGGCCGACGACGCGAGCCGCAGGTCGTCCGGGAACCGCTCGACCAGTCGCAGCACGAAGTCGAGCTGCTCGAAGGTGCGCCGGACCGCGTGCTCGTCCTGCGGCACCCACAGCGACCAGAACTGCGCGCCGACGTGTCCGGCCCGCAGCCGCGGCAGGTCCGTGTTCAGCTCGGGCACCGGGCCGGCCAGGTCGTGCGCGTCCAGGTCGTAGTTGCACAGCTCGTAGAACGCGATCGGCAGGTCGTTGTGCCCGTCGATGACCGGATGTTCCCGCAGCACTTCCTCGACCCGCGCCTCACTCGTCATCCCGCCATCCTGTCAGGCCCGTGGTCAGCAGCCCACCTGTGATCGGAGACAATGGGTGGGTGACTATCGACGAGTTGACCTTCGACGCGGCCGGGTTGATACCCGCGGTGGTGCAGCAGTACGACACGCGCGAGGTCCTGATGGTGGGCTGGATGAACGCCGAGGCGGTACGCCGTACCGCGGAGACCAGGCGGAGCACGTTCTGGTCGCGCAGCCGGCAGGAGTACTGGGTCAAGGGCGAGACCAGCGGCCATCGTCAGCACGTCAAGCAGATCCTCGTCGACTGCGACGCCGACACCCTGCTCGTCCTCGTCGACCAGGAAGGTCCCGCCTGCCACACCGGCACCCGCAGCTGCTTCGAGCACGGCGAGATCGAGGTGGCGGCGTGACGGTTCCCGAGCTGGAGACGTTCCGCGAGTACGCGAAGGACCGCCGGGTCATCCCGGTCACGCGCCGGCTGCTCGGCGACGCGGAGACGCCGATCGGTGTCTACGGCAAGCTCGCCGCCGAGCGCGAAGGCACGTTCCTGCTCGAGTCGGCGGAGAACGGCGGGGTCTGGTCGCGGTACTCGTTCATCGGCGTCCGCTCGGCCGCGACGCTGACCGAGCGCAACGGCGAGGCCGTCTGGACCGGCAACCCGCCCGTCGGCCTGCCGCAGACCGGTGACCCGCTGAAGGCGCTCCGCGAGACGCTCGAGATCCTGCACACCCCGCGGTTGCCCGACCTGCCCCCACTGACCGGGGGCATGGTCGGCTTCCTCGGGTACGACGCCGTGCGCCGCCTCGAGCGGTTGCCGGACACAACGACCGACGACCTCGGCCTGCCCGAGCTGACGTTCCTGTTCGCCACCGACCTGGCCGCCCTCGACCACGAGACCGGCGAGATCTGGCTGATCGCGAACGCGGTCAACTGGGACGACTCCGACGAGCGCGTCGACGAGGCGTACGCCGACGCCGTCCGGCGCCTCGACGCGATGGAGCGCGACCTCGCCCGGCCCACCCCGTCGTACGTCGTGCGCGCCAACCGTGAGGCCCAGCCCGACCCGCACCGGCAGCGCTCCAGCGCGGAGTACCGGCAGGCGGTCGAGCATGCCAAGGAGGAGATCCGGGCCGGCGAGGCGTTCCAGATCGTGGTCTCGCAGCGGTTCGAGCTGCAGACGACCGCGAGCGCCCTGGACATCTACCGGGTGCTGCGACGGTCCAACCCGAGCCCGTACATGTATCTGGTCCGGCTGGACGGCTTCGACATCGTCGGCTCCAGCCCGGAGGCCCTGGTCAAGGTCACCGAGCACAAGGTGATCCTGCACCCGATCGCCGGCACCCGCCGCCGCGGCGCGACTCCGGAGGAGGACCACGCGCTGGAGGAGGAGCTGCGCGCGGACGCCAAGGAGCGCGCCGAGCACCTGATGCTGGTCGACCTCGGCCGCAACGACGTCGGCCGGGTCTGCGCGCCGGGCACCGTCGAGGTCGTCGACTTCATGACCGTCCGCCGGTACAGCCACGTCATGCACCTGGAGTCGACGGTTACCGGGCAGTTGGCGGCCGGCCGGACCGCGTTCGACGCACTCACCGCGGCGTTCCCCGCCGGGACGTTGTCCGGGGCACCGAAACCGCGCGCGATGGAGATCATCGACAAGCTCGAGATCACCCGGCGCGGTGTGTACGGCGGCGTGGTCGGCTACCTCGACTTCGCCGGTGACGCCGACACCGCGATCGCGATCCGGACCGCGGTGCTGCGCGGCGGGACGGCGTATGTCCAGGCCGGCGCCGGGATCGTGGCCGACTCCGACCCGGCCTCGGAGGACGCGGAGTGCCGGACCAAGGCAGCCGCCGTGCTGAACGCGATCGCCGTCGCGGGAACGTTCAGCGACGTATGAAACCGCAACGCGTCGTAGACCTGCTCGCCCTGGTGGCGCTCGCTCTGCTCGGCCTGTCGGGCTACCTGACCTGGGTGTCGGCCGATCCGGGCCACGGCAGGGCTGTCGTCGATTTCAACGGCTACACGATCACCAAGGCGCCGGTCACGCTGGCGCTCGCGTCGGTGGTGGCCGTGGTCGTCACCAAGCTCGCGGGTACGGCGTTGCGGCGAGTGCTGGGCGGGCTGGTGGCGCTGCTCGGGGCTGTGGCCGTCGTCGTCGCCCTGGGCGTGCGCCCCGACGGCCCTGAACTGAGCAGGCTGCGACCCGAGCTCAGCGATGTCATCACGGACAAGGTCACGCAGTCCCTGGGCCCGGCGCCGTGGTTCGCGCTGGCCGGTGGTGTCGCGCTGGTCGCGGCCGGGCTGATCGCCGTACTGACGGCGCAGCGGTGGCGGCGACCCACCGCACGATACGAGCGTGATCCGGCTGCCTCACCGGCGGATCAGTGGAAGGCGATCGACGCCGGGGAGGACCCGACTCTCTGATCGCGGCGGGCTACCGCCACAATAGGACAGGACGACGAGGAGGAGTGGCGCCAACTATGGACAATACGGTGGCGGATCAAGGAGCTGGCCGGATCGAGGAGGAGGCACCCCACGATCTGCACGGCAACAGCCCCGCGGCGTGGACCGCGGTGGTGATCGTGCTGGTCGCGTTCACGCTCGGCGCCATCGCGATGGTGCTGGGGCCGAACTGGGTGCTGTTCTGGATCTCCGTCGCGATCGCGGTGCTCGGCGCGCTGGCCGGCAAGGTGCTGCAGTTGCTGGGCTTCGGGGTCCCGACTGACGGCGACCACTGAGGGGCGGACGGACATGACTGTGCTTGACGACATTCTCGCTGGGGTCCGCGAGGACCTTGCGGAGCGCCAGGCGCGGGTCAGCCTGGACGATCTGAAGCAGGAGGCCCAGCGCAAGCCCGACGCCAAGGACCCGATGCCCGTGTTCCGCGGTGACGGGATCGCGGTGATCGCCGAGGTGAAGCGGTCCAGCCCGTCCAGGGGCGAGCTGGCCGAGATCACCGACCCGGCCGCGCTGGCCGGGGAGTACGAGCTGGGTGGCGCCGCGGCGATTTCGGTCCTTACCGAAGAGCGCCGGTTCAACGGCAGTCTGGACGACCTGCGCGCGGTCCGCGGCCGGGTCGATGTGCCGGTGCTGCGCAAGGACTTCGTCATCTCGTCGTACCAGCTCTGGGAGGCGCGGGCGGCCGGCGCCGACATGGTGCTGCTGATCGCGGCGGCGCTGGAGCAGGAGGCCCTGGTCTCGCTGATCGAGCGTGCGCACTCGATCGGCCTGTGCCCGCTGGTCGAGGTGCACGACGAGGAGGAGACCCGGCGTGCGGTGGACGCCGGCGCTCAGCTCATCGGCGTGAACAACCGCAACCTGAAGACGCTCGAGGTCGACCGGGACACCTTCGCACGGGTCGCGCCGACGATCCCGACCGAGCTGGTCCGGGTGGCCGAGTCCGGCGTCCGCGGGCCGCATGATGTAATCGAGTTCGCGCGCGCCGGGGCCGATGTCGTCCTCGTCGGTGAAACCCTGGTGACCGGCCGCGATCCTCGTGCCTCGGTCGCCGACCTCGTCGCCGCCGGATCGCACCCCGCCATCCAGCAGCGGCACTAGTACATCCCGGCCGGTCCAAACGGCACCGGGGACAGAAACTCTCCCGCGCCGTCAGGGCCGGGTCCGGAAGGTTTTGTCGGATGTCTACTGTGCTGCCTGACCAGTTCGGGCACTTCGGCCGTTTCGGCGGCAGGTTCATGCCGGAGGCGCTGATCGCGCCGCTCGACGAGCTCACCCAGGCCTGGCGCGACGCTATGGCCGACCCGGAGTTCACCGGTGAGTTCGAGCGGATGCTGCGCGAGTACATCGGCGCCCCGAGCCTGCTGTACGACGCGACCCGGCTGTCGGACGCGGCCGGCGCGCGGATCCTGCTGAAGCGCGAGGACCTGAACCACACCGGCGCTCACAAGATCCGCAACGCCATCGGCCAGGCCCTGCTGACCAAGCGGATGGGCAAGCCGCGCGTGATCGCCGAGACCGGCGCCGGCCAGCACGGCGTCGCCACGGCGACCGCGTGCGCGTACCTCGGGCTCGAGTGCGTGGTCTACATGGGCGAGGTCGACACCGAGCGCCAGGCGCTGAACGTGGCCCGGATGCGGCTGCTCGGCGCCGAGGTGATCTCGGTCAAGACCGGCAGCCGGACGCTGAAGGACGCGATCAACGACGCCCTGCGGGACTGGGTCGCCAGCGTCGACAAGACGCACTACATCCTCGGCACGGCGGCCGGTTCGCATCCGTTCCCGGCGATGGTGCGCGACTTCGTCCGCGGCATCGGCGACGAGGCGCGCGAGCAGTCGCTCGAGCTGCTCGGCAAGCTGCCGGACGCCGCGGTCGCGTCGGTCGGCGGCGGGTCGAACGCGATCGGCCTGTTCACCGCGTTCATCCCCGACGAGGACGTGAAGCTGTACGGCATCGAGCCGGGCGGCGACGGGTTCGAGACCGGTCGGCACGCGGCGACGATCACCGCCGGGCAGGTCGGCGTACTGCACGGCGCGCGGTCGTTCCTGTTGCAGGACGAGGACGGCCAGACGATCGAGTCGCACTCGATCTCCGCCGGGCTGGACTACCCGGGCGTCGGCCCGGAGCACGCGTGGCTGGCCGAGACCGGCCGGGCGTCGTACCGGCCGATCACCGACGCGGAGGCGATGGAGGCCTTCAAGCTGCTGTCCCGGACCGAGGGCATCATCCCGGCCATCGAGTCCGCGCACGCGGTCGCCGGCGCGCTGGACATCGCGAAGGAACTGGGGCCTGAGGCAACTATTCTGGTGAACCTCTCCGGTCGCGGGGACAAGGACATGGACACGGCCGCCACCTGGTTCGGCCTCGGCGGGAAAGAGGCCACCGGTGAGTGAGCTCGTTGCCCTGGGCAAGGCCGGCGCGGCGATCCGGACGGCGAACGACGCGGGCCGGGCGGCCCTGGTCGGGTACCTGCCGGCCGGCTTCCCGTCGTACGACGGCGGCGTGGACGCGATCAAGGCGATGGTCGACGGCGGCTGCGACGTCCTGGAGATCGGCTTCCCGTACAGCGACCCGGTGATGGACGGCGTCACGATCCAGCGCGCCGCCGAGGCCGCGCTCGCCGGCGGGCTGCGGACGCGGGACGTGCTCAGCACGGTCGAGAAGCTCGCGGCGTACTCCGACGTGCCGGTGCTCGTGATGACGTACTGGAACCCGATCGAGCGGTACGGCGTGGACCGGTTCGCGGCCGACTTCGCCGGCGTCGGCGGAGCGGGGCTGATCACGCCCGACCTCATCCCGGACGAGGGTGCGGAGTGGCTCGCGGCCGCGGACAAGAACGACCTGGACAAGGTGTTCCTGGTCTCGCCGTCGTCGACCGACGAGCGGATCCGGATGACGACCGAGGCCTGCCGTGGATTCGTCTACGCGACCGCCGTGATGGGTGTCACCGGGGCCCGGGCGACCCCGTCGGACCTGGCTGCGCCGCTGGTGAAGCGCACCAAGGCCGTGACCGGGATCCCGGTCGGCGTCGGCCTGGGCGTCTCGAACGGCGACCAGGCGGCCGGTGTGGCGGCGTTCGCGGACGCGGTCATCGTCGGTTCGGCGTTCGTGAAGGCGCTCGCGGACGGCGGCCCGGCCGGTGTCCGCGCACTGGCCGAGGACCTGGCCGAAGGCGTCCGCCGGGAACCCCGCGCCCCCGCCGGACGTTAGAACCGCCGTGAGTCGAACCAAGGCTGTGCTCGCTTTCCGGGGCGGGGCATTTCTGCTGGCCGCGGTGGCTCTGCTCGCCCTCGCGGGCTGCGGCGGCAAGGAGCAGAAGGCCGACAACCCTGGCGGCGCGATCATTCGCAGCAGCCAGGACCCGAACGGGTTGCGCGGCGCCACCCTGGACCGGCCGTACTCGATGCCCGCGGCCACCCTGACCGACACCGGCGGCAACCCGTTCAACCTGGTCACCTCGACCAAGAAGCCGGTCACGCTGGTGTTCTTCGGCTACACGAACTGCCCCGACGTGTGCCCGACGGTGATGGCCGACGTGGCGTCCGCGCTGACCAAGCTGGACCAGTCGGTGCGGGACCAGATCCAGATGCTGTTCATCACCACCGACCCGTCGCGTGACACCGGTCCGGTGATCCGCAAGTACCTGGACCGGTTCGACCCGTCGTTCACCGGGCTGACCGGGTCGCTGACGTCGATCAAGGACGTGGCGAAGGCGGTCGGCGTACCGGTGGAAGGGATGCAGAAGCTGCCCTCCGGAGGGTACGAGGTCGGTCACGGAGCGCAGGTGATCGGCTTCGGCAAGGACGACAAGGCGAACGTGCTCTGGCTGTCCAACGCGGCCATCGGCGACCTGTCCCACGACTTCGGGAAGCTGGTGGCCGACAACCAGTGAGGTCAGTGAAGGCGTGGTTCCCGTGGTTCTCGCTGGCGGCCCGGCTGGTGCTCGGTGGTGTGATGCTGGTCGCCGGGGCGCTGAAGGTCACCGATCCGGAGACGGCCGCGCAGGCGGTCCGTGCGTACGAGTTGCTCCCGTCGGCGCTGGTGGAGCCGGTCGGCTGGGGGCTGCCGTTCCTGGAGATCGCGATCGGGTTGCTGTTGATCGTCGGCTTCGGTGTCCGCGCGTCGGCCGCGGCCGCGGGTGTTTTCATGATCGTGTTCATCGCCGCGGTGTCGTCGGCCTGGGCACGCGGGCTGTCGATCGACTGCGGCTGCTTCGGCGGTGGCGGTCAGGTCGCGGCCGGCCAGACGAAGTACCTGCAGGAGATCCTGCGCGACGTCGGCCTGCTGGTGCTGGCCGGCTGGCTGTGGCTGCAGCCCGTCAGTAAGTTCGCCGTCGTATCCGAACCGCAAGGAGTCACCGCGTCGTGAGCAACACCAATCCGCTGCTGCAGCAGAACAAGCGCCGGATCTCTCCCGGGATCATCGTGGTGATCGTCCTGGTGCTGGCGCTCGCCGGCGGGGTCGGAGTCCAGTACTACCGCGGCCACTCCAAGGTCGAGGTCAGCTCGAACGGGCGCCCCGAGCCCACCGTCATCACCGGGCCGGGCACATCCGGCAAGGGCGTGACCGTCGGCAAGGCCGGCGCGAAGGCCAACATCGACCTGTACCTCGACTTCCGCTGCCCGCACTGCGCGGAGTTCGAGGACGCGACCGGGGCGACCATCGACAAGCTCGTCCAGGACGGCAAGGCGACGCTCACGTACTGGCCGCTGCAGTTCGTCAACCCGGACGCCTCGCCACGGCTGGCCAACGCGTTCGCCGCCGCGGCCGCGAACGGCAAGGCGCTGAGCTTCGCCGACGAGATGTACGGCGACTTCTCGAAGTCGTGGACCACCGACCAGCTGATCGAGCTCGGCAAGCAGCTCGGGGTCGGCGACGCGAAGTTCCAGCAGGCGTTGCAGGACAACACCTACGCGGGCTGGCTGGAGTCTGTGGGCAACGCGGCCGACGACCGCGGTGTGACCGGCACGCCGACCGTGTACGTCAACGGCCAGCAGCTGCCGGCCGACCAGTTGAGCTCGGACGGCCTGCAGCAGGCCGTCGACGCGGTAGCGAGCTGAGTCCCCATCGTGACCGTGCGTTCCTGGCAGTGGTCTGGTGGGTCGAGTAGCGTTCCCCCTTGCCATGTCTAGTCTGATTCCCGCCGTGATGGTTCCGGCGTTCATCCCCAGCCCGAGCCAGGGTGTCTGGCACGTCTTCGGCCTGCCGATCCGCGCGTACGCGTTGTGCATCCTGGCCGGCATCTTCGTCGGTTACTGGCTCGGCCGCCGCCGCTGGGTGGCGCGCGGCGGGTCCGCGCCGGTGCTGGCCGACATCATGTTCTGGGCGATCCCGTTCGGGTTGGTCGGAGCGCGGATCTACCACGTCGTCACCGACGCCGAGCTGTACTTCGGCGCCGGCCGGCACCCGATCGACGCGCTGAAGATCTGGCACGGCGGGCTCGGGATCTGGGGCGCGGTCGGGTTCGGCGCGCTCGGCGCGTGGATCGCCTGCCGGCGGGCGAAGGTGCCGTTCCTGGCGGTCGCGGACGCGATGGCGCCGGGGATCGCGCTGGCACAGGTGTTCGGCCGGTTCGGCAACTACTTCAACCAGGAGCTGTTCGGCCGCCCGACCACGAAGCCGTGGGGCCTGGAGATCTCGCCGGAGCACCGCCCGGCCGGGTACGCCGACTTCGCCACGTTCCACCCGACGTTCCTGTACGAGGCGGTCTGGAACCTGGCCGTCGTCGCCCTGGTCCTCGTGGTCGACCGCCGCTTCAAGCTGGGCCACGGCCGCGCATTCTTCCTGTACGTCGCCGGTTACACCGCCGGTCGCGCCTGGGTCGAGAACATGCGCATCGACACCGTCAACCACTTCCTCGGCCTCCGCCTGAACGTCTGGACGGCCCTCATCCTGTTCGTCCTGGCGGTAGCCGCCTTCGTCATCAGCGCCAAGCGCCACCCGGGCCAGGAAGACATCAGCACCGGCCCCGCCGCAGGCAAGCCCACCGAGGGCGAGCAGACGGCCGACGCCGAGCAGACGGAGTCCACCACCGAGCCGAGCGAAGCGAAGGCGGACACCGCTGACGCGCCGGACGAGACGCACGCCACCTCCGACGCAACCACCGGCTCCGCGGGCGGAGCTGCTGGTACGGCGACGGCGGGCTCGACCGGCGACTCCAACGGGGTCGGGGCTGGTGACTCCACCGCCGCCTCGGCGGAGCCGGCCGGTGAGGCCGAGCCTGGGCCGAAGGTTGACGTGAAGAACGGCGCCGATTCAGATGGGTCTCGTGACTGAGACGTCTGAGGTTTCGGGTGAGCATCACGGGGACCACACGCACCGTGATGTGAACGGCGGCTGGCTGCGGCCGGCCGTGTTCGGCGCGATGGACGGCCTGGTGTCGAACTTCGCCCTGATCGCCGGTATGGACGGCGGCACCAGCTCGGGCTCGAAGTTCATCGTGCTGGCAGGTCTGGCCGGCCTGGCGGCAGGCGCGTTCTCGATGGCCGCGGGGGAGTACACCTCGGTGGCCTCCCAGCGCGAGCTCGCCCACGCCGAGATCGAGGTCGAGCGCAAGGAGATCCACCGGCACCCGATCGACGAGGAGATCGAGCTCGCCGAGACGTACCGCAAGAAGGGCCTCGACCCGGACCTGGCCAGCAAGGTCGCCAAGCAGTTCCACGCCGACCCGGACCAGGCCCTCGAGGAACACGTCCGCGAGGAGCTCGGCATCGACCCCGACGACCTCCCGAACCCGGTCGTCGCGGCCGGGTCGTCGTTCATCTGCTTCGCGATCGGCGCCTTCATCCCGCTGGCGCCGTACCTGTTCGGCGCGGGCACCGTCGTACCCTCGCTGATCCTCTCCCTGACCGCCCTGTTCGTCTGCGGCGCGGTCGTCTCCCGCGTCACCAGCCGCTCCTGGTGGTACTCCGGCCTCCGCCAACTGCTCCTCGGCGCCGCAGCCGCCGCGCTCACCTACTTCGTCGGCACCCTCGTCGGCCCGGGAATCGGCTGATCGAGCTCCTCCACGCAGGCGACGCGGGGGAGCTTCGCGCGGAGCCGGGGGATCGAGGTGTCGAGCTCGTCGGTCGTCTGCGCCCCGACGCCGTCCAGGATCGTGAACGCGTGCTGCCAACGCCGCCGCGCCTCATCGTGCCGCCCGAGCGCGGCCAGGGCGTCACCGAGGCCGTCGTGAGCCCGAGCCTGGTCGACGGGTTGGTGGAGCGCCGTGGCCAGCTCCAGGGCGCGCTGGTGGGCCGCCAGAGCCTCCTCCGGCTCGTCCAGCGCCAGCCGCAGCCTGCCGAAGCCCTGATGGGCCTCGAACTCCCAGTTCCGTGACCCCAGCTCGCGCGCCAGCTTCATCGTCTGCTCGCGGCAGTCCTGTGCCTGTTCGAGGTCGCCCAGCTCGAGGTACACGTGCGCGAGTCCGTCCAGCACCCGCAGCTCGTTGTGCCGGTTGGCGGTCGTCCGCGCCTGTTCGAGCGCGCGCTGGTAGTAGTCCAGGGCCCGCTGGGTGTCGCCGAGCTGCAGCTGGATGTGGCCGATCGCCGCCAGGATCTTCCCGACGCTCCGCGGCCGGATCCGCTCAGCCATGGCGAGGGCCCGTTCCCGGTAGTCCAGTGACAGCGGTATGTCGCCGCGGCGGACATGCATCCAGCCGATGGCATTGAGCAGATCGAGTTGGGCGTACTCGTCGCCGAGCTCTTCCGCGATCCTGAGCGCTGCCGTGAGTTCGGCGACGGCTTCCTGCCTGTGGTCCTGGAGCCCGTGGACGCTGGCGATGCCCTCGAGCGCGCGGAGCTCGCCGGATCGGTAGCCGGCGGCCCGTGCCGTCGACTGCGCCTGGCAGAGCACGTCGATCGCCTCACGGTAGGCACCGCGCAGCCGCTGCACCTCGCCGAGTCGGTTGAGTACGTCGACCTCCGCGGTGAGGTCCCCGGCCGCCCGCGCGACGGTAAGCGCTCCGCGCTGCAGATCAGCCTTCACGTCGTACCGGCCGAGGTCTCGGGTGCACCAGTGGATGGACGCGGACAGATGCACCAGGCATTCCGAGTGGTCTGCCGAGGCGGCCACGGATGGAATCAGCAGAGCAGTCGGAAGCTCTTCGTCGAGCCACTCCCGGCCGGCCTCTGGCGTACCGAGAATCGGGGGCAGTCCGTGGGAGGCGAAGGAGTGCTCCGGGGCACGCAGGCCCGCGGCCTCGGAGGCGGACTGGCAGTAGTGCTCCACCAGTCGAGCCAACGCGGTACGTCGCCCTGCGGGAGGCTCGTCGTCGTGGGCTGCCTGTACGGCGTGGTCCCTGACAAGGTCGTGGAATCGGTAGTGCCCTGGGCTGGGCTCCTCGAGCAGGTGGACCTCGAGGAGGTGTTCGAGCACACCTGTGGCCGTGGCGATGTCGAGTCCGAGCAGTGGCGCGGCCGACCACGGCCGGAATTCCGCACCGGGGTGCAGGCCGAGCAGGCGATAGCTGCGGCGTAGCTGCTCGTCCAGTTCGCGGTACGAGAGGTCGATCGCGGTGGCGACACTCCGCGGGCCGGAGGTCAGTTCGGCCAACCGGTGTCCGTGGTGCTGCAGCCGCTCCAGCAGGTCCTCGGGTCGCCAGGACGGGTGCGTCCGCAGGCGGGCGGCCGAGATCCGGATGGCGAGCGGGAGACGGCCGCACAGCTCGGTGATCTCGGCGAGCACAGCCTCCGATGCTTGGCTGCTGCGAGCGATGCGGGTGAAGAGCTCGATCGCGCTCGGCTGCGGGAGGGTGCCGAGCGACACGGCCACCGTCGGGTCGAGGCCGGTGAGGCGGAGTCTGCTGGTCAGGATGACGGCGCTGCCGGGCATTCCGGGCAGTAGCGGACGGACCTGTGCCTCGCTGGCAGCGTTGTCGAGGACGATGAGGACCCGGCGCCGGGCTAGCAGACTGCGCAGCAGGCCGGCCCGGTCCTCCAGGTGTTCGGGGAGGCCACGCGGCGCTGCGCCGAACGCCTGCAGGAGCCGCCCGAGGGCGTCCTCGGCCGGGACCGGATGAGCTTCTTCCGAGTGGCCGTGCAGGTCGATGAAGACCTGACCGTCGGGGTACTGCGGTGCGAGCCGGTGCGCCAGACGCAACGCCAGCGCGGTCTTGCCGACCCCCGCCATACCGTCGATGGCGGCGATCAGCGGACCGTCGGACGCGCTGAGGGTCGCGAGCTCGTCGTCGCGACCGATGAAGTCGGCGACTTCGGCGGGCAGCGACCTGGGCACCGGCAGCTCGTCGGGTCCGTCGTCTTGCGGCGCCGGGTCAGCGGAGACGTGCAGGACGGTGTCGGTCGCCAGCAGTTCGGCGTGCAGCGCTCGCAGTTGTGCGCCTGGGCCGACCCCGAGTTCGTCGGCGAGCCGGCTGCGAATCACGTCGTACAGCCCGAGCGCCTCGGCGGACCGACCGGCCCGGACGAGTGCCTGGAGCAGGCGGACCCACAGCGATTCGCGGAGCGGATAGTCGCCGGTCAGCTGACGCAGCTCGGCGAGAAGCTCGGTGGACGGGTGATCGACAAGGTCCGCGCGGCGCTCGATCGCTCCGAGCCGTAGCTCGTCGAGGCGGGGGAGAACGGTCGTGGTCAACCAGTCCGAGTCGGTGTCCAGGAAGGGCCGCTCGGTCCACGCGGCCAGGGCTGCCGCGATCGCATCCGGCTCGTCCGCGTCCAGCAAGGCTTGCTCGAACCGGAGTACGTCGACCTGCTCGACCGGGACCGCCAGACGGTAGCTGGTGCCGGCCGTCTCGACGACGTCGGCGCCGACGGCTCGGCGAAGCCGGGAGACCATCGCGTGCAGGCTCTGCCGCACCTTGTCCGGGAGGTTGTCACCCCAGAGCCGATCGGCGAGCGTGCCGACAGAGACGGACTCTCCGGCCGACACCGCCAGGACCGCGAGCAGCGTGCGCACGCGCGGGCCGCCGACCGTCGTGGGTACGCCGCCGACGACCACCTGCACAGGTCCGAACAGCCGAATCCGGACTTCGGACAAACCGCCAGTCACCGATCACCCCCGGCACCGTGTCCGATGCAGCTTACTGACCGAACAGACCAGCTGACCGGCTGACGGGCGACGGGGTATCGCCGGCGCTACCTGAACAGTCGCTCCGGCGTGATGGCTCGCACCCGACGGGTCCGCCTAGCTTGTGGCCTATGACGTCGACCACCTCCCATGAGCCGGCTACGAAGAAGCTCACTGTTCTCGCGGTGGCGCTCATCGTCGCCTTCGTCATGGCCCCGGCCGTGATGGCGCGCAATGCGGCGACCACCGACCTTGGCGGCCAGACGCGACTTATCGCGGCCTTCCGCAGCGCGTTCATCGCGTACTGGGGTTCTGGCGAGGGCAGGTTCGACTCCGGCCTGCAGCGGGTGGTCGACTACTGGTTCCGGTATCACGCGGCCAAGGCGCTGTTTGCCGGAGCGTTGGTGGTCGTACTCGTCGCCCTCGGCGTGCTGATCTGGCGGACGTTCCTCAGGGCAGGCGGGCTTCGGGCCGCGGCTCTTGCGGCCGGCGGCGTCCTCGCCACTGCGCTGGCGGTGGTCTCGCTAGCAGCCGTCATGGCCAACATCCACGGACTGGCGGCGCCGTTCGGCTCGCTGCTGCCGATGCTGTTCGGCGCCCCGAGCGCGTCCGGCGGTCCGCTGGCCGACACGCTGGCCCAGGTCAGGCAGCAGTTGGCCGACGGGCAGAACTCACCCGCTCTCGCGGTGATCACGGACGACTACGTCAAGTTCCACGCGGTCATGGCCGTCGAGGGTTCGATCGTGGTCCTTGTGCTCGTCGTCCTGTCCGTCGGGCTGTGGCGAGGGTTCATGAGGACGGATCGGGCCGAGCGGCGGACCAGGCGACTGCTGGCGGCGTACGGCGTCTTCGTCCCGCTGCTGGCGCTGGCGCTGGCCGTCGTCGTGGTGGCGAACGCAACGACCGCCGCCCACCCGCTACCAGGCCTCGAGGGGTTCTTCGCCAGCGGCTGGTGACTACTCAGCGATCGGCCTGCTCTGGGTGAACAGGCCGCTGTAGGCGTTGAGCGCGGGCTGTCCGCCGAGGTGGGCGTACAGGACGGTGGAGCCCTTGGTGATCTCGCCAGTGCGGATCAGGTCGATCAGGCCGGCCATCGACTTGCCCTCGTAGACCGGGTCGATGATCATCCCCTCGAGCTGCCCGGTCAGCCGGATCGCGTCGAGCGTGGACCGCACCGGGATCCCGTACTGCTCGCCGGCCCAGCCCTCGAGCACCGTGATCTCGTCGTCGCGCAGGTCGCGTCCCAGCCCGATCAGCTCGGCCGTCGCCCGGGCGATCCGCTCGACCTGGTCGCGGGTCTCCTGCAGCTTCGCGCTCGCGTCGATCCCGATCACCCGCCGGGGCCGGTCCTGCCCGGCGAACCCGGCGATCATCCCGGCATGCGTCGACCCGGTCACCGAACACACCACGATCGTGTCGAAGAAGACCCCGAGCTCCCGCTCCTGCTGCTCCACCTCGTCCGCCCACTGCGCGAACCCGAGCCCGCCGAGCCGGTGGTCCGAGGCGCCGGCCGGGATCGCGTACGGCGTACCGCCGCGAGCCTGCACGTCCTCGAGGGCCTGCTTCCAGCTGTCCTTGAACCCGATCCCGAAGCCGGCCGGATCGAGCCGCACCTCGGCGCCCATGATCCGGCTGAGCAGGATGTTGCCGACCCGGTCGTTGAGGGCATCCGGCCAGTCGACCCAGTTCTCCTGGACCAGCACCGCCTTCAGCCCCACCTTCGCCGCCACCGCGGCCACCTGGCGGGTGTGGTTCGACTGGTACCCGCCGATCGACACCAACGTGTCCGCGCCCCGCGCCAGCGCGTCCGGGATCAGGTACTCCAGTTTCCGCGTCTTGTTCCCGCCGTACGCGAGCCCCGAGTTGCAGTCCTCCCGCTTCGCCCAGACCTTCGCCCCACCCAGGTACGCCGACAGCCGCTCCAACGGATGCACCGGGCTGGGCCCGAACAACAACGGATACCTGGGAAAGTCAGCAAGCGACATGAATCCTCCTCAGTTGGACTAGCGTCAGCCGGGTGTTCCCGCCCGAGATCGACCTCCGCCCCGCCGCCTATCTCGAACAACTCGGCACCATCTTCGCCCGCTTCGGCGCCGCCACCCAGGACTCCGGAAACATCTCGTACGGCGTACAGACCGTCGATGCCCGGTACTTCGTCAAGACCGCCGGCGAGCCGGACAACCCCACGCCGTACCTCGACTTCGACGGCCGGGTAGCTCTCCTCCGCAACGCCGTCGAACTCGCCCGCTCCGTCACCCACGCCGCGCTCCCGGCCCTGCACGCGCTCATCGAATCCCCGGCCGGCCCGGTGCTCGTCTACGAGTGGCGCGACGGCGACCTCCTCGGCCCTGCCCTCGAACGCTTCAAGGCCCTCCCCACCCAGGAGATCCTCACCGCGCTCAACAGCCTGTATGACCTACACGCCGAGCTCGATGCGGGCGGCTGGGTCGAAGGTGACTTCTACGACTCCGCGATGCTCTACGACTTCCCGAGTCGTCGGCTCACGGTCATGGACCTCGACACGTACCGCCGCGGCCCCTACCGCAACACGATGGGCCGCATGTTCGGCTCCAGCCGCTTCATGGCGCCCGAGGAGCATGTGCTCGGGGCTCCCATCGACACTCGAACTACGGCCTACGTGATGGCTCGCACTGCCCAGATCTTCCTCACGGACGCGCCCTCACCCCTCCACGCCGTACTCACCGAAGCCACCACCACCCGCTTCCCGAGCTACCAGGCGTTTCACGAGGCGTGGCTGACAGCCTCATCAACGATCGGTGACAAGCTGGCCAACCGGGCAACGTGATCTCCGGCGTCCGCTCGGCCAAGGGACCACGCCGCTCGCGAGACGCCGGTGTAGGCCGCCACGAGCACAGCGCCGCGTCGTACGTCGTCGCCGTGTGTGGCTAGCAGTGCGTCGAGTGGGGTGTTCACCGCGAGGGCTAGGTAGCCGAGGTCGAAGCCGGCCGGGCCCAGGCCGAACTGTTCCCAGTCGATGGCGACGACGTCATCGCCGTCGCGGCCGAGCAGGTTCGCCGGATATGCGTCGCCATGGGTCGGCACGCGCGGAAGTCTGTCCAGCATGACCAGGGCGGCCTCCCGCCGGCTCCACAACTGGCGGATCGCCGTCGATCCCAGCTCGTGCCGCTCAAGCACCTCCCAGCCGCCCCTACGCTCCACAGTCGCCAGCCGGTCCCTCAGTACCCCCCGGGCGCCCCAGGCAGGCTCAGCCACCGACGACCGCGCGAAGCGACCTAGAGCCTCAGCGAGCGCCTCCGGAGTCCAGTCCGCCGCCGGTGTGTACGCAGTGCGTAGCGTGATGCCGGTTGCGTCGCGGTCGAGCCCCAGGAAGGTAGGTGCGTGCAGGCCGGGTGTAGCTGACACGAGGCCGGACTCGGCGACCAAGGCCTGGCGTTGCCAGTAGGCGTGGTGCCGCTCGTCCTCGACGCCAGGGACGAGGCGTTTGACCACCTGGCCGTCGGGAGTGAGCCAGACGCCGCCGGTGGCCTGGCCGGTGCCAGAGGTGAGCGGTTGCCAGTCGGGGGAGGGCTGCCAGGGCATAGGGATGGCCTATCAGGATCAGGCGGTCTCAGTGGGTGAATTTTGGGTGGGGTGGGTGGTTGTGGGGGCGGTGGGCTGGGAAGATGGGAGGCTAGTAGTGAGCGCTTGCTTACTGTGGGTCATCAAGGCGTTTGGCGGTGGACGGGAAGTCCATCTGGTGGGCGTCATGAGGTAGTCTCGGGACACCCGGCTTGGGCCAGTGTTGTCCCGCGGCCAGTTGTTTGACCGTAGGACGACGGGAGCCCCTGAATGTATGGTCGCCCCCCATTCCCGAGCGAGGGTCTCTACGACGGGCAGCACGAGCACGACGCTTGTGGTGTTGCTTTCGTCGCGACCCTGACCGGTGAACCGAGCCACGACATCGTGGCCAAGGCTTTGACCGCCCTGCGCAACCTCGAGCATCGAGGCGCGTCCGGCGCCGAGCCGGACTCCGGCGACGGCGCCGGCATCCTGATCCAGGTCCCGGACGCCTTCTACCGCAAGGTGTGCGAGTTCGACCTGCCGGCGCCGCACAGCTACGCGACCGGCATCGCGTTCCTGCCGGCCGATCCCGACGACGCCGCCAAGGCGATCCACCGGATCGAGGAGCTGGCCGCCGAGGAGCAGCTGAGTGTCGTCGGCTGGCGGGACATCCCGACCACCCCCGACCTGCTCGGCGCGACCGCGCGCTCGGTGATGCCGACGTTCAAGCAGCTGTTCGTCAGCGCGAAGGCCGGCCGGGTGCTCGGCCTGGCGCTGGAGCGGATGGCGTTCCGGCTGCGGAAGCGTGCCGAGAAGGAGACGGAGACCTACTTCCCGTCCCTGTCCGGCCGGACCATCACCTACAAGGGGATGCTCACCACCGACCAGCTGGACAAGTTCTTCCCCGAGCTGACCGACCCCGATCTCGCCTCCGCGATCGGCATCGTGCACTCGCGGTTCTCCACGAACACGTTCCCGTCCTGGCCGCTGGCCCACCCGTACCGGTACATCGCCCACAACGGTGAGATCAACACCGTCCAGGGCAACCGCAACTGGATGCGCGCCCGCGAGGCGCTGCTCGCCAGCGACCTGATCCCGGGCGACCTCGAGCAGCTCTACCCGATCTGTACGCCGGGCGCCTCGGACTCCGCCTCCTTCGACGAGGTCCTCGAGCTCCTCCACCTCGGCGGCCGCTCGCTGCCGCACGCCATGCTGATGATGATCCCGGAGGCGTGGGAGAACGCCGCCACGATGGACTCGAAGCGGCGCGCGTTCTACGAGTTCCACTCGACGCTGATGGAGCCGTGGGACGGCCCGGCCTCGGTGGTCTTCTCCGACGGCACGAAGGTCGGCGCGGTCCTCGACCGCAACGGCCTGCGCCCCTCGCGCTACTGGGTGACCGAGGACGGCCTCGTCGTCCTCGCGTCCGAGGCCGGCGTGCTCGACATCGACCCGGCCACCGTGACCGAGAAGGGCCGGCTCGAGCCGGGCCGGATCTTCCTGGTCGACGTCGACGCGCACCGGATCATCACCGACGCCGAGGTGAAGAACGCCCTCGCCACCGAGCACCCGTACGACGAGTGGCTGCACGGCGGCCTGATCCGCTTCGAGGACCTCCACGAGCGCGAGCACGTCGTACACAGCCACGCATCGGTGACGCGGCGCCAGCAGGTCTTCGGGTACACCGAGGAAGAGCTGCGCGTCATCCTCACCCCGATGGCGAAGGCCGGCGCCGAGCCGATCGGCTCGATGGGCACCGACACCCCGATCGCGGTGCTGAGCGACCGGCCGCGGCTGCTGTTCGACTACTTCGCGCAGTTGTTCGCCCAGGTCACCAACCCGCCGCTGGACGCGATCCGCGAGGAGCTCGTCACCTCGCTGTCGTCCTCGCTCGGCCCCGAGTCGAACCTGCTCAGCCCGAGCCCGGCGTCCTGCCGCCAGGTGGTGATCCCGTTCCCGGTGATCACCAACGACGAGCTGGCCAAGATCCGGCACATCAACCTCGACGGCGACATGCCCGGCCTGGCCACCACGGTCCTGCGTGGCGTGTACGACGTCGAGAACGGCGGCGACGCGCTCAAGGCACGGCTCGACGAGGTGTGCGCCGAGGCGAGCGCCGCGATCAAGGACGGCGCCCGCATCCTGGTGCTGTCCGACCGGCACTCGAACGCCGACAGCGCGCCGATCCCGTCGCTGCTGCTGACCGCGGCGGTGCACCACCACCTGGTGCGGGAGAAGACCCGCACGCAGGTCGGTCTCGTGGTCGAGGCGGGCGACGTCCGCGAGGTCCACCACGTCGCACTCCTGATGGGGTACGGCGCGGCCGCGATCAACCCGTACCTCGCGCTGGAGTCCGTCGAGGACCTGTGCCGGCGCGGCACCTACCTGCCGGGCATCGAGCCCGAGCAGGCCGTCCGCAACGTGGTGAAGTCGCTCGGCAAGGGCGTCCTCAAGGTCATGTCGAAGATGGGTGTCTCGACCGTCGCGTCGTACACGGGCGCCCAGATCTTCGAGGCGAACGGACTCGCGCCGGAGCTGGTCGACCAGTACTTCACCGGGACGGCGTCCAAGCTCGGCGGCGTCGGGCTCGGCGTGATCGCCGAGGAGGTACGTCGTCGGCACCTGCGCGCGTATCCCGCGGACGGGATCCTGGCCGCGCACCGCAAGCTGGAGATCGGCGGCGAGTACCAGTGGCGCCGCGAGGGCGAGCCGCACCTGTTCGACCCGGACACGGTCTTCCGGCTGCAGCACAGCACCCGGACCGGTCGCTACGACATCTTCAAGCAGTACACGTCCCGCGTGAACGAGCAGTCCGAGCGGCTGATGACGCTGCGCGGTCTGTTCGGCTTCGGAAGCGACCGGGAGCCGATCTCGATCGACGAGGTCGAGCCGGTCAGCGAGATCGTCAAGCGGTTCTCCACCGGCGCGATGAGCTACGGCTCGATCAGCATGGAGGCGCACCAGACGCTGGCGATCGCGATGAACCAGCTCGGTGGCAAGTCGAACACCGGTGAGGGCGGCGAGGACCCAGACCGGCTGTACGACCCGTCGCGGCGGAGCTCGATCAAGCAGGTCGCGTCGGGGCGCTTCGGCGTCACCGCGGAGTACCTGACGAACTCCGACGACATCCAGATCAAGATGGCACAGGGCGCGAAGCCCGGCGAAGGCGGCCAGCTGCCCGGCCCGAAGGTGTACCCGTGGGTGGCGAGCACCCGGCACTCGACGCCCGGCGTCGGCCTGATCTCGCCGCCGCCGCACCACGACATCTACTCGATCGAGGATCTGGCCCAGCTGATCCACGACCTGAAGAACGCGAACCCGGCCGCACGGATCCACGTGAAGCTGGTCTCGGAGGTCGGCGTCGGCACGATCGCCGCGGGCGTGTCCAAGGCGCACGCGGACGTCGTACTGATCTCCGGGCACGACGGCGGCACCGGCGCGGCGCCGCTGACGTCGCTGAAGCACGCAGGTGGTCCGTGGGAGCTGGGTCTCGCCGAAACGCAGCAAACCCTGCTGCTGAACGGTTTGCGCGACCGCATCGTCGTACAGACCGACGGCCAGCTGAAGACCGGCCGGGACGTCATCATCGCGGCGTTGCTCGGTGCGGAGGAGTTCGGTTTCGCGACCGCGCCGCTGGTGGTGTCGGGCTGCATCATGATGCGGGTCTGCCACCTCGACACCTGTCCGGTCGGCGTCGCCACGCAGAACCCGGTACTGCGGGAGCGCTTCTCCGGCAAGCCCGAGTTCGTGGTGAACTTCTTCGAGTTCATCGCCGAGGAGGTCCGCGAACACCTTGCCGAGTTGGGATTCCGGACCCTCGACGAGGCGATCGGGCACGCCGAGGTGCTGGACGTGCAGCGCGCCGTCGACCACTGGAAGGCCGACGGTCTCGACCTGACGCCGATCCTGCACGTGCCGTCGCTGCCGGAAGGCGCGTCGCGGCACCAGGTCGTCGAGCAGAACCACGGCCTGGACAAGGCGCTCGACAACGAGCTGATCCGGATCTGCCGGCCGGCCTTGGACAACGGCGAACCGGTCCGGGCACAGCTCGCGATCCGGAACGTCAACCGGACCGTCGGCACGATGCTCGGCCACGAGATCACCAAGCGGTACCGAGCGGCCGGCCTGGCCGACGGCACCATCGACCTGACCTTCACCGGGTCGGCCGGCAACTCGTTCGCCGCCTTCGTGCCGAGCGGAGTCACCCTGCGACTCGAGGGTGACGCCAACGACTACGTCGGCAAGGGCCTGTCCGGCGGCCGGGTGGTCATCCGCCCGGACCGGCGCGCGCGGTTCGACGCGGCCGGCCAGATCATCGCCGGCAACGTGATCGCGTACGGCGCGACCTCGGGTGAACTGTTCATCAGCGGTGGCGTCGGGCAACGGTTCTGCGTCCGGAACTCGGGTGCGACCGCGATCGTGGAGTCGGTCGGCGATCACGCCTGCGAGTACATGACCGGCGGGCGCGTCGTCGTACTGGGCGCCGTCGGACGGAACTTCGCGGCGGGCATGTCGGGCGGCGTGGCCCACGTGCTCGACCTGGACCACGCCCTGGTGAACCCCGAGCTGGTGGATCTGCACCCGGTCACCACGGACGAGTCCGAACTGCTTCACGACCTGGTCCGCAGGCACTTCGAGGAGACCGGATCGGAACGGGCGGCCAAGCTGCTCGCCGACTGGCCCGCCGCGGCCGCCAGGTTCACCACGGTGATGCCCCGCGACTACGCCCGGGTGCTGGCGGCCAAGGCGGCCGCCGAGCGCGACGGGCTGGACGAGGACGCCACCACGCGAGCGATGATGGAGGCCATCTGATGGCTGATCCCAAGGGATTCCTGACCACCCCGCGCGAGGTCGCCGACCGGCGGCCGGTGGAGGAACGCAAGCAGGACTGGAAAGAGGTCTACCCCGGTGGGCCCGGTAAGGCGCTGCTGCCGATCATCACCAAGCAGGCCGGCCGCTGCATGGACTGCGGCATCCCGTTCTGCCACAACGGCTGCCCGCTGGGCAACCTGATCCCGGAGTGGAACGACCTGGTCTGGCGGGACGACTGGTCGAGTGCGATCGAGCGGTTGCACGCGACCAACAACTTCCCGGAGTTCACCGGCCGGCTCTGCCCGGCGCCGTGCGAGACCGCGTGCGTCCTGGGCATCAACCAGGACCCGGTGACGATCAAGAACGTCGAGGTCGCGATCATCGACAAGGCCTGGGAGACCGGTGACGTCCGGCCCCAGCCGCCGGAGTGGCTGACCGGCAAGACGATCGCGGTCGTCGGGTCCGGTCCGTCCGGCCTGGCCGCCGCGCAGCAGCTGACCCGGGCGGGGCACACGGTCGCGGTGTACGAGCGCGCCGACACCCCTGGCGGCCTGCTGCGGTACGGCATTCCCGAGTTCAAGATGGAGAAGCTGCAGGTCGATCGCCGCATCCAGCAGATGAAGGAGGAGGGCACGGTCTTCCGCTCCGGCGTGAACGTCGGCGTGGACGTGACCGGGACCCAGCTCAAGCAGCGGTACGACGCGGTGGTGATCGCGACCGGGTCGACCGCGGCGCGCGACCTGCCGGTGCCGGGCCGCGAGTACGGCGGCATCCACCAGGCGATGGAGTACCTCCCGCAGGCCAACCGGGTCGCCCTCGGCCAGACCGTCGACGACCAGATCGTTGCGGCCGGCAAGGACGTGGTGATCATCGGCGGCGGCGACACCGGCGCCGACTGCCTGGGTACGGCGCACCGGCAGGGCGCCCGCACCGTGACCCAGCTGGAGATCATGCCGCGACCGGGTGACGACCGGCCGGGGCACCAGCCGTGGCCGACGTACCCGATGATCTACCGGGTCGCCTCCGCGCACGAGGAGGGCGGCGACCGGGTGTACGCCGTCTCGACGGTGAACTTCGAGGCCGATGCCGAGGGCAACGTCTCGGGGCTGAAGCTGGTCGAGGTCGAGTTCTCCGAGGGCCGGTTCAACCCGGTCGAGGGGACCGAGCGGACCATCCCGACGCAGCTGGTGCTGCTGGCGATGGGCTTCCTCGGCCCGGAGCGCGAGGGTTTCCTCGAGCAGCTCGGCGTCGAGCTCGACGAGCGCGGCAACGTCAAGCGGGACAAGGACTACCAGACCACGGTCGAGGGCGTCTTCGCCTGCGGTGACGCCGGGCGCGGTCAGTCCCTGATCGTCTGGGCGATCGCCGAGGGCCGCTCCTGTGCCAACGGCGTGGACACCCTGCTGACCGGTTCGTCGACCCTGCCCACCCCGATCCCGCCGACAGCGCGCCCGCTCGCCGTGTGAGTTTCGCTAGGTTGTAGGTGTGGTCAGGCGGTTGGTGACGAAAGCGCGGCTCAGGGCGATAGCGCCATGGGCCGCGCTCAGCTTGCTCTTTGTGGTGACGTCGGTCGTGGTCGGCCTGTTCGGGTTCGTGAGCGACTCCGAGCGGGTCACGATCGGCGCGCACGCGGCGACCGTGTCGCCCACCTTCGACGGGTACGCCACGCTCGACCTGGGCGCCGTACTGCCACGATTGCGGATCCCGGCCAACACGCCGGGCAAGGTCGGCGTCAACATCGACGTCCAGGAGACCGACGCCGACAACCTCACCGAGCTGCTCACCCGCGACACCCTGATCGCGTCCCAGCCCGACGGTGAGATCGGGCGGATCAAGCAGGTCATCCAGCAGATGGCCGTCGACAACGCGGTCGCCGGAGCAGGCTCGGGCCTGCTCGTGGTGGTCGTCGTCGCGACCCTCTGGACAGCGCTCGGGGTACGTCGCCGGCGCGAACTGTGGCACCTGGTCCACCGCCACGAGCGCCGGTTCGAGCACCGCGCCATCGTCGTACTCGTCGCGATGCTGATCACGATCGCGTCGATCTACGGTCCGGGACGGATGCGGCCGGCCGAGGTACCGCCGACGCAGTGGCAGCCGTTGTTCAAGCTGCTGCCGGAGATGTCGTTCGACGACCGGCTGAAGAAGGTCGAGGTCGCGGCCGGGTTCTCCACCACCGGCGGCGTCGGGGTGATCCGCACGCTGGTCGAGACGTACCGGAAGTCGACCGAGCTGTACGGGCAGCTCAAGGAGCGGGTCTCCGACGTCGCGCCGGAGATCCACCAGCCGAGCAAGGAGGAGAAGGTCGCCCTGCTCGTGTCGGACCGGCACGACAACATCGGGATCGACGGATTCGCGTCCGAGGTGGCGAAGGTCGGCGGCGCCAAGCTGCTGATCGACGCCGGTGACGACACGTCGTCGGGGCAGAGCTGGGAAGCGTTCAGCATCAACTCGCTGCGGCAGCACTTCAAGGACTTCAAGGTGGTCGCGGTGGCCGGCAACCACGACGCCGGCGGGCACGTCGAGGACTTCATGCGAAAAGCCGGGTTCACCGTGCTCGACAGCAAGCCGGTCGAGGTGGAGGGGATCCGGTTCCTCGGCGACAGCGACCCGACCAAGACCGGGCTCGGCAGCGCCGACACGCCGGGCGACGAGACGGTCCAGCAGCAGTCGGAGCGGCTCGCGGACGTCGCCTGCGACCAGCCGGACGACAAGCGGATCTCGACCATGGTGGTGCACGACCCGTCGTCGTTCGCCGACACCGCCGAGCGCGGCTGCGCGACGTTGCTGCTGTCGGGTCATCTGCACCGCCAGGTCGGTCCCGAGCACCGGGTGGTCGACCAGCGCGCGGTCACGACGTACACGAACGGCACGACCGGGGGAGCGGCGTACGCGTTCGCCCTCGGCTACACGTTGCGGAAGCCGGGTGAGGTCACCCTCATCACGTACCAGGAAGGGTTGCCGGTCGGCCTGCAGACGGTCACCGCCCAACCCGGCGGCGATGTGACGGTCGGGGCCTACACCACCTTGGGTTCTTGACGATTCAGCCTCCGCGGACGATCGCCATCAGCTGTTAACTGCCCAGTAACGGGGGTGGACCAGCGGGGCCAGTGGTTTGCAGGAGTAGGGTTTTGTGACGTGCGTCGCGCAAAGATCGTTTGTACGCTCGGCCCGGCTACGGCCGCCCCGGAGCGCATCCTGGAACTCGTCCAAGCAGGTATGGACGTCGCAAGACTCAACCTGAGTCACGGCGCCCATGCCGAGCATGAGCGCATCTACCAGCGGATCCGCACCGCGGCCGCGGAGACCGGTAGCAATGTCGGCATCCTCGTCGACCTGCAGGGTCCGAAGATCCGGCTGGCCGAATTCGCCGAGGGCAAGGCAACCCTGACCTACGGCGAGCGCTTCACGATCACCACCCGGGAGGTGCCGGGCGATCAGACCATCTGCGGAACGACGTACGACGGCCTGCCCGGCGACGTGAAGCCCGGCGACCAGCTGCTGATCGACGACGGCCGGATCGCGCTGGTGGCCGAGGAGGTGTCCGAGACCGACGTGGTCTGCCGGGTCACCGTCGGCGGCCCGGTGTCGAACCACAAGGGCATCAACCTGCCGGGTGTCGCGGTGAGCGTGCCGGCGCTGTCCGAGAAGGACATCGAGGACCTCCGCTGGGCGCTGCACCTGCCGGCCGACATGATCGCGCTGTCGTTCGTTCGCGACGCCGCCGACATCCAGCTGGTGCACAAGATCATGGACGAGGAGGGGCTGCGGGTCCCGGTCGTCGCGAAGATCGAGAAGCCGCAGGCCGTCGCCAACCTGGACGAGATCATCGAGGCCTTCGACGGGTTCATGGTGGCCCGCGGCGACCTCGGCGTGGAACTCCCGCTCGAGGAGGTCCCGCTGGTCCAGAAGCTGATCATCGACCAGGCCCGCCTGAACGCGAAGCCGGTCATCGTCGCCACCCAGATGCTCGAGTCGATGATCTCCGCGCCGCGCCCGACGCGGGCGGAGGCGTCCGACGTGGCGAACGCCGTACTCGACGGTGCGGACGCGGTCATGCTCTCCGGTGAGACCAGCGTCGGCCGGTTCCCGATCGAGACCGTCAGGACGATGGCGCGGATCGTGGAGTCGACCGAGGAGCACGGCCTCAGCCGGGTCCAGGCGATCGAGTGGGAGCCGAAGACCAAGGGCGGCGTCATCGCCCGCGCGGCCGCGGACGTTGCCGAGCGGCTGGACGCGAAGTACCTGATCGCGTTCACCCAGTCCGGCGACACCGCGCTGCGGCTGGCCCGCTACCGCACCGAGGTACCGCTGCTCGCCTTCACGCCGGTCCCGTCGGTCAGCTCCTGGCTGAGCGTGGTGTGGGGCGTCGAGACCTACATCGTCCCCACCGTCGAACACACCGACGAGATGGTCCGCCAGGTAGACCAGCGCCTCCTGGAGCTCGGCAAACTCAAGAAGGGCGACCTGGTGGTCATCGTCGCCGGCTCCCCGCCCAGCATCCCCGGCTCTACCAACGCCCTCCGAGTCCACCGCATGGGCGACGCCATCGAAGGCATAGCCCCCGCCTACCGCAGCCAGAACCCGTAACCGAAGAACTTCTCCGGGAACAACCGAAGAACACTGAGAGAAATGCGTCGAGGCGGGCGGTCACCTGACCGCCCGCCTCGACGCATGCAGAACAAGAACAACAAAGGCGTGAGGTGTGTGCACCGAAGCGGGACCTGAGACCAGAAACCGTGACCGGCGACAAGAAATACCAGGTGGCCACCCACCACGTCCTGTCTCAGCCCACCGCACGCGCGGCCCCCGCCGACAGATTGTGTGCCCTGGGTGGGACTCGAACCCACACTGTGCGGGTTTTGAATCCGCTCCCTCTGCCAATTGGGGTACCAGGGCCAGCTGGCAAAAAGCCTAGCGCACGCAGGCGATAGGACGTGAATCTGGGGCGCCACGAAACCGTCGGTGCGCTGTCCGAGCATGAGGTGCGGCGCACGTCAGACCGCAGGAGACAGTCGACCCGGCGTTGAGGATGTCCGACAACGGCGTGACCGACACGACGGGCAGCTCGAGATAGTTGCCAAGTACCCCGAACAAGTTGCTCGAACGGCGGAACGGGATCGCGGTCAGCCGGAAGGACGCGGTCGCGGCGTTGGACGGGTTCGTGGGGGCGACGGGGTGAGGTCGATAAGGTGTGCGGTGTGACTGCTAAGCGTGTGGTGATCGCTGAGGACGAGGCTTTGATCCGGATGGATCTGGCCGAGATGCTCGCGGACGAGGGGTACGACGTCGTCGGGCAGGCGGGCGACGGGGAAGAGGCGATCCGGCTGGCGGAGGAGCAGCGGCCGGACCTGGTGATCCTCGATGTGAAGATGCCGAAGCTGGACGGCTTGAGCGCCGCGGAGAAGATCGCGGGGGAGCGGATCGCGCCGGTGCTGATGCTGACCGCGTTCTCGCAGCGCGAGCTGGTCGAGCGGGCCCGGGACGCCGGCGCGATGGCGTACCTGGTGAAACCGTTCTCCAAGGCCGACCTGCTGCCCGCGATCGAGATCGCCGCGTCCCGGTATGTGGAGCTCGCCGAGCTGGAGCGGGAGGTCGCGGACCTGGCCGAGCGGCTGGAGACCCGCAAGCTGGTCGACCGGGCCAAGTCGGTCCTGCAGACCAAGTTCGGGCTGTCCGAGCCGGACTCGTTCCGGTGGATCCAGAAAACCGCAATGGACAAAAGAGTTTCGATGCGGCAGGTCGCGCAGTTGGTCGTTGACGAGGCTGGCAGTAGCGACTGAATCACTCTCCGCTCACCGCCCTGAGCGCTGGTACAGCAACCATTCGGACCCATGCTGCTTACCGCTGTAACGACCTCACAACACACGCTCTGTCACATCGCCTGGAGAGCCACGCGAGGTCTAACCTGCGGATGCTCGCGGCAAACGCGGGAGTCCGGGGTTTTGCCGGACTATCCAGACATGGGAGGAACAGTGCACCAGCGTTCCGTAGTAAGGGTCGGCGCGTCGCTGATCGTTGCGTCGTTGGCCCTGACTGCCTGCGGCTCACGCAGTGGCAATGACTCCGGGGGGAGCTCCGGGGGCTCGACGAAGACTGCCAAGATCGGCGTCATCGCGCCGCTGTCCGGAGACTTGTCGGCCCTGGGTCTGGGTATCCAGCACTCCGTCGAGCTGGCCGTGAAGCAGGCCAACGACTCCAACGCGATTCCGGGCTGGAAGCTCGAGGTCGAGGCCAAGGACGACGAGGCGAAGCCGGACACCGGCAAGAACGCCGCGACCGCCCTCGCCGGCGACAACGACGTGATCGGCGTGGTCGGCACGCTGAACACCAGCACCAGCCAGCAGGTCCAGCCGGTGCTCGCGCCGAAGAACATCGTCCAGGTCTCGCCGGCCAACACCGGCCCGGGCCTGACCCAGGGCGCCAACTGGCAGACCGCGCCGAAGCGGCCGTACCCGACGTACTTCCGCACCTGCACCACGGACGCCGTCCAGGGTCCGTTCGCGGCGCGGTACCTGTACGAGACCGCGAAGATCACCAAGGTCGCCACGATCCACGACAAGAAGGCGTACGGCCAGGGTCTGGTCGGCACCTTCACCGAGGAGTTCAAGAAGCTCGGCGGTCAGGTCGTTGCGGCCCAGACCATCAACCCGGACGACTCGAACTACCAGGCCGTGATCTCCGCGATCAAGCCGTCCGCCCCGCAGGCGGTCTACTACGGTGGTGAGTACCCGCAGGCCGGTCCGCTCTCGCAGCAGATGAAGGCCGCCGGTCTGAACGTCCCGCTGATGGGCGGCGACGGCATCTTCGACCCGAAGTACATCACCCTGGCCGGTAAGACCTCCGACAACGACCTGGCCACCTCGGTCGGTGCGCCGGTGGAGTCGCTGGACTCGGCGAAGAAGTTCGTTTCCGACTACAACGCCCAGAACTACAAGGAGCCGTACGCGGCGTACGGCGGTTACTCCTTCGACGCGGCCAACGCGATCATCGCGGCGCTGAAGACCTCGCTGAAGGACGCCAAGGACGTTGAGTCCGCGCGTCAGGCGACGGTCGACGCGATGAGCAAGGTCTCGTTCGACGGCGTGACCGGCAAGGTCTCCTTCGACCAGTACGGCGACACCACGTCCAAGGTGCTCACCGTCTACAAGGTTGCCGGCGGCAAGTGGACCACCGTCGAGACCAAGGCGTTCGAAGACAAGTAAGCGAAGTCGACCTCATGTCTCGGGGGTGGGAGCGATCCTCCCACCCCCGTGGCGTGTCATAACTGAGGCAGATGGGAGGTCGACGTGGACCAGTTCTTCCAGCAGCTCGTCAACGGGCTGACCTTGGGCTCGCTGTACGCCCTGATCGCGGTGGGTTACACCGTCGTCTACGGCATCGTGCAGCTCATCAACTTCGCCCACGGCGAGGTCTTCATGATCGGTGCGTTCGGCGCGCTGTCGACGTACCTGTTGTTCTTCAACGGTCATACCAGCGTGTGGATCCTGCCGGTGATGATCGTCGGCGCCATCATCGCGTCGGTCGGCACCGCGGTGCTGATGGAACGTGTCGCGTACCGTCCCCTGCGGAACGCGCCACGCCTGGCGCCGCTGATCACCGCGATCGGTATCTCGGTGTTCCTCCAGGAGTTCATCCGGCTGTTCTACGAGCGTCCGGGGTGGACCGTGGTGGTGTTCGCCGGTCTGGCGATCGCCGTCGGCTACGTCGTCGGCGCGCGGCAGGCCAAGGTCAACCTCGACCACCCGGTGTCCAAGTGGAACGACCGGGCCCCGCTGATCGGCGGCGCGGTCGGAGCGGTCGCCGTGTGGGGCGTCGTCCGGCTGATCAGCCCGGATGTGACGGCCCTGTACGTCGTGGCGGCCGTCGTCGGCGGCGCACTCGTCGGTACGGCGGTCGGCGTGCTGGCCGGTCGTGCCGCGAAGAAGGGCGCCCGGGTCGAGATCAGCGTGCGGACCGTGGCTGCCACGGCCGTCGCGTCCGCGCTGGCCGCGGAGATCGGCTGGATCATCTTCAAGGAGCTGATCAACAAGGTCGAGTGGCCGAGCGCGAAGCAGCGCATCCCGTTCCCGCAGCTCGACGTGGTGACCGGCACGGCGCTGCAGGTCGGCGGCGTGACCATCCAGCGGTCCGCGATCTTCACGGTCGCGGCGCTCGTGGCCTGCGCCGTACTGCTGTGGTTCTTCATCAACCGGACCCGGCTCGGCCGCGGCATGCAGGCCGTGTCACAGGACCCGGACACCGCCCGGCTGATGGGTATCAACGTCGACCGGATCATCGTGGTCGCGTTCGCCCTCGGCGCGGTGCTCGCCGCGATCGCGGGTGTCTCGCAGGGTCTGCAGAACAACAACATCGACTTCCGGATGGGCTTCCTGGCGGGCCTGAAGGCCTTCACCGCGGCTGTGCTCGGCGGCATCGGCAACGTGTACGGCGCGGTTGTCGGCGGGCTCGTGCTCGGTGTGGTCGAGGCGATGGCCACGCAGTACATCCCGGGTCAGTTCGGTGGTAGCACCTGGAAGGACGTCTGGGCCTTCGTCATTCTGATTCTGGTTCTGGTCTTCAGGCCGCAGGGCCTGCTCGGCGCGAGGGTGGTGGACCGCGCATGACGGATGTGAAAACTCCGGTGCCGGAGGCAACGGATGCGCCCGCCGCGGGGCCGGGCAAGCCGATCGCATGGCCGATGGGCCTGGCCGGGGTGGCGCTGCTGATCGTCGGATCGTTCCTGTCCTGGAGCTACGACGGCCAGATCCTGAACGATCTGTCGATCAACTTCTACCCGGGCGGCCTGCAGGTCCTGACGATCATCGGCGCGGTCCTCTCGCTGGTGCTGCTGCTGGCCGAGAAGGGCCCGCTGACGAAGCTGGGCTCCTGGCTGGACGCCACGCTGGGCATCCGCACGCTCGGTGCCGGTCTGACGCTCTACATGGTGTTGATCCTGGTTGCGATCAGCACCGAGTCCGACGGCCTGATCAACGTCAACCCGGGCGCGTACATCTCGCTCGTCGGCGCGGCGCTGATCGCGGTCTCGGGCTGGCTGCTGCCGTTGCGGCAGTTGCGGGACATGAGTGAGGCGCGGCTGCCGGGCTGGGCGGAGATCCTGACGATCGCCGTGCTGATGGCCGCGGTGCTGTTCGCCGCGGCGTACGCGCTCGGCCTGCAGGACGCGTGGTCGTTCATCCTCTGTCTGGTGTTCATCGCCGTGGTGGCGACGGCGTTGTTCCGGACCGGTGTGATGACGTTCGTCGGTCACGTGGGGCAGCGGCACCGCAACGTGCTGACGCTGGCCGCGTTCGTGGTGGCGTTCCTCTTCCCGTTCACGCAGAACGGGTCGGACGCGAACATGTCGATCGCGAACCAGGTGCTGATCTTCGGCGCGACCGCGATGGGCCTGAACATCGTGGTCGGTCTGGCCGGTCTGCTCGACCTCGGGTACATCGCGTTCCTCGGGGCCGGGTCCTACACGGCCGCGGTGCTGTCGAACTCGGCGTTCGCCACTGTCGGGTGGAAGCCGCCGTTCCTGGTCGTGATGCTGGTCGGCGCGGCGGTGTCCGCGACGCTGGGTCTCATCATCGGTACGCCGACGCTGCGGGTCTCGGGTGACTACCTGGCCATCGTGACGCTGGGCTTCGGTGAGATCTTCCGGTTCTCGATGGGCAACCTGGACGGCAACAACGGCCCGAACCTGACCAACGGACCGAACGGCATCCCGGGCATCCCGGACCTGCAGATCGGCGGGTTCAACTTCGGTGACGAGCATGCGGTCGCCGGCATCGAGCTGGGCCGCTTCTCGAACTACTACTTCCTCCTGCTGATCCTGATCGGCTTCGTCATCCTGGTCTTCGCCCGGCTGAACAACAGCCGGATCGGCCGTGGCTGGGTGGCGATCCGGGAGGACGAGAAGGCGGCCGAGGCGATGGGCGTGAACGTGTTCGGGCTGAAGCTGCTCGCGTTCGCGGTCGGTGCGTTCCTGGCCGGTCTGGCCGGCACCATCAAGGCCCACCAGGACGCCGCGGTCAGCCCGGACCAGTACCAGTTTATCGAGTCGGCGTTCCTGCTCGCCGCGATCGTGCTCGGCGGTATGGGCACCATCGCCGGCGTGTTGCTGGGAGCAACGATCCTGAAGCTGCTGCCGGAGAAGCTGCGGTTCTTCTCGGAGTACCGGCTGCTGATGTTCGGTCTGCTGCTGGTGCTGATGATGCGGTTCCGGCCGGAGGGTCTGGTCGCGAGCAGACGACGGCAACTCGAGTTCCACGAGGAGGACGAAGGGTTGGCCGTCGAAGTCGAAGAGGAACGCCTGGCAGTCGGGGAGGCGAAATGACGGTGACCGAAACCCGGTCCGCGGTCGAGCGGCCGATCGGCGAGCCGGTCCTGGAAGCCTCCGGCGTGACCATGCGGTTCGGTGGTCTGCTGGCGGTCAACGACGTCAACCTGACCGTCCGCGAGGGCGAGATCGTCGGTCTGATCGGCCCGAACGGGGCCGGCAAGACGACGTTCTTCAACTGCCTCACCGGCCTGTACAAGCCGACCAGCGGGCAGGTCCGGTTCGCCGGTGTGCCGCGGAAGGCGCCGAAGGCACCGAAGCGGAAGAAGGGCGAGAGCCTCGACCTGGAGGCCGTGCCGGTCCAGGAGCTCGCCGCGCTGACGCCGCTGCCGCCGAAGCCGCGGGCGGTCGTCCGCGCGGGGATGGCCCGGACGTTCCAGAACATCCGGCTGTTCGCGAACATGACCGCCCTGGAGAACGTGATGGTCGGCCGGTACTGCCGGACCAGCGCGGGCGCACTCACTTCGGTGCTGCGCGGGCCGAAGTTCCGGCGCGAGGAGGAGGCCACCCGGGCCCGGGCGCAGGAGCTGCTCGAGTTCGTCGGCCTCGGCCGGTCGACCGAGCACCTGGCCCGGAACATGCCGTACGGCGACCAGCGCCGGCTCGAGATCGCCCGGGCGCTGGCCACCGACCCGAAGCTCATCCTGCTGGACGAGCCGACGGCGGGTATGAACCCGCAGGAGACCCGCCAGGCCAGCGACCTGATCTTCAAGATCCGGGACTCGGGCCTGTCGGTGGTCGTGATCGAGCACGACATGCGGTTCATCTTCAACCTCTGCGATCGGGTGCTCTGCCTGGTGCAGGGGGAGGCGCTGATCGAAGGCACACCGGCCGAGGTGCAGTCCGACCCGCGGGTGATCGAGGCCTACATCGGCACCGGTGAGGACGACGAGGACGAGGTCGACGCCACGGACGCGCACGTCCAGGACACGACGGTGGCCGACGAGGAGGACCGCTGATGAGCGCGATGCTCGAGGTCAAGGACCTGGAAGTTGCCTACGGCAAGATCCTTGCGGTGAAGAAGATCAGCTTCAGCGTGGAGCAGGGGCAGGTGGTGTCGCTGATCGGCACCAACGGCGCCGGCAAGACGACCACGCTGAAGACGATCTCCGGCCTGCTCCGGCCGACCGGCGGCGAGATCTGGTTCCAGGGTGAGCGGATCGACCACGTGGCGGCGCACGACATCGTCACCCGGGGTCTGGCCCACTCGCCCGAGGGCCGGCGGATCTTCCCGCGGCTGTCGGTCGAGGAGAACCTGATGCTCGGCGCGTTCTCGCGGCGGGACCCGGGCGGGGTACGGACCGACCTGCAGTCGGCGTACGAGCTGTTCCCGATCCTGGGGGAGCGGCGCAAGCAGCCGGCCGGCACGTTCTCCGGCGGTGAGCAGCAGATGCTGGCGATGGGCCGGGCGATGATGAGCCGGCCGAAGCTGCTGATGCTGGACGAGCCGTCGATGGGTCTGTCGCCGATCATGATGAAGCGGATCATGTCGACGGTGTCCGAGTTGCAGCGGCAGGGCACGACGATCCTGCTGGTCGAGCAGAACGCGCAGGCGGCGCTGAAGCGGGCCGACTACGGGTACGTGCTCGAGGTCGGGAAGATCGTGCTGTCGGGTTCGGGCAGCGACCTGCTGGTGAACGACTCGGTCCGCAAGGCCTATCTCGGCGAGGACTGAGACATCGTTGCTGCTGGTTCAGTTGCGGATGACAACGAGCAACTGGACCAGCAGCGGCGCGACGATCAACGCCGGTAGCAGGTCGGCGACCGCAGCCTGCTTCAGCTTCAGCAGCCTGAGCGCCACGCCGATCAGCATCACGCCGCCAGTGGCGCCGAGCGCGGTGACGTGGGCATCCGGCAGTACGTCGCCGAGCACCGCGCCGACGGCGGTCATCGAACCCTGGACGATCAGCACCACCAGGGCGGACGCCGCGACGCCCCAACCGAAGGACGCGGCGAACGCGATCGACGTGAACCCGTCCAGAACCGCCTTCAAATACAGCTGATCCGCGCCGCGCCCGAGGCCGTCGGACAGCGAGCCGAGGAACGTGAGCGGCCCGACGCAGAACACCATCGACGCCGACACGAACCCTTCGACGAACGTGCTCTGCCCCTCGCCGCGATCGAACCGGCGCTGCATCCACGCGCCGAAACCTTCCAGCCGTTCCTCGATGTGCAGCAGCGAGCCGATGATCCCGCCGATCAGCATCGCGCCCAGCACGATCAGCACCGGGGCGCTGTCGCCGACCGCGTCGCTGAGCGCCTTGTCACCGACCGTGAGTGCCGATGAGATCGCGATCAGCAGCGTGACCAGGCCGATCGCGTCCGTGACCAGATCCCTGGTGCGGTGACTGAGCCGGTGTCCGACGAGTACGCCGAGTACCGATCCGACGAGCACTGTCGCGACGTTCACGACGGTGCCGATTCCGATGAACAAACTCGTCCCTCCGGACAGCTAGGTCAGCTTTGCATGTGACCCCCGAGGGCCTACTGTTGCGCGAGGACGAGCGTATCGGCCCGTCCGTTCACCTCGGGGGTGGACCGGACCCAGGAGGTCGCTGTGGTGGCAGCCATCGAGGTGAGGGACGCGCGCGTGGGTGACGCCGCCGCCCTGGTCGCGTTGTGGCGTGAGCTGACCACCGCCGGGCTGCCGTCCCGGTTGCCGGCCCCACCGTCGGCGGCCGCCGCGGAGGTTGCCGTCAGCAAGCATCTGGACGACCCGTTCGGCCGGCTGCTGGTGGTCGAGCTGGACGGCGCCGTGCACGGTATGGCGTACCTGCGCCGGACCGCGATCAGCCCGCTGCACGACGACACCACGGTCACGGTCGAGTACCTGCACGTCAGCGACTCGGCCCGTCGGCACGGTCTCGGCAAGGCCCTGATCGCGGAGGCCGTCACCTGGGCCGAGCACGAGAGCTGCGCCCACCTGGCCGTGGTAGCGCCCGCGATCGCCCGCGAGGCGAACCGCTTCCTGGCCCGGCTCGGTCTCGGCCAGGCCGGCGTGCTGCGGTTCGCGAACACGCACACAGTGCGTCGCCGGCTCGCCGCCGAGCACGCGCCGAACCTGCTCGCCCTGCTCTCGTCCCGCCGCTCCGCCTTCGCCCGCCGCGCCCAGCTCGGCGGCGCGGTCGGGGGTCCAGTCGGTGGCACGGTGGGTGGCGCGGTCGGTGGCGCGGTCGGGGGTGCTGTCGTCAGCTCCCCGGCGGAGCCTGAATCAGCTGGCAAGTGATCCGCGCGGTGCAGACCCGCTTGGCCCGCTCGTCGGTGACGACCACCTCGTACGACGTCGTCGTACGGCCGAGGTAGATCGGGGTTGCGACGCCGGTGACCACTCCCTCGCGGACCGCGCGGTGATGGGTGGCGTTGATGTCGACACCGACCGCGACCTTGCCGTACGTCGCCGCGTGCAGCGCGGAGCCGATCGAGCCGAGGCTCTCGGCCAGCACGCAGGACGCGCCGCCGTGGAGCAGACCGTACGGCTGGGTGTTGCCCTTGACGGGCATCGTCGCGACCACCCGCTCGGGGGACGCTTCGCTGACAACGATTCCCATCAGCTGGAGGAGTGTGCCCTCCATGCCCATACCCGGGCCGAGGTTCGTTTCATCTGTCACGGAAGCAGTGTGTCAGAACTGTCCACGGGACCCACTAGAGTCTGTGTGTGGCTCCAGATACCGACACCTCGACGATGACCAAGGACCCCGCGACCCCGGCCACCGGGCGACCGCGGATCCTGCTGCTGGACGGGCACTCGCTGGCGTACCGGGCGTTCTACGCGCTCCCGGTGGAGAACTTCTCCACCACCACCGGGCAGCACACCAACGCGGTGTACGGGTTCACCTCGATGCTCATCAACATGCTCCGCGACGAGCAGCCGACGCACATCTGCGTGGCGTTCGACGTGTCCCGCAAGACCTTCCGCTCGGAGCAGTACGCGGAGTACAAGGCGGGTCGCTCGAAGTCCCCGGACGAGTTCAAGGGACAGGTCTCGCTGGTCAAGGAGGTGCTGGAGGCGCTCCGGATCCCGACCACCGAGATCGACGGGTGGGAGGCCGACGACATCATCGCCACGCTCGCCACCCAGGCCTCCGAGCAGGGCTTCGAGGTGCTGATCAGCAGTGGCGACCGGGACGCGTTCCAGCTGATCAGCGACGACGTCACGGTGCTGTACCCGAAGCGCGGCGTCTCCGAGATCGCCCGGATGGACCCGGCCGCCGTCGAGGAGAAGTACGGCGTGCCCCCGCGGCTGTATCCGGATCTCGCGGCGCTGGTGGGGGAGCAGAGCGACAACCTGCCGGGTGTGCCCGGCGTCGGCCCGAAGACCGCGGCCAAGTGGCTGAACCAGTTCGGCTCGCTGAACGACGTGGTCGACCGGGTGAACGAGATCAAGGGCAAGGCCGGCGAGTCGCTGCGTGAGCACCTCGCCGACGTCATCCGGAACCGGCAGATCAACGAGCTGGTCCGCGACCTGAGCCTGGACGTCGTGGTCGACGACCTGGCCCGGACGCCGTGGGACCGCGACAAGGTGCACACCCTGTTCGACAGCCTGGAGTTCCGGGTGCTGCGCGAGCGGCTCGTGGCCGAGCACGAGGAGGTCGACGCGACCGTCGACCACGGGTTCGAGCTCGAGGGCGCCCAGCTGAAGCCGGGCGAGGTGGCTGCCTGGCTCAAGGAGCACGTGAGCACGGGCGAGCGCGTCGGCGTCGCCGTGCAGGGCAGCTGGGGCGGCGGGACCGGTGAGGTGACCGGGCTCGCGCTGGCGAACACCTCCGGTGCGGCGGCCTGGTTCGACCCGACCGTGCTGACGCCGGACGACGAGTCGGCGTGGCAGGCGTGGCTCGCCGACGAGAAGCAGCCGAAGGCGTTACACGATGTGAACGGTCCGCTCCTCGCCTTCCTGGAGCGTGGCTGGACGCTCGGCGGCCTGAGCTCGGACACCCAGCTGAGCGCGTATCTGGTCCGCCCTGATCAGCGGGCGTACGACCTCGCCGACCTGACCGTGCGGTATCTCAAGCGCGAGCTCCGCAACGAGGAGGCGGAGAACGGGCAGCTCAGTTTCGACGACGTCGAGGGCGGCCCGGCCGCGGACCACACGATGCTGCGGGCGCGCGCGATCGCGGACCTCGCCGACACGCTCGACGCCGAGCTCGAGAAGCAGGCCGGCACGCCGCTGCTCGCGGACGTCGAGCTGCCGCTGATCCAGGTGATCGCCGCCATGGAGCGGGACGGCATCGCGGTCGACCGGCCGTACCTGGAGCAGCTCGAGGAGCGGTTCGCCACCGGTGTGCGGGAGGCCGCCACCTCGGCGTACGAGGTGATCGGCAAGGAGATCAATCTCGGGTCGCCGAAGCAGCTGCAGGTGGTGCTGTTCGACGAGCTGCAGATGCCGAAGACCAAGCGCACCAAGACCGGGTACACCACCGACGCGGACTCGCTGCAGGCGTTGTTCGAGAAGACCGAGCACCCGTTCCTGGCGTACCTGCTGGCGCACCGGGACGCGACCCGGCTGCGGCAGACGGTCGAGGGCCTGCTCAAGACGATCAGCCCTCGCGACGGCCGGATCCACACGACCTTCAATCAGACCATCGCGGCGACCGGGCGGCTCAGCTCCACCGACCCGAACCTGCAGAACATCCCGATCCGGACCGAGGAAGGCCGCCGGATCCGGCAGGCGTTCGTCGTCGGCGAGGGCAACGAGTCGCTGATGTCGGCGGACTACAGCCAGATCGAGATGCGGATCATGGCGCACGTGTCCCAGGACCAGGGCCTGATCGACGCGTTCAACTCCGGGATGGACTTCCACTCCGTCACCGCGTCCCGGGTCTTCACGGTCGAGACGTCCGCCGTGACGCAGGAGCAGCGCGCCAAGATCAAGGCGATGAACTACGGCCTCGCGTACGGCCTGTCGGCGTACGGGTTGAGTCAGCAGCTGAAGATCGGCGTCGACGAGGCCAAGGGCCTGATGGACGAGTACTTCGAAGGCTTCGGCGGCGTGCGGGACTACCTGCGGTCGATCGTGATCGACGCCGGCAAGACTGGCTACACCGAGACGATCCTGGGCCGCCGCCGCTACCTGCCGGACCTGACCAGCGACAACCGGCAGCGGCGCGAGATGGCCGAGCGGATGGCGCTGAACGCGCCGATCCAGGGCTCGGCGGCCGACGTGATCAAGATGGCGATGCTGAAGGTCGACGCGTCCTTGCGCGAGTCCGGCCTCAAGTCGCGGATGCTGCTCCAGGTCCACGACGAGCTCGTCTTCGAGATCGCCCCCGGTGAGCGCGAGGCCCTCGAGCAGCTCGTCCGCCACGACATGGGCCGCGCGGTCGACATGGCGGTCCCGCTGGACGTCTCGGTCGGCGTCGGCCGCACGTGGCACGAGGCCGCGCACTGACCTGACGCCTGACTGATGGACTCGAACCGGCCGTTTCGGTGGGATCTGATCCGGCCGGATCAACTCGGCTCTCTGCTTGACGACGTCCAGAGCTGGGAGCTGTCTTTCCTGGACGACCTGGTCCGCTGCGCCGCCCGGGTCCTCGGGCAGTGCGGCGACGGTGACCTGTACTTCGTCGGTCGCTCGGTGGACAGCCTGTTCGACCTGTTGAGCGGGGCGCTGGCCGACACGACCTGGAGCTCCCGGCTGCACCCGCTGCCGCTCTCGCTGTTCGGTACCGACGGCAAGGACCTCAGCGGCACGGAGCTGCGCCAGCTACGCGCCAACCTGACGGCCGACGGACTTGCTCCCGCCGGGCTGATGCGCGGACGGCCGACGGTCTTCGTCGACCTGGTTCACCAGGGCTCGACCTTCGAGAACCTGTACGCCGTGCTCCGCCGATGGATCGACGACGAGCACGCGCAGTGGGACGTGATCCGGCGGCAGTTCCGGTTCGTCGGGATCACCGCCAGGACGAAAACCAGCCCGAACACGAGGCGCTGGCAGCAGCACGCCGATTTCGCCGCGGAGCTCCCGTCGTCGGCGATCCGGAACGTCTCACTCGACGCCCGCCTCTGGTCGTACTTCGGCGACTACCAGCGCAAGACGACCGCGTCGTTCCGCCGTACCCGCTGGGCGGATCCGGCGGTGGTGGATCCGCCCCGGGACGAGGCGAGCCGGATCGCGCTGGCAGAGGCGGTTCGGGTGGTGGCGGCAGGAAGGGCACCGAAGGTACGGCGGCAGCTGGCGCGGTTGCTGACCAAGGAGCCGGCGATGAGTGAGCGTTGGCTGCGGGACCTGCAGGTCAGTCTTCGCCGGTGATGTAGAGCGGCATCGGGTCGGGGGAGAGGGCGCGGCGGATGCTGACCAGCTCCCGATCCGTCAGGTCGGGCAGGGCGTCGAGCGGCCACCAGCGGACGTCGAGGGACTCGTCGTCGTTGACGCGGGCCTCGCCGCGGAGCGGGCGGCAGCGGAAGCACAGGTCGAGGAACTGGACCTGGTCGCCATTGGGATAGCTGGCCGGCGGCAGCGCCTCGACGCTCACCAGGCGCTCGACCTCGGCCTCGACGGCGGTCTCCTCCTGGATCTCGCGGATCAGGCCGACGGCCGGTTGCTCGCCGGGCTCCAGGATGCCGGCGACCAGGCTCCAGCGGCCGTTGTCGGCGCGCCGGACCAGCAGCACCTCGTCGCGGTCGTTCAGCACTACTCCGGTCAGGCCGGACAGCCACAGCGGGTCGTGCCCGATCTTCTCGCGCAGGTCGAGGATGAACTTCGGCGTCGGCATGCAAAGCACCCTATAGAACCCGTCGGCACGGCACCCGCGGGTTTCTTTCCGCAAGAAAGTTGAGCGGCCGAGAGCAAGCGGTAAGCGCTTGCCGCGCAAGATGCCGACAGTGATTGATCGATATCGTTCGGTGCTCGGCGAGGTCTTCCGTACCAAGGCTTTCTATGTCATTCTCCGGGGCAAAGAATCCGAGATCCTATCGGATATCGCTCTCGGATATTTCGTCTTCGTTCCGACCAGCCGCCAGGAGGAACCATGCCGAACGACGACTCACGCCCTGGAGTCAGCCGTCGATCACTGATCGCGGGGGCCCTCGGCCTGACCGCCGCGACCGCCGGCGGCGGTCTGCTCAGTGGGTGCAGTGACAAGAGCAGCGCGACCGGCGCGGCCGCGGGCGCCGGCGGGGGCGCCCCCAGCGTCACGCTCGGCCCGAAGCTGGCCACCGTGCAGTACCCGGAGGGGTACGTCGGGCCGGTCGCCCGCTCGCTGAAACCCATCACCACCGAGAAGACCACCTTCAAGATCGTCGTCAAGCAGGACGTGACGATCGGCGACTGGAAGACCAACGCCTTCACGAAGTGGCTGGAGTCCAAGACCGGCATCCACATCGAGTGGAGCCAGATCGGCGGCACCGACGACGACGTGATGACCAAGGTCAACGCGATGATCGCGGCCGGCGACATCCCGGACGCGTTCCTCGGGATCGGTTTCACCCGCTCGCAGCTGTTCCTGTACGGCGCGCAGGGCCTGTTCACCGACGTGAACCAGTACATTGACGGGTACGCGCTGAATCTGCAGCAGGCGATGAAGGACTACCCGGACGCGCGCAAGCTGATCCAGGCCCCGGACAAGAAGATCTACTCGTTCCCGGGTATCAACGACTGCTACCACTGCCGGGCCAGCGACGGCCGGGCGTGGCTGAACACCGACTGGATCAAGCAGGTCGGCCTGGCCATGCCGCAGACCACCGACGAGTTCCGCGAGGTGCTGCGCGCCTTCAAGAAGGGGAACCTGGCCGGGAACGGCAAGACCATCCCGTTCGCGGGCTACAAGGACGCTCCGGTCGACCCGTTCCTGATGAACCCGTTCATCTACAACCCGGGCGAGCCGTGGCTGGTGGTCAAGGACGGCAAGGTCGACGTCGCGTTCGACAAGGACGAGTGGCGCGAGGGCCTGAAGTTCGCGAACAGCCTGTACGGCGAGGGGCTGATCAACCGGGACGTCTTCACCGCCGACGAGGACCAGTTGCACCGCTACGGCAACGCGCCGGGCAAGCCGTTGATCGGGGGCGCCCGGACGAACTACTGGGGCAACTTCCTGGACATCGACCAGAAGGACCCGGAGGCGCGGTGGCGCCAGTACGAGGCCTGTCCGCCGCTGAAGGGCCCGAACGGCGTCCAGTACGCCGCCTGGGACTACCTCACCGTCGGCGTCGAGGTGGCCCATCTGGTGATCACCAAGAAGTGCGCCAAGCCGGAGCTGCTGGTGCAGTGGGCCGACGCGCAGTACGAGCTGGAGGCGATCCTGCGCGGGTACGCCGGACCGGGCTACGCGTGGGCGAAGAAGGGTGAGCTCGGGATCAACGGCAAGCAGGCGGTCTACGGGTACGACGCGACCTGGAACTCGCAGAAGAACATCAACTGGAGCCAGGACAACCCGATGTACCGGTCCCAGGACTTCCGGCTGGGTGAGCGGGTGAACCCGAAGGACCTGACCTTCGAGAAGCCGCTGTACGAGCAGACCAAGGAGAAGTACTTCCCGCACAAGCAGCCGCAGGACATGCAGTTCCCGCCGGTCACCCTGGACCAGGACCAGGCCGCGCAGGAGGCCGAGCTGAGGACCAACCTCAAGGGCGAGGTGAACCAGTCCTTCGCGAAGTTCCTGACCGGCCAGCTCGACCCGAACGACGACGGCGCCTGGAACGACTACAAGAGCCGGGTCGAGAAGATCGGGGTGAAGCCGTACCTGGAGCTGGAGCAGGCCGCTTACGAGACCTACAACTCATGAGCGCCGGGACCCTGCCGCCGGACGAGCAGCGACTGGCGGTCGGCGCGTCGATCCAGGACACCCGCGGCGACAAGATCGCGATGGCGTGCGTCTACACCGCGCTCGGTCTGTTCTGCCTCGCGATCCTGTATCCGCTGGTGTACGTCCTCAGCGCCTCGGTCAGCAACACCAGGAAGGTGTCCGCCGGCGAGGTGTGGCTCTGGCCGGTCGGCTTCACGCTGGATGCCTACCGGGCGATCTTCGACTACAAGTCGATCGTCAGCAGTTTCGGCAACTCGGTGTACTACGCGGTCGTCGGGGCCGTGGTGGCCACGATCCTCACCCTGCTGGCGGCGTACCCGCTGTCGCGGAAGGGGTTGCCGGGCAAGGGACTCATCATGGGCGCGTTCGTGTTCACGATGATGTTCAACGGCGGCCTGATCCCGACGTACCTGGTGGTCGACCAGTTGGGACTGCTGAACACGCGCTGGGCGATCATCCTGCCGACCGCGATGGCGGTCTGGAACGTGATCATCACCCGGACCTACTTCATGGTCACGATCCCGGAGGAGCTGGTCGAGGCCGGGAAGGTCGACGGCTGCAGCGACTTCAGCTTCTTCTGGCGGGTCGTCCTCCCGTTGAGCAAGCCGATCATCGCGGTGAACCTGTTGTTCTACGCGGTCGGGCAGTGGAACTCGTTCTTCAACGCGCTCATCTACCTGACCAACGAGCATCTGTTCCCGTTGCAGGTGGTGCTGCGCCAGATCCTGATCCAGTCGAAGGTCGACCCGTCCCAGATGCAGGACACCAGCAAGCTGTTGCAGATGCAGGAGCTGCAGCAACAGCTGAAGTACTCGCTGATCGTCATCGGCATGATTCCGCCGTTGCTGATCTACCCGTTCGTGCAGAAGCACTTCGTCAAGGGAGCCATGGTCGGCTCCCTGAAGGGATGAGCACATGACGACCTCGACACAAGCTCGTCCCTCGGTCCGGGCGGCGAGCCACAAGCGGACGCGGGCGGCGAAGAACGCGGTCGGACTGGGATTGCGGATGCGCCGGAACTGGCAGCTGTACGCCATGCTGGCGCTGCCGATGCTCTGGCTGGCGATCTTCGCGTACTGGCCGATGTACGGCGTGATCATCGCGTTCAAGGACTACAACGTGGTGTCCGGGATCTGGGGCAGCCCGTGGGTCGGGATGAAGTACTTCGACCGCTTCGTGGACTCGTACCAGTTCTGGCGGCTGATCAAGAACACCGTGTACCTGCACGTCTACGAGCTGGTGGCGACGTTCCCGCTGCCGATCATCCTCGCGCTCTGCCTGAACACGATCCGGAAGAAGTGGTTCAGCCGGACCACGCAGCTGATCACCTACGCACCGCACTTCATCTCGACGGTGGTCGTGGTGGGTCTGCTCGTCGTGCTGACCAGCCCGAACACCGGAGTGACGAACAAGCTCATCGGCCTGTTCGGCATCGGGCCGCAGAACCTGATGGGGGACTCCGGGATGTTCCGGCACCTCTACGTCTGGTCCGGCGCGTGGCAGACGATGGGGTTCGCCGCGATCATCTACCTGGCCGCGCTGACCAGCGTGCCGCCGGAGTTGCACGAGGCGGCGATCGTGGACGGCGCCTCGCGGATGCGCCGGATCTGGCACATCGACCTGCCGGCGATCGTGCCGGTGGCGGTGATCCTGCTGATCCTGGACATCGGCCGGATCCTGTCCGTCGGGTTCGAGAAGGTGCTGCTGATGCAGAACAGCCTGAACCTCGATGTCGCCGAGGTGATCGACACCTACGTCTACAAGATCGGTCTCGCGTCGCCGGTGCCGCAGTTCAGCTACGCGACGGCGATCGGGCTGTTCAGATCGGTGATCGGGCTGGTGTTGCTCGTGCTGGCGAACACCTTCGCCCGCCGGTTCGCCAAGTCCAGTCTGTGGTGAGCTAGCCGGCTTGGCGGTGCAGTCCGGTCGCCAGGCCGACGGAGAGTAGAAGCGCGCAGGTGCTGGTCATTGCGACCAGCACCTTCACGCCGTTCAGACCGGTCGCGATGTCGGTGCCGAGCACGATCCCGGCCGCCACCGCGAGTACGACCAGCCCGATCCAGATCCCGAGCGCGGCACGCTTCTCCTGTTGCGCGATCGCGGCGTACACGACCAGCTGCAGTACGGCGTACGCCGAGCCGGCGACAGCGAACAGCCAGGTGTACGGGCCGAGCGGGGCGTACTTCTCCTTGCCGCCGATCACCTCGACCACGATGCCGGGCAGGATCAGCGTCCCGACGACAGCGCACACACCGAGGCCCGCGACGGCCATGATCGCGCGTCGCAGCCGGACGGTGTCGCCGGGGGAGTTGGCCAGCGACGGGAACACCAGCACGATGACGAACTGCGGCAGGAACAGACACGCCTTGGCGATGATCAGGCCGGCCGCGTAGTACCCGCTGTCCTTCTCGTCGAGCAGGGCGCGGGCGAAGAGCACGTCCGCGTTGGCAAGCGCGAAGAACGCGAGCAGCGTGTGTGTCCCGTGCACCGACTCCCGCAGTACGTCCTTGACCTGCTGGCTGGTCGAGCCGCTCGATCCGCGGAGGAAGAACTGGCCCAGCAAGGCTGGTACGGCGGCGCCGAGCGCGAGGCCGGCCATGGCCCAGTCGAGAGACGGGTGGATGAGCAGTGCGCCGCCGCCGAGCACCAGCCGGCCTACTCCGGTGGAGAAGTAGACGGCGGCCAGCTCCGTCCAGCGCTGGCTGCCCTGCAGGATGCCGAGCTGCGAGCCCATCAGCGTGAGGCCGCCGAGGGTCGGAGCGAGTAGCAGGATCGCGACGACCGAGTCGATGTGGAGCAACCACATGAACAGTGGCGTCAGCAGCAGGCAGAGGACGGTGAGACCGAGAGCTGACCGGCGGCCTGCGCGCAGCATCGCATCGGCCAGTGCGGGTGCGCCGTCTCCGGTGTGCGTGGCGAGCTGACGAGCGCCGGCGGCCTGGAGTCCGAGCGAGGCGACGTTGCCGATCAGCAGCAGACCCAGCAGGGCTGTGATCGCCCCGAACTCCTCCGGCATCAGCCGGCGCGAGCCGATCAGCGTGAACCCGTAGGCGGCCACGTTCATGATCGCCATCGCGACGGCGACCACTGTGGCGCTGCGCAGGAAGGCCCGGCGCGGAGCCTGCGGTTCGCTCGCCGGGGTGGTGCCAGACGTCATCCTGCCCTCATACGGTCTCTGGGGTGAGATTGCCGACCTCACGGTACGGCAACGATGCCGCCGGGAAGCCGCCGGATCCGTTAATGTCCCGCCGGTGAGGAGGCTGAAAGCAAGCAGTTCGGAGCAGGTGGTCTGGCGGGCGCGGCTCGTACTGGGCTGCTTGGCTCTGGTCGCCCTGTGCTTCCAGCAGGCTCCCGGCAAGATCCTCGCGGACAGCAAGCTCGAGCTGACGGCGGCGCCCGGCAGGTTCCTGTCGCGAGCTCTGCACGTGTGGGACCCGCACACTGCCTCCGGTCAGGTGCAGAGCGACGCCTTCGGCTACCTCTGGCCGATGGGACCGTTCCACTGGCTGTTGGACACGCTGTCCGTACCGGACTGGATCACCCAACGCCTCTGGTGGTCGCTGGTCCTCTGCGTCGCCTTCTTCGGCATCTGGAAGCTGTGCAACGTTCTGCAGTACGGCGTCCCCTGGACACGCTTCGCCGTCGCGCTGCTCTACGCACTGGTGCCGCGGGTGTTCGGCGAGCTCCCGATCGAGGTGTGGCCGATGGCCATGGCTCCGTGGGTTCTGCTGCCTCTCGTCTCGCCACGGGCGCGCTCTGGCTGGTGGCGCGCCAGCTGGTCGGCTGTAGCGTTCGCGCTGATCGGAGGGGCTGACCCGGTTGCGGGTGTCGCGACGCTGGTCGTACCGGCGGTCTGGCTGGTCAGTCAGCAGAAGCTGAAGCTCCTACTGGGCTGGCTCGGCTTTGTGGTGGCTGCGTCCATCTGGTGGTTGGTACCGCTCGCGCTGCTACTCCAGTACGGCGCTGCGCCGCCAGGCCCGCGCCGGATGCCAGTCGTGGGTGTGGTGATCGGACTGCCGCTCGCGCTCGCCGCAGCTCACTACCTGCGCAGACTGACGACTCTGTCCGTGTCCCGCGGCGTCAACCGCCGCGTCGTACCGGCCGTGGTCGCCTGCCTGGCTGTGGCTGCCGCTGCGCCCGTGGTCCTCTTGCGACCGGACGGCGCGTCCTCGGCGATCCCAGCACATTGGAATGCAGCGGCAGCGTGGCTGGACGAGCAGACGGCTCCGGGCAGTGTGCTGCTCCTGTCCAGCACGACCGAACCACTCACAGCCTTGGTCAAGCGACCGATGGCCGCACTCACGGATGACGTGAAGCGCCGCATCGACTCCGGAGTCGGCGACCAGACGCTACGGCAGGAGCTCAACCACGACGGCATCAGGTACGTCGTCGTGCGCAACGACCTCGAGGACGGCACACCGGCGTTGGCGATCCACGAGAGCCTGGCCGACGCCGGCATCGGGCGAGTCGCGTACTTCGGCCCTGCCGGGCAGACTCGCATCGCGTACCCGAGCGTGGAGATCTACGACGTCGGTGCGACCACACCGGGGCGGCTGATCCCGCGGTCCAGACTCGTGGCAGTCGACGGCACCGCAGACGACGTACCGACCGTGGTCACTGCCCTCGGTGGGAGTGGGGGCGCTGTACTTCGGGCCGACGCCGCGGACAAGCTCGACGGGCTGCCGCTGATCGCGACCGATGATCAGGCTGTCGATCGGCAGCCGAGTGCAGTGGTGCTGAGGAGTGTGCAGACCGGGCGCTCCAGCTGTCTCCATCTCGGCGTACGGGCGGTGTGCAGCCAGGACCAGGCCCAGGGCGCGGACGAGCCGAACGGCCTCTCCCAGACCGTGCAGCTGCCGCGGGCCGCGTCGTACGAGCTGCGGGGTACGGCGTTGCCGAAGGACGGCGACGCGCTCGAGAAGCTCTTGCCGGTGCCTGGCGCGATCACCGCGACGGCGTCCTCGCGAGCGGTCCCGGCGCCGGAAGGCCGGCCGGGTGCGGCTGTCGACCGCGATTCCGGCACCGGCTGGCGCGCGGATCCGGACGACCCGGCTCCGAGCCTGACGCTGAAGTTGCCCGCGGCAAGAGATGTGCGCGGGCTGCGCTTCCAGTCCGACACGTACCTGGATGCGTCCCGGCCGGCCGCGGTGATGCTGCACTTCGATGGCAGTGTGCCGATCCGGGCCACGGTCGACACCGACGGGTACGTCCAGTTCGCGGCGCGGCAGGTGCGGACCATCCAGATCGACTTCACCGCGACGAAGCCGTTGCAGGACGCCCAGCGAAGCCCGGTCGGGGTGACGGAAGTCGTCGTGCTCGGTGCGGACGAGCTGCGCAAGGCAGTCGATCCGGATCGCCGCGTCCCGTCGTACTGCGGGAACGGCCCGGCTGTCCGGATCGACGGCGTTACGGCGCCGACGCAGGTCGCAGCGACCATGCGGGACCTGCTGCAGCGCCGGCCAGTGTCGTTCCGCCTCTGTGGGGCGACTGCGGTGCCGCTGCGGTCCGGGAGCCACCGGGTCGAGGTGATGGCAGGCGGCGGACTCCTGCCGGTTGAGACCACGCTGGTGAAGGCTGGGTTCGGCGACGTGTCCGTGACGCCGGTGCAGGGTGTGGACGTGTGGCGCCCGAACCCGGCCGAGCTGACTGTCGAGGTGCCGGATGCGGACGAGCAGTCCGTGCTCGCGGTCGCGCAGAACTACAACGACGGCTGGGAGGCGTACGACAGCACCGGCCGGAAGCTGACGCCCATCCGGATCGGCGGGTGGCAGCAAGGGTGGGTGCTGCCGGCCTGCCCCGAGCAGGTCGTCACCGCGCGCTTCATGCCGGCTCGGAGCTACCGCGCCGGACTGCTGCTCGGACTGGTGGCGCTGCTCGCAGTCCTGGCCACTGCGGTGTTCTTCCGGCGCACACCGAAGCGCATGACCGGCCGCTCGACCAGGCGGTAGCTCGCCGCCGCCAGCGCGACCGATGCGACAAGCGTCACCAGCAGCTGTACTGCGAACGGCCCGTGGATCAGGCCGAGTACGACGAACTGGTACGCCACCACACCGTACGAGAGCCGAGCGCCGATCTGTGCCGGTCGACCTCCCAGGACGCGGACTGTCTTCGCGCTCGGCGTCAGGATCGGGAAGAGCACGCACGCGACCACGACTGTGTAGAGCAAGCTCTTGAGCAGCGCCTGCGCCGGTGTAGGAGTGGAGTGGTCGTACGGCCCGGCCAGCGGGGTCGCAGCGATCAGGAGGAGCGCTGCGGCGATTCCCCAGAGCGTGCCGGGGACTCTGGTCAGCGCGTCGAGTGATGACGGGCCGAGTCGACCTGTGGCGCGGGCGACCTGCCAGAGCGCCAGCCCCATACCGACTGCGAACCAGCCGAGATACCCGGGCAGCCACAGACCGGCTTCAGGGTGACCGGTGGCTGTGACTGCTGCCATCCACACCGGTCCGAGGACGGTCAGGGCCACGAGGACGAGGAGTCGCCAGCGGACACTCCGGCGGGTCGGCCGCTCGTAGCCGGTCAGGAGCCTGCCCAGGCCGGGCAGGAGCAAGTAGAAGGGGAGCGGCGTCAGGACTGCCCACCGCAGATAGGTGGTCGCGGGATGTGGGACCAAGACGACCGTCAGGACGACGGTGAGCAGCAGCGCAGGGAGAATGCGCAGTGCTCGACCACGCAGGTACGTCAGGGTCAGCGGTGGTTCGGTGGCCGAGAACCACGCCAAGACATGCGGCCGGTAGAGCAGGAAGCCGGAGATCGCGCAGAAGATCGCCCAGCCGACGTCCAGCCGGGACACGGCTCCGGCGAGCGGCGCATGCGTGTGCAGGCCGACCTGCGCGATCACCACTGCAAGCGCGGCGATCGCCCGGAGCCCGTCCACCGCGGGGAACCGGGTCATGCGCTCGGATCCTTGTGTGCGGTCCAGATGGCAGTCCCAGGCACAAACGGCCCGCGCTCGGGACCCCAACCGCCCCAGACCAGGTCATGACCCGCCGGCCATTCCGGCTCGAGCAGATCGTCGACGACGAACCCGGCGCCGGTCAGCTCGCGGATCCAGTCACCCGTCGTCCGGTGGTGCTCGGCGTACACCGGCGTACCGGACTCGTCGACCTCGACGTACGGCGTCCGGTCGAAGTACGAGTGCGTGATGCGCAGACCGTCCGGCGACGGGTCGTCGGGCATGGTCCAGCGGAACGGGTGGGTGACGGAGAACACCAGCAGACCACCTGGCTTCAGTACGCGCTGGAGCTCGCGGAACGCCGTACCGACGTCTGCGACGAAGGGGAGCGCGCCGAACGCCGAGCAGGCGATGTCGAAGGCGCCGTCGCGGTACGGCAGTGCTACCGCGTCCGCAGCGACCGTGCGGACCGTCGTACCGGTCCGTGCGTCCAGCTCCCGGGCGATCCGGAGCTGCTCGAGAGAGATGTCGAAGGCAACCACATCCGCGCCCTGGCCGACCAGCCACCGGGAGCACTGGGCCGCGCCGCAGCCGACCTCGAGGACCCGCCTGCCGCGGACCGGGCCGAGCAACTGGGCAGCCTCCTCGTCGACGCCCTCCGGCGACCAGATGAACCGGTCGTCGCCGAGGAAGTCGCCGTGCTCCTTCAGGTACTCGTCGGCTGCCGAGTCCCAGTAGGTACGACTGGCCCGCGAGGTCTCCACCTCGGTCAGATCCACCCGTACCGGCCTGTTCACCCCGCACACTCTAGTGTCGAAACCATGAGCGACTTCGCCGCTAGTGCTGTTCCGTTGCCAGGCGGTTACCAGGGCCAGACCTATGCGGTCAGTGCGGGTGGCGAGGACGCAGTACTGAAGCTGTATGTGAAGGACCCCGGTCGGGCTGCTGTGGACGCGGCACTGCTCCAGCTGGTGCGAGGACTGCTACCGGTGCCGCGGGTGCTCGACGTGAAGCGCGAGGGTGCGCCGGACGATCCGCCGTACCTGCTGACCGAGCGGCTGCCGGGGGTGAACCTGGAGACCTACCTGGCCACCGCCGGTGAGGACGAGCGGCGGAAGGTCGGGGAGCAGTTGGGGGAGCTGCTCGTGCGGCTGAGCGGTATGCCGTTCCGCTCGTTCGGGCTGTTCCGTGACGGGGAGCTCGGGATCGAGCCGCTCCGCGGTGACCTGGACCAGTACGTCGACAGCCTCGATCTCGGGATGACGCCGGCGCAGCGAACCGGTCTGGACAGCGTGTTCGGCTACGCCGAGGACCTGCTGGCCGAGGGCGTCGAGCGCTTCTGCCTCGTGCACAGCGACTTCAACCCGAAGAACCTGCTGGTGGACCCGGAGACGGTCCGGATCACCGGACTGATCGACTGGGAGTTCGCCCACAGCGGGTCGCCGTACGCCGACCTGGGGAATCTCTTCCGGTTCTGCACGGACCAGGTGCTGGCGCGGGCCGTCCTCGACGTACTCCGGGGGAGCGGGCTCCTGCGGGCGACCGGGCTGGGCGAGCGGCTCGTCGACCTCGGCCGGGCGGCTGATCTGTGGGCGCTCCTCGACCTGGCGGGCCGGTCCGCGCAGCACGAAATCGCGGCGGCCGCGCACCGGCTGGTCATCCGGATGGCGGACACGGGAGACCTGTCCGCAGGCCGTCCGGAGCTGGACGTCGTACTCTGAAGTCAATGGCACGTCGAGAGACCCCGACGGGCGCTCGGTAGGGACCGGGTGCCCCAGGTTGTGCTGCCTTCGTGAAGACCGGTATTCTGTCAGATGCGCTATGGGCCCGCGCGACCTCGGACCGAGCAGGCTCGTGACTCGCAGCAGTCGGTGGTGAATCTGTCGTCTTCAGGCAATCCCGCGGTTTGGTGCGATCCAAAGGTTCATGACGCGACCGCACGACACCACCAGTCCACGGAGCAACCCACCACATGACGGCCAGCATCGAGGCACCCCTCGACCCCGCAGTACGCACCACCCCGCAGGTAGCGGTCAATGACATCGGGTCGGAGGCAGACTTCCTCGCGGCGATCGATCAGACCATCAAGTACTTCAACGACGGCGACATCGTCGAGGGCACCATCGTCAAGGTCGACCGGGACGAGGTCCTGCTCGACATCGGTTACAAGACCGAAGGCGTGATCCCCTCCCGCGAGCTGTCGATCAAGCACGACGTCGACCCGAACGAGGTCGTCAACGTCGGCGATCACGTCGAGGCCCTGGTTCTCCAGAAGGAGGACAAGGAAGGCCGTCTGATCCTCTCGAAGAAGCGCGCCCAGTACGAGAAGGCCTGGGGCACGATCGAGAAGATCAAGGAAGAGGACGGCGTCGTCACCGGCACCGTCATCGAGGTCGTCAAGGGTGGACTCATCCTGGACATCGGCCTCCGCGGCTTCCTGCCGGCCTCGCTCGTCGAGATGCGTCGTGTCCGCGACCTCCAGCCGTACGTCGGCCAGGAGATCGAGGCCAAGATCATCGAGCTGGACAAGAACCGCAACAACGTGGTCCTGTCCCGCCGGGCGTGGCTGGAGCAGACGCAGTCCGAGGTGCGGATGAACTTCCTCACCCAGCTGCAGAAGGGCCAGATCCGCAAGGGTGTCGTCTCCTCGATCGTCAACTTCGGTGCCTTCGTGGACCTCGGTGGCGTCGACGGTCTGGTGCACGTCTCGGAGCTGTCCTGGAAGCACATCGACCACCCGACCGAGGTGGTCGAGGTCGGCCAGGAGGTCACCGTCGAGGTGCTGGACGTCGACATGGACCGCGAGCGCGTCTCGCTGTCGCTGAAGGCGACCCAGGAAGACCCGTGGCAGCAGTTCGCCCGGACCCACCAGATGGGCCAGATCGTGCCCGGCAAGGTCACCAAGCTGGTTCCGTTCGGTGCGTTCGTCCGCGTGGAGGAGGGCATCGAGGGTCTGGTGCACATCTCCGAGCTGGCCGAGCGTCACGTCGAGATCCCGGAGCAGGTCGTCCAGGTCAACGACGACACGATGGTCAAGATCATCGACATCGACCTCGAGCGTCGCCGGATCTCGCTGTCGCTGAAGCAGGCGAACGAGGGTCTGGACCCGGTCTCGGACGACTTCGACCCGACGCTCTACGGCATGACGGCGACGTACGACGACCAGGGCAACTACATCTACCCGGAGGGCTTCGACCCGGAGACGGGCGAGTGGCTCGAGGGCTTCGACGCGCAGCGCGAGGAGTGGGAGCGGCAGTACGCCGAGGCCCACACGCGCTGGGAGGCCCACAAGAAGCAGATCGAGGACGCCAAGACGGCGGACGTGGAGGCCGGCGAGGCTTCGACGTACTCCTCGGCCGCTGCCCCGAAGGACGACGCCCCCGTCGAGGGTGCGCTCGCTTCCGACGAGGCGCTGCAGGCCCTCCGCGAGAAGCTGACCGGCCAGGGCTGATCCCCTGACCGGAGCGCTCCTCCGGCTGTACTAACGAGAACCCCCGCACCTCCAGGTGCGGGGGTTCTCGCGTTCCCGAACAGCAAGGAATGAGAAGAAAAGGAAGAACAGAGGTTTGGGGTGGTGGTCGGCTTCGTTGGCCGCGCACAGGTTTGCTGTGCCTGGGCGTGTGTCAGGACCGCGGTCGCCCTACCGTCGCCGAGTCGTGGCAGTCGGCGGGTCTCAGGATCGCCGAGTCGTGGAGAGGGGTTCTGAGAATCTGCCTTGATCCACGACTCGGCGTTCGGGATCGGGACCATTCGCCACGACTCGGCGAGGCTGCGCGCCGGGGGAACGGTCAAAGTCGCGGCTGATCGCCGGAGCCGGCCGCCACCCTAAATCTCTGTTCTCTTCTTTGCTCTTGTTTTCAGTTCTTTGGGTCTGGTCTTCAGTCGTAGGGGCGGCGGATTCGGGGTTTGCCCAGGTCGGTGCCCCATTGGCCGCGGCCTTCGCCTTTGAGGCGCATTTTGAGTTCCATCACGTGGGCGCGGGCGCCGCTCGCGGAGAAGAAGCCGATGCGGTACGGCTCGTTCGGGGCGCCGGCCTCCCACGCGGGGACCTGCTGCTCGCCGTACCGGACCATGCGGACCGGCGGGTCCTCGCCCGCCTGGATCCGGGCGGCGTCCTGGGCGCAGGCCGGCACCTTCCGGGTCCCGCCGCTGCGTGGCGTCCAGACGACGTCCCGCGCGGCCGGTCCGTGCTGCGGGTTGAAGAAGCACGGCGTACGCCGCTCCGGCAGCGGATCGCCCGCGACCCGGGCCCGGACGCAGGCGAGCGCGTAGCGTCCCGCGGTCAGGGTGTCGACGATCGCGCTGATCGACTCGATCGACTCGAGCCGGTCGACCAGCCGCTCGGCAGTCTCGTACGCGTCGAGAGCGGTCTGGTAGTCGTGCCGGGCCTCCGCGTCCAGCGCACTGCCCTCCAGCAGTTCACCGAACCGAGTCAGTTCCTCCCCGAACTGAACAACATCCTCCTCGGCCATCCTCCGGACGTGCCTCAGCTCAGGTCCGTCCTGACGCCGCCTCCACCACCCCATAAGCCATGGTAGGGCGTGTCTCCCGATCCCACGCGTACTGCGCGGCACTCGGCACGGACTCGCGACGGCGTGGGATCGGGAGAAACGCCGTGCGCCCGCCGATAAGGTGCTGGGGTGCTGAGAGTGGGACTGACTGGCGGGATCGGGGCTGGGAAGAGTGCGGTGTCGTCGCGGCTGGCTGAGCGGGGTGCCGTGGTGATCGACTCCGACGTGCTGGCTCGGGAGGTGGTTGCGCGGGGGACCGACGGGCTGGCGGAGGTGGTCGCGGCGTTCGGTCCCGGTGTGCTGATGGCCGAGGGCGACCTGGACCGGCCGGCGCTCGGCAAGATCGTGTTCGGCGACGAGGACGCCCGGCGCAAGCTGGAGGCGATCGTCCATCCGCGGGTCCGCGCCCGGGCCGCCGAGATCGAGCACGGATCGCCGGCGGACGCGATCGTGGTGCACGACATCCCGCTGCTGGTGGAGACCGGTCAGGCCGACCAGTTCGACGTCGTCCTTGTGGTCGACGTACCCGTGGAGGTCCAGGTGCAGCGGCTGACCTCGCAGCGCGGGATGACTGACGCGGAAGCAAAACAGCGGATCGCGAGCCAGGCGTCCCGCGAGGACCGGCTGGCGGCCGCGGATGTCGTCGTGGACAACTCCGGCGATCTCGCCGACCTGGACCACCGGCTCGACCAGGTGTGGGAACAACTCACAGGCCACGGTCCGGACACGAAAAGGTGACCCTTGCGCGGTAAATGATGAATCCGGGACCGGCTGTACGAGAATCTGTCCCGGTTCGGCCCGGGGTGACTCCTGCGGCCGGCCACCGACGGCGCGCCCCGCGCCGGTCCGGACGTCCGAGGTAGGGAGGATGGCGTGGTGTGTCCGCGCTGCAGCTCTGACGTCCCCGAGGTCTCGCATTTCTGCCACCACTGTGGCAACGACATGCGTACCGGGGATGCCGAGCGCAAGAAGGCGTACGCCGCCAGACCGGATGAGCCGGTGGCGTCGTTCAAACTGGTATCGACGATCATGCCCCAGGGGTCCGGCCAGCAGCCGTACACCTACAAGGTCGCACTCGGCATCGCCCTGCTGCTGACCGTGGTGACGGCCGCGCTCGGCGCGCTGCCGGTGTCGATCATGATCGCGGCCTTCGCCATCCCGATCGTCTACATCATCTACCTGTACGACGTGAACCTCTGGGAGGACGAGCCGATCCCGGTGGTCGCCGCGGCCTTCGTGCTGACCGGCGTACTCGCGGCTGTCTTCACCTGGCTGTGGAAGGACAAGCTGGCTCTCTCGCTCGACACGATCGGCGGCAACAGCGCCGGTCCGTCCGGGCGGGACCTGCTGATCCTGCTTCTGCTCGTGCCGGTGGTATCGGAGCTGATCCGGCAGATCGGCCCGCTCTACCTGGCCTCGCGGCCGCGGTACGACGACCTGATGGACGGCTTCACGTTCGGTGTGGTGGCCGGTGTCGGCTACGCCTGCTTCGAGACGCTGGTGCTGCACTGGGGCTGGATCAGCGGCGGCTTCGCCGGTCCGGGCAGCAGTGCCGGGACGTGGATCTCGATCGTGCTGCTGCACGGCTTCATCAAGCCGCTGGTGTACGGCTCGGCGACGGGACTCGCCGGCGCGGAGTTCTCCGGCCTCGGCGAGGGGTACGACGGGTTCACGCCGCGCTGGGTGGCCGGACTGATCCAAGCGATGGCGGTGAACGCGCTCTTCCAGGGCGGCGTCTACCTGCTCGGTTTCGTCGGCGGCCACGGCTCGACCATCGGCTCGATCCTCGGTGTGGTCTGGGGCCTGCTCCTGCTCGGCGCACTGATCATCCGGGTGCGCACCGTGCTCCACAAGGGACTCCTCGAGGCGGCGCTGGAGTCGGCCGCTCGTGGTGGCTCCAACCACGCGTCGGGCGACCTGGCGTTCTGCTCGCGCTGTGAGATGCCGTTGCTTCCGCACTCCGACTTCTGCTCCGCCTGTGGCAACTCGGTGCGATCCGTGCCGAAGTCCGCTCGCGGGATGGCCGCACCGACTGCGGCACCGACCGCGGCGACGACTGGGGAGACGCAGGCATGAGCAACCAGCAACCGCCGTACGGCGGGGGCCAGGGCGGACAGCAGCCGCACGCCGGCCGGCCGGGTCAGCCGGGTCAGCCGGGCCGGCCGGGTGGTCAGCAGCCTGGTGGTCAGCCTGGGTACGGACAGCAGCCCGGGTACGGGCAGCCGCCGCAAGGGCAGCCCGGCTACGGGCAGCAGCAGCCGCCACAGGCTCAGCCCGGCTACGGCCGTCCGCAGCAGGCGCCGTACCCACCGCAGCAGCCGCCCCAGCAACAGCAGCCCCCACGGCCCCAGCCGGGCCAGCCGGGTCACCCTGGTCAGCCGCAGCAGGGTCAGCCGCAGCAGGGGACCTTCCCGGGGCAGCAGCAGTACCCGCAGCAGCAGGGCTACCCCGGCCAGCAGCAGTACCAGCAGGCGTACCCGGGCCAGCAGCCGCAGTACGGCGGCCAGCAGCCATGGAGTCAGTACAGCCAGCAGCCGCCGCGCAAGGGCGGTGGCAGCAGGACCCTGCTGATCGCGGGTGGTGCGTTCGCCGTGGTCGCCGTGATCGGCGTCGTACTGGCGCTCGTCTTCAAGGGCGGCGACGACAAGAAGGCCGACCCGAGCCCGACACCGACCACCCAGCCGACCACCGGCCAGAGCACCCAGCCGACCAACGTCGACGAGGGCATCGAGGTCGGCCAGGGCGTGTACGTGAAGCCCCAGCCGGGCTACGTCCGCAAGAGCCTGGACGGGTTCGACGGGGTGTACCTGCTGAAGCAGGGCGAGGCGTACTTCATGGTGAACGCCTGGAAGGCCGAGGCCGGTGAGACCACCGACACCGTGCTGCCCAAGCTGCTGACCGCCGAGACCAAGGACCTGTCCTCGGTCAAGACCAACGACCCGAGGGTGACCAAGCCTGGTCCGGACGACAAGACCCCGGTCAAGGTCGTCACCACGCAGAGCTTCAACGCCATCTCGAGCAGCCAGAACGGCAGCATCCCGGTGGTCGGCTTCGTCGGCGTGATCGAGCGCAACGACGGCGTGATCACGATCATCCGGGTGTACGGGCGCAAGGACAAGGTGGCGACGATCCAGAAGGACTCGGACGCGATGCTGCTGTCGGTGGTCAAGAGTCAGTGAGCGGAAAACGCGACAAGGGTTCCAGCGGCAACCCCTGGGTCAACCAGCCCCCGGAGCCGGACGACGCCGAGCAGGAGGAGCAGCTCCCGCCGTCGCCGTGGGACCTCGAGGTGCCACCGCCACCGTCGCCCTGGGGCGACGGTGGCGCGCACGGACCGGGACCGGGACCCGGTCCCGGCCCGGGTCCGGCGACGGAGACGTCGTCGGCGTGGGGTGACAAGGTCGGACCGCCGTCGCTGCGCCGGCCCCCGCCGCAGAAGAAGAGCGGCTTCCGGATCCCGCCGCTGCTGATCCCGGTCGGTGCCGGCCTGATCGTGGTCGCGCTGGTGGCTGTAGCGCTGGTGCTGCTGTCCGGCGGCGGTGACGACAAGGCCGACCCGACGCCGAGTACGCCGGCAGGTACGCCGACCGCGCCGAAGTCGTCGTACCAGCCGCCGCCGAACGCGATCGCGGTCGGGTTCGGGGTGTCGCTCGTGCCGGTCGCGGGCTGGAGCCTCTACACGCAGGAGACCCAGGGCAAGGAGGTCGCGACGTACGCCCCGGACGGGGAGCCGCGCGGGTTCTTCTGGGTCCGCCAGAAGCAGAACGTCACCGCGCAGGCCTACCTGCTCGGGATCGTCGAGGGCGAGACCGAGGAAGAGGTCGCCCAGCTCGGCAACGTGCGGAACCTGCCGTGCCCCAAGGACGTCTTGGTGGAGTGCGTCGCGATCGACTACACCTCCACGGCCAAGGACAAGGCCGGCGGGGACGTGAAGGTCAAGGGCACGGTCGAGGTGTACCGGCGCAAGGACAAGGTGGTCACCGCCCTGGACTTCCGGACCCGCGTCGACTTCGCCCAGAAGGCCGAGGCCGACGCCGCGATCATGAAGAAGTCCGTGATCGACAGCCTGTGACGAACCACCGGAACTACCGCGAGGGAACGCTATGAGTCAGCAGTACGGTCCGCCCCCGGGCCCGCCGCCCGCGCCCGCTCCTGGCGGCTGGGGCTCCGCGCCTCAGGGTCAGCAGGGCCAGCCGGGTCGCCAGGGTGGTCCCGCGGCTGGTGGCTGGGGCTCGTCCGGGCCAGGTGGTCCCGGTGGTGCTGGTGGGCCCGGTGGCTGGGGTCCGGGGCCGGCGCGGCCCAACCACCCGCCGAAGTCGAACCGGACGCAGTGGATCATCATGGCCGGCGCCATCGTCGCCGTACTGCTGGTCGCGACCGGCGTGGTGCTGCTGGTGAACGGCGGCGGTAAGGACAAGCCGGCGAGTCAGCAGACGCCGGATCCGGTCGGCACGCTGTACACGCCGTCGCCGACTCCGACGCCGAACGACTCCAAAGGACCGAACGACGCCGGTGTCGAGGTCGGCTGGGGCGTCTGGTTGATCCCGTCCAAGGGGTGGCTGCCGGACTGGGACAAGTCGAAGGGCGGGAAGAACTACATCCTGCAGCAGTTCAGCGCGCGCGGGCTGATCGACGGGTACTACTGGGTCCGCCAGACCGAGCTGTACGACGCCAAGACGTTCGCCGAGCACCTGGTCGACGTCGAGTCGAACGGCATGCAGGGGGTCCGGATCGGCAGCGGCGTCGCCTGCAAGCCGGCCAACCCGAACATCAAGGCCTGCTACGCCCTGTCGTACACGGGCGTCTGGGTCGGCAAGAACGGCGCGAAGGTCGCGATGAAGGGCTTCGTCACCGCCTACCAGGACAAGTTCGACCGAGTAACCGCCACCGACGCCGCCCTCGAATCCCGTGTCTACGCCCGCCGCGTCAACGAACTCGTCTACATGAACAACAGCGTCATCAAAAGCTTCTGACCCCCTGGGGTAACCGCCCACACGACGGGGCGGCCTGCCCCACCCCGGGTCGGCTGCCTCCGCCCCGGGTGGGGGTGCACCATCCACCACCCGCCGAGCGGAGCGAGGTGGGTGTGTTTTTGGGGTTTTTAGAAACTGTCGGAGCGGGGCCGTACGGTGGAGGGCATGAGACAGGTCTCGGATCTCCAGCGTATGGTCGCCCCGCTGAAGGTGGTGTCGGATTTCGATCCGGCGGGTGACCAGCCGGCCGCGATCGCGGACCTCGAGCGGCGGATCAACGCCGGCGAGCAGGACGTCGTGCTGCTCGGCGCCACCGGCACGGGCAAGACCGCGACGATCGCCTGGCTGGCCGAGAAGGTTCAGCGCCCGATGCTGATCCTCCAGCCGAACAAGACCCTCGCCGCCCAGTTCGCGAACGAGTTGCGCCAGTTCTTCCCCGCCAACGCCGTCGAGTACTTCGTGTCGTACTACGACTACTACCAGCCCGAGGCGTATGTCCCGCAGACGGACACCTACATCGAGAAGGACTCCTCGATCAACGAGGAGGTCGAGCGCCTCCGCCACTCCGCGACCTGGTCGCTGCTGACCCGCCGCGACGTGGTCGTGGTCGCGACCGTGTCCTGCATCTACGGCCTGGGCTCCGCCGACGAGTACCTGAACCGGATGATCCACGTGAAGGTCGGCGCCGAGATGGACCGCGACGGCCTGCTCCGCAAACTCGTCGGCGTTCAGTACGCGCGCAACGACCTGGCCGGCACCCGTGGCACGTTCCGGGTCCGCGGCGACACCCTCGAGGTGTTCCCGGTGTACCAGGAGCTCGCCGTCCGGGTGGAGTTCTTCGGCGACGAGATCGAGCGCGTGATGACGCTGCACCCGCTGACGGGCGAGGTCATCAGCGAGGAGGACGAGGTCTACATCGGCGCCGCCACGCACTACGTGACCGCGCCGGAGCGGATGGAGCGGGCGATCACCTCGATCGAGGCCGAGCTGGAGGAGCGGCTGGCCGAGCTCGAGCGCAACGGACAGCTGCTGGAGGCCCAGCGGCTCCGGATGCGTACGACGTACGACATCGAGATGATGCGGCAGATCGGGACCTGCTCGGGCATCGAGAACTACTCGCGGCACACCGACGGGCGCGAGCCCGGGACCGCGCCGCACTGTCTGCTGGACTACTTCCCCGAGGACTTCCTGCTGGTCATCGACGAGTCGCACGTGACCGTCCCGCAGATCGGCGGGATGTACGAGGGCGACATGTCGCGCAAGCGGACCCTGGTCGAGCACGGGTTCCGGCTGCCGTCGGCGATGGACAACCGGCCGCTGCGCTGGGAGGAGTTCCTGGAGCGGATCGGCCAGACCGTCTACCTGTCCGCGACCCCGGGGCAGTACGAGCAGGACAAGTCCGACGGGTTCGTCGAGCAGATCATCCGCCCGACCGGTCTGGTCGACCCCGAGGTGATCGTGAAGCCGACCAAGGGCCAGATCGACGACCTGATCCACGAGATCCGGCTCCGCGTCGAGCGGAACGAGCGGGTCCTGGTCACCACCCTGACCAAGAAGATGTCCGAGGACCTCACCGACTACCTGCTCGAGATGGGCATCCGGACGAGATACCTGCACAGCGAGGTCGACACCCTCCGCCGGGTCGAGCTGCTGCGTGAGCTGCGCATGGGTGAGTACGACGTGCTCGTCGGCATCAACCTGCTCCGTGAGGGCCTCGACCTGCCGGAGGTGTCGCTGGTCGCGATCCTCGACGCGGACAAGGAAGGCTTCCTGCGGTCGGGCCGATCGCTGATCCAGACCATCGGCCGTGCCGCGCGTAACGTATCCGGCCAGGTGTTCATGTACGCCGACAAGATCACCCCGTCGATGGAGCAGGCGATCGACGAGACCAACCGCCGCCGCGCGAAGCAGAACGCCTACAACGAGGCGAACGGCGTCGACCCGCAACCCCTGCGGAAGCGGATCGCCGACATCACCGACATGCTGGCCCGCGAGGACGCCGACACCGCCGAGCTGCTCGGCTCCGGCCGCACGCAGTCCCGCGGCAAGGCGCCGGTCCCCGGTGGCGGCAAGGCGAAGGCCGGCGAGAAGGCGAAGGAGCTGGCCGGTGGCCTGCCGTCGTCCGACCTGGCCGACCTGATCCAGCAGCTCACCGACCAGATGCACAACGCCGCCGCCGAGCTCCAGTTCGAGGTCGCCGCCCGCTACCGCGACGAGATCTCCGAGCTGAAGAAGGAGCTCCGCCAGATGACCAACGCCGGCGCCAAGTAGTCCACCTCGTCGTACGCCGGGTCTCTCAGCCCCGGCGTACGACGGTGTGGCGTGGCGTCTCGTCGACGGTCAGGGTGAAGATGTCCGGCCGCGCGTAGTGCCCGACCGAGTCGAAGTCGAAGTACCCGCGATCGAGGTCGTCGAGGTCCAGTTCCGCGACGAGGACGCCTTCCTCGCCGCGCAGCGGGCCGGCGAGGATGTTGCCCAGCGGAGAGATGATCGTGCTGCCGCCGTTGATCAGGACGGTGTCGCCGTCGGTCAGGTACTGGTTGGCGCTGATGACGAAGCACCGGCCTTCGAGCGCGATGTGCCGCATGGTCGCCTGCCACTGATCGCGGTCGTCGACCGTGGGCGCACACCAGATCTGCACCCCCTTGGCGTACATGGACTGCCGGAAGAGCGGCATGTAGTTCTCCCAGCAGATCGCCGCACCGAGGACCCCGAGGTCTGTCTGCACCGCAGGCATCGTCGACCCGTCGCCCTGCCCCCACAGATATCGCTCGGCCGCGGTCGGCATCAGCTTCCGGTGATGCGCCACCAACCCGTCACGCGGGTCGATGAACACTGCCGTGCAGTAGAGCGTCCCGCCATCGCGCTCGATCACGCCCGCGACCAGGTAGACCTCGAGCTCCGCGGCCACCTCAGCCAGCCGCGCGATCTCCGGTCCGTGCAGTTGTACCGCGGCTTCGCGGTACCGCCGGAACAGCTCACGACCCTCCGGGGACCGCGACCCGACGGTGATTCCGAAGTCGAAGCCCTTCGGGTAGCCGCCGAGCAACGCCTCCGGCAGCACGATCAACCGCGCCCCGGCGGCGGCAGCCTCCCGGAGGTACCGCTCCGCCTTGGCGAGCGTCGCGGGCGTGTCGAAGAGCGTGGACCCGGCCTGGACCGCAGCAACCACAACAGAAGCCATGCCGAGCAGCGTACGACGGCGGTACTGTGCGGTGCGGAGAAACAGGGGAGGAAGCATGCTGGACCACGTGTCGTTGCAGTGTGACGATCTCGGGGCTGCCCGGGAGTTCTACGAGACGGTGCTGGGGCCGCTCGGGATCACTGTGAGCATGGACTTCGGTGATGTGCTCGGAATGTCCGGCCCGGACGGCGTACCGAAGTTCTGGCTGGGGAAGCAGACCACGGGCGGGGTGCAGCGGGAGATTCACCTCGCGTTCACCGCGGCGGACCGGTCGATCGTCGACACCGTGCACCGTGCGGTGAGGAAGCTCGGTGCGGAGGTGCTGCACGAGCCCAAGGAGTGGCCGGAGTACCACCCGGGGTACTACGCCGTGTTCATGCGCGACCCCGACGGCAACAACGTCGAGGTTGTGTCGCACAGCTGATGGCGCGGATGAGCGGGGACGACCTCCTCGAGTACTGCCTGGGCAAGCCCGGCGCGTGGCAGGACGAGCCGTGGGACGGCGACGTCGTGGCGAAGGTCGGCGACAAGATCTTCGCGTTCCTCGGCGGAGGTAGTTCGGTCGGGCTGAAGTGCGGCGCGAACCGCGAGGAAGCCGACGACCTGGTGGGCACCTACCCGGACGACGTCAGCAAGATGCCGTACATCGGGCGATCCGGCTGGAACACGGTGCAGCTCGGGGGAGCGGTGCCCGACGACGAGATCCTCGAGCTGGTCGACACGTCGTACGAGACGATCGTCGCGAAGCTCCCGCGGAGCAAGCGTCCTGCCGCCGGCAGATGATCACTCGCTGCAACTATGGCCTGAACTGGCTGTGATCATTTCGACAGGCGACACGGCGTTCCGGATTTGGAGACTGGGACGTTCACCCGTCACAATGATGGTGGAGAAGGGGAGTATTCCTTCGCGGTGGCATCGTCATCACGGTCAAGGGCTTGTGTCCCGCGCCCGGTGCCCCCGGCCAGGCTCGCTCGGCGAGTCCGGCGGAAGAGACCTTCGGAGTCGATTTTTCGTCTGAGCTCCGGAGGATTCTGTGCACGTAGCTGACTATGTCTGGTACATCACCGTCGGCGTGCTTCTCGCGCTGCTGGCGTTCGACGTCTTCGTCATCGGCCGTCGTCCGCACGAGCCGAGCACCCGCGAGTCGGCGAGGGCGATCGCGTTCTACATCGGCCTCGCGGTGGTCTTCGGCCTCGGGGTCTGGTTCTTCTCCGGCGGGCAGTACGCCGGGGAGTTCTTCGCCGGCTGGCTCACGGAGTACAGCCTGAGCGTCGACAACCTGTTCATCTTCTTGATCATCATGTCGAGATTCGCGGTGCCGAGGCAGTACCAGCAGACGGCACTGCTGGTCGGGATCATCCTGGCGCTGGTGTTCCGCGGCGTCTTCATCGCGGTCGGCGCGGCGGCGATCAACCAGTTCTCCTGGGTCTTCTACATCTTCGGCGCGTTCCTGGTCTACACCGCGGTCCACCTGGCCAAGCAGGGTGAGAACGACGATGACGACTTCAAGGAGAACGCCGTCATCCGGTTCGCGAAGAAGCGGCTGAACGCCACCGACGAGTACAACGGCGTCAAGCTCAGCCTGAAGAAGAACGGCAAGCGGTTCGTCACGCCGATGGCGATCGTGATCATTGCCCTCGGCACCACTGATCTGCTGTTCGCGCTCGACTCGATCCCGGCGATCTACGGGCTGACGCAGGAGCCGTTCCTGGTCTTCACCGCGAACGTCTTCGCGCTGATGGGTCTGCGCCAGCTGTACTTCTTGCTCGGCGACCTGCTGAAGCGGCTGGTGTACCTGTCGCTCGGGCTGTCGGTCGTGCTCGCCTTCATCGGCGTGAAGCTGGTCCTGCACGCCATGCACGTGAACGAGTTGCCGTTCATCAACGGCGGCCACCACATCGACTGGGCCCCCGAGATCCCGATCTGGTTCTCCCTCGGCTTCATCATCGTGACGCTGGGCATCACCACGATCCTGAGCCTCCGCAAGTCGCGCACCATCAAGGCGGAGGAGCCAGCGGAGCAGCCGGAGCTGCACCACAAGGAGTCCTGAGACGGGATGTTGTGACCTGAGACCTGCTATTTCAGGTCTCAGGTCACCGGGCTGGGGCTCCGGTTACCACTCGGTCCTTCAGAAGCGGGCTGCAGTGACCAGGGTGGCGCGGCGTTCGTCGGTGAGCGCGCCGTCTTCCAGGCGTTTGCCGGTTTCGGAGGCGTGGAGCATGCCGGCGGGGGAGACGAAGCCTACGTGGTGGACCTGTTGGCCGGGGCGGCCGAAGAAGTAGAGGTCGCCGGGCTGGGCCTCGTCGATGGGGATGTTCGGCAGGGTGTCCGCCTGGTCGTGGGCGTCTCGCGGGGTCCGCATGCCGAGGACCCGGCTGACCGTGTGGATCAGCCCGGAGCAGTCCAGCCCATGCGCCGACGTACCGCCCCACAGGTACTCCAGACCGAGGAAGAGCCCCCCGAGGCGCAGCCGCTCGTCGGCGTCCGACGGCTCCAGCGCAGACCGCAGTGCGCCGTCCGCGAGCCAGCCGGACCCACCGTCGGGCGTCGCGACCCGCGTGTGCCCGTCCGCGTGCTCCACCGACGCCAGCACCGTGGCAAACGACAGCTCCGCCACCGGCTGGCCACCAGGCTCGGCCAGCAGCGACGCGGTCGGTACGGTGACGGCGACCGGGTCGGACGCGCTCTGGGGCAGCTCGCCCAGATGACTCGACGGGACCCAGCCCGGGTACCCGAGCTCGTCCTGGGACGACGGCTGCCACGGTGCGAGGATCTCGGACCAGCCGTCCCGCTCCGTGCGCACCAGCACAGGCTCGGCGAACAGCAGTTGCGTCAACGTCCGGCCGTGCAGGCCCAGCCGGGTCTCGGTGTCCATCGACTTGGCCCAACCGGCCACGTCGGGTTGTGCGGCGGTCGCCGGCGCGTCGATGTCACGCGGCGCGTCCGGCGCGGTCCAGACGGTGCTGATCGGGACCTTGCTAGCGGCTAACCTCATGCGCTCAAGCCTGTCACGCCGAGTCCAGGAGCAGAAGGCAGGTGGATCAGCGAGCCGTCGTACCGGATCCCGCCGGTCACCGGAGCCTCGCGCAGCCACCAGGCGGCGTCCAGGTCGTTGACCGTCGTCGTCGGGTACGCCGACACCAGCGCGGCCGCCGCGCCGACGCCGACGTGGCTCTCCATCATGCAGCCGACGATCGCGCCCAGCCCGTGCTCCCGGGCCAGTTCGAGCAGTGTCCGCGCCGTCGCCAGGCCGCCGCACTTGGCCAGCTTCACGTTCACCAGGTCGGCCGCGCCCTGCCGGATCACGGCGACCAGATCGCGTACGCCGTACACGGACTCGTCGGCGAGGATCGGCGTACTGACCCGGTCGGTCACCCACGCCATCCCGTCGAGGTCGGCCGCGGCGACCGGCTGCTCGACCAACTCGATCGCGCAGCCGGCGTCCTCCAGGGCCCGGATCACCGTGACCGCGTCGCGCCGCGTCCAGCCCTGGTTGGCGTCCAGCCGCAACCGCGGCTCCGGCCCGATCGCGTCGCGGACCCGGCGGACCCGCTCGATGTCGCCGACCGCGTCGGTGCCGACCTTGATCTTGAGTACGTCGAACCCGTCCGCGATCCTGCCGCGCCCGGCGTCCGCCAGCGCCGACGCATCGCCGACGGACAGGGTCACATCGGTGCGTACGACGTCGACGGTCGAGCCGAGGAACCCGTGCAGCGTCTGACCCCGCCGACGCGCCGCGAGGTCGTGCAGCGCGACGTCGACCGCGTCCTTCGCGCCGAAGTTGCCGACGGCCGCGCCTTGCACCCGGCGCAGCGCCTCGGTCAGGTCATCGGGACCGAGCCCGTCGAGCGCGGTCGTGATCGGGCCCTCGATACACGCCTGCGAGCCGGCCAGCGAGTCGCCGGTCACCTTCCACACCTGCGGAGCCTCGCCCCAGCCGCTCAGCTCGCCGTCGCTGACCTCGACCAGGAGCGACTCGACGTGGGTTGCCGTCCGCAACGCGGTGACGAACGGGGTGTGCAGCGGCGCGGACACCCGATGGGTCGTGATCTTCACCGCACGGCCCCGAGGTCGTGCCGGTTGTTCCAGGCTTCCAGTGCGATGGACGCGATGAGCTTCTGCGCCTCGGCGTCCGGCAGGTCGGACGTCGTACACACCACCAGCACGAACGGATCCGCGTCGGGCGGCCGGACGATCCCGCCGTCGTGCCGGATCCGGGTGTCCCAGCCGTTCTTGTGCTCGACCCGCGTACCGGTTGGCAGCAGCGCCGGGATCTCGCCGTTCCACTGGTTGCCGGCCAGCAGATCGCGCAGGTAGTCGCCGGAGGCACCTTTCTGATTGCCGACCGCAACGAGTACGCCGGCGAGCCCGGCCGGGCTCATCAGGTTGCTGATGCCGGCGCGCTGGGCCGGACCGTCGTCGATGCCGCGCTGGATCTTCGACGCGGGGGACGGCGAGCTGGGCAGCGTTGCCTCGCTCAGGGCGGCGTGAGCCGCGAGGATCCCGACCTGCTCGAGGACGAGGTCGGTGGCGAGGTTGCTGGAGCGGGTGATCATCTCTGTCGCGAGCCAGCCGAGCGGCACCGGCGTACCGAGCTTCGTCCAGGTCGCCGGCGCTTCGTCCTCGTCCGCGTCCACCGCGAACCGGCCGCTGCCCGCGGACGCGAAGTCGTTGTGCACGGTCACCGGCTGGTCGAGCGCGAGCTCACCCGCCTCGACCTTGCGCATCATCGCCATCGCCACCGGCAGCTTCATCGTGCTGGCCGAGTAGTGCGGCCGCTCCGCGGCGTGCTCGAACACCGCCACGCCGTCCAGCCGGCCGAGCCACACCCCGAACTCCCCGCTCCCGTCGACCTCCTGGAGCAGCTCCGCGATTCCCATGCCGTCACCCAATCACAAGACAACACCTGGCAGACTTCCCAGGGTGTCCCGGGCAATCGGTCTCCTTCTCGGCTATGCCGCCGATCGTGTGCTTGGTGATCCACGCCGCCTCCACCCCGTCGCCGGGTTCGGTCAGACCGCTGCTCGCCTGGAGCGGGCCGTGTACGCCGACTCGAAGCGGGCCGGAACGGCGTACACCGCGATCCTCGTCGGGACCACCGCGGGGCTGGGCCTTGCGGCCGAGCGACTGACCCGCAGGCATCCGATCCTCCACACCGCACTGACCGCGGCCGCGACCTGGACCGTTCTGGGCGCCCGCAGCCTCGAGCGTGAAGCCGAGGCGATGGCCGAGCTGCTCGAGGAGAAGGACATCCCAGCCGCTCGCGACCGCCTCAGCCACCTGTGTGCGCGTGACGCCACCGAGTTGGAGGCCGACGAGCTTGCCCGCGCGACGGTCGAGTCCATCGCCGAGAACACCTCGGATGCATGCGTCGCACCGCTGCTCTGGGGTGGCGTGTTCGGCATCCCCGGGCTGTTTGGCTACCGAGCGGCGAACACACTCGACGCGATGGTCGGCTACAGGTCGCCGAAGTACGAGAACTTCGGCTGGGCGTCAGCGCGCCTGGACGACGTGGTGAACCTCGTCCCGGCACGGCTCTGCGCGCTGCTGACCGGTCTCACAGCTGGACGAACGCGTGAGGCGACGGCGGCCTGGCGACGAGATGCGCCGAAGCATCCGAGTCCGAATGCCGGCCCGGTCGAAGCAGCGTTCGCCGGCGCGCTCGGCCTCACACTGGGCGGGACGAACAGCTACGGGAGCTACCAGGAGGACCGCGGCACGCTCGGTGACGGTCCGGCGCCGACAGTCGCCGACGTCCGGCGTACGGCGCACCTCGCCAGGCGGGTCGGGATGGCGGCCGCCGGAGTCGCCGCCTTGATCGCCGTGAAGGGGGAACGATGGGGCTGAGTCATCGGCCGCTGCGGATCGTGCTGATCCGGCACGGCGAGTCCGAGGCGAACCTGGACAAGACGATCTACGAGCGCATCCCCGACCACGACGTACCGCTGACGGCACGCGGGCACGACCAGGCCGCCAAGGCGGGCAAGGACCTGCGGGAACTGTTCGAGAACGAGCCCGTACGCGTGTACGTCTCGCCGTACCTGCGGGCCCGCCAGACGCTGGACTCGCTCGGGCTGGACGACCTGATCGGCAGTCCTCGCGAGGAGCCGCGGCTGCGTGAGCAGGACTGGGCGAACCTCCAGGACACCGAGGACATCGAGCGTCAGGAGCAGCTCCGCGACTCGTTCGGGCACTTCTTCTACCGGTTCACCCACGGTGAGTCGGGCGCGGACGTGTACGACCGGGTCTCGACGTTCCTGGAGACGATGCATCGCGACTTCGAGCATCCGGACGCGCCGGCGAACGTGCTGCTCGTGTCGCACGGGCTGACCATGCGGCTGTTCTGCACCCGGTGGTTCCACTGGTCGGTCCGGTTCTTCGAGTCGCTGCGCAACCCGGGCAACGCGGAAACACGCGTCCTGCTGCGGCAACCCGATTTCCGGTACAAGCTGGACCGGCCGTTCGAGCAATGGACGCCTTACGAACCGACGGAACGGGAGCGATCGGCATGGTTGTAGCGCAGACGCGGGACACGGTCCTCGAACTGCTGGCGAGCCTGACGCCGGCCCAGCTCGAGAAGATCCGGGCTCCGTTCGACATTCCGGACCATCGCAAGTGGACGTACCTGCCCGGGCATGTGCCGGGGCTGGCGTTGACCGAGCTCACGCCGACGCAGCAGAAGCTCGTCGAGCGGCTGGTGGCGACGGGGTGCAGCGACCGGGGTACGGCGGATGTGTGGGCGGTCCTCGACGCCGAGGTCGTCGTCCGCGGTCTGCCCGACCTGCCGCCGTCGGGGGAGTGGGAGGGCTCGGTCGTCGGTGACCGGTACTTCCTGCGGGTGCTCGGTGATCCGAACGGGACCGATCCGTGGGCCTGGCGGCTGAACGGGCACCACCTCGCGCTGCACGTGACGCTGGTGGACGGCGCGATCGCGTTCACTCCGCAGTTCCTCGGCTCGAATCCGGCCGAGATCCGTACCGGTCCGCAGGCCGGCCGACGGTTCCTGGCCGCCGAGCAGGACCTGGGCTTCCAGCTGCTGCACGCCCTCGAGCCCGGACAGCTCGAGGTCGCCGTGGTGTCCGACGCGGCGCCGGACGACATCCTGACCCGCGACGACCCGGTCGCGGACGCGTCGCTGCTGCATCGCGGCCTCGGGTACGGCGACATGAACGAGGACCAGCGTCAGCTCCTCAGCCTCCTCATCGGCCAGTACGTCGGCCGAGCCGCCGGGCCGATCGGGCTGCAGACCTGGCAGGACATCACCGAGCGCGGCATCGAGCGCCTGACCTTCGCGTGGGCCGGCGAGACCGAGCCCGGCGTCGGCCACCGGCACTACTACTCGATCGCCGGCCCGAGCTTCCTCGCCGAGTACGACAACACGCAGGACGACGCCAACCACATCCACTCAGTCTGGCGAGACTTCCGCAACGACTGGGGCACCGACCTCCTGTCCGCCCACTACGCTATGCACGGCTAGAGTCAGCCAAGTCATCGACGGCAACAGCAGGAACCCGGTGTGAGTCCGGGACGGTCCCGCCACTGTGACCCGAAATGGGGAGTCAGGAACTGCCGCCGTCGTACCTCCGTTCGGGGCGTGGACACCCCGGGGAAGGAACGCTCGCGTGCTCCTTTTGCTCTCCACCGCTGACACCGATCTGCTCGCGGCCGCCGAGGCGAACGCCGGCTGGAAGGTCGCGAACCCTGCCCGCCTCGAGCTCGCCGAGCTCGGACCGCTCCTGGACGCCGCGGACGTGGTGGTCGTGCGGCTGCTCGGCGGTCGCCGGGCCTGGGAAGTAGGACTCGACGCGGTCATCGCGTCCGGCAGGCCGGCGGTGGTGGTCAGTGGCGAGGCCGCGCCGGACGCCGAGCTGATGTCGCTGTCGACCGTGCCGGCCGGTGCGGTCACCGAGGCGCTCGCGTACCTGCGCGAGGGCGGCGCGGACAACCTCCGCAACCTGGCCGGCTTCCTGCGGGACACGCTGCTGCTGACCGGTGACGAGTTCGAGCCGCCGCGGGCGCTCCCGGCGTACGGCCTTCGGGGCACGTACGTCGATGACGAGCGTCCCGTGGTCGGCATCGTGTACTACCGAGCGCACGAGATCTCCGGCAACACGGCGTTCGTCGACGCCCTCGCCAACGCGGTCGCCGCGGCCGGGGCCCAACCTCTCCCGGTGTACTGCGGCACGCTGCGCGGGCTCGACCCGGCCGAGAATGTCGGGCTGTTCGATCTGCTGCGGAAATGCGACGTACTGGTGACGACCCTCCTCGCGGCCGGTGGATCGGTGGCGGCGAACGCCAGCGCGGGGGGAGCGGATGATGCGTGGGACGCCGGTGCGCTGGCGTCACTGGACATCCCGCTGATCCAGGGGCTCGCGCTGACCTCGACGCGTGAGCAGTGGGTCGAGAGCGACGCGGCGATCAGTCCGCTGGACGCGGCGACGCAGGTCGCGATCCCGGAGTTCGACGGGCGGCTGATCACGATCCCGTTCTCGTTCAAGTCGTACGACGCCGACGGCCTGGCCCGGTACGCGCCGGACGCCGAGCGGTGCGCGCGGCTGGCCGGCATCGCGGTGGCACATGCCCGGTTGCGGCACGTGCCGCCGGCCGAGAAGCGGATCGCCTTGGTGCTGTCGTCGTACCCGACGAAGCATGCGCGGATCGGGAACGCGGTCGGTCTGGACACACCGGCGTCGGCCGTCGTCCTGCTCGGACAGCTGGAAGCGGCCGGGTACGACCTCGGTGGGCTCGACCTCAGTGAGCTTCAGGGCGCCGACGGCGCCGACGGGCTGATCCACCGCCTGATCGCGGCCGGTGGGCACGACGTCGACTGGCTGACCGACGAGCAGCTGGCGAACGCCGTCGCCAAGGTCCCGCTCTCCACCTACGCCATCTGGTTCGGTCGCACACCCGAGTCGTTGCAGACGGCAATGATCGAGGCGTGGGGCGAGGCGCCCGGCGAGCTGTACGTCGACACGTCGGGTGACGAGCCCGCGATCGCGCTGGCCGCGCTCCGGTTCGGGAACGTCGTGCTGATGATCCAGCCGCCCCGCGGTTTCGGCGAGAACCCGGTCGCGATCTACCACGACCCGGACATGGCGCCGTCGCACCACTACCTCGCGGCGTACCGCTGGCTCGAAGCGTCCACGGACGAGGGCGGGTTCGGCGCGCACGCGGTCGTCCACCTCGGGAAGCACGGGACGCTGGAATGGCTGCCGGGCAAGGGGATCGGGATGGCGGCCGGCTGCGCGCCGGACGCGGTGCTCGGGAACCTGCCGATGGTCTACCCGTTCATCGTCAACGACCCAGGCGAGGGCACGCAGGCGAAGCGGCGGGCGCACGCGACGGTCGTCGACCATCTGGTGCCGCCGATGGCGCGGGCCGAGACGTACGGCGACATGGCGAAGCTGGAGTACCTGCTCGACGAGTACGCGACCGTGTCCGCGCTCGATCCGGAGAAGGTGCCGACGCTGCGGGCGCAGATCTGGACGCTGATCCAGGCGGCCCAGCTGCACCACGATCTGCACACGTCGGACAAGCCTTCGGACGACGAGTTCGACGAGTTCGTGCTGCACCTCGACGGGTATCTGTGCGAGATCAAGGACGTGCAGATCCGGGACGGCCTGCACATCCTCGGCGGCGCGCCGGCGGGCGAGGCACGGGTCAACCTGGTGCTCGCCGTACTGCGCGCGCGCCAGCTGTGGGGTGGCGCGTACTCGATCCCGGGGCTGCGGACGGCGCTGGGCTCGGCCTTCGGGGTGGACGAAGCGGCCCTCCTCGCGGATCCCGGTCGTGCCGTGCCGGAGCTTGCCGACCTCGCGACCCTCGCCGATCTTCCGGCCGTGACTGCCGCCGACGGCGTCGACATCCTGGAGGCGGTGGCGCGGAAGCTGGTCGTCGGGATGGAGACGATGAGCTGGGACGCGACGAAGGTCCCGGTCGTGGTTGCCGAGGTGTTGGGCCGGGACTCCGCGGAGGTAGTGCAGTCGCTGACGTTCGCCGCTGAGGAGGTTGTGCCGCGGCTGGCTCGGACAGGGGACGAGCTGGCCAACGTGGTGCGGGCGCTCGACGGGCGGTTCATCGAAGCCGGGCCGTCGGGATCGCCGACGCGCGGGCTCGTGAACGTGCTGCCGACGGGGCGGAACTTCTACGCCGTCGACCCGAAGGCGATCCCGAGCCGCAACGCCTGGGACGTCGGCGTCGCGCTCGCCGACTCGCTGCTGGCTCGGCACCAGGCCGAGACGGGGGAGTACCCGCGGTCGGTCGGGCTGACGATCTGGGGTACGTCGGCCATGCGCACGCAGGGTGACGACCTGGCCGAAGTGCTGTGGCTGCTCGGCTGCCGCCCGGTCTGGGACGAGGCGTCGCGACGTGTGACCAGCTTCGAGGTCGTCGGCCTGGAGGAACTCGGCCGGCCGCGGATCGACGTGACGATCCGGATCTCCGGCTTCTTCCGGGACGCGTTCCCGCACGTGGTCGCCCTCCTCGACGAGGCGGTCCGGACGGTGGCCGCGCTGGACGAGGATGCCACCGACAACTATCTGCGCGCGCACGTCGACGAGGACATTGCCGCGGGCAACGACGCACGGCAGGCGACGGCCCGGGTCTTCGGCTCGAAGCCGGGTTCGTACGGCGCCGGCCTGCTCCCGCTCGTCGACGCTCGCAACTGGCGCACCGACGCCGAGCTCGCCGAGGTGTACGCCGTCTGGGGCGGGTACGCGTACGGCAAGGACCTCGACGGCGCGGAGGCCCGCGGCTCGATGGAGCGCGCGTACGCCCGGATCCAGGTCGCGGCGAAGAACGCGGACACCCGCGAGCACGACATCATGGACTCCGACGACTACTTCCAGTACCACGGCGGCATGATCGCGATGGTCCGGCACCTGACCGGCGCCAACCCGAAGGCGTACGTCGGCGACTCCGCCGTACCCGCCCAGGTGAAGACCCGGACGCTGGACGAGGAGGCGAAGCGGGTCTTCCGCGCCCGGGTGGTGAACCCGCGCTGGATGGCCGCGATGCGGCGGCACGGGTACAAGGGCGCCTTCGAGATGGCGGCGACGGTCGACTACCTCTTCGGGTACGACGCGACCGCGGGCGTGGTCGACGACTGGATGTACGAGACGCTGACGACGGAGTACGTGGCGGATCCCGAGATGGCCGAGTTCTTCCGCAAGTCCAACCCATGGGCGCGGCACGGGATCGCGGAACGCCTGCTGGAGGCGGCCCAGCGCGGGCTGTGGGCGGAGCCGTCGGACCAGGCGCTGGAGACGCTGCGCAACGCAGTACTTGAGACGGAGGGTGACATCGAGGACCGTGCCTGATTGGGTGGAGGCATGCCGCCTGAGCAGCTTCGTGTCCTGATCACCAACGACGACGGCTATCGCGCACCGGGTATCCGGGCGCTCGCGCCGGCCATCGCCGAGCTCGGGTACGACGTACTCGTGGTCGCGCCGATGCTCGACGAGAGCGGCGTCGGATCCGCCCGGGCCGGCATGGTCGGCCGCCCGATCCGGACCGTGTCCGAGGAGGAGAACGGGGTCACCTACACCGGGATCGAGGGGACGCCGGCGCTCGCGGTGACGCTGGCGAACGTCGGGGCGTTCGGACGTGCGCCGGACCTGGTGCTGTCGGGTATCAACCGCGGGCACAACATCGGCGTCCCGATCTTCCACTCCGGCACCGTCGCGGCCGCGCTGACCGCGGCCGGCCAGGACACGTCGGCGGTTGCTGTCAGCATCGACTCCGAGGACCCCGGGCACTGGCCGACCGCGGCGACCGTCGCCGCCGAGGCCCTCGGCTGGATCGCCGCGGAGCCGGCCGGAACGGTGCTGACGATCAACGTCCCCGACCTCCCGCTCGACCGGCTCGCCGGCGTCCGGCACGCCTCCCTGGCCCCGATCAAGCGCTCGCGCATCGTCGGCACGACCGCGCCGAACGGCGAGCCGATGATCGAACTCGAACCCCCGCTCGCCAACCCGATCGCCGGCTCCGACGAGGCGCTCCTCGCGGCCGGCTTCGTCACCATGACCCCGATCGTCGGCATCCGCGAGGTCAAGGACGACGCGGCTGCCACCGCCGTCGCGAAGCGCCTCTCCTCGAGCTGAGCAGATCAAGCGTTCGACCGCAACTTCGCCGGTTCCCCGGGCATCAAGCTGGTTGTCCGAAAGGGGGCCAAGATGAAATCTCTTCTGCACGTCCGGAAGCCTGTTCGGGGCGTACTCGCAGGCCTGGTGGTGGCTGCGGTTTCGGGGGGAGCGGTCAGTGCGCCGGCGGTTGCCCAACGCAGCGAATCCATCCAGCTGGTGTCGGTCACGGCGGCCGGGATCGGCGGTGACGGTGAGTCGGCCGCGGGGACCGCGAAAGGGCTCGGGGTTTCGGCGAACGGGCGGTACGTCGTGTTCTCGTCGTACGCCGACGACCTGGTCGCGGGTGACACCAACGGTCAGCGGGACGTGTTCGTCCGGGACGTGGTCACCGGGCGGACGACGCTGGTCTCGGCCGGCCCCGGCGGCGTACCGGGGAACGGTGAGAGCCGGGAGCCGTCGATCTCGGCCGACGGTCGGTACGTCGTCTTCAACTCGTTCGCGTCGAACCTGCTGCCCGGTGACACGAACGGCGCCGGCGACGTCTTCCGCCGTGATCTGAGGACCGGGCGTACGACGCTGGTGTCGGTCGGGCTGAACGGCCCGGCGGACCTGGACTCGTGGGAGCCCGAGATCTCCGCCGACGGACGGCACGTGGCGTTCACCTCGAGTGCGACCGACCTCATCGTTGGCGACACCAACAACACCCAGGACGTCTTCGTCCGCGACCTCGTCACCCGCCGGACCGAGCGCGTCTCCGTGACGTCCGACGGGCAGCAGCTCGACGTGTACTCGAGCGCGCCGGCGATCTCCGGTGACGGACGCCGGGTCGCGTTCGTGACCCCGGACCAGCTGGAGCCGGCGCCGTCTCCGTCGCCGCACGCCGACACCCTGCTCTACGTCCGTGACCGCAACTCGAAGACGACACGCGGGGTTTCGCTGGGTGTGCCGTCCGACCCGCGCGCCTTCAGCGTCGAGAGCATCTATCCCACCTTCTCCAGCGACGGCCGGTACCTGTCCTTCACGCTGGTCAGCTGGCTCGGGATCGGCTTCGACTCGATACCGAACGTCTGGTTGCGTGACCTGCGGACCAACAAGCTGGAGCTGATCTCCGCCGACGCCCAAGGCCGGCCGTCGACGGCCCTCGGTCCGGTCTTCCGCAGCGGCATCTCCGCCAACGGCAGGTACGTCGCCTTCGGAACGCCCGCACGCCTGACCGCCTCGGACACCGGGGACCTCAGCGACGTGTTCCGCCTCGACCGCAAGACCGGCGCGCTGGTCTGGATCACCAAGGCGCAGGACCAGACAGACCCGTTCGGCGGCCGGATCGGTAGCGTCGGCCCGGCCATCTCCGCCGACGGCCGGCACGTCGCCTTCGACTCCGACGACAGACAACTCGCCCCCGGCGGCGGCACCTCCGGCCGCGACACCTATCTCTGGAACGCAACCCGCCCGCGGTGATCCCTGCGGATCGGCCGGCGACTGTGAGCCTGGTCGCTGGCCGATCGGGATGTGTGTGCCATGATCGGCGCGACGAGTGTGGAGGAACACCGGTGACCGGCGTTGGCCGGGAGTCCGGGGCGGTCCCGCCACTGTGACCGGGTGCCAGAGAAGTCAACTGGCGCCCGGGAGCCAGGACATCCGCGGTCGTCCGCCGGGTCGCGCTGCGGGTCGGCGTACCAGGCGTGGCGGGCGTGGATACCCGCTCGACGAAGGGATCCACCGCCGATGCGGCCTGCTGCAGCTTCCACCGGGTTTCCGTTCACTGCCGTGGTCGGCATGGAGGACCTCCAGCTCGCGCTGATCCTGGCGGCGATCTCGCCGGCGATCGGCGGGGTGCTGATCCGGGGCGAGAAGGGTACGGCGAAGTCGACCGCGGTCCGCGCGCTGACGGAGATCCTGCCGTCGGTGGACGTCGTACCCGGCTGCCGCTTCTCGTGCGACCCCGACGAGCCGGACGCGTCGTGTCCTGACGGGCCGCACGCGGATGGGCGTTCGGTGCGGGCGGCGCGGTTGGTGGAGTTGCCGGTCGGGGCGACCGAGGATCGTGTGCTCGGTTCGCTGCATCTGGAGAAGGCGCTCGCGGAGGGCGTCACGGCGTACGAGCCTGGTCTGCTGGCGGCGGCACACCGTGGGTTGCTGTACGTCGACGAGGTCAATCTCCTGCACGACCACCTGGTCGACGTACTGCTCGATGCCGCCGCGATGGGGCGGGCGACGGTCGAGCGGGACGGGGTGTCGGTCACGCATCCGGCGCGGTTCGTGCTGGTCGGGACGATGAACCCGGAGGAGGGCGAGCTCCGGCCGCAGTTGCTCGACCGGTTCGGCCTGACGGTGGATGTGGTGGCCAGCCGGGATCCTGCGGTGCGGGTCGAGGTGATGCGCGCGCGGCTCGCCTACGAGGCGGATCCTGCTGGTTTCGTCGAGCGGTACGACGGTCCGCAGCGCGAGCTCGCCGAACGCATCGTGAAGGCGCGCGACCTGCTCTCCGAGGTGATCCTCACCGACGCGGCGCTGCGGCAGATCGCGGAGATCTGCGCGTCGTTCGACGTGGACGGGATGCGCGCCGACCTGGTCACCGCACGTACGGCGGTCGCCCACGCGGCCTGGTCCGGCCGCACCGTCGTCGAGGTCGACGACGTACGGGCCGCCGCCAAACTCGCCCTGCCGCACCGCCGCCGCCGAAACCCCTTCGACGCCCCGGGCCTCGACGACCAGCAACTGGAAGAGGCAATCAACAACAGCACACCTCCGCCGGTCGACCCCGACGACGATCCGGATGGTCCAGGTGGAGGGGCAGATCGCACGAATGCTGAAGCGGACAACTCGCCTGACGTGGACGAGAACCCGCCCGCAGCCGACACGGACCATGCAGAGCCGAGCGGCCAGGCCGGCTCGGCGCCGGTCGGTGAGGTTGTTGGGAGTTCGGAGCCGTACAAGGCTCGGTTGTTGAGGGTGGAGGCGGCCGGGGTCGGGGTGGCTGGGCGGCGGTCTCGGGCTATTACCGAGGTTGGTCGGGTGGTGGGAGACCGGGCTCGGGTCGGGCGGGAGTCGGGGCGGGTGCACCTGCTCGGGACGATGCGGAGCGCCGCGCCGTACCAGCACGCGCGTGGACGGACCGGCCCGGGGCTCGCCGTCCGGGCGTCGGACGTGCGCCTCGCCGTACACGAAGGCCGCGAAGGGAATCTCGTCCTCTTCTGCGTCGACGCGTCGGGCTCGATGGGGACGAAGAAGCGGATGGGCGAGGTGAAGACCGCGATCGTGTCGCTGCTGCTCGACGCGTACCAGCGCCGCGACACCGTCGGCCTCGTCACCTTCGCCGGCGCCGCCGCCACGGTCGCGCTCCCGCCGACGGGTAGCGTCGAGACCGCCGTACGACGGCTCGAATCCCTCCCGACCGGCGGACGCACCCCGCTCGCCGAAGGTCTCCTGCAAGCAGCCGAGGTACTGCGGATCGCCGCGATCCGGGACCCGCGCCGCCGGCCGCTCCTCGTGCTGGTGACCGACGGCCGCGCCACCCACGGCGACAACGCGTTCGCCCGCGCCCGCCGGTCCGCGGGCTGGCTCGCCCAGCGTGGGATCGCCACCGTCGTCGTGGACTGCGAGCCGCACCGGGGCGTCCGCCTCGGTCTGGCGGCGGAGCTCGCGGGCGACCTCGGCGCGGAGTACCTCGATCTCGGTGACGTTGCCGCGGGCAACCTGGTCCGTACGGTCACCGAGCGGAAGGCGGCCTGAGATGCCGAAGGGGCAGCCGGTCGCCGTACCGGAGGACGGCCTCACCACCCGCCAGCGGCGCAACCGGCCGCTGCTGATGGTGCACACCGGCGAGATGAAGGGCAAGTCGACGGCCGCGTTCGGGATGGCGCTGCGGGCCTGGAACCAGGGCTGGAATCTCGGGGTCTTCCAGTTCGTGAAGAGCGCTAAGTGGAAGGTCGGCGAGGAGGGTGCGTTCAAGGCGCTCGGTCAGTTGCACGAGGCAACTGGTCAGGGCGGCCCGGTGGAGTGGCACAAGATGGGCGAGGGCTGGAGCTGGTCGCGCAAGGCCGGCACCGAGGAGGACCACGCCGCCGACGCGCTCGAGGGGTGGCGCGAGATCCAGCGCCGGCTGTCCGCCGAGACGCATGATCTGTACGTCCTGGACGAGTTCACCTACCCGATGAAATGGGGCTGGGTCGACATCGACGAGGTGGTCGACACGCTCGTCGACCGCCCTGGGCATCAGTACGTCGTGATCACCGGTCGCGACGCCCATCCGAAGCTTCTCGAGGCTGCCGACCTCGCCGCCGAGATGACCAAGCTGAAGCACCCGATGGACGCCGGCCAGAAGGGCCAGAAGGGCATCGAGTGGTGATTCCGCGGGTAGTGGTTGCGGCGCCGTCCTCCGGGGCGGGGAAGACGACGGTCGCGGTCGGGCTGATGGCGGCATTGCGCCGGGCCGGGCAGGTGGTCGCCGGGTTCAAGGTCGGGCCGGACTACATCGACCCCGGGTTCCACGCGGTCGCCACCGGGCGGCCGGGGCGCAACCTCGATCCGATGCTGTCGGGGGAGGAGCGGGTCGGGCCGTTGTTCGCACACGGTTCCGCGGGGGCCGACCTCGCCGTGATCGAGGGTGTGATGGGCCTGTACGACGGTGCGCTCGGCACGGAAGGGTTCTCGTCGACGGCGCACGTCGCGAAGCTGCTGAAGGCGCCGGTCGTGCTCGTGGTGGACGCATCCGCGGCCGGCCGCAGCGTCGGCGCCGTGGTCCAAGGTTTCGTTGCCTTCGACACCGAGGTCCGCATCGTCGGGGTGATCCTCAACAAGGTCGGCTCCGATCGCCACGAGACCGAGGTCCGCGCAGGCATCGCCCCCACCGGCGTACCGGTCCTCGGCGTCCTCCGCCGCGACCCCCGCCTGACCGTCCCCAGCCGCCACCTCGGCCTCGTCCCCGCCAACGAACAACGCGACCAAGCCGAAAACGCCGTTGACGCCGCCGCCGAACTGGTCCACCAAGGCGTAGACCTGGCAGCCTTCGTAGCCGCAGCCCGAGCCGCTGTGCGCCATCCGGCCACCGCTTGGGACCCGAACGAGGAGCTCGCCGGCCTCGAGGCGCCGAGCGCCGCGTCGCGCCGCTCCGGAGCGGCCGGAGAGGTGCCTCAGGTCCGGCGACCAGTGGTTGCGGTCGCGGGTGGGCCCGTCTTCTCCTTCCGCTACACGGAGACCACAGAGCTGCTCACGGCCGCAGGCGCGGACGTTGCGATCTTCGACCCACTGGCAGACACGTTGCCTGAGGCAACTTCCGCGGTGTACCTCGGCGGGGGCTTCCCGGAGTTGCATGCGGAGGCCCTGTCTGCCAACACCAAGCTCCGCGAACAGGTCGCCGCCGAAATAGCCGCCGGTCTGCCGGTGATCGCCGAGTGTGCCGGTCTGCTCTACCTTTGCCGGGAACTCGACGGCCACCCGATGACCGGCGTACTCCCGGCCACCGGCCGCATGACCAGCCGCCTGACCCTCGGCTACCGCACCGCGATCGCCGCGACCACCACTGCGTTCTTCGACGAAGGGCGACGGGTCCACGGCCACGAGTTCCACCGCACCACGCTCGACCTCGACGCCGACGTACCTCCCGCCTGGCACCTCCCGAGCGGCACAGAAGGCGTCGCGCTGCCGCACGTGCACGCGTCGTACCTGCACCTGCACTGGACCGCCACCCCCGACGTACCGGCCCGCCTCGTCGCCGCGGCCCGGAACCACCGACCATGAGCCTCGTCGTGGGAGTCGGCCTCCGCGCCAACACGTCGTACGGCGAGCTCCGCGCCCTGGTCGACGACGCACTGGAAGAAGCCGGCCCAGGCAAGGTGCAACTGGTCCTCACCGTCACCAGCCGCGAAGCCGAGCCGGCCCTAATCCGTCTTGCCGCCGACCTCAATGCCGATCTCCGAGCCCTCCCGGCCGCTGAGTTGGCAGAACACCCGGCGCCCAACCCCAGCCCGCAGGTCGAGCACCTGACAGGTACTCCGAGCGTCGCCGAAGCAGCCGTCCTCGCCGCCGGCGCCGAGCTCATCGTCCGCAAACGCCGCTCCGCCAACGCGACCGCGGCCGTCGGCCGGCTCCCCGCACCCGGCTACGAACAGGCGGACCGCGACGTCGTGCACCGCGTGATCGCCGAGCGACGCGACGTACGACGCGGTTTCCTCGACCTCCCGATCGACAACGAACTCCTCACCAGAGTCCTGGAAGCGGCCCATCGAGCCCCGAGCGTTGGCTTGAGCCAGCCGTGGGACTTCCTCGTGATCCGCGACCTCGCGACCCGCCGGAAGGTGCACGACCTCGCGACCGCGCAGCGGGACGCGTTCGCGGCATCTCTCCCGGACGACCGCCGGGCGAAGTTCGACGGATTGAAGATCGAGGCGATCCTCGACACCCCGCTGAACATCGCGGTGACGTGCGACCCCGGCCGCGGCGGGCGGCACGTCCTCGGCCGGCACGCGGATCCGCGGACGACCTGGTTCTCCGCCGCGATCGCGATCCAGAACCTCTGGCTCGCCGCGCGGGCCGAAGGGCTCGGCGTCGGCTGGGTCTCTTTCTTCGAGCCGGCCGAAGTCGCGAACGTCCTCGACCTCCCCGCACACATCGAGCTGGTCGGATACCTCTGCGTCGGGTACGTCGAGGAGTTCGCCGCGGCGCCGGAGCTGGTGCGTTCCGGCTGGGCCAAGCGCAGGCCGCTGGAGTGGGCGATCCACCACGAGGAATGGGGCCGGCGCGACGCGTCGATCGTCGACGACGCGATCCAGGCCGGGCAGAACGCAGTACCGGCCGCCGGTCAGCGTGTCCGACTGATCGTCGGCGGTGACGCGACAGATCTACAGGAAGCGGATGCGCTCGTTGTGGATCTGCGGGAGGACAAGCCAAGAGCCGGCTTCGGGGTGCTGTGGCGGCCCGCGCGTACGCCGGTCGAGGCCGTCGAGTTCGGCGTCGAGATCGCCCGCGACCTTGCGCTGCAAGGCGTCGGCCAGCTCGTCGTACAGGTCGAAGAACCCTCGGAGCGCGCCGAGGCACTGGCCCGCGGACTGAAGGTCGGTGCGTCGGCCTGTGGTCTGACACACTCCTCCGCATGACAGCCGAACCGCCCATGTATGTGCCTGCGTTCGCGATGAAGCAGCGGGTGACTCTGATGGCGAACAAGTACGAGTTGATCGCCACCAACCCGGACGGGAGCGATGGACCGCTGCTCGCGTTCGCGCAGCAGAAGCGGATGGCGTTCAAGGAGCAGGTGACGTTCTACGCCGACGACACCAAGACCCGGCCGGTCTTCTCGTTCAAGGCGCGCAAGACGATCGACCTCGGTTCGGGGTACGACGTGACCGACGCCGACGGCCAGGCGATCGGCTGGTTCAAGAAGGAGTTCGGGAAGAGCCTGCTGCGGTCCAGCTGGCAGCTCAGCGCGCCTGGCGTGGACGCGAGCGGCACCGAACGCAACCCGACCATCGCGATCCTGCGCCGGGTCTGGGACTTCGTGCCGTTCATCGGCGAGGTCCCGCTGCCGTTCATCTTCCATTTCGACTTCACCGAGGCGAACTCCGGCCGGCCGGTGCTGTCGGTGGAGCGGAAGATGTCGGTCCGGGACCGCTACCGGATCACCGTCCAGGACCAGCGCCTGGACTTCCGCGTCGCCGCCGCGATGACCGTGGCGCTCGACGCTCTGCAGTCACGCTGAGTCCTGTCTGAGTCCGCGGCGTACGACCAGGGTCGTACGCCGGACTCACTCTTTCGGGTGAACCTACCCTGAGGGCACTTGGTTCCGTCCGCGTGCGGTGCGACGCTGTACTCATGGGTGTAGCGCAGCGCAGTCGACGGTGGTTGGTTCCGGTCACGACAGTCGCGGTGGTGGCAGGTGTGGGGGCACTCGGGCCAGTGGTCGCGGATGCCTCACCGAAGCTGCCGAGCATCACCGCGCAGGATCTGCTCGCCAAGGTGCAGACCGCGAAGGTGGACGGCCTGAGTGGCACGGTCCGCGCGGACGCGGACCTCGGCCTGCCCGCGATCCCCGGCATGGCCCCCGGCAGCCGGGAGCTGACCGACCTGCTGAGCGGACAGCACACCGCGCGAGTCGCGTTCGCTACCCCGGACAAGGCCCGGGTCTCGCTGATCGACAATCAGGCCGAGCAGCTCTGGACCACCGACGGTACGTCGGCGTGGGCGTACGACTCGTCCAAGCGTGAGGCCACGAAGCTGACCCTGCCGGCGCACAAGACCGCCAAGCCGGAGAAGGCCCTGCCCGAGTCGTATGACCCGCAGTCGGTCGCCAAGCAGTTCCTCGACGCGATCGACCCGACCACCACGGTCCAGGTCAGCGGCACCGAGAAGGTCGCCGGCCGGGACGCGTACAAGCTGCGCCTGGTGCCGAAGACCGAGAAGACGACCGTTGGCTCGGTGACCCTGGCGATCGACTCCAAGACCTGGGTCCCGCTGGACGTGACCGTGATGCCGCGCACCGGCAACGACCCGGCGGTCGAGCTGGGCTTCACGTCGGTGTCGTTCGACGTACCGTCGGCGAGCTCCTTCACCTTCACCCCGCCGAAGGGCGTGAAGGTCACCGACCAGAAGGTGCCGGCCACCCGCGAGCGTCCGCACAGCGTGCCGCCGCAGCTGGTCAAGCCGACCAAGCCCGGTGCGGCGCAGGCGGACAAGAAGCCGACCGTCATCGGCACGGGCTGGGACAGCGTCGCGATGATTCGCGGAGCCAACACCGCCGGCCTGGCGTCGAGCCCGTCGGCCGGTCCGCTCGCCCAACTGCTGGCGAAGGCGCCCACCGTGCAGGGCTCGTGGGGCAAGGGCAAGGTGCTGACGACAAAGATGGTGAGCGCACTGATCACCGACGACGGCAGGGTCTTCGTCGGCCTGGTCACCCCGGACACCCTGCAGGCCGCCGCAGCGAAGGCCCCCCGCTGACCGTGAGCGCTCCGGTCGTCACCCGAGGGCTGACCAAACGTTTCCACGGCGGGCAGGTGGCGGTGGACGCGGTCGACCTCGAGGTGCCGGCCGGGAGTGTGTACGGCTTCCTCGGCCCGAACGGGTCGGGGAAGACCACGACGATCCGGATGCTGCTCGGCCTGATCGCGCCGACGTCCGGTGAGGTCGAGCTGCTCGGCGAGCCGATGCCGAAGGCACACCTGCGGGTCCTTCCGCGGGTCGGAGCGCTGGTCGAGGGACCGGCGTTCTACCCGTTCTGGACCGGCCAGGCGAATCTGCTCCGCTTCGACGCCGCCGACCGCACCGCCGACCCGACGACCCGCAAGGCCCGCGCCGGAGAGGCGCTGGAGCGCGTCGGCCTCTCGAACGCGGCCGGCAAGAAGGTCCGCGCCTACTCGTTGGGTATGCGCCAGCGGCTCGCGATCGCGGTCGCTCTGATGCAACGGCGCGAGCTGCTCGTGCTGGACGAGCCGACCAACGGCCTCGACCCGCAGGGCACCCGCGAGGTGCGGCACCTGATCCGCGACCTGGCCAGTGACGGGACGACGGTCTTCACCTCGACCCACCTGCTCGCCGAGGTCGAGCAGGTCTGCACGCACGCCGCGATCATGAACCGCGGCAACCTGCTCAGGCAGTCCACGGTCGCGGATCTCCGGGCCGAGCTCCGCCCACGACTGGTCGTGCGTACGCCGGACCTCGGAGCGGCGGCCGACACGCTGCAAGGCCTGGGCGTGACCGAGCTGAAGACGACCGAGGAGACCGTCGAGGGCGATCCTGGCGAGCTGCCGATCGAGAAGTTCGCGGCTGCGCTGGTCGCGGCCGACGTACGCATCCACGGCTTCGGACTGGAGCGTCCGAGCCTGGAGGACACGTTCGTGGCACTCACCGGGGAGGGCTTCGATGTCGCCGAGTGAAGCGACCCCGGAGGTCACAGAGGTCGCCGCCACCAGGCCGAGTGCCGGGCGGCACACCGTGGCGCTGTTCCTGTCCGAGCTCAGGCTGGTGTTCGGACGTGCGCGGACGCAGGTGGGGCTCGGGGTACTGGCCGCCGTCCCGCTGCTGATCGGGATCGCGATCAGGCTCTCCGGGAACGACGGGGGTACCGAGGGGTTCATCGGCCAGGTCGCCGGCAACGGACTGTTCCTGATCGTCGCCAGCCTCGGCCTGTCGCTGCCGTTCTTCCTGCCGACCGCGGTCACCGTCATCTCGGGGGAGTCGCTGGCCGGCGAGGCCAGTCTCGGCACACTGCGTAACCTGCTGACGGCACCGGCCGGCCGATCCCGGCTGCTCGCGGCCAAGATGGTCTCGCTCACGGTCTTCTGCCTGGTCGCGACGATGACGATCTGGGTGTCCGGGCTGATCGTCGGCTTCATCCTGTTCCCGGTCGGCGACGTACTCCTGCTCTCCGGCTCGACCGTCTCCCTCGGCGAGGGGCTGCTCCGGGCACTCGCGATCGCCCTGGTGATCTCGCTGTCACTGCTCGGGCTGGCCGCGATCGGCCTGTTCGTCTCGTCGCTGACCTCGACCCCGCTGGCGGCGATGGCGGCGACGTTCGGCACGTTCATCGTGCTCGGCATCATGACCGCGATCCCGCAGCTGCACGCGATCCATCCGTGGCTGCTGATGTACCGCTGGCAGTCGTTCGCCGACGTGCTCCGCGACCCGCCGTACTGGCACGACATCGGCCGCAACCTGCTCCTCCAGGCCGGTTACGTCGCCGTGTTCTACACCGCCGCGTGGGCCCGGATCACGAGCCGCGACATAACTTAGTGACGCGTACGGGACACTAGGCCGAGTGAGAGCCGATCTCGTCACTGCCCTGCGCTGCCCGGTCTGTGCCGACGGGCTGACTCTGGACGGCCGTGCTGCGCGCTGTCCGCGCGGGCACGCGTACGACCTGGCCAAGCAGGGCTACCTGAATCTGTTGCCCGCGGCCTCGAACGGCATCGAAGGCGACTCGGCCGCGATGGTCGGCGCCCGCACGGTCTTCCTCGGCACCGGGCACTACGCGCCGATCCGCGACGCGCTGATCCTCGCCGCCGGCCTCGGCGAGGACGACCTGGTCGTGGAGGTCGGCGCTGGCACCGGCTACTACTTGTCGGGCGTCCTCGGCCTGGCTCCGCAGCGACGTGGGATCGCCCTGGACGTGTCGAAGTTCGCCGCCCGCCGTGCGGCGAAGGTCGATCCGCGGATCGCTTCCGTGGTGTGCGACGCCTGGCAGGAGCTGCCGCTGCTCGACGGATCGGCCCAGCTGCTGCTGAACGTGTTCGCCCCGCGCAACGCCGCGGAGATGGCCCGGGTCCTCGCCCCCACCGGTCGCCTGCTCGTCGTCACCCCGAACCAGCAGCATCTCGCCGAGCTGGTCGGCGTACTAGGGCTGGTAACCGTCGACGAGGAGAAGGAACGGCGGCTGCAGGAGTCGCTTGCGGGTGAGTTCGAGCGGATCGGCAGCGAGGTCGTCGAGGAGACGATGCCGCTCGACCGGACGGCTGTGGAGCAGTTGGTGCTGATGACGCCGAGCGCGCGGCACGTGAACTACCGCGAGCTGCTGCAGCAGCTCGCGATGCTCCCGGAGCCCGTGATCGTCACGCTGTCCGTCACGCTCTCGACGTGGCGGACGCTCACCACTCACTAACCACCCGTCGCGCAGACGGCGCACGCTCAGCGTCGCTTGCAGCGGGCCACCAGGCGGCCGTTAGTGAGTGCTGGCGGTCAGGCGGCCTTGCCAACCAGTTCGCGGCCGACAACGGTGCCGTGGTTCTCGGCCTCCACATGCGCCTCGGACTCCGAGACCTTGGAGGCGTCGATCAGCTCCTCCATGCCCGGGGTGACCGGGGCCAGGGTGAGCTCGGCGGCGGCGGTCCGGATGTTCATCCCGAAGATGTCGGCGAAGACCCGCTCCAGGTACGGCGTGGCGTGGTCCCAGCCGTGCTTCGGCGTACCCGGGGCGTAGCCGCCGCCACGGGCGATCGCGAAGATCGCCGGCCGGCCGACGAGCGGACGGGAGCCGAAGGCGAGGTCCCGGTCCATCAGCAGCAGGTCGATCCAGGTCTTCACGTTCTGGGCGATGCCGTAGTTGTACAGCGGTACGGCGAGCAGGATCGCGTCGGCGTTGCGAGCCTCGGCGGCCAGCTCGGCGGCGATCGCCTGGGCGTCGGCGAGCGGCATCCGGTCGGCATCGGCGACCGGCTCCTGGCCCACCTGGGCCGCGGCGAGGGTCGGCCACACGGTCGCAGGAAGCGGGTGCTGGCCGAGGTCCCGCCGTACCACCACACCGTCCGGGTGCTCCGCCTTCCAGGCGGCCTCCGCGCTGTCCGCCAGGGCGCGGGACACCGAACCGTCCAGCCGGATGCTGGCGTCGACGCGTAGCAGGGTGCTCATCAGTTCTGTCTCCATCGAGTTGAGGGGGCGTGCTCATGTTGAGCTGTCTCGAAGATAATCTGTTGAGCAGAACATATTCAAGTCAGATCGTATTCCGGGTGGCGTACACCACGTACGATGGGGACATGTCCAGCACTTCGCCTGAGGTAGCGACCCGGGCCGCCCGTGGGGTCGAGCCGTCGGTCGCCAGTGGCGCGCCGGTGGAGGCCGACCTCGGCTGGGCGCTGGGCGTCGTCTTCCGGCGGTACGCGAAGGCGTCCGCGGCGGCCCTCGAGGGCCTGCCCGGCGGCCCGCGGGGGTACCAGGTGCTCGCGACGACGAGCTCCGAGGGCCCGAAGCGGCAGCTCGACCTGGCCGCGCAGCTCGGCGTCGACCGGACCGTGATGACCTATCTGCTCGACGACCTGGAGCAGGCGGGCCTCGTGCAGCGCCGGCCAGACCCGGCGGATCGTCGCGCGCGGCTGATCGCGCCGACCGACCAGGGCGTCGAGGCCCTGTGCGACCTGGAGCGACGCCTGCGCAGCACCGAGGAGGAGGTGCTGGGCACCTTGGACGAGTCCGAGCGCGCCAGCTTCCGGATGCTCCTGCAGCGCGTGGCGATGAAGGCCAACGCGATCGACCCGCTGCACAACGCGTGCGCTCTGGCCGAAACGGACGACCCCGCCAGCACCTAGGGTCCGCCAGCTAGTGCAGCGGCACGAAGCCTGACTCGTAAGCGCGGATGACCGCCTGGGTGCGGTCGCGTGCGTTGAGCTTGGAGAGCACGTTGGCGACGTGGGTCTTGACCGTCTGCAGACCGAGGATGAGCTCCGCGGCGATCTCGGCGTTCGACAGACCGCGCGCCATCAACCGAAGGACCTCCTGCTCCCGCTCGGTCAGCTGGTACTCCTCCAGGCCGCTCGGCGCTTGCGGTCCTACGTGGGCGATCGCCAACGCCCGGATCGCCTCCGGGAACAGCAGCGACTCGCTCCGCGCGACAGTGCGGATCGCCGCGACGATGTCGTCCGGCGGGGTCCGCTTCAGCAGGAACCCGGACGCGCCGGCGCGCAGCGCGTCGTACACGTAGTCGTCGTTCTCGAACGTCGTGACGACCAGCACGCGCGGCGCCGGGTCGAGGTGCTCCAGCAGCAGCCGGGTCGCCTGGATGCCGTCCACCGCGGGCATCCGGACATCCATCAGTACGACGTCGGCGCCGGTACGACGAACCAGCGGGAGCACCTCCGCGCCGTCACCGGCTTCGCCGACGACCGTGAGGTCGGGCTCGGCATTGATGATGGCCCGCAGCCCGCTCCGGATCAGCGGCTCGTCGTCGACCACGACCACCGACAGATTCATGTCACCCCTTCGTCGTCATGCTGACGGGCAGGCGGACGGCCAGGCGCCAGGCCTGCCCGTCGTCCTCCGCGACCGGACCCGCGTCCACCGTGCCGCGCAGTACGGCGACCCTTTCACGGATCCCGGCCAGACCGCGGCCGCCACCCGACTGATCTGACTTGCCGCTGAGGGGATTGCTGACCGGGTTGGTGACGGCCAGCCGCAGCCCCGAGGTGTCCAGCCGGATCGACAGGTCCACCGCCAGCTCACCGGCCGGGCGTCCGGCGTGCCGGATCGCGTTGGTCAGACCCTCCTGGACGATCCGGTACGCCTCCCGGGAGACAGCTGCCGGCAGCTGGTCCAGATCGCCCGACCGCTCGACCTCGATCGTGATCCCGCCGGCCCGGGTTGCCTCGACCAGCCGGTCCAGACCGCCGAGCGTGGCCTGCGGTGTGGTGCGGGAGCCCGGCCGACGGTCGTCGCGGAGCAGGCCGAGCACATGGTCGAGATCGGCGAGCGCTGCCCGGGCGGACGTCTCCATCGCGGCCAGCGCGGTCTCGGCGAAGTCCGGGTCGCTGGACAGCACCCGGCGCGCGGCCGCCGCCTGGATGGTGACCAGGCTGAGCGCGTGCCCGACGCTGTCGTGCAGCTCCCGGGCCAGACGGTTGCGCTCGGCAAGCGTTGCGGTCTGTTGCTCGAGCAGCTCGATCCGCTCCGCCGCGGTCGGACCGAGGACGCGCGGTGCGAGGTACGCGAGCAACGCACCGACCGACGCGGAGAGCAGGAACAGCCCTGCGAGACCGCCGATAGTGGCCGCAGGCATCCAAAGGTCGGTCCAGTTGCCCCGGATGTCGTACGACAGCCCCGGCACGATGTCGCGGGAGCCGGCCGAGCGGAACGGCGCCGCCAGCCAGATCGCGCCGACGCCGAAGACGATCGTGCTGATGATCCCGACCACGCCGCCGGCGACCAGGTGCAGGCAGAACCAGGCCACGGTGCGGCGGCGCTGCGGCCAGGTCCGCGCCGGGCCGAGCGGACGCTCGTCGAACCGCACCGCGAGCAGCGACTCGACCGCGATGCCCTCCACCTCCCGGACGGCCGGCAGCAGGCCGAGCACGACCGGCGGCACCAGTCCCAGCAGCACCCAGAGGATGCCGGTGGCAACTTTCGGCAGGCCGAGGTCGGCGATCACCGCGCCGAGCGCGCTGTCCACCAGGATGAACGCGAGCACCAGCGCCGAGCCGAGCAGCAGGTAGACCCAGCGCAGGTACGTCGACGTACGCCACAGGCTCCCGATCGCCGGCCACAGCCGTCGTGCCACTGCTTTCACCGTCACATCGTGTCAAAGCCGGGCGAGCCTTACCTCCCTCGGTGGAGTGAGTGCGGGGAAACCCCTGCGTCCGGCCCCGGGGGAGTGGGCTGGGTCACCAAGAAGTTGAGGTTTACGCAAATTTGACGGTGCGCGGCCGGGTTCTGGCCCCGAGGGCGTCGCGATCTGGTGCTCGGACAGGTACGGTCTGTGGTCGGGGCGGGTGCCTGCCCGGCTACGGACAGGTATGGGGAACGGCTCCAGGACGGGTGGCCAGCATGCTCTGCGAGGACCCGGCACGGCGGACGTCAATTCGCCGTGAAGACCCCGCGGGCGAATTGACCACCTTTCCATATTTGATGTTTGATCAAATATCGGACGAGAGAGGTCGATATGAGGTTGAGGCGTTCCGTCATCGCGCTGATGGCGGTCCTGGGGCTCGCCCTGGTCAGTGCGTGCAATGGTGACGACAGCGGTGGCAAGCAGGCCGACAACGGGCTGCAGAAGGTCAACTACCTGACGTCGTTCAACACCTTCGGCCGCGAGGCGTACGCGTACGTCGCGCTGGACAAGGGATACTTCAAGGACGCCGGCTTCGACGTCAAGATCACCCCCGGGTCGGGCACCGTCGACGTGATGAAGCTGGTGGCCGGCGGTCAGGCCGACTACGGCATCGGCGACTTCACCGCGACCGTGATCACCCTCGGCAAGCAGAAGCTGCCGGTCACCACGGTCGGCATGATCCACCAGCGTTCGATGGCCGCGATCATGTCGCTCGACGGTCTGGGCATCAACAAGCCGACGGACCTGGTCGGCAAGACCATCGGCGACCAGCCGGGCTCGACCAACACCGTCATGTTCCCGGTCTACGCGAACGCGGTGCACATCGACCCGAAGTCGGTCACGTTCCTCCCGTCGCCGCCGCCGGCGCTGCCGAACCTGCTGGCCTCGGGCAAGGTCCAGGGCATCGGCCAGTTCGTGGTCGGTGAGCCGCTGATCGCGAAGGCCGACAAGAAGCAGCGCAAGGTCATCACGCTGCCGTACGGCGACGTGCTGCCGGAGCTGTACGGCAACGCGATCATCACCCGGTCGGACCTGGCCAAGGACCACCCGGACCAGGTGAAGAAGTTCACCGGCGCGCTGCTCAAGGGTCTGCAGGACACCTACGACAACCCGGCCGCCGCGGCCGCGATCCTGAAGAAGTACGTGCCGGGCACCGACCTCGACGTCGCCACCAAAGAGCTGACGATCATGCAGAAGTACATCAAGCCGGTCGGCTTCGACGGGCCGCTGGGCGAGGTCACGCTCGAGCGGGTGCAGAAGGTCATCGGGCTGCTGGAGCAGTCGAAGGCGATGCCGGTCGGTTCGGTCAAGCCCGAGGACGTCGTCACCATGAGCCTGGCTCCGAAGAGCTAGGGGTGTCTGACCACTGATGATTCGCCTGGACGGCGTAGGGCAGGTCTTCGACGGACGCGAGGGCCGGGTGACGGCCCTCGACAAGATCGACCTGCACGTCCGCGGCGGTGAGTTCGTCACGCTGATCGGCCGGTCCGGATGTGGCAAGTCCACTCTGCTCCGGCTGATCGCGGGACTCTTGCCGCCGACCTCCGGCACGGTCGAGGTGGCGGGGGATCCCGTCACCGGACCGCGCCGCGACGTCTCCTTCATGTTCCAGCGGCCGGCCCTGCTGCCGTGGCGGTCGGTGCTGTCGAACGTGATGCTTCCGGTGGAGATCGACAAGGGTGCCGGCCGCGGCAAGGCGGCGTACCGGGACCGCGCCCACGAGTTGCTGGAGCTGGTCGGGCTGCAGGGGTTCGAGGGGCGGCTGCCGCACGAACTGTCCGGTGGCATGCAGCAGCGGGTGTCGCTGTGCCGGTCGCTGATCCGCGACCCGCAGGTGATGCTGATGGACGAGCCGTTCTCCGCGCTCGACGCGCTCACCCGGACCGAGCTGTCCGAGGAGCTGCAGCGGATCAAGATGGAGTTGTCCACCACGATCGTGTTCGTCACGCACTCGATCGAGGAGGCCGTCGTGCTCGCCGACCGGGTGGTCGTGCTGACCCCCCGGCCGGGCCGGATGCGGGAGGTCGTCGACATCGACATCCCGAGGCCGCGCAGCCTCGGCCAGAACGCGCACATCACCGAGGTCGCCTCGATCAGCGCCCGGCTGCACGCGCTGCTGGCCGAGAAGGTCGAGGCGCGGCCGGTGGACGAGGTACGGCGATGACCAAGCGATCCTGGCTGACCAACTCCACCGCGGCCGCCGTACTGCTGCCGGTCATCGGTCTGGCGGCGACGATCGGGCTGTGGTGGGGCGCGACCGTCGCGTTCTCGATCGCACCGTACCTGCTGCCGAGTCCGTGGGACGTGGTGGTCAAGTTCTTCGACCAGCCGGGCATCCTGCTGTCGGAGACCGGGACGTCGCTGCTGGAGACGATCGAGGGTTTCCTGCTCGCGATCGTGATCGGGGTGCCGATCGCGGTGGTGATCGTCCGGTCGGTGGTCCTCGAGCGGCTGGTGTACCCGCTGCTGCTGATGGTGAACTCGATCCCGAAGGTCGCGGTCGCGCCGCTGCTGGTGGTGTGGATGGGCTTCGGTCAGTGGCCGAAGGTCGTGATGGTGCTGCTGATGTGCTTCTTCCCGATCGTCATCTCGACCGCGCAGGGGATGAAGTCGACGCCGACCGAGCTGGTCGAGCTGATGCGGTCGCTGGACGCGAGCCGGCCGCAGGAGTTCTTCAAGCTCCGGCTGCGGTACGCGATGCCGCAGATCTTCACCGGGCTCAAGGTGGCGATCTCGCTGGCGGTGATCGGTTCGGTGATCTCCGAGTTCGTTGGCGCCACCAAGGGACTCGGGTACGTGATCCAGCAGTCCGGCGCGAGCGCCGACACCACGCTGGCGTTCGCCGCGATCATGCTCCTCAGCGTGATGAGCATCCTCTTGTTCTACGGCTTGGTGCTACTCGAGCACCTGCTGCTCCCTTGGGCCCAGGAGAAGCGGTGACTCTACTGATGCCACGCCTCGGGCGCGGCGAGTCATCGGGCTTCTGCTCCCGTCCTTCCCTCGTCGCTCCGGTCGCTTCGCTCCCTCCGCTCCTCGGTCCAGGACGGGAGGCCCGATGACCGCACAGGCTTCCGACGCGGACAGACGCGTGCTGGTTCGGCCGGACTGGTTGCAGGCGACGGTTTCGGCTGTCTTCACGGCGGTCGGGTTCGAGCCGGAGGACGCGGACAAGATCGCCGCGGCGCTGGTCGAGGCGGACCTGCGCGGAGTCAGCTCGCACGGCGTGATGCTGGTCCCGATGTACGTCGAACGCCTGAACGCCGGCGGGGTGACCCGGGACAACGAGCTCGACATCCTGTACGACGCCGGCGCCGCGATGGTCGCGGACGCCCGTGGCGGGATGGGGCAGCTGTCCAGCCCGCAGGCGATGGGGCACGCGATCGAGCGCGCCGGCCGGTACGGCATCGGCCTGGTCTCGGTCCGCAACGCGCACCACTTCGGCGCGGCCAGCCGCTGGGCCATGCAGGCCGGCCAGGCGGGGTGTATCGGTATCGCGATGTCGAACACCACCCCGCTGATGCCGGCGCCGGGCGGCGCCGAGCGGATCGTCGGCAACAACCCGCTGGCGATCGCGGTACCGACCAAGGCCGGCGTGGAGATCGTGCTGGACATGGCGCTCTCGGCGGTTGCCCTCGGCAAGATCCGGCTGGCGGCCTCGGCCGGGCGGCCGATCCCCGACACCTGGGCCACCGACGCGTCGGGCACACCGACCACGGACCCGGAGGAGGCCGTGCTCGGCATGCTGCTGCCGGCCGCCGGGCACAAGGGCTTCGGGCTGGCGTTGATGATCGACGTGCTCACCGGCGTACTGAGCGGCGGCGGGTGGGGCGACCAGGTCCGCCCGCTGTACCGGGAGCCGGACCGGCCGAACGACTGCGCCCACCTGTTCCTGGCGATCGACCCGGAGCTGATGGGCGGCGTGGAGAGTTTCCGCCTGCGCTCGTCCGGCCTGGCGGCGCGGGTCCGCGGGAGCGCGACGGCTCCGGGCGTGAACCGGCTGCATCTGCCGGGCGAGATCGAGGCCGAGCGTGCGGCGCACCAGCGCCGGCACGGTGTGCTGATCGAGCGGTCGGGACTGGACGGGCTGCTGGAGGCGGCACGTGCGGTAGGCGCCGTCGTACCGGCGGGAGGGGTGTTGAGCTGATGGGGAAGACACAGGTTTCGACCGAGGCGCTGCGCAGCCCGAACGGGGTGTTCTCGCAGGCCACGACGATCGAGGCGACCGGGCGGCTGGTGTTCGTGTCCGGGATGACCGCCCGGGAGCCGGACGGCGGCATCGTCGGAGTCGGGGACGTCCGGGCACAGACCAGGCAGGTGTGCGAGAACGTGAAGGCGGCGGTCGAGGCGGCCGGCGGCACGCTCGCGGACGTCTGCCGGGTGGATGTGTACGTGCGCAACATGGAGGACTTCGCCAAGATCCACGAGATCCGGGCGCAGTACTTCACCGAGCCGCTGCCGGCGTCGACCATGGTCGAGGTCAGCAAGCTCGCACATCCCGACTACCTGATCGAGATCAACGCGATCGCCGTGATCCCATGATCGAGCGCAGCGAGGACGTGGACGAGTGAGGGGTGAACTTCATGCGTGGCGTCGAGTGGACCTGAGATGAAGTACGCGATGGTGGACCACGTCGGGCGCGAGATGCCTGGCGTGGTCGTCACGCGCTCCGACAGCCTCGGCGAGCTGCGCAACACAGTGACGCGAGCATGAGCGGGCCGCTGGAATTGCTGCCGGGTGGCGGCAAGGGTGGACGTCGTACCCTCGCCGAGCACGCGGCCGCGGAGTTGCACCAACTGATCCTGTCCGGCGAGCTGCCGAGCGGTACGCCGCTGCGGCTGGTGGAGCTGGCCGGGCGGCTCGAGATGAGCCAGATGCCGGTGCGTGAAGGACTCCGGCGGCTCGAGGCGCTCGGGCTGGTCGAGATCATCCCGCACCGCGGCGCATGGGTGCGAGACCTGTCCTTGTCGGATCTGCGGGACACGCACGAGACCAGACTGGCGCTGGAGAGTCTCGCAGTACGGGCGGCTGCGGCACGGTTCACCGAGGACGACCTTACGAAGGCAGCCGCCGCTTTGGCCGAGCATCTGCGTCTGTCGCGGGCAGAGGAGTCTGCGGGCGCCCGCGACGCCCATGCGGAGTTCCACTTCGCGATCTATCGGGCCAGCGGTTCACAGTGGTTGCCGCGGGCTATCGAGCCGGTCTGGCAGAACAGCGAGCGCTACCGGTTCGGGAGCCGGCCGACGGCGTACCTGATCGAGAAGAGCCGGCAGGAGCATCAGGCGATCCTGGATGCGTGCGTCGCGCAGGACCCGGACGCGGCCGAGCGGGCGTTGCGCAGCCACCTGGCCGGTGCGTTCCAGCGGATCACCGAGACGATGACGTCGAAGCAGAAGGAGACGTCATGAAGGTGAGCTTCGACGCGACCGGTGAGGTCGTCGTCATCACAGGTGGAGCGCGGGGCATCGGTGCGGCGCTGGCTCATGCAGTCAACGCCGCCGGTGGTACTGCGGTCGTCTTCGACGTCACGCCGCCTGCTGACGGTGTCGAGTACGTCGAGGTGGACGTAGCGGACCGGTCCGCGGTCCACGCCGCTGTCGCCGGCGTACTGGAGCGGTACGGGCAGATCGACGGACTGGTCGCCGGTGCGGCTGTGCAGCCGCGGTCGACGGTACTGGAGATGGACCGGGCCGAGTGGACGCGCACGCTGCAGGTGAACCTCGACGGCGTGGTCTGGGCGTGTCAGGCCGTCGTGCCGCACATGGTCGGGCGCCAGTCCGGTTCGGTGGTCGTGTTCACGTCTGGGATGGCATCGACGGGGCACGCGGGCGCGGCGGCGTACACGTCGAGCAAGGCGGCGCTGGTGGCGTTCGCGAAGTCGTTGGCGGTGGAGGTGGCCGGCGACCGGGTCCGGGTGAACGTGGTCGCGCCAGGGGTGATCGACACCGAGCAGTTCCGCAGTGCGAACGCCGGTGCCGAGCGGGACCACTGGCACGACACCATAGGTATCGGCGACCCCGACGACGTGGTCGGGCCGCTGCTGTTCCTGTTGTCCGACGCGGCCGCGATGACCGGGTCGGTGCTGACCCGGGAACGTGCCTTTGCCAAGCTCACAAGCTTTATCTAGCTGCCCGGAGTGAACGAGTGAACCAACTGCCTGTTGCCGTGGTGGGTGCCGGACCGATCGGTCTGACCACCGCGCTCGGTCTCGCGCATTACGGCATCCCGTACGTGCTGCTGGAGGAGGACGCCGTCCTGTCGTCCGACACCAAAGCCGGCACGACGCTCAGCCGCACGCTGGAGATCTGGAACCGGTACGGCGCGGTCGACCGCATCCTCGGCGCCGCGCTGCGCATCGACGAGATCGGTGACATCGACCGCGCGACGAACACCCCGCGCGCCTCGGTGCAGCTGTCCGAGCTGGCGAACGACACGCAGTTCCCCTTCGTCATCAACCTGCCGCAGCAGAAGATGGAGCCGCTACTGGCCGCGGCGCTGCCAGAGCCGGTGCTGACGCAGCGCCGGCTGACCTCGTTCGAAGTATGTGACGACCGCGTCGTGCTGCAGTTGGAGACACCGGACGGTCCGCAGGAGCTGGAGGCGTCGTACCTGCTGGCCTGTGACGGCGGGCGTTCGCGGATCCGCGATGCGCTCGGGGTGAAGGTGGTCGGGGAGACGCTGCCCGAGCGGTACATGCTGATCGACGTCGTGGTGGACCTGGACGTCGACAACGCCAGGGACTACCCGTACCTCGCGTACTTCGCCGACAAGTCCGAGTGGATGGTGCTGATCCGGCAGCCCGACAACTGGCGGTTCCTGTTCCCGCTGGCGCCCGGCGCCGACGCGCCGGACGACGAGGACCTGCTGGTGAAGGTGAAGCAGTTCATCGGCGAGGTGGATCGCATCGAACTGATGGGCTCGGTCGTCTACAACGTCCACCACCGGGTCGCCGAGCAGTGGACCAAGGACCGCAAGGTGTTCCTGATGGGCGATGCGGCCCACCTCATCACGCCGATGTGGGCACTCGGCCTGAACACCGGTGCGCTGGACGCGTCCAACCTGCCGTGGCGGCTGGCCTGGGTACTGCGTGGCTGGGCCGACCCGTCCTTGCTGGACGGGTACGAGCAGGAGCAGCGGCCGGTGGCGATCGAGGGCTCGGGCGAGATGGCCGAGGCGGCGCGGAAGTACATGTCGTTCCAGCAGGGTGCTGTCACCGCGGGAACGAGCGACTGGGCAACGGCGTACACGCGAACGCTGCTCAGCGTGCGGCTGGACGTGGACGGCTCCGGTGACTGGTCGATGGTTGCCACCTCGGCCGAGCCGCCTGCCGTGCGTGCCGGCGACCGGGCCCCGGACCTGGTGCTGCAGAGCCCGACCGGTCGCGTGACGATCCACGACCTGTGCCGGGACTCGTTCGTCGCCCTGTACTTCACCGACGTCCGCCGGCGCCCCGAGATCCCGGTGAACGAATCGCCTGCGCTGCAGCACTATGCGGTGTCCCGGTGGGACGCGCCGCACGACTCCGGCCTGCGGGACCGTGCGCTGTTCGATCCCGGCAGCGTTGCCACCAAGCGGTACGGCGTACCGCCGGAGACCGTGGTTCTGCTCCGTCCGGACGGACATGTGGCTGCGGTGGCCCCGATGGGTACTGGTGTTGCGGAGGAGCTCTACAGCCGCATCACTGGTCGGGAGGTGCCATGACCGGTTTTGACCAGCCGCTGCGGGAGATCCTGCTGCAGACCGACGACCTGGAGTGGGTGGAGAAGTCGCTGGACGGCTTGTCCCACAAGATGCTGTGGCGGGACCCGGAGACCGAGGCCTCGATCGCTCTCGTGCGCTTCGAGCAGGGCTCGGGTATCCCGTCCGAGCACAAGCACGCGTCGAACCAGTTCATGTTCTGCCTGTCCGGCCGGTACGTGTACCTGCCGACCGGGACGACGCTGACCAAGGGCAGCTTCTACTGGAACCCCAAGGGTGTCGTGCACGGCCCGACGCGGGCCGAGGAGACCTCCGTGCTGCTGGAGGTGTACGACGGGCCGCACTACCCGGAGCGGCCGGACTTCTACGACAACGACGAGGACGCCCGCTGACATGGCCGGTTGGGACGTCCACACCCACCTGATCCCGCCGACCGTGCTGTCGGCGGCGCACCGGGGTGAGTTCGGCCTGTCCGTCGACAACGGTTCGCTGGTGGTCGACGGGCAGCGTCTGCCGATGAGTCGGCTCGCCGACCCGGCCGCCCTGCTGTACTGGATCGCCGAGCAGTCGTTGGACGGCGCCGTGGTCTCCGTCCCACCGCCCCTCTTCCGGTACGACGCCGGAGTCGAGTGGGCCGAGCTGGTGAATCAGGGGCTTCGCGAGCTCGCCACACCCCAACTGCGCGTACTGGCGCACCTGCCGCTGCTGGACCCGGCCGCGCCGTCGGTGGCCGCCGGTCTGGCCGGCGAGGGCGTCTTCAGCGGGTTCGCACTGGGTACGCCGAGCTACGCCGGGCTGGATCCGGTCTGGAAGGTGCTCGACGGGCTGGACGCGTTCACACTGATTCATCCCAGCAGCAGTGACGACAAGCGGCTTGATTCGTTCTACCTGTCGAACCTGTTGGGGAATCCGTACGAGACCGGAGTGGCCGCGGCTTCGCTCGTCTTCGCGGACGTGCCGGGCCGCTTCCCGGGGATCCGGTTCTGTTTGTGCCATGGGGGTGGTGTGACGGCAGCCGTCGCCGGACGGTGGCAGCGCGGGATCGACACGGACCGGCCCGGGATCGAGCCGGTGTCGTTGCCGGTGATCGACGCGCTGCGCCGGTTCTACGTCGACGATCTGGTGCACGACGACGCCGTACTGGAATTGCTGAACGAGACGTTCGGGCCCGAGCGGGTGCTGGCCGGGAGTGACTGGCCGTTCCCGATGGGCAGCGACGGGGTGTCCGCCGCGCGGTCCGCGACGGTCGAGGCGTTGACGCGGCCGCTGGCGAAGGAGGTCGCCGCGTGGTGAGACGGGTGTTCTGTCTGGTCGAGGGTGTGATCAGATATCAAATCGTGAACGGGGATGAGGCGTGAGTACACGGGGGACTGTCTTGTACAGTCACGGGCCGGGTGAACAGCTGAAGGCCGAAGAGGTCGAGCTGTCCGCCGGTCCGGGTGAGACGTTGGTGGAGATGCGGCTGGCTGCGGTGACTCCGCAGGACCGGTCGACACTGGCCGGTAAGCAGCCGTCGGCGCCGTTCGTGCCGGGCTCTGAAGGGGCCGGCGTGGTCCTCAGCTCAGACGCCGTCGAAGCCGGAACGGTTGTCGTCGTCCGGGGCGAAGGTGTCGGCGTGACGAGGCCTGGCGTCTGGGGTCGGTACGCCGTCGTGCCGGATGCCGCCGTACATCGGCTGCCGTCGTCGCTTGAGCCGGGAACTGCGCTGACGCTGCTGACGCAGGCGTTGACCGCACACACCGCAGTACGACGCGTTGCCGGCGTACTGCCCGGCGAGACCGTGGTGGTCACCGGAGTGAACAATCTGCTCGGGCGGATGTGCGCTGCGATCGCACGGTCGGCTGGTGCGTCGAGGGTGATCGGACTGGTGTCCATGGAGGCGGCTGTCGATGCCGCAACGGCGCTGGTTGACCAGATCGTCCGGGTAGACGGTTTGGGACAGGTTGGTCGGGAGCTGCAGTGGTGTGACGCTGCGATCGACACCATGGGCGGTCCGGTGACCGGTGGAGTGCTGGGGCATATCGCTCCGGGCGGCCGGATCGCAGTCCTCGGTTACAAGGCCGGTGAGTTCACCACGATCGATCTGCATCAGCTGATCGGCCGTGACCTGCGGGTGCTGCCGGTGAACCTGCAGCGGACTGCTCTGACACCGGATGCGGTCGGACAGGCACTCGCCGATATCGCAGCGGCGTCGTGGCGAGCGGAGTACGACGTGGTGCCCGCGGACCGGATCGGTGAGGCGCTGGATCGGCAAGCCGGGCGAGCGTTGCTGGACCTGACCGCGTTGCGGCTGGCCTAGACCACTCGTATTTGTTGGGGTTCAGCTGAGCAATCCGTCGTCGAAGGCCCTCAGAAACCCGCTCGGCGGCTACGGTACCTCCAGAGCTGAATAGGAGAGAGGCAGCCCGCTACTGATGATCCGACGACTCGAGCTCACGCCTGGGGGGCCGACCGGCCGTCGTACGCTCGCCGAGGAAGCTGCCGCCGAGCTGCACGAGCTCATCCTGTCCGGTGAGCTTCCGAGCGGTACCGCGCTGCGGCTCGAGGAGCTCGCCAAACGGCTGGACATGAGCCAGATGCCGATCCGGGAAGGGCTGCGCCGGATGGCCGCGCTCGGACTGGTCGAGATCGTCCCGCACAAGGGCGCCTGGGTCCGCGAGCTGTCGATAGAGGACCTGCGCGACACCCACGCGACCCGGCTGGCATTGGAGTCGCTGGCCGTGCGGGCGGCCGCGACGCGGTTCTCCGATACCGACGCGTCGACCGCACGGGACGCACTGGCCGAGCATGTCCGGTTGTCGAAGCTGGGTGACAACATCGCGTCCCGGCAGGCGCACACCGAGTTCCACTTCGCCATCTACCGGGCCGGCGGTTCACGGTGGCTGCCGCGAGCGATCGAGCCGGTCTGGCAGAACAGCGAGCGCTACCGGTTCGGCTCCCGGCAGACCAAGGCCCGCATCGAGCAGACCCGTCGGGAGCACCAGGCGATCCTCGACGCGTGCGTCGCGCACGACGAGGAGGGCGCGGAGGCCGCGCTGCGCGAACACCTGGAAGGTGCGATGCAGCGCATCACCGAGACGATGGAGCGTCGCTCGGCCAAGCCGTGAGCTCTTCGAACCGGTCTTGCCGCCAGCCCGTTGCGTCGAAGACCGCTCGGAGTAACAGGCCGTCGCTGCCGGCCCGGTGCACGCCGATCAGCTCTTCGAGCGGTTTGCTGCCCAACCCGTCGTAGTACTCGTCAAGTGCCTGCCGCCTGCGCTGCTCGGATCCTCCGCTGATCTCCTCGAGCGGTACGTCGCATCCAGTGACGTGTCCCGACCCGATCTGCTGACCTGGTGCGAGTCGCTGGACCAGCGCCTCACCCGCACGGACGTCGTGCGCTCTGACGCGGGCACCCAGCGTGCGGCAATGGCCGTGCTGGAGTGCTCGCTGGACCGCTTGTGAGATGGCGATGTGGTCCGGGTGACCGGTGAGTCCGTCTTGGCCCACAGTGAGGATGAGCTCTGGCTCGAGCTCGCGGACCGCTCTCTCGACCTCCGCGGCTAGGTCGGCCGGTGACGCCGCGGCCAGCGTCCGTGGGCCGTTGTGGCCGCCGTCGTCGATCCACTGGTCCGCTGCGCCGAGCCAGCCCCACTCGTCGATCCCGAGCAGCGCACACGAGTTGGTGAGGTGGTCCGCCGCTCCGTGCATCCCGGCGGTGGCGACGCGCAGTACGACGTACCAGCCCTGCTCGCTCAGGACGGAGGTGGCGGCGCCGGTCGCGAACACCTCGTCGTCCGGGTGTGCGTGGACGACGAGCGCCGTAGGCATCAGTCAGCCAGGTGGGCCGGGAAGCCGCCGGTGGCGATCGGGCTCCAGCGCTCAGGGGTGATGCGGATCAGGCACTTGCCCTGCTTCACCATCGCCTCGCGGTACTCGTCCCAGTCCGGGTGTTCGCCGGAGATCGCACGGTAGTAGTCGACCAGCGGCTCGACCGCGTCCGGCAGCTCGATCACCTCACCGCTGCCGTCCACCTGCACCCAGGCGCCGTTCCACTCGTCCGACAGCACGACCACGCCGGCCTTGCCGGACCGCTTCACGTTGGTGGCCTTGGCCCGCTCCGGGTACGACGAGATGACGATCCGGCCCTCGCCGTCGACACCACCGGACACAGGCGATGCCTGCGCCGTTCCGTCCGCGCGGTACGCGATCAGCAGCATGTGATGACGAGGCCGCACGAACTCCAGCAGCCCGTCCAGGTCGACCTTGGTGTTGGTAGCAATAGTCCTCGGCATGCTGCCCACCCTATGCGTCCGGCTGGAGGTCCGACGGGGTGAGGAGGTGTTCCAGCTCGTCGTCGGTGCGCTGGTTGATGAGGTGCTTCAGGCGCTGTGCCTGGGCGGTCGCCGGAAGCACGCCGGACAGCAGGTCGGGGAGGAGGAGCTCGTAGCCGGCGCGGGCGCGTGGGGTGTAGCGGTTCCGGGTCCGGGCCACGGCTGAGGACACGCGGATCGCATGCTCGTTGCCCGGAGGTACGCCGGGACGGTCTGTCTCCTGTGCCGCGAAGCGGAAGCCGTTCGCCCGGTCGCAGCTTGCGCAGCCCTCGTCGCCGGCGCCGAGGGTGGAACCGCAGTCCGGGCAGGTCAGCTGGTTGAGCGCTCCGTCCACGACCCGCCAGTCGAACTCCGAGGTGTCCTGGAGCACGACCTCGGCCAGTTCGCGCGCCTCCGCCGTACCCCGGCCGACGCCCGAACCGGCGCAGAAACTGTCCCAGGCGGCGTCGATACTGTCCTCGATCTGTGCCAGCGCGGTGGTGAACCGAGGGTGTTCGACGCGTCGCATGTCTCGGACTCTAACCAGATCACCGGCCTGTGGACGACCACATTGACATGTTCGAACAGGTGTTCGAACATGGATTCATGACGGGGAGCAAGGCAGCGACGAGCCGGGTCACGGCACTCGACCAGGCACGCCTGCTCCTGGCCCAGGCCAAAGCGCAGAAGGCGGCAGCCGAGGACCACCTCCTCGCCTCACCCGGCCTGCCGGATCCTGGCCATCCCGACTCCTCCCGCCCGGACTCCTCCTACCTGGATTCCGGCCTCCCGGATCCTGCCCGGTTGGCGACGGTCACCGGCTTCGACCCTGATGTCTACCTCGAGTCCACCCGTCCCGATCCGGAGCGGGTTCGCGACGAGCCTGGTGTGCGGCTTGCCTCGGTCGGGGGTGGGGTGACGCGGGTGCCGTCGGTGGTGCGGGTGCAGCAGGCGCTGGATACGGCAGGGGTGGATCGGGAGCTGCCGACACATCCGGCGGTGAGTGAGTTGCTGGCGGGGGCGAGTCTGCGCGGCGGCTCGGTGTACTCCGTGCGTGGCAGTGCCGCTCTGGTGATGGCGCTGATGGCCGGCCCGTCCGCCGAGGGCGCCTGGTGCGGAGTCGTCGGGGTGCCCTCGTTCGGGGCCGAGGCGGCGCGCGGGCTCGGGGTCGACCTGGAGCGGCTCGTGCTGGTCCCGGATCCCGGCCGCGAGTGGCTCAGCGTTGTCGCCGCGCTGGTGGACGCGCTGACAGTGGTGGTCGTCCGGCCGCCCGGTGAGGTGACACCGGGGGAGGCGTCCCGGCTCGCGGCGCGGCTCCGGACCCGCGGGGCCATGCTGATCGCGTACGGCTCCTGGCCCGGCAGTGAGGCCAGGTTCGAGATCGAGAGCAACACCTGGACCGGTCTCGGTGACGGCGAGGGCCTGCTCACCGCCCGCCGGGCCACGGTCGCGGTGACCGGTCGGCGCGCCGCCGTCCGCGCTCGTCGTCATGAGCTCTGGCTTCCTGCCCCCGACGGCGCCATCCGGTCCGCCGAGCCGGCTCGCGAGCAGGCCCCCGGCTGGCAGGAGGAGTGGGTGGAAGAGATCGGCGCGGTGGGCTGATGGGCGGCCGTGGACTCACCCGCACGATGGTGATCTGGGTGCCCGACTGGCCGGTGACGGCGGCCGCGGTGGCGACCGGGCGGTCGCCGGAGGAGCCGATCGTCGTGCTGGAGAAGGGGAAGGTGCTCGCCACCTCCGCCGCCGCGCGGGCCGAAGGGGTGCGGCGCGGGCAGCGGGCCCGGGACGCGCAGTCGCGGTGCCCGGAGCTGGTCGTGCTGAAGTACGACCCGGTGATCGACGCGCGCGCGTTCGACCCGGTGATCGCGTGCCTGGAGGCGATCACTCCGGGCGTGCAGGTGATCCGCCCGGGCATGTGCGCGTTGAAGGCGCGCGGTCCGGCCCGGTTCTACGGCAGCGAGGAGGCGGCGGCGGAGAAGCTGCTCGACCGGTTGGAGACGTTCGACGTGCCGGGCAGCCGGGTCGGGATCGCCGACGGCCCGTTCGCCGCGGAGCAGGCGGCGCGGGCGAGCTCGGCGCGGACCCGGGTGCAGGTGGTGCCGCCGGGCGGATCGCCGGAGTTCCTCGCGCCGTTGTCGGTCGACCTGCTCGAGCAGCCGGAGCTCACGGATCTGTTGCGCCGGTTGGGGCTGCGGTCGTTGGGCGCGTTCGCGCAGCTGTCGGGGACCGAGGTGCTGACCAGGTTCGGGCCCGGAGGTGCCTTCGCCCATCGGCTGGCCGGCGGGTCCGACGATCGCCCGGTGACCGGCCGGGAGGTGCCGCCGGAGCTGACCCGGGCGCTCGACTTCGAGCCGTCCGTGGACCGCGTCGACCAGGTCGCGTTCGCGGTCCGGGCGATCGCCGACGAGCTGATCGCCCGGCTGACCGAGCTCGGCCTGGTGTGTACGACGCTGCGGATCGAGGTCGGCACAGAGTCCGGGCGGATCCACGAGCGGGAGTGGCTGCACCCGCGCTGGTTCACCGCGGCGGACGTGGTGGACCGGGTGCGCTGGCAGTTGCAGGGGAGCGGCACGGCGACCAGCGAGCTGACGTCACCTGTCGTCCGGATCCGATTGATCCCGGGTCAGGCGGATCCGGTCGGCGCGCATGTCGACGGGTTGTGGGGCGGTGGGCCGGACGAGCGGATCCACCGGGCGTTGTCGCGGGTGCAGAGCATGCTCGGTCACGGTGCGGTCGTGTCGGTGGTGATCGGTGGCGGGCGAGGGTTCGCGGAGCGGCAGACGTTGATCCCGTGGGGCGATCCGCCGGTGCCGGCACGACCCCCGGACCAGCCGTGGCCAGGCGCGATCACCGGCGCCGAGCGCTGGCCCACGCCGGCCCCGACCACGATCTTCCCGGACCCGCTCCCCGCCAAGGTCTTCGCCGCCGACGGCACCCAGATAGCAGTCACCGCCCGCGGTGAACTGTCCGGCGTCCCCACCGCGTTCTCCCTGCTGCCCGCCGCCCCCGGCCCCGGCGCAGGTGTCCAAGTTGCCGACAGCAACAAGATCCACCCGATCGTCGCCTGGGCCGGCCCATGGCTCAGCACCGAACGCTGGTGGGATCCCAGCACCGAGTCCCGCCAGGCCCGCTTCCAGTTCCAGACCGCCGACACCCGCGCCTGGCTCTTCACCCTCCACCGAACCACCTGGCAAGCCCAAGCCACCTACGACTGATCAGACGAAGTCGATGCGCATCACCGTGCGGCGGAGCGTCGGGTGGGTTATCTGGTGGAAGCCGGCTTCTTCGAAGGCTTGGTGGGGGCCGACGTGGAGTTCGCCCCAGGTGATGGTTTTGCCGGGCTGGGTGAACATCGGGTAGGCCTCCAGCGCGCGGGCGCCGCGGGTGCGGGCGTGCGGGATCGCGGCGCGGGCGAGGTGATACGTGAGGCCGCGGCCGCGGAAGCCTTTGCGGACCGTCATGCAGGTGACGGCCCAGACGCTCTCGTCGTCCTTGTCCTCGGAGCGGTCCGTCCACGGCACGCGCGACGTCCGCAGCTTCGGGTACGCCGTCCGCGGCTCGACGGCGACCCAGCCGGCCGGCTCACCGTCGACGTACGCGATCAGCCCGGCTGTCGACTTCGCGTCCGGCGTACCGCAGGCGGTCTGGTCCTGGAGTCGCGTCATCCGCTCGTCCAGCGTCGAGTCCCGCCAGATCCACCCGCGGATCTTGAACCGCTGACACTGGCACAGCCCCGCGTCCGTCGTACCGAAGATGGTCTGAAGGTCTCCCCACGGCGCTTCGTTCGCCGGTACGACGGTCACCTGCGTCTCTTCGATCGCCTGCATGGTGAGCACGCTAGTCCTTGTTCCGGACGACCCGCGTCCGGAACTAGATTGATCCGCATGCATCGCAGCCGAGTGTCCACGTTTCTGATCGACGTACGGCGGGACGAGGTGGACGGCGCCGCGGCGTTCTGGTCCGCGGCCCTCGGCGTACGGACGTCGTCGCCGGAGGGCGAACCGCAGTTCATCAGCTTGCACAACGCCATTCCGGGTTACGTCGCCGCGATCCAGTCCGTCGACGACGAGCCCCGGTACCACCTCGACATCGAGACCGACGACGTCGTCGCCGAGGTCGCCCGGCTGACCGAGCTCGGCGCGGTGGAGGTCGCCAGCTGGCAGGGTTGCCACACCCTCAAAGCCCCGGGCGGCCATCTGTTCTGCGTCATCCCGATGCACAGCGATCCGGAGTACTTCGAGCAGCATGCAACGGTCTGGGGGAGCGAATGACCGTCACGGTGCGGGGCCTGGTGCCCGCGTTCCTCGACTTCTGGGCGAGTGCGGACAGGTCCTGGGACGAGTACGTCGAGAAGTACCCGGAGGTCCTCAACGATCTGACCAGATCCGGCCGGGCGCTGCAGTAACCGCAACGGGAGAAGGCGTTCGCGGCATTGCAGGCGCCGTTTTCCGAACAGCCGAGGCCGGAGGGGTCGCCCGGCCCAGCACCAGCTCCGCGGCTGGCTGACGAACAACGACCCCACCGACAACGACCCCGCCGATGCCGTAGTTCCGCGCTAGGCCGGCAGCAGAATCGGCCGTGGGGCACGTGATGCCGGGGCTAGGCTCCGAGACATGACTGAGCTTGCGGCGACGTTCCAGCAGGAGGCGGTAGCGGAGGCCTATCAGCATCGGCCGCCGTACCCGGACGAGGTCTTCGACCGCCTCGAAGCCCTGATCACCGACGAACCACGACGTGTCCTCGACATCGGCGCCGGTGAAGGCGCGCTCGCCCGGCCACTCGCGCCACGGGTCGAGCACGTCGACGCCATCGACTTCTCCGCACCGATGGTCGAGGCCGGCAAGCAGCGCCCCGGCGGCGACCACCCGAACATCAGTTGGCAGGTCAGCGCGATCGAGACCGCCGACCTCGACGGCCCGTACGCATTGGTGACGGCCGGCGCGAGCATCCACTGGATGCCGTGGGAGGAGACGTTCGCGCGGATCGTGCCGCAGCTGACCCCGAATGCCCAGCTCGTCGTCATCGAGCACGGCCCCATCGACATGCCGTGGTGGGACGGCGTCATAAAAGCCATTCAGCGGCACTCACACAAGAAGGACCACGACCCGAAGTACAGCGTTGTCGACGCGATCCGGGACCGCGGCCTCCTCGAGCTCACCGGTACGGCACGAACCGCGCCCGTCACCTACCGCCAGAAGGTCGCCGACTACGTCGAACAGTTCCACTCGACGTCGAGCCTGGCGCGGGACCTGATGACGCCCGAGGAGGCCGCCGACTTCGACGCGACCGTCGAGGAAGCGGTCCGGCCGTACGCGAGGGACGGCGTACTCGAGCTGAAGATCGAGGCCGAGCTCAGCTGGGGCCGGCCGAGAGCTTAGAAGCGCGCGCCTGCAGGTAGCGCTGCTCGGGAAGACTCTGCGTGAGCCGCGCGGCAAGCTCGTACGCCGAGAGCGCGGCAGCCGTATCGCCTGACAGCTCCAGCAGATGAGCGCGCACCGCTGCCAACCGATGGTGACCCTGCAACGCGGCGTCCACATCGTCGAGCTGCGCCAGCCCGGCAGCCGGGCCGTGCACCATCGCGACCGCGACGATCCGGTTCAGCGTCACCATCGGACCCGGCGCGGTCGATTCGAGGAGTTCGTACAGCATCAGGATCTCGCGCCAGTCCGTGTCCTCGGCGCGCGCGGCCGAGTCGTGGACCGCGGCGATCGCCGCCTGCAGCTGGTAGAGCCCGACCGGCGCCGACTGCAAGGTGGACGTGATCAGCTCGGTGCCCTCGGCAATCGCCTTGGCATCCCACAAGGCCCGGTCCTGCTCCGGCAACGGCACCAACGCCCCGTCCGCGGTCGTCCGGGCCGGCCGCCGAGCATCCGTCAGCAACATCAACGCCAGCAGTCCGGCCACTTCACCCTCCGCCGGCAGCAGCGCCCGCAACTGCCGGGTCAGCCGGATCGCCTCCGTGCTCAGCTCGACCCGGTGCAGCGACGTACCGGACGACGCTGTGTAGCCCTCGTTGAAGATCAGATACAGCACATGCAGTACGGCGGCCAGCCGCTCGGGCTGCTCCGACGCCGGCGGCATCACGAATCGCGCACCCTGGAGCTTCGCCTTCGCCCGGCTGATCCGCTGCCCGATCGTTGCCTCCGGCACCAGAAACGCCCGCGCGATCTCACCCGTGGTCAGGCCGCCGACCGCCCGCAGCGTGAGCGCGACCTGCGACTGCGGCGTGAGCGCCGGGTGACAGCACAGCATCAGCAGCGTCAGCGAGTCGTCGACCGACGATGCGGGCTCCGGGTCCGGCGCGACGGCGATGGCCTCCTCCCGCCGCGTCCGCGCCGCCTCACTCCGCAGTACTTCGATCCGCCGCCGCGACGCGACCGTGATCAGCCAGCTCCGCGGATTGGCCGGAACACCTTCGCCCGGCCACTGCAGCGATGCGGCAAGCAGCGCCTCCTGTACGGCGTCCTCGCACGCGTCGAAGTCGCCGTACCGCCGGACCAGCGCGGCCAGCACCTGCGGCGCCTGCTCCCGCAGCAGCTCCTCGATCACGTGAAGGCGCCGAGATCACGCACCGGCCGGACCTCCACGACGCTGAACGGCGCCTCCGGGATCTGCGCGACGATCTCCACCGCGCGGTCCATGGAGTCACAGTCGAGCAGGTAGAACCCGGCCAACTGCTCCTTCACCTCGGCGAACGGCCCGTCCGTCGTCATCGGCTTGCCGTCGCGGACCAGCACCTGCTTCGTCAGCCCCGGGTCGTCCAGCGACTCCGACGCCACGAGCTCCCCGCGCACTGCGAGCGCCTCGTGCAGGCCGGCGTACCCGGCCATGCCTTCCTTCTTCTGCTCGTCGGACAGCGAGTCCCAGACCGCCCGTGACTCCGGGTTCCCGTAGATCAGCACCAAGAACTTCATGATCAGCCCTCCCGTTCCAAGGATCACTCTCGGGTATCGATCGGGTCACCGGTTCGCAGCAGGCATAGCGGGCCGCCGGTGGGCGCGTTCTGGTATCAGGGGAAAGTCGGGGCATGCCCCGGCATGGCCGGGCGTAAACCTGTCGGGGTGCCCCAGTAGAGTTACGACGGGTATCAGGGTGAGAGAGGGAGGGGTCGCGTGCCGGACTTGGAAGTGTCCGACCGGGTTTGGACGATCCCGAACGCGCTCAGCTTCCTCCGGTTGCTGGGTGTGCCGCTGTTCCTGTGGCTGGTGCTCGGCCCGAAGGAGGACGGCTGGGCCCTGCTCGTGCTGGCCGTCTCCGGCTTCACCGACTGGGCCGACGGCCAGATCGCCCGCCGGATGAACCAGACCAGCCGGCTCGGCCAGATGCTCGACCCGGTCGCCGACCGGCTGTACATCTTCGCGACCGTCATCGGCCTGGCGTTGCGCGACATCATCCCGTGGTGGCTGGCGATCGCGCTGCCGCTGCGGGACGTCCTGCTGACGCTGACCCTGCCGGCCCTGCACCGCCGCGGCTTCAACGCGCTGCCGGTGCACTTCCTCGGCAAGTCGGCCACGTTCTGCCTGCTGTACGCGTTCCCGCTGCTCCTGCTCGGCGACGGCGACACCACCCTCAATCTGCTCGCCCGCGTCTTCGGCTGGGCGTTCGCGATCTGGGGGACCGGGCTGTACTACTGGGCCGGCGCGCTGTACTTCGCCCAGCTGCGGCACCTCGTCCAGACGGTGAAGCCGATCAAGGACGCGGCCGGGTAGACCCGTGACACAGCAAGCCCCCCTACAGCCGGCGCAGAAGCCTCGGCGCGTCGACGCGTCGATGTCGCTGCTGAACAACCTGATGGCGCACCCGATCGACGAGGGGTACGCCGTCGCGGCCCGGACCCGCCCGAAGGACGGCGGCAAGACGCTCCGATCCCGGCACCGGGTGATGCTCGTCGCGGCCACGCTCGTGCTCGGCTTCCTGCTCGCGATCGCCGCCTCGCAGAACTACCGCGGCGCGCCCGAGGCGGAGAAGCAGCGCAACGAGCTGATCGACCGCATCAACCAGGCCGACAGCCGGCTGACGGGCCTGCGCAATCACCAGTCCGAGCTCGCCGACGAGGTGCGCCGGTTGCAGGCGAGCGGACTGAGCAACGACAGCACCGGCGCCGCCCTGCAGCAGAAGCTCGACGACCTCGAGCTGCAGACCGGGGCGATCTCGGTCACCGGTCCCGGGCTCAAGGCGGTCATCGATGACGCGAAGAACGCCGACGCCAAAGAGGGCCGGCTGCTCGACGTCGACCTGCAGCAACTGGTCAACGGCCTGTGGACGTCCGGCGCGGAGGCGATCTCGGTGAACGGTCACCGGATCACGTCGCTGACCGCGATCCGCGGCGCGGGCAGCGCGATCACGGTCGACTACAGCTCGCTGACCCCGCCGTACACGGTGCTCGCGATCGGGGACACCGCGACCATGCCGGCCCGGTTCGCGCAGAGCTCGGGCGGTCGATGGGTGCAGTACCTGGTCAGCAACTTCGATGTCCGGATGACGATCACGACGGAGGACTCCTTGCTGGTGCCGGCCGATGCGACCATCGCGTTGCGCTACGCGAAAGTGAGCTCGAGATGATCGCCGTACTCGGACTGGTGATCGGCGTCGTGATCGGTCTGCTGGTCGCGCCCGACGTGCCGGACTGGGCCCAGCCCTACCTGCCGATCGCGGTCGTGGCCGCGCTCGACGCGGTGTTCGGGGCGCTCCGGGCGTTCCTGGACGGGATCTTCGACGACAAGGTGTTCGTCGTGTCCTTCGTCTCCAACGTGCTGATCGCGGCCCTGATCGTCTACCTCGGTGACCAGCTCGGCGTCGGGTCGCAGCTGTCCACCGGCGTGGTCGTCGTGCTCGGCATCCGGATCTTCACCAACATGGCGGCCATCCGTCGCCACATCTTCCGGGCCTGACCATGAGCGACGAGAAGCCGGCGACGCCGGACAACCCGGACAAGGCAGACAAGGCAGACAAGGCCGCGGAGCCGGTCGAGCCGCCGCAGCCCCGGACGCCGACGCCGATGCCGAAGCCGAAGACGCCCAACCTGGCGTTGCGGCGGCTCAAGGCCGGGTTCAAACCGTCCCGCGGACAGGCGATCGTGGCCGTCGTACTGGCGCTGGTCGCCTGCGTCGCCGTGGTCCAGGTCCGGGTGAACCGCGCCGACGACGGCTACCAGAACGCCCGCCGCGAGGACCTGATCGCGATCCTGGACGGCCTCGGCCAGAACACCCGCCGGCTGGAGAGCGAGATCGCCGACCTCGAGGAGCGGAAGAACTCGCTGTCCTCCAGCGCTGACAAGGCGCAGACCGCCCGTGAGCAGGCCGAGGCCCAGGTCCGCACCCTCGGCATCCTGGCCGGTACGCTGCCCGCGACAGGTCCCGGTGTCCGGATCACGCTGAACGACCCGCAGGGCAAGATGACCTCGAGCAACCTGCTGGACGCGATCGAGGAGCTGCGTGACGCGGGCGCCGAGGCGATCCAGATCAACGGGTTGGTCCGGGTGGTCGCGAGCACCGACTTCGTGGACGATCCGCCGGGGATCCAGATCGACGGCCGGAAGGTCAACTCGCCGTACGTCATCGAGGCGATCGGGGACTCGCACAACCTGGCCGAGGCCGCCAACTTCCCCGGCGGGCTGGTCAGCGAGGTGACCGGTCCGCAGATCGGCGGCACGGCCGAGGTGAACGAGCTGCCGACCGTCCTCGTGTCCGCCTTGCACGCGTCGGAGGAGCATCGTTACGCTCGCCCGGCGCCCAGCCCGACCAAGTAGCTGTTCTCCTTGAGTGAAAGAGGACCGAAGGTGTACCCCGAAGACCTGAAGTACACGGCCGAGCACGAGTGGCTGAAGGCCGGTAGCGACGGACCGGTGCGGGTCGGCATCACCGACTTCGCGCAGGACCAGCTCGGCGACATCGTGTACGTGCAACTGCCCGACGTCGGCAGCACCGTGCGGGCCGGCGACGCGTGTGGCGAGCTGGAGTCGACCAAGAGCGTGAGCGACCTGTTCGCCCCGGTGAACGGCACCGTGACCGCGGTGAACGAGGCACTCGCCGACCAGCCCGACCTGGTGAACAGCGACCCGTACGGCGAGGGCTGGCTGCTGGACATCGAGGTCGAGGACGCGGCCGAGGTCGCGGCGCTGATGGATGCCGATGCCTATCAGGGACAGCTCGACCAGAACTGATAGGTTTTGGGACCTCAACTGCTGGTCGAGGGTTGAGGTCCCCTCATCTTGTTCCAGCACGTCACACTGTTCATACGGGGTCTATCGAAAACGTCGCCGGACACCCGGCGATCGGGAGGATCACAGCATGCCGTTCTGCAACCAGTGCGGGCACGAGAACTCCGAGGGCAGCAGGTTCTGCTCGCAGTGCGGAGCGATGCTGCCTGGCGCGGACCGCCCGGCGGCAGCCCCGGCGACCCCTCAGCCGACGCCGGGAGTCACCGACACCGCGATGCTGACGCCGATCGGCGCGGAGCCGGAGCCGGAGCAGACCGGTGAGCCGCTCTCGGCCGACGACGAGGCCGCCGTCGGCGCACTGCCGGCCGGATCCGCCCTGCTGATCGTCCAGCGCGGGCCGAACGCGGGCAGCCGCTTCCTGCTCGACGTCGACGTGGTCACCGCCGGCCGCCACCCGGACAGCGACATCTTCCTCGACGACGTGACCGTGTCCCGCCGGCACGCGGAGTTCCGTCGCGACTCCTACGGCGTGAAGGTCCGCGACGTCGGCAGCCTCAACGGCACCTACGTGAACCGCGACCGGATCGACGAGGTCCAGCTGAACAACGGCGACGAGGTTCAGATCGGCAAGTACCGGCTGGTGTACTACGCCAGTGGCCAAGCCTGATCCCACCGCCGACAGGCCTGCGGACGGCCGCGGCATCGGCCAGGTGCTGCAGCTGCTGCAGGCCGAGTTCGCCGATGTCACGATCTCCAAGATCCGGTTCCTCGAGGCCGAGGGGCTGGTGACCCCGGCCCGGACCGCGTCGGGGTACCGCAAGTTCAGCCCCGCGGACGTCGAGCGGCTGAGGTACGTGCTGGCCGCGCAACGCGACCAGTACCTGCCGCTGAAGGTGATCAAGGAGCATCTCGGCGCGATCGACCGCGGGCTGCGTCCCGCCGCCGCCGGCCCACCGGTCGCGCCGGCCTCGTTGCCGCAGACCCCCGGTCAGCCGGTCGCGGACGACTTCGGTGCCGCGGGCACCGAGCTGCGGCTGACCCGGGACGAGCTGCGGGCCGCGGCCGGCGTACCGGCCGAGCTGCTCGCCGAGCTGGAGAGCCACGGGCTGGTGGTGGCCAGCGGCAACCACTACGGCGGCGACGCGATCGTCATCGCCCAGGTCGCCGCGGAGCTGGCCGGCTACGGCCTCGAGCCCCGGCACCTGCGCGCTTTCCGTACGGCGGCCGATCGCGAGGTCGGCCTGATCGAGCAGGTCACCGGTCCTCGGCGTACCGAACAGACCGAGGAACTGGCCGCCCTGACCGTCCGCCTGCATACCGCGCTGGTCCGATCCCGCCTGCCGCGTCCATAGGCAACCCCGCGGGCCTACTCGGGGCTTCCCTGCGGAGTAGGCTGAAGGTGTGCGCGAAGTCGACGTGGTCGGAGTCCGGGTGGAGATGCCCTCGAGTCAGCCGATCGTGCTGCTGAAAGAGGTCGGCGGGGAGCGGTACCTGCCGATCTGGATCGGTGCCGCTGAGGCAAGTGCGATCGCTTTCGCCCAGCAGGGCATGGAGCCGCCCCGGCCGCTGACCCACGATCTGTTCGCCGAGACCATCCGGGTGCTCGGGCACACGCTCAGCCAGGTCCGGATCGTGAACCTGAACGACGGTGTGTTCGAGGCCATCCTGGTCTTCGACGACAAGACCGAGATCTCTGCCCGCCCGTCGGACTCGATCGCGCTCGCGCTGCGCACCGGCACCCCGGTGTTCTGCGCCGAGGAGATCCTGGCCGAGGCCGGCATCCCGGTTCCGGAGAGTGAGACCGACGACACCGACGAGGTGGTGGAGGAAGAGGAGGTCGAGCGGTTCCGGGAGTTCCTCGACCAGGTGACTCCGGAGGACTTCGACAAGAGTTGACGCCCGGAGTTTTGGCCCCGGGTGGTACAAGAGCGGCTTGGTAACGATTCGTACGGCGGTCGCGACACGCTCCCGGCTCGATGCGGTTGTCGTTGACCCGGTTGGGGCGGCGGCTTACCGTGAAGGAGTCGTGGGGTGCTGTCACTCCACGGAGATGGCTCGTTCCAGTCGGTATCCAGGGAGGCTCAGGCGTGACACGCACCGGCGACACGGATCTGACGGCGCAGTCGACGTCCGACGCGCACGCCGAGGCTGTGGCAGCTGCTACGGCCACCGCCGGCGTCCAGGGTCTGCTGTTCGACGACGACCTGCGGCCGATGCCGGAGGACGTCGGGTTCCGGGGACCGACGGCCTGCGCCGCGGCCGGGATCACCTACCGGCAGCTCGACTACTGGGCACGGACCGGTCTGGTCTCGCCGTCGGTTCGCCCGGCGACCGGCTCCGGGACGCAGCGGTTGTACGGTTTCCGTGATGTCTTGTTGCTGAAGGTGATCAAGCGGCTGCTCGACGCCGGGATCTCGCTGCAGCAGATCCGGACCGCGATCGCGCACCTCAGCAAGCGCGGCTTCGACGACCTGACCCAGATCACGCTGATGAGCGACGGCGCTTCGGTGTACATGTGCTCCTCGCCCGACGAGGTGATCGATCTGCTGGCCGGCGGCCAGGGCGTGTTCGGTATCGCGCTCGGCGGCGTCTGGCGCGAGGTCGAGGGTTCGCTGTCCGAGCTGCCCACGGAGCGTGCTGACGGTCACGACGAAGGGGACTCCGACGGCCACGCCGGCGACGAGCTCGCCGCCCGCCGTCGCGCCCGGATGACCGGCTGACCTAGCTCTGCCCGTAGATTTACCCCTGTGCGCCCACTCACTGCTGACTCGCTCCGCGGTGTGTGGGCGACTTTGTTGCTGCCCCTGAACGTGGACGACTCGATCGACTTCGGCCGTCTCGAGTCCCAACTCGCCGTGCTCGAAGCCAGCGAGCTGGACGGGCTGTATGCGCACGGGACGGCGGGGGAGTTCCAGACGCTGACCGAGGACGAGTTCGACCGGATCAACTCCTTGCTCGCGGGGTCCAGCAAACCGTTCCAGATCGGCGCGAGTCATCCGTCGGCGCAGGTCCAGCTGTCGCGGGTCGAGCGGGCGGCGAAGCTGGCGCCTGGTGCGATCCAGGTGATCGTCCCGGACTGGCTTCCGCTGAATGCGCGTGAGGTGCCGGCCTTCCTCCAACGGGTGGCAGACGTGGCAGGGGAGGTGCCGCTCGTCCTGTACAACCCGCCGCACGCGAAGACGGCTGTTGCGCCGCGGCAGCTGTGCGAGCTGGCCGAGGCAGTGCCGAGTTTGATCGGGTTGAAGACTGCCGGTGGGGACAAGGCCTGGTTCGACGAGGCGACTCGGTCCGGGCTGGCGATCTTCGTACCCGGCCACTTGCTGGCGAGTATGTCGTCACTCGGTGCGCACGGCAGCTACTCGAACGTCGCCGCCCTGTCGCCCACCGGCGCCGTACGGACCGCGCACGATCTGGACGTCGAGCGGCGGATCGCGGAGTTCTTCGCCGCTCACGTCGTACCACTCCAGACGATCGGCCTGTCGAACCCGGCGCTGGACAAGTTCCTCGCCGCGGTCGGTGACTGGGCCGACGTCGGCACCCGCGTCCGCTGGCCGATGCAGTCGGCCACCGCGGAGCAGGTCGACGCCGCGCGGCCGGTCGCCCGCCGGCTGCTGCCCGAACTGTTCGAGGATTCCTGGTAGCCTCGTTTCAGCCGTACACAGCACTCGGGAGAGACCCGTGTCATCGGGCGCCGAAGGGGCAATTCCTCCCCGGAACCTCTCAGGCCCATGGACCGAGTGCCACAGGCGACTCTGGAGCGCGGTCAGTGGCGTGACAGAGGGGGAGGCTACGAAGCACAGCCAGCAACGGAGCCTCTGATGACCGAACTGTCCGCAATCTTCGCCGACCGCCACATCGGGCCACGCCCGGACGAGGTCGCGCGCATGGTGCAGCTTCTCGGGTACGCCGACGTCGACGCGCTGGTCGATGCCGCCGTACCGGACTCGATCCGGTCGGCCGAGCCGCTCCGGCTGCCTGAGCCCGCGTCGGAGGTCGACGCGCTGACCGAGCTCCGCCAGCTCGCGGCCCGCAACAACGTCGCCACCTCGATGATCGGCCAGGGGTACTACGGCACCTTCACGCCCTCCGTCATCGTCCGCCGCCTGGTCGAGAACCCGGCCTGGTACACCGCGTACACGCCGTACCAGCCGGAGATCTCCCAGGGCCGCCTCGAGGCGCTGCTGAACTTCCAGACGGTCGTGTCCGACCTGACCGGTCTGCCGACCGCGAACGCGTCGCTGCTCGACGAGGGCACGGCGGCCGCCGAGGGGATGACGCTGGCTCATCGCTCGAACAAGAAGAGCACTTCCGACCGCTTCCTGGTCGACGCCGACTGCTTCGCCCAGACCATCGCCGTTGTACAGACCCGGGCCGAGGCGCTCGGCATCGAGGTCGTCGTCGCCGACACTACTGAGGGCCTGCCGGAGGGCGACTTCTTCGGTCTCCTCGTGCAGTACCCGGGCTCCAACGGCGCCGTCCGCGACCTCAAGCCGCTGATCGAGGCAGCGCACGGGCGCGACACGTTGGTTGCCGTGGCCTCCGATCTGCTCGCGCTGACGTTGCTCGAGGCACCGGGTGAGGCCGGCGCCGACATCGTCATCGGCTCGTCGCAGCGCTTCGGCGTACCGCTGTTCTACGGCGGCCCGCACGCCGGCTTCATGTCCGTGCGGTCCGGCCTCGAGCGGTCGTTACCCGGTCGCCTCGTCGGCGTTTCGGTCGACGCGGACGGCTCCCCGGCGTACCGGCTGGCGCTGCAGACCCGCGAGCAGCACATCCGCCGCGAGAAGGCGACCTCCAACATCTGCACGGCGCAGGTCCTGCTGGCCGTGGTCGCGTCGATGTACGCCGTCTACCACGGGCCGGACGGCCTTCGTGTGATCGCCGAGCGCGTGCACCACTACGCCGGCAAGCTGGCCGCGTCGCTGCGCGCGGGTGGGGTCGAGGTCGTGCACGACGACTTCTTCGACACCGTGCTCGCCCGCGTGCCGGGTCAGGCCGCCGACGTGGTCGACGCCGCCCGGCAGAACGGCATCTGGCTGCGGCTCGTCGACGCGGACCACGTCGGCGTCTCCTGCGACGAGAAGACCGACGTCGCCACGCTGACGCGGGTCTGCCAGTCCTTCGGTGCGCAGTACGACGACGGGCTGACCGCTTCCGACATCGCGGTACCGCGGACGACGGAGTACCTGACGCACCCGGTCTTCAACACGCACCGGTCCGAGACGGCGATGCTGCGGTACCTGCGCAAGCTGTCCGACAAGGACTACGCGCTCGACCGCGGGATGATCCCGCTCGGGTCCTGCACGATGAAGCTGAACGCGACCACCGAGATGGAGCCGGTCACCTGGCCGGAGTTCGCCGACCTGCACCCGTTCGCGCCGGTCGAGGACGCCGCCGGGTACGTGACGCTGATCGGTCAGCTGGAGCGCTGGCTGGCGGAGGTCACCGGCTACGCGAAGGTCTCGATCCAGCCGAACGCCGGCTCGCAGGGTGAGCTCGCCGGTCTGCTCGCGATCCGCGGGTACCACCACGGGCGCGGCGACCAGGACCGGAACGTCTGCCTGATCCCGGCCTCGGCACACGGCACCAACGCCGCCTCCGCGGTGATGGCCGGCATGAAGGTGGTTGTTGTCAAGGGCAACGACGACGGCACGATCGACCTCGACGACCTGCGTGCCAAGGCCTCCGAGCACGCCGCGCGGCTCGCGGCGATCATGATCACGTACCCGTCGACGCACGGTGTCTACGAGGAGAGCGTGCGCGAGGTCTGCTCGATCGTCCACGAGCACGGCGGGCAGGTGTACGTCGACGGCGCGAACCTGAACGCCCTGCTCGGGCTGGCCAAGCCGGGTGAATTCGGCGGCGACGTCAGCCACCTGAACCTGCACAAGACGTTCTGCATCCCGCACGGCGGTGGCGGTCCGGGGGTCGGCCCGGTCGCGGTCGCCGCGCACCTGGCGCCGTACCTGCCGAACCACCCGCTGCTCGATCAGGCCGGCCCCGAGTCGGGTGTCGGGCCGATCAGCGCGGCGCCGTTCGGGTCCGCGGGCGTACTGGCGATCTCGTGGGCGTACATCCGGATGATGGGCGCCTCCGGACTGACCGAGGCGACCAAGACCGCCGTACTGAGCGCGAACTACGTGGCGAAGCGGCTCGAGGGCGCGTTCCCGGTGCTGTACACGGGGGAGAACGGTCTGGTCGCGCACGAGTGCATCCTCGATCTGCGGCCGATGACGAAGGAGACCGGGATCTCGGTCGACGACGTCGCCAAGCGGCTGATCGACTACGGCTTCCACGCGCCGACGATGTCGTTCCCGGTCGCGGGCACGCTGATGGTCGAGCCGACGGAGTCCGAGGACCTGGGCGAACTCGACCGCTTCTGCGACGCGATGATCGCCATCCGCCACGAGATCGACCGCGTCGCCGCCGGCGAATGGCCCGCCGCCGACAACCCGCTGGTGAACGCGCCCCACACCGCCGAATCCGTCATCAACGACAAGTGGGAACACGCCTACACCCGCGAAGACGCCGCCTTCCCCCGCTCCGTCGACCGCGCCTCGAAGTACTGGCCCCCGGTCCGCCGAATCGACGGCGCCTACGGCGACCGCAACCTAATCTGCTCCTGCCCCTCCCCAGAAGCCTTCGAGTAGAAGGCAAGGGAAAGAAAAAACAAGAACAAGAGAAGTTAACAAAGGAGACTGTTCAGAAGTCTTGACTGAGCCTTCTGAGAACAGATTGAAGAAGAGTGGTGGCCGGGCTCCAATGATCGGGCGGAAATTTCTCGCGTGCGGCCAGCGTGTCATAGACGCAGATCGACCCCACCGGGCCGCCGGCGCTGGGCTTGTACCGGCAGGTGGTGATGGTGCTGCCGTACATGCGGCTCGCCGCCGCTACCGACGGCACCCTGCTCGCGGGAGAAGGATTACAGAGTGATGGCTGGCTGCGGTGGTCGGCCGGAGGTTTGGCTGTATTTGGCCGGCGGGCCGCAGCAGCCTACCGGAACATAATTGCCACTGAGCGCGAACTTCTTACCGAAAAGCGGCCGCCGCGCCGGTTCTGGATACCCTCAAAGATAGCCCGGAGGACTCGTTACCCACCGGATCGGATCGGCTGCTGCATGAGGCAACTGCTCTTTCCGGTTCGCGACTATCGGGTCGTGGTCGCGAATCTCCGCCCGACGGAGTTCCTCGAACGCAGACTCGATGATGCCGGGGCGTGGAAGAGGTGGTGGTGGAGAAGGCGTGAGCTGAGGGTGTCCTGCTGGCCGCCGCGCGGACATCTAGTATGTCAGGACGTTGTGGGTCTGTTTGTTGTGGAGGTGTTGGGTGACTTCTGTGCGTCCTGATACTGCTGCTGCTCTGTTTGCTGAGGTTGCGGGGGCTCAGGGGGAGTCGCGGTTGCCTTCGGTCAATGCGGGGGTGGTTCGGGACGGGGAGTTGGTGTGGACGGGGGTCCGGGGGCGGTTCGCGACGGCGGACGGTGGGCTGCCCGGAGTGGATGTGCAGTATCGGGTCGGGTCGATCACCAAGACGTTGACGGCGATCCTGGTGATGCAGTGCCGTGATGACGGGCTGCTGTCACTGAACGATGCTGTGGGCAAGCATCTGCCGGGGATCGCGTTCGGGGACCGGACGATCCGGCACCTGCTCGCCCACGGCGGCGGGATGAACGCTGAGCCTGAAGGCCCTTGGTGGGAGCGGAATCCGGGCGTCACCTTCGACGAGTTGACCGCCGCGATGGACGACTCGCACGCGGTCGGCCCCGCGGATCGGCGGCACCACTACTCCAACCTCGGGTACGGCCTGCTCGGCGAGATCGTCGCCCGGCTGCGCGGATCGTCGTGGCTGGAGCTGGCGCAGAGGCGGATCCTCGATCCGCTCGAGATGCGGCGTACGACGTACTTCCCGTCAGGCCCTTCTGCTGAGGGGTTCTCGGTGCACCCGTTCAGCGGCCAGCTCGTGCCGGAGCCGTCGTACGACTCCGGTGCGATGGCGCCGGCCGGGCAGTTGTGGAGCACGATCGAGGACCTGGCCCGGTACGCGACGTTCTGGATCGATCCGGTGCACGAGGTGCTGAGCCGGGAGACGGTCGAGGAGATGGCGGCGCCGGTGGCCTCGGATCCGCGCGAGGGGCTGACCGCGTCGTACGGCCTCGGGCTCCGGCTGATCGCGGACGACCCGCACCTCCTGATCGGCCACACCGGTTCGATGCCCGGTTTCCTCGCGGGCCTGTTCGTCGACCGGGTACGCCGCGTCGGCGCCGTCACCCTCGGCAACGCGACGTACGGTCGGGTCGCCTCTCTGGCCCCTGACCTGATCCGCACACTGACGGCCTACGAGCCGCCCGTCACCCAGGAGTGGGTCCCCGAGCCGACGCTTGCCCAAGGCACCGACCTGCTCGGCCACTGGTACTGGGGCAACACGCCGCTGACGATCTCCGTCTCAGCCGGCATCCTCCAACTCACCGGCGGCCTCACCACCCGCCTCTCCCCGCTCGCCCCCGACCTCTACCTGGGCCGAGACGGCTACCTGGCCGGCGAAAAACTCCACGTCATCCGCGACGCCGACACCATCACCCACCTCAACATCGCCACATTCATCCTCACCAGAGCACCGTACGGTCGCTAGGCTGTAGGTGACTGCATGGAGTAGATCAGGGGTAGATCGCCCGGCTGCTTACCGGGAGGGCGCAGGTTCGAGTCCTGCCTCCATGTCTCTGTATGACCGGGCATGGAAACGGGGGGGCCTATGTCGGACGAAGCACGGGCGACGGCCTCGGCCGGCTACGCGATGGGTCGGCTGGAGCGGGCCCTCGAGCGTGCGCTGACCGCCGACGACCTCGCGGTACGGCGACGTGCGGCCGCCCGGGTCGACACGTGGCGCAACGTGCTGGACGGCATGGCCTCGGGGCGACTCGCGATCGGATCGCGGACCCCGGTCGCGGACACGCCCGCCTGGGTGACGCTCGAGGTGGCGCACGGCGGGTTCGCGACCGGGCGGTATCTGGCGGAGGCGCCGCTGCGCGAGGACGAGCTCGCACGACTGCCCGAGGACGCTCCGGGGGAGACCGACCGGGAGCGGCTCAACCTGTGGTTCCTCGGCGACGACGGGCTCGCTGAGCTCGGCCAGGCTCTACGGACCGGCAACTACCGGATCGACGTCCCGGAAGAGTCGGCGCTGCTGGTCGTCGCCTGGCTGCTCGAGCACGAGCAGTACGCCGCGGCGCTCGACCTCACGTCGGAGCTGCGTCCGCTGATGCACCGGCTCCGGTTCACGCCGACGTTCAGCCCGTCGTCGGCTCCGTCCGGTGCGGTGGTGCGGCTGCAGCCGGTCGGTGAGGTTCGCAGTACGTTGCGGCAGGCAACGGTGCGGCCCCGGATCGCCGCCATGCTGGAGACTCTGCGGGTCTGGAACCCGCTCTACGACCGTCTGGTGGCGCTGTGGTGCGACACGGTCGACGACGAGCTGCCTGAGCTGACCGCCGACGGCGCGGTTGCCGGTGGGTGGCCTTGCCGGGTCTGGCCGGACGACTGGGTGGAGCGGCGTCAGCAATGGCTGGACGAGTTCCGCGCCGCCGCTGAGGTCCATCAGTTGTCCCAGCGGCAGCCGAAGAGCAACTTTGCCCGGCTGCAGGCGGCGCTCGAGCGGTGTCCGTCAGACAGTTCGGCGCTGAGCGGTCGCGAGGTCGGCTGGATCCGCCGTGCGCTGGCCAACACGATCCAGGCGCACGGTGCGCCCGGTTCGGAGGTCCGCGCGGCGCTGCGGACGACGCAGAGTGTGGTCGCCGCGCAGCCGACGTACGCGACCCTGGCGCACGTGTTGAGCTGCCGCATGGACCGTTTCCCGGACGACGGCGGGCTGCCGACGCTCGACGCGATCGCGGGCGAGGTGACCGGTGAGGAGGTTCCGGCGGCGGCCGGCTCGGAGATGCCGTCCCACCTGCTCGCGAAGGCGGCGCGCGCGCTCGAGGCGCCGATCGGCGAGCTGGTCGATCGCGGCGTCATCAGCTCGGGCGAGGTCCTCGCCCGGGTACTGCCGCAGATCACGTCCCAGTTGCTCGCCGCGAATATCGAGGACCCGTCGCTGGCCGGCGTTTACGCCCAGACCTACGCGGCCTTTCGTCGTCGGCGGAGCCTGCTGCTGCTCAACCTCGAGCACCAGGTGCGCTTCGACGAGCTTCCGTGGACCTCTGCGGTGACGCCGTACCGCGATCAGCGCGCGCAGGCGACGCGGGCCGCGGCCCAGTCGCTGCGCGAGACGACGATGTTGGCTCTGACTGCGTTCCCGCAGACGATCCTGCCGAATCCGCTCGTACGGGAGCTCGGCGCGCTGGCCTCGCAGGCAGACCTGAAGGTGCCTCTGGTCGAGGAGGTCGCGGCTGACATCTTCATGGGGACGTTCACCCAGAAGTGGCGTGCTGCGGCTGCCGTGACGAGTCGAGTGCTGTCAGGGACGCTGTACGCGCAGTACTACGCCCTGCCTGCCGCGTGGCCTGCTCTGGAGCAGCGCCGGTACCTGCGATGGGGCAAGGCGACCGCGGACGACTTCGCGGAGGTGTGCGGCCGGCGCGCTCGTGAGGCACGGAGCGCGCAGAGCAGCGGCGGATCCGTCGCTCAGAACGGCACCGTGCTGGAGCAGAGCCAGATCCTGACCACCCACAACCTGGCTGTCCTGGTCGACGCGCTACAGCTGACGGACTGGCTGCGGGAGGTCGCGCCCGACCTGTCCGATCGTGCGTTCGCCTGGGCGGTGCAACGCCAGACTCAGCCGCCGCCGACCTGGATCAGTGAGCTGCAGGGGATCAAGAACACGGCGTACGCGTGGCGGCAGGCGATCTTCTACCTGAGCTTCTGCGACGAGGCCGCACAAGGCGAGGTGCTGGAGAAGCTGGGGGAGCGGTCCGGCGTACTGGGACCGCGGTTCGCGCCGGCTGTTGCGGGTCTGCGGCACCTGGCTGCTGGGGACCGCTTCAACGCGGAGGGCCGGACGGCTCGCGGTGGCCGTCGGCTGCTCGGCTGGAGCGCCGGGCCGCATTGGCTGGCACGCCCGGCCCCGTGAGGATGTTCACGTCTTGGGTGGTTGAGTTGACACGGTCGGTGAGGCGGGCAAAAGTTAGGCCTGCCTTAGTAAGGGTTGCCTTACTCGACAACTTCCCGGGAGATCTGGATGTCGCAGCCCGCGCGTCTGACCGCGCTGCCAACACCCGTCCGCGATCCGTTCACCGGCCGGTGGCCGCTGGCCTCGACGGTAGCGGATCGGGAGCGTGGACCGTTGCCGCACGGCTCGCCGGGAGTGGTATTGCGGCGCGCTGCCGAGGTGCTGGGTGAGCCGCGCGTCCCGTCGACCGGGGTGGGGGAGTCGGCGGCGCTCGACCTGATCGCGGGCCTGCTCGACCAGAACGGCATCGACCTGAGCCACCCGCACGCGGCGGCCCACCTGCAGCCGCCGGTGCTCCAGGTCGCGGTCGACGCGGATGCGCTGGCGTCGGCGTCGAACGCCTCGATGGACACGTACGACTCCGGCCCGGCGACGCTCGCGATCGAGCAGTGGGTCGTGAAGGCGCTGGCCGGCCTGGCCGGATTCGGTCCGGAGGCGGACGGCGTACTGACGCCGGGCGGCTCGATCTCGAACCTGCTCGCGGTGCTGATCGCCCGTGACAGCGCGGCCGCCGCCACGGGAGTCGACGTACGGCGGAACGGTCTGCATGGCCTCGACCGGCCGGTCGTGTTCTGCTCCGAGCTGGCCCACTTCTCCGTCCAGCGAGCCTGCGCCGCCCTCGGGCTCGGTGAGTCGGCCGCGATCACGATTCCGTCCGACGACAACTTCCGGATGCGGACCGACGTACTGCGCGACGAGCTCGCCAAGCCCGGTCGTACGCCGGTCGCCGTGGTCGCGACGGCCGGTACGACGGACTTCGGATCGATCGACCCGATCGCGGACATCGCCGCGTTGGCCCGTGCACACGGGGTCTGGATGCACGTGGATGCGGCGTACGGGTTCGGCGCGCTGTTCTCCGAGCGACTCGCTCCGCTGCTCGCCGGGCTGCCGTTGGCGGACTCGGTGACGCTCGACCTGCACAAGATCGGCTGGCAACCGGCCGCGACCAGCGTGCTGCTGGTGGCCGACCGGACCCGGTTCTCCGCGTTCGACCGGTCGGTGGACTACCTGAACCCGGCCGACGACATCGACTCCGGGCTGGACGGCCTGCTCGGGCGCAGCCTGCAGACCACCCGCCGTCCGGATGCGGTCAAGGTTGCCACCACGCTGACGGCATACGGGCGCTCCGGACTGGGCACAATGCTCGACACCTGCCACGAGCTCGCGCATGCCGCCGCGGCCCGGGTCGTTGCCGACAGCAACCTTGAGTTGCTGGCGCCGGTGACCCTGACCACGGTGTTGTTCCGGGTCGCCGGGCAGGGCCTGGAGGCAGCCACCGTGGACGCCCTCCAGGGCGAGGTCCGGCGCCGGTTGCTGACGTCCGGACGGGTGCTGATCGGCCGGACCAAGCTCCCGGCCCGCGGCGGCCGACCGGCAGCGGTCGCGTTGAAGTTGACGCTGCTGAACCCGAACGCCACCGCGACGGACATCGAGGACCTGCTCGACCAGGTCGTGGCCACCCGGCTCGACGTTCTGACCGGTGAAGGAGCGGCGTGAGCATTGCTGTTGCAGCGCACTTGAACGCGATCCTGAGGTGCTACACCCGCGAGTCGTCCGTACCAGTTGCGCTCGGGCCGCTGACGTTGTCCGTGGGTGGGGCGACGATCACCGCGCGGGTGGCACATGCGTCGCGGACAGGTTTGCACCAGTTCACCGACGTGCTGGTGGACGGCGTACCGGCTGTGCCCGAGGACCTGGTGCGGCTGTTGTCCGTGGACGCCGACCCGGCGGAGATCGATGACCTGGCGGCGCGTACGGCGGAATCGGTCCGCAACGTCGCACGGTTTGTGGACGAGGCTGATGGAGAGCGTGGACCTGGGCGCTTCCTGGAGTTCGAGCAGGCGTTGCTGTTCGGGCATCTGAATCACCCGGCGCCGAAGAGCCGGGACGGACTGAGCGGCGCGGAGCTGACGGCGTACTCGCCGGAGCTCGGTGGCCGTTTCGCAGTGCACTGGTTCGAAGCCGATGCCGAGCTGGTGTCGTCGGACCAGGTGGCCGGCGCGCCCTCGCTGCAGGGACTGGACGCTGTGCAGCTGATGGGTGCGCTGGCTGGTATCACCCCGTCGTCTGGTCGGGTGCTGATCCCGGCTCATCCGTGGCAGGCCGCGTCTGTGCTCTCGCGACCGCGGGTCGCCTCGTTGATCGCGTCGGGGCGCGTCAAGGCGCTGGGGCCGCAGGGCGCGCAGTGGTATCCGACGTCTTCGCTGCGGACCGTCTTCCACCCGGACCTACCGGTGATGCTCAAGCTGTCGCTCGGTCTGCGGATCACCAACTCGCGGCGCGAGTCGACGCCGACCGAGCTGCGGCGTGGGCTGGAGATCAATCGGCTGCTCGACGCGGCGTACAACGCGGGTACGGCGACCGCGCATCCGCGGTTCAGCATCGTCAGGGACCCGGCCTGGGTCGCTCTTGACGAAGGCGGGCCGACACTGACCGGTCTTGACGTTGCTGTGCGAGAGGTGCCGGCAGACGTCAACAGCTATGCGTGTCTGGCGGGTCTCGTCGCGCCGCGTCCCGGCGGCATCAGTCGGCTGAGTGTGTACGCCGCGGAGGACCCGGCCGGCTGGGTGGCGGAGTACATCGACAACGTGCTGGTTCCGATGCTGCACCTGTACGCCGAGACGGGCATCGGGCTGGAGGCGCATCAGCAGAACACTCTGGTGCGGCTGGACGGGGCCGGGCGGATCAGGGGCGGTGCGTATCGCGACAACCAGGGGTACTACCTCGCGTCGTCGTACCTGCGTGGTCTGTTGGCGGTGACCGGACTGCGTGACTCGACACTGGCGGTAGTTGACGATCCGATTGTCGACGATCGACTGACCTACTACCTGCTGCACAACCAGGCGCTGGCTGTCGTGGGGTGCCTGGCGGCCGATGGGATCGCGGACGAGGCTGAGCAACTCGGTGTCGTGCGGGATCGGCTGACCCACGCACTGCCGTTGCTGAAGGCTGCCGGACCCTCTGGGGATCGGCTGGCGCGGCGATGGCTCGAGGCGGACACGCTGCCGTGCAAGGCGAACATGATGACCCGGCTACGCGGTATCGACGAAGTGGTCGCCCCGCTGGACGCACAGTCGGTTTATCTCGACGTACCGAACCCGTTGCGGCTCCGGTGAGGTGCGACATCCGGCCGATGCTCCACCTGGACAACGGCTTCGACCTACGACCGGCCGACCCCTCCGACGCTCCCCGGATCGCACTGTGGATGGCACAGCCGCACATCCAGCGGTGGTGGCACCAGGACTGGTCCGTCGAGCGCTGGGCCCAGGAGATCACTCGACAGGCCTCGGGGGAGCACTCGATCCCGTGTGTCGCGTCCGCCGACGCGGAGGAGTTCGGGTACGTCGAGCTGTACCGCGTGCGGCACGACCACCTGGCGGAGTACTACGTGAGTGACGAGCACGACTGGGGCGTCCACCTCGCCATCGGCGACGTCACCCGAATCGGTCGCGGGCTCGGGCGTGGACTGATCCGAGCGATTGCCGACGCGTTGCTGCGTGCCGATCCAGCGTGTGGGCGAGTCGTGGCCGAGCCCGACGTACAGAACACGCCGTCCGTACGCGCGTTCGTCGCGGCGGGATTCGTTCAGCAGGGGGAGCTACAGCTGCCCGACAAGACCGCAGCACTGATGGTCCGCAGCCGGGCCGTATCTGGAGGCATGACATGTACGACGTGATCGCGATCGGCTGTGGGCCGTTCAATCTCGGACTCGCCGCACTGGCCTCCGAGGTGGACGACCTCGACGTTGCGGTGCTGGACAGCAGGCCGGAGTTCACCTGGCACCGCGGGCTGATGTTCGAGGACGCGATGCTGCAGGTGTCGTTCCTGGCTGACCTGGTGTCGTTGGTCGAGCCGGCGCACCACCTGTCGTTTCTGTCGTTCCTTCGTGCGACTGACCGGCTCTACCAGTTCTACGTACGGGAGAAGTTCCACCCGACGCGGCGCGAGTACGAGACGTACCTGCGGTGGTGTGCAGCGCAGCTGGACTCACTGCACTTCGGTCACCACGTGCGCGACGTGGTCTGGGACGGGGCGGCGTTCTCGTTGACCGTCGAGCGCGGGGAGTCTGTGGAGCACTTCGAGGCTCGGCATCTGGTGGTCGGGGTCGGCACTGAGCCGTTTGTGCCGGCGGCTTTGTCCGGGCTGCCTTCGGAGCGCTTCCTGCACTCAGGGGACTACCTCTTCCGTCGCCCAGATCTTCTGGCGTTCGGCCACGTGACCGTTGTCGGCTCGGGGCAGTCCGGCGCTGAGTGCTTCTTGGACCTGCTGCGCGCCGACGGTCCGGCAGTGTCGTGGCTGACTCGTACCGGGGCGTTCACGCCGCTGGACTACTCGAAGCTCGTGCTGGAGATGACCACGCCGTCGTACGTGGACTACTTCCACGCACTGGACGAGCCTGTGCGCGACAAGCTGGTGAAAGACCAGTGGAGGCACTACAAGGGCATCTCGTCGGAGACTCTGGAGGACATCCATGACGTCCTCTACGCGCGAGACCTGAGTGCTGCGCCCGCCGAGCTGCAGGTCGGCGTCGGCGTTGTAGCCGCGGTTGCTCGCGCGGACGGTCTAGAGCTGACCATGCTGCACGCCGACAGCGGCAAGACCTTCCAGCACACCACCGGCGCAGTCGTAGCCGCCACTGGCTACCGCAACCGGCCTCTGCCGTTCATGGAGTCCCTACAGCCCCAGATCCAGCACGACGCCGCCGGACGCTGGATCATCAACCGAGACCACAGCGTCTCATCGTCCGACGCTCTGTCTGGCCGCCTCTTCGTCGCCAATGCCGACCTGCACTCGCACGGTGTCGCAGCCCCCGACTTGGGCATCGGCGCCATCCGCAACGCCACCATCCTCAACAGCGTGGCCGGCCGTGAGGTCTTCCGCCTACCGAAGTCGACCGCCTTCACCACGTTCGCGATCCCCGGATGAACGACCTCTGGACCCACTGCTCCTCGGAACTGCTGGCCAAACTACTCTCCCAGTTCTCCACCGAAGGCCTACTCGAACCCGTCGCCTCCGCATCAGACGACTACAGACTCGACTTCGGCTCGATCTCGTACACGTTCGCCGCGACCCGCGGCGGCTTCGGGAGTTGGCGCGTCGACCCCGCCACCATCCGCCGTACCACCGCCGGGATCCTCGGCAACGACGAGAGCGAAGTCGCCACCGACCCGATCCAGTTCTTCGTCGAGGCTTCCGACGTACTGGGCTTGGACGGCTCAACCATCGCCGGCTACGTCGCCGAACTCACCAGCACGCTGGCAGCCGACGTACGCATGGCATCCACCGCACTGCCGCCTGCTGAACTGCTCGACCTCCCGCACACGCATCTCGAAGGCCACCTGACCGGCCACCCGCTCCTGGTAGCCAACAACGGCCGCCTGGGCTTCTCCGCTGCCGACAGCGAGCGCTACGCCCCTGAAGCCCGCACGCCGATCCGCTTGGTGTGGCTCGCCGTACGCCGAGGTCTGGCCGAGTTCCGCGGTACGCCGGACCTCTCGGAACACGCCGTCATCGCCCGCGAACTGGACTCGGCGGCGGTGGAAGCATTCCGAGGGCGCTTGGACGACCCCGACGCCTACGTCTGGCTCCCATGCCACCCCTGGCAACTCGACCACGTGATCCGCACGCAATGGGCCCGCGAACTAGCCACCGGCGAAATCGTCGTACTCGGGGAGGGCCCCGACGACTACCTCCCCACCCAGTCGATCCGCACCATGGTCAACATCTCCAACCCGACGCGCTACCAGGTAAAGCTCCCCCTGAAGATCCTCAACACCAGCGTCTACCGAGGCATCCCCGAGCACTGCACCCTGGCCGCCCCCATGCTCACCCAGTGGCTCCGCGGCCTCTGGTCCCGCGACGACGTCTTCCAACAGTTGGGCACCGAACTCCTGGGCGAAGTCGCCTCCGTCACCGTCCCTCACCCAGAGCTCTCAACCCACGCCGGCATCCCGTATCAATGGACCGAAACCCTCGGCGTCATCTGGCGAGACCCCGTCGACCCCCGCCTCCACGACGCCGAAACCGTCTGGCCCCTGGCCGCCGTCTTACATCCCGGACTCGCAGAAGAACTAATCTCCCGCTCCGGAACCGACCCCCAGACCTGGCTCACCCACCTCCTCTCTACCCTCCTCCGCCCCCTGCTCCACCTCCTCCACCACTACGGCATAACCGTCAACCCCCACGGTGAAAACCTCGCCGTCATCTGCTCGCCCGCCGGTGTCCCCGCCCGCCTGGTGATCAAGGACCTGGTCGACGACATCAACGTCTCCACCACCCCAATAGTTGCCCGAGGCATCGAACCCGACTCCCATGCCCGAGTACTCCCACGCAAACCCTGGCCCATCCTCCGCCAGTACGTCGTAGACGCCCTCCTCCTCGGCGTCCTCAACCCCCTGTCCGCCAAATCCCTAATCCCAGAAGACATCTTCTGGGGTATCGCTCTAGCCGAGGTACACCGCTACACCCAGAACCACCCCGAATACACCGACCGTCTAACGGCCACCGCCCTGACTGCAAAAACCTTCTCCCGCTACCCCCTCAACGGCTACCGCCTGACCCTCGGCTACACCGACCTGGACACCCGCCCACCCATCCCGACAACCGGCACCATCCCCAACCCCTTGCACACAGCAACCCCAATCCCCTTGCAATATTGACCTTGCGCACGGAATCCAGCAGCGCTCACAATGCCGAGTGAGTGGTTCGAAGCATGGGATTGGGGGGGGCACCACCATGTCAAACTCTGCCTTGGCAGTGCTGCCGTCTTCACAGCCCGACACCTGGTTCTCTGCGCGCCTTCGTCGTCGGCTCTACGCATACCGGGCCGCCCTCTCCGAAGAGTGGTCCGAATCCACGATTCACCCCGACTTCGTGCAGGGCCCAGGGCTACCTGCCTCGACGGGCCAGTGCGGCGTCAGCTCGGCGTGGCTGCTGCACGAACTGCCTCTGCTGTTGCGCGCACGGTCGCGGTACTGCGTCGGGGACATCCTGGTCGGCAATCAAACGCTGCAGTTCCACTGCTGGATCGAGATCGGCCACCCGGCCTGCCCGGACCGCTGGGTCATCGACCTGACCTGCGACCAGTACGAGCTCCTCGCCGACAGAGCCTTCGTCTGTGACCGCCACAGCACGCTCGCCGCCCTCGCAATCGAATACAAGGCCCTCGTCCACCTCTCCGCCCGGGAACTCAAACACGACCCGGTCTGGTGCCGCACCCAGGTCCTCGCCACCGGCATGTCCAGGTGGTTCAGCCAGGCCAGTTGACTCCGGCCATCAAGGCGGCAGATACACGACGCCCGCCCCGGGAACCCCGGGGCGGGCATCGTCGTTTACTGCCGTAGAAGTGATGATGCCCGTCCGAGAGGATCTCGGACGGGCATCAAGTTGGCCGGCTGGTGGATCAGTGGGCCAGTGCGGTGGCGATGTTGTAGACACCGAAGAAGAAGACAAGCACTGCGCCTACCAGAATCAGAGTCAGCAGCTGCTTCCACAGCGACGTGACCAGAACCGCGCCGGCGAGAGCTACCAGGGTTGCGACGATTTGTGTGGGAGGCATGATGATTTCCTCTCTACTTCGGTTCACTTCCTTTGTCTTTCACCGGCTATGGGGTTAGATTTGGCCGGTGCCCCGCTCGTGTTTCTGTCTATTCCAGTAGAAGCTCCGTCAAAAGGGTGTCAATCTGGAATATTGGAAGCGATTGGGTTGCCAAGTTGTGAAATAGGTTGCCTCTTAGGCCGGGCCGGGCGGCCGTCCTGGCGGACGGGCGTTCCACTTGGGACGCCCGGTTGCCAATTGGCAGCCAGATGGCGAGTTGTGGCGACACGCCGGAAGGATCGTTAGCCAAAGTTTGTGAGGCGCAGGTTTGAGGCGCTAGCTTGTCGGCAGGCTCGAGCGCCGCTATCGCACGGGCTTGCCAAACTGGCGTCCCATGCCGCGAGCAGTACCGCGGCAGCAGCGTCGGTTGAGTATCTGATGAATGGGCGGCGTGTGTGACTGGCGATGTGATGGAGTGTCCAAGTGTTGCGGTGACGGAGTCCCGTCCTGGCAGCACCGAGGCATGGACGGCAGCTGTTCGGGAGCGGTCGATGGAGGGTGCTCCAGCCTCCGTGACGGATGATTCCCGCTGTCGAGAGGTCAGCGCGACCCGCTTGGAGGATCAGCTGACCTTGCTGGAGGTCGAAGGCGACCTGCCCTCGGCGAATGGTCGCATCCCGTTGGAGGCCTGCCGGACACATCGGCAGGATTTCTTGGACCTGGTAGACCGAGTCTCGAAGCGGGCAGGCGAAGTTGCTGACGACTTCGACTCCCGCGCGCTGATTGTCCGCACACTCTTGCACCTGCCACGGGTGGCAGGCTCCGCAGGCGTGCTGACCCGACGCCAGGTGGATGCGGAGCTACGGCGAAGCGCCCGGCAGTTGTTGAAGGATCAGGAAAATGTTCGGCACTGGGTGCCCACTGAGGACCTCGAACTCGACGAGGTGACGTTCGTTGCCGGTGAGAAATCGGCGTCGGCGGAGATCTTCGACCGCCTGCACTACCTGCGAAATTCCCGAGCCGGCGCGGTCAATTACGCCCTGGTCGACAGCGCAGGACGGCCGGTCACACTCTGCAGTGTGTCGCCCTTGGAGTGGATGCGCGTAGGTAAGCAGATCACCAAGCAGTTCGATGTGCCGATGGAAGCTGTGCGGGATATTTCCCGGGTCTACTCGTTCAATTCGGCGCCGCCGAACGCGATCTCCTACCTGTTGTCGCGGGTGCGTAATCACATTCGGAAGACGTCGCCTGAGGTGCAGCTTCTGTCGACGGCAGTGGATCCCAATCTGGGATTTACCGGCACGAGTTACCTGGCGGCCAACTGGCATCGTTGGATGACGATCAAGGCCAGGCCGTACATGTACTTCGACGGAGGCTATGTCACTCCGCGCCAGTTACGCACACGATTCGGCACGACGAACGTGGCGCTACTGCAGAGCACCTATCGCAGGCGTTTCGAGGTCAGCTCGGTCAACCTGATGGACTCCATGATCTTCTTCAACCGCATCAAGGGTTCGACCGAGTACGTATCGCCGGATCGGCAGCGAAGGCTGTATCGCTGAGGGATCAAGGACGACCCGCTGTCTTGGCCGGCTGGGGGGACACCGCGAAGCGGGAGCGACCCAAGAGCGCTTCGACCCGCTGACGGGTAGGCATCGAGTTCGAGAGCGGGAAGTCTGCGGTTGCGCAGGCCATTGCGGCGGTGGCCCACAAGGCTTGTTCTTCGGTGAAGGCGCGATCGTGGTCGATCAGTTGGGCTGCCAGGGCCGCGCAGAACGCGTCGCGTGCCGCGGACGACTCTTTGTAGATCGACGGGAAGCTGGGAACTGTGAAGGTCTCCAGCTTGGTGCTGGAATAGATCGTGCATCCGCCGCTCGAGGGCACGCACAGAGTTTCCACTCCGTAGGCAAGCAGGTGGCGCGCCACCGGGTCTGGATCGAAGTACGCCTGACCCGGTGGCGCGAAGCGTCCTAGTTCCCAGGCGTGCGCCACCATGTAGTCGATTTGTGCCAGTGATTGCGCGGAGATCCCGTCATCGGCATACGGCTGGCCCGGTGTGACGATCACCAGTGGACGGTGCTGGCCGGCCGTGTGCGCCAGCGCAAGCGTCCGCTGCATCGTCTCGACAGGAATCTCGAAGGTCACCAGGACCGCATCGCAGTCGACCAGCTTGTGCGAGACGTCCTCGATGTCGCTGGTGCCGAGATGGACTTCCATCTGATTGCGCCAATTGACGGCGACGCTGTCTCCGAGCTCTTTTTCGATGATGCCGGTGAAAGGTGTCCGCGCCCGCGGAATGAGCTTCAGCAGAGATGTATTGACGCCCTCGTCATGGAGGTAGTTGATGATCTCGTGACCGAATCGATCGTCGGCGATCGCGGCGATCAGCGAGACGTCGAGTCCCAATCGAGCCGCCGCGACGGCCTGCGACAAGCCTTTGCCGCCGGGCGAGAGATCGAAGCTGTAGGCCTCGGAGGAGGTTTCGTTCTGCGGTAGGTCTTTCGTGCGGAACGTCGCATCCATGACCGCGCCACCGACGACGATGATCCGGCCCTTCGGCCGGCTGTTGGTCTGTGATGGTGCGCCGGCTTCAGGTTTGACGAAGTTCCTCACTCCGACCGAGCTGACTTCCCATCGGATCAACTGGCGGGCGAGTTCGCGTAGTACGTCGTGCTCCGTCGTACCACGAAGCGTTCGGTCGCTTGGCGGCGTGTCGGCGTCCAGGCCGAGGGCCGCGTGCAGTTGCGGCCAGTTGGAGAGAAGGGCAGCCCGCCGCACTCCGAGGGAATCGGCCGCCAGGGCTTTGACAACCTTTGCGTGGATGCCGGAACGCGCGTACTGGTCGACGAACAGGCCAAGGGCGAGCGTCGCGTCTGCGACGATCCGATGAGTCCCGTCGATCGTTTCGAGGACGCATTGCTTCACCACGCCCACGGCTGCGTCGGCCAGTTCGACCCGGTGAACGCTGGCAAATCGCTGGGTGGCGTGGAGCTCGAGCAGAGGCCCTGCCTGCCCTCTGTCGTCTCCCATCTTGACGAGCGAAAGGCCGTCACGGGCCCGCAGTTTTTCAAGCGCATGAGTCAGCACCAGCGCGCTGGGCGGTTCCCATCCCCGGCTCAGCTCAGCCACTCGTCTCCGTCCCCGATCCATCACTTGAGGTCATTATGCGCTAATGCAAATAGGCAAGGAAGGTACGTTAGCCATGTCTGCCTGGCGGCGAAAGCATGCGCAGTCCGCAGGCGCGGTCCGCAGTCAGCCTGCCTCGCTCGAGCTCCCAGCTTCTCCGAAGCGCGATGACATCACGGACCAATGACTTGGCCTCGGATGGCGAGTAGAGCTCCCCAGACATTGTTCCCCCGGCGACGCGCGTTCGTCTGAGATTTCAGTATCCGCCAATTGGCGACGCTGTGACCGATCGCCGAGTGTCGTGCAGTGGGACGAGTACTTGATTTCAGCGGAGGGAGGCTATCCAGCGGGTGGCTTGTTTGGCTTGGGTTAGGCGGCGTTCGTAGGTGGCGCCTACCAGGAGGAGGAGTAGGCCGGCGGTGGCGAGGGTGATCCAGCGGGGGATTTGGGGGGCCAGGTCCAGGAATTGCCAGATGGCGGTTTTGGCTAGGACCGCGGCGCCGATGAGGAAGGGGGCTTGGAGGGAGTGGCGGGTGGCGATCAGGACGATGGCGAGGGCGGCGGCTACTACGAGGGTTGTGCGGAGCCAGTTGTCGGCTGGGACGAGGGTGGAAGGGAGTAGGCCGATGAGGAGGCAGGGGGCTAGGGAGATCCAGGTGGACTGGTTGCGGTAGGCAAGGAATCCGGCGGCTAGGAGGACGAGGGCGGGTGGGACGGTGTACCACTCGAGGGTGGTGGTGTCGGCGCCGAGCATGAAGGCGGTGTTGGCGATGATCAGGAAGAGGGCGGCCAGGAGGAGGGCGGGGCGGCGGCGGGGGTTGATGCCGTAGGCAACTAGTGGGGCGGCGGTGATGGTGAGGACTACGGCGGTGGCGGTGGTGGGGGAGACGAGGGTGGCGGTGATCTCGGCCAGGGCGGTGGCGCAGATGGTGGTGGGGATCAGGACTCGTTCCAGGGGACGGGCGATGTGGCGGCAGGCTATTGAGGTGCCGATGGCGCCTACCAGGGCGAGGGTGATGGTGACGGGCCAGAGGGTGATGTAGCCGTCGACGGCGAACAGGATGATGGCGAGCTGGGCGCTGAGGCTGGCTGCGGGGGCGGCGGCGATGGGGCTTACGACATTGCGGATGGCGGCCAGGACGGACAGTACGGCGAGGATTGCGGCGATGTAGCCGAGTTGGCGGATGTCGTTGAAGGCCGCGCAGAGTACGACGTCGACAGCGGCGAGCGTGATCGTTGTGATGTGCAGGACGAATGCACCACGGCGCGCTGGGCTGCGGGTCAGAAGGAGTGCTGTGAGGGCCAGGGTGGCAGCCAAGGCTGTGGTGAGCCAGCGGCTGGGGCCGGGGAGTTGGGGGAGGCAGGTGGCGAGGGTGAAGGCTCCTGATGCGGCGCAGATGGCTTCGCCCGCACCCGCTGGGAAGGATGCGGGGAGTGGGCGTTTGCGGAGGATTGCCAGGCCTGTGACTGCCGTGAGGCAGACGACGGCGGTGGTGGCGACTGTTTTGTGGAGGTCGGTGTGCGTCAACAGGCCGAGGAGCGTGTAGGTCAGGCCGGTGATGAGGATCGTGCAGAAGACGACGGCTGCGGTGACGGCGCCGGTGCGGCGGACGATGGGAGTTCCCTTGGTGGTCAGGGCGAGGGTCGCTACGACCTGGGCCAGGAGGGTGGCGAGGATGACCGGGAGGCTCGTGCGGTTGAGCAGGGTCAATGGGAGCGGTAGTTGGGCGGCGATGACTGTGATGACGCCGTACGTGGTGACCTTGGGGGCAAGGCGGGTCATCAGAAGCGTGAGTACGGCGAGCGTGGCGAAGACGATGGCGCTGTAGGTGGCGGCCCCGATGGGTGGGGTCAGGCCCAGCGCGCGGGCGCCGTACAGGTCGACGGTGAGGAGGCCGGTGCCGAGGATGGCTAGCGCTTCGGCGGTCCCGGTGAGGGTACGGCGGGATGCGGGGACGGAGCAGACGAGGGCGAGGGCGGCGAGGGTCGCGATGATGCCGGCCTGGGCAGGGACGGGAAGGCTGTCCCAGGTGACGGCGAGGAAGGTGACGCCGGCTGCGAGCAGGAGCAGTACGCCGAGCGTCAGGAGGGTGGCCTGGGGACTCAACCGGCGGAGCCGTGAGGGGCGGCTGGGTTTGGTCGGCGGCTGAGGCAGCGGCTGGGGTTCGCCGAAGCGGGACTGGTAGTGCGGGCGCGTGCCGGAAGCCGGCCGAGCCGGAGCAGCCGGCTGAACGACAGGAGTGGGCTGAGCCGGAGGAACAAACTCCGGCGAAGGCGGTGGGGCTGTGTATACGGAGACCGGCGGCTGTGGGTAAGGCTGTGGATAAGGGGCGGGGAGGACCGTGACTTGCAGGGCGGTGCTGCAGGTGGGACAGGCGATTGTGGCGGTGGGCATCGAGTCCTCCTCGGGTTGGATCCACTGTCCCGAGAGGGAACGGTCCGCCGCTTGAGTACGTCTACTCAAAGTTCTGACGTAGGCTGCTGCGGTCTGTCGATCGTCCAGATCGGTGGGACGAACACGGGGAGCAACATGAATACTGGACATGTCGAGCTTGCGAGAGCTCAGCAGGAGCGGTGGGAGTCGGCGTATTCGCGCCGCCCGCAGTTGCACGGGGCGGAGCCTTCGGCCGCCGCGGAGTGGGCGGCCGAGGCATTCGGTGCCGCAGGCATCGATGATGTGCTGGAGCTTGGCGCCGGCCACGGTCGGGACGCGTTCTTCCTGGCCAGGCAGGGATTCAGCGTGCACGCGACCGACTTCAGCGAGGCGGCGCTCGACCAGTTGCGGCACGAGGCGCAGCGGGAGGGACTCGACGATCGCGTGACGGCCGCGTTGCACGACGTACGGGATCCGCTGCCGCCGGCCGACGCGACGGTCAACGCCGTGTTCGCCAACCTCCTGCTGAACATGGCTTTCTCGCCGTCCGAGCTGCGATCACTCGTTGCCGAGATCCACCGCGTTCTCTGCCCTGGCGGGCTTTTCGTGTACGCCGTGTGGTCGACGGACGACTCGTGTTCGCAGTACTGGCGCCGACGGGAGGATGGGCTGTCCATGCACGACGGCTTCGTCGGGCGCTTCTTCGACGAGCCCCTGGTGACCGAGCTGGCCGAGCAGTGGCGGCTCGACGACACGACGCCGTACGACGAAGGTCGACGGCGGATGTGGCGGGTCACCATGACCAAACCCGCACCCGAAAGCTGAAGCCGGCTCTAGGTGTTCTGGTTCCGAACTGGTGAAGTTGCCGGCGGTACCGGCGTGCCAGATTGCGGTGTGGTCACCAAAGCGAAAAGTTGCATTGACGAACCCGACCGGTTCCGACAGGCTCGGTCCGCGTCACACCTTCGACCATCGGAGATACAGCAATGCAGTGGTACATCGACGTTCTGAAGAAGTACGCCGTGTTCGACGGCCGGGCCCGCCGCAAAGAGTACTGGATGTTCGTGCTCTTCAACGTGATCGCTTCGATCATCCTGTCGATCCTGGACAGGATCCTCGGACTCGACTTCGGCTCGCGCAGCTCGTCCGGCTGGCTGTCGACGATCTACAGCCTGGCGGTGCTGCTGCCGTCGATCGGTGTGGCCATCCGGCGTATGCACGACACCGGGCGTTCCGGCTGGTGGATCCTGATCAACCTGATCCCCTGCGTCGGTTTCATCTGGTTCATCGTCCTGGCCGCCCAGGAGGGCAACGCCGGCGACAACGCGTACGGTCCGGACCCGAAGGCGGCCGAGCGGTTCGGCGGCCCGGGCCAGGCGGGACCGGCCGAGCCGGGTTACCCGACCGTCTGATCCCAGCCACGGCAGAACGCCCCCGCGAAGCAGTTCGCGGGGGCGTTCTCCTGTTTCAGTTGGCCTGGCTCACGCTCGACATGTTGAAGTCGGGCACGAGCAGCGGAGGCGTCGCGGTCCGCGAGAAGTAGTCGCCCCATTCCCGCGAGTACGACGGAACCGTGGCGCCGGCGCTGGTGAACCGGGCCAGCAGATCGACCGGGCTCTCGTTGAACCGGAAGTTGTTGACCGCTCCGGTCACCTCGCCGCCCTCGACCAGGTAGACGCCGTCGCGGGTCAGGCCGGTGAGGAGCAGCGTCTGCGGGTCGACCATCCGGATGTACCAGAGGCAGGTCACGAGCAGGCCGTTGTCGAGTCCAGCGACCAGGTCGTCGGTCGCCCCGGTGCCGCCGTCGACGGACACGACGTAGTTCGCGATGTCGGGCGTCGCCGTCGGCGCGCCGATGAGCTCGGCGGTATGGCGGCTCGTCATCAGGTGCTCGAGCCTGCCGCCGCGGATCCAGTCCGTCGCCTGCAAGGTCAGCCCGTTGTCGAACACGCTCGACGATCCGCCGGACGACCGGGCCACCGCGAACGCGAACGCCTCGAGCCCCGCGAGAGCCGGGTCGGAGTGCAGATTGACCGGCCGCGGGGACAAGGTGTCGCCGATGCGGGTGCCGCCGCCGGACTTCGAGAAGACGGTCTGCCCGTCGAAGGCGTCGCGGCCGTCGAGCTGCCAGAACAGGTACGTCATCAGGTCCGCGACCGCGGCCGGCGGCAGGATCGTCGGGTGCCGGCCGGCATCGACCGAGACCGTCCGCGTCGCCCAGCCGAGCCGGCGGCTCAGCTCGGCATCCAGCGCGAGCGCGTCGACGTCGGTGAAGTCACGGGTGGCCGTGCCGACCCACGCCGAGTGGCTGAGGTCGGCGTTCTTGCCGGTCGAGGAAACGTAGCCACGCGGGAGGGCCTGGCGCAGGCGCAGTCCGGTCGACGAACCGACGTACAGCGTGACGACCTCGTGGTTCGCGAAGCCGTAGAGCCGGCGTCGCTCCAGACCGGCGCGCTTGAGCGACTCGCCGAGTGACGGCGCGAACTTCTCGTAGACGCCGACCGTGGTCTCCTCGGCCTCGAGGTCCCAGTCGGCGCCGACCGAACCGTCGACGAGCGGACGGGCGTCCTCGGCCGGTCCGGCGGCGCGGGCCGTCGCGATCGCGGCGGACACGATCTCGTGCAGCGAGTCCTCGGTGACGGACGAGCGGCCGATGACGCCGGCCGCCGTACCCTCGCCGGATCCGACCGTCGCGATGACCGTCACGCTCGAGCCGCGCATCGCGCCGTTCGTGGTCAGGGTGTTGTTGGCCCAGCGCAGGTTGGTGCTGGAGGTCTCGGCGACGAGTACGACGCAGCCGTCCGCGCCCTCGGCCGCGGCCAGGGCAAGGCCCCGCTCGACGGTGTCCTGCGGAGTGAGTTGTACGGCGGTCACCGGCCGGCCTCCTGCGTGGTGTTGAGAATGCGGACTCCGCGGAACAGGGCGGACGGGCAGCCGTGGGTGACCGCGCCGGACTGCGACGGCTCGGCCTTGCCGCAGTTCAGCGCGCCGCCGAGGAGGTACGTCTGCGGGCCGCCGACGGCCTCCATCGAGCCCCAGAAGTCGGTCGTGGTGGCTTGGTACGCGACGTCGCGGAGCTGGCCGTCGAGCTTGCCGTCGGTGATCTTGTAGAACCGCTGACCGGTGAACTGGAAGTTGTACCGCTGCATGTCGATCGACCAGGACTTGTCGCCGACGATGTAGATCCCGTTCTTCACCCGGCTGATCAGCTCCTCGGTGGACGGGCCGCCCTCGGCGGGCTGCAGCGAGACGTTGGCCATCCGCTGGATCGGGATGTGGCCGGACGAGTCGGCGTACGCACAACCGTTGGAGCGTGGCGTGCCGAGCAGGTCCTCGTTCTTCTTCGCCATCCGGCGGTCGACCTGGTACCCGACCAGGATGCCGTCCTTGACCAGGTCCCACTGCTGGCCGGCCACGCCCTCGTCGTCGTACCCGACGGTGGACAGGCCGTGCTCGGCGGTGCGGTCGCCCGTGACGTGCATGACGGGGGAGCCGTACTTCAGCGTGCCGAGCTTGTCCGTGGTGGCGAAGCTGGTGCCGGCGTAGTTCGCCTCGTAGCCGAGGGCGCGGTCCAGCTCAGTGGCGTGGCCGATCGACTCGTGGATGGTCAGCCAGAGGTTCGTGGGGTCGATGACCAGGTCGTACTCACCAGCGTCGACGGTCGGGGCGGCCAGCTTCTCGGCGAGCCAGCCGGGGATCTGGGCGAGCTCGTCGTCCCAGTTCCACCCGGTGCCCGTCATGTACTCCCAGCCGCGGCCGGCCGGCGGGGCGCAGGTCGACATCGAGTCGAAGCGGTCCTCCGCGACGGCGTGGGCGGTGATGTCGGGGCCGATGCGGACGCGTTGCTGGGTGTACGACGTGCCGGCCGTGTTCGCGTAGAACTTGCACTCGTGGATCGTGGCGACGCGGACGCTCACGTGGGCGACGCCGTCGGCCTTGAGGAGGCGGTCGCTGTAGTCGGTGAGCAGGGCGACCTTGTCGGCGCGCGGGACGGTGAAGGGGTCGATCTCGTACGACGAGGTCCAGGTGACGTCGTCGTACACGGGCTCGTCGGCCAGCTCGATCGTCTCGGCGTTGATCGGGCGGGAGACCTGCGCCATGTTCACCGCCTGCTCGGCGACGCGGACGGCCTCGTCCTCGGTGAGAGCGACGCCGGCGGCGAAACCCCAGGTGCCGTCGTGGATGACGCGGACCGCGATGCCGAGGTCCTCGTCGTCCTTCGCGCTCTCCAGCACGCTGTCGCGCAGGGAGATGGACTCGGATCGGATCCGCTCCAGGCGGAACTCGGCGTACGTCGCGCCGAGGTCGCGGGCGCGTTGGAGCGCCGCCTGGGCGAGTTCATGACGGGGGAGGGCGAGGAAGCTCGCGTCGACTTCGGGCACGGTGTCGACCTTATACACGGAACCCGACAAAGCCCGGCGGTGTAGTCACAATGACAAGAAACCGCCTCCCTCCTCTCGACGGGAGGGGTGAGGGTGGGTTTGGTGGACGGGAGGCGTGATCGACGACGGCGATGAGGGTGCGGTTCTGGCTCGGGTGCGGGGTGGGGAGAGTGCCGCGTACGGCGAGTTGGTGGATCGGCATGCCCGGATCGCGAAGCGGACGGCGGTTTTCCTGGGGGCGGGCGCCGACGCGGACGACGTGGTGCAGGAGGCGTTCGTCAAGGCTTACAAAGGGCTGGGCGGGTTTCGCGAGGGAGCTGCCTTCAGGCCCTGGCTGCTGCGGATCGTGGCCAACGAGACCCGGAACGCAGTGCGGGCACGGGGGCGGCGGGCGCGGCGGGAGGAGCTGGCGGCACCGATGGATGTGGTGCTGGACCCGGCCGACGCGGCGGTCTCACTGGAACGTCGGACCGAGCTGCTGAACGCCGTACGAACGCTCCCGGAGCCGATGCGGCTCGTGGTGACGTGCAGGTACCTGCTGGATCTGGATGAGCAGGAGACCGCCGTGGTACTCGGCTGGCCCCGCGGGACGGTCAAGTCCCGCCTGCACCGCGCGCTGGGGAGACTCCGTGACGCCCTACCCGACAAGGAGGTGCAACGATGAGCCTCGAAGACGAACTGCGGGCCGTCGGGCGGTCTGCCGTCGTACCTCCGCTGGACGACGCCCTGACCGCCGCGGTGCTCACACGCGTCGCTGACATCCCGGTGCGGAAGCGCCTGCGCGACAGGTGGCGTGCGTTCCTGGCCGGCTTCCTGATACTGCTCGCCGGCCTCGCACTCACCCCACCAGTACGCGCGACCGTCGCAGAATGGCTCCGGATCGGCGGAGTCCAGGCGCAGCCAGTCGGCACCGGCCCGAGCACTGCGCCCCCGGTGCCAACCGTCGCCGGGCATCTGTCGCTGGAGCAGGCCGCGAGCGTCGCAGGCTTCACACCGAGGCTTCCGAAGGACCTCGGCGCACCGACCGGAGTCGAGGCGTCCAAGGGATTCATCGCGACCAGCTGGAGCGGTGTGCGGTTGGAGCAGTTCCAGTCCGGCATCGAGCCGATGTACATCAAGCAGTACTACGGCACGCTCGAGTACGTGGATCGCATCAACGCGTTCTGGTTCAAGACGCCGCACGACCTCGTGCTGGTCGACAAGCGCATCGTACGGATCGCCGGACCCACGCTGGTCTGGGAGCGCGACGGCGTGACGTTCCGCCTCGAAGGCGTCGACAAAGCACGGGCAATAGAGCTGGCGAGCGGAACCTCCTGATCACCGGCGGTGTATCCACCAGTGAAAGGAGAGCCGCCATGATCCGTCGTACTCTCGCCCTGGCAGCCGCGTTGTTTGCCTTCACCGCACTTCCAGCTCACGCAGGAGGTCCGACCAGCGTGCTGCTCAGTGCACCGCCGCACGTGGCCGCCGTCGGCTACGACGACGAGCGGTACTACGACCTGCAGAACCTGATCCAGGCCCCGTCGAAGGCCGACCCCGGGAGCGGCGTTCACAGCGTCGGCAAATTCGTCCGTGCGACCTGGCTCATCCACGATATGAGCGTCTGGCGGATCGACATCATCTACCCGGACGCGCCCGGTGGCCCGTGGATCTCCACGGAGGAGTTCATGACCGGTACCAAGCCGGCCAAGCCGACCTGGCACCGCGCCGCAGACCCGTCACGCTTGCTACAGGTGCTCGGAACGTTCAACCTCCTCGACGGCAAGTTCGACGGCGGTCCCACCCTCGACGACGGCTACACGGCCGACCCGTCGACACCCGTCACGACACCCGAACCGACCCCAGCACCGGCACAGGCGGCGACCCAGGCAGCGACCACGAACGTCTTCACCGGTTGGCGCTGGATCATCCCGGGCGTCCTCATCGGCGCAGCAGCCGCAGTCGTTGCCGTCCGCCTCTTCCCGAAGCGCCGCTGGGAGCTGATCGACTAGATCGTCGCGGCGAGTTCGAAGCCCGCAAACAGCCGTCCACCGTAGCCGTCGAGGATGTGGTCCACGGCAACGACCAGGCGGTCGTCCTCCGCGCGTACACCGTCCATCAAGGCGGCAGCCTGTGCCTTGTCGTACGCCGCCACCTCACGTAGCAGGCCCTTGCCAGTGCCGGACCAACGCCCAGCACCGGTCAGCAACAGCCGAGCCGCCTCCTGCCATAGCACCGCTGCGATCGCCAGCCGCACGTCACCGGACGCATCCGACAGGTCGTCAAGCAGATTGGTGATCGTGTAGCGCAGCAGACCCAGCTCGTCGCCGGACAAGGGCTTCGGCCCAGCAACCACCTCCGCCAAGTACTCCTGCTGCAACCGCGCCCCGGACCCGTCCGTGTCCAGCAGTACGACGGACTCCCCGACGAGCCGCATCATTGTCGGCTGGCGTCGCGCCTGGTCCTTGTCGGCGAAATAGCGCAGCGACTTCTCGGTGTGCACGAACAGCTCGACCGGCCAGTCGGCGTACTCCAGCGACTTCCGGATCGGCGCCGGAGGCCCGTCCAGCAGCACCGTGATGTCCAGATCGGACGTACTGGTCGCATCGCCGCGCGCCACACTGCCGCCGAGCCAAGCGGCTCGGGCATCCGGATACAGCTCCTGTACGAGTTGGAGTGCCAGGTCCATCAGGACAGTGTCAGCCAGCGGAGCAGTTCGCGGTACGCATTTGTTGGCGGGATGTGACCGCCCACGTAGTACTTGCGTTCCGCGTGCGGTATCGCGGCGGCCAGGATGTCGGCGCACTTGCCGGCGCGTTCGTCGGCCGAGCCGTGCCAGAGGCTGACGGGGACCCGGATGTCGCCGAGCTCGAACCCCCACGGGTTGGCGAAGGCGACGTGGTCGTCGATCCAGCCGTCGTGGCTGGTGACGAAGGTGGCGGTCAGACGTGCCATCGCCGCGGCGTCCTCACGCGCAGGCGGTCCTGGTGGGGAGCCGGGGGACGGTGGGATCTCCGGACCACCTTCTTCGACCGCGGTCAGGATGGTCCGGGCGGTCTCCTCGAGCCCGGGCCGGAGGTCGCCGTGCACTGCGAGCCAGGAGGTCCGGTTGCGGCGTGGGTCGTCCCGTTCCTCCTCCTCGGTCGGCTCCGGCCCGTCGACGATCGACGGCGCGTTGCTGCCGATCACCGCGCACCTCGTCACCCGGTCGGGCAACAGCGCGGCACACGCGAGTGCATGCGGCCCGCCACCGGAGCCACCTGTGACCGCGAACTGCGTCCAGCCCAATGCGTCGGCGACTGCGACCGCGTCTTCGACCACGGACGACACAGTGCGTCCTGGCTGGCGGGTTGACCCCCCGTAGCCAGGGCGGTCCGGGGTGGCGACACGCAGACCGGACGACTCGATGGCAGCCAAGGCGTCAGGCCGCTTCCAGCGTGTCGAAGGCGTCCCTCCGAACGACAGCGCCGGCAGGCCGTCGTCAGCCCCATGGACGCTGTAGAGAACCATCCGGTCACCGATCCGCACCATGCTGTCCACCAGCGCAGCGTAACCACCCGACAACGGCTAACCGATTGCAGAGTTACCAACCCGAGATTCTCGGAATTCGAGATGCAACCGCGGTGGTGGAAGGATGCGGCCTAGGTTTTGTCGGCTGTAAGAATTCAACCAGTCGGGAGTGCTTGTGAGTTCCTCGGTCGCCGGGACCGTATCGCCCACCCGGCAGGCGTTGCGCCGGTTACGGCGTGACCGCAGTGCGCGCCTCGGCGTCGTACTGGTCGCTCTGCTGATCCTGATCGCGGCGGCAGCGCCGTTGCTGGTGCGGCTGGCCGGCCAGGACGCGACGACGTACCACATCGATCTGCTCGATCCGAACCGCGGGAACGCGCCGGCGGGCGCGCTCGGTGGGATCAGCGGCAGTCACTGGTTCGGCGTCGAGCCGTTGACCGGCCGGGACCTGTTCTCGATCGTCGTCCTCGGTCTGCGTACGTCGCTGACCATCGCGATCGTCGTCACCGCGATCACCACCGTCGTCGGCACGCTCGCCGGCATCAGCGCGGCGTACTTCGGCGGCTGGTTCGACGCGATCATGTCCCGCCTGCTCGACTTCCTCTTCGGCTTCCCGCAACTCGTGTTCATGATTGCCCTCGGCATCGTCGTCCCGGCCAGGTTCCCGCGCTGGCTGCTGCTGATCCTGGTGCTGAGCTTCTTCGGCTGGGCCGGTCTGGCCCGGCTGATCCGCAACCAGGCTCGCTCGCTGGTCGCCCGCGAGTTCGTCGAGGCGGCCCGCAGCGTCGGTTCGACGGGCTGGATGGTCATCACCCGCGAGCTCCTGCCCAACCTGCTCGGTCCGGTCCTGGTGATCGCCACGCTCGCCATCCCCGGGTACATCAGCGCCGAGGCGGCGCTGTCGTTCCTCGGCGTCGGCGTGCCACCACCGACACCGAGCCTCGGCCGGTCGATCTCGGACTCGATCGCCTGGGTGTACACCGGCGCCGACCCGTGGTTCCTGCTCTTCCCCGGCGCGATGCTGTTCCTCGCCGTACTCGGCTTCACGCTCCTCGGCGACGGGGTGCGGGACGCGTTCGACGTCCGGTTGCGGAGGACGAGCTGATGCCCGACCTCGCCTGGTTCGTGATGCGGCGGCTGTTCGCGGCCCTGCTCGTGATGCTCGCGCTGAGCCTTGCCGTCTACCTGGTCTTCTACGCGATCCCTGCCGACCCGGCCCACCTGGCGTGCGGCAAGCCCTGTACGCCGGACCGCCTCGAGCAGGCCCGGCACTTCATGCAGCTCGACCAGAGCACCCTGCAGCAGTACCTGAGCTTCCTGAAGGGCATCTTCGCCGGTCGCACGTTCGGCGAGGGTACGGCGGCGGTGCACTGCAACGCCCCCTGCTTCGGGTACTCGTTCCCGCTTGCCCGCCCGGTCACCACGCTGATCCTGGACCGGCTGCCGATCACCGCATCGATCGCGATCGGCGCCGCCGTCCTGTGGCTGCTCCTCGGAGTCTCGCTCGGCGTGATCGCCGCCCTCAACCGCGGCCGCATCCTGGACCGGCTGGCGATCGGCGTCGCCTTGGTGGGGGTGTCGACGCCGTCGTTCCTGCTCGGTCTGCTGGCGATCCTGGTGTTCGGGTTCTGGCTGAACATGGTCCCGGTCAGCGGCTACGTCCCGCTCACCGAGAGCCCGGTCGACTGGGCCTGGCACCTGATCACGCCGTGGATCGTGCTCGCGATCCTGCAGGCGGCGTCGTACATCCGGCTGACCCGTTCGCAGATGCTCGAGGAGCTGAACCTCGACTACATCACCACCGCCCGGGCGAAGGGCGCCGGCGAGCTGCGGGTGGTCCTGACGCACGGCCTCCGCGGCGTACTCGTGCCGGTCGTGACGTTGTTCGGCCTGGATCTCGGCGGTCTGCTCGGTGGTGCGATCCTGACCGAGAAGGTCTTCAGCATGCAGGGCCTCGGCGACCTGCTGATCAGCGCGGTCGGCTCGCTCGACGTGGCCGTCGTCGTCGGCGTGACGTTGTTCTCGGCGTTCCTGATCATCCTCGCGAACCTGGTGGTGGACATAGTGCACGGTGTGCTCGACCCGAGGGTGAGCCATGGCTGAACCAGTGCTGGAAGTTCACGACCTGCGGGTGACGTTCACCACCGAGGGCGGCCTGGTACCCGCGGTCGACGGCATCGACTTCGCCGTCACGCCGGGCGAGACGCTCGCGATCGTCGGCGAGTCCGGGTCCGGCAAGAGCGTCAGCTCGGCCGCCGTGATGGGCCTGCTGCCTTCGAACGCCGAGGTCACCGGTGAGGTGCTGCTCGACGGCCGGGAGCTGATCGGCCTGCCGAACGACGACCTCCGCAAGATCCGCGGCAACGACATCGCGATGGTCTTCCAGGACGCGCTCTCCGCCCTGAACCCGTACTACAGCGTCGGCTGGCAGGTCGCCGAGGCGTACCGGCTGCACCACGACGTCTCGAAGAAGAAGGCGCACCAGCGGGCGATCGAGATGCTCGACAAGGTCGGCATCCCGGACGCGGCCCGCCGGGCCGACAGTTACCCGCACGAGTTCTCCGGGGGAATGCGGCAGCGGGTCGTGATCGCTATGGCTTTGGTGAATGACCCGAGAGTGCTGATCGCGGACGAGCCGACGACCGCACTCGATGTCACCGTGCAGGCGCAGATCATGCGCCTGCTGGACGACGTCCAGGCGGAGTTCGGAACGGCGCTGGTCCTGATCTCGCACGATCTCGGTGTCGTCGCCGAGGTCGCGGACGACGTCCTGGTCATGTACGCCGGGCGCGCGGCGGAGCGCGGTACGGTCCGGGACATCTTCTTCCGGGCGGCCCACCCGTATGCGCTCGGTCTCCTCGGCGCGATGCCGCGGGTCGACGTACCGCCGAAGCAGCGGCTGACCACGATTCCCGGGACTCCGCCTACGCCAGGGTCGATCACGACCGGCTGCCCGTTCCAGCCGCGGTGCGCGTACGCCCATCTGGTCGGTGAGCGCTGCGTCACCGAGCGCCCGGAGCTCACGCCGCGCCCCGGCCAGGGCGACCACGAGGCGGCCTGCCACCTCGGCCGACGGCCGGAGGTGCTCCTGTGAGCGAAGAGCTGCTGAACCTCAAAGACGTCAAGAAGTACTTCGGTCTGCGCGGCGCCCCCTGGCGTAAGGCACAGGCCGTCCGGGCGGTGGACGGTGTGAACCTCGTTGTCCGCACGGGCGAAACGGTCGGCCTGGTCGGCGAGTCCGGCTCCGGCAAGTCGACGCTGGCCCGGGTCGCCACCAGGCTGCTCGACCCGACCCAGGGCCGGGTGGAGATCGGTGGCAAGGACGTCACCACCATCAGAGGCCGCCGGCTCCGGCCGATCCGCCGCAAGATCCAGATGGTCTTCCAGGATCCGCAGGCCTCACTGAATCCGCGGCAGTCGGTCGGCACGATCCTCAGTACGCCGTATCGCGCGCAGGGGATCCGTCCCAGCCGCGCCCAGCTCGTCGAGCTGCTCGAACAGGTCGGGCTCGCCGAGCAGTACCTGGACCGGTACCCGCACGAGTTCTCCGGCGGTCAACGACAGCGCATCGGGATCGCGCGGGCGCTGTCGGTCAAGCCGGATCTCCTGGTCTGCGACGAGCCCGTGTCCGCGCTCGACGTGTCCGTCCAGGCCCAGGTGCTGAACCTGCTCGCCGACCTGCGCGACGACCTCGGCCTGTCGTACGTGCTGGTCGCCCACGACCTGGCCGTCGTCCGGCAGGTCGCCGACCGGATCGCCGTGATGTACCTCGGCACGATCGTCGAGGAAGGGCCCGCCGGAGAGGTCTACGAGTCGCCGGCGCATCCCTACACCAAGGCGCTGCTGTCCGCCGTGCCGGTGCCCGAGCCGGGCGTGGTCCGCGATCGGATCGTGCTGACCGGCGACGTGCCCACGCCCATCGACCCGCCGTCCGGATGCCCGTTCCGGACCCGCTGTTACAAAGCACAGGACGTGTGCGCGACACAACGACCAGTGCTCGAACCCGTGGCAGGGAATACAGAGCACCGGGCCGCCTGCTACTTCCCTGAGCCCCCACCCTCCTGAGAGGACATGATGAAACACCTAACCCGAGCCGTCGCGGTAGCGGCCGCACTGGTGTTGGCGGCGGCCGCCTGCAACGCCAATGACAAGACCGCCACCGGCGGCAGCACCGCGGCCGCCGAGCAGGGTGGCACCTGGCACGTGCTCACCACGAGCAAGGAGATCAGCCTCGACCCGGCCAAGAGCCAGAACCTGGGGATCAGCACGATCCACCTGGTGCTGCGCGGCCTGACGTCCTGGAAGACCACGGAGGGCAAGGCGGCCGAGCTGGTGCCGGACCTGGCCACCGACACCGGCCAGGTCAGCGACGGCGGCAAGACCTGGACGTACAAGCTCAAGTCCGGCCTGAAGTACGGCGACGGTTCGCCGATCGTTGCCGCCGACATCAAGTACGGCGTGGAGCGGTCGTTCGCCCCGGAGCTGTCCGGCGGACTCGGGTACCACAAGTCGCTGCTCGTCGGCGGCGACAAGTACCAGGGCCCGTACAAGGGCGGCGAGCTGGCCTCGGTCGAGACGCCGGACGACACCACGATCGTCTTCAAGCTGAACAAGCCGTACGGCGACTGGCCCTGGATCGTCAGCATGCCGGCCTTCTCGCCGGTCCCGAAGAAGGCCGACACCGACCCGGCGCACTACGGTGAGAAGCCGGTCGCCAGCGGCCCGTACCAGGTGAAGTCGTACGCCCCGGGCTCCAAGCTCGAGCTGGAGCGCAACCCGAACTGGGACAAGTCGACCGACCAGGCCCGGACCGGTCTGCCGGACGCGATCGTGCTCGAGATGGGGCTGCAGCCCGACGTGGTGAACCAGCGGCTGATCGCGGACGCCGGCGACGACAAGTTCGCCGCGACCACCGGTACGTCGGTGCCGGCCGCGCTGATCCCGACGGTCAACGGCAACCCGGCGGTCAAGGCCCGGGTGGCGACGTCGCCGTCCGGCGCGCTGGAGTACCTGGCGATGAACACCGAGCGCCCGGCGCTCAAGAACGTCGAGGTACGCAAGGCGATCGAGTACGCCGTCGACAAGCAGGCCGTCCAGGTCGCCGAGGGCGGTCCGGAGTACGGCGGTGACATCGCGTCGACGCTGATCACGCCGGGCATCGACGGCTACAACAAGTTCGACACGTACCAGGCGCCGCCGGCCGGCGACCCGGACAAGGCCAAGCAGATGCTGGCGGCCGCGGGTGTCAGCAAGCTCAACCTGGTGCTGGCCGCCGACAACACGACCGGTCTCGGGGTGGCGCAGGCGATCCAGCAGGGCCTCAAGCGGGCCGGCATCACGGTCACCATCAAGCCGCTCGACTCCGAGCCCCTCACCGACCTGATCACCGGGAACAAGCCGGACTTCGATCTGACCGTGTCGAGCTGGCTGCCGGACTTCCCGTCCGCGATCGGCAACATCCAGCCGCTGTTCGCGAGCTCGGAGATCGGCAACGGCGGGTACAACATCTCCCGCTACTCCAACCCCGCGGTGGACTCGGCGATCGCCGCGGCGACGGCCGAGACCGACCGGGCCAAGGCGGCGGGCATGTGGGGCGCGCTGGACAAGCAGATCCTGGCCGACGCGCCGGTCGTGCCGCTGGTCTACGCCCGGAACGCGTTCCTGCACGGGTCGAAGGTGCAGAACTTCTACCTGTCGGCCTACCCGCCGTACCCGAACCAGCTGATCGTCGGCCTGAGCAAGTAACTAGGTCCGGCCCTCGTTCTCCTGGGCTTCGAAGAGGGTCGGCTGGGTCTCGGCATCGAGTCCCCAGTCGGCCCTCATCACCGTGTAGCCGGCCTTCTCCGCGGCTGCGATCACCTTGGCGTCGTCGTCGACCAGTACGGCGACCGGGCGCTGCTCGGCGAGGCGTTGCAGCCGGCCGAGCTTCATCAGCATCGACGGGCGGCGGTCGGTGTTGCCGCGCATGTACAGCTTGCCCTCGGGGAAGCCGTTGTCCTTGAGCCACTTCACCGTGTCCCGCCGCAGCCGCTCCGGGCGCCCGGTCAGGTAGACGATCTCGTGCTCGGCCGCCAGCGTCGTCGCGACCGCGAGGCCCTCGTCCAGGACCGCGTCTTCCTTGGCGTGCGCGAAGAACGAGTCCCAGTCCTTCGGCCTCCGCTCGATGAAATGGATCCGCTTGCTGGTGTCGGACAGCGTCGCGTCGATGTCGAGTACGGCGTACGGTCGCTCATCCATGCCGACCAGCTTCCCAGGTCGCGCGGTCGAGCCCGTACAGCACCTCGCCGAACTCGGTTCCGGGCAGGGGATCGTCGAAGTGCTCGTGGTAGATCTTCAGGAATCGCAGCCCCGAGCGCCGCATCACCGCTCGCGAGCGATGGTTGACCGCCATCGTGTCCGCCACCACCTGCTCCATGCCGAGGCTGAACGCGTGCGCGATCAGCGCCTTCGTGCCCTCGGTCGCGTACCCGTTGCCCCACGCGGCCCGGTTCAGCCGGTAGCCGACGCCGGCCACTGTGGCGTCGGAGGTCGGTTGCAGACCGAACCATCCGACGAAACCTTCTGCGGCCTCGGCCTTGAACGTCCCGAGCTGCGGATGCTCGGCGTACACCTTCAGGATCTCGGGCAGTACGACGTTCTCGATCTCGTCACGCGGTGTCGGCTGACCGGTCAGGAACCGCATCACCTCGGGGTCGGAGTCCAACTCGACCAGCAGGCCGGCGTCCGCCGGGGTGAACCGGCTCAGCGTCAGCCGCTCGGTTTCCAGGTAGGTGGGCACCACCGGATCGTAGGCTGTTCGCATGTCTCAGGTCTGGTTGATTACAGGTGCTAGCGCGGGATTCGGACGGGCGATGACGGAGGAGGCGCTGGCGGCCGGCCACACGGTGGTCGCGGCGGTGCGGCGGCCGGAGGCCATGGGGTTGGAGCACGAGCGGTTGTCGGTGGTGAAGCTCGACGTGACGGACGCCGCCGCGATCCCGGTGGTCGTCGCGGACGTGCTAGCGAAGCACGGGCAGATCGACGTACTGGTCAACAACGCCGGGCGCGGGATGGTCGGGGCTGCGGAGGACACGACCGACGAGGAGCTGCGTGGGTTGATGGAGCTGCACTTCTTCGGGCCGGTCGGGTTGACGAAGGCCGTGCTGCCGGGGATGCGGGAGCGGAAGAGCGGGACCGTCGTACAGCTGACGAGTCAGGGTGGACGGTTCGCGTTCGCCGGGATCAGTGCGTACAGCGGGTCGAAGTTCGCGCTGGAGGGCTGGTCGGAGGCACTCGCGGCCGAGACCAAGCAGTTCGGTATCCGCGTGGTGATCGTGGAGCCGGGCGCGTTCCGTACGTCGTTCAACGAGCCGAGCGCGCTGCACGTGACCGAGATCAGCGAGGTCTACGAGGGCCCGGTAGGCGCCGTACGTGACGCGCTCTCGGACGGGAACGGCGCCCAGCCAGGCGACCCGACCCGCGCCGCGCAGGCCATCCTCACCGCCGTCGCCAGCCCCGAGCCGCCGCTGCGCCTGCCTCTGGGGTCGGACGCGGTCGAGGCGCTCGCTGGCGTGTACGCCGGCGCGCAAACCGAGCTCGTCACCTGGTCGGACCTCTCCCGCAGCGCCGACTTCCCCTCGTAACCCGGGTTCCTTGGGCACCCACCAACCGTTTTCGCATCAGCGAAACGGTTGACCCGTGCCCAAGGACCGGGTGTCCGGAGTGTGGGCGGGTGGGGGTCGGGGGTGTGTTGGGTTGGGCGGTTGTCGGTGGGGCGGGTTAGCGTTCTCAACGCGATGGACGAGTCGATCACGTTTCTGCACAGCTCGGACTGGCAGCTGGGGATGATGCGCCGGTTCCTGGGGCCGGACGGCCAGGCCCGGTGGGGTCAGGCGCGGCTGGATGCTGTCGCACGGATCGGCGAGGTCGCGGAGCGGACCGGGGCGGCGTTCGTCGTCGTCACCGGGGACGTGTTCGAGCACAACCAGGTCGAGCGGCAGACGATCCTGCGCGCTTGTGAAGCGCTCAAGCGGATCCCCGTGCCCGTCGTGCTCCTGCCGGGCAACCACGACGCGCTCGAGCCCGGCTCGCTGTGGACGTCGGGCCAGTGGCAGGCGCACGCGCCGGAGCACGTCACGGTCCTGACCGAAACGACGCCTTTCCGGATCCTGCCCGGGGTCGAGATCGTCGGCGCGCCGTGGCGTTCGCGCCGCCCGCTCTCGGATCCCGCCGCACCCGGGCACGCCGACCTCACGCCCGCGCCCGGGACGATCCGCATCCTGCTCGCGCACGGTCAGCTGACGAGTCTGTCCGGCGGCATGTCCGACGTACCGACCATCGACCAGACGGCGCTCGAGGCCGCGGTCGCGGACGGCCGGCTGCAGTACGTCGGACTCGGCGACCGGCACTCGACGACGAAGGTGACAGAGCGGATCTGGTTCTCCGGGACGCAGGAGGTCACCTCGCCGGAGGAGGACGCTCCGGGCAACGTACTCAAGGTGACCATCGGCCAAGGCACACCTGACATCGAGGTCGAGCCCGTGCGCGTCGGCGCGTGGCACATGGTCGACCACCGGGTCGAGCTGTTCGACGAGGAGTCGATCAAGGCGCTCGAGGACTGGTTCGCGGAGCTTCCCGACAAGGAGCGTACGTACGTGCGGCTGGCCGGCGACGGCTCGTTGCCGCTGCCGTTGCTGAGCCGGCTGGACGCGATGATCGACGCGCAGGGTGAAGTGTTCGCCAGCGTGGAGCGATGGGCCAAGTTCTGGACCGTCCGGCCCGCCCCGGACGCGGCCGACCTCGAGTCGTTGCAGCTGAGCGGTCCGGCCCGCGCCGCGATGGAGGAGCTACGGCAGGCATTGGCCGGCGGCGACGAGGGCGCGGGTGCGGCGTTGTCCCTGATGCACCGATTGGCGCGGGACGCGGGATGAGATTGCACAGCTTGGCGCTACGGGACTTCCGTGGCGTCAAAGACCGCATTGTCCGGTTCCGCGCGCTCGGTACGACCGTGGTGGTCGGCGACAACGAGGTCGGGAAGTCCAGCCTGGTCGAGGCGTTCGGGCTGGTCTTCGAGCTGCCGGACGACTCGAAATCGACGCGGATCCGCGACATCCAGCCGGTCGGCCAGGACGTCGGCCCGGAGGTCACGGCCGAGCTGAGCCTCGGCGGTCGCGAGCTGACGTACTCCAAGCGCTGGCTGAAGAACCGGTCGACCGAGCTGACCATCGTCGAGCCCGACGGCCGGCGGCAGTCCTGGACCGGTCGCGAGGCGCACAACGAGGCCGAGCGGCTGTTCCACGAGAACGTGGACCCGGTGCTGTGGCAGACGCTGATGGTGAGCCAGGGCCAGTCGTTGGTGCTGCCAACGCCGGCCGACGCGGAGCCGTTGATCACCGCGGTGACGGCCGAGTCGGGTACGCCGGTCGACGGCGCCTCGATGCCGTTGGTGACGGCGGTCGAGCACGAGTACCTGCGGTACTGGACGCCGCGCGGCAAGCCGACCGGCGACTACGCGAGGTCCGCGAAGGCGGTATCGGCGGCCGAGCTGGCCGCGGCGCAGGCGTTGCAGGCGATGGAGGAGGTCCAGTCCGACATCCGGCGGGCGGAGCGGCTCAACCTCGACCTCTCCGATGTCGACACCCGGCTGTCCGATCACCTGAAGTCGGTCGAGGAGCTGCGCGAGCGCAAGAAGGCGACCGACGAGATTCTGCTCCGCCGCGACTCGGTCCGCTCGCGGGCGGAGACCGCGCGGGCCCGGCTGGAGAACCACACCCGGACGAGGCTCGACCGCGAGCGGCTGCTGGACGAGGTCGAGCGGTTCACCAAGTTCGAGGCCGAGCTGGCGGCCCGTCGCGCCGACGCGGACCTGGTCGCCAAGACCGCTGCCGAGATGGTGCAGGCGGCGGAGGCGGCGCTGGCCGAGGTCGTCGAGCTCAAGGACCTGCGGCGTACCGATGTGCAGGCGGCCGAGCGGCGGGTCTCCGACCTGATGGACCGCGCCGAGCTGGACCGGTTGCTCGTACAGCAGACCGAGCTGGTCGACGTCCGCGCGCGGATCGCCGCGGCCGGGACGATCCTGGACCGGATCAAGGTCGACGACGCGATCGTCGCGGCGTTGGAGGACGCGCGGGCGGCGGTGGTCGAGGCCCGCGCGGCGCTCGCGGCCGGCGTACCCGAGGTGTCGGTACGGCGTCTTGGCGCCGAGCCCGTGGAGCTGTCGGGGACCGGTCTGGATGGCGAGGTGCCGTCGGAGCTCGGCTTCGACGAGGCGGCCGAGGTGCTCGTGTCGGGCGAGCTGGTGATCGGCGTGCCGGGTCAGCTCGAGGTGACCGTGCGGGCGGGCGGTGAAGCGGCGACGCTGCGCTCGCGGGTCGACGACGCCGTACGGCGCGAGAAGGACCTGCTGAAGAAGGCCGGCGTGAAGGACGTCGCCGCGGCGCGGGAGCTGCTGCGGAAGGCGGACACCGCGACCGCCGAGCTGAACGAGGCCCGCCGGACCGAGAAGTCGCTGACGGCCGGCGGCGATCCGGGGGAGCGGATCGCTGTACTGACGGCCCGGCTCGGTGCTGACGAGGAGACGGACGACGCGGGCGGCAAGCAGGCGGCGGTCGAGGGCGTGCCAGGGCAGATGTCGCTGTTCGAGGAGTTCGCCTCACCGCACGACACGCTGTTCGACGACTTCGAAATGCCGGAGCCGGAGGCGGACGATCTCGCTGGTGCCCAACGAACGTTGGACTCAGCCCGGGAGGCGCTCGCTGAGGCCGAGCGGTTGCTGTCGGACGCGGAGTTCGCGGTCGCGCAGGCCCGGAAGGCTGCTGATGAGGATCGATCCGAAGCGCAGAACGCGCGGGCCCGTTCCGAGCTGGCGGGGGAGCGGTTGGCTGCGGCGGCCGAGGCGCTGGAGACTGCGCGGGCGGTGCTCGATGACGACGGCGTGTCCGCGGCGGAGACCGAGGCGATGGCTGAGGTCGAGACCGTGCTCGATGAGCTGACCGTCGTACAGGGGCAGGCCGACGAGGCTGGAGCCGATCAGGTCGCGGGCGAGCTGACGCATGCGTTGGCGGTGGCGACGCGGCTGCAGGGGGAACGGGACACGCTTCGCGACGCGTTGCGTACGACGGAGGGCCGGCTGGAGCAGTCCGGGCGGGACGGGCTCGCGACGCGACGCGATCTGGCCGACCTGGAGCTCGCCGCAGTACGCGCCGAGCATGACAGCCTGGCGCGGCGGGCTGAGGCGGCGCGGCGCGTGTACGAGACCCTGAGCCGGCATCGCGCCGAGGCGCAGACGAAGTACTCCGAGCCGCTGCAGACCCGGATCGAGTCGCTGGGACGCAGCGTGTACGGGCCGTCCTTCCGGGTCTGGCTCGACGACGATCTCGCGGTCGCGGAGCGGGAGCTGGACGGCGTACGACTGCGCGTCGACGCGTTGTCCACCGGCGCTCAGGAACAGCTGGCGATCATCACGCGGCTGGCGATCAGCCACCTGGTCAGCACCGGCGAAGGCAGCGTCCCGGTCATCTTCGACGATGCCCTCGGCTGGTCCGACAAGGCCCGCCTCCGCGACATGGGCGCCCTGCTGGGCCGAGCCGGCGACCACGGCCAGATCATCATCCTCACCTGCATGCCCGACCGCTACGAATACGTCCCCAAAGCAACCTTCATCAAACTGGACGCCTGAGCCTCACGGTTTGCGCGCGAGGACCGCACCGTTCGCGCCGGGAGCCTCGAACGCGACGGTGTGGACGTCCACGAACCCGGTGGCGTGCAACCACTGCTCGTACTCCGCCGCGGTGTAGTTGCGCCCGACCGTCTCCACCAGCATGTTCAAGCTCATCAAGGCGGCGGCGGGTGGTCCCGTCTTCTCGTCGTTGACCAGCAACTCGCTGATCACGATCCGGCCGCCGGGAGGCAAGGCCGCGAAGCACTTGCGCAGGATCGCCAGATCCTGCTCCGGTGTCCAGTCGTGCAAGATCATCGACAGCAGGACGACGTCGTGGCCCGCCGGTAGTTCGGGGTCGGTCAGGAAGTCGCCCGGGATGACCGCGATGCGGTCCTCGTAGCCTGCTGCGGCGAGCTTCTTCGAGGCGATCTCGCAGACCGGCGGTAGATCGAACACCGTTGCCCGCAGGTTCGAGTAGCGTCGGCACAGCTCGATGTCGTAGGCACCGGAGCCCCCGCCGATGTCGAGCAGCGCAGTGCAGGCGGACAGGTCGACGTGTGCGCCGAGGTCGCGGGCGGTCAGCGTCGACAGCGAGTGCATCGCCTCCCAGAACAGGGCCAGTAGTTCAGGGTCCTCGCTCGCGAACAAGTGCGCCTGCTCGTCCGGATTCCAGCTCGTCGGCCGGTTGGTTCGCACCGCCTCGGTCAGCCGGCCCCAGGCCGGGTAGAGCCTGCGGTCGAGCATCTGCACCCAGCCGCCGAAGTGGTGAGCCTTGCCGGGGACGAGGAACTCCTCGGCCAGCGCGCTGTTGATGTAGCGCCCGTCCTTGCGCTCGAGCAACCCGATGGACGCGCAGGCGGTGACCAGCAGCTCGGCGGGCCGCCGGGCGACGCCCAGCAGTTCGGCAAGTTCGTCGACGGTGTGACCGTCGGTGTTGGACAGCCGGGCGAAGAGGTCCAGCTCGTAGGCAGTCGCGAGCGCTTTGAACGACCAGAAGCCGATGGAGAGCTGCATCAGCGGCAGCGGCGAGAGCTGATCACGGGTGTTCGGCATGAGTTCTCCTGCCACGTCGTACGAAGCTCGGACTCCCTTCACCCTCTGGCGAGCGGCCCTGTCGATCAACGTGAACCTGTGCAACGCTCGTGAAGTGTGACTTAACGAAGGGGGATCGGCAAATGCTGGAGCGCTACGAACTGGAGACGTTCCTGACGCTCGCCGAGGAGCTGCACTTCGGTCGAACCGCAGAACGGACGCATGTTTCCACGGCCCGCGTCAGCCAGACGATCAAGAAGCTGGAGCGTCGTGTCGGTGCGCCGTTGTTCAATCGCACCAGTCGCCACGTGGAGCTGACTCCGATCGGACAGAGGCTGTACGACGACCTGCGGCCCGCGTGGCAGCTGATCGTGGCGGGGCTCGAGCAGGCGGTCAGGTCGGGTCGCGGCATCACCGGCACCCTGCAGGTCGGCTTCGTCAGTGCGGCCGGGGGACAACTGCTCCTGGACGGCGCCGAGCTGCTGCAGGCCCGCCGGCCCGGCTGCGAAGTCACGGTTCGTGAGGTGCAGCTCGTGGACGCTGTGCCGTGGCTGCTCGGCGGTGAGGTGGAGGTGCTGCTGACCTGCTTCCCCAGCGACCGCGACGAACTCATCACCGGACCCGCGCTGGTGACCGAGGCGCGCATGCTCGCAGTGCCGTCCGGACACCCTTTCGCGGACAGGCAGTCCGTCTCGGTCGAGGATCTCGCCGGGCTCACCCTGCTGCGGACGCCCGATGACCTGCCCGGCTTTGAGCGGCCGCGACAGATGCCGACCGAACGGCCGGTCGATCCCGGTTCGGTGGCCGCGTCCTTCCAGGAGGTACTGACCCTCGTCGGCGCCGGCCGCGGAGTCTTCCCGATCAGCGCCCACATCCGGCGCTACTACATGCGCCCCGATGTCGCCTACGTCCCCTTCCGCGATGCACCGCCGGTGCACTGGCGCCTGATGTGGCGTGCGGACGGTGCGACTGCCCGCGTCCTCGCCTTCGCCGCGGCAGTGCACGACCTCGTCAACGTTGCCGCGTGAGCGGCAGTCATCAAGCTGGACGTGTGATGCGCTCCGGGGCTGAGTAGACGACGCAGCGGTCGCCTCGGGTGAAGCCGGTCAGGGTGATGTTGGACTGGCGGGCGAGGTCTACGGCGAGGCTCGAGGGGGCGCTGACGGCGACGATCATGCCGATGCCGGCGGCTGCGGCTTTTTGGACGATCTCGTAGCCGGCTCGGCCGCTGACTGCTAGGACGAGACCCTTGCGGCTGTGGTGGTTGAGGACGGTCCAGCCGACGACCTTGTCGACGGCGTTGTGGCGGCCGACGTCTTCCTTGACGACGATCTTGCGGCCGTCGGCGGTGAAGAGGCCCGCCGCGTGCAGGCCGCCGGTGCGATTGAAGGTCGTTTGCGCCTCGCGGAGGAGATCGGGCAGGCGGCGTACGACGTCGACCGGGACCTCCACCGGGTCCACCGGGTCGTACTGGCGGTCGGCGAGCTCGTCGAGGCTCTGCTGGCCGCATACGCCACACGCGGCCGAGGTGACGCCGTACCGCTGGGGTGGTTCGCGGTCAGGGGGACCGTCGAAGGTGACCGTGACGGTGTTGAACTGCTGCTCGCGGGTCAGCGCGACGTCGGTGCAGTAGGCAACGGTCCGGATCGCGTCCGGCCGAACGGCGAACCCCTCACCGAGGCAGAAGCCGGCGGCGAGCTCGAAGTCGGAGCCGGGCGTGCGCATGGTGACGACGAGCGGCTCGGGCGGTCGTCCCGGCCACTCCAGCCGCAGCTCCAGCGGCTCCTCGGTGGTGACGACGTCCTCCCGCCGCGACGTCCGCTCACCGTCGAGCACCTCGACCTTGAATCGCGTCGCCGGCCCTTTGTTCATACTTCAACAGTAGGCGCTCACCAGCCGCGGCGTACGGCGAGCCAGTCGAGGTATGTCCACGCGTAGAACCTTTGGTGCTGTCGCAGAGCCGGCGTACACCCCGGCGGCGGAGGCGCGTCGGTGTTCTTCAGCATGTAGGCCGCGATCACAGCCACGAAGGCGTCGAGGTGCTCAGGCGGTACGTCGGCCGTCAGCGGACTGCGCTTGATCGCGGCGAGCGTGTCGATGCCCTGATGCTGCGCGATCGGCAGCAGCCCGGCCCAATCGACCCACCGCGGTCCGAGCGTCAGCCAGTTCCAGTCCACCGTCCAGCAGGTGCCGCTCTCGTCGATCAGCAGGTTGTCGGGACGCAGATCGGAGTGCATCGCGGTGTCGCCGACCAGCACCTCCGGTCCCGCGGCCGCCAGCTCAGCCAACTCCTGCAGGACCTGCGGCAACCACGGCTGCAACCCCACCGGCATCTGTCGCTCACCCGCCAGAATCTGCGCGGGCACAGCGACGTCGGTCCCGACCAACTCGCCGAAGGACTCAAGCTCCCTCAACGGGCTGGGCCGCAGCGCCTCCGCCATCCCCTCACACGTGGCAGTCACCAGCTCGAAGTCGACCTCCGTCCACGGCGTGCCTGGCATCCGCCCCGAAACCCACTCGGACACGACCGCGAACCAGTCGCTCGTACGCGCGGTGGCGACGATCGCCGGCACCCGCACCGTCGCAGGCAGTCGAGGAACGACCTCCGCCTCGCGCTGGTAAGCCTCGTAGGCGTGGGTAGTGCCGTGAGCGGCCTTGATGAACACCTCACGGCCGTCGGCCAACTGGGCCCGGGCGGCAAAGCCTCCGGTGAACCCCGAGCTGACCGGACGGTCCACCGAGTCGATCTGGGTGCCTAGGGCAACGGCCAGTGCCTCCTGAAGGTCCGCCGGCACCGAGCTCCAGTCCGGACGCAGCGAGGTGGCGGAGTAGTCGACGTCCGGGACACGGCTCATGCCGACCAACGATAGAAGGGACGGAACCTCGGCGCTCGTGGTTTACCGTCGGCGCATGGTGCTGCAGGTGCTCGATCTGGTCGGGATCTTCGTGTTCGGGATCACCGGCGCGCTGGTTGGCGTACGGAAGAAGCTGGACATGTTCGGGATCCAGGTGCTGGCGCTCGTGACCGGGCTCGGCGGCGGGTTCATCCGGGACGTGCTGATCGGCCAGACACCGCCGGCCGCGCTGCGCGACTGGCGTTATCTGGTGGTACCGATCGTCGCCGGGCTGCTGACGTTCTTCTTGCACCCGGGCATCGGCCGGCTCGAACGGCTGGTGAACATCTTCGACGCGGCCGGGCTCGCGCTGTTCTGCGTGACGGGCGCGCTGAAGGCGATCGAGTTCGGCCTGTCCCCGTTCTCGGCCGCGTTGCTCGGCACGCTGTCCGGCATCGGTGGCGGCGTGATCCGCGACGTCCTCAGCGGGCGCGTCCCGGTCGTGCTGCGCTCGGAGATCTACGCCACGCCGGCCCTGCTCGGCGCCGGCATCGTGGTCGTCGCGGCAGCGCTGGAGTACCACGCGCTCTGGGTCCCGATCGCCGCCGCGCTGACCTGCTTCACGATCCGGCTGGTCGCGATCCGCCGCGGCTGGAACGCGCCGCTACCCCGCAACCCGTGACGGCGGCGCCCAGCCGTTGACCACGGCAACCAACTCGACGTATCTGTGCCAGCGCGGATCCGCAGTACGGCGCAGCTCGATCAGCTGCGCGCGCAATTCCGGAGCCACCCGCAGCGGATCGTCCCCGGCGAGAACTCGCCAGCCGGCCGCGAGTCGTCGTACCGAGGCACGGAAGTCTTCTGCTGAGGCCAGTTCGGCCAGCTCGAGCCAGGCCTCGACCTGCCGGGGCTCCGCGTCTGGAGCTAGGACGGGTGTGAGGTTCTGGCGAGCAGCGGCGAGCGCCGGGTCGTTGCCGAGTGTGTCGGTCAGGAAGTCGGCGATCAGCATCCGGCGCGCTTCCTCGAAATGTGCAGTCATGTGGATGAGCTCCTCGGGAGTCGAATGATTGGCCACCGATACGACGGCGTGCTGCGCTTGCAGCGTCCGGATCTGTACGGCGAGTGCGTCGGCATGCGCCGCGAGTACGTCGGCCAGCGTCCGTTCCCGCTCCAGCACAGCCCGCACCGTCTCCAGATCGAGGCCCAGTGCACGCAGCGTGCGGATCAGCTCCACCCGCGCGACCGCGGTCGCGTCGTACCGCCGATGGCCGGCCGTCGTACGACGTGACGTGAGCAGCCCGAGGTCGGAGTAGTGCCGCACGGTCTTCACCGAGACGCCGGCGAGCCGCGCGACCGCACCGATCGAGTGGTCCATGCCCAACACCCTCACATCTCCCCTAGGAGGAGATACAAGCCTAGTTGTGGGCGAAGCGTTCCTTCGGGCGGGCGAAGGCGATGGACACGGCGGCGACGATCGCACACGCGATGCCGACACCGAACGGGACCCAATAGGCGTTCGACGGCCCCCAGACGTCGACAGCGTGCCCGGCGGCCGCGTTGCCTGGTGCAACGCCGAGCAGGATGCCGGTGACGGTCCAGGTGATCGCCTCGGTCAGCCGCTCCGGCGGCACCCACTCCTCGACGCAGGCGGTGACCGCGACCATCGTCGGAGCGATCGTCATACCGCAGCAGAACAGCACCACACCGAGCAGCAGCACGCTGTTGACCCAGGGGAGCGGTGCGAGGGTGACGGCGAGGGCGATCGTGCCGATGAGCAGCCGGCGCTCGACGGCAGCACGCCAGTGGACCGATCCGTACCAGAGCCCGGCCAGCAGGCTGCCGAACGCCCAGATCGCCAGGACGACACCCGCCAGGCCCGCCTGGCCCTTCTCGGTGGTGAACGCGACCGTGACCACCTCTGCGGCACCGAGAGTCGCGCCGAGGCCGAGGCCGATGAGGCTGAGCAGCGTGATCGACAGCCAGGGCATCCGTGCCTGCTCCGATCCGTCCGCCTTGCCGCGGCCGGGTGGGTCGGAGGCGCGCAGTGTGGCCAGCCAGATGCCGCCGGCCAGTCCCAGTACGCCGGCGGCCGTCAGAGCGGCGTACGGACTCCACTGCGTCGCCAGCGCGGTGACCAGGACGGGGCCGACGATGAAGACGACCTCGTCGCCGACCGCCTCCAGCGCGAAGGCGGTCTGCAGCGCACGACCACGCCCTAGTAAGTGGGTCCACCGGGCACGGACGAACGAACCGACCTGCGGACGGGTGCCACCGGCAACGAACGACAGCGCGTACAGGATCCAGGTGGCGGCGTTGGCACGCACCGCGACGAGCAGACCGCCGAGTGCGACCGTGCAGAGGACCGAGCCGATCAGCAACAGCAACCGCTGACCGAAGCGGTCGACCAGCCGGCCCTGTACCGGCCCGGTCAACGCACCCGCGATGACCGCGACCCCGGAGACCGCGCCGGCCAGGCCGTACGAGCCGCTCTCGCGGGCGATCAGGATGACGATGCCGAGGCCGATCATCGAGATCGGCATACGCCCGAGGATCCCGGCGGCGAAGAAAGCGCCGGCACCGGGACGGCGCATGAGGTGTGCGTAAGGCTTGAGCATGAGAGACCGGGAACACCTTAACCTTCAGCCGTCTGAGAAGCTTGGGATATGTCGCCAGCTGCACCCCCGTACGACGCCGTCCTGCTGCTCTCCTTCGGGGGCCCCGAGAAGCCGGAAGACGTGCTGCCCTTCCTCCAGAACGTGACCCGCGGCCGGGGGATCCCGGACGAGCGGCTGAAGGAGGTCGGGGAGCACTACTACGCGTTCGGCGGCAAGAGCCCGATCAACGACCAGAACCGCGAGCTGCTGACGGCGCTGCGGGCGTCGTTCGACGAGATCGGCCTGGACCTGCCGATCTACTGGGGCAACCGCAACTGGGCCCCGTACCTGACCGACACGATGCGCGAGATGGCCGCCGACGGCGTACGCCGTGCGGTGGTGATCGTGACGTCCGCCTACCCGTCGTACTCCGGCTGCCGGCAGTACCGCGAGAACCTCGAGGACGCCGCCCGTGAGGTCCCGGACGCGCCGCAGATCGACAAGCTCCGCCACTACGCGAACCACCCCGGCTTCGTCGGCTCGTTCGTCGGGTCGACCGCCGAGGCGCTGGACCGGCTGCCCGAGGGCAGTGCGATCGCCTACGTGACGCACTCGATCCCCACCGCGATGAACGCGACCAGCGGACCGGACGGCAACGGGTACCTCGACTGGCACCTGGACGTCGCCGCGGAGATCACGGCCGAGCTGGAGCGGCGCACCGGGCGGACCCGGCGTACCGACCTCGTCTACTGCTCGCGGTCCGGGCCGCCACAGGTGCCGTGGCTCGAGCCCGACGTCAACGACCACCTGGAGGCTCTGGCCGCCGAGGGCGTGCCGGGGGTGGCCGTCGTGCCGATCGGGTTCGTGAGTGACCACATGGAGGTCATCTACGACCTCGACACCGAGGCCGCGAAGACGGCCGAGAAGCTCGGACTGCCGATGGCGCGGGCCGCGACCCCGGGGACGGACGAGAAGTTCGTCACGATGCTCCGCGACCTGGTCGTCGAGCGGGCCGCGGCCGAGCGCGGCGAGCAGCCGGCCCGGCCCTGCGTCGGCAAGCTCGGCCCGGCCTGGGACGACTGCCGCCACGACTGCTGCCCGCCGCTTCGCCGACCTACCCCCCAGAAGGAAGCCGTATGACGTCGTCCTCGGAAAGCCCGCAAGACCTCCTCAAGCTCGCGGTGGAGGTGGCGGAGGAGGCGGCCGGGCTGATCGTCGAACGCCGCCGCGGCACGATCACGGTCGCCGACACCAAGAGCACCATCACCGACGTGGTGACCGCCGTCGACCGCGAGTCCGAGGAGCTGATCCGGGCGCGGGTGCTGCAGGCCCGCCCGGACGACTCGTTCCTCGGTGAGGAGGGTGACGACGTGGACGGCACCAGCGGGGTGCGCTGGGTGGTCGATCCGATCGACGGCACCGTCAACTACCTCTACGACCTCCCGACGTACGCCGTCTCGATCGCGGTCGAGTACGCCGGGCAGACGGTCGCCGGCGTGGTCGTCGACGCGCCGAAGGGCGAGGTGTTCACCGCGACCAAGGGCGGCGGCGCGTTCGCGGACGGCAAGCCGATCCAGGTGTCGGGCGCGACCGACCTGAGCCGGGCCCTGGTCGGGACCGGCTTCGGGTACGACCCGGCACGGCGGCAGGTGCAGGCCGAGGTGATCCAGCACCTGATCACCAAGGTCCGCGACATCCGCCGGATCGGGGTCGGCGCGATCGACCTCTGCTACGTCGCCTGCGGCCGGCTCGACGTGGTCTACGAACGCGGCCTGAACCCGTGGGACTACGGCGCCGGCGCGCTGATCGCGGCCGAGGCCGGGGCGGCCGTCGGCGGGCTGAACGGGGCCCCGGTGTCCCCGGAGATGTCGATCGCGGCGAGTCCGGCGCTGTTCTCGCCGTTCCACGACTTGTTGGCCGCTGCGGACCCGTTGCGCGCCTGAACGTCAGGGAGTGCTCGTTTCTGCGCAGTATCGCGCACTAACGAGCATTATGATGTTCGGTCCTGACATTTGTTGCGACACGCGGGTCACAGCATGGACCCAGTCGTGCATCCGGGCGGTTTATAGGGCACAATCCCGTCCTCGGGAGAGGTGATTGCCGATCCCGGCCTGGCTGTCAAGGGTTTCGGGGGACGAAGATTCAGCGCGGTGCGCCGACGCGGAATTTCTCGGCCGCTCTACCCGTTCAAGGGCTCAGCAGGCAACACCACGGGTACGAAGAGGGCAGGGAAACACCATGGCGACTGATTACGACGCCCCGCGCAAGACGGACGAGGACGCTTCCGAAGAGTCGATCGAGGAGCTCAAGACTCGCCGCCACGACAAGAACTCCGGCAAGGTCGACGAGGACGAGGCCGAGGCCGCGGAGAGCTTCGAGCTGCCCGGCGCGGACCTGAGTCACGAGGAGCTCGCGGTCCGGGTCCTTCCGCGTCAGGCCGACGAGTTCACCTGTTCGAGCTGCTTCCTGGTTCACCACCGCAGCCAGCTCGCCGAAACGAAGAACGGGCAGCTGATCTGCCGCGACTGCGCAGCCTGACGCCAGCGCCCTTCTTCGCCGTAACAACCAGCGGGACCGTTTCCAGACGCCTGGAAACGGTCCCGCTGTTGCTAGGTGGAGTATGTGAGGGCTCTCAGTCGTCCTTCTTGACCAGGCCGGTGTCGGTGCCGCGGATGATCCGGGCCTTGGCGTCCTGGACGTAGCCGGGCGGGGCGTGCCCCGTCGACCTCAGGTAGTAAGCGGCCGCCCGCCGCTCCGCGAACAGCTTCGCGGCCGCAGCGGCAGCCGCGCTGGCGGCAGCCCAGGTCATGACCTCGAGGTACTCACCCTGGCCGTCCTTCGGCGGCTTCCCGCCGGATCCCAGCTTCCAGGCCGTGGTGACCGCCTTGCTCGCGGCCAGGCCGACCACGATCGTGAACGCGGCCTGCACCAGCTTCCAGCCGATCTTCGCTCCGACCACTGCACTCTCCCTAACGCGACAGCTGACAGTCAGGATCTTCCCACGCTGTGCCCGCTCAGGGCGGCAGCCAATCGGTCCGGGTGCCGCGTGGCGATCAGCCAGTACGGCGCAGGGTCGCCCGGGTCGGTGATCTGCACCCGTACGGCGCCCGGCAGGTAGCTGCGCAGTACCAGATAGGCCTTCGGGTCGCAGTCGCGCCCGAACGCCCGCCGCGCGTCCTCGCCCGTCAACGCCTCGACCGTGCCCAGGTACGTCCGGTCGATCTCGGCCCGCCCGGCCCGCAGCCGCTGGTCGTCGACCTCGACCCGCGCACCGCCGTACCGGACGAACAACGACACCAGCACCACCGCCGCGAGCCCGCCGACGACCACGCCGGCGATCAGCCCGGCCGGCACCGCGGTGATGACGAACAGCGTGATCACAGCGGCGGCGGCGATGATCCACCACGACACCGGCACGCGTAGACTCTCACGATAGCTACCCACGGACCCAGCCTGGCATGTGCGCGTGCCGGCGTGGTCGATAGGGTCGCCTCTCGTGACCGAGGTACTGATCCAGCGCATCGACCCCGAACTCCCGCTCCCTTCGTACGCGCATCCCGGCGACGCCGGCGCGGACCTGGTGGCGGCCGCCGACCTGACCCTCAAGCCGGGGGAGCGCGGCCTGGTCGGCACCGGCATCGCCATCGCCCTGCAGGACGGGTACGCCGCGTTCGTGCATCCACGCTCCGGGCTGGCCGCGAAGCACGGCGTCTCGATCGTGAACGCGCCCGGCACCGTCGACGCCGGCTACCGCGGCGAGATCAAGGTCTGCCTGATCAACCTCGACCCGCATGCCGAGGTGACGGTGCGCCGCGGCGACCGGATCGCGCAACTCGTCATCCAGCAGGTGGAGAAGGCCCGGTTCGTCGAGGTGACCTCGCTGCCGGGCTCCGCGCGCGGAGACCAGGGGCACGGGTCCACCGGCGGCTTCGGCGATGTGACACGCTGAGCAGGTGCGTCCGTTGACCTGACGGATGCGCGAGACTACGGCGGCCGTACAGAGGTTGTACAAATACCAAGGAAGTAGGCAAGAGAGCTGTGATCTTCCGCCGCAAGGGCAAGAACGACGATCCCGCGACGAACGACGCTGCGACCGAGGAGTCCGGTCCGGCCGACGTTCGTGCGGAGGGTCCGTTCGACTCGACCGAGGTCGACGCCGACGTGCTGGAAGCGGAGGACCGGATCGACCTGGGCGCGCTGGTGGTCAACGGCATGCCCGGGATGGAGCTGGGCCTTCAGGTCGACGAGCAGAGCGGTGTGGTCCAGGCGGTTCTGCTGATGCTCGAGGACTCCGCGCTCGAGCTGCGCGCCTTCGCGGCGCCGCGGTCGAGCGGCATCTGGGACGAGGTCCGGCGGGAGATCGCCGCCGAGGCCAGCCGGATGGGCGGTACGGCGACCGAGAACGACGGCCAGTTCGGCACAGAGCTGGTGCTGGTCGTGCCGGTCGAGGACCCGGAGGGGCAGATCTTCAGCCAGACCTCCCGCGTCATCGGAGTGGACGGTCCGCGCTGGCTGCTCCGCGCCACCGTCCTGGGCCGCGCGGCGGTCGAGCCGGACGCGGCGCTGCCGATGGAGGAGACGATTCGCAACGTCGTCGTGGTCCGCGGTGACGAGCCGATGGCCGTCCGCGAGTCGCTGCCGTTGCGGCTCCCGCCGGGCGCCCAGCCGACGCCGACCGAAGAGGCATAGCGGACTACACTCGACGTCATGGGTAGCAGCAAACCCGCGGGGTTGTGGAAGCGTGCCTTCCGCGGCCTGGCCGGGGACCGCGATCAGCAGGACGCGGAGGTCCTTCAGGACTTCGCGCAGGACTGCGGCGCGCGTTCCATCACCGGCTGTCACGACCGGGAACTCGTCACGCTGTACGGCACGTTGCGCACGATCACGTTCAGCCCGCGCGGCGGCGTACCAGCACTGGAGGGTGAGTTGTACGACGGCACCGGCACGGTCAAGCTGATCTGGCTCGGCCGACGCAAGATCGGCGGCATCCACGCCGGCTCGGAGCTCATCGCCTCCGGCCGGATCGGCGTCGTCGACGGCGACCGGGTGATGTTCAACCCGCGCTACGAGCTGCGACCGACGGCCGCGCATGGCTGAGCCGACGTCACGCCGCGACCAGGTCGAGGACAACCTCGAGGAGAAGCTCGTCGAGATCCTCAAGCCCGAGGTCGAAGCGGCGGCGACCATGCCACCGGCCGACGAGGAGCCCGAAAAGCCCGCGAGGTCGACCGACAAGGACTTCTTCCAGGCGCTCGGTGGTTGGGGCGCGCTGCTCGACATCGGCCTGCCCTGGATCGCGTTCCTGGTCGCGTACGCCGTCACCGACCACAAGCTGCAGCTGTCGCTGATCATCGCGGTCGGCATCGCAGCCGTGATCGCCGTGGTGCGTCTGATCCGCCGCCAGCAACTGCGCAACGTGGTCGGCGGCTTCGTCGGCGTGCTGATCTCGGCCTGGGTCGCGAACCGCACCGGCAACGCCAAGGACTTCTACGTCCCCGGCCTGCTCACCAACCTCGGGTACGGCGCTCTGTACCTCATTACTGTGCTGATCCGCTGGCCGCTGTTCGGCGTCCTGTACGGCGTGATCACCCAGACCGGCACCGCCTGGCGCCGCGATCCCGCGATGCTGAAGGGTTTCTCGCGCGCGACGCTGGTGTTCGTCGGCCTGTTCGCGATCCGCCTGATCGTCCAGGTCCCGCTGTACTTCACCGGCAGCCTGAATGCCCTCGGCATCGCCAAGATCGGTCTGGGCCTGCCGTTCTACGCGCTGGCCATCTGGCTCGCGTACGCCGTACTGCGCGGCTCACTTCCCCCGGAGAAGTGGGACGAGGCCCGCGACCACATCACCCACCTCCTCCGCGGCAACAAGAAGTAAAGGGACACCGCTCCGCGGCGGCTGAACGTAGTCGCCGCGGAGCGGTGTCCTTTGTCTCTGCTGTTACTCCGCCTTGCGGTGGTGGGGGGAGAGCATGTCCTCGAGTTGTTCCTCGGTCTCGTCGGCGGCGACGAAGAGGAGTTCGTCGTTGAGTTCGAGGGTGCCTTCGGGGTCGGGGCGCAGTACCCGGCCCTCGCGGAGGATGACGACCAGCGCGGTGTCCAGCGGCCAGTCGATGTCGCCGACCCGCTGACCGATCATCGGCGAGTCCTCGGGCAGCGTCAGCTCGACCAGGTTCGCGTCGCCCTGGCGGAAGGTGAACAGCCGGACCAGGTCGCCGACCGACACCGCCTCCTCGACCAGCGCGGACATGATCCGCGGCGTCGACACCGAGACGTCCACACCCCAGGCCTCGTTGAACATCCACTCGTTGCGCGGATGGTTGACCCGGGCAACGGTCCGGGGTACGCCGAACTCGGTCTTGGCCAGCAGCGAGACGACCAGGTTGACCTTGTCGTCGCCGGTGCTCGCGATCGCCACCTGGCAACGCTGCAGTGCCGCCTCCTCCAGCGAGGACAGCTCGCACGCGTCGGCCAGCAACCATTCGGCGCGCGGCACCGACTCGGCCTTGATCGCCCGCGGGTCCTTGTCGATCAGCAGCACCTCGTGGCCGTTCTCCAGCAGCTCGCCCGCGATCGAACGTCCGACGTTCCCGGCACCGGCGATGGCTACCCGCATCACAGCTCCTCAGGCTTCTCGCCGAGCTGGGACTCGATCGACGAGGCGTCCCGCTCCGGCATCACGACGTGGACCAGGTCACCCTCCTGGATGACCGTGTCGGCCCGGGGCAGCATTCCCTCGCCGAGCCGGGTCAGGAACGCGACCCGCGCGCCGGTGGCCTTCTCGATGTCGAACGCGAGCCGGCCGATCCACTGGGCGTGGACATGCACCTCGGCCAGCCGGATCGTGCCGGACGGGTCCCGCCACTCCGGCTCGGAGCCTTCGGGCAGCAGCCGGCGCATCATCTGGTCGACCGTCCAGCGGACCGTGCCGACGGTGGGGATGCCGAGCCGCTGGTACACCTCGGCGCGTCCGGGGTCGTAGATCCGCGCGACCACGTTGGAGATGCCGAAGGTCTCGCGGGCGACCCGCGCCGCCAGGATGTTCGAGTTGTCGCCGTTGGAGACCGCCGCGAACGCCTCGGCGTCCTCGGTCCCGGCCTCGATCAGCACCTCCCGGTCGAAGCCCATCCCGACGATGGTCCGGCCGGTGAAGTTGGGACTGAGCCGGCGGAACGCGTCGGCCGACTGGTCGATGATCGCGACCGTGTGGCCGCGCCGCTCCAGACCCCGCGCGAGCATCGACCCGACACGGCCGCAGCCCATGATGACGACGTGCACTGAGTGATCACTCCTTGCCCCATCAGGGGCCGCTGTCTCGGTTCGGCAGGGATAGACGCTACACCGGACCCGAGGTCGGGTCTGGCACTCCCCCGTCTACTGCGCGGCACTCGGCACGGCACCTCGCCGCACGGGTGCAATGGGAACGATGCTCCGCATCGACCCCTTCGCCCCCGCGCGCCGATGCACCGCACCGAGCACCTGCTCGCTACGACGGGGGAGTGCCAGACCCGACCTTGTGCCCTCTAACATCACCGGTGTGACTCCCGCTCTAGGTGACATCGGCAAACGGCTGCTGCTCGGTCGCAAACTGCGCAGCACCCAGTTGGGTGAGACGCTGCTGCCCAAGCGCATCGCCCTCCCGGTGTTCGCCAGCGACGCGCTGTCGTCGGTCGCGTACGCCCCCGACGAGGTCTTCCTGACGCTGTCGATCGCCGGGCTGGCGGCGTACAGCTATTCGTGGAAGATCGGCCTGCTGGTCGCGTTCGTGATGCTCGTCGTGGTCGCGTCGTACCGGCAGAACGTGCACGCGTACCCGTCCGGCGGAGGTGACTACGAGGTCGCGACGGTGAACATCGGCCCGACGGCCGGGCTGACCGTGGCCAGCGCGCTGATGGTCGACTACGTGCTGACCGTCGCGGTGTCGATCTCGTCCGGCGTGCAGAACGCGAAGTCGGCGCTGCCGTTCCTGGAGGGCCACGAGGTACCGCTGGCGGTCGGCCTGGTGCTGCTGCTGACCGCGATGAACCTGCGCGGGGTGCGTGAGTCCGGGGCGGTGTTCGCGGTCCCGACGTACATCTTCATGTTCTCGATCATCGGCATGGCGATCTGGGGCCTGATCCGGCTCGTCTCCGGCAACCTGCCGCTCGCGGAGAGCGCGAACTTCGAAGTACACGCCGAATCCGGCCACGAGGTCTTCACCGGACTGGCCGCGGTCTTCCTGCTGGCTCGGGCGTTCTCGTCCGGGTGTGCGGCGCTGACCGGTGTCGAGGCCATCAGCAACGGCGTGCCGGCGTTCCGCAAGCCGAAGAGCAAGAACGCGGCGACCACGCTGCTGCTGCTCGGCACGATCGCCGTGACGATGCTGATGAGCATCTTGTTCCTGGCCAGCAAGATCAAGCTCCGGTACGCCGAGGATCCCGCCACGCAGCTGTACCGCGACGGCCGGCCGGTGGGGGACAGCTACACCCAGAAGACCGTCATCGGCCAGATCGGCGACTCGGTGTTCTCGAACTTCCAGCCCGCCTTCTACCTGGTCATCGGCGCGACCATGCTGATCCTGGTGCTGGCCGCGAACACCGCGTTCAACGGGTTCCCGGTGCTCGGCTCGATCCTGGCCCGGGACGGGTACCTGCCCCGTCAGCTGCACACCCGCGGCGACCGGCTGGCCTACAGCAACGGCATCGTCCTGCTGGCACTGTGCGCGATGGGCCTGATCATCGCGTTCGACGCCCAGGTCACCAAGCTGATCCAGTTGTACATCGTCGGCGTGTTCGTCAGCTTCACGCTCAGCCAGTTCGGGATGATCCGGCACTGGACGCGGCACCTGAAGACCGAGACGGACGCAGCCAAACGGCGGCAGATGTACCGGTCCCGGGTGATCAACGCGATCGGCCTGACGATGACCGGGGTCGTGCTGATCATCGTCCTGCTGACCAAGTTCACCCATGGCGCGTACATCGCGATCATCGCGATGGGCTTCCTGTTCCTGCTGATGAAGGGCATCCACCGGCACTACGAGACGGTCCGCAAGCAGATGACGGCCGAAGGCGACGAGCCGCTGATGCTGCCGTCGCGGGTGCATTCGATCGTGCTGGTCTCGAAGCTGCACCGGCCGACCCTGCGGGCGCTGGCCTTCGCGAAGGCGGCCCGGCCGTACACGCTCGAGGCCGTCACCGTGGACGTCGACCGGGAGGAGGCGGACGCGCTGCAGGCCGATTGGGAGGCGCGGGGCATCCCGATGCCGCTGAAGCGCCTCGCCTCGCCGTACCGCGAGATCACCCGGCCGATCCTGCAGTATGTCCGGGACATCCGGCGGCAGTCGCCGCGGGATGTCGTGATGGTCTACATCCCGGAGTACGTCGTCGGGCACTGGTGGGAACACATCCTGCACAACCAGAGCGCACTCCGGCTCAAGGGGCGGCTCTTGTTCACACCTGGTGTGATGGTTACGTCCGTTCCTTACCAGTTGCTCTCGTCGCAGGGGGCCGAGGAGCGGCAGGACCGGGTGGAACGGGTCGCCGGCCAGGTACGGCGCGGGGCCCGCAAGGCGTCAGGAGATCGGTGACAGACGAGGGCGACAACAGTCTGGTTGGGGCGGTAGTCGAGCTGGAGGTGGGGCCGGTCGCGCACGGGGGACACTGTGTCGCCCGGCACGAGGGACAGGTGGTGTTCGTCCGGCACGCGTTGCCGGGGGAGTTGGTCCACGCCCGGATCACCGAGCAGACCGCGAAGTACCTGCGCGCGGACGCCGTGTCCGTGCTGACGCCGTCCCCGCAGCGGATCGAGCCGCCCTGCCCGTACGCCGGTCCGGGGCTCTGCGGCGGGTGTGACTTCCAGCACGCGAACATCGTCGAGCAGCGCCGGCTGAAGGCGACCGTGGTGTCGGACACGCTCCGGCGGATCGGCGGGATCGAGCGGACCGTCGTGATGGAGTCGCCGGGCGACGACGGGCTCGGCTGGCGGACGCGGATGCGGTACGCCGTCGTGGACGGCCGGCCCGGCATGTACGCGCACCGCTCGCACGACCTTGTGCCGATCGACCGGTGCCTGATCGCTCATCCGGGGACTCCGGACGTGCTGTCGTCGCGCTGGCCCGGTGTGTCGTCTGTGCAGGCCGTGGTGTCGTCGGAGGGGAAGACCGCCGTACAGACCGACGCCGAGGCAGGGGAGCGGCTGGTCGAGGTGGTGCGGGAGCGGCGGTTCCTGGTGGAGGCAGGTGGGTTCTGGCAGGTCCACCCGGCGGCGCCGGAGACGCTCCTGGACGCCGTACTGAGCGGACTGGAGCCTGCGACGGGGGAGACCGCGCTGGACCTGTACTCCGGTGTGGGGCTGTTCGCGGCGTTCCTAGCCGAGGCCGGTTGTGCCGTGCTGGCCATCGAGGGGGACAAGGAAGCAGTCCGGAACGCCCGGCGGAACCTGCACGACCTGAAGGACGTGACGCTGGAGAACGGCGACGTCGACCGGGTGCTGAACGCAGCGGCCGGGCAGGGTCTGGAGCACGTGGACCTCGTCGTACTCGATCCACCGCGGACGGGCGCCGGCAAGGACGTCGTACGGCGGGTCGCGGCGCTCGGTCCGCGACGGATCGCGTACGTCGCGTGCGACCCGGCGGCGCTGGCGCGGGACCTGAAGACCTTCGGGCGACTCGGATACGGAATCGCGTCGCTCCGGGCCTTCGACCTCTTCGGCATGACCCACCACATCGAGTGCGTAGCCATCCTGGAGCGTGTGGACTCTACTGATGCCGCGACTCCGTCGCGGCGGGTCATGGGGCTGTGACTCCCGGCCTTCCCTCGTCGCTCCGGTCGCTTCGCTCCCTGCGCTCCTCAGTCCAGGCCGGGAGGCCCCCTGACACGGAACTGGTGAGTGGGGGAACCCTCGGGTAGCGTCTGGGGCTGGATTCCAATGCGCTGGAGACCTGATGCCGCTCGTTGACCTGGACGACCCTGAGGAGTTGCGGTCCCGCTGGACCGCACTCGCGGCGGTCGCCCATGCCACGGGCTTCGACCGGCGGTGGTACGCAGACGCTGACGGGTACCACCACCAGGACGAGACCGCGTCGGTGCTGCGGCTGGCCCGGCTCAGTGACGGGCGGGTGGTGCTGTGGGGGTTCCACACGCAGCACAGCGCGACTGCCGGCCACGATCTGCTGGCCGGGTCGCCGGACTGGATCGGGCAGCCCGAGGTGCGGCAGCGGCAGTCGGCGGGCGAGCTCGGGTTCGTGTACGGCGCCTTCAACGGGACATGGGCGCGCGCGTCGTACCCCGGAGACCCGTGGCAGCCGGTCGACGACGGGTTCACGCAGATCGGCGGCTGGATCACCTCCGACGAGGCCACGGCCGACGAGATGATCGAGTGGGTCGCGGAGTGGGCCGACTACCTCGGCGGCCTCGACGAACTGCGTCCGTACGGCGTCGAGCTGATCCGCACCGCCCTCGGCCCGGGGATCACCGCCGAGGCGCTGGAGACGTTCTTCTCGCACTTCCGGATCGACCCGCGCTCACCGCTGCAGCCCGACCTCGCCGCGGGGCTCGTCGCGGCGGAGGACTTCACCCGAAACTTTGCAGTACCGGCAAGTTTCGGCGACGACCCTGACACAGCCGAGGTGTCGGTCGTTGAGGATGTCGTGATTGGAGCACCCGACAGCCGGCCCACGCCCTCTTCTGCGGTCGAGGACGAGGAGTCGTTCGTCGTCCCACCCGGCATCAGCCCCTTCACCGGCCAACCAATCGACTCCCCGCCCCACGACGCCCCGCCGTACGACGACGCCCCCGCCGCTCCTCATGAGCCGGAGCGCGGTGCCGCCGGGCAAGGTGCTGCCGCCGGCGAGGCCCCTGCGCACGACGACTACGGGGTCACAGGCAAAAAGCAGGGCTGGCTACGCCGGCGCAAGCACGACACCGGGTCCGTCCCCGTCACCGAGCCGCAGCCGGAGCAACACCAGGCTCAGTCGGGCCCCGTCCCAGGCACGTACCTGCCCACCGACATCCAGAGCGCTGGCCTCCCCACCCCGACGTACGACCCGGCCCTCCCGTCCGCCGAACCGCCACGCGTAGGCGGCGGCCAGTACGAAGGCGACGACTTCTACAACAGCCTCTTCGCCGACGCCCCCGCCGCCACAGCCCCACTCGCAGACGAGCAGGACTGGGAAACGGCCGAGCAACCCTCCTGGTCCACCCAGGAGCCCACCAGCGAGTACACCCCCTTCACCGACGACACCACCGGCACCCCCGCCTGGACCGGCCCCGCCTGGATCAACGGCCAATGGGTAGAAGACCCCACCACCCACCCGACCCCCGGTCAGCCCACCTCTGGTCAGCCCACGGGTCAGGCGGGCACCGCTCAGCCTGCGGGTCAGGCGGGCACCGCTCAGCGCGGCCCCGGCGAGCCCGCGGGTCAGCCTGCAGTCGGTCACACCGCTGGTCAGCCTGCCGCCGGCCAGCCCGACCCCGACCGCCCTGCCGGTCAACCCACCGCTGACCAACCCACCGGCGGCCAGTCTGCGGCCCATCACCCCGCCGCATCTGCCCATCCAGGTGCAACCCTCGGCCGCCCCACCCAGCCCACCGCCGGACAGCCATCCATCCGTCCAGCAGACGCTGCCCCCGCAAACTCCCCGTTCGCGCCAGACATCGCGCCACCCGACTCGCCGTTCGCGCCATCTCAGGCCACCGACGTCGGCGCGGCAGGCCCGTCGTACGCACCGTCTCCCGAGGACGACGACGCGCCAACCGCAGAGATCGACGCAGTCCTGGATCCGCCCCCCGCAGCAGCCGACGAAGAGGACGAGCCGGCCTCCTTCACCGGCCCCTCCCCATTCGCCCCACAACCCGAGCCGTCGGCGCAACCCAAGGCCGCCTCCCAGGTCGCGAGCCCCCAGCACCCACACACCGATCACCCCCACGGCTCACCACGCGAACACCAGCACCCCACCGCGCAGGAAGTCAGGCAGCACCCGGTAGGCAACCACCCATCACTCCACCCCTCGTCACCTGACACCCCCGCGGCCCACCACCCGGCAAGCGACTACAACCAGCCGCCCAACACCCCACCCCACACCGACCGCCCCGCGCCCTACGAGGAGTCCGTCACCGAGCCGCAGGCGCCGGATGCCGGCCGGTCTGTGTCGTCCGGGGAGTCGGTCACCGAGCCGCAGGCGCCGGATGCCGGCCGGTCTGTGTCGTCCGGGGAGTCGGTCACCGAGCCGCAGGCGCCGTACGCCGGCAGGCCTGTGTCGTCCGAGGAGTCGGTCACCGAGCCGCAGGCGCCGTACGCCGGCAGGCCTGTGTCGTCCGAGGAGTCCGTCACCGAGCCGCAGGCGCCGTACGCGGTCGGGCCTGTGTCGTCCGGGGAGCCCCACGGCGAGCGGCAGGCGCCGTACTCCGACCAGCCTGAACCGCGCGAGGAGTCCCTCGCCGAGCAGCACGCGCCGTACCCCGACCGGCCCGCGCCGTACGGGAAGTCCGGCGCCGAGCGCCAGGCGCCGTACGCCGACTGGCCTGCACCGTCCGGAGAGCAGCATGCGCTGCACCCCGACCGGCCCGGCCCTGGCGACGAGCGGCACGCGTCCTACGCCGACCGGCCTGCGGCGCGCGAGGAGCTCCACGCTGAGCAGTGGGCGGCGTACGGTGACCGATCCGCGCTCCGCGAGGAGTCCGACGGCGAGCGCGGCGCGGCGCATGAGGATTCGCACGGGACGAGCGGGACGTACGACGCGCCTTCTGGTGGCGCGAGGCGGGCCGACCTGCAGGCTGGCTTGGGGGAGTCTGACCTCGGGCAGTCGGGGCGACTGCACGCGAGTGAGCATGACGACTTGTCCGGTGGCTTGGATGCGGATGACCAGACTGCTGAGATCCCTGCGGTGGTCGACGAGGCCCCCGAGCAGGCGCACGAGGTACTGACGGGATCTGGTGAAGGTGCCGAACACGGCTCGGTAGAAGCTGGAGCCGAGTACGGGCGGCCCGCGGCACGGTTCGACGCCCGGGGCGTGGACGAGGATGAGGACGAGATCTATGGCGGACCTGCGCCGGTACGCGACGTCGAGGCGCGGGCCGGTGAGCGTCAAGCTCAAGTAGACCCTCACGCTCAGACCTGGCCTCAGCCCGGGCCCCGACCGGAACCGTGGCCCCAGCCAGAGCCTCACCCGGCCCCCTGGCCCGAGCCCACCCCGCCGAACCCGGAGCCCGCTCCGCGCCCGGGCCCTGGACCCGAGCCTGACCCCGGCCGTGGACCTGAGCCGCGGCCCGGTCCGGAGCCCACGCCGCATCCGGAGCCTTTCCCGGGACCGATCCCCGGCCCCGCGCCGGAGCCTGGCCCGTTCCCAGGTCCAGGGCCCCGCCCCGAGCCCGTCCCGGGTCCGGAGCCGCACCCTGAGCCCGTGCCGGGTCCCGGCCCCCGCCCTGAGCCGTTCCCTGGTCCGGAGCCGACGCCTACGCCGGATCCGTTCCCGGGGCCTGAGCCGTTGCCGGAGCCGTTCCCCGATCCCGAGCCTCAGCCTGCGCCGGAACCGCGGCCTGAGCCGTTCCCGAACCCCGAGCCTGAGCCCGCGCCCGAGCCGCTCCCAGAACCGGAGCCTCAGCCGCAGCCCGAACCTGAGCCGCAGCCCGAATCAGACCCGCAACCCCAACCGGAGCCTCAGCCCGAACCTGAGGCGCAACCCCAACCTGAGCCGCAACCCGACTCAGAGCCGTTCCCGGATCCAGAGAACTATCCGGCGCCGGCGACAACGCGTCAGCCGTGGGCTGCGCAACACTCCGACCCGGAGCCCATGGCGAGGACTGGGGCGTACCCGGACGCCGACTCTCACCAGGCATCCCAGTCTGGCTCGGATGCCTGGGCGGATTCGCCTGCCGAGCAGACGCAGGTGGCTCGGCTCGAGGGTGGCTGGGATATGTACGGCGACCGCTCCGCGCATACGCCGGAGGACACCGCCGCAGGGCCTGAGGGTCGAGCTGACTTCGTTGACCCGGAGGATGACTGGCCTACCGGGGTCGTGCCGGTTGTCGAGGACGACGAGCCGACCGGGGAGATGCAGGCGGTTGGCTTTGCCGACCTGCCTCCGGACTCGGACGAGGCGTACGGCGCCGATGCGGCTGGTCGGCTGGACGAGGCGGACCGGGCGCGCGGTGCTTGGCCGAACGGTCACGATCCGGAGCAGACAAACCCTGGCAGCCGAGGCGAGGCGGCTGCGGCGGGCTGGTCGGGCAGCGCGGACGGCGCGGCACATGCGGCTAGGTCCGACGAGTCCGACGAGGCTGACTATGGCGATTGGGGCGTGGCCGCCGGAGCTGCCGCGGCGTGGTCAGGCGGGCTGAACGGCGCGAATGGCATGCGGCGCGTCAACGGCCTCGATGCCGAGGCACGCGCCGATGCCGAGGCACGCGCCGATGGCGAGGCACGCGCCGATGGCGCGGCCGGTGCGGATGGCGGGGCACGCGCGGATGGTGTGAGCGCTGCGGCACGTGCGGATGGTGGGGCATACGCGGGTGGTGTCGATGCCGCGACACGCGCAGCTGGCGCGGACGGCGTGGCGGCTGTCAACGGCGCGAATGGCGTGGCTCATGGGGAGGCTGCCGCACGGGCTGGGGGCGGGGAGCGGTTCGGTGCCGCGGGGAGTGATGGGGCGGACGCGGCTTCTGTTGTGGCTCGGATGTCTATTCCGGGGCTGGGGTTGGTCGGTGGCGGTGGTCCTCGGGTTGTGCCGGCGGCGGGGTCTATCGAGGAGGCTATGCGGGCTGAGGCGGAGCGGCCTCGGCCTCGGCCGGAGGAGTCGGAGGCGGTATCGGCGTTGCGGGCCTGGTGCCGGGCGCGGACGGCGATCGTGCCGTCGGGGTTCACGATCCAGGTGCAGGTGCTCGACCCGGCCGCCCCGTCGTACCGGTTCGATCTCGAGCCGCCGGACGTCGACGACCCGGAGTACGCCGCGGACAAGCTGAGCGGTCTGCTCGGCGACCTGTGGCTGACCGAGCAGCAGAGCGAGCAGGGCGGCTGGCTGTTCGCGCGGATCGACGCCGCCGGGCGGACGCTGCGGATCGACCGTTGGTACGACCAGGTGCCCGACTGGTGGGACAACCCGATCGAGCCCCGGCTCGACGTCAACGGGCTGGTACGCCGCCTGTACAGCCGCGGCCCCGAATGGCAGCCGTCGTACCTGGAAAAGCTGTACACCAGCGCGAGATAGCGTTGGCGCCATGCTTCTCAGGATCTTCACCGAACCGCAGCAAGGCGCCTCGTACGACGACCTCCTGGCGGTCGCCCGCAAGACCGAGGAGAACGGGTTCGACGCGTTCTTCCGCTCCGACCACTACCTCGCCATGGGCGACCGCGACGGCCTCCCCGGGCCGACCGACTCCTGGATCACTCTCGCCGGCCTCGCCCGCGAGACCAGCACCATCAAGCTCGGCACGCTCGTCAGCTCCGCGACGTTCCGCAACCCCGGCGTGTTGGCGATCTCGGTCGCGCAGGTCGACCAGATGAGCGGCGGCCGTGCCGAGCTGGGCCTCGGCGCCGGCTGGTTCGAGGCAGAGCACAAGGCGTACGGCCTGACCTTCCCGGCGATGAAGGACCGCTTCGACATCCTGTCCGAGCAGCTCGAGCTGATCACCGGCCTGTGGGACACGCCGGTGGGGGACAAGTACGAGTTCGCCGGCAAGCACTACCAGATCACCGACTCGCCGGCCCTGCCGAAGCCGGTCCAGCAGCACCCGCCGATCATCATCGGCGGCAGCGGCAAGAAGCGCACGCCGGCCCTCGCCGCGAAGTACGCCGCCGAGTTCAACGCCAACTTCTGCTCGGTCGAAGCCGCTGGCGAGCTGTACAAGCGCGTCCAGGCTGCGTGCGACGAGGTCGGCCGCGACGCGAAGACGCTTGCCCTGTCCACGGCGCACACCGTTGTGGTCGGCAAGGACGACGCCGAGGTGAAGAAGCGCGCCGACGCCATCGGCCGCGACGTCGACGACCTGAAGGCGAACAGCATCGCCGGTACGCCGGCCGAGGTGGTCGACCGGCTGGGCCAGTTCGCGGCTGTCGGCTCGCAACGCCAGTACGTGCAGATCATGGATCTGCACGACCTGGATCACCTGGATCTGATCGCAGCCGAGGTTCTTCCACAGGTTTCGTAGGGCCTCACGGAATTGGCTCGATGTCGTGTATCTTGATGTCGAGAGAGTTTCTGGACCGAGGTTAGGGCGACCTGACCTCGCGTCCGGGCGGCGCGCTGGGCAGGATGGGCCTGAGCGAACAAGGACTGACAGAGGAGCGGGTTGATGGCGAGCGTCGACAGCTTCGGTGCCAAGGGGGCACTCGAGGTCAACGGGCAGTCGTACGAGATCTTCAGGTTGGCGGGTATCGAGGGTGCGGACACGCTGCCGTACTCCTTGAAGGTCCTGCTGGAGAACCTGCTGCGCACCGAGGACGGCGCGAACATCACCGCCGAGCACATCGGCAAGCTCGGCAACTGGGACCAGAACGCGGCCCCGGACACCGAGATCCAGTTCACCCCGGCCCGGGTGATCATGCAGGACTTCACCGGAGTCCCGTGCATCGTCGACCTGGCCACGATGCGCGAGGCGGTCGGCGAGCTCGGCGGCGACCCGAGCAAGATCAACCCGCTGGCGCCGGCCGAGCTGGTCATCGACCACTCGGTCATCACCGATGTCTTCGGCCGCGCGGACGCGTTCGAGCGCAACGTCGAGTTCGAGTACCAGCGCAACGGCGAGCGGTACCAGTTCCTCCGCTGGGGCCAGACCGCGTTCGACGACTTCAAGGTCGTCCCACCGGGCACCGGCATTGTGCACCAGGTGAACATCGAGCACCTCGCCCGCACCGTCATGGTGCGTGACGGCGTCGCCTACCCCGACACCTGTGTCGGCACCGACAGCCACACCACGATGGTGAACGGGCTCGGCGTGCTCGGCTGGGGCGTCGGCGGGATCGAGGCCGAGGCGGCCATGCTCGGCCAGCCCGTCTCGATGCTGATCCCGAAGGTCGTCGGCTTCAAGCTGACCGGCTCGGTCCCGGCCGGCGCCACCGCGACCGACGTGGTGCTCACCATCACCCAGCAGCTGCGCAAGCACGGCGTGGTCGGCAAGTTCGTCGAGTTCTACGGCGAGGGCGTCGCGGCCGTGCCGCTGGCGAACCGCGCCACGATCGGCAACATGAGCCCGGAGTTCGGCTCCACCTGCGCGATCTTCCCGATCGACGACGTCACCCTGGAGTACCTGCGGCTGACCGGCCGCAGCGACCAGGACGTCGCGCTGGTCGAGGCGTATGCCAAGGAGCAGGGCCTGTGGCACGACCAGTCGGTCGAGCCGCGCTTCTCGGAGTACCTCGAGCTGGACCTGTCGACGGTCGTGCCGTCGATCGCCGGCCCGAAGCGGCCGCAGGACCGGATCGAGCTGAGCAAGGCCAAGGAGTCGTTCCGCGGCGTGCTGCCCGACTACGCGACCGAGGAGAAGGACGTCGACCCGTCGGAGACCGGGAGCTTCCCGGCCAGCGACGCGCCGAACGGACACGGCGACGTCGACGACAACCCGCACGAGGTCCACGCCGGCACGGACCGCCCCTCGAAGAAGACCAAGGTCTCGCTCGAAGGCCAGGAGATCGAGCTCGACCACGGCCACGTCGTGATCGCGAGCATCACCTCCTGCACCAACACGTCGAACCCGTCGGTCATGCTGGCCGCCGCGCTGCTGGCGAAGAACGCGGTCGACAAGGGCCTCGCGTCGAAGCCGTGGGTGAAGACCTCGCTGGCGCCCGGGTCGAAGGTCGTGACCGACTACTACGACAAGGCCGGCGTCACGCCGTACCTGGAGAAGCTCGGCTTCCACCTGGTCGGCTACGGCTGCACGACGTGCATCGGCAACTCGGGCCCGCTGCCCGAGCCGATCTCGGCCGGCGTGCAGGAGGCCGACCTGGCCGTCGTCTCGGTGCTGTCCGGCAACCGGAACTTCGAGGGCCGGATCAACCCGGACGTGAAGATGAACTACCTGGCGAGCCCGCCGCTGGTGATCGCGTACGCGCTGGCCGGCACGATGGACTTCGACTTCGAGACCGATGCCCTGGGCAAGGACCAGGACGGGAACGACGTGTTCCTGCGCGACATCTGGCCGGCCGCGGACGAGGTCGAGCGGACGATCGCGAGCTCGATCAACAAGGAGATGTTCGCCAAGGACTACGCCGACGTGTTCGCCGGCGACGAGCGCTGGCAGTCGCTGCCGACGCCGGAGGGCAAGACGTTCGCGTGGGACGCCGAGTCGACGTACGTGCGGAAGCCTCCGTACTTCGAGGGCATGGCGAAGGACCCGTCGCCGGTCGCCGACATCGCGGGCGCCCGCGTGCTGGCCAAGCTGGGCGACTCGGTCACCACCGACCACATCTCCCCGGCCGGCTCGATCAAGGCCGACAGCCCCGCGGGTTCGTACCTGGCCGACCACGGGGTCGACCGCAAGGACTTCAACTCCTACGGTTCGCGTCGCGGCAACCACGAGGTGATGATCCGCGGCACGTTCGCGAACATCCGGCTGCGCAACCAGATCGCACCGGGCACCGAGGGCGGCTTCACCCGCGACTTCACCAAGGACGACGCGCCGGTCACCACGATCTACGACGCCGCCCAGGCGTACGCCGAGGCCGGGACCCCGCTGGTGATCCTGGCCGGCAAGGAGTACGGCTCTGGCTCGTCGCGTGACTGGGCCGCCAAGGGTACAGCGCTGCTCGGTGCGAAGGCCGTCATCACGGAGTCCTTCGAGCGCATCCACCGGTCGAACCTGATCGGCATGGGCGTGCTGCCGCTGCAGTACCCGGAGGGCGAGACCGCGGAGTCGCTCGGCCTGACCGGCGAGGAGACGTTCGACATCACGGGCGTGACCGCGCTGAACGACGGCGACATCCCGCAGACCGTGCAGGTGACGGTGACGGGTGCGGACGGGTCGAAGAAGGAGTTCGACGCGGTCGTCCGGATCGACACGCCAGGTGAGGCCGACTACTACCGCAACGGCGGCATCCTGCAGTACGTGCTGCGTTCCCTGATCGCGAGCTGACGGCCGTCGACGGGGGCTGGGGCGTCGTCGACTGCCCCAGCACCCCCCGGCGGCTGCTGGACCCGTTTGTCCTGGTCGCCGAGTCGTGGCGAAGGGCTGGGGCTTGGAAGCGCGAGTCGTGGATCGAGGCGATTTTTCAGAGCCGGATTCCACGACTCGACGAGCAGGCTCCGGAATTGTCGGAGCTGCGGGGTTGTATGGGGTTATGACTAGGGATGCGCCGCGAGAGGTTGTGCGGGCCGCTTGTGCGGAGTACGGCGAGGACGCCGTGATCGACTGGTGCGTCGCGTTTCTGACGGGGGAGGTCTCGGGCGAGGCGGCGTACGGGGCTGAGTTGCCGAAGTTGGTCGCGATCACCGGGTCGGACAATCCGGGTGGGTGGAAGCAGCCTGTTGATCCGGTGAACTACTACTGGATCCGGGTCTGGGCGGCCCGGGTGTTTCTGTACGTGTGGCGCGACGACGTGGTCGACGCGTTGCGGGTCGCTGCGGTCGATCCCGCGTGGCGGGTCCGCGAGCACGTCGCCCGGATCACGGCGCAGCGTGAGCTCGGCCAGCTCGTCGACGCGCTGCTCCCGATGCTCGAGCACGAGTTGCCGCGCGTGCGGGCGGCCGCCGTCCGAGCGGTCGGGGCGGCGGGGGAGTTCGAGCACGCGGACGCCATCCGGCCGTTGGCCGACGACCCTGACCACACCGTGCGCGCCGCCGTCGAGCGTGCGCTCGAAAAGCTGGAGGCCCGCCTTGACCGACCCGTCCGCTGAGCGCACCGACCGAGCCGATCACGCCGACCATGCCGACGATGCCAACGATGCCGATCGCGCGGCTCATGCTGTTGGCCGGATCTCTGCGCGGCGCGCGACGCCGGACGACGGCGCGTCGGTTGGCGAGGTTCACGCCGCCTCGTGGGGTGCCGCGTACGCGCCGCTGTTTCCGGCGGAGGTCGCCCGGGAGGGGATCGAGAGCCGGCTGACCCGTTGGCATGCGCGGATCGCGGAGGGCAATGGGCTGATCATGCTCGGGCTCGTCGGCGACCGCCCGCTGGCTTTTTCCTGGTCGGAGCCGTCGGAGACCCGCGCCGGCCTGGCGGAGATCCACAGCTTCTACACCCACCCCGACGGCTGGGGGAGCGGCGTCTCGATCGCTCTCATGCAGGCCACCTTGCGCCAACTACGCGCCGACGGCTTTGACCGAGTCCACCTCTGGACGCTGCGAGACACCCCACAGTCACGTCGCTTCTACACCAAGTGCGGCTTCACGGAGACCGGCGCCACCCAGACCCGCGACTTCGGCGACGGCAACCCACTGCCACAGGTGGAGTACGAGCTAACCGGCGAGGGCAGCGCGTAGCTTCCCGGCGTACTCCTCGGCCTCGGCATCGTCGGCGTACTTCGTCCGCGGCCAGAAGAAGCCACGCAGTCCGTCACCCTTCGTTCGAGGTACGACGTGGACGTGCAGGTGCGGCACCGACTGGGACACGACGTTGTTGACGGCAACGAACGAGCCCTGCGCGTCGAATGCCGTACGGACGGCGTCGGCTACCGATCGGGCCGCACCGAACAGCGGCATCATCACCTCGTCCGACATCTCGACCATCGTCGGGACATGGGCGCGCGGCACGATCAGCGTGTGGCCCTTGAACACCGGCCGGATGTCCAGGAACCCGACGACCTCCGGCGTGTCCAGGACGAGCTGCGCAGGCGTCGTACCGGCAATGATGGAACAGAAGAGACAGTCCGCCATACCGTCAACCTAGCTTCTCGTCGACGAAGCACCAGCGCCACGTCTCGCCCGGCTCGAAGCTGCGCATCACCGGGTGCTTCGTGTCGGCGTTGTGCTTGCTGGCGTGCTTCATCACCGACGAGTCGCAGCACCCGACATGACCGCAGCCGAGACACAGCCGCAGGTGGACCCACGTCCCGCCGTCGGCCAGGCACTCCTCGCAGCCGTCCGGGGTGTTCGGCGTGACGACCAGCGGCGCCTCGTCGAGGTGCTCGCACGCTCCACCCGGCATCACCTTCGGCCGGAGGTCCTCCGAGCGACCGCCGACATCGTCGTCCTCGTCGCGGTCCAGGATCGACTCCTCGATGTCTAGCGCGTTCTGAGCCCGCTGCAGCACCTCGTCGGCGACCAGACCCGCGTCGCGGACCTTCAGGATGTGGGTGCGTTCGGCCTCGAGCATCGCGATCCGCAACCGCCGGTAGGCCTCGCTCGGCGTCTCGTACTCCGTCTCCGGCCGCCCGAGCCGCTCCCACGCGGCCTGGGCTCGGGCCTCGCCCCGCTGCCGCAGTACGTCGAGCACGGCCGGCGGGTCGGACGGCGTCGAGACCTCCTCGAGCTTCTCGATCGCGGCCCGGTGCGCCCCCTGCAGTACGGCGGCCTCCTGCAGCGCGTCCTCCGCCGGATCCGGTCCGGGCAACCGCAACCGCCGTACCAGCCAGGGCAGGGTCGACCCTTGGACGAGCAGCGTGCCGGCGGTGACGGTCAGGGCGATGAAGACGAGGACTTCGCGATGCCGGGTGTTCTCGGGCAGCGTGAAGACGGCCGCCAGCGTGACCACACCCCGCATCCCGGCCCACGACACCACGATCAGCGCGCCCCGCGAAACAGGGCCGGGGCGCGACGGACCGAGGAAGCGCCGGGACAGCACGGTCGTCGGGATGATCCAGATCGGCCGCAGCAGCACCACGGCGAGGAACACCGCGATCGTCGATGTCGCGATCAACCACGCCGGCAGCGGGCTCGCGCTCAGGTCGTCGAGGATCCACCGCGTCTGCAGACCGATCAGCAGGAACACCGTGTTCTCGAGCAGGAACTGGAACGTGCGCCAGTTGGTCCGCTCCGACATCCGCGACTTGGCCGACTGGATGATCGGCGCCTTGTGGCCGAGCAGCAGCCCGGTGACGACGACCGAGAGGACTCCCGACGCTTGCACGGTGTGGTTCTCGGCCGCGATGTAGGCGATGAACGGCGCGGTCAGGCTGAGGGTGGTGTCGAGGACCGGATCGGTGAACCGGCGGCGGATCTTCGCCAGGACGAACGCCACCGCGAGGCCGATGACCACACCACCGCCGGCCGCGCGGAGGAAGTCCAGGCTGACGGGCAGGACGGTCGGCGCCACGATCGCCGCGCCGACCGCCGTACGCAGGCAGACCAGCGCGGTCGCGTCGTTCATCAGGCTCTCGCCCTCGAGGATCGTGACGACGCGGCGGGGGAGGCCGACCCGTTTGGCGATCGCGGTCGCGGCGACCGCGTCGGGTGGCGCCACGACCGCGCCGATCGCGAACGCGGCCCACAACGGCAGCGGCTTCTGACCGATCGACTCCGCGACCTGACCGAGCAGGCACCACGCGACCAGACCGACGCCGAGTGTGGTGAACGCGACCAGACCGACCGACAGCAGACCGATGGACCGCCGGTGCTTGGTGAAGTCGACCAGGCTGGTCTTGATCGCGGCCGAGTAGAGCAGCGGCGGCAGGAAGCCGACCAGGACGACCTCGGGCGAGAGTTCGATCCGGGGGATGAACGGCAGGTACGAGACGGCGATCCCGATGACCACCAACAGCAGGGGAGCCGAGATCCCTATCCGCCGCGCCAGCGCGGCACCGGCCGCGACGACGGCGACGAGGGCTACGACCTCGATCGCGATATGCACGCGCACAGTGTCGCAGCGGACGAGCGTTTCCGCCCATCGGTTCGCGCACGGCTGAGCGCGGGGTCTGGTCTGTTGGGAGACGGTCCTCTAGCGTGTGAGCAGCCGATCACCAGGAGTCACTGATGCGTCGTCGTGTTCTTGCTTTGGCGGGTGTGATTGCTCTGCTGTTGTCGCCCGTGGTCCCGGCCGCGGCATCCACCACTGTGACCAACGGGTGCGTCGCCTCGGTGCCAGAGCCGGGTACGACGACGCCGGTGCGGATCTGCTACTCGCTCTTCAGACCCGCGACTGCCTCCGCGCAGCACACCGTGCCGTTGATCTTCCACAGTCACGGGTGGGGCGGGAGCCGGACGACGGATCCCGCAGCGTTCAAGGACTGGCTCGACGCGGGCTTCGGCGTACTGAGCTTCGACCAGCGCAGCTTCGGCGAGAGTACGGGCGTCGCGCACGTGATGAACCCGGACTACGAGGGCCGCGACGTCGTGAAGCTCGTCGACCTGGTCGCCGGCCTCGACTGGGTGACGAAGCAACGACCGGGCGATCCGCTGATCGGGGCGATCGGCGGGTCGTACGGCGGCGGGTACCAGTTCGCCGGTGCGTTCACCGAGCTCCGCGACAGCGGCCGGACCCGGTTCGACGCGCTCGCTCCGGAGATCACCTGGTGGGACCTCAAGCAGAGCCTCGCGCCGCAGGAGGCGGCTCGGACCATGTGGCTGTCGATCCTGTTCGTAGGTGGCGGCAGCCATCTGCCGCCGGCGGTGTCGGCCGCCTTCGTAGCGCTGATCGCGACCGGCGCCTGGCCGGCGGGGAAGGCCGGCCGCGACCTCGACGCGTTCTTCGCGCACAACGGACCCGCCTGGCACGTCCAGCAAGGCCGCGAGCTCGACCTCCCGGTCCTGTTCGGTCAGGGCATCTCCGACAACCTCTTCAACCTGAACCAGGGGCTCGCGAACTTCGACCACGCGCTCACGGCTCGAGCACGGGCGCGCTCGATCTTCGTCGGCTACAACGGCGGTCATACGCTGCCGAGCGTCGTACCGCCCGGGTATGCGACCGCCGGCGACGCCTGCTCGATCGCCCTGGGATCACCGAACTTCGCCGCGCTCTCGATCCGCTTCATGCAGCTGCAGCTGTTGCACAAGTCGACCGGTCTGACCGGCTTCGGTACGTACCACCTGTCGACCGCCGACGGTCGTTGCCTCACGCAACGGAGCCTGACGCCGAACAAGAGCTACCGGCTCGGCAAGATCGTCGTCCCCACCGGCGTCGGCCTGCCGGTGAACCTGCCGATCGCGAAGGGGCCGCTGACCGTGGCGGGTACGCCGGCGTTGACCGCTCGTGTCTACACGGTGATCCCGCAGTCCGCGGCGTACTTCGCGCTGAGTGTCGGCAAGAGCCCGTTGACCGCGAAGATCGTGCAGAACAACACGATGCCGCTGCGTGAGAAGCACCCGGCGCGGGGAGTGTCGCGCACGATCGAGCTGCCGGCGATCGCGGTCGACGTACCGGCCGGTCAGAACCTGTACCTCACCGTCGCGCCGGTCGCCGACATGTACGCCGGGCAGCGCGGGCCGCTGCCGGGGGTGATGATGCTCAAGGACGGCACGCTGACCCTGCACTCGATACGGTGAGGGGATGTCAACAGTCACCGAGACGTTCGAGTACGGCGGCGGTCGGCAAGTCACGGCGTACGTCCCGGCCGATCCACCCCAGGCGGTCGTGTACGCGGGCGACGGCCAACTGATCTCGCAGTGGGGCGAGTTCCTCAACGCGGCTCCCGATGTACCGCCGACACTGCTCGTCGCGACGCATCGCGTGGACGACGAGATGGAGCGCCTCCACGAGTATTCGCCTGGGTTCGAGCCGGAGCGGTTCGCCGCGCACGAGGAATTCTTCGTGGAGGATGTCCGGTCGTGGGTGCGGGAGCGCTTCGAGGTCGCGCTGCCCTCGGAACGTACGGCGGTCTTCGGCGTCTCGGCGAGTGCGGAGCTTGCGCTCGCTGTCGGGCTCCGCCACCCGGATGTCTACGGCGCGATCTTCTGCGCGTCGCCCGGCGGGGGCTACCAGCCGCCCGGCGACATGGGGAGCTTGCTGCCACGCGCGTACTTCGTGGGCGGCACCGAGGAGGAGTGGTTCCTCGAGAACGCGGCCCGCTGGGCGGACGCGCTCCGTGACGCCAAGGCGGACGTCGTACTGACCGAGCGGGCCGGATCGCACGGCGATGACTTCTGGCGCCGGGAACTCCCGCTGATGGCGGCCTGGGCCTTCGGCTAGCGAATCTTGTCGAGGTACGTCTTGTAGACGGTCAGGAACGGCTCGTCGGTGGACACCGCTTGCGCCAGCCAGTCGCAGGTCTCGCGCGCGGTGGCAATCACGTCGGCCGGATACCCGTACTGCACCTGGTGCTCGGCGAACTCGTCCTCGTCGTCGATGAACACGGTCCCGTCCCGGCGCTTGATCACGTCCAGATCGAGATCGATCATCGTCAGCACGTCATCGGAGAACTCCACCGGCGTGGTGATGTCCGCATAGATCTCGGTGTACCGCGGCTCGTCGTTGAAGATCGCCGTGAACCACTTGTCTCGCGGAAACAGCTGCACATGAGCCTGCTCCTGCGTCACCACCGGCTCATCCCCCCGCTGCGACACCGACCCGGCCGGCGCCCCCAGCCACACGCCGTACTCGTCCTCGCCCAAATACCGCATCCACTGATGCCAGTGCAGCTTCTCGTCGTACTTGCGGTACACCACCCGGACATCACGCATAACCCCAACCTATCGGCCGAGAGGTGCGCCACCCCGCCGCACCAAGAGCCACCGCCGCCGGACTCGCACGTCGGCGTCGGGTCAGTCTTCCTCGTCGCGTGGCTCGTCGGATGGCGCTTGCAGGTTTATGCAACTTTGCGGTGGGGAGTGGACCGGTCGCGTAATGCGACCGAGCATGGTGTGGTGCCGGCCGAAGCCCGGCGCGCGTGATCGGCCCTTGTCGGCTCAGGGGGGCTCCTAGCCGACGGGGGCCGGTTGCTGCCTCGGGGCCGTTCGAGGCGGGCGGGGAAGGCGCACAGCACCGCGCAGAACTACATGCTGCGGATGAGTTCCAGGTAGGGCTTGTAGGCGGCGGTGAAGGGTTCTGTGGTGGTGATGGTGGCGGCCAGGTGGTTGCAGGTGGCCTGGGCGGTCGCTATTACCTGGGGTGGGTAGTTGTAGCGGACCTGGTGGGCGTGGAATTCGTCTTCGTCCATGACGTGGACGGTGCCGTCCCGCAGCAACCGGATGTCGAGGTCCAGGTCGACCAGGGTGACGGAGTCGACGCCGAACTCGGCCGGCATGGTGATGTCGCAGTAGATGGCGGTCTGGTGCGGCTCGTCGTTGAACAAGGCACTCCACCACTGCCCGCGAGGAAACAGCCGGACCCGGTGATGGTCGATGGTCTTCCAGCTGCCGTCGGCGCGCTGGCCCTGGGTGCCGGGGAGGGAGCCGACCCACAGGCCGTACTCGTCCTCGCCGAGGCGGATCGCCTCGACCAGGCGATGCGGCTGTCCGTCGTACTTCTGGAACAGGGTCCTCACCAGGTCCATAGCGATGACTCTAAGTGAGACGCACACCACGCCGAACCAGCGACTCCCGGGAAGCGTCTTGGAGTGTGAGATTGCCCAACATCTGCCCGGACCCCGCCCAGCGGCCCGTTACCGAGTTCGGATTCCGGGGGACGCGAGCATAGACTCAAGCATTCGAGGAAGACCTGCGGGAGGAGCTCGATGCGCGTGCTGGAGACGGTAGGAGGTCCGGCGGACCTCAAGAAGCTGACTGGTCAGCAGCTCACCGATCTCGCGGCGGAGATCCGCGACGTGCTGGTCGAGACCGTGTCCCGGACCGGGGGCCACCTCGGTCCGAACCTGGGGATGGTCGAGATCACCCTGGCGATGCACCGCGTCTTCGACTCGCCCCGCGACCGCCTGCTCTTCGACGTCGGCCACCAGGCCTACGTGCACAAACTGATCACCGGCCGCGCTCCGAGGTTCGACACGCTCCGTCAGCAGGACGGCCTGTCCGGGTACCCGAGCCACGCCGAGTCCGAGCACGACATCATCGAGAACAGCCACGCCTCGACCGCCCTGTCGTACGCCGACGGCCTCGCCAAGGCGTACCGCCTGCGCGACGAGGACCGCCACGTCGTCGCGCTGATCGGCGACGGCGGCCTGACCGGCGGCATGGCCTGGGAGGCGCTGAACAACATCGCCGCCGCCAAGGACCTCAAGCTGGTCATCATCGTCAACGACAACGGCCGGTCGTACAGCGACACGGTCGGCGGCCTGGCTACCCACCTGACCACCCTGCGCACCAACCCGCGCTACGAGAAGGTCCTCGACCTGATCAAGAAGAACCTCGGCCGGACGCCGTACGTCGGCCCGCCGATGTACGAGGTGCTGCACGGGATCAAGAAGGGCCTGAAGGACATGCTCGCCCCGCAGGGCATGTTCGAGGACCTCGGCCTCAAGTACGTCGGACCGGTGGCCGGCCACGACCGCGAGGCCATGGAGGACGCGCTCCGCAGCGCGAAGGCGTTCGGCGGACCGGTGATCGTGCACGCCGTCACCAAGAAGGGCTTCGGCTACGCGGCCGCCGAGCAGGACGAGGAGGACAACTTCCACCAGATCCGCCCGGCCAACAAGCCGCGCGGCTGGACGGATGTCTTCTCCGACGAGCTGGTCAAGATCGGCCACCGCCGCCCGGACGTGGTCGCGGTCACGGCGGCGATGTTGCACCCGACCGGTCTGGCCAACTTCGCCGACGAGTTCCCGGACCGCACGTTCGACGTCGGGATCGCGGAGCAGCACGCGGTGACGAGCGCGGCCGGTCTCGCGATGGGCGGCCTGCACCCGGTCGTCGCCATCTACGCGACGTTCCTCAACCGCGCCTTCGACCAGGTCCTGATGGACGTCGCGCTGCACAAGTGCGGCGTCACCTTCGCGCTCGACCGCGCGGGCGTGACCGGTGACGACGGCCCGAGCCACAACGGCATGTGGGACATGTCGATCCTGCAGGTCGTCCCTGGCCTCCGGCTGGCCGCGCCGCGCGACGGCAAGCGCGTGCAGGAGCTCCTCAACGAGGCCGTCGAGGTGGACGACGCCCCGACCGTACTGCGGTACTCGAAGGGCGAGGTGTGCCCGGACATCGAGGCGATCGACCGGGTCGGTCAGGTCGACGTGCTGAAGCGATCCGGCCATGACGTGTTGCTGGTCGGCATCGGCGCGATGGCGGCGACCGCGATGGACGTCGCGCAGCGTCTGGAAGCGCACGGCTTCGGTGTCACCGTCGTCGACCCGCGCTGGGTGAAGCCGGTCGCGCCCGAGCTCGTCGAGCTGGCCGAGAGCTTCAGGCTGGTCGCCACGATCGAGGACAACGGCCGCGCCGGTGGCTGCGGTGCGATGATCGCGCAGGCCGTCCGAGACGCCGGCATCGAGACGCCGGTCCGTGATTTCGGCATCCCGCAGGAGTTCCTGCCGCACGCCAAACGTCCCGCGGTACTGCAAGAGATCGGGCTGACCGGGCAGGAGCTGGCGCGCGAGATCACCGAGCTGCTGTCGGAGCACCACGGCGATGCCCTCACCGAGCCGGACCCGGCGGCCGACCGCCCGGGCAACGCCTAGGCACCTCACCGACCAGGACCAGGACGCCGGACCGTGGTTGAGGCAGGGCGGCACAGCCGCCGCGCGAAAGCGCGACGGTCCACACGGGTCTGGCCGATCCTGCTGTCATTGGCTCTGATCGCCGCCGCGGTTGCGGGCGGTCTTGCACTGCACCGCTCGAGCCAGCGCGCCGACGGCGCCGCGGACGGCGTGGCCAGCACGGCGAACGTCGACCTCGCTGCCCGGAGCGCAGCCGTCGACGTGGTGCTGAAGCGGCGCGCACAGGCCGTTCTGGCCGGCAGCGAGAAGGACTTCGTCGCCGACGTCGACCCCGCCAACACCCGGCTGGTCGCGAGCCAGAAGACCCTGTTCACGAACCTCCGCCAGTTCGGCTTCGCCAAGCTCGCGTACCAGCAGCTGGCGCAGCAGTACGACGACCGCATCGTGCGGAAGGACGGCCCGTCGACGTACCTGGTCGCCGTCGCGATGACGTACCAGATCCGCGGCATCGACCTGGTCCCGGTCCGCGCGATGCTCGGCTACACATTCACCCAGCGTTCGAACGGCGCCTGGATGCTCGTGTCCGACTCCGACCTCGACAAGCGCCTCCCGCGTGGTTCGCACCAGGAGGCGTGGGACACCGGCCCGGTCCTGGTCAAGCGGGCGCCACGTGTGCTCGTGGTCGTCGAGAAGGGCCAGGACGCGCTCGCGGCCAAGCTGGTCACGATGTCGGCCAGCGCCGTGCAGGCCGTGACCAAGAGCTGGCCCGGCGGCTGGAAGGGCTCCGGCGTGGTGATCGCGCTCGACGACAAGATCGTTCGCGGCGCCGACTACACCCAGCCGATGAACGCCGAGGACGCGATCGCGATGGCGACCTGGGTGTACCGCACGCTGCCCGGCGAGGTCACCGGCGCGGGGGAGCGGGCCGACTCCTACGTCGTCATCAACCCGAACAACCGCACCAAGGTCGACGCGCGCACGCTCGCCCACGAGTTCACCCACGTCGCGACCGCGCCGTACGGTCCGTACGCCCCGCGCTGGCTGGTGGAGGGCGCCGCGACGTACGTCGAGTTCCTGCCGATGGCCGGGCAGACCAAGCTGGCGATCTCGCAGTACCGGCAGGACGTGCGCACGAAGCACCTCGCGAAGGCGAAGAGCCTGCCCGTCGACGCGACGTTCTTCGAGCAGGCCGACAGCTCGTACCCGCTGTCCTGGCTCGCGCTCGACTACCTGTTCACGCGGTACGGCGGGACCGAGGTCGGCACGCTGTACCGCGAGATGGCGTCGATGGGGTCGACCCAGAAGGAACGCGACCGGATCATGCTCGAGCACCTCGGCATGACCGAGACGGGACTTTTCGCCGCCCTGAAGGCTGCCGCGGCAGCGTAAAGCGCGGAGTGTCGGTTAGGGTAGCCCGTCTGCGACCATCGGGTACTCGGAGGGGAACCACCCGAAGTGAGTGCAACGACGCCTGTTTCCGGGCCGCCGCCCACCGGCCCCCGCCGCTGGCTGGGGCTGGTTCTGGCCGTGGCCCTGGTGGCGGGCGGCGTCGTCTACACCGTTGAACAGCGTGAGCAGGACGTCCGCAACCACCCGACGGCCGTCCGGACCGCCACACCGACCCCGCCGAAGGCGACCAAGCCGTCGCGGATCGCTGCCCAGATCACCGCGCGCCGGGTCGCCATCGACACGATCCTGCTCCGGCGCGCGCAGGCGGTGCAGACCGGTAACGAGGCGTTGTTCCTGGCCGACGTCGACCCGGCCAACAAGACGCTGCGTGCCGAGCAGAAGATCCTGTTCGCGAACCTGGAGGAGATCGGCTTCGAAGAGGTCGGGTACAGCCAGGCCGAGGAGCGGTTCAATCCGGCGGTGGTGCGTGCCCACGGGAGTACGACGTACCTCGTCCGGGTGCTGATGCGATACCAGATCCCGAAGGTCGATCTCACGCCGGTGACGACCGAGCTCGGCTACACGTTCATCTCCCGGGCCGGCCACTGGCTGCTGACCGACGACAACGACCTGGATGCCGACCTCGGCCCGGGCGCGCATCGCGAGGCCTGGGACCTGGGCCGGATCGAAGTGCAGCGCGGGCCGCGCGTGCTGGTGGTGGTCGAGAAGGGCGACACCAAACGCGGGCGGGCGATCGTCGCCGCGGCGACCGAGGGCCTCGACGAGGTGACGGCGTACTGGCCGCGCAAGTGGAACGGCTCGGTGTTCGTCATCGCGCTCGACGAGACCGACGTACGCGATGCGCGGTTCGCCGACGAGGACATCGAGTCGGCGGCGAGCACCGGCTCGACGTTCTCCTCGCTACCGGGTCAGGACACCGCTGACGGTACGGTCGCCGGCGGGTACATCGTGATCAACCCGAACGAGCGCGACCGCGTCGACGAGATCCTGCTGTCGCACGAGATCACCCACGTCGCCACCGCTGACCTCGGCGGGTACGAACCGCTCTGGCTGGCCGAAGGCTCCGCGGAGTACGTGTCCTGGCGTGGCATCGAGGCGATCAGCGGACCCGCCGAGGTCGGCAAGTGGGAGCAGGAGGTCATCGACGACGCGATGCCGCAACTGTCCTCGCTGCCGAGCGACGCCGGCTTCTACCAGAACTCCGCCGACGTGTACGGCGTGAGCTGGCTCGCGGTGCGGTACCTCGTACAGCGGATCGGACTCGGCAAGGTCGAGGACCTGTACGAGGACATGGCAATGAACGGGACCGACCAGGCCGCCCGGGACCGGATCCTGATGGAGCGGAGCGGTCTCACCGAAGCCACCCTGTGGACGTCGCTGGCAACATACACGCCACAACGCTGAGTGGCGGTTTGACCTCGCGCTGTCAGAGAGGCAACCTCGAAGGGTTCCGTCCTGTCTTTTGGAAGACGCCGTCGAGGAGGCGCAGATGAGTCTTGTGCGGAAGAAGACGATCGAGCAGTCGATCGCCGACACGGACGAGCCGGACTATCAGCTCAAGAAACGCCTCACCGCGATAGACCTGACCGTCTTCGGCATCGGTGTCATCATCGGTGCCGGTATCTTCACCCTGACCGGCCGTGCCGCCAAGCTGTACGCCGGCCCCGGCATCGCACTGTCCTTCGTCCTGGCCGCGTTCTGCTGTGCGCTGGCCGCGTTGTGCTACGCCGAGTTCTCGTCCACCGTGCCGGTGTCGGGATCGGCGTACACGTTCTCGTACTTCTCCCTCGGCGAGATCTTCGCCTGGATCATCGGCTGGGACCTGCTGCTCGAGTTGATGCTCGGGGCAAGCGTCGTGTCGCAGGGCTGGTCGACGTACGCCGCGTTGTTCCTCGATCAGATCGGTTTGGGCTGGCCGTCCTCGATCGGGCCGGACAGCCATGTGAACGTGCTGGCGATGCTGCTCGTGCTCGTCCTGGCCACGCTGGCGACGATCGGGATCAAGGAGTCGCTGCGGGTCAACCTGGTGCTGGTCGGCATCAAGCTGTTCGTGGTGCTGTTCGTGATCATCGCCGGCCTGTTCTACATCAAGGGCTCGAACCTGTCGCCGTTCATCCCGCCGGGCGTCCCGTCTCCGAACGCGCACGTCGACCTCACCACTCCGCTGATCCAGGCGGTCTTCGGCGCCCCGTCGACGTTCGGGGTGATGGGTCTGGTGTCCGGTGCGTCGCTGGTGTTCTTCGCGTTCATCGGGTTCGACGTGGTCGCGACCACCGCCGAGGAGGCGAAGAATCCGCAGCGCGACCTGCCCCGCGGCATCATCGGCTCGCTGGCGATCTGCACCGTGCTGTACGTGCTGGTCTGCATCGTCATCACCGGCATGGTGAAGTACACCGACATCAACGGCGAGGCCGCGCTGGCGGAGGCGTTCCGGTCGGTCGGCCGTGGCGGTTTCGCGACGCTGATCTCCGCGGGTGCGGTGGCCGGTCTGACCACCGTCGTCCTGACGCTGATGATCGGTGCGGCGCGGGTCGTGTTCGCGATGAGCCGCGACCACCTGATGCCCCGTCAGCTCGGGAAGACGCACCCGAAGTGGGGTACGCCGTACCGCCTGACCATCGGGATCGGCGTGGTCGTCGCGATCATCGCCGGTGTCACCCCGATCGGGAAGCTGGAGGAGATGGTGAACATCGGCACGCTGGCCGCGTTCACCCTGGTGTCGATCGCCGTACCGCTGCTGCGCAAGAGCCGGCCGGACATCGAGCGGTCGTTCCGGGTGCCGTGGAGCCCGGTGATCCCGATCGCGGCCGCAGTCATCTGCATCTACCTGATGCTGAACCTGTCGCTGGAGACCTGGATCCGGTTCCTGATCTGGATGGTGATCGGCTTCGCCATCTACGCCCTGTACGGCTACCGGCGCAGCCGGGTCGGCGTGGAGGAGCGCACCGGCGAGGCGCAGAAGGCGTGATCGGACCCTCGGATGGTCGGCTAGGATCAGCCGACCATCCGAGGGGGATCACCGATGAACCACCCCAAACGCCTGTTCGCAGGCGTTGCCGTGCTGGCGCTGGCCGCGTCCGGCGCGGTTGTCGCCGTACGGGTCCGAAGCGGCGAATCAGCACCTGGGGCCAGCGCGGTCGCCGCAGCGGCCCCCACGAGTACGTCGCCGACGCCGGGGGAGCTCAGCGCCGCCGGCGAGTTGGCGCGCAAGCAGGCGATCGATGCGGTGCTGGCCCGACGGGCGGCCGCCGTACTGAAAGGCGATCTGAAGGGGTTCCTGGCCCCGGTCGACGTCAAGCAGGCTGACCTGGTCGCACGGCAGCGGCTGCTGTTCGTGAACCTTCGGAAGTTCGGATTCAGCTCGTTGAAGTACTTCACCGCCGACGCGTTTCGTCCGGTGCCTGGGTTGGTCGCGAAGTTCGGGGCGACGACGTTCTCCACGCGGGTGATGATGCGGTACCAGTTGGTGGGGCTGGATCCGCAGCCGGTGCAGACCGACCTCGGGTACACGTTCGTCCAGCGGCGCGGTGCGTGGGTTCTGGTCGACGACACGGGGACCGACGAGAACCTCAGCGGCGACGGGCATCGGCAGCCGTGGGACTTCAACGAGGTCCAGGTGGTACGGCGCGGCAAGGTCGTCGTGGTCGTGGACAAACGGGAAGCCAGCCTCGGTACGAAGGTCGCGCAGGTCGCCCAGAAGGCGGTGACGTCGGTCCGCAAGCACTGGGCCCGGCCGTGGAACGGCGCGGTACTGGTCGTCGCGATGCCGCAGGACCGGGTCATGTCGACGATCTGGACGGCCGGGACCGGGGACGGCTGGACGATCGCGGCCAAGGCGGTGACGTTGTTCGAGGGGGAGCAGTTGGGCAAGCCGATCGGGCGTCCGATCGGCAGCCGGATCGTGGTGAACCCGGCGCTGCGCAAACGGCTCGACAAGGACCTGCTCGTGCACGAGATGACGCATGTGGCGACGTCGACGCTCGGCATGGCCGCACCGATCTGGATGGTCGAGGGCATGGCGGAGTACGTGCGGTGCCGCTCGATCGAGGACGACCCGCACTGGTCGGTCGACCCGTACCGCAAGCGCGTCAAATCGGCGTACCTCCCGAAGCTGACCAAGCTCCCCGGCACCGACGTCTTCGACGCCGACGCGGACCGCGCCTATGGCAGCAGCTGGTGGATCGTCGAATACCTGGCCGACAAACTAGGCGAGAAAAAGCTGGCCGCGTTGTACACCGACATGTCCCAACACGGCGAAACCTTTCTGAAGAAGGACACCGGCCTGACCCCCGCCCAGGTAGTAGCCGGCGCCAAGAAATTCAAGGGCTAAGAGCGGCAGGCCGGCCCGCTTTCCGGAAAGAAGTTTGCGCTCAGTGGCGATTATGTTCCGGCAAGCTGGTTGCTGGGGGCCGGACCGGGCTTCCGGCTCCGGACCGACCCCCAGCGGTATCAGGTGAGGCCGGCGACGCCGCGGGGGAGGAAGCGGGTGCCGTTGACCTTCTCGGCGATGCCGGTGCGGTCGAGGTACGGCGTGATGCCGCCCAGGTGGAAGGGCCAGCCGGCGCCGAGGAGGAGGCAGAGGTCGATGTCCTGGGCCTCGGCGACCACGCCTTCGTCGAGCATGATCTTGATTTCCTCGGCGAGGGCGGTCAGCACGCGGTTGCGGAGTTCGTCGGGGGTGGACGGCTTGTCGCCGACCGTCACCAGCGCCTCGACCTCCGGGTCCACGACCGGCTTGCCCTCCGGCCACAGGTAGAACGAGCCCTTGCCTGCGGCAACAACCTTCGCGAGGTTCTCCGATACCGCGAACCGCTCCGGGTACGCCCGGTTCATCGTCTCCGCGACGTGCAGCGCGACCGGCAGCCCGACCAGCTGCAGCAGCACGAACGGCGGCATCGGAAGGCCCAGCGCGGAGAGGGCGCGATCGGCGTCGGGGATCGGCGTACCTTCGTCGACCGCCGCGCTGACCTCGCCGAGGAACCGCGTCAGCAGCCGGTTCACCACGAACGCCGGCGCGTCCTTCACCAGCACACACGACTTCTTCAGCGTCTTGCCGACCGCGAACGCAGTCGCCAGCGACGCGTCGTCGGTCCGGTCCGCGCGGATGATCTCCAGCAGCGGCAGCACCGCGACCGGGTTGAAGAAGTGGAACCCGACGACCCGCTCCGGGTGCTCCAGGTCGGCCGCCATCTCGGTCACCGACAACGACGAGGTGTTCGTCGCGAGCACGGCGTCCGGCCGGATGATCTTCTCCAGGTCGGCGAAGATCGCCTTCTTCAGCTGCAGTTCCTCGAACACGGCCTCGATCACGAAGTCGGCGTCCGCGAACACACCCTTGTCGACCGACCCGGTGACGAGCGCCTTCAACTGGTTCGCCTTGTCGGGACGCACCCGGCCCTTCGCGAGCAGCTTGTCGATCTCTCCGTGTACGTACCCGACGCCACGGTCCACCCGCTCCTGGTCGAGGTCCGTCAGCACGACGGGAACCTCGAGCCGCCGCGCGAACAGCAGCGCCAGCTGCCCGGCCATCAGACCCGCGCCGACCACACCGACCTTCGTCACCGGCCGCGCCAGCGACTTGTCCGGCGCACCGGCCGGCCGCTTGGCCCGCTTGTTCACGAGGTCGAACGCGTAGAGCCCGCTCCGCAGCTCCTCGCTCATGATCAGATCGGCAAGCGCCTCGTCCTCAGCCGCGAACCCACGATCCCGATCGTTGTCGCGAGCCGCCGCGATCAGATCCAAAGCCCGGTACGGCGCCGGCGCCGCCCCGCTGACCTTCAGGTCGGCGAAAGCCTTGCCCCGGGCAACGGCCGCGTCCCACGCCTCGCCCCGGTCAACCGAAGGCCGCTCGACCACGACGGCGCCCGTCAGCACCTTCGAAGCCCAGAGCAGCGACTGCTCGAGGAAGTCGACCGACTCGAGCAGTACGTCGCCGATGCCGAACTTCACCGCCTCCGGCCCGCTGAGCATCCTGTTCTGGTTCAGGGCGTTCTCGACGACCACCTTGACCGCGTTGTCGGCGCCGATCAGGTTCGGCAGCAGGAAGTTGCCGCCCCAGCCCGGGATCAGCCCGAGGAAGACCTCCGGCGTCGCGAGCATCCCGGCCGCCACCGAGACGGTGCGGTAGGAAGCGTGCAGCGCGACCTCGAGGCCGCCGCCGAGCGCCACACCGTTCACGAACGCGAACGACGGCTTGCCGCCGTCGACCAGCTTCCGCATCACGCCGTGCCCGATCTTGCCGAGCGCCAGTGCCTGCTCCCGGTCGGCCAGCTTCGGTACGCCGGTCAGGTCGGCGCCGGCGGCCAGGATGAACGGCTTGCCGGTGACACCGATCGCGACGATCTCGTCGCGGGCCAGCGCCGCATCCAGAGCCTCGTTGAGCGACCCGAGACCCTTCGGCCCGAACGTGTTCGGCTTGGTGTGGTCGTGCCCGTTGTCCAGCGTGATCAGCGCCATCGTGCCGGCCTTGCCCGGCAGCACGACGTCCCGCGAGTGCGCGAGGGTGACGACCTCGTCGGTCGACAAGGCAGACGCCGACTCGATCAGTTCCTGCAGGCTCATGCGGCCGCACCTTCCCAGTTCGGGTTCTCCCAGATGACAGTGCCGCCCATGCCGAGGCCGACGCACATGGTGGTGAGGCCGTAGCGGACCTCGGGGCGCTGCTCGAACTGCTTGGCCAGCTGGTTCATCAGCCGGACCCCGGACGACGCCAGCGGGTGGCCGTACGCGATCGCACCGCCGTACGGGTTGACCCGCGGGTCGTCGTCGGCGATGCCGTAGTGCTCCAGGAACGCGATCACCTGGACGGCGAACGCCTCGTTCACCTCGAAGGCCTCGATGTCGTCGATCGTCAGCCCGGCCAGCCTCAGCGCCTTCTCGGTCGCCGGGATCGGCCCGACACCCATCACCTCGGGCTCGACACCGGCGAAGGCGTACGAGACCAGCTTCATCTTCGGCTTCAGACCCAGCTCCTCGGCCGCGGAAGCAGACGTCAGCACACAAGCGGTCGCGCCGTCGTTGATGCCCGCCGAGTTGCCCGCGGTGACCCGGCCGTGCGGACGGAACGGCGTCTTCAACGCCGCCAGGTCCTCGACCGTGGTGCCCGGCCGCATCGGCTCGTCGGTGGACGCGTAGCCCCAGCCCTGCTCGGCCGACCGGGTCGCGACCGGCACGAGGTCCGGCTGGATCAGGTCGTTGGCGTAGGCCTTCGCGGCCTTCTCCTGCGACGCCGCGGCGTACGCGTCGGCGCGCTCCTTGGTGATGCCCGGGAATCGGTCGTGCAGGTTCTCGGCGGTGGAGCCCATCACCAGGGCGGAGGTGTCGACCAGCTTCTCGGCGATGATCCGCGGGTTCGGGTCCACGCCCTCGCCCATCGGGTGCCGGCCCATGTGCTCGACACCGCCGGCGATGACCACGTCGTACGCACCGAACGCGACGCCGGCCGCGGTGGTGGTGACGGCGGTCATCGCGCCGGCGCACATCCGGTCGATGGCGTACCCGGGCGTGGTGTTCGGCAGGCCGGCCAGCAGGGCCGCGGTCCGGCCGATGGTCAGGCCCTGGTCGCCGATCTGGGTGGTGGCCGCGATCGCGACCTCGTCCACGCGTTCCGGCGGCAGACCCGGGTTCCGCCGCAGCAGCTCCCGGATGCACTTGATCACCAGGTCGTCGGCGCGGGTTTCGGCGTACTGGCCCTTGGCCTTGCCGAACGGGGTGCGAACGCCGTCGACGAACACGACATCGCGGATCTCACGGGGCACGAGGGCCCTCCTCTGGGGGTCGGGAACGCTACCACGATGCTACCCGTCGGTAACAGAAGTGCCCAACCACCCCCCGCTGTGCGGCTGCTCACACAACACACACGGGCCACAACGGTGTGCTCACTCGGACGTTACCCGTGGCAAACCGCCTGGAATCGGCGCATGCTGGGGGCAGGTAGCTATGGGGAGCCGTTCTATGAACAACCTTGATCTCGCCGTACCGGTCCTGAGCCGGGGCAAGCACCGCAACCCACGCAAGGGCGCCTGCTTCATGGAGTTCGCCTCCTACTTGGCCGGCGAGCCGTGGTCCGACCATCCCGCCTGCACGCATGCGTTGCTGGCCGGAGTCGCGAGGGACGTCAACGACTGTACGACGGACGCCGGGCGGTCCCGTCTCGCGCCGATGATCCCGTCGGTGATCGGGCTGACGCCTGACGACCCGCACGTCGTACCGCGGGTGACGGCACGCTGCATCCAGCACGCGTTGCCGGTCGTCTCGCAGGAGCGGCAGTACATCCTGGCCGTCGCGTTGCTGGTGGGGGAGAAGCAGCTGGCCGCGCTCGACGGGCGGCCGCTCGACGACATCGAGCCGGACTCGCTGGCCGTGCTGCAGGCGGTCCCGTCGGCGACGAAGTGGGCCCGCTCGTTCACCGCGCGCTCCCGCCGGGGTACGCCGGACTTCGCCCGGCGGACGGCCCCGCGCGCGGTGTCGTGTGCGGTCGAAGGCATTTCGCAGGCATGCGTGCCCGATCCTGACGACCGGCTGTACAAGCTGCTGGTCGACGCGATCGCCGAGACGAAGCTGTGGATGCCCGCACCCGCGCCCGCGCCGGTTACGCCGGAGGTCGTACGCTTCACCGTGTGACCTTGGAGCTCGACGACGGATTACCAGTCCACGAGTGGGGATCGGCCGACGCCGACGCGCCGGGAATCCTGCTCCTGCAGGAGATCTTCGGAGTCTCCGACTACATCAAGCAGCGTGCGGCGGACCTGCACGCCCTCGGGTACTACGTGATCGCGCCGGAGATCTACTGGCGCCTTGACGACACCGAGCTGGACGAGTCCTCGCCGGAGCTGCTGCAACGCGCGATGGGCATCGTCGGGCGCCTGGACTGGGATCTCGCGGTGAAGGACGCCCTTGTGGCGCTGCACTACCTGCAGGTGCGCGGCAAGGGCGCAGGCCTGGTCGGCTTCTGCTTCGGCGGCGGACTGGCCTTCAACGTCGCCGCCGTGTCGCGCCCGGATGTGCTCGTGAGCTACTACGGCTCCGCACTCAAGGACCTTCTGGAGCTGAGCCCACAGGTGACCGCGCCGAGCCTGCACCACTTCGGCAACACCGACATGTACCTGGACGTGGACACAATCGTCCCCGCGCTGGGCGATGCCGAGATCCACCGGTACGACGGCGCCGGCCACGCGTTCGACAACCCGCTGCCGATGTTCCACAACGCCGACGCCTCCGCGCTGGCGTGGCGCCGTACCGAAGCCTTCCTCGCCCGTCACCTCCCAACCTCCCAAGGATGAGCATGAGCCTGTACGACATCCCGCTGACCACCCTCTCCGGCGCATCGACGTCGCTCGGCGACTACAAGGGCAAGGCCGTCCTCGTCGTCAACGTCGCGTCGAAGTGCGGTCTGACGCCGCAGTACGAAGGCCTGGAGAACCTGCAGAAGAAGTACGAGTCCCGCGGGTTCACCGTGCTCGGCGCTCCGTGCAACCAGTTCGGCGGCCAGGAGCCGGGGACGGCCGAGGACATCGAGACCTTCTGCTCGACGACGTACGGCGTCACGTTTCCGATGCTCGACAAGCTCGACGTGAACGGCGACGGCCGGCACCCGCTGTACGCCGAGCTGACGCTGACTCCGGACGCCGACGGCGAGGCCGGTGACATCCAGTGGAACTTCGAGAAGTTCCTGCTCAGCCCCGAGGGCACCGTCGCGGCCCGCTTCCGCCCGCGCACCGAGCCGGAGTCCGACGAGGTCATCGCGGCAATCGAGGCCCAGCTCCTGAAGTAGTAGCCGCAGGCCGGATCGCCCGTCGCAACCGCGGCGGGCGATTCCTTTGCGAGGTATTGCAACACCTCTTTCGAAAGAGTACTTTCGATGCATGCCGAACCCGCATCGCCGCCTGAGCGACCCCCGTGAGCTGAACGCGCTGGCCCATCCGGTGCGGATGGCGATCGTCGAGCTGCTGTCGATCAGCGGGCCGCTCACCGCGACGGAGTTGGCCGACCGGCTCGACGAGACGCCCGCGAACTGCTCGTGGCATCTGCGCAAGCTCGCGCAGCACGGGTTCGTCGAGGAGGCCGAGGGCGGGAAGGGCCGGCAGCGGCCGTGGCAGGTGCCCGGGCTCGGGTTCCGCTGGGACGACGAGCACGCGTCGGGCTCGGTCGACGAGCGGCGAGGCGCGCAGGCGCTGTCCGAGGTGGTGATGGGCCGCGCGATGGACCGGTTGCGGGAGGCGCAGCAGCGCTTGCCGGAGGAATCCGACGAATGGCGTGCGGCGCACTACAACTCCGAGATGGTCGCCTGGCTGACGGCGGACGAGCTCAAGGAGATGAACGACGCGATCAACGCGGTGCTCGATCGCCACGTCGAGCGGCTGACCGATCCCACCCAGCGGCCGGCCGGCTCACGGTTGTGCGAGTTCGTGGCGTGGGGCGTCCCGACGTACTTCCCGGGAGTTGAGCCGGCATGAGGAAGCTGTTCGCCCAGCCCGGGTTCCCGCGCCTGTTCGGCGGGTTGAGTACGTCGATGCTCGGCGACTCGGTGATGTTGCTGGTGCTGAGCATGTGGGTGAAGACGCTCACCGGCTCCAATGCGATGGCCGGTCTGACGTTCTTCTTCATGGTGCTGCCGGCGCTCGGCGCCCCGCTGCTCGGTGTCTGGGTGGACCGCCTGCCCCGCAAAGCGATCCTGGTCTGGGGCAACTTCGCCAGCGCCGCCGCCGTGCTCCCGCTGGTCCTCGTCCGGGACGAGAGCGACGTCTGGCTGATCTGGGTAGTCGCCTTCCTGTACGGCGTCTCGTTCGTCGTGCTGCCCGCCGCGCTCAACGGCCTGCTCAAGGAGCTGTTGCCGGACGAGTTGCTCGTCGACGCGAACTCCAGCCTGGCCACGATCAAGGAGGGCTTCCGGCTGTTCGGGCCGCTGGTCGGGGCGGCGATCTTCGCGAGCGTCGGCGGCTGGCTGGTGGCGGTCGTCGACGCGGCCACCTTCCTGGTGGCCGGCCTGTTGATCGCGACGATCAAGGTCACCGAGACTCCGGCCCCGGTGGAGCACGCCTTCCGGGAGGAGGTGCTGGGTGGGATCCATTTCCTGGTCGGCGACCGTGTGCTCCGCCACGTCCTGGCCGGGCTCGGGATCTCGATCCTCGTCATCGGCTTCTTCGAATCGTCGATCTACGCGCTGCTCGACGCCTTCGGCAAGCAGGCGACCTTCGCCGGCGCCTTCGTGACGTGCCAGGGCGTGGGCGCGATCATCGGCGGCCTCACCGCGGCCCGGGCCGTCCGCCGGCTGGGTGAGGTCGCCGTCTGTACCCTCGGTCTGATCGTCCTGGCGATCTCCACCGTCGTCTGCATCGTCGCGCCCACCATCGCCGTCGTGCTGGTCGGCGCGGCCATCTGCGGTCTGGGTCTGCCGTGGACGTTCGTTTCCTTCACGACCTTGATGCAGCGCCGCTCGCCGGGGTATCTGATCGGCCGGGTGTCGACCGCGGTCGAGGTCCTGCTGTCCACCCCGCAAGCGATCTCTCTCGCCCTCGGCAGCCTGCTCGTCAGCCTGCTGAGCTACCGCCAGATCTTCGCGATCATCGCGACGGTGATCGTGCTCGGCGCACTCCAGATCGCCCTCACCCTGCGCGATCAACTCCGCCCGCAGCCGGTCGCAACAGAACCGGCATCCGAGCCCGACCTGCTCTAGTCGAGCGGTTTGGCCGGTGCCTCCGACGTCATCGCGTCGGTGAGTACGTCGGCGGTCAGGCCGATCTGCCACGGGCGGGCGTGGTGCTCGCGGAGGAACGTCGTGACGACCTCGAGGCTGACGTCGCGGGGCGGCGACCAGGCAAGGCGGCGGATCGTGTCCGGCGCCAGCAGGTTCTCCGTCGGAAGGCGGTGGGCCTCCGCGATCTCGGCCACCGCCGTACGGGCGGCCGAGAGGCGCGCGGCGGCGTCGGGGTCGCGATCGGCCCAGGCGCGGGCCGGCGGCGGACCGTCGTACCGCGGTCCTTGCTTGGGGAGCTCGGAGTCGGGGAGCCGGCGGGCGTGGTCGACCGCCTCCCACCAGGTCCGCATGTGCCGGTGCGCGCCACGGCCCTTGAACGCGGTGAGCTTCTGCAGCGTCTCCCGATCGGCCGGCATCGCTGACGCTGCCTCGACGATCGCGGCGTCCGGCAGCACGCGGCCGGGGGAGATGTCGGCGGACTCGGCGATCTGGTCCCGCGCCTCCCACAGCGCGCGGACGACGGCCAGGCTGCGGCGGTTGCGCACCCGGTGCATGCCCGACGTACGGCGCCACGGGTCCGGCTTCGGTTCGCGCGGGGGAGCGTCGAGGATGGCGGCGAACTCCTGTTCGGCCCACTCCCATTTGCCTTCGCGGCGCAGCTCCTGCTCGATCGCGTTCCGCAGTTCGATCAGCATCTCGACGTCCAAGGCGGCGTACACGAGCCAGGGCGCCGGGAGCGGACGGGTGGACCAGTCGGCGGCGGAGTGCTCCTTGCGCATCCGATAGCCGAGCACTTCGCTCACGAGCGAGGCAAGGCCGACCTTCGGGTAGCCGAGCAGACGGCCGGCCAGCTCGGTGTCGAACACCTGGCGCGGCACCATCCCGACCTCGGCCAGGCAGGCCAGGTCCTGGTTGGCGGCGTGGATGATCCACTCGGTGTCGACGATCGCGTCGCCGAGCGCGGACAGGTCGCCGAACGGGATCGGGTCGACGAGCGCGGAGCCGGAGCCTTCACGGCGCAGCTGGACCAGGTACGCGCGGTGGGAGTAGCGGTAGCCGGAGGCGCGCTCGGCGTCGACGGCCACCGGGCCGGTGCCGGCCCGGAACGCCTCGACCGTCTCGGTCAGCGCGGCTTCGTCTTCGACCACGTCCGAGAGCCCGTCCCGCAGTTCCAGCAGGGGCAGGCTCACGATGGGGTCGTCCGGAGTGGACGGCTGCTGCGTCTCGGCTGGGCTCATCGGCCCCGCTGTCCGCGCCGGGTCGGCATCGCGACCACCCCCGGCGGAACCGGCGGCAGGCCGGCAGCCGTGCAGAGCACCTCGCCCCACGCCTCGGCATGCTTGGTCACGTCCACCAGTCCGCCTGGTCCGGGCACGGGACTCCAGGACGCGCGGATCTCGATCTCCGCCGTCGCGTCGTCGTCGGCCATGCCGCCGAAGCTTTCCGATACCACTCTGGTGACGGTACCGCTCGGGGCCAGGAAGTCGGCCCCCCGGTCGGCCAGCGCCTCCATCAGCCAGGTCCAGCCCACGCCGCCGAGCAGCGCGTCGGTCACCATCTCCGGTTCGACGGCGGCACGCACGTACGCGACACAGCGGAAGGTCGACTGCCAGGCGTCGTTCCCGGCCGGGTCGTAGAGGATGACGAGCCGGCCGGTGGCGACATCGTCGCCGTCAACCGTCACGTCGGCGCTGACCGCGGCCGCGTGCGGTGCGATCCGCTGCGGCGCGGGCATCTCCTCGACGAAAACCTCGGGCCGGAACCGGGCACCTCGTAACTGCGAGACTGCCTCGGCGAACTCCGCGGGTGGCGCGTCGACCTGCTTGCGGGCACCCATGCTTGGCAGCCTACGACCGATTACTCACCGACGCTTGTTTAGACGCGCCGGTAACTGGCCGCGACGGTGCTGACAAGTCGCCGCGGACCGCGTGGGATCATCGCTGTGTGTCTTCGACGTCGCTGGATCGTTCCCCGTACCTGCTGGCCGCCCGGGGCGAGCCGGTCCCGCACACTCCGGTGTGGTTCCAGCGCCAGGCCGGACGCGCGCTGCCCGAGTACCGCAAGGTCCGGGAGGGAATCTCGATGCTGGAGTCCCTCACGCGGCCCGACCTCGTCGTCGAGATAACGCTGCAGCCGGTCCGCCGTTACGGCGTCGACGCGGCGGTCTTCTACTCCGACATCGTGGCCCCGCTGAAGTCCGCCGGTTTCGACGTCGACATCAAGCCCGGCGTCGGCCCGGTGGTGGCGGAGCCGATCCGGGACGCGGAGGGGGTCCGAAGGGTCCGGCCGGTCACTCCGGCGGACGTGCCGTACACGACCGAGGCCGTGCAGCAGCTCGTCTCCGAGCTCGGCGGTACGCCGCTGATCGGTTTCGCGGGCGCCCCGTTCACCGTCGCGTCGTACCTGGTCGAGGGTGGGCCGAGCAAGGACTTCGCGAAGACGAAGGCGATGATGCACGGCGACCCGGACCTCTGGCACGCGCTCGCGGACCGGCTCGCCGACGTCGCGATCGCGTACCTGACCGTCCAGGTCGAGGCGGGCGCGTCGGCGATCCAGCTGTTCGACTCGTGGGCCGGCGGGCTGTCACCCCGGGACTACGAGCGGTTCGTGATGCCGCACTCGGCGAAGGTCTTCGAGGCGCTCGAGCCGTACGGCGTACCGCGGGTGCACTTCGGCGTGAACACCGGCGAGCTGCTCGGCCTGATGAGCGCGGCCGGGGCAGACGTGGTCGGCGTCGACTGGCGCGTCCCGCTGGACGAGGCCGTACGGCGGATCGGCACTCCGAAGCCGGTCCAGGGCAACCTCGACCCGGCGCTGCTGTTCGCGGGCTGGGAGGCGATCGAGCCCGAGATCGACCGCATCCTCGAAGAGGGCAAGGCGGCTCCGGGCCACATCTTCAACCTCGGCCACGGCGTCCCGCCGAACGCGGATCCTGAGGTGCTGGAGCGCGTCGCGAAGTATGTCCAGGACCGGAGCGCGCGGTGATCCGTCTGCCGGACCACCCGGTGACGCTGGAGCTCCTGACCGCCGAGCACGCCGACGCCGTCCTCGCCTTCGAGCTGGAGAACCGGGCGTACTTCGCCTCCTGGATCTGGGACCGCGGCGACGACTACTTCGCGAACTTCGCGGCCAAACACGCCTCGCTGCTCGCCGAGCAGGCGGCCGGGATCTGCCGCTTCCACGTGCTGGTGGACGAGTCCGGTGCGGTCGCCGGCCGGGTGAACCTGGTCGACCTCGAGAACGGGTCGGCCGAGCTCGGCTACCGGATCGCGGAGAAGTGGGCCGGACAGGGTCTCGCGACGGCCGCGGTGCGGGCGATCATCGGTCTCGCCGCCACGGCGTACGGCCTGTCGACCCTGTCGGCCGGGGCCTCGGACCACAACGGTGCGTCGCAGGCGGTGCTGACGCGGGCCGGATTCCGGCAGGTCGGCACCTCGAGCACCGACCTCGGGCCGGGAAAGAAGTACGAGCTGGTCCTGGAGGGCGTGTGAGCCGGGTCGTTGTCGTCGGAGGCGGGATCAGTGGGCTGGCCGCCGCGCATGCGCTGGCAACCGGGCCGAATCCGCCGCAGATCACCGTGCTCGAAGGGTCGCCGCGGCTCGGTGGGAAGCTGGCCGGCGCCGAGGTCGAAGGGGTGCCGGTCGATCTGGGCGCCGAGTCGGTGCTGGCGCGCCGGCCCGAAGGTGTGGAGCTGATTCGGGCCGTCGGGCTCGGTGACGACGTGGTCCACCCGGCGACGACCTCCGCCGGTCTGTGGGTCGGCGACCGGATCCGCGCGATCCCGCCGACCGTGATGGGCGTCCCGGTCGATCCGTCCGCGACGGCCGACGTGCTCGGGCCGGCGGCCGCCGAGCAGGTCGCGCACGAGGCCGATCTCGCGGCGCCCGCGCTCACCGAGGACGTGGCGATCGGACGGTTCGTGGCCGAGCGTATGGGTGCCGCGGTGACCGACAAGCTGGTCGACCCACTGCTCGGCGGCGTGTACGCCGGGAAGGCCGAGGAGATCTCCTTCGCGGCCGCCGTGCCGGACCTGTACGCCAAGCTGCGGACCGCGCCGAGCCTGCTCGCCGCGACGGCTGAGCTGCGCGAGCTGGGCCAGAAGCGCGCCGGCCAACCGGTGTTCGCAGGCATCGTCGGGGGCGTCAACCGCATCATCACCGCACTGGAGCAGGACCTGACGGCTCGTGGCGTGGAGATCCGCCGCAAGCTGACGGTACGGCGGATCTCGCGCACGCCGGACGGCTTCGCTCTGGAGGCCGGGCCGGTGCCCGCACCGACGCTGCTGACCGCCGACGCGGTCGTCATCGCCGTACCCGCGGCTCCGGCGGCGCGGATGCTGACCGAGCTGGTGCCGGCGGCATCGACCGAGCTGGCAACGATCGAGTACGCCAGCATGGCGATCGTGACGCTGGCCGTCCGCAAGCGTGACTGGCCGTCCGACGCCACCGGGTCCGGGTTCCTCGTGCCGTCCGTGGAGGAGCGCACGATCAAAGCGTCGACGTACTCGCACGCCAAGTGGGCCTGGTCCGCGGAGGCCGGGGGAGAGCTGGCGGTACTGCGGGCCTCGGTCGGCCGGCTCGGTGAGGAGTACGTGCTGCAGCGGTCCGACGAGGAGCTGGTCGCCCTGGCGGCCGCAGACCTGCGGAAGGCGATCGGCCTGCACGCCGAGGTCGTCGGGTCGCTGGTGACGCGGTGGGGCGGCGGCCTTCCGCAGTACGCCGTGGGGCACCTGGACCGCGTCGACCGGGTCGAGGCCGCGGTGGCCGGCGTACCGGGGCTGGCGGTGTGCGGAGCGACGTACCGGGGTGTCGGGATCCCGGCGTGCATCGCGTCCGGCGGCAAGGCAGCCACCCGGGTGCAGGAGCATCTCAACGCATTGGAGACAATGGCGAAGTGACTGGTAAGCCGAAAGCCCGTGAGCTCAACGATGTCATCCGCTACACCTTGTGGTCGGTCTTCAAGGTCGAGACGCCGCTCGGCGACGCGGACCGGGACGAGCTGACCGCCGAGCTGGAGGAGTTGGTCGGCAAGCTCGCGGCCGATGACGTGGTGATCCGCGGGATCTACGACCTCGAGGGATTCCGGGCCGACGCCGACTTCATGATCTGGTGGCACGCGCCGACGTCCGACGCGCTGCAGCAGGCCTTCCACGCGCTGCGCCGCTCGCGGCTGGGCCGGCACCTGGTCCCGGTCTGGTCGCAGTTCGCGCTGCACCGGCCGGCCGAGTTCAACAAGAGCCACATCCCGGCGTTCCTGGCCGACGAGGAGCCGCGGGGCTACATCTGCGTGTACCCGTTCGTCCGGTCCTACGAGTGGTACCTGCTGCCGGACGAGGAGCGCCGCTTCATGCTCGCCGAACACGGCAAGATGGCGCGCACCTACCCGGACGTGCGGGCCAACACGGTCGCGTCGTTCGCGCTCGGCGACTACGAGTGGATCCTCGCCTTCGAGGCCGACGAGCTGCACCGGATGGTCGACCTGATGCGCGACCTGCGTGCGTCGACGGCCCGCCGGCACGTGCGCGAGGAGATCCCGTTCTACACCGGCAAGCGCACCGGCGTGGCGGACCTGATCGCTAACCTGGCCTGACTGGGGCGGAGGGGCGGGTTTCGAGATGGCGCAGCTGCATCGCAAGGCCTTCCCAGTTCTGTACGTCACGAACGTGAGCCGGTCGGTGGAGTTCTACGCGCTGCTCGGCTACGAACAGACGTACCAGTTCCCGCTGGAGGGCGATCCGCACTACGTCGGTCTCGAGCGCGGCGACTCGTCGCTCGGCCTGTCCGACGTCAGCTGGCCCGAGGCGCAGCTGGGCATCACTGTCGGCACCGCTCCGCGCTTCGAGCTGTTCGTGTACGTCGACGACGTCGAGGCCGAGGTGGAAGTCTTCCGTGCCGCGGGCCACCGGGTGCTGCAGGAGCCCGCGACCATGCCCTGGGGCGAGCGGCAGGCGTACCTCGCCGACCCCGAGGGCAATCCGGTGGCGCTGGCAACCCCGATCTAGGTGCCGGGCTTCTGCAGCAGGTAGTCCTCGGCGCGCATCGACGTCGGCGGCCGGACGTCGGCCGGGATGAGCTCGCGCAGGTCGCGCTCGGTCAGGCTGTCCGGGTCGCGGGCGGACAGCCGGGTGGCCTGGTTGGAGATGGCCTCCTCGAGCACGTTCCGGATGAACCGGCCGTTGCCGAAGCTGTGACCACGGGGCGCGGGCGGGATGACGGTGCGGACCTTGTCCAGCACGTCCTCGCCGTAGATCATCCCCTTCTGCCGCGCCTGCAGCTCGAAGATCGCGACCAGCTGGTCGGTGTCGTACTCGCTGAACGACAGCAGCTTCGGGAAGCGTGACGCCAGACCGGTGTTCGACTCCATGAACCGCTGCATCTCGCGGTGGTACCCGGCCACGATCACGATGCAGTCGTTCCGGTGGTCCTCCATCAGCTTCAGGATGGTGGCGACCGCTTCGAGGCCGTAGTCGCCCGGCGTGCTCTCCGGGGTCAGGCTGTACGCCTCGTCGATGAACAGCACGCCGCCGAGCGCCTCGCGGAACTTGCCCGCGGTCATCGGCGCCGTCGAGCCGACACTGGGGCCGACCAGGTCGGAGCGGTCGACCTCGACCACGTGGCCCTTCTCGAGGACGCCGAGCTGGTGGTAGATCCGGCTGAGCAGTCGCGCGATCGTCGTCTTCGCCGTACCGGGCTTGCCGACGAAGACCATGTGCCGGGCCCGCTCGTGGCTCGGCAGGCCGAGCTCGGTCCGGCGCAGGTTGGTCTTCACCTCGGCGACCATCTTGCGGACCGCGTCCTTGACCGACTCCAGGCCGATCAGCGCGTCCAGCTCGGCGAGCGGGTCGTCGCTGAAGTCCAGCGGCTTCGGCAGCGGCTCGTCGAGGTTGCCGTCGCCGGCGGAAGCGTCGGCGTCCTCGCGCACCGTGTTCCAGGCGGACGAGAGCGAGTTCGCCTCGTTCTCTGCGGCCGCGGTGGCCTCGAGCGCGCTCCAGCGCTCCCGGTCGAGGACGTGGAACAGCGAGGTCAGATCCGGGATCTCGGGCTCCGGCCACGGTGCCTTGGTGAGCACGCCGGACAGATGGATCGCGGCACGGGTCGCCGCGGCGGCCCAGGCCCTTGCGATCGGCGCCTGGTCGTTGCGGATCGCGCGGGCGAGCCACTGGTTGACGTGCGCCAGCCAGGTCTGCCGGTTGAACGTCTGGTGGATCTCGGTGAGCGCCTTCTCCAGGTCCTGGGTGGCGCTGCCGACGGCCCTGGCGACGGCCTGCGGGATGCCGCGCAGACCGGTGGCCAGGATCAGCTCGGCCATCAGCTGGGCGTAGTCGCCGGCGTACTCGTCCGGGCTGGTCATCAGCAGCCGGGCGTGGGTGTCGCGGATCGAGTTGAGCGAGTAACGCAGGGCCGCGGTCGGGCCGCCGAGCTCGGGGAGTACGGCGCGCTCGCTGTCCTTGAGCGCGTCGTTGCGCCAGTACTGCGCGATGTCGTCGTACTCGCCCGTGACGTGCAGGTGGGTGGCTTCGCGGTCGGCCAGCACGCGGTCGAAGGCGGCCGTCAGCGCCTGGGCGCGGGCCGCCATCGGGGGTGCGTCGAGGAACAGGCTGACGACGTCCCGGGACAGCCGCAGCGCCTGCCGGCGGCCGTGCTCGCGGAAGCCGCGGGCCCCGGCGATCGCCTGCAGGTGCCAGTCGGTCGGTCCCACGTAGACGACGTGCCCGGCACCGCCGAGCCGGGACGACGGCCGGTAGAAGTCGTGCGTGAGCTCGGTGCCGAGATCGGCGTACTCACCGTGCAGGACCGGGATCCACCCGGTCAGCAGGGGCGCCACCTCGTGGGTGAACCAGACGGCTGCCGGAGTGCCCTTGATGAAGTCGGGGAACGCCTCCGCCCGCAGCGGCCGCAGTGCCTCGGGGTCGTCGGCCCAGGCCCGCAGTTGAGCCCGAACCCGGGCCGTCCACTCGGCCGGCACCTCCCACGGCTCCTCCGCCGCCAGCACATCCAGAACTCGCGGTCTGCGGATCTCGTCTGCCACCAATTTCCTTCCCCAGGAGCCACCAGCCGACCCAGTCTAGAGCTAGACCGGGTGACCGGATCGCAGGCTCAGGCCGGGGTGAGGGTGAGGCTGATGCTGTTGATGCAGTAGCGGAGATCGGTCGGGGTGCCGTAGCCCTCGCCCTCGAAGACGTGGCCCAGGTGGGAGCCGCAGTTGGCGCAGCGGACCTCGACGCGCTTCATGCCGAGGTCGTGGTCCTCGATGTACTCGACCCGGTCCTCGGCCAGCGGCGCGAAGAACGAGGGCCAGCCGCAGTGCGAGTCGAACTTCGTCTCGCTGCGGAACAGTTCGGCGTCGCAGGCGCGGCACTTGTACACGCCCACGGTCTTGGTGTCGGTGTACTCACCGACGAACGGCCGCTCGGTGCCGGCCTTGCGCAGCACCTGGAACTCGGCGGGGGAGAGCTGCGCCTTCCACTCCGCGTCGGACTTCTGGACGGCGTACTGCTTGGTTGAATCTGTCACGACACCAGTATCGGTCGCCCGGGCCAGAAAACCCCGCCCGGGCGACCGGCGTAAGACTGCCGAAACCCAGGGTTACCGCACCCAGGACGGCAGCGGGATCAGCTTCACGACCTGCGGATCGTGGTCGGAGATCTGGTCCGGGAACTCCGCGTTCATGTGGATCACGTCGTACGACGAGGCCGGGCGCAGGTTCTGCGAGATCAGGATCTGGTCCAGGATCTGGCTGTTGCCCTCGAACACGTAGCTGTACCGCTCCTTCAGCGGCAGCGTCCGCGGCAGGTCGACCAGCGCGGTCTTGCCCGCGCCGACCAGGATGTCCGCGGTCTGCGACCAGTCGAAGTCGTTCAGGTCACCGAGCACGACCACGTTCGCGCCCTTGTCCTTGGCCAGGATCTGGTCGACGAACCCGCGCACCGCCTCGGCCTGCTGGTGACGCTTCGGCGCGCTGGACTGCACCGGCGGCTGGAACCGGCCCCAGAGCGGGTCGTCGCCGCCCTTGGAGCTGAAGTGGTTGACCACCACGAACAGCGACTGCCCGTGCCAGGTGAACTCGCCGGCCAGCGGGACCCGGGTGTCGGCCCAGGCCGGGTTGGCCGGGTCGACGCGGCCCGGCGACGAACTCAGGTGCGGGCGGCCGAACCGGTCGGTGGTGATCGTCGTCGCCACCGTCGAGCCGCCGCCCGCGCGGTCGACGAACTTGACCGGCTTGTCCGCCCGGTACATGAAGGCGACCCGGATGTTGCCGCCCGGCTCGCCGCCCTCGGCGTTGTTGACCGGGTCGATCTCGCGCCAGGTGTACTTCGGTCCGCCCGCGTTCACGATCGCCGCGGCCAGGGTGTTCAGGGTGACATCGGCCGCCGTCGTACCCGAGTTGACCGCGCCGTCGTTGTCCTGGACCTCCTCGAGCCCGAGGATGTCCGGCGAGGCGAGGTTGTGCACGACCGCCTGCGCCAGCCCGTCGAACTTGGCCGGGCCGTCGGACGGGTCCAGGTTCTCCACGTTGAACGTCGCCACCGACACCTGCAGCGGCGAGGACTTCTGCGTGACCTCACGCTTGACGCCACCGTCGATCACGGTCGGCGTGACGGTCGGCTGGAACTTGAAGTTGCCGAACGAGTAGTCCAGAACACCCGTCACGACCCCGGCCAGCTTGTCACCGGTCTTCGCGTCCGGGATCGGTGCCAGTACGTCGTCCAGCAGCACCCGCTCCGGGTTGCTGTCCGTCTTCTGCAGCAGGATCCCGCCGCGGACGGTCCGCACGCCGGATCCGGCCGGTACGACGGACAGCTCGCGGAACGAGCTGGTCGGACCGGTGACCTGCGGCTGGTTGATGCCCAGCCACATGCCCTCCATGGACTCCCAGAAGTCCAGGCCGTCGTTGGCCGGGTCGAACGCCGTACTCGTCGTCTCCACGTCGCCGGCCGAGTCGTCGTCGATCACGGTCGACGGCGGCACGCGCCCGCCCGGACCGACGATCGTCGGCGCCGGCACGGCGGCCGTCCCGGTGACGGTGATCTTCGCGTTGGTCAGCTCGGTCGTGGTCAGGTTGGTCGTACCGCCGGAGCCGCCCGGGCGGAACTCGGCGACCGAGGCCTCGACCGTCAAGGCGTCACCGACGGAAACGGTCGGCGCGGAGCTGGTGAAGACGAACACACCTTCGCTGGTGGCCGGGTTGTCGTCCGGCTGCGGGTCCTGGAACCAGAACCCGTTGGTGCCCTTGGCGGTGACCACGCCGGTGACGTTGCTGACCCGCTTGCCCTCCAGCGGCGAGCGGTGCGCGGCGCCCTGGATGTCGTGGATCTTGGCGTCCACCGGCGGCTCGGCCGGCCCACCGGTCAGTGTGCCCGGCGACGGGTTGCCCGCGGTGAAGTCGGCGCTATTGTTGTCGGTGTCCTGCTTCGGGTCGACCCGCGACGCGGAGGTGGTGTTCGACAAGCCTGGCGCGGGCGCCGTCTCGGAGTCGCCCGCGGTGCCGTAGCCGACGTAGTCCTTCACGCTCGCGTCCGCGTGGCAGGTCGCCCCGCAGGCCAGCGCGGTCTGGTTGGTGACCAGTGCGACCTTGCCGGCCGTCGCGGACATCGGAATCGTGCCGGTCACGTTCGGAGTCGGCATCGGCTGACCGTTCGCTCCGCCGCCCTCCTGGACCAGGTACGCCGCTCCCGGGGTGATGCTGCCCGTCAGCTTGGTGACCTGCCACGAGCTACCGGTCGCCGAGGCGTACTGGACCGACCAGCCGCTGACGTCGATCGCGGCCGCGCCGTTGTTGGTCAGCTCGACGAAGTCGTTCGTGTACGGCGCGCCGCTGTTGCCGCCGCCGCCGTAGACCTCGGTGACGACCACATCGGTCGAAGCGGCCTGCGCGGGCGCGGCGACGATCGCCACCGCCAGCCCGGAGGCGAGAAGACTGGTCGTGACCGCGAGGGCGCCCAGGCGGCGTCGCGATCGGGGTTTCAGGGCAGACATGGCCCGGATTCTCACACCGGCACGTGTGCGTTCCAAGGTCCAACACGTGAACTCCCGGTGCGTACCCCGAACACACGGGTGATCATTCGCCCAGTGCGACCAGCCGGTAGACCTCCACCGGCTCGTCCTTGCCCTTCAGGCTCAGCAGCCCGAGCGACTCGGTACGCGCCCGCGGCAGCAGCGCCTTCGTCGCCGGCCCGATCGCGACGGTCCCGCTCGGCGCCTTGCCCTCGATCCTCGACGCGACGTTCACCGTGTCGCCGATCACCGTGTGCGTCCGGCCGCCCTCGGTGCCCAGCAGGCTCACCGATGCGATGCCGGTGTTGATCCCGACCCGGAACTTCGGCCAGTTCGGGTGGGAGGCCTGGACAGCGGTCGCGGCCGCCTGCAGCGCCAGCCCCGCCGCGGCGGCCAGGCGGGCGTGGTCCGGCTGGTCACCGCGCTTGTTGAACGTGACCATCAGCGCGTCCCCGATGATCCGGTCGACGACGCCACCGTGCCGTCGTACCACCTGCGGTACGACGACCTCGAAGTACGTGTTGAGCATCGTCGTGACCTCGGCCGGATCGTGCTTCTCGGAGAACGTCGTGAACCCTTCGAGATCCGCGAAGAGCACGCTCAGTTCGCGCCGCCCCGAGACGGTGTCGGCCTGGTAGAGGTCGGCGAACCGCTCCTCGTACCACTGGATCCGCACGCCGGCCACGACGAGCACGAACGCGGCCAGCATCAGCGCGTGCCACTCCCACCACGACAGCGCCCAGTTCCGCGCGAACACCAGCGCGATCATCGCCTCGCCGAGCAGCACGAACGCGCAGATGATCGACAGCAGCATCAACGACGGCCGGGCCCACCACGTCCGCAGGTAGCGGCCCGCCGCGACGCCGTACAGCAGCACGGCCGGTACGGCGAGCAGGGTCAGGATGCCGTCGGCGGACTCCGGTACGGACGTCATGTGCAACGGCGGCAGCTTGAGCACGGAGGCTAGAGCCCACAGGGCCATCAGCGCGAGCAGAGCGACCCGCAACCTCCGTCCCCACGCGATGCCGGAAACCGTCAGGCTGGACAGGAACGCGAACACCGATGCCAATGCGACCCCGACCGGTGTCGCGAGGGTGAATCCGGCGTTCGGCGTGTCCAGCATGACCTTGGGCGTCGCCAAGGCGTGCAATCCGAGGAAGCCCGCCGCGGAGAGAAACGCCAGTGAGACGAACAGGACGCGCGCGTCACCTCGCCGTATGGCCGCCGCGCCGGTCGAGTACGCGAGTACGGCGCTCAGCGTGGCCGTGAGCAGTACGAGCCAGAAGTGGGTGGGATGGTGCTCCCAGTGCACGTCGAGTTGCGGTTCGCGCAGCAGCAGGACCAAGCCCACAAGCGGTACCAGCAGCACCAGCGAGGTCAGGCCGACCATCGCAGGCGTGTAGACGAACTTGCGTTCAAGCATCCGATGAAACCTTGAGATGGGCGTGGATCTGCGAAACCACCACCGACCCTTCGCCCACCGCGGAGGCCACCCGCTTCACCGAACCGCTGCGAACGTCCCCGATCGCGAAGAGCCCCGGCAGGGTCGTCTCGTACGGTTGCGGCGGCCGGTCCTCCGTCCACGCCGGGTCAGCCGCCGCGTCCGACCCGGTCAGTACGAAGCCATGCTGCTCCCGGGCGACGATGTCCGGCAGCCACTCCGTCCCCGGTACGGCGCCGATCATCACGAACAGCCCGTCTGCGTTCAGCCGCTCCTCGGCGTCCGTTGTGCGCTCGCGCAACGTGATCCATTGCAGCTGCCCGTCGCCGCCGCCGTCGACGACCTCCCGGGACGTCTGCAGCGTCACGTTGGGGGCGGCATCGATGGCGTCGATCAAGTACTGCGACATGGTTGCGGACAGGTCCTTGCCCCGGATCACCAGCGTGACGAGCCGGCAGTACCGAGCCAGGTGCAGCACAGCCTGCCCGGCCGAGTTCCCGCCGCCGACCACTACCGCGTCGCGGTCCATCAAGCCGTGCGCCTCGGACACGCTCGCGCCGTAGTACACCCCTCGCCCCATCAGCTCTTCCAGCGCCGGTACGCCGAGCCGGCGGTAGGCCACGCCGCTCGCGAGCACCACAGCACGCGCTGTCACCTCGCCCACGTCACCGATCTCGGCGACGAAGTGACCATCCTGCTTCTCCAGCCGGACGACCGATCGCATCAGCGTGAAGTGCGCACCGAAGACCCACGCCTGCTGGTACCCGCGCTGAGCCAGCTCCGAGCCCCGGACCCCGCGCGAGAAGCCCAGATAGTTGCGGATCAGCGAGCTCGTGCCCGCCTGGCCGCCGATCGCCTCCCGCTCCACGACAAGCGTGCGGAGTCCCTCGGAGGACGCGTACACCGCGGCCGCCAGACCGCCCGGTCCGGCGCCGATCACGAGCAGGTCGAACGCCGTGTCCTCGTCGGCCAGCGACGTGGACACGCCCCATGCCTCGGCGATCTCCACATCGGTCGGATCGCGCAGCAGAGCACCACCGACGGCCGACATCCACACGAGTACGCCGTCGCCCGGATCCGGTTCACCGAGCCATTCGAGTACGGCGTCGGCCTGCACCGAGGCGGTCGCCCGGAACGCGTTCGGGATCCCGTTCCGCGTCAGCATGCTGCGGATCTCCTGGGCGCGGACCGAGCGCTCGGACGCGAGTACGACCACCTCGCGCAGGTTCGTCACCTCGAACCGCGACCACTCCTGGATGAACTCGGCGATCGTGCGGTGGAACAGCTCGTCCTGGGTGGTCCACGGCTTGAGTACGTAGTAGTTGATGTCGCCGACCGACATCGCGGACAGGATCGCCGACGCCGTACTCCGGTCCCGCCAGGCACCCCACTCGATCAGCAGCGCGCGCCGCGCGTCCGGATGCTGTGTCCGCGCCGCGGCCAGGATCTGGCTGCGCTCGTCGTCGGGCAGGGCGCGGTCGACCATCACGACGGCGACGCGGTGCTGCAGGTCGTGCGCGATCTGCAGACAGTTCAGCGCGGCCGCCGTGGTGAGCTCGCCGCGCACTCGGTAGTCGGATCCGAAGCCTCGCTGCAGCTCGGCTTCACATCGCTCCAGACGCTCCGGGTCAGCGTCGACGACGAGCAGTAACGGCCTGGCCGCACGTAGTTTGGCCTCACGCCGTCCGTACTCTCCCCCGGGTTCCCCACCCATGCTGTGACGGTAGGTCCGCCCAAACCGGGTGGCAATGCGTAAAGCGTTTGTTCGCCGGTCCCTGTCCGCCCCAGTGGGACAGGGACCGGCGAAACTCAGGCGATCAGTTGACGGCGACCGCGGACCAGGCCGCGGCGACGGTGGCGCGTTCGTTGCTGCTGGCGCCGTACAGGTCGGTGGCCGCGTTCAGCGTTGCGGTCCGGGCCTGGGCGTACGTCGTTCCGCTGGTCATGTACGTCGTCAGCGCGCGGTACCAGATCTTGCCGAGCTTGTCGTGGCCGAGACCCGTGATCGTCGAACCGTTGCAGGTCGGCGAGTTGTGCGGCAGACCGCCGATCGTCTTGGCGCCCGTGCCCTCGGCGAGCAGGTAGGCGAAGTGGTTCGCGATCGCCGACGAGTAGTGCACGTCCAGGTTGCCGACGTCGGAGGTGTAGCAGTCCGGCGACGTGCCGTCCCGGCTCGGCTTGTCCATGTACCGCAGGGCCGGGCGGTCCTTCATGATCTCCTCGCCGATGTAGTAGTCACCGGGGTCGGAGGTGTTGTTGGAGTAGAACTCGACCAGGGTGCCGAAGATGTCGCTGGTCGCCTCGTTCAGGCCGCCGGACTCACCGGAGTACGTCAGCGCCGCGGTGTGCTCGGTGACACCGTGGGACATCTCGTGGCCGGCCACGTCGATCGAGACCAGCGGCCCCGCGGCCACGTTGTCGCCGTCGCCGTACGTCATCTGCTTGCCGTCCCAGAACGCGTTGACGTAGCTGGTGCCGTAGTGCACGCGGCTCGGGACGCCCTTGCCGTCGCCGAAGATGCCGTTCCGGCCGTGCACGTTCTTGTAGTAGTCGAACGTGGTCGCGGCGCCGTAGTGCGCGTCGACGGCGGCCGACGCCCGGTCGGCGTTGGTGCCGGTGCCCCAGTGGTTGTCGGCGTCGGTGAACTTCGTCGGCGTCGGGCAACCGAGCTGGAGGATCTGGCAGAGGATCGAGTCGGTCTTGTTGTTCGCGTCGGCGGTGAATCCGTTGCCACGGGTCGCGTCGGTCAGTGTGAAGCCGCCGGTGACCGCGGTGGTCTGCAACGGCACGGTCCCGGAGTACAGGCTCTTGCCGTCACCGGTCGCCGTCTCGATGTGCTGCTCGCTGATCAGCTTCGCGCCGGTCAGGGCGTCGACCGTCGTGGTGATGCGGCTCGGCGTACCGTCAGCCTGGGTGCCGCCGGTGATGACGAGGTAGGCCAGCCGCGGCGCGCCCTTGCGGGCCTCGATCACCAGGCTGGGTCTGCCCTCGGCCTTCAGGCCCTTGGTGAGTGCCTTCGCCGTCGCGGCGGCGATGCTGACCTTCGGCGTACGGCCGACGTTCGCGCTCCTGCTCAGCGTCAGGCTGGCGCCCTTGAAGGCGCCGTCCTTGGTCTGGTGTACGACGACGTCGCCGCCGAGCACCGGGAGGCCGCCGATCGTGCGGTCCATCCGGACGTGGCTGGAGCCGTCGGGGTCGACGATGACGTCCTTGACCACGAACGCGTCGGCCGTGGTGGCCCGCAGCGCGGTCAGGTTGCCGGCGATCGCTGCCTTGGCGTCGGCGACGGCCGCGGCGGGGGTGGGGACAGGGGGAGCCTTCGGTGCGCCGGCTGCCATACCCGTTGCCGCGGTGGCGCTGGTCAGTCCGAGGGCGGTCGTGGTCACCACTGCGGTGGCAGCGGCGAACAGGGCGGATCTGTTCATCCTCGCGCTCCTTGTCAGGTGTCCCGGGGGCCTCACGCCCCAGGAACGAGGTGCAGGAACGTTACCGCTCGGTCACCTACCGTGGCCAGAGGTCGGGAAAAGTTGGCTTTCCCGCAAGCTGATGGGGAATTCCGGGTTTTGGTCGGTGTGGGGCGATAGCGTCACCGCATGGCGAAGAGCACACCGGTGATGGTCACCGTGGGAGACCGTGAGGTCCGGGTTTCCAGCCCCGAGCGGGTGGTCTACGAGGCGACCGAGTGGGCTGCGGAGGTCACCAAGCTCCAGGTCTGCGAATACTTCATCGAGGTGGCTCCGGCGTTCATGCGAGCCTCGGGCGACCGTCCGGTCGCGCTGGAGCGCTGGCCGGGTGGGTGGCGCGAAGGTATGACGCTGTCGGTGGACGCGGTCGGTCGGCAGACGGGCGACGGCTTCTACTCGAAGCGCCTCCCGAAGGGCGCCCCCGACTGGCTCGAGACCTGCCGGGTGCTGACGCCGAACGACCGCCCGATCGACGAGCTGTGCCTGACCGAGCCGGCCGCCGCGGTGTGGGCCGCCCAGATGGGCACGCTGGTCTTCCATCCGTGGGCGGTCCGCAAGACCGACCTGGACCACCCCGACGAGCTGCGCATCGACCTCGATCCGCAGCCCGGCGCGACCTTCACCGATGCCCGGCGCGTGGCCGGCGTCGCCCGTGAACTCCTCGAGGAGCTGGGCCTTCGCGGGTATCCGAAGACCAGCGGCAACCGGGGGATCCACATCTACGTGCGGATCCGGCCGGAGTGGACCTTCGACGAGGTCCGGCACGCCGCCATCGGCCTCGGCCGCGAGCTCGAGCGCCGCGACGACGGTGTGACCACGGCCTGGTGGAAGGAGCAGCGCCGCGAGGACGCGATCTTCCTGGACTTCAACCAGAACCTCCGGGACCGCACGGTCGCGGGCGCCTGGTCGCTGCGGCCGCGGCCCGGTGCCCCGGTCAGCACGCCGATGACCTGGGAGCGGCTGGCCGAGGTCGACGATCCGCGGGCGTTCAACCTGCACACGGTTCCGGAGTACCTGACCGACGGTGATCCGTGGGCGGACATGGACGACACGGCGTACGCGCTGGATCCGCTGCTGCGCCTGTGGGAGGAGCTGCCCGGCGGAGAGCTGAACTTCCCGCCCGACTACCCGAAGATGCCGGGGGAGCCGCCGCGCGTCCAGCCGAGCAAGAAGGTCGCCGAGCACTGGGACGAGCAGGGCAACCGGATCGCCCCGGACTGACACTTGGTGGGGCTGTCTCGTCGTGGTGGTGTCAAAGAGTTCATCCGTAAGGAGAAACACCACTATGGACGCCCGTCTGAACCTGTTCACCAACCCGGTGCTCGGCAAGTTCATCAAGCACCTCAATGCGGCCGCCCGGGTCGCGCTGGACGCCGGTGTGCCGCTGACGACACTCGAGCTGGTCGAGTTGCGCGCCAGCCAGATCAACGGCTGCGCCGTCTGCGTCGACATGCACTCGAAGGACGCCGCACACCACGGCGAGACCGCGGTCCGGATCAATCTGGTCGCGACGTGGCGCGAGGCCACCGTCTACACCGATGCGGAGCGTGCCGCGCTGGCGCTGACCGAGGCCGGCACCCGGATCGCCGACGCCGCCGGCGGCGTCCCCGACGACGTCTGGCTGAACGCGACCAAGTACTACGACGAGAACCAGCTGGCCGCACTCGTCGGCGCCATCGCCGGCATCAACACCTGGAACCGCCTGAACGTCATGACCCAACAGCCCGCCGGCGACTACGTCCCGGGCCAGTGGGGCTGATCGCAGGAGTGTAGGTCGGCAGCCTCAGCGCCATTTGCTGGGTTGGCGTTTCACGTCGTATCCGAGCGCACTGACCTTCGTCCGGATCTCGCCGAGCACTGTTTGGGGAGATACGTCACCTGCGAGCGCCAGCAGTGCAACCAGATGACTGACATTCGCCAACAGATCATCCTGCGGGAGGCTGAGCCGAGCCTGAGGCCCCGCCTGTTGGTCGCCGAAGATCTGGATCCGCCACCCGGTGTGGTGGATCACTTCGTACGCGAGTTGTGCGACGTCTGTGCCTGGCTTGGCGAAGCTGTGGAAGTCCACCTCGACGGAACTGGTCTCTGCCTGCATCTCATCCCCCTGCACGGTGCTTTTCCCGTGCCTGCCACATCGCAGGCACGGGAGAAGTCGTTACATGGTCTAGATGGTCCGCAGGGCGCCGCCGTCGATCGGGATGATGGTGCCGGTCAGGTAGGAGGCGGCGGGGGAGAGGACGAAGGCGGCGACCCGGCCGAACTCCTCGGGCGTGCCGTAGCGGCGCAGGGGGATCGTCTTCTCCGACGCCCGGCGGGTTGCCTCGGGGTCGCCGCCCTTGGCGTCGAGCTCCTTCAGGCGGTCGGTGGAGATGCGGCCGGGCATCAGGCCGTTGACCCGGGTGCCGTTCGGGCCGAGCTCGTCGGCCAGGGTCTTGGCGACCATCGCCAGGCCGGGGCGGAGACCGTTCGAGATCGCGAGCCCGTTGATCGGGGACTTCACCGACGACGACAGCACGAAGGCGATCGAGGTGTCCTCCGCACCGGCCCGGGCGACGGCGCGAGCGATCCGCAGCCCACCGAGGAAGACGCTCTCGAACGCGGACCGCCAGTCGTCCTCTTCGCTGTCGAGCGCCGTCCCGGGCCTCGGCCCGCCGACGCTGATCAGGGCGCCGTGCAGCGCACCCCACTTGGCGACCGCGGTCGCGGCGAGCCGCTCGGCGCTCTCCGGATCGGCGTTGTCGACCGGGATCCCGACGACGTTCTCGCCGAGTTCGGCCGCGGCCCGAGAGATCGACTCCTCGTTGCGGCTGGAGATGACCAGCCGCGCGCCGTCGGCAGCAAGGGCTTTCGCCGTGGCGAAGCCGAGTCCGGCGCTGGCGCCGGTGACGATGTAGGTGCGATCGCGCAGTCCGAGGTCCACATCACCATCCTGCCCCACCGCACTCCGTCGCGCACCTCGACAGTTCGTGGCCCCCGGCAAGAACTTCGGCCGGAACTAGTACGCCGACTTCCGCACCGGCGATTCCGCCGTGGTCAGATGCCAGGCGGTGTTGACCAGGCCGAGATGGGAGAACGCCTGCGGGAAGTTCCCGAGCATCCGGCCCGAGCTGACGTCGTACTCCTCCGCCAGCAGGCCGACGTCGTTGCGCAGGGCAACAAGTCGTTCGTACAGGTCCCTGGCCTCGCCGACCCGGCCGATCATCGCCAGCGCGTCCGCGAGCCAGAACGAGCAGATCAGGAACGTGCCCTCGTCGTCGTTCAGCCCGTCGTCGGTGTGCTCGGTCAGGTACCGCCGGACGAACCCCTCCGACGCCAGCTCCCGCTGCACGGCCTCCACCGTCCCGACCACCCGCGGGTCGTCGGCCGGCAGGAACCCGACCTGCGGGATCAGCAGTACGGCGGCATCCAGCGCCTTGCTCCCGTACGCCTGGGTGAACGTGTTCCGGTCCGCATCGAAGGCCTGCTCGCAGACGGCCCGGTGGATCTCGTCCGCCCGCGCCCGCCACTCCTTCGCCGGCCCCTTCAGCCCGAACCGCTGCACCGCCCGGGCGGCCCGGTCGAACGCGACCCACGCCATCACCTTCGAGTACGTGAAGTGCTGCCGGCCGCCGCGGACCTCCCAGATCCCCTCGTCCGGCTGGTCCCACACGGTGTCCAGATGAGCCATCAGCCCGCGCTGCACCTGCCACGCCTCGTCCGTCGCCCCGATCTGGTGCTCGCGGGCCAGCGCCAGAACGTCCATCACCTCGCCGAACACGTCGATCTGCAGCTGCTCGGCGGCCGCGTTCCCGATCCGCACCGGCGCCGACTCCGCGAACCCCGGCAGCCAGCCGGCCTCGAACTCGGTCAGTCGCCGTTCGCCGGTCACGCCGTACATGATCTGCAGGTCCGACGGCGATCCCGCGATCGCGCGCAGCAGCCAGTTCCGCCAGGACTCCGCCTCGTCGGTGTAGCCCGCCCGCAGCATCGCGGCCAGCGTCATCGTTGCATCGCGCAACCAGCAGTACCGGTAGTCCCAGTTGCGCCGGCCGCCGAGCGTCTCCGGCAGCGACGTGGTCGGCGCCGCGACGATGCCGCCGGACGGCGCGTAGGTCAGCGCCTTCAGCGTCAGCACCGACCGGGTGACCTCCTCGCCGAAGTCGGTCGAGCTCTGGCTCCGGCCGATCCATTCGGTCCAGAACGTCTCGGTCGGCTCCAGCGATCCGAGCGCGTCGGTCGGCTTCGGGACCGGGTGGTGCGACGGATGCCAGGTCAGCACGAACCAGGCCCGGTCGTTCTCCGAGATCCGGAAATCCGCGTACGTCGTGAGGTCGCGCCCGTACTGATGGACATCGGACCGCAGCGACACCGCATCCGGTCCGGCGATCGCGTCGATCTGCCCGTCGGACCGTCGCACCCAGGGAATGACGTGGCCGTAGTCGAACCGCAGCTTCAGCTCGGACTGCATCTCCACGGATCCGCTGACGCCTTCGACGATGCGTACGACGTCGGGGGCCTGGTCCCGTGGCGGCATGAAGTCGATCACCCGGACCGTGCCGCTGGAGGTCGACCACTCGGTCTCCAGGACGAGCGTGTCGCCGCGGTAGTGCCGGCTGCTGATCGCCTCCGCGTCCTGCGGCGCGATCCGCCAGTGCCCGTTGTCCTCGGTCCCGAGCATCGCCGCGAAACAGGCCGGCGAGTCGAACCGCGGGAAGCACAACCAGTCGATCGACCCCTGCTTCGACACCAGTGCGGCGGTCTGCAGGTCACCGATCAGCGCATAGTCCTCAATCCGGCGCTCCGGCATGGGCTTCGGGCCGCTCGACGACCTCGGGCTGCTTCGGCGCGGGCTTCTTGGCACCGCGGACCTCCTGTCGGGAGAAGTAGACGAGTCCGCCGACGGCCAGCAGGGCGAAGAACCACCACTGGAGGCCGTAGAAGAAGTGTGGCCCGTCGTCGATCTCCGGACCCGGGAACCCGTTGAACGCCGGATCGTTGGCCGGCTCCTGCTTGGTCACCATGAGGTAGCCGTCGTACAGGTTCAGGCCGAGCACCTTCGCGAAGTCGGGCCCGTTGATGAGCCGCGCCGTGCCGTCGTCGGGGATGCCGCCGCTCGTGTGGCCGCCGCGTTCGCTGCGCTGCAGGCGGCCGGTGACCGTCACCTCGCCCGCGGGCGCCGGGGGAACCTTCAGCGGCATCAGCTCCGAGCTCTGCCTCGGCAGGAACCCGCGGTCGACCAGGACCGACTTCCCGTCGGCGAGGATCAGCGGGGTGACGATCTCGAAGCCCGGCCGGTCGTCGACGTTGCGGTACTTGAGAACGATCTGCTTGGCGGCGTCGTACCGCCCGGTGACGACGGCGGTGCGCCAGGCGTGCTGGTCGCCGACGACGCCCGGCGGCCCGAGGATCTGGTCGATCGGCGCCGGCGCCGCGGCCAGGTTGCTCCGGGTCACCTCGTTGCGCGCCTTGCGTTCGTCGAGGCGATGGAACTGCCACCGACCGAGCTGCACGCACACGAAGGCGAGCACGAGGACGCCCAGCGCGGCGGCGATCCAGCGGACGTTCATCAAGCGACCCACGTCTCGAACTTAAGCCATGCCCTGAAATCGCCGACGCGCGGCACGTACGCTGGTGTAATGACGGCGATCCAGGAGGCGACTCAGACAGGCCTGGCGGACCGGTACGGCCGGCTTGCCACCGACCTGCGCGTGTCGCTCACGGACCGCTGCAATCTGCGCTGCACGTACTGCATGCCGGAAGAGGGTCTGGACTGGCTCGCCAAGCCCGAACTGCTCACCGACGACGAGGTTGTCCGCCTGGTTTCGGTCGCCGTGACCCACCTGGGCGTCAACGAGATCCGCTTCACCGGCGGCGAACCACTGCTGCGTCGCGGACTGGTCGGCATCGTCGCCCGTACGACGCAACTCACACCACGTCCCGAGGTGTCGCTGACCACCAATGGGATCGGCCTCGCCCGGCAGGCGCAGGCATTGAAGGACGCCGGCCTGGACCGGGTGAATGTGAGCCTCGACACTGTTCGGCCCGACACCTTCCAGCAGATCACCCGCCGCGACCGGCTGAAGGACGTCGTCGCGGGTCTCGCGGCGGCCCACGAGGCCGGACTCAGGCCCGTCAAGGTGAACGCGGTCCTCATGCGCGGCGCAAATGACCGGCAAGCGCCGGAATTGCTGGAGTTCTGCCTCGAGCACGGTTACGAACTGCGGTTCATCGAGCAGATGCCGCTCGACGCGCAGCACGGCTGGGACCGGGCGACCATGATCACCGCGGACGAGATTCTCGAGCTGCTTTCCGGCCGCTTCGACCTGACGCCTGACGACACCTCGAAGCGGGGGAGTGCGCCGGCCGAGTCGTTCCTCGTCGAGGGCGGGCCGCAGACGGTCGGCATCATCGCGTCCGTCACCCGGCCGTTCTGCGGGGACTGCGACCGGGTCCGGCTGACCGCCGACGGGCAGATCCGGGACTGTCTTTTCGCCCGCACCGAGTCCGACCTGCGGACCGCGCTGCGCGACGGTGCGGACGACGCCGAGCTGGCCGACCGCTGGCGGCGCGCGATGCGCAACAAACTCCCCGGCCACGGCATCAACGACCCGAGCTTCCTGCAGCCGTCGCGGCCGATGTCCGCGATCGGCGGATGACGCCATACCGGCCCAATCCGGAAATGTAGTTTTTCGCTAGGCGACATTCACCCGGTGAATGGCTCGACCTCGCGCAGGAATGACCTCCGGGCGAGGAAGTCGGACAAGCTCTCCTTGTGTTCGTCACAGGCGAGCCAGGTCTTGCGCCGGTCGGGCGTGTGGATCTTCGGGTTGTTCCACAGCAGCGCCCAGGTCGCGGGCCGGCCGCATCCCTTGGCGGAGCAGACCGCCGGTGCGCCTTCTTCACTCATGTGCGGGCGCCATTCCTCTGCATTCCTGATGCCTCAATAATCAATAGCTGGACAAAATGAAGCGACGTCGGACAGCCACGGGGGGAGCCGTCCGACGCCGCATCAAGTCCCTGAATTTCACTCATGAACTTCAGAGCACGCGGGAGATTCTGACACGGATCAGTACAAGTTTTCCAGTCCCGGCCGAGATCACTTTTCGGTGTCGGTCCGGGGGTCCTGATGCGGGTCCTCGTCCTGGGGTACGACGACCGTCGGACGCGGCCCGATCGAGGGTCGCGAAGGGGCGATGTAGGCCTCCGCCGGGGGCTGCGTCGAGGACCGGTGAGCGTTCGCCAGTACCACCGCGAAGTACGGCAGCGCGATCGCGCCGACGACGAACAACCAGCGCCACGGCGACGGCGTCACCACCGCCAGCACGAAGCAGACGATCCGGATCGACATCATCCACGCGTAGCGCACGATGCGGCTGTCCAGGTCCTCGGATCGGCCCGGCTGCGCACTCGTCACCGAAATGACGGTTTCGCCGGTCCGTTCACGGTGTCGCGACATCTATCCTCCTCAGCAAGAACAACGGTACGCCGCGCCGCCCGCCCCCGCGCAGCCAGGATGGAGAGGAATGTCGCATGACCGATCGCACCTACCGCGTCACGGAGATCGTTGGCACCTCCAAGGAAGGCATCAACCAGGCGATCACCAACGGCATCGCCCGGGCCGGCGAGACCCTGCGCCACCTCGACTGGTTCGAGGTCACCGAGATCCGCGGCCATGTCGTCGACAACCAGATCGACCACTACCAGGTCGGTATGAAGGTCGGCTTCCGCCTCGAAGACTCCTGACCTCCGCCCGGCGCCGCACACCGGTTGGGTCATCCCCGCGTGTCGCCCCTTCTCCCCCCTTCACACGGGCGGAGAAGGGGCAACTGGAGGGGATAACCCGTCGTACGGGGGTGGGCCGGGTCGCGATAGCGTTCGTGCGGCTGAGTTCGGTGACGTGAGGAGGGCTTGTGAGCAGGTCTGTGTTGGTGACCGGTGGTAGCCGGGGGATCGGGCTGGCGATCGCGACTGCCTTCAAGGAGGCCGGCGACCAGGTCGCCGTGACGTACAACACGAGTCCGCCGCCGGAGGGCTTCCTCGGGGTGAAGTGCGACATCACCGACCAGGAGCAGGTCGACGCCGCGTTCGACACGATCGCGGAGCAGCACGGTCCGGTCGAGGTGCTGGTGGCCAACGCCGGCATCACCCGCGACACGCTGCTGCTGCGGATGTCCGACGACGACTGGGACTCCGTTCTCGACACCAACCTCACCGGCTCGTTCCGGGTCGCCCGCCGGGCCGCCAAGGGCATGCTGCGGCTGCGGAAGGGCCGCATCGTGTTCATCTCCTCCGTGGTCGGCCTGCTCGGCTCGCCCGGCCAGGTGAACTACGCGGCCAGCAAGTCCGGCCTGATCGGCATGGCCCGCTCGATCGCCCGCGAGCTCGGCAGCCGCGGCATCACCGCGAACGTGGTCGCCCCGGGCTTCGTCGAGACCGACATGACCGCGGTCCTGCCGGAGGAGACCCAGAAGCAGTACCTGAGCCAGATCCCGCTGGGCCGGTTCGGTCTGACCGAGGAGATCGCGAACGCGGTCCGCTGGCTCGCCTCCGCGGAGGCCGGCTACATCACGGGCGCGGTGATCCCGGTCGACGGCGGCATCGGCATGGGCAACTAACTTCCACCTCATTCATTCTAGAAAGGGCATGCCGGTGGGCATCCTCGACGGCAAGCGGATCCTGGTCGCCGGAGTCACCCTCGACTCGTCGATCGGCTTCGCCACGGCCAAGGTGGCGCAGGAACAGGGCGCCACCGTGCTGATCTCGAACTTCGGCCGCGCGCTGAGCATCACCAAGCGGATCGCGAAGCGCCTACCGACCGAGCCGCCCGTGCTCGAGCTCGACGTCACCGACGCCGAGCACCTCGCCGCGCTGCCGGACGCCGTGCGCGAGCACGTCGACGGGCTGGACGGCGTCGTGCATTCGATCGCGTACGGCAACCCGGAGACGATCCTCGGCGGGAAGTTCCTCGACGGGCCGTGGGACGACGTCGCCCGGGCGGTGCACGTCTCGGCGTACAGCCTCAAGGCGCTCGCGGTGACCTGTGCGCCGTTGATGAGCCGCGGCGGCAGCGTTGTCGGGCTGACCTTCGACGCGACGGTCGCCTGGCCCGGGTACGACTGGATGGGGGTGGCGAAGGCCGCCCTCGAGTCCACGAACCGGTACCTGGCCCGCGATCTGGGCGCCCAGGGCATCCGCTGCAACCTGGTCTCGGCCGGTCCGCTGAAGACGCTGGCCGCGAAGGCGATCCCGGGCTTCGAGAAGTTCGAGGAGCCGTGGCTGGACCGCGCCCCGCTGGGCTGGGACCCGTCCGACCTGGAGCCGACCGGCCGCACCATCGTCGGCCTGCTCAGCGACTTCTTCCCCGCGACCACCGGCGAGATCGTCCACGTCGACGGCGGTTACCACGCGATGGGTGCGTGATAGGTGGCCACATCGCTGGTTGAGCTCCGGGTGCTGGACGGAGCCAACCTCTACTTCAGTCGTGCCGCGGTCAAGCTGACGCTCGACGTGTCGGCGCTCGTGGACGCGCCGGCTCCGGCGGCCAAGACCTACGCGCAGGCCATCGGCATCGGCGCCACCCGGCCGGGCCGGATCGGGTCGGGGTTCCGGCAGCGGTTCGCGATCCGGGTCGCGGGTCACGTCGTCCGCCGGATCGCGCGGGAGGCCGGGATCGGGCGGATCGGCGTACGGGTCCGCCCGGAGACCGACGTACGGCGGTTGGTGGTGGCGTTCCCGTGGGCGCACGAGGCCCGGGCGCGGGCGCTCGGGGCCGCGATCGTCGAGGTGCTGGACGCGTTCGGGGCCGAGGATTTGAGCGAGCTGATCGCGGCCGTGGGGGAACGGGTGCGGGACGAGCCGCCGGGTAACCCGCCGCCGACGCTGCGGCCCAAGGTCCCGGTGGTCGCGGTGACCGGGACGAACGGCAAGACCACGACCTCGCGGATGATCGCGCACATCGGTCGCGCCGCCGGGTTGCACGTCGGCTGGTCGAGCACCGACGGCGTGTACTTCGACGGCGAACTGATCAAGTACGGCGACTTCTCCGGGCCGAGCGGCGCCGCGCAGGTGCTGTCCCAGCCCGGGATCCAGCTCGCGGTGGTGGAGACCGCGCGCGGCGGGATCCTGCGCCGCGGGGTCGGCATCGCGTACAACGACGTGTCCGTCGTCACCAATGTCAGCGCCGACCACCTCGGCCTGGGCGGGATCGACACCGTCGACCAGCTCGCCGAGGTGAAGGCGGTCATCACCCAGATCACCCGTCCGCGCGGCTGGTGTGTGGTGAACGGCGACGACCCGCGGACGTTCGCGATGCGGCTCGGTTCGCCGGCTAAGTGCTGGGTGTTCTCGCGCGATCCCGACTCGCCGTCGATCCGGACCGTGCTCGACGAGGGCGGCCGCGCGACGACCGTGCTGGACGGATTCGTCACGGTCCTGGACCAGTCCCGCGATCCGGAGCCGCTGCTGAAGGTCGTCGACGTACCGATGACGCTGTCGGGGCTGTCCCACTACAACGTGGAGAACACGCTGGCCGCCGCCTCGGCGGCGCTGGGGCTCGGGATGCCGCGGGCGGCCGTGATCGAAGGGCTGAGCACGTTCGCGCCGAACGAGAACAACCCCGGCCGGATGAACATGTACTCGCTGCGCGACTTCACCGTCGTCATCGACCTCGCCCACAACGAGGCCGGGCTGGAGGCGCTGATCGAGATCATGAACGGCGTGAAGCCCGAGGACGGCCGGCTGATGCTCGCGCTGGGCTCACCGGGTGACCGGGCCGACGACATGGTCGCGGCGCTCGGCGCGATGGGAGCGCGCGCGACCGATCGGGTGGCGATCGGCCACAAGAGCGACTACCTGCGCGGACGGCCGCCGGCGGAGCTCGAGGCGGTGTTCCGCGAGGGAGCCGCGTCGGTCGGCGTCGACGACGTACCGGCGTACCCGACCGAGCTGGAGGCGGCGCAGGCGCTGGTCGCCGAGGCGCGGGCCGGCGACGTGGTCGCGGTGATGTCTCTGCAGGATCGGGCGAGTCTTGACAGCTGGTTGCGGTCCGAGGGAGCTACTGTCGACACACCGGAGACCTTGAAGACCAAGGTCGAGAGAGCTCAGCACTGAGAGCCCCAGCCGCCCGAGGTCGGGGTGGAACGGGGTTTGTATGCGCTACCTGTGGTCGATTCCGGCCGCGGTGGTCGCCTGGTTCGTGGGCGGCTTCTCCGCGACGTACCTGAAGGGGCTTCCGGACGGTGCGACGTACTTCGTGCCGCCGCGGATCGATCTCGTGGTGCTGGGTGGGTTCGCGGGCGGCGTGCTGGCCGGCTTGCTGATCGGCCGGGTGCGTGCCGCCGTACCGGTGGTGCTGGTCGTTGCCGCCGGCATGTGGTGGCTGACCGGGAACTCGTTCTCCGACCGCGACATGCTGATCACGTTGCTGGCGGCAAGCGCTGTCGGTGCGTTCTTCGGTGCCGTGGGCACCAGAAGCTCGGTGGTCGCGGCGTTCGCGCTCGCACTCCCGGTGGCGTGGTACGCGCAGCGGCCGGCCGAGCAGCTGGCCGACTGGCGCTGGCTGTGGCAGCTCAACGGTCTGCTGGTCGGGGCCGGTCTCGCACTGCTGCTGTACTTCGCCTGCTGGAAGCGGGGCTGGCGATCGGTCGGCTCCTGGATTCCACTGGCAGGGTTCTATCTCGTCTGCAACGGCGCCGTCGAGGCCGTGCAGGTGGTTGCCCGCTCCAACGGGAAGCCGATGGACGCGGTCGGGGATGCGTCGACCGAGGCGTTCTTCCAGTCGTTCGAGCCGCTGCTGCGCGAGTACTGGCCGTGGATGGTGGTCGGCGTACTGCTCGCGGTCCCGATGGTCGCCCTGAAGCTCCGCGCCCTTCCACCGCCACCGCCGCCTCCGGACCCGTACGCCGACCGGTCGAACGACGCAGTACTGTCCGACGACCTCGACTGGATCGACGAGCAGGAAGCCCCACGCCGTCTCCTGCCCCGCCGCCAGCCGGTGAACTAGCTCCTCACCGCGGGCTCGGGGCTACCTTCCCGGCCGCATCCAGCGGCGTGACTGCGGTGACCTGGGACTCGGCCGCGTTGACCACCACCGCGAAGAACCTGAAGCGGCTGCTGTTCGGCGTACCGATCGCATCGGTGTCGTAGGTCTTGCCGCCTGCGGTGATGCGCACCTTGCGCGCCTCCGCCGACACCGCACCCATGACCATCGTGAGGTTCAGGGGGGAGCCCAGGTTCGGGATCACGGCCGGGACGGTCTTGTACTGCGAACGCTGGTCGGGCTGCCAGTTCTCGTAGAAGCAGCCTTGGGCGCCGCCGAAGCTCTTCGCCGGACCCTCGTCGGTGATGACGAGACAGCCGTCGCTGTAGTACGACGCGACCGCCCAGTGCTCATTGGGGATGCTGCCGTCGGTGACGTAGAAGGCCGGCGCGTATTTGAGCGCGTCAGACTGCTGTGTCGTGAACGCCGGCTCGTCGGACCACGGCTGAGGAAGCGGCGTGTACCTGAAGTCGAGGTTCTGCGACCCCTGCGACGGACTCGGCGAGGGCCTCGCGACGCCGGGCTCCGCCGACTTGATCGAGCCGATGACCGAGCCCGCCACAACGACGGCGATCGCTGCGGCCGCCGCGCACACCGCGGCTGCCGTCCGCCGACGCAGCTGGCGACTCTTGATCCGCGACCGGATCGGCGCCGCGGGATCGGCTGGTTCGGGCCGCTCGTCGGTGAGCAGCGCGAGCTTGGCTCCCAGATCGTCAGTCATCAGATCCCCCTTTCGGTGAGGTCGGCCAGTTCGTCCGGGGTGGCGAACGTGACGTCGGTGCGGAGCGCCTCCAGACCACGGCGGGTGTGCTGTTTCACGGCGCCGACCGAGCAGCCGAGGAGGTCCGCGACGGTGCGCTCGGACAGGTCCTCGGCGTACCGGAGGTAGACGGCGGCGCGCTGCCGTGGGCTGAGGCGAGCCATCGCCTGGTGGATCGCGAGGCGTTCGTCCACCTGGACCGTGGCCGGATCGACGACGGTCTCCGGTGGTGTCTCCGTGGGGCGTTCACCCCGCCAGCGACGGCGACGGGCAGACAGGAAGGCGCTGGCGACGATCTTGCGCAGGTACGCCTCCGGGTTCCCGTCGTGCACCTTCCGCCAGTGGAACCAGAGCTTGGTGAACGCCTCCTGCGCCAGATCCTCGGCCTTCTGGTGGTCCAGGGTCAGGGCGTACGCGAACCGCGCGGTCGCGGTCCACCGCGCCCGCACGAACTCGTCGAAGTCATCCTCGGCTGTCATCCGCACACCCCTACAACGCGATGAACAGCGTCGCAGGGTGACAGGTCACGCCAGTTCTCGTTCAGATTCCGCGGGTTCGTCGTCCGGCCGGACGAAGTCCGGGTCGCCGGCCTCGTCGCCCGAGTGGGCGCCGGCCTGGGCGAGGTGGGAGACGGACTCGAGCTCGGCGAGGACCGACTGGTGCTGGTCGACGCAGAGCACGACGAGGTCGCCCGGGTTGGACCGGCTGAGGGCGTGCTTGACCGCGTCCAGCTCCTCCAGGACGGTGTCGAGCTGCCGGCAGCGTGCGCCCTGCTCCATCGCGGCCCGCACGCCGACCTCGACCAGCGCCGCCGACTCACCGCGCTTGCGTCCGCGCAGCCGCGCATCCTCGCGGACGACGACCACGTCGAAGTGCTGTGCCGCGACCTCGCCCAGTTCGCGGATGTCGTCGTCGCGGCGGTCGCCCGCGGTCGCGATCACGCCGATCCGCGACGGCCGCCCCAGCTCCGACGACGCGGTCAGGCTCTCGCCGAGACGATCCACGAAGTCGCCGAGCATCCGCATCGCCGGCGCGTTGTGGCAGTAGTCGACGATCACGGTCCGCCCGTCGACGTCGATCTCGTTCAACCGCCCGGGCGACAGGTAGTACGACGTACTGAACGTCCGCAGGCCCTGCCGGATGTCGTGCAGCGACGCACCCGCCGCGAACGCCGCCGCGGCCGCCGCCATCGCGTTCTGCACGTTCATCATCGCGCGCCCGCCGAACGTTGCCGGGAGCAAGTGAGTCCACGCGAGCTGCATCGAGCGGCGACCGTGCTTCACCACGATCATGTCGCCCAGATCGGACCGCTCCAGCACCACCGCGCGACCACCGCGCCGGCAGTGCCCCTCGATGTAGTCGCGGACCTCGCTGCCCGGCTCGGCCATGCTGAACCACACCACCTGGCCCGAGCACTTCCGGCGCATCTTCCGCACCAGCGGGTCGTCGGCGTTGAGTACGGCGTACCCCGTCCGCGGCACCGCCTCGACCAGGACGGCCTTCACGTCGGCGAGCTGCTCGAGCGTCTCGATGCCCCGCATGCCGAGGTGATCGGGCTGGATGTTCAGCACCACGGCGACGTCGTTGCGCTCGTACCCGAGGCCCTCCCGCAGGATCCCGCCGCGCGCCACCTCGAACACGGCGAAGTCGACCCGCGGGTTCTGCAGCACCATCCGCGCCGACTTCGGCCCGGACGCGTCCTGGCGGATCACCAGTCGCTCGTCGATCACGATGCCGTCGGTCGAGGTCATCCCCACCTTGCGGCCGAGTCCCTTGAAGACGTGGCTGATCATCCGCGCGGTGGTGGTCTTGCCGTTCGTCCCGGTCACCGCGACGATCGGGATCCGGCTGGTCGCGCCCGGCGGGAACAGCATGTCCACCACCGGCTTCGCGATGTACTGCGGCTCGCCGATCGTCGGGTTGGTGTGCATCCGGAACCCGGGTGCCGCGTTCACCTCGCAGATCGCGCCGCCGGTCTCGCGCACCGGCTGGGTGATGTCGGGGCAGATGAAGTCGATGCCGGCGATGTCGAGCCCGATCATCCGGGCCGCCTCCTCGGCGATCTCGACGTTCTCCGGGTGCGCCTCCCAGGTCCGGTCGATCGAGATGCCGCCGGTGGACATGTTGCCGGTGAGCGTCAGCTTCACCATCACGTCCTCCGGCGGTACGTCGTCCAGCTCGAAGCCCTGGTCGCGGACGAGCTGCCGGGCGGCGGCGTTGATCGTGATCCGGGTGAGGATCTTCTCGTGGCCGACGCCGCGGCGCGGGTCGGCGTTGGTGATGTCGACCAGCTCGGCGACGGTGTGGACGCCGTCGCCGACGACGTGCGCGGGCACGCGTTCGGCGATCGCCTCCATCCGGCCGTTGATGATCAGGCAGCGGTAGTCCTTGCCGGTGACGAAGTTCTCCACGATCACCGACCCGCGCCGGGACTGCTCGGCCGCGATCGGGAACGCGTCCCGGACCGCGTCGGCGTCCTGCAGGTTCAGGCAGACGCCGCGTCCGTGGTTGCCGTCGAGCGGCTTGCACACGACCGGGTAGCCGATCTTGTTCGCGACCGTGACGGCCTCGTCGACCGTGCGGATCGATTCCGACCGCGGTACCGGCAGGCCGGCGGACGCGAGCAGCCGGGTGGTGAGGTCCTTGTCGCTGGCGACGTCGACCGCGATCGAGCCGGTCTCGGACGTCATCGTGGCCCGGATCCGCTTCGCGTGCACGCCCTGGCCGAGCTGCACCAGGCTGGCCTTGTTCAGCCGGATCCACGGGATGTCCCGGGACACGGCCTCGTCCACGATCGCCTGCGTCGACGGGCCGAACGCGGTCCGCTCGGCCTGCTTGATGAACTTCTCCAGCTCGGTGGTGAAGTCGAACGCCGGCTGTCCATTCTTCATTTGGGGCTGGACCAGGTTGTTCACGAACCGTACGGCGAGTTCGCCCGCCGCGAGGCCGACCGCCTCGTCGGCGTACGCGTAGGTGATGTTGTAGATGCCGGGTGAACCCTTCACCTGCCGGGTCTTGCCGCGGCGCATGTCGTGGCCGGCCTCCTGCTGGAGCTGGAGCGCGACGTGCTCGGCGATGTGCCCGAGCCACGTGCCTTCGTGCAGCCGCTCGATGAATCCGCCCCGGCGGCCGCGGGAGCAGTGGTGCTGGTCGAGCCGGGGGAGGTCGGCCAGGAGTCGCTCGGTGAACCCGGGAATGGTGTTCGACGGGAAGTTCTCCAGCGAGCCGAGGTCGACGACCAGTTGGATCGCGGGGTCGTAGCTCCAGACGTTCGGGCCGCGGTAGACGCGGGTCTCGATGATCTTCAGGTCGGGGGAAGGGGCTGGGGAGGGGGCGACTGTACTGCTGGTCTCGGTCATGCGGGCATCACTGTTCTGGTTGCGTGCGGTCGGGGAGTTCGGAGTCGGCGCCGGCCGTGATCGGCTCGGTCGCCTCCGGTCTGGACTCCCCGGCCCCTATCGCAGTGGCTGACTTCTTCGACGTACGGCGTCCCGCCCGTTTCTTGCGGTCCGCGTAGTACTTGGGTGAGACGCCCTCGGCCGCGATCTCCTGGGCCAGCTTGCGCAGATCCGCCTCGGCCGCCTGCATCTCGGCGAGCTCGGTCGCCGGCGGCTGCTTGCCGAAGGACAGCAGGACGCGGTTCTGCAGGTCGAACGTCGCGGTCGCCGGCAGCACGTGCAGCACGACGCCGGACGCGAGCAGCGGCTCGGACCGGCCGGCGTAGTGTCCGTTGGACTTGATCCGGCTGCCGTCGAAGATCGTCACCGCGCCGCGGCCGACGACCTCCAGGTGCGAGCCGCGGAAAACGGCGGCGGTGTCTTCGTCGACGCCGATTCCGAGCAGGCCGGGGGACTGGGCGACCAGCGACAGGAGGCGGCCGTACCGGTTCCGCTGGGCGAAGTGCTGGTCGACGATCGCGCCCTGGACCAGGCCGAGGCCGCCCGACAGCTGGCTCATCCGCTGCCGCGGGGTGGCGCCGGACCGGCCGAACGCGATCATGTGCTCGGCCAGGATGCTCGCGCCGGCCGAAGTACCACCGACGGCGGCGCCACGCGCGTGGGCGGCCGTGACCGCCCGGCCGAACGCCGTACCGGTGACGACGCCGGCGAGCTTGAGCTGGTTGCCGCCGGTCATGAAGACGCCGGTCGCGTCGTTCAGCGGGGCGATGAAGGCCGGGTCGTCGGCGTCCTCCCGATTCTCCGGGCGAACACCGACCACGCTCTCGGCCCCGAGCGCCGCGAACAGCGCCCGGTACACGTCGATGACATCGGGCCCGAGCGCCGACGCGGTAGGCACCACCACGATCCGCGCCTTGGCCCCACCAGCCGCCTCCACGAACTCCTGCAGCACCGTCCGCTTCTTCAGCTTGTCCTCGGCCCCACCGATCGCAAACAGGGCACCAGGCCCACCCTGCAGTTCAGACATAGGCGAAGGATAGGTGCTCACCCCCGATTCGGCCGCAATCCGGTCACCGAGCCTGCAGCACAGCCCGCCCCTTGATCCGCCGGTCCAGCACGGCCTCGACCACGTCGACCGCGTTCCGCCAGGACTCTTCGACCTCGACACCGACATCGAGCTTGAAAGCCGCGACCAGGTCGATCAACCGCTTCAGATCGGTATGGATGGTGTCCTGCGCAGTCACCTCGTCGAGGTCGCCGAGGAACTGGATCCGACCACCCGCGGAGCGATGCCGCCTCCGGATGCGGAAATTCACCTGTTCGTCCCGGTCAGGGGTTGCCACCACTACCAGTAGGCCCTCCGGCTCCAGCGACTCGATGGCCTCGCCGAGAACTGCGCCGCCGACGGTGTCGATGGTCAGGTCAGGCAGGTACCGGACACTGTCGGTCACATGGTGCGCACCGGGAATCCCGTCGAGTGGGCGGTGGCTACCGGGCGCTGTCTGGCCAGGTCGCACGACAGCTCTCACGTCAGCACCCGACAGGTTCGCCAGTTGACACGTGAGCCGCCCGACTGCACCCCGTGCTCCGATCACCATCACCCGTTTGCCGACCAGGAACCCGCCGAGCTCCAGCGCGCGCAGCGCCGCGAGCCCAGGCGTTGGAAGTGCGGATGCTTGTACGTCGGCGACGTTGTCGGGCGTCAGAGCAAGCCTCGTGAACGGGACGGCCACCCATTGGGCCCACGCGCCCCGTCGTACCGTGCCGAACACCCGCGCACCTGGAACGGGAGTGGCCTTGGCCGTCGGATTGATGACGGCCGGCGACTGCTCGAGCTCGCCGGCGAAGTCCCAGCCCAGCACGGAGCCGTCGCGGAGCGGGTCGGGGTCCAAGCGATGGGGAGGCTGCGCGAGGTCCAGCAGTTCGCGCCGGTTCAGGCAGAACCTCTTCACCCGGACGATCGCCTCGTGCGACAGCGGCACAGGGTTGGGAACCTCCGTCAGCGCGACGGAGGTTCCCTTCCTGGTAAGAGCCAGCACTCTTCGACCGTACGGCGGTCAGTGGCCGAAGGTGAACCAGTTGAGGTTGACGTAGTCGGAGGGTTGGCCGCTGGTGAAGGTTATGTAGACGGTGTGGGTGCCGGTGACTGCGGACATGTTGGCGGGGATTGTGCGCCACGATTGCCAGCCGCCGGTGTTGCCTACGGCGAAGCTGCCGATCGGGGTGCTGGTGCGGCTGTCCAGGCGTACTTCGACGAGGCCGCTGACCCCGCCCGCGGCGCCTGACGCGACTCGGGCCACGAATTGCGTTGCAGGGGTGCTGCCGAAGTCGATGCCGTTGTACTGTGCCCAGTCGCCGTTGCCGATCTGCATCAGGTTCTGGCCGCCGCCGCTGTCCGTCGTGGTCTCCGACCCCATCCCGGACTGCTGCGTGTACGACTCGGCCTGCAGCGTGTTGTACGCCGACGAGCCGCCCGGCGGGGGAGTCGTCGGTGGCGGAGTGGTGCCGCCGCCCTTGGTCGACACGGCCACGTAGTCGACGACCATCGGGTGGTCCGGCACAGTCGAAGCGCGCGGGGTGGGACCGTTGAGCGCGTCCGGGAACGCGCCGCCGATCGCGAGGTTGAGCAGCACGAAGTACCCGGCATGCGACGTCATGTTCGCCCAGGTGTCAGCCGGCAACTGCTCTTGGCTGACCGAGTGGAACTGCTGCCCGTCGACGTACCACCGCAACTGGTTCGGCGACACCGACGTGTCCCACTCGAACCGGTACGTGTGGAACCCGGACTGGCAGGTCGAGCCCGGGCACGCGCGGTTCGCGCCGATCCCGGTGGTCTCGTTGCACGGGCCGCCCGGGCTCACGCCGCAGTGCAGCACGCCCCAGACCGAGTTGATCCCGTTGACGTTCTCCATGATGTCGAACTCGCCGATCCCCGGCCAGTTCCAGTAATTCCCGCGGTACGGCGAGCCGAGCGCCCAGAACGCCGGCCAGTAGCCGAGCGCCGCGTCGCCGGTGACGTTGGGCATCTGGATCCGGCTCTCGATCGCCAGCACACCACCCGACGGTGGCTTGAAGTTGCTCCGCTGGCTCTCGATCCGCGCCGAGGTCCAGTTCCCGGCGGCGTCGCGGCGCGGGGTGATCTTCAGGTTCCCGGTGCCGTCGAGGGAGAGGTTGTCCGGACTGTTGGTGTAGTTCTGGATCTCGCCGGTACCCCAGTTCCCGGGGCCGCCCGGGTAACCGTGCCCGGTGTCGATGATCCAGTTGGAGCCGGACGGCAGACTGCCGCTCGACCCGTCGAAGTCGTCACTCCACACCGTCGTCCAGCCGTCGGTAGGCGGCGGGACACTCGCATGCGCGAGCGGGACGACGGCCAGCAGAGGCGCCAGCAGCGCAAGTACTAAGGGGCGGGTACGCATGAACCTATGAGAGCGCTCTCATGGAGCAGTGTCAACAGCTCGTCACAGCTGCTTCCGGTAGACCGTCGTACTGCGTCGCACCCGCATGCCGAGGCGTTCGTACATCGCCAGCGCGCCCGTCCCGGAATGCGTCCAGAGCGTCAGCGTCTCCTTGCCGCGGCGGCCGGCTCCCAGCGCCGCCTCGGTCAGCAGCGCGCGGGCCATGCCGCGGCCGCGGAAGTCGCGCCGGACGGCGAGCTGGTCGACGTACCCGTCGGGGGAATCGGGGAGCTCCAGGCTGATCACCGCGCCGACGATCTCGTCACCGGCGACCGCGACCGGGGACAGCTCGGCGTCGAAGCTGTCGCGCTCGATGCTCGTGCCGGCCCATTCGTCGTACTCGTGCCGCCGCGGCTGCCAGTCGTCGAACGCGTCCTGCACCACCTGGTGCACCACCCGCGCGTCGTCCGGCGCGAACGGCCGCAGCGTCACGCCTTCGGGCACCAGCGGCTCAGCCCCGTCGACCGGGCGCTCAAGCAACCAGTTCGTCGCGAGTACCTCGTACCCACGACCGCGAAGCAGCTTCGCGCCGCCCAGGTCCGCGTCGTCGACCGTCTGCGCGAGCCAGGGGCTCTCGTGTTCGCGGGCACGTCCTTCGGCCCAGTCGACCAGCTCGCTCCCGAGGCCGCGGTCGACGTACGACGGATGGACGTCGACCTGCGAGCGACGCCCGCCGTGGACCCATGCCCAGGCGGCGATTCCGTCGGGCGCCTCGACGACCCGGGTGTCGAGGTCGAGCGTGATCATCGGGCGGCGCAGGTCCGCGGCGATCGCGTCCTGAAGCGAGTGGACCTGGCCGTGCCAGGCTTGTTCGTTGGCGGCGATGATCGCGTGGATCGCCGGTGCGTCGTCGAAGGTCGCGGGTCGGGTCTGGAACTCCATGACCCGATCCTGCCGCATCCCGGCCGACCGGCTGCGACCTGTTGCAGCTTGTTGCGATCAGGCCGGGGTCTCGGCGTCCGCGGCCTCTACTTCCTCGCGGGTGATGCCGAGCAGATACAGGATCGTGTCCAGGTAGGGGACGCTGAGGTGGGTGTCGGCGGCCGCACGGACGACCGGCTTGGCGTTGAACGCGACGCCCAGGCCGGCGACGGCGAGCATGTCGAGGTCGTTGGCGCCGTCGCCGATGGCAACGGTCTGCGTGAGCGGCGTACCCGAGCGTTTGGCGAACTCGCGCAGCGCGGTCGCTTTGCCCGGCCGGTCGACGATCTCGCCGACGACGCGGCCGGTGAGTACGCCGTCCACGATCTCGAGCTCGTTCGCCTTGGCGTAGTCGATGCCCAGCTCGGCCGCGAGCTTCCCGGTGATCTGGCTGAAGCCGCCGCTGACGATCGCGAACTGGTAGCCGAGTCGCTTCAACGTGCGGACCAGGGTGCGGGCGCCCGGCGCGAGCTCGATCGCGGCGTACACCTCGTCGAGCGCGGACATCGGCAGGCCCTGGAGCGCCGCGACCCGGTGCCGCAGGGACTCGGCGAAGTCGAGTTCGCCGCGCATCGCCTTCTCGGTGACGGCGGCAACTTCCTCCAGCCGGCCGGCGTGCGCGGCGAGCATCTCGATCACCTCACCCTGGATGAGGGTCGAGTCGACGTCCATCACGATCAGCCGCTTGGCCCGCCGGTACAGCCCGCCGTCCTGGACCGCGATATCCAGCCCTTGCCGGACGCCCTCCAGCGCGAGAACCGTGCGCAGCGTCTCCGGGTGGACGCCGGATACGGCGATCTCCATCGCGGTGACCGGGTACCGCGCCATGCGGCTGATCCGGTCGATGTTCGCGCCGGTGTCGGCGATCCGGCCGGCGACGGCGGCGAGTCCGGCGGCAGACAGCGGGTGCCCGATCACGGTCACCTGACTGCGGCCCTTGCGCCGCGGCTCGTTGTCGCCGATACCTTTCTTCACCGAGATGTCGACGTCGAGCAGGGTGGCGAGCGCCTTCAGCTCTTCCTTCACGTCCTTGTGGTCACGCGGCGCCGACAGCAGTACGCCGAGCACCAGGCGCCCTCGCAGCACGACCTGCTCGGCGTCGATCACCTCGAGCCCGCGCGTCGCCAGCGTGGACAGGACGGCCGACGTCAGCCCCGGCCGGTCCGACCCTGTCAACGTCACCAGAAGCGTCGGCCGCTCGGCCGCCGCGGTGTCAGCCTCAACCTCACTGGGATCAGTCATCGCACCCCGAACGCTACCGATATGAGATGACCGTCCGATGGCCGGTCCAGATCTCAAGCATGAACCGGCGGCGCGCAGGCCGCGACCAAGGCGCGGCGGGCCGCGGCGGCGAGGTCGAGGAGAGCGCGCCGGCGCGCGTCGGCCTCGGCTCCGGTGACCGCGGATCCGTCGTCCTCCAGCGCGGCGTCGGCGATCGCCAGACAGCGCCGGGCGGTCGCGGCGGCCTTCACCGCGCGTGGCTCGTAGCCCGGAGCGAGATCGTCACCGCGGCCACGACCGATCTTGCGGATGTCGATCAGCGCATCCGCGACCTCGGGCTTCCAGCGCGCGACATCCAGCGCGGCCAGCGACTCGGCCGCGTCGATCAGCGCCAGCCGCAGACCACGGTCCGCCTCGCCGAAGTCCGCGGGCGCCGGGCTCGCCGCCGGCAGCACGGACCACTGCACGGCCGGTCCGACGTACGACGGAACCAGTCCGAGCTCGGGCCCCGTGAGTACGACGGCCTCGCCGGTCTCCAGGGCGGCCTCGTTGAACGAGGGCGGTCCGGCCAGTCCGATCGGGTCGCCCGGCACGGGCAGCGCCAGGTGCGCCTGCGTCGTACCCGCCGCGCGCAACAGATTCAACGCGACCGGGAGAGTGGCCGGCTCCGGATGGTTGGCGAAGCCCGCGACGTGATGACCGACGTCATCGCCGAGGATCTTCTGGGCAGCGGTGTCGGGATCGCAGGCGCCGGTCAGCATCGCGTTCGTCCAGACCGTGAACCGTACCGAGGCGGAGGTCGTCAGCACGCCCGCAAGTCTCTCACCACCCGACCACACGCCCCCAACGACGACCCCTTAGGTTTTGAGCATGACTGCAGTGGTGGAGCTGGCCGGGGTGACGATCGTCCGTGGTGGAGCGCGGCTGCTCGACGGGATCGACTGGACGATCGACGAGGCCGACCGCTGGGTGGTGATCGGGCCGAACGGCGCGGGCAAGACGACCCTGCTGCAGATCCTCGCCGCGCAGCTGCACCCGACGTCCGGTGTCGCCGGCCTGCTCGGCGAAGTACTGGGCGCCGTCGACGTCTTCGAGCTCCGGCCGCGGATCGGACTCACCAGTGCCGCGTTGGCCGACCGGCTGCCCAAGAGCGAGCGGGTCTCCGACGTGGTCGTCTCCGCGTCGTACGCCGTCCTCGGCCGATGGATCGAGCAGTACGACGACCTGGACCACCAACGCGCCGGCGCACTGCTGGCCGAGCTCGGGATCGGGCACCTCGCGGACCGCACGTTCGGGACGCTGTCCGAGGGGGAGCGGAAGCGGGTGCAGATCGCCCGCGCGCTGATGACCGACCCCGAACTGATGCTGATGGACGAGCCCGCGGCCGGCCTGGACCTTACGGGTCGCGAACAGCTGGTCCGCTCGCTCAGCGCGATCGCGACCGCCGTCGGCGCCCCCGCGATGGTCCTGGTCACCCACCACGTCGAGGAGATCCCGCCCGGCTTCACCCACGCCCTGCTCCTCAAACAGGGCCGCGTCGTCGCCGCCGGCCCGATGGACGAGGCCCTCACCGCCGAAACCCTCAGCGACACCTTCGACCTGGCCCTGACCCTCAAACAGGAAGACGGCCGCTACACCGCCCGCGCCCTCTAACCCACCCACCGCCACCCACCTGCCGCCCACCCACCCGCGGCCCACCTGCCGCCCGCCCACCCGCGGCCCACCTGCCGCCTACCCACCCGCGCCCACCTGCCGCCCATCCACCCGCGGCCCACCTGCCGCCTACCTGCGGCCCGCCTGCCGCCCGCCTGCCGCCCGCCGCCGCCCGCCGCCGCCGCGGCGGATCCCCGTCTCAGGGGCCAACCCCTTAGTTGATGGGATGCGGAGGGAGAATCTGGGTCCGCAACCCACCAACTCCGGGGTCGGCCCCTAAGACGGGGAAGGGTCGGGGCGGGCGTTGGCGAGGGTGGGGGCGCGCGACGGGGAAGGGCCGGGGCGGGCGAGGGGGAGGGGGCGGGGAGCTAGAGGGGGCGGACGGGAGCGGGGGGACCGGGATGTGCGTCCAAACATCTGCTTGCGGGCCCCAACGTGGATAGGCTTGGGAAATGATGGATTGGCTGCGGGACAACATGTGGGCGGCATGGCTGACGATCGCCGCCGTCCTCGGCCTGGCTGAGCTGGCCTCGCTCGACTTCACCCTGCTGATGCTGGCCGCCGGCGCGCTCACCGCCGCGGGCGTCGCGGCGTTCTTCCCGGGACTGCTGTGGCTGCAGATCGTCGTCGGGTTGATCACCGCGGCCGCGATGCTCGGTGCGATCCGGCCGATGATCGTCCGCAAGATCCATCACGGTACCGAGCTGAAGACCGGCTCGGCGCACATCATCGGCCGGTCCGGGACCGTGGTGAAGGAGATCCACCCCGACGGCGGCGGCTCGATCCGGCTGAACGGCGAGCTCTGGACCGCCAAGCCGTACGACGAGATCTCGACGATCGCCCCGGGAACGCGGGTCGAGGTGATGCACATCGACGGCGCGACCGCGGTCGTGTACCCGGTCGGCGAACCGTTGCACCACCAGCTGGACCTGCCCGAACCGACCCAGGATCCCAAGCCGTCGGACCCGCCCCAGAGCTGAACGGTTGAGTGGGCCCCTCCGCGCAGTAGTGTCGAAAGTGCAGGACGGTTGAAGTAGCTGTTCGATCAGGCAGCCGACGCGCCGGGGAACCGGCAGGCCGGATGGCCCGTCGATACGAAAGACTGTCCGTGCGTTTAGCGTTCTGCCGAGTGGAGGGTCAAGTGACCGCGTTCCTCATAGTCCTGGCACTGGTCGCCTTAGTGGTGATCGTGACCTTGGTCAAATCCGTCCGGGTGGTGCAGCAGCAGACTGTCGGGATCGTCGAGCGGTTCGGGAAGTTCAAGACCGGCCTGCAGCCGGGCCTGAACCTGTTGACCCCGTTCGTCGACAAGGTCCGCTACACCATCGACATGCGCGAGCAGGTGGTCGCGTTCCCGCCGCAGGGTGTCATCACCGAGGACAACCTGATGGTGTCGATCGACTCCGTCATCTACTTCCAGGTGAACGACCCGGTCCGGGCGACGTACGAGATCTCGAACTACATCCAGGCCATCGAGCAGCTGACCATGACCACGCTGCGAAACATCATCGGTGGCATGGACCTGGAGCAGACGCTGACCTCGCGTGAGGAGATCAACGAGAAGCTCCGGTACGTGCTGGACGAGGCCACCGGCAAGTGGGGGATCCGGGTCAACCGGGTCGAGCTGCGCTCGATCGACCCGCCGCCCTCGATCCAGGACTCGATGGAGAAGCAGATGCGCGCCGACCGCGACAAGCGCGCCGCGATCCTCACCGCGGAAGGTATGCGGCAGTCGGCCGTCCTGTCCGCCGAGGGTCAGAAGCAGTCCGCGATCCTCACCGCCGAAGGTGACAAGCAGTCCCGCATCCTGCGCGCCGAGGCCGAGCGGCAGGCCCGGATCCTGAAGGCACAGGGTGAGGCGCAGGCCATCACCACGGTCTTCAATGCGATCCACGCCGGTAAGCCCGACCAGGGTCTGCTCGCGTACCAGTACCTGCAGATGCTGCCGTCGATCGCCCAGGGCGACGCGAACAAGCTGTGGATCGTCCCGAGCGAGATCGGGGACGCGCTCAAGGGTCTCGGCAGTGCGGTCGGCCAGGTGGCCGGCATCACGCAGAAGGCCGAGGGCGAGTGGCACGCGCCGGAGCTCTCCAACGGCGAGGTGCCGGAGCTCGACTCGTCCGCGGCCGCGCCGGCAGCGGTTGCCGAGGCCGACAATGCGGTCCGCGAGGCCATCGCGGCTGCTGAGTCCGCGGCGGTCAGCACCCGCAGCCAGGCCGCGCCCAGCACCCCGTCGATCCCGCCGCCTGCTCCTTCCCAGGAGCCGCCGGCCGCGGAGCCGCCGCAGCGCTGAAAGACAGTGGAAGAGGGCCTTTCCGGAGCAATCCGGAAAGGCCCTCTTACTGTTCAGTCGTCGGACAGATCTGCGCGGGGGCAGTCAGGTGCGTAAAGTCTGTCATCGATGACTTGGTACGAGGCGGTGTTCGTCCTGCTGGCGGGGATGGGCGCGGGAACGATCAACGCGGTGGTGGGGTCGGGCACATTGCTCACCTTCCCCGCGTTGCTTGCCGTCGGCATCCCTCCGGTGCTGGCGAACGTCAGCAACACCGTCGGTCTGGCGCCCGGTACCGCGGCCGGCGCGATCGGCTACCGCCGCGAGCTCGAGGGGCAGCGCGGCCGCATGCTGCGTCTGATCCCGGCGTCGCTGGCCGGCGGCATCGTCGGGGGAGTGCTGTTGCTCACCCTGCCCGATTCCGCGTTCCACGCCGTCGTGCCGGTGCTGATCCTGCTCGGCTGTCTGCTGGTCGCGTTCCAGCCCTGGCTGTCGAAGTGGATCAGTGCTCCGTCGCACCTGCACCGCGGCGCCTGGTGGGTGATCCCGGCCGTCTTCGCCACCGGTGTGTACGGCGGGTACTTCGGCGCCGCGCAAGGCGTCCTGCTGATGGCGATCCTCGGTCTCGGCCTGGACTCGAACCTGCAGCGGATGAACGGCCTCAAGAACGTTCTGGCCACGGTCGTGAACAGCGTCGCGGCGATCCTGTTCATCATCGTGCACGACATCGACTGGCTCGCGGCCGGCCTGATCGCGGTCGGCTCGACGATCGGCGGATTCGTCGGCGCGCGCTACGGCCGCAAGCTGCCGCCGATCGCACTCCGCGCCCTGATCGTCTGCATAGGCGTCCTGGCCATCGTGACGTTGGTGTTCTGAAGGAAAGAGAAAGAGAAGGGGAGGATGTGGTCGTCACGCTGGTGTTCTGAGCTGCAGACCGGCCAGCAGTAGATCGAGGCCGTAGTCGAACTGCTCGTCGCCGCCCGTCGTCCGGGCGAGCTCCGGCGCCAGCTCGACCACCGACGGGAAGTCCCGCGCCGACAGCGACTCCATCGACGCTCGCAGCCGTCGCCATGCCTCGGGATCGCGGCGCTCGGCCGCCATCTGGATCTCCCACGAGGTCGATCCGAGCACGTAGGTGAACAAGGTCGTGTGCGTCCGCGCCGCCGTCTCCGGTTCGAACCCGGCCGCCCGCAGTACGCCGAGCAACCCCTCGGCCACCCGCGCCGTCTCGTGCCCGCTCAGCGGCCGCCCGGCGAGTAGTTGCGCGAGGCAAGGATGCTGCAGCATCAGCAGCCGCAACGAACGGCACACGGCCCGCACCTGGTCCGGCCATTCCGCATCGACCGGTACGGCGGGGAGCAGACCCATCAGGTGATCGCGAACGGCGTCGTACAGATCGTCCTTGTTGCGGAAGTAGGTGTAGAGCGCCATCGGCCCGACGCCGAGCTCGGCGGCGACCCCGCGCAGGCTGAACGCGTCGGCGCCCTTGGCCTCCATCAGCTCCAGCGCCGTCCGCACGATCAGGTCGGCACTGAGGGTGTTCCGCGGCGTCCTGGCCATGTGACCCAACTCCCTTCGATCCTCCTAACGTACAGTGTATAGTACGGTGTATGCGAGCCATTCAGATCACCGAGTTCGGTGGACCCGAGGTCCTGAAGATCAGCGATGTCGCGGAGCCGGTCGCCGGCGACGGGCAGGTCCTGATCACGGTCGACCGCGCGGGTATCAACTACGCCGACACGCACCAGGTCGAGAACAGTTACCTCTCCAAGGCGGAGCTCCCGATGATCCCCGGCGGCGAGGTGGTCGGCCGTACTCCGGACGGCCGTCGCGTGGTGGCGCTCACCGGGTCCGGTGGGTACGCGGAGAAGGCGCTGATCCACCCGATGCGGGCCTGGGACGTGCCGGAAGGCGTCACCGACGGTCAGGCGCTCGCGCTCATCGTGCAGGGCACCACCGCGTGGTACATGCTGAAGCACTCGTCGCACCTGCAGGCCGGTGAGTCGGTCCTGGTCCACGCGGGTGCCGGCGGCGTCGGCCACCTGTCGATCCAGCTCGCCAAGCTGTGGGGCGCCGGCCGGGTGATCGCGACCGCGTCGTCGGCGGAGAAGCGGCAGCAGACCCTCGAGCTCGGCGCCGACGTCGCCATCGACGGTACGCCGGAAGGCCTCAAGGACCGCATTCTCGAGGCGAACGGCGGCAAGCCGGTCGACATCGTGCTGGAAATGGTCGGCGGCCCGACGTTCGACGAGTCGTTCGCCGCGCTGGCGCCGTTCGGCCGCCTGGTCACCTTCGGGTCGGCCGGCCGCGAGGCCGCCAAGCCGATCGAGGCCGTCCGGCTGATGAAGGGCTCGAAGACGATCGCCGGCTTCTGGCTGGTCGACTGCCTCCGCGACCCGCAGCGCTTCGGCGCCGCGCTGACCGAGCTGTTCGAGTTGACCGCGAGCGGCAAGCTCCGCCCGATCGTCGGCGGGGAGTACGCGCTCTCCGATGCCGCCACCGCTCACGAAGACATGCGTGCGCGCAAGACCGTGGGCAAGCTCCTGCTCGACCCCACCCGCTAGACCTCACTTCATAGGAGAAGCCAGATATGACGATCGCTGTTGAGAAGGTTCTGTACACGGCCCGCGCCACCGCGGACGGCGGCCGCGACGGCAAGGTGTCGACCGACGACGGCAAGCTCGCCGTCACGGTCGCGCCGCCGGTCGAGATGGGTGGCAACGGCAACGGCACGAACCCGGAGCAGCTGTTCGCAGCCGGGTACGCAGCCTGCTTCCACAGCGCGCTGAAGCTGGTCGCGCGCAAGGCCCGCCAGGACCATATCGACACAGACGGCTCCACCGTCACCGCCGAGGTGGGCATCGGCCCGATCAACGGCGGCGCCGGCTACGGCCTGCAGGTCGAGCTCGTGGTGAGCCTGCCGGGTGTCGGGCGCGCGGTCGCCGAGGACCTGGTCGCCAAGGCGCACGAGGTCTGCCCGTACTCCAACGCCACCCGCGGCAACATCAAGGTCGACCTCCAGGTCGCCTGATCCGCTGCCCCGTCTCAGGGGCCGGCCCCGCAGCTGGTGGGTTGGCACCACGCATGCAACCCCGCAACCCATAAGCCGAGGGGTTGGCCCCTGAGACGGGGGTGCGGGCTAGAGCCGCGTGAGGGCCTCTTTGAGGAGGCCCTCGGTTGCGGAGACCGGGGCTGCCGAGATGGTCAGGCCCTCCATGATCGCGACGTACTCGTCGACCTCTTCGAGCTTGTCGAGGTACAGCGCGCTGGCCGCGTGCTCGATGTAGACGATGTCCGGCAGATCGCCCTCCGGGAACCGCAGCAGGCTGAACGCGCCACCCGCACCGGCGTACCCGACACTGCTGAACGGCATCACCTGCAAGGTGATGTTCGGCTGCTGGGACCACATCATCAGGTGCTCGATCTGCGCCCGTAGGACCTTCTCGCCACCGACCGGCCGGTGCAGCACCGACTCGTCGATGACCACCCAGAGGCGGGCCGGGTTCGCCCGGGTGAGGATCTGCTGCCGGGTTACCCGGAGCTCCACCCGCTGGTCGACCTCCTGGTGCGGCAGGAACGACGACTTGCCGAGCTGGACCATCGCCCGCGCGTACTCCTCGGTCTGCAGCAGGCCGGGGACGAACATCACCTCGTAGGTCCGGATCAGCGCCGCGGCGACCTCGAGGCCGACGTAGTTGGTGAACCAGCTCGGCATCACATCGCCGTACCGCGACCACCAGCCCGGGTTGTTCGCGGCCCGGGCCAGCTCCATCAGCCGGAACCGCTCGTCCTCGTCGGCCAGCCCGTACAGCTCGAGCAGGTCGCTGACGTCGCGTTCCTTGAACCCGACCCGGCCGAGCTCCATCCGGCTGACCTTGGACTCCGAGGCCCGGATCTGCCAGCCCGCGTCGGCGCGACTGATCCCGGCGGCTTCACGCATCCGCCGCAGCTGCCCACCCAGCATGATGCGAAGGGCGGTCGGCCCACCGTCGCCGCCGCTCACCGACACCTGATCACTCACCCTGACCCACGCCCAGCCACGCACCCATTTCAGCCCGTGATGCTACCGCCTGTCCACGGGTATCGTCCGATCGGCGCTCCGCCGACCGAGACGCGCGGCGTGTTGGGCCAGATGCTTGACAAGGAAGCGAGCATCCCGGTCCACACCCTGGATGCTGGCCGAGGCGATCGCGTACTGGAAATCGAGCCCGAGGAAGGACAGCCCGGGTACGTCGGCCGCGACGCCCCGCTCGTGCCGCGGCCGTCCGTCGTCGCCGAACGCGGGCAGGTCGATCCAGCTGTGGTCGGGATCGGAGCCGGTGCACCACACCACGGTCGCGACGTCGTCGAGTACGTCGCCGTCGGCGGTTACCGGCCGGCCGTCGCGGATGCTCTCGATCCGCGGGAGCCGCTGGATGCCGGCCGCGTCGAGGTGGTCGAGCTTGTTCCGGGTGAGCGGCAGCCCGTTCTTGATCGCGTTGGCGATCGCCTTGCGGCCCATCGGCGTACGGCGGGTGAGCACGTACTTGAACAGGAACATCACCACCGGGGTGAAGACGTGTCCGATGGTCGAGTCGATGTCGACCGGCACCTGTCCCGGATGGCGTCCCGCCAGGAGCGTCCGATGCGTCTTGACGGCCTCCAGGGCGACGTCGGTGCCAGAGTTGGCCGCGCCAACGATCAGCACGGTCCCGTCGGCGAGCTGTGCCGGGTTGCGGTACTCCATCGAGTGCAGCTGCCGGATCGACGGATCGAGTTCACCGGCGAACGACGGCCACCGCGGCGTGCTGTGCATGCCGGCCGCAACTACTACCTGGTCGGCCCGCCAGTCCCCGGCGTTCGTCTCCACCAAGAACCCGTCGCCGTCCCGCGACAACCGCGTCACGCGTACGCCGGTCCGCACCGGCAGCTCGTGGTGCACGGCGTACCGCTCGAGGTAGTCGGCCATCTCGTCCCGGGTCGGGCAGTCGCTGGTGCGGATCCGCAAGCCCGGAAGACTCGCGTACCGCGGCAGACTGAACAGCCGCAACGAGTCGTACCGCTTGCGCCAGCAGTCGCCCACGCGCTCGTTCCCCTCGAGCATGACGAAGTCCTCACCCCGCCGTCGCAGGTAGTAGCCCAGCGCCAGCCCCGCCTGCCCTGCCCCGATCACCACAACCCCGACCCTGTCCATGAACTCACGGTAGGTCGGCCCAGCCACCACGCACATCCACCAATCACGCCAACTCGGCCCGGTGGCGAGTGGTCATTTCTACCCAGTCAGGCCGTGTTCGTACGCGTACGCCGTCGCAGCCGACCGGCTGTTCACCCCGAGCTTCCCGAAGATGTTGCTGACATGCCGCGCAACGGTCCGCTCGCTCAAGAACAGCTGCTCGGCAATTGCCCGGTTCGTCGCTCCCGTTGCGAGCAGGCGAAGTACTTCGAGCTCTCGCGGACTGAGCCCGACGGCACGGTCGGAGTCCAACGCCGCGAGCTCGACCACCGCGCCCAGCCGCTCGAAGACGGCGCGCGCACTGTCGATCTCCATCTGCTCCGCGTCGACATCACCCAGCGCTCGGCACGCCTGCCCAACCAGTAGCCGCGTACGGGCGCCCTCGTACGGCATCTCCAACCGCTGCCACAACGACCAGGCCCGTCGCAACGCCGGGATCGCACCCTGCGGATCACCGCAGGCGATCCGCACCGCCCCTTCGGAGTACGCCGCGAACGCCTGCAGGTACGGCGAGTCCGCGCGGGCGAGCTCGTTCAACTCCGCGGCCGACTTGCGAGCCGTCTCGCGGTCGCCGCACTCGATGGCCAGCTCGACCCGGGCGGCGAGCAGCATCGGACGGTGCGGTGAGAACGGGTCCTCGGCCAGCGCTCGTTCGAGACCGGCGATCGCCACGTCGACGCGGCCCTGAGCAGAGCGCAGCCGGGCGAGACCGGGCTGCACGTCCATTCCGTCCGCGGCCGCCGTGAGGTACGCGCGTTCCGCTGCGTCGAACCGCCCGCGCTGGCGCTCGACCTCCGCGAGCCGGTACCAGGCCGACCCGACGGTGCCCGCGGACAATCGGCGGCAGGCGTCCTCGGCTGCGTCGGCGGCCTCGCTCCACGCGCCGCGGAACTGCAGGATCTGGGCGCGGTGCACCAGGCAGGCACCGCGGTACGGGACCAGGCCGGGCTGCGAGTCGCACCAACCGGTGAGAGCGCGTGTCCACTCCTGTGCGCGGCAGATGTCGTACATGTTCAGGCAGAGCGCGATCACCGAGCAGTACGCCATGCCGGTGACCTCGGGACCGACTTGGCCGCCGGTCACGTGCACCATCGCCTCATCGAGGGCGAGGAGCGCCTCGGCGCCGCGGCCGAGCATGGCCAGGCAGTTCCCACGACCGAGCGCGGCGAGCACCATCGTGTCGGGCTCTGTCGCCCACTGCAGGTTCTGCTCGAACAGCGGCAAGGCGGCGGCCGGGTCCCCGGAGTTCATCTTCAGCGCGGCGTCGGCCATCACGAGCCGACCGGCGAGCTCGGCATTCCCTTCGGGCACCAGGCGCGTGATCCGCGCCTGCCACCCAGCCGCCTGGGACAGGTCTCCGTGCTGCTGCAGATGAAACCCGAGCCAGAACCCGCTCCGGATCGCCGCGTCGGTGTCGCCGGCGGCGAGATGCGCCTCGACCGCCCGCTCGCGGTACGCCGCGACCTCGGCGTCATGGCCGAGCACGAACGCGGCGACCGCGAGCCGATCGAGCTGGGCGGGCGGCAGGGGAGCGCGCCGGTCCGCCGCCGTCAGTTCGGCGTACTCCGCGGGCCAGTCGCGCTGCTCCATCCGGCGTCCTGCTAGTGCTGCGCCAGGTCGAGCACTGTTGCTGTCGGCAACTTCGCCAGGCCGGCGCCGTCGAGCAGCAGCTTCGACCCCCGGATCCCGCTGCCGATGACGACCTGCCCGGCGTGCACGACCGCCTCGTCGACCAGGACCGGCCAGTCCGCCGGCAGCCCGATCGGCGTGATCCCGCCGTACTCCATGCCCGTCGTGCTGACCGCGTCGTGCTGCGACGCGAAGGAGATCTTCCGCACGCCGAGGTGCTTGCGGATCACGCCGTTCACGTCGGCGCGGTCGGTCGCCAGCACGAGGACGGCGGCGTACGTCTCCTCGCCGGCGCGCTTGCCGAGCACGATCACGCAGTTCGCCGAGGCGGCCATCGGCACGTCGTACTCCGCGCAGAAGGCGGCGGTGTCGGCGAGCTCCGCGTCGATCGCGGCCGCGTAGGCGGTGACGTCCTTGAGCGCATGGCGGACCGGCGCGGCCAGCAGCTCGGGCACCTCGCCCGCGGGACGCCAGTCGAGTTTGCCCATCACCGGCTCTGTCACTTCGCCTCCGGCAGCTTCGCGAGGTCGGCGTACTCCGGGTGCTCGGAGAGGAAGTCCTGGTAGAACGGGCAGGCCGGCTTCACCCGCAGGCCGAGCGCGCGTGCGTCGTCGAGCGACTTCGTCGCGATCCGTCCGGCCACCCCGCGGCCGCGAAACTCCGGCAGCGTCTCGGCGTGCAGGAAGGCGATCACGCCCGGGTGCAGCTTGTAGTCGACGAAGCCCATCAGGGTGCCGTCCGCGTCGTGCGCCTCGTACCGACTGTGGTCCTTGGCGTCCACGATGTTGATCTCTTTCTCCATGCCCGCAACTCTAGCCATCCCCATCGCGCAGTGACTGACCGTTTGGGTTCTGTCACTACTGGGGTACCGGCGCAAGTGGTGTTCGAACCACGGGCCCGGGAGGAGCAGGGATGAGCGAGCACGCATTGGAGCACGGACAAGCGATACCGAGTCTCGTGCCGGCCAGGATGGACCGGCTGCCCTGGACCCGGTTCCACTGGATGATCGTCGTCGGTCTGGGCGTCTCCTGGATCTTGGACGGTCTCGAGATCCAGCTGGTGTCCCTGGTCGGGAACGTGCTGAAGGAGCCGGAGACGCTGCACCTGAGCACATCTCAGGTCGGCCTGATGGCGTCGGTCTATCTGGGCGGTGAGGTGGTCGGAGCATTGGTCTTCGGCCGGTTGACCGACCGGCTCGGCCGGCGAAGTCTGTTCATCGTCACGCTGCTCGTCTACCTGCTCGCGTCCGGCCTCGCCGGTCTGTCCTGGGACCTCACCTCGCTGCTGATCTTCCGGTTCGTCGCCGGGATGGGCATCGGCGGTGAGTACGCCGCGATCAACTCCGCGATCGACGAGCTGATCCCGTCGCGGTTCCGCGGCCGCGTCGACATCGGCGTGAACGGCACCTACTGGGCCGGCGCGCTGATCGGCTCCGCGGTCGGCCTGGTGTTCCTGAACGAGGACATCGTGCCGATCGAGTGGGGCTGGCGGCTGTGCTTCCTGGTCGGCCCGGTGATGGGTCTGATCATCATCTACCTGCGCCGGCACATCCCGGAGAGCCCGCGCTGGCTGATGACGCACGGGCGGGTCGAGGAGGCTGAACGCACCGTCGACGACATCGAGGAGACGGTACGGCGGCAGGGCGGCGAGCTGCGCGAGGTCAGCGACGACGAGGCGATCGAGCTGGTCGACTATCCGCCGGTGACGTACCGCGAGATCGCCCGGGTGATGCTGCGCGACTACCGCAGCCGCTCGTTCCTCGGGTTCTCGATGATGGTCACCCAGGCGTTCCTCTACAACGCGATCTTCTTCACCTACGCGCTGGTGCTCAAGTCGTACTTCGGCCTGAACGACTCCAGCGTGGCGCTGTACTTCTTCCCGTTCGCGATCGGCAACCTGGCCGGTCCGCTGCTGCTCGGCCGTCTGTTCGACACCATCGGCCGGCGCAAGATGATCTTCGGGACCTACACGCTGGCCGCGATCGTGCTGTTCGTCACCGCGCTGCTGTTCAACGCAGGCAGCCTGAACGCGGCCTCGCTGACCGGGCTGTGGTGCGTGGTGTTCTTCTTCGCATCGGCCGGCGCCTCGTCGGCGTACCTGACGGTGAGCGAGATCTTCCCGATCGAGCTGCGCGGCCAGGCGATCTCGTTCTTCTTCGCGATCTCGCAGCTGACCGGTGGTGTGATCGCGCCGTACCTGTTCGCGTCGCTGATCGGCTCGGGCGACAACCCGGCGCGCGGGCCGCTGACGGTCGGTTACATCGTCGGCGCGGCAGTGATGCTGGCCGGCGGGATCATCGCGTGGGTGTTCGGCGTGGACGCGGAAGGCAAGTCGCTGGAGAACATCGCCAAGCCGCTGTCGGCGACGGGCGGCGCGACCCGGTTCCAGGGGGCGACCCCGCGGCTGCCACGGACGGAACGCCCCGAACCCTAAGATGGCGGCGTGGGTTCGCTGCTGATCGCTGGTACGACGTCGGATGCCGGCAAGACGACCGTAGTCACCGGCATCTGTCGCTGGCTGGCGCGTCAGGGCGTGCGGGTCGCGCCGTACAAGGCGCAGAACATGTCGAACAACTCGATGGTCTGCGCCGACGGCACCGAGATCGGCCGGGCCCAGTGGATCCAGGCCGTTGCCGCGGGCGCCGAACCTGAGGCGGCGATGAACCCGGTGCTACTCAAGCCCGGCAGCGACCGGCGCAGCCACGTGGTGCTGATGGGGCAGCCGTGGGGGGAGCTGACCTCGCGTGGCTTCCTGACCGAGCGGGCCGAGCTGGCGAAGGCGGCGTTCGCGGCGTACGACGACCTCGCGTCGAGGTACGACGTGGTGATCAGCGAGGGCGCGGGCAGCCCGACCGAGATCAACCTGCGGCAGTCCGACTACGTGAACCTGGGTCTCGCGCAGCACACCAGAGCGCCGGTCGTTGTCGTCGGCGACATCGATCGCGGGGGAGTGTTCGCGTCGATGTTCGGCACGGTCGCGTTGCTCGACGCCGCCGATCAGGCGCTGATCAGCGGATTCCTGGTGAACAAGTTCCGCGGCGACGTCTCGCTCCTGCAGCCGGGCATCGACATGCTGGCCTCGGTCACCGGCCGGCCGACGTACGGCGTGCTGCCGTGGCTGCCCGAGCTGTGGCTGGACTCCGAGGACGCGCTCGACATCCCGCTACGGCGTACCTCGCCGGGCGACCTGCTGACCATCGCGGTGGTGCGCTTCCCGCGGATCAGCAACTTCACCGACCTCGACGCGCTGGCGGTCGAGCCGACCAACAGCGTCTTCTTCACGACCAGTCCCGCCGAGGTCCGCGACGCCGACCTGGTCGTCCTACCCGGCTCCCGGGCGACAGTCGCCGACCTGGCTTGGCTGCGCGACCAGGGCCTGGCCGACGCCATCGCTGCCCGCGTGGCCGACCGCCGGCCGGTCCTCGGGATTTGTGGCGGGTACCAGGCTCTCGGATCGGTCGTCTCCGATCCGGACGCAGTCGAATCCGCCGGTGATCACTCCGGACTGAATTTGTTGCCGGTTGCAACTGTGTTTGCGCGGGAGAAGGTCCTGGCGAGGCCGACCGCGACGGCGTACGAGATCCATCACGGGGTGGTGACCGTGACGGGTGACGCGTCGCCGTTCCCGGGCGGCTGCCGCAGCGGCAACACGTGGGGCACGATCTGGCACGGTCTGCTCGACGACGACGCCGCGCGGCATGCCTTCCTGACGGAGGTCGCGGAGCTGACCGGCAAGCCCGCGCCGGACGGTTCGGTCTCGTTCGCCGGCCTCCGCGCGGATCGGCTCGATCGCCTGGCCGACATGATCGAGGAGTACGCCGACACCGCCGCGCTGATGCACCAGATCGAGAACGGCGCCCCGCCCGCCCCGTTCATCCCACCAGGAGCCCCGTGAAGACCGAGTTCGAGCGGCTGCGGGGACGGCTGTTCGGGATTGCGTATCGGATGACGGGGACGGCGGCCGATGCCGAGGAGATTCTGCAGGATGCGTGGCTTCGGTGGCAGGACGTGGATCGTACGGCGGTGCGGGACGCTGACGCGTACCTGGCGAAGGTCGTCACCAACTTGTCCATCAAGCAGCTGACGTCGGCGCGGGCGCGGCGGGAGATGTACGTCGGCGAGTGGCTGCCGGAGCCGGTTCTGACGGGACGGGCCGAGTTCGACGCGCTCGAGGTGGTCGCCGAGCGGGAATCGGTGTCCTTCGCACTGCTGCTGTTGCTGGAGCGGCTGACTCCGGCCGAGCGCGCGGCGTACGTCCTGCACGAAGCGTTCGGGTACAGCCATCGCGAGGTGGCGGAGCTGATCGGGACGACGGACGCCAACGCCAGGCAACTGCTGTCGCGAGCCCGCAAGCGGGTCGCGACCGACGCCCCACGCAGGCAGCCGGTCGACCGGGGCGGCTGGCGGGAGCTCGTCGACCGGTTCCTGGCGGCGGCCCAGGCCGGCGAGATCGAGCAGTTGGAGCGTCTGCTGGCCGAGGACGTCGTCTCCACCGCGGATGGCGGCGGCAAGGTGGTCGCGGCCCGCAGGCCGGTCGCCGGCAGGACCCAGGTGGCGCGCTACCTGATCGGGACGCTGCAGAAGTTCGGCGCGGGCATCGTCATGCGCGTCGGGGAGGCGAACGGCGAGCCGGTGCTGGTCGCCGAGGGTGCCGACGGGCTGATGGCGGTGTGCTTCGTCGAGGTCGGGGCGGACGGCGTGAGCGACCTGCGGTTCGTGATGAATCCGGACAAGCTCGCGTTCGCGGCGAAGCAGTTGTCACAGATCGGAGGGCTGCCGGATCTGAGCTGGTGAACCGAAGGGACACCACATGAGCTCAATCCTCGTCACCGGCGGCACCGGCACGCTCGGACGGCCGACCGTGACCCGGCTCCGGGCCGCGGATCATCAGGTACGCGTGCTCAGCCGCAAGCCCGGCCCCGACCACGTCGTCGCCGACCTCACATCCGGTGCGGGCCTGCAGGCTGCCGTCGAGGGGACGGACGTGATCGTGCACCTGGCCACCAGCCAGGGCCGCCGGGACGTCCAGCAGGCAAGCAATCTGCTCACCGCGGCCGCCGGCATGAAGCATGTCGTCGTGATGTCGATCGCCGGGATCGACCGCATCCCGCTGCCGTACTACCGCTCCAAGCTGGCGGCCGAACGCCTGGTCGCCGAGTCCGGCGTGCCGTACACGATCCTGCGGGCGACCCAGTTCCACAACCTGATCGACCGCGTCCTGAGCGCCCAGCGGTTCTTCCCGGCGGTGATCGCCCCGAGCATCCCCTTGCAGCCGATCGCCGTCGAGGATGTGGCCGTACGTCTCACCGAGCTGGTCGACCAGGCTCCACTCAACGGTCGGGCTCCCGACATCGGTGGTCCCGAACGGCGATCCGTGCCGGAGCTGGCCAGGCAGTGGAAACAGGTCCGGGCGTCGAGCCGTCCGGTTGTGCCAGTGCGACTGGGCGGCCGGACGTTCCGTGCGTTCGCGGACGGCGCGGCGATGGTCGACGGACCGCCGTACGGGCACCTCACGTTCGGGGAGTACCTCCTATGAGGACGTACGTCCGTACTGTCCTGTGGATCCTCGCCGTGATGGAGCTGGTGCTCGGGCTCTGGCTGACCATCGTCCCGAAGACGTTCTACGACCACGTGCCGACGGTGAACTGGACGCCGCCGTACAGCGATCACCTGTTCCACGACTTCGGCGGCGCGAGTCTCGGCCTCGGCATCGTGCTGACCGCGGCCGCGATCCGGTTCGAGCGCTTCTGGACCGTCATCGCGCTGGTCGCCTACCTCGCGTACGCCGGGCCGCACCTGGTCTTTCACCTCGGCCACCTGGAGGGCGGCGAGCGCGGACTGTCGATCGGGCTGGCGGTGATTCTCGCGCTCATGGTCGTGCTCCCGCTCACCGCGCTGGCTGGGACACGCAAGGTGACTTGACGACTGTGACAGTAGAACTGTCACAATAGCGCCCATGGGTCCACTCGACGGCGTGAAGGTGGTCGAGCTGGCCGGCATCGGCCCGGCGCCGTTCGCGTGCATGATGCTGGCCGAGCTCGGCGCCGAGGTACTGCGGATCGATCGCCCCGGCGGCAGCCTGTCGCTCGGCCCGCCGGAGCTCGACCTGCTGAACCGCGGCCGCCGGAGCGCCGCCCTCGATCTGAAACAGCCGGCCGCGGTCGGCGTCGTCCAGCGGCTTGTCGCTCAGGCCGACGTACTCGTCGAGGGGTTCCGGCCCGGGGTCGCCGAGCGGCTCGGGCTTGGGCCGGAGGAGTGCCACGCGATCAATCCGCGGCTGGTGTACGGGCGGATGACCGGCTGGGGGCAGGACGGTCCGCTCGCGCAGACCGCCGGGCACGACATCGACTACCTCGCGGTGTCGGGCGCCCTGCACCTGATCGGCCGGGCCGGCGGGCCGCCGCAGGTGCCGGCCAACCTGCTCGGCGACTTCGCGGGCGGTTCGCTCTATCTCGTGATCGGCGTCCTCGCGGCGCTGCACAGCGGACAGGGACAGGTTGTGGACGCGGCGATCGTGGATGGGTCGGCGCACCTGACCACGATGCTGCTCGGAGCGCTCGCGGCCGGGTCGTGGCGGCAGGACCGCGGGACGAACCTGCTCGACACCGGTGCGCCGTTCTACGACGTGTACGAGACGGCTGACGGGAAGTACGTCTCGGTCGGTGCGCTCGAGCCGCAGTTCTACGCGGAGCTGATCGAGAAGCTCGGCGTCGACGTACCCGATCGCAACGACCCCGCGCAGTGGCCGGACCTGCGCAAGGCGCTGACCGAGGCGTTCAGGCAGCGGACACAGGCGGAGTGGACCGAGGTGTTCGACGGCTCCGACGCGTGTGTCGCGCCGGTGCTGCCACTCGCCGCCGACCATCCGCATCTCGTTGCCCGAGGCACCTTTGTGGACCACCACGGCGTCCGGCAGCCCGCGCCCGCGCCACGCTTCGACCGTACGCCGACCAGCCTGGACCGACCGCCCGCGCGACCGGGACAACACACCCGGGAAGCGTTGACCGACTGGGGCATCACCGAACTCGACAACCTGCTCGAGTCCGGCGCCGCCGTACAGAACTGAGAGGAACCCGCCCGTGGAACGTCAGCTCTTCGACGCCGATCACGATGCCTTCCGGGAGAGCGTTCGCGCGTTCTGCGAGAAGGAGATCGTCCCGCACCACGACAGCTGGGAGGAGGCCGGCATCGTTCCCCGCGAGCTGTGGACCGCCGCCGGCGACGCGGGCCTGCTCGGCTTCATGATGCCGGAGGAGTACGGCGGCGGCGGGGCGCGGGACTTCCGGTTCAACACCGTGCTGATCGAGGAGCTGACCCGGGTCCGGGCGAGTGGGGTGGGCTTCACGATCCACACCGACATCAATTCGGCGTACCTGCTCGACTATGCGACGCCCGAGCAGAAGGCGCGCTGGCTGCCCGCGTTCTGCACGGGGGAGACGATCAGCGCGATCGCGATGACCGAGCCCGGCGCCGGTAGCGATCTGCAGGGCATCCAGACCACCGCGCGCCGCGACGGCGACCACTACGTGCTGAACGGGCAGAAGACGTTCATCTCGAACGGCATCCTCGCCGACCTGGTGATCGTGGTCGCCAAGACCGATCCGGCGGCCGCTGCGCAGGGGATCTCGCTGATCGTCGTCGAGCGCGGCATGCCCGGCTTCGAACGCGGGCGGAACCTGGACAAGATCGGCCTCAAGGCGCAGGACACCGCGGAGCTGTTCTTCGACGACGTACGCGTGCCGGTCGGGAACCTGCTCGGCGAGGAGGGGAAGGGCTTCATCTACCTGATGGAGAAGTTGCCGCAGGAGCGGCTGACCATCGCCGTGGTCGCGGCCGCGGCCTGCGAGAACATGCTCGACGACACGCTGCGCTACGTGAAGGACCGCAAGGCCTTCGGCCGCCCGATCGGCTCCTTCCAGAACAGCCGCTTCGTCCTCGCCGAGCTCGCCACCGAGACGCAGATCGCCCGCGTCTTCGTCGACCGCTGCATCCAGGAGCTCAACGCCGGCACGCTGACCGTGGCCGAGGCCGCGATGGCGAAATGGTGGACCACCGAGCTGCAGAAGAAGGTCGTCGATCGTTGCCTGCAGCTCCACGGCGGCTACGGCTTCATGACCGAGTACCCGATCGCCAAGGCGTACCTGGACACCCGCATCCAGACCATCTACGGCGGCACCACAGAGATCATGAAGGAGATCATCGGCCGCACGATGGGTGTGTAGCCGCAGGGTGACCCGTCGCCCGGTGCGCATGCAGGTGGCGTCGTGGCGGCGGGGCCTGCGCCTGATCATCAGCCAGGCGGTGCGAGCGTCCCGTGCTGATCGATCGTGTGCCGTGCCCAACCCCTCCCGGAGGCGCGACACACCCGGCGCCGAGGTCTTGGGCATGCCTGAACAGGTGTGCTCACGTTATCCGGTCGGGTGACGGGGCACCACAGCTCGTTACCCTCAGCCTGGTGACGCGGTGAGGGTCAGCCGGCCCTCGACCACCTCGTTGGCGACCTCGGTCAGACGCCGGTTGTTGCCCCGGGCGTACGACCGCAGTACGTCGAACGCCTCGTCGACGGCGATGTTGAGGCTGTGGCTGAGGAATCCCTTCGCCTGCTCGATCAGGATCCGGCTGTTCAGCGCGTTCTGGAGTTGCTCGGTGACGATCTCCTGGCGGGCCAGAGCGCGCTGGTGCACGATGCCGATCGTGGCCGCATCGGCCAGCGCCTGCCCGAGGGTGATCGTGTCGGCGTCCAGTTGCCCGGTGCGCTTGCTGAACAGATTGACCGCTCCGAGGACTGTGTCGCGCAGCCGCATCGGCAAGGCCTGCACCGACAGGTAGCCGCCGTCGATCGCGGCCGCGGTGAACCGGGGCCAGCGGGCACGGGCGTTGCGCAGGTCGGGATGCTGCACCGGCTGTCCGGTCGTGAAGGCCTCCATGCAGGGTCCTTCGAGGTTCTGTACCTGCGACAGTTCGACCAGGCGTGCCTGCTCGGTGGACGCCGCGACCAGGTTCAGTGCGCCGTGATGATCGGCGAGCAGGATGCCGCAGGCCGAGACGCCCAGCAGTTCGCTGCAACGTGCGGCGAGTCGGTCCAGGAACTCGATGATGTCGAAGTCGTCGACGAGCGTGTCCGACAGTTCGATGAACACCTCCCGTACTCTACGGTCGGATGCGGTCATCAGTCCTCCTCCTGTTCCTTCTCGACGTTGTTGGGATCGTTCGCGTTCGGCTTGGCGGTTGTGGGGTCCGGCGGGTCGGCGTCACCGTCGAGCTGAAGGCGGCCGGCCATCACATCGATCGCTACAGTCTGCAACGACAGCCCGCTGCTGTAGGCGTGGGCGCGCAGGCGGGCCAGCGCGTCGGTGACACCGATCCGCTCCTGGGACGCGAGCCGGCCCGCGGCCTGATGTACCTCGGCGCGCCGAGCGGTGAAGGCCGCGTCGATGACCTCGTCGAGGTCCGCGCTGATGCCGTGGCGCTGGTCGAGTGCGAGCACGAAGACCGCATCGGCGAAGACCAGTGCGTCGGCCACGTGGTCGCCGTCCAGCGGTCCGGGCTGCTGCCGGTACACGGTCAGGACGCCGACCTTGGCGGCTCCGGCAGCCACCGGGAAGGCAAAGACGCCGCGGAATCCTCGATCGGCGCCGGCAGTGGCGAACGCGGGCCACCGGCGCCCGGCCGCGACTCCGGCCAGGTCCGCTTCGAGCACCGGCGTGCTGGTGGTGATCGCCTCGCCGCTCGGTCCTTCGCCCAGCTCGGACTGGAGTTCGTCCAGCTCGCCGATCTGCCGATCGGTGGCGAGCAGCGGCTCCAGCAACCCGTCGGCGCCCGTCATCGCGAGCCCGGCACCGGCCGCCGACAGCGCCTGTGCGCACGCCGAGACGGCGTGCAGCAGCGACGGGGGAGCACCTTCGCCGTCGGCAACGGCCCGGATCGCCCCCCACACCCTCGCGCTGCGGTCGTGATCCACCTGTCCGTCCAGACTTGAACCGCCGCCGGGCGGATGGTCCACCCTAGCGGCACGATCGTGGATGAGTTGTTTCATCGCGCCGCGCGCCACCAAGCATCTTTCTGCCGTCACCTCGAGCGAGGTCGGTCGAGCTGTCGCCCCGGCAACCACCCGTGCTTTGCCAGTGCCCGATCTCGCGATCCTCACTCCTCGACGGGGTCTTCGTCCGGCGGCGCCAGTACCTCGGACTCGGGCGCCGTGGCTTCCTCGGGCCGGGTCCTCGGGGTCGTCCTGTCGGCGATCACCGACGGTACGCCGTGCCACTCGCTCACCAGTGCTCCTCCCGGGCGCAGCGCGATACGCGAGCCAGGGTCCGGGGGCAGCGTCGTGAATCCTAGAAGTCTAGTCCGATGTCGGGCCGATGGCGCTGCCGTAACGGGGAACGGCGTGATTGACTGCCTTCACGAGTCGAGGGAGGTCGGCATGGACATCGTGTCGCCAGGTTTCACGGGTCGGCGCAGGGGTGGGACCGAGTTGCCACCGGGGCAGTATCTGACGCGGGACTTCCCGGTGCTGTCGGCCGGGCCGACGCCGCGCGTGCTGCCGGAGCACTGGGAGTTCACCGTCACCAGTGAGACAGGTGAGCAGTACAAGTGGGACTGGGCCGCGCTGCTGGCGTTGCCCGCCGAGGAGATCACCAAGGACATCCACTGCGTGACCCGGTGGTCGAAGCTGGAGACGACCTGGAAGGGCGTTTCGCTCGACACACTGCTGGCGGACGTCGAGACCGGCGCGGACTACGCGATGGCGCACAGCTACGGCGGCTACACGACGAACGTGCCGCTGGACGACCTGCTCGACGGGCAGTCCTGGATCGCCTACGAGTACGACGGCGAGCCGCTGGACCCCGAGCACGGCGGACCGGCCCGGCTCCTCGTCCCGCATCTGTACTTCTGGAAGAGCGCCAAGTGGGTCCGCGGCCTGGTGCTGTCCGACACCGAGGACCTCGGCTTCTGGGAGACGGCCGGCTACCACGAGTACGGAGACCCATGGAAAGAACAGCGATACGCCGGCGACTGACGTGGCAGGTCGCCACCGTCACCGAGGTGCGGCGTGAGACCGAGACGGCGCGGACGCTGGTGCTCGACGTACCGGACTGGCCGGGGCATGTCGCCGGGCAGCACCTCGACGTGCGGCTGACCGCCGATGACGGGTACCGGGCGTCGCGGTCGTACTCGATCGCGTCGGCGTGGGCCGAGTCGCACAGCTCGACGATCGAGCTGACCGTCGAGCAGGTGCCCGACGGCGAGGTGTCGCCGTACCTGGTCGAGGTGTTGAAGGTCGGTGATCCGCTGGAGATCCGCGGGCCGGTCGGCGGATGGTTCGTGTGGAAGCCGGAGCAGGACGGGCCGGTGCAGCTGATCGGCGGCGGCTCGGGTGTCGTCCCGCTGCGGGCGATGCTGCGCGCGCACGCGGGCGCCTCGAGTACGACGCCGGTCCGGTTGCTGTACTCCGTTCGCCGTCCGGAGTCGGTGATCTACGTGAGCGACCTGAAGGAGTTGGCCGCGTCGGACGACGTCGACGTACGGCTGGTGTACACGCGGGACGCGCCGGCGGGGGAGCCGCGGGTCGGGCGGATCGATGCCGACGTGATCTCGCAGTACGCGTTCAAGCCGGAGGACGGCGCGACGACGTACGTGTGCGGGCCGACGCCGTTCGTGGAGACGGTGGCGGACCTGCTGGTCGCGGCGGGCCATGATCCGGCGCGGGTGCGGACAGAACGATTCGGACCGACAGGAGGACGCGGATGAGTGAGACCAACTACTTGGACGGGAATGCGGCGGCGGGTTCCCTGAGCGAGTTGTTCGCGGTCGACCTGACCGCGGCCATCGCGCGGTGCAACGGCTGCGGTCACACGACCGTCTTCGCGGAGGCCCACCTGTACGTCGACGCACCGGGCATGGTCGCCCGCTGCCCGGGCTGCGAGTCCGTACTGCTCCGCGTCGTCACGACCCCCAACGACACTTACCTCGACCTCCGCGGACTCACCTACCTGCGCGTCCCGAACTCCTAACGAGGTTTGTTCTGGGTGCGGCGGATGGTGTCGCGCTGGGTCTCACCGACGGCTCGCTCGTAGGCGAGGACGAGGCCCTGGATCGTGACCGGCTTGAAGCGTTCGACCAAGTGCTGGATGTGCTCGGGCGGGCCACCGGAGTCGCGGTAGTGCGGCCAGACCTTGGTGCGGAAGACCTCGGTGAGTTCCTCGGCGAGCGCGCGGCCGTGCTCGGTGAAGATCCGGCCCGCGTCCAGGACCGCCTCGACGGGGAGGTCCAGGTCGAGCAGCTCGACGCCGAGGCTGAGGTGCGCCGTCGCGACCTGGAACACGTCCTCGTCCGGCGTCGGCTCGACCACGCCGAGCGCGACCAGCATCTCGATGTCGTCGTCGGTGAGCTCCCGGCCGGTACGCCGTACCAGCGCGGCCCGGTCGAGCGTTTCCGGGAGGTCGCGCATCCACGGCGTCAGCAGGGTGCGGTGCAGCGCGATGTCCTCCGGGGTCGCGTCGGCCGGGATGCGATCCAGGTACCCCTCGATCGCCTGCAGGGTGAAGCCGTGCGCCTGCAACTCGCGGACGAGATCGAGCCGGGCGATGTGCTCGGGGCCGTAGTACCCGACCCGGCCGCGCCGGATCGGCGGCGGGATCAGCCCTCGCCCCGCATAGAACCGCAACGTACGCACCGTCATCCCGACCCGCGCCGACAGTTCGTCGACGGTCAGGGTCGCGTCCCCCGCAACTTCCGGCATGGCGGAGATCATAACGACCCGCACTTGACCATCGTGACAGCGTTGCTGTCACAATCGGGACCATGACCAGTGAAGCCTTTCTGTACGACGCGATCCGGACGCCTCGCGGCAAGGGCAAACCGACCGGCGCGCTGCACGAGGTCAAGCCGATCCAGCTGATCACCGGCTTGCTGCAGGAGCTGCGGACACGGCATCCCGACCTGGATCCGAGCGCGATCGACGACGTCGTGCTCGGGGTGGTGACGCCGATCGGCGACCAGGGCATGGACATCGCGCGCACCGCCGTACTGATGGCCGGCTACCCGGAGACGACCGGCGGCGTGCAGCTGAACCGCTTCTGTGCGTCCGGGCTCGAGGCGGTCAACCAGGCGGCGCAACGGGTGCGTTCCGGCTGGGAGGACTTCATCCTCGCCGGCGGGGTCGAGTCGATGTCGCGGGTGAAGATGGGCTCCGACGGCGGCGCGTGGGCGATGGACCCCGAGACCGCGCTCGAGACCGGCTTCATCCCGCAGGGCATCAGCGCGGACCTGATCGCGACCCTCGACGGCTTCTCACGGACCGACGTCGACGCGTACGCCGCCGAGTCGCACGCGCGCGCCGCGAAGGCCTGGGCCAACGGGTACTTCGGCCGCTCCGTCGTACCGGTGACAGATCGCAACGGCCTGCAGATCCTCGACCACGACCAGCTGGTCCGGCCGGGTACTTCGGTCGAGACGCTCGCCGGGCTGCCGCTGTCCTTCGCGGCGATCGGGGAGCACGGCGGGTTCGACTCCGTCGCGCTGGAGAAGTACCTGACCGTCGAGCGGATCGAGCACGTGCACCACGCCGGCAACTCGTCCGGGATCGTCGACGGCGCCGCGCTGGTTGCCATCGGCAACGAGAAGGCCGGCGAGGCGCTCGGTCAGGCGCCCCGCGGCCGGGTGGTCGCCGTCGGCGTCAGTGGCGCGGATCCGACCATCATGCTGACCGGCCCGGCGCCGGCCGCCCGGAAGGCCCTGGCCCGCGCCGGGCTGGACGTGAGCGACATCGACCTGTTCGAGATGAACGAGGCGTTCGCGGCCGCGGTCATGCATTTCATGAAGGATCTCGGCGTACCGCACGAGAAGGTGAACGTGAACGGTGGCGCGATCGCCCTCGGTCACCCGCTGGGTGCCACCGGCGCGATGCTGATCGGAACCCTGCTGGACGAGCTGGAGCGGCGCGAGCTCCGCTACGGACTGGCGACCCTGTGCGTCGGGGGCGGTATGGGCGTCGCGACGATCATCGAGAGGCTTGCGGCATGATCGACTGGAGCAACGATGCGGGCGTTGTCACGCTGACGCTGAACGACCCTTCCGCCTCCGCCAACACCATGAAGGACGCGTACGTCGTCGCGATGGGTCGCGCCGTCGAGCGCCTGACCGCCGAGAAGGCGCTGATCAAGGGCGTCGTCGTGACGAGCGCGAAGTCGACGTTCTTTGCCGGCGGCAACCTGCAGATGCTGTCCCAGATCCAGCCGTCGGACGCCGCCGAGGTGTTCGACACGATCGAGGAGGTCAAGCGGCAGCTCAGGACCCTGGAAACGTTGGGTGTTCCGGTCGTTGCGGCGATCAACGGTTCGGCGCTCGGCGGCGGACTGGAGATCGCGCTCGCCTGCCACCACCGGATCGTTGCCGACAACAACCGGATCGAGCTCGGCGTGCCCGAGGTGACACTCGGGCTGCTGCCGGGCGGCGGGGGAGTGACCCGCACGGTCCGGATGCTCGGTCTGCAGGACGCGCTGATGAAGGTGCTGCTGCAGGGTCAGCGGATGAAGCCCGCGCACGCCTTGTCGGTCGGGATCGTCGACGAGGTCGTCCCCGCCGACGATCTGCTGGACGCGGCGCGCCGGTGGATCGCGGCGTACGACGGTGACGCCAAGCAACCGTGGGACCGGGACGGCTACAAGATCCCGGGCGGCACGCCGTCCTCGCCGAAGCTGGCCGCGTTCCTGCCGGCCTTCCCGGCGAACCTGCGCAAGCAGCTGAAGGGTGCGCCGTACCCGGCGCCACGGGCGATCATGAGCGCCGCGGTCGAGGGCAGCCAGGTCGATTTCGAGACCGCGTCCCGGATCGAGTCCCGGTACTTCGTCTCGGTCGCCACCGGCCAGATCGCGAAGAACATGATCCAGGCGTTCTTCTTCGACCTGCAGTCGATCAACGCCGGCGGGTCGCGGCCGGCCGACGTGCCGTCGTACCGCGCCCGGAAGGTCGGGGTGCTCGGCGCGGGGATGATGGGCGCCGGGATCGCGTACGTGTGCGCGAAGGCGGGGATCGAGGTCGTGCTGAAGGACGTGTCCTCGGACGCCGCCGCGAAGGGCAAGGCGTACTCCGAGAAGCTGCTGGCGAAGCAGGTCTCGAAGGGGCGTCTGTCGGCCGGCGAGGTCGAGGAGTTCCTGGGGCGGATCACGCCGACCGGGGACCCGAACGACCTGGCCGGCTGCGATCTGGTGATCGAGGCCGTGTTCGAGGACACGTCGTTGAAGCAGAAGGTGTTCGCGGAGATCGCCGGCGTGGTCGAGCCGGACGCGTTGCTCTGCTCGAACACGTCGACGCTGCCGATCACCTCGCTCGCCGACGGGATCGACCGGCCGGACGACTTCATCGGCATGCACTTCTTCTCGCCGGTCGACCGGATGCCGCTGGTCGAGCTGATCGTGGGGGAGAAGACGTCCGATGCGGCGATTGCCCGCGCCTACGACGTCGTACGGCAGATCAGGAAGACGCCGATCGTGGTCAACGACAGCCGCGGGTTCTTCACGTCGCGGGTGTTCGGCACGCTGGTGATGGAAGGCGCCGCGATGGTCGCGGAGGGTGTCGATCCGGTGCTGATCGAGCGCGCCGCGACCCAGGCCGGCTTCCCGGCGCCGCCGCTGGCGATGCTGGACGAGGTGACGCTGACGCTTCCGCAGAAGATCCGCGACGCTGCTCGCGCGGCCGGCGACAGCGCGGGTGCTTTCGACGAACATCCCGGGATGGCGGTTGCCGATCGTCTCGTGAACGAGTTCGACCGGCGCGGCAAGGCGGCCGGCGCGGGCTTCTACGACTACCCGGCGGACGGGCCGAAGCGCTTGTGGCCAGGACTGTGGGAGCATTTCGCGCGTGACATCGACGTACCGCTGATCGATCTGCAGGAGCGGATGCTGTTCGCGATGGCGCTCGAAACTGTGAAGTGCCTGGACGAGGGCGTACTACGATCGGTGCCGGATGCCAACATCGGCTCGATCTTCGGCATCGGGTTCCCGCCGCTGTACGGCGGTGCGCTGCAGTACGTCAACGCCTACGGGCCAAGCGCTTTCGCAGCGCGGTCCCGCGAGCTCGCGACGGCGTACGGCGACCGCTTCGACCCGCCGCCCCTGCTCCTGCGGACCGCAGCGGCCGGCAAGATCTTCAGCTGATCACGAGCCGATACCAACTCAAGCAAACTCCACACATTCGAACAAAGAACAGCGCGTCCGGTCTTGCGCCGGGCGCGCTTTTGAGACATTGTGCTGGCACTTCTACAACGATTGACCTGTAGTAGCGTGTGCGCAAACTCGGAGATGCTTAACGACGTTAAGTAACTCGGAACCGTGCGTCGTACCCCTGCGACGTTCCCTCTCGGGAAGGTGGAATTCATGCCTGCTCATGTTCCGAACGCCGGTCTGACCCGGCGGGATCTACTCAAGCGGACCGGTGGATTGGCCGCATTCGCCGCGTTCACCGCGGCCTGCGGCGGGAATACCGGCCGGCCGTCCTCAGGAGACGGTGGCGGCGGGGCGAAGGTCAACCTGTCGCAGTGGTACCACCAGTACGGCGAAACCGGCACGCAGCAGGCGGCGACGAAGTACGCCAAGGCGTACACCGACGCGAACGTCAGCGTGCAGTGGACTCCGGGTGACTACGCCAGCAAGCTGTCCTCAGGTCTGTTGTCCAACAAGGGCCCGGACGTGTTCGAGAGCCAGCTCAACATCGGCATGGTGAAGAGCAACCAGGTGGTTGCGCTCGACGACATCATGGCCGACGTCAAGGACGACTTCCAGCCGGGTGACCTGGCCACGAACACCGTGGACGGCAAGATCTACGGCATCCGGATGATCGTCGACCCGCAGGTCATCTACTACCGCAAGTCCCTGCTGGACAAGGCCGGCATCAAGCCGCCGGAGACGATCGACGACCTGATCTCCGCGGCCAAGGAGCTCACCACCAACAAGGTCAAGGGCATCTTCGTCGGCAACGACGGCGGCAACGCGCTCGGCGGGCCGGCGATCCACGCCGGCGGCGGCTCCCTGCTGACCGAGGACAACAAGATCGGCTTCACCGGCGCGGACCAGGCCAAGGCGCTCGGCAAGCTGCACGAGCTGTACGCGAGCAAGGCGGTGCTGCTGGGGTCGCCGACGGACTGGACGGACCCCAGCGCGATCAACCAGGGCCTGGTGGCGATGCAGTGGATCGGCATGTGGGCCGTGCCCGGGATGAAGAAGGCATTCGGCGACGACCTCGGCGTGATCCCGTTCCCGGCGCTCGACGCGCAGCACAAGCCGGCTGTGTACTCCGGCGGCTGGACGCAGTTCGTCTCCGCGAAGAGCCCGAACGTCGACGCGGCCAAGAAGTTCGTGAAGTGGCTGTGGATCGACCAGGAGGACGACCAGGAGGACTGGTCGCTGAACTACGGCTTCCACATCCCGCCGCGCAAGAGCCTCGCCGCCAAGGCCGCGAAACTGCAGAGCGGCGTCGCGGCCGACACCGTGAAGCTGACCCAGGACTACGGGTTCACCGACAACCCGGCCTGGACGCCGAAGATGGGCACGGCGCTCACCGATGTCCTGACCAACGTCATCAAGAAGGGAGCCGACCCAGCCGCCGAGATTGCCAAGGCCGAGAAGACCGTCAACGCCGAACTGTCGCGGTTGTTCGGATGAGCGCACCGGCCGAAACCCGGGCGGACCCCGCTGTCACTGGTGAGCAGCGGGGTGGACGGCGTCGGCGGAAGGGGATCGCGGGCAACACCCTGTGGTTCTGGGTGTTCGTCGGGCCGTTCGTGCTCGGCCTGCTGATCTTCTCGTACCTGCCGATCATCTGGAGCCTGGTCCTCAGCTTCTTCGAGGCCTACAACACCGCGACGCCGTCCAAGTTCGTCGGGCTCCGCAACTACATCGACATGCTCACCGACCACAACTTCTTGTCCAGCCTGGGCACGTTCACGATCTTCGCGGTGTTCATCGTGCCGCTGACGTTCGTGCTCTCGCTCGCGCTGGCGTTGCTGGTCAACCAGGTCAAGATCGCGCGGGCGTTCTTCCGGTCGGTGTTCTTCCTGCCGACCGCGTGCTCGTACGTCGTCGCGTCGCTGATCTGGCGGCTGTCGATCTTCAACGGTGTCCGGTTCGGCCTCGCGAACACCGTGCTCGGCTGGTTCGGGGTCGACAACATCGCGTGGCTCTCGACGGTCTCGCCGCCGTGGTACTGGCTCCCGCTGGTCACCGTGCGGTTGTGGTTGCAGCTCGGGTTCTACATGATCCTGTTCATCGCTGGTCTCCAGCGGATCTCGCCGACGTTGTACGAGGCGGCGTACGTCGACGGGGCCAAGCCCGGCTGGCAGGTGTTCCGGTACATCACGTTGCCGCAGCTGCGGTCGACGTCGGTCGCCGTACTGATCCTGAACCTGATCGCCGCGTACCAGGCCTTCGACGAGTTCTACAACCTGATCGGCAACGTGAACTACGCCCGGCCGCCGCTGGTCTACCTGTACGGCATCTCGCTCGGCTCGATCCAGGACCTCGGGCACGGCTCGGCCGGCGCGCTCATCCTGGCGGTCATCATCATGATCGTGACGCTGCTGCAGAGCCGGCTCTTCGGCTTCGGAAAGGCGGGCGACTGATGGCAGTCTCCGAGCGTACGACGGGAACGCCGCAACCGATCGGCTTCACCCAGAGTCCGCTGGGCCGGGTCGGGACGGTCCTGCGGTGGATCGCGCTGTTCATCGCGGTCGTGCTGTTCCTGCTGCCGTTCTACCTGATCCTGCGCAACGCACTGTCCACGGAGGCCGACATCACGGCGCCTTCGTGGACGTTGTTCCCGTCGCATCTGCAGTGGGGCAACATCAAGGAACTGTTCGACGACACCCAGGTGCCGATGGCGCGGGCGCTGTACAACTCCGCGGTCGTCGGGATCCTGGGTACGGCCGGGCAGTTGCTGTTGGCATCTATGGCGGGGTACGGGCTGGCCCGCATTCCCTATCGGCACGCGGACAAGATCTTCTATGCGATCGTCGCGACGTTGATGATCCCCGGTGCCGTGACGTTCATTCCGTCGTTCATCGTGGTGTCGTCGCTCGGATGGGTGTCGTCGCTGCGAGGGCTGATCATCCCGACGCTGTTCAGCGGATTCGCGGCGTTCCTGTTCCGGCAGTACTTCCTCGGCTTCCCACGGGAGTTGGAGGAGGCGGCGCGGGTCGACGGGGCCGGGTACTTCGGGGTGTTCTGGCGCATCGTCGTACCGAACTCGTTGCCGTTCTTCGCGGCACTGGCGGCGATCACCTTCATCGGCAACTGGAACTCGTTCCTGTGGCCCCTGGTCATCGGCCAGGACTCGTCCTCGTGGACTATCCAGGTCGCGATGTCGACGTTCATCACGGCCCAGACGATCAACATCCACGAGCTCTTCATGGCGGTCGCGGTCTCCATCCTCCCGCTCGTCCTCATCTTCGCCTTCCTCCAGCGCTACCTGATCCAAGGCGTAACCCAGTCAGGCATCAAAGACTAAAAGGGACACCGCTCCGCGGCGGCTGTCCTACCGGCCGCCTCCGGCGGCGCGCATGTCGCGCCCCGTCGATCGCAGCGGCGGGTCCCATGAACCGGCGGGGAGTCCACCAGGCTCCCCGCCGCGCCACGCCGGACACCGTCCAAAGGACACCGCTTCGCGGCGGCAGTTTTGTTGGCCGCATCCGACTGCCGGGGCGTTCGCGGGGTTGTTGGACCGTGATTGGTGCGGGTGGGGAGGAAAGATCCGGAGGTGGTTGTGACACCGGGGATGTATGGGTATGGAATCTGTTGCTAACTCGGTGCAGTTGCCGCCGTTGGACAATCCGAATGAGCGGGTGGCGGTTGGGGCGGAGTTGCAGGTGGTGTTGCAGGAGCTGATTGGGCTGTCGCTGGTCGGGAAGCAGCTGCACTGGAGTGTGGTTGGGGCGGCCGCGCGTGGTGTGCATCTGTTTCTCGACGAGTTGGTCGGGGAGTGGCGTGAGCTTGCGGATGTCGTCGCTGAGCGTGCGGTGACGTTGGGGTTCGTCCCGGATGGACAGAGTCCGGCGGTGGCGAGCGGGTCGGGTGTTGAGCCTGTCGTGGTGCGGTCGCTGGCGGATCATGCGGTCGTCTGGGAGCTGGGTCGGCGGGTTGCGGCGGTGGCTGAGCGGATCCGTGCGCGGCTGGGCTCGATCGGTGCTGCCGATCTGGTGACGCAGGACGTGCTGATCAGGGTGGTTGGGATGTTGGAGAAGCAGCAATGGCTGTTGCGTGTGCAGCTTGGTGAGAAGGCCTGATGCCTGTCACCCGAGGGTTCCATGGCAGGCGCGTCGCCGACTCTTCGCGGGTGCCGCCCGGCCAGTACGTCACGCAAGACTTTCCGGTGTTGTCGGCCGGCCCGACGCCGTACACGCGGACGGACGCGTGGGACTTCACGATCCGCGGAGCTGTGGACCAGCCGGTCTCGTGGTCGTGGGCGGAGTTCCAGGCGTTGCCCCGGGAGAAGTTCACCGTCGACATCCACTGCGTGACGAAGTGGACCAAGCTGGACATGACCTGGTCCGGCGTGTCGCTCGACACCCTGCTCGAGGTGGCGGGGACCCAGGCGGCGTACGCCCTGGCGTTCTCCGACGGCGGCTACACCACCAACATTCCGCTGGCGGACCTGCGAGGCGGAAAGGCCTGGGTCGTCGACGAGTACGACGGGCGGCCGCTTGATCCGGAGCATGGTGGGCCGGCGCGACTCCTGGTACCGCATCTGTACTTCTGGAAGAGCGCGAAGTGGATCCGTGGATTGGAGCTGCGGCCCACGGATCAGCCTGGCTTCTGGGAGATGTTCGGCTATCACAACTACGGAGACCCGTGGAAAGAGCAGCGCTACAACGGCGACTGACGTGGCAGGCCGCGAGGGTGACCGGGTCGACGTTCGAGACTCCGCGGGTGAAGACCATCACGATCCTTCTGATGGTCAGCGAACGTCATGGGATGTACTGCATAGACCAACCTGGATTGACGACGCAGGACGTGACCAGCCACCTGGAGGGTGATTGCCAGGTGGCGTCGGGAGGCTACGGACGAACGCGGATGATGGTCTTTCCCTTGATGCGTTCGGTTGGGTTGAGGGTGGTGATGGCGTCGTCGAGGGATGCGGTGGTGCCGATGTTTGTCCGGAGCCGGCCGTCGCGTACGCGTTGGACGATCTCGGTCAGTTGGGCGCGGTCGGCCTCGACGACGAAGTCGATCGCCAGGCCGTCGGCGGGCCGCGCCTCGACCGGACCCACGACCGACACCAGCGTTCCGCCGGTCTTGACCAGGGCTGCGGAGGTCGCCTGGACGTCGCCGCCGATGACGTCGAACACCAGGTCGATCCCGCCGACGTCCTTCAGTGAATCGTTCGCGAGGTCGACGAACTCGTGCGCACCGAACTCGAGCGCCTTGTCGCGGTCCGCGGCCCGCCCGGTACCGATCACATAGGCCCCGGCCTCGCGCGCGAGCTGGGTCACCATCGTCCCGACCGCACCCGCCGCGCCATGCGCGAGGACGCTCTGCCCGGCCTGCAGGCGGCCGTGATCGAACAGTCCCTGCCAGGCGGTCAGGCCCGAGATCGGCAGGCTCGCACCTACAGTGAAGTCGACGTCACCCGGCAGCGGCGCAAGGTTGCGCGCCTCGATCGCCACGTACTCCGCCAGCGACCCGTCACGATGCCAATCGGCCAGGCCGAAGACCCGCTGACCCACCGACAATCCCGTCGTCCCATAACCCAGTGAGGCAACGACCCCGGCGAGCTCGTGTCCAGGAACCGACGGCGACCGGTCACGGTTGGCACGATCGGCCCAGGTCGAGGGCCACTCCAGCTCGGTCGGGACCCACCCGGACGCATGAACCTCAACGACCACGTCGTTGATCGCCGCCGGCGGGTCAGGACGCTCCACCAGCGTCATCCCGGCCGTTCCCGCAGCCTCATCCGCCACCACGATCGCCCTCATCGGGCACCTCCCTGTATCAGCCTTCGCCTGCACGGCATGCACGGTTCACAAGGGTTAGCCGCCGTCCACCTCGCCGTCTTACCACGCAGGTCGAGAATTGTCTTGGTGCAACTGCCTTGGTACGGCGTGCCGTAAGTCGCGCTGGATCGGAGGCCACCAATGAATCGGACACCAGTCGAGGGATGAGAGGCCTGGACGCGATGAATGACAGATTGCAGGGAATCCGAGCCGCGGACGGCAGCGCGGTTGCTGCTGCCGACATCCCGAAGGCGGTGACTGCCGGCCGGCTGGTCTATGCCGACGGCGCGACCCAGGTGTTCACGATCGACGGGCGAACGACGTACTCCGAACGAGGCGGTGACAGCGCGGGCGAGTGGTCCGTCGACGACAACGGGCTGTTCTGCTCGTTCTGGCCGCCGTCCTATCGAGCCTGCTACGCGCTTCGCTGGATGGTCGAGGACACGCGGATCGTCGGGCTCAGGTTCACCGGTCGTAATGACGGCGTGACGTTCGAAGGCCGCTACGAGTAGCTGTCGCGGAGGCCTTCGGCGCCGTGCCCGCGTCGGTTCGGGACCTGTGACCGCCGCTGGGCGGCGGGTGATGTTCCTGTCCGGGAACGATGCCGACGCCAGAGCGCCCCGTGCTGTCGCCGTGCGGTCCACGGGATGAATCTGTACTCAGAAACGGGACTATGTAGACCAGTTCTCAGAGCAGCCACGCCCGTCGCGAGCAGGCTCGGACGGCGCTGACAGGTCATGAGTTTCGCAAGGGCGATGTATTCCGAATCACTTTCTGGTCAGGGATCGACGCGTGCATCGTCGCGAAGGACGCGACAAGCTCTTGGTGTCGCGTGCTGCCACCGGCGCTGAGTGGACTCAGCAGCAAATGGACGGTATCGTCCATCTTGTTGTTCGCCGTTCGACACACACGTGCCGGACCCGAGATCGATCACCGCGTTGCGTGATCGCCGGAGATCCATGAAGAGCGAAGGTTCCGAGTTGTCGTCGCAGGTACGGGTCGTCTCTCCGGAGGTGGCTCAGGAAAACCGCGCCTGGGTTCGCGACCTCAGCAGCGGTGGGGATCGGCGCGAGTTTGCCAGCAGACGCTTGTACGAGATTCTGCTGCGAGCAGCGAGAGCGGAGGTCGGGCGGCGGGCGGCCAGGATGCGCCTCGTCGGCCCCGAGCTGGACGACGTCGCCCACCAGGCCGCGGCTGACGCTTTACTGGCAATCAGTGGCAAGGTCGAGACGTTCCGCGGGGATTGTAAGTTCACCACCTGGGCGTACAAGTTCGTGATCTTCGACGTGGCGGCCAAGATCAACCGGCACTTCTGGCAGCGGGCCGGTGTTGCGTTCGACGACGAGGACTGGGAGCGCCTGCCCGCACGGCTGGGGGTCGAGCCGGAGGCCCATGCCGAAAGCTGGGATCTGATGAACGCCGTACACCGCGCCGTCGATGAGAAGCTGACGGCGAAGCAACGGATGGTCTTCGTCGCGCTGGTGCTGAACGGGATGTCCACCGAAGTACTCGCGGATCAGCTCGGCGCAACCCACAACGCGATCTACAAGATGATGTTCGACGCCCGCCGTAAGCTGCGGACCGCTCTGATCGACGCCGGCTACCTCGCGGAGCAGCAGGTCGCATGAGCAGCGTAGTGACGGCAGCGGACCGATGTCCGATCTGCCGCGAGGAGGTCCAGATGCACAGCGGATGTCTGCAACCACGAGCCTGGCTTCTGGGAACAAGCGGGATACCACAATCACGGTGACCCCTGACGCGAGCAACGCCACGAGTTCGACTGACCGGTACAGGCAGCTGGGCCGGGCTTGCCCCTTCCAAGGGCAGACATACGGGTCGAGCTACTTGACCGTCTCGTCGTAGAAACTGTTGATCTCGGCAACGATCTCCTGCAGGCAGTCCTCTATCGCGAAGTGCCCGGAATCGAGGCGCACCAGCTTTGCGTCCGGGAGATCGCGCAGATAGGCCTCTCCGCCGGCGGGAGTGAAGAAGATGTCTCCCTGGCCCCAGAGGATCAGCGTTTTGGGCTGGTCGCGGCGCAGTCGAGCCTGCCAGGCGGTGCCCCGGGCCGCGTTCGTCCGGTCGTCGTAGAAGAGATCCAGTTGCACCCGATGCGCGTTCGGCCGGGCCAGGTAGTGAAGATCCATGGTCCAGTTGTCCGGGCTGATCTTCGCCGGATCGACGTGGCCGGTCAGGTACATCGCCTTCACTGCTTCCGGCTCGAGGAATGCCTGGAGCGGTGCTTCGGTCTCGGTGTTGCGGCCGGCCCAGAGGACGTGACGGATCTTGTCCCAGGTCTCGGTGTACCCCTCGTCGTAGACGTTGGCGTTCTGGATGATCTGCCACTTGAGCCAGTCCGGATGAAGCGAGATCAACCGGTTCCCGATGGAACCTCCGTACGCCTGCATGTACAGGCCCATCGGTCCGGTGAAGTCGATGGCGAGCAACGCCTCGTCGACGATCTCCGCGAGGTGGTCGAAGGTGTAGTCCCACTCGGCCGGGTCCGGCATCTCGGTGTTCCCGAAGCCCGGGTAGTCGATCGAGACGAGATGGAATCTGTCGGCAAGCGCCGGCATCAGGTTCCGGAACTGGTGGGACGAGGACGGGAATCCGCCCAGCAACAGGAGTTTCGGTGCGCCAGGCTGACCGGCTTCTCGGTAGAAGACCTCCAATCCGCCGGCAGACACGGTCCGAAATCTCGTCATCGCAGCGCTCGGCATCATCAGTTGCGGCCGGCCATCACGCCTCCGTCGACGTTGAGAATCGCCCCGGTGATCCAGCTGGCCTCCGGCGACAGGAGGAAGACGATCGAGGAGGCGATGTCCTGGGCCGTTCCGACCCGCCCCAACGGGTGGAAGCCGTCGAACTCCTTCACGGCAGCCTCGAGCTGGTCGGCGGGGATGAACCCCTCGTACAGCGGCGTCGCGACCACTGCGGGAGCCACAGCGTTGACGCGGATGCCGTCGGCCGCCAGTTCCATGGCCAGGTTGTGGGTCAGGGCATGCAAGCCGGCCTTCGCCATCGAGTAACCGGTCGCCGGTGTAGCCGCCACCGCCTGATGTGCCCACATGCTGCCGATGTTGACGATCGCACCACCAGAGCTGCCTGCCTTCATGCCCCGCACCACGGTCTGGGTCAGGAAGAACATCGCCCGGCTCAACTCCAGGTACGCGTCGTAGTTCTCCTGGCTGTAGTCGAGAAACCCCCTGGGGATGAAGAATCCGGCCGCGTTGACCAGCAGCGTCGCATCGGCATGGTCGGCTGCGAGCTGCTCCTGGACGTCCTCCACCTGCTTGCGATCTGCCAGGTCGGCGGTGATTCCCCAGGCCTCGCCCTTCTCGCCGAGCTCGGCGACCGTCTCGTCGACCTTCGCCTGCTGGCGCCCGACGATGACCGCCTTGCCTCCTTGCCCGACGATGTCCACCGCGGTCTGTCGCCCCATGCCGCTGCTCCCACCGACGACGATGAGCTTGCGGCCGTCGAAGTATCCACTCATAAGGTTCTCCTCGATCCCGGCCGGGCCGATTGGCCCGGATTCCCTTATGTGTGTGCAGATCGGGGCTCGGCCTTACTGGTTCCCGGGATCCTGGTGGGTGTGGTGTGTGTCGGGTTCGGCCGTGGAGCCGGCCTCGTCGGGGGTGCCGAACAGGTAATGGGACAAGGCGGAATGACGATTCGCGTGCTCGACCGGCTCCGTGAGAAGCCCGCGCCCTTCCAGCTCGTCCCAGGTCGAGTCGGCGATGCGCCACAGCTGGTGCGCTATCCGTCCGGCGACGCCGGCATGCGGCGAGTTGGGGTGCGGTCTGGTGGGTGAGCTCCACTGCCGTTTCGCCAATGCCCGGGCCAGCTCCGTGGCGCCGTCGGTACCGTGGAGTCGCTCGAGGTCGGACACGATCCTCGTCTCACACGACTCGTGCTCAGCCAGCAGCCGTTCGGCCTCCCGCCAAGTCTCGGCCGCGCTGAGGTCGAGAAAGCGTGCGTCACCGTAGGCCCGGCCCTTGAGGACCCGCAGCGCCTGCTCGAACTCCTTGAGATTGGCGAGCAGGCCAGCGGCGTCTTCACCCGACGACGTCCTGGAAGCCGTGAGCAGGACATCGGCGACAGCCGCGGTGTGCTGAGCGGCAACGGCCGCGAACTGGTCCGCCATGCGACGTCGGTCGAACCTGTCGATGCCCGGCTCTTCAGAACGCGCGGCGAGCTCTCTGAGCCGGGAGTGCTGGGCGTGAACCAAATGCTGCAGTGGGGCAGGGTGGTCACCTGGACCGGACTTGGAGCGGGGCTGGATCGGTGGGTGCGTCGGATCGAGAACCACCAAGTACTCCGGATGCCCCTGGAGGAACCGCTCAACCGCGGGGCAGTAGTTCGTGATCAGGACTTCCTCGGCAATGAGGTCGTCGAGGACCGCCTTGATCAGGGCCGTCGCGAGACCGCGGCCACGATGATCGGCGGTGATCTCGGTATGCCCCAGGACCCGCCGTCGGCCGAGCAGGCGGAAGTCGAGGGTCCCTACCGTCGTCCCCGCCACGAGCAGCTCGTACCTTCGCGACTCGCCGTTCTCGACCACGGTCAGATTGCGCTGGGCGTCCTCCATCAGGGTTCTCATCGCTGTGCGCTCCTTCTGAAAGCCTTGTTCAGTTGACATCGTCGAGCTCCAGCGGATCGTCGTCCACAACGTGGATCGCAGCTTCCTCGGCGCTCGCTGCGCCTGCGTCGATCCCCACGTCGGTCGCGACGAGCTCTTCGTCGAGATCGAAGTGCGACCCCTCGTCCGGAGCTACCAGACGACCGGCGCGGTCCCGGCCGATCTCCGGGCCGTCGACCTCCTCCGACGAGACGGCGTACGGGTCGATGTCCGGCTCCTCCTGGGCAAGCCGCTGCTCGAAGGTCTCGCCCAGCAACGCCTCTGTCGCCGTCGTACCGAAGCCCTCACCGGCCGACCACTTCTCCGGTGGCGAGTAGCCTTCGTCGAGAAGGTCGGAGACTCCTCGCCCGTCGAGCGTGTCGGAGGACTGGAGCTGGTCCTCGTCGTCCACGCTGTAACTGCCGTAATACTCTCGGCTGACCTCGCTCATACGTCCTCCCGACGACGGGCCGGCGGTGCGCCGGCTCCTCACGGGAATTGGTGTCGGCCCCGGCACGCGTGCTTACCCGCGGGGTGAGATCACGCCTGCCCGCACCCTCAGCTGCAGCCTGCTTCCAATCGTTGCCCGGCCCGATAAGCTCTCTGCGTGCCCGAGACAGTGAACGAGCTCGATCGCCGCCTGACCTCCCGCGGCGCGGCCACGAGAGCCCGGATCGTCGCCTCCGCCGACGAACTGATGTCACTCAAGGGCGCCGCAGCCACCACGCTGGACGAAGTGACAGCCGCCAGTGGGACGAGCAAGTCACAGTTCTACCGGCATTTCGGCGACAAGAGCGCCTTGGTCCAGGCGGTGATCGCACTGCGGGGCAGCCGGGTGCTCGAGCGCGAGGAGCAGTACCTGCGCAGGGTCGACTCGTTCAGCGGCCTCGATCGCTGGTGCCGCGCCATCCTCCAGCGCGTCACAGCACGTCGTGGAGCCCTGGGCTGCGAACTGGGCTCACTGTCGACCGAACTCTCCGATCAGGACGAGGCCGCACGCCTCGATCTCGATGCACACCTGACGTCCTGGATCTCGCTGCTGACCGCCGCGCTCGAGCGGATGAAGGACAACGACACGCTGTCCGAGGACGCCGATCCCGCGGCGCTGGCAACCGGCATCATGGCCGCAGTCCAGGGTGGATATGTGCTCGCCCAGGCGGCGCGCGACCCCGGACCGATGCGTATCGCCCTCGACCTGGCAATGGACTCGGTCCGAGCACACGCCGTGCGCCGGGGCCCTACGAGCTGACGAGATCGCGGTACTCGGGGTTCTGCTCGACGAATCGGCTGACGACCGGGCAGTAGTTCGATACCGTCACCGACTTCGTGCGGATGTCGTCGAGCGCACGGCCGACCAGCGCCCACGAAAGCCCTCGGCCGCGGAAGGACGGTTCGATCACGGTGTGCGTGATCGACAGGTTCGAGCCGATGACGTGGTAGACGAGCAGGCCGGCTTGCCGGCCGTCGACGAGGAGTTCGTAGTACTCGTCGTCCGAGTGGTGGATCACGGTCACTGCCGGAGAAGCCGACGCGGATTCGGCGCTGGGCGCGGGTTCGTCGTCTGCGGCGTCGGTGCCGTCGATGCCGTCGATGCCGTCGACGCCGTCGATGCCGTCGATGGTCAGTAGGTCGGCCAAGGGAGCCGGCCAGCCTGCACCGAATGCTTCGGCGGGAAGACGGGCGTGCCAGGTGAGACTCGATCCGGTGTGATTGCGGAAATGGAGGACGAGCTCCCAGTCGCCCTCGGCGTCGTGGGGGCTCGCCTCCGTTCGCAGCTGCACTCGCATGGTGGTCGGAAGGGAGTTGAGCATCAGCGGCTCTGTCTGCAACGGCAGGACGGTGCGCCCGCCTTCGGACCGTACAGTGCCCGGCTCAGCGGTCTGCGCGGTGTTCCAGCTCGCCAGCACCAGATCCGTGTCGACGCCGCCGAACAGTCCTGCGGTGACACTGAAGTCGACTCGCCCAGCGTCGGCGAGCGTTGGGTCGGACACGCCGGCCACCGTCAGCTCGCCGCTGGCAAGGTAGAAGCCTGTCCCGTCGGGCCTTTGCCTGCGGCGACTCGGCTCGACTTCGGTATGCGGCACCTGTTCCGGACTGGTCATCGGCTCATCCCTTCGTACTGTAGACAGGCGTGTGCGGGTTGCGCGCGGCGAGGACGGTGAACACGGTAGTGATGAGAGCAAGCCCGCCGTAGCCGAGGGCAATCTGTGGCAAGGCGAAGGTGTTGGTGAGTTGCGCGGAGATGAGGCTGGGAATCGTCGCGCCGCTGTAGCTGAGGAGATAGACCACGGCGAATGTCGGTGCCCGGCCGCGCAGGGTACTGCCGCTGAGCAGTCCACGGATGGCGGCGCTGATGGCGATGCCCTGAGAGGCTCCCGCGGTGATGGTGGCGGCGATGAACAACGGCAATGCACCGGTGGAGATGGCTGTGATCAGGCCGATCCATCCGGCCAGGAAGGCGGTCATGCCGATGCGCTGGGCCGCCGCGGGTGAGAACCGGCCGCCAAGGGGAGCCCCGATGGCGCTGGGGCCCATGTAGGCGGCGAACACCAGTCCGATGACCAGCGAGCTCCTGGTGTGAAGCTGATCTGCGACCAGTGCGGGCACAAAGGCTTGGTAGAAGGCTCCGGTCGCCCAGGTGGCCAGGAACACGCCGGCCGCGACAGGGAGCAGATGCCTGACTTGGACCGGTACGCGAACGCTAGGACGTAGTGATCGCCAACCGCCTGGTGTCCGCGTCACGGTCTCCGGGCTTATCGCGACGAGTGCAGCAGACAGTAAGAGCAGGCCGATGGCAACCAGGTAGATAAGGTCGCGCGGCCACGGCCCGAACTGAACCAAGGCGCCGGAGGCGATCGCACCCACGGCGAGACCGAGCATGACTGTCTGGCTGGACGCAACCGAGGCCAGCCAGGTCGGCCTGGCCGGCGCGGTATCAACGATGTAGGCGGTGAGGCTGCTGCTGGCCAGTCCGGCGCCAAGACCCATGAGAAGCCGACCTGCGATCAGGACGCCGATGTGGTGGACGTTCAAGAGCAGCAGACAACCCAGTACGAGCAGTCCTAGGCTGGCGACCGCGCTGGATCGTCGGCCTACGTGATTCGACAGTCGTCCCAGCACCAACAGCGTGCTCAGAGTTGCGGCGGAGTAGGCGACGACGGTCAGCGAGATGTCGGCGTTGGTGAACCCCTCCTCGGCCCGGTAGATGTTGAACAGGGGGATTGTCGAGCCGACCGCGGCGAACGTTGCCACCAGGGAGACCACCGCAGCAACGAACGCGCGCCGGAGCGTCCTGTCCTGGCGGCCCAGGTTGATCACCGGTGCCACGTTTTGCATCAAGCCGTGCCTCTCTCCAGTCCCGGATACCACGAAGTACGCAAGAAGGTCCGATGAAGTGGTTCCTCGGCCATCTGATCAGCGTCAGCCAGTCCGGGCGTCTTACCAACAACGCGGCAGAATTCGCTTGCCGGCTCCTCCGAGGCGCGGCGTACGCCGTCGGGGCTACTGAGTCGTGCTAGGGCGGTCGGCGAGCTTCAGCCAGACGACGCCGGTGATGATGACGGCGAGCCAGGCGGTCTTCGCCGCGGTGAGGGTCTCATCGAAGAAGATCGGTCCGAGTACGGCGGCTCCGACTGCGCCGAGGCCGGCCCAGACGGCGTACCCCGTGCTGACGTCGATCGTGCGGAGCGCGCGGCTGAGAGCCCAGAGGGTGAGCAGGAAGAAGACGACGGCTACGGCGGACCAGGTCCGGACCGTGAAGCCGTGGCTGCCGGCGACGGAGAGGGCGTAGCCGATTTCGAAGGCGCCGGCGAGCAGCAAGGTGAGCCAAGCGGTGCGCGTGGACATCGGGGTGCTCCTCGGGATCAGACGGTGAGTTGGAGGCCGACGACGCCGGCGATGACCAGAGCGATGCCGATCGCCTTGTTCCAGGTGAGGCGTTGGCCGAAGAGCAGAGCGCCGAGCAGTGTGATGCCGACGCCGGCGAGTGACGTCCAGAGGGCGTACCCGACGCCGACGTCGAAGGTCAGCAGGGCGCGGCTGAGGAAGTACGTGCCGAGGCCGCCGGTGACCAGCGTCGTGGCGGTCCAGCCGCGGTGGGTGAAGCCTTGGGCCTTGCCGGCGGAGAGCGCCACGGCGATCTCGAAGACGACGGCGACGGCCAGGTAGAGCCAGTGCATGAGGTTCCCTTCAGTGCGGTTGCCTCATCAGGGTCAGACTTCACACTGGTGTGAAGTGCAAGACTTGGCCCATGCGCATCGGAGAACTCGCGGACGCCACCGGCGTGAGCACGCGCTCCCTGCGGTACTACGAAGAGCAGGGGCTGATCCGCTCGAGCCGTACGGCGGGCGGCTGGCGCGAGTTCGACGCGTCGATGGTCGAGCGTGTCGTGATGATCCAGCACCTGTTGGCCGCCGGCCTGGGCAGCACGACCATCGGCGAGCTCCTCCCTTGCCTGGAAGCACCACCCGCCGAGCGCACCGGCGTACTCGAGCAGCTCCTCGCCGAAGGAGTCGAACGCCTCGAATCCAAACGCCGCGAAGTCGACCGAGAACTAGAAGTCCTCCAAGCCCTCCGCCAGGACGTCACCATCCCAACACCCCACTGATCGCTCAACGGCAAGCCCAGAAGAGCGCGTGGCCACCAGAGCCTTCAGGGACAAAACCCTCAATGTGATTGTCCATGGCTGTGGAGGTTAGTCGAGGTTGGTGAGTTGTTGCTGGCGGTTTTGGCGTTGGGTGAGGACTTCGGGGCGGTTTGTGGCTGAGTGGTTGAGGGCTTGGGTGTGGGCTGGTGGCGGCAGGTGGTCGACGTAGAGCGTGCCGGACAGGTGCTGGGTTTCGTGGATCAGGCAGCGGGCCAGGTAGCCGGACGCGTCGACTGTGAAGGGGCGGCCTTCGACGTCTTGAGCGTGGAGGGTGGCTCGGGTGGGGCGGGGGAGTGGAGCGTTGGCGCCGGGGATGGAGAGGCAGCCTTCGGTGCCGGGCTGGGTGCCGAAGAGGGCGGTCGGGGCTTCGATCCGAGGGTTGAACGCGTGGCCGAGGTGGCGGTCGCCGTACTCGTCGGTGAGGTCGTAGACGAACAGTTGCGCGTCGACGTCGACCTGGTTCGCGGCGAGGCCGCAGCCCTCGGCGATCCACATCGTGGTGAACATGTCGTCGATCAGCGCACCCCATCGCGCCGCGCCGAACTCGGTGACCGGCCGGCACGGGCGGTGCAGGATCTCCTCGCCGTACTCCGTGATCCGCCGGGCCGTGCCGCGCCGTACCTCGTCGGTCAGCTCGGGCAGGCGGCGCGCAAGGCGACCCTGGATGAACGTCGGCATGCAAAGATAGTAGTCTGCAAAGTTCCTGCTTTGCAAAGCGAACGGTTTAGGATGCCAGGTATGGCCGACCAGCGCAGTACGCCGAACCGGCGCGACGTCGTCCGCGCGCACCCGCTGCGGGAGGCGTTGCTGGAGCTGATCGACCGGGACGGTACGACGACGTCGACAGTCGCGGCGCGGGAGTTGGGGGAGAGCACGGGGTCGTGCTCGTTCCACCTGCGGCGGCTGGAGGCGCTCGGACTGATCGAGGCGGTGCCGGGTGGGGCGGGACGGGTGAAGCCCTGGCGGCGGATGCGGGTCGAGCAGGCGACGCTCAACCGCGAGCTCGAGGACTCCGCGTACGCGAGCTGGCTGGCCGCGAAGACGTCCGAGGACGAGGACTTCGCCTTCAGCGAGGTGGTGACGCTGGCCGACGGGGAGCTCGCCGAGTTGCGCGCCCGCCTCCACCGCGTCCTCCACGACTTCGTCGGCTCGGAGCCCAGAGCCGATACCGGGACGCCGACCGCGGTGATCATCCGGGCATTCCCGCTCCGCGAACAGGAATAGCCGAGGGAACCGGCCGCGGGGTCGCCGCGTCAGCGCAGGAGACCCCATCCTGTGGAAGACGGAGTTCCCATGAACTACGGCCAGCCGGACCGCAACGCCAACCCCCAGCAGGCAAACCCCGGGTATCCGCAGCACCTCTGGCCGGACTACGCGCAGGCACCCAACGATCCCGCCTGGCGGGCGCAGGCACAAGCGCAGGCTCGGGCCGCCGCCCAGCCGAAGGGCTCCGCGTTGCTGGGTGTGCTCGCCTTCGTCCTCGGCCTCATGGCCTTGGTGGCGCCGTTCCTGCCGGTCGACATGACGGGCTATCGCCAGTACGCCGCCTTCCCTCTCGCGCTGCCGGGCCTGGGTCTCGCCATCGCGGGCATGATCGGCAGCCGAGGTGGGAAGCCGTTGGCCGCGGTGGGCGCGGTGCTGTGCGCGCTGGCTCTCGCGATCGGCGCGTTCATGGTGTTCACATACCGCTGACCGGCCCCGAGATCGTCAGCCGGTGCCCCTCCGGCAGCGCCAGCGTGAACGTACGCCGGTACCACGGCATATCAGCGGGCGCCGTCGAATCAGCCAGGCCGGCCGCGATCGCCGCGTCGTACAAAGGATCCACGAGTACGCCGACCTCGAACGCGATCGTCGCGGGCGAGACATCCCCGGCCGTACGCCGTACCTCCAACCCGCTCTGACCGTTCCACTCGGTGAACCCCAGATGCACGAGGTTGTCGAGTTCGAAGCGGACCTGCAGGCCGAGCAACCCGGTCAGCACGCGCACTGTGGCGGCGAGGTCGCGGACCTCCAGCACCGGCATGATCCCGAACGTGATCGGATCCGCTGGTTCCGCCGCGCGGCCCATCACGACCGACTGGGCGATCTCGCCGTCGTGCGTCCGAGGCAACCGCCCGACGAGGTCGAGCTCCGCGTGCCGTGCGACGGCGATCGAGCGTACGTTCCGCGAGTCGATCCACGCCTCCACGCCGGTGATGGACGGCTGCTCGAGCAGGTGACCGACGACCGTACGCGCCGCCTCGCTCATCAGCCCGGCGCCCCACCTGTCGCGCCGCAGGTACCAGCTCATCCCGCGGATCGAGCTGCCCTGGTCCGAGAACACCCCGATCACCCCGACAGCGGTCTCGTCCGGCCGAACCCGCAGTACCCAGGTCCGTCCGCCGTTGCCGCCGAACTCCCGCTCGAGGCGCTCCCGGGACTCACTCTCGGTCGCCGTCGGAGTCATGTACCCGCCCCGTGCCCACTCCGGATCCGAGAACATCGCATGCAACGGGGCCAGATCCCGCTCCATCTCGAACGCCACCAGATCGAGCCGCGCGGTCCGGAGCATCTGCATCAACCCTTCAGGTGCGGTAAGCATGGGAGGACACCTCTAGGCCACGAAGGGTACGACGATGTCCGACGATCCGTACGGCACGCGGCAACCGACCAGTCACGAGCGGATGGCGGGCCGTCCGTGGAACGAGTCGTACTCCAACGGTCCTGCCCCGTGGGAGCTCGGCAGGCCGCAGCCGGCGGTCGTGCGACTGGTGTCCGACGGCGCCTTCACGGGATCGGTCCTCGACGCGGGCTGCGGGAGTGGCGACAACGCCGTGCTCATCGCTTCGAGCGGTGTTCCGGTGCTGGGGTTCGACGTCGCCGAGACAGCGTTGGCGCGGGCCCGGGAGAAGGCGGCCGAGCGTGGCGTCGAGGCCGAGTTCGTTGCCGCGGACGCGCTGCGACTCGGAGACTTGGGCCGGACCTTCGACACGATTCTCGACAGCGGTCTCTTCCACACCTTCGATGCGGGAGAGCGTGCGCAGTACGTCGTGAGTCTGGCGTCGGCCGCCAAACCAGGCGCAACGCTCTACGTGCTGTGCTTCAGCGACGCAGACCCCGACGACGTTCCGCATCCGATCAGCCAAGTCGATTTGCACACCGCCTTCGACGCGGACTCCGGTTGGACGCTGGGCAACGTCGAAGCGACCAGGATCGGGACACGGATGCATGCGAACGGAGCTCCGGGCTGGCTCGCGACGGTCCGGCGTAACTAAGCCACGAAGTGTCGTCTTTTCCGCGTACGGTCGCAGTCATGATCACGCGGGAGCAAGCCGTCGCCTACCGCCTGCAGGTGAATCACCTCGTCGATCGGCTGCCGGCGGGCTCGCACGCGGAGGCGGCGTACGTCGGTCTGCAGGACACCGCGCCCCGCGACGCGCTGCTCGGGCTGCACGCCCGGATGTCGGAGTGCGTGCCGTCGGACTGGGAACATCCCGCGCTGATCCAGACCTACAGTCCGCGGGCCGCGGTCTACGTGCTTCCGGCAACGGATTTCGGGGTGTTCACACTGGGACGTTTGCCGCTCGACGCGGACGCAGTACGCCGGATCGACGTGGTCGCGGAGCGGGTGTGCGCGATGTTGGACGGTCGTGAACGGCGCGGTGGATGGGGGCGCGAACTGCGCGAGGCGTGTGCGAGTGGGCGGATCGCGGTGCGATGGGACACGTCGTCGCTGTGGGCGCGGGAGGTGCCGCGGCCGACGATCGACCTGGCCGAGGCGCGGGTGGAGCTGTGCCGACGGCATGTGCATTGTTTCGGACCCACCACGCCGAAGGCGTTCTCGTGGTGGTCGGGGTTGTCGCCCGCTGACGCTCGCGTGGTCTGGGGCTTGCTGGCCGGCGAGCTGGTCGAGGTCGATTTCGACGGTGCCGCCGGGTGGATCCTCGCGGCGGATGAGGAGGGCCTGCGGTCGGCGCCGTCGCCGCGTGGGGTCAGGTTGCTGGTTGCATCGGACCTCCGGCTGTTCGGTCGTGATCGCGACGCCCGCTTCATCGCCCCCGGCCTCCGCGAGCTGACCCCAGCCGCCGACACCTTCCACCCGAACGGTTTGCTGGTCGACGGCAGGATCGCGGGCGCGTGGGGACGGAAGGGCGGTCGCGTCAGCGTGGTGCTGGCCGAGTCGCTGAGCGCGACGCAGTACGACGCTCTGGAGGCGGAGGTCGCGAGCATGCCGGTGAAGGACCCGCAGGTCTCAGTCCGGTGAGTCGAGGGGCTTGCGGCTGCTGCGGAACGTGGTGCGCAGGAGGTTGACGTCGACCTCGGGCAGATGGCATTCGACCAGGTCGAAGGTTTCCTCGACGAGGTCCCGCAGGACTTGGGCGCCTTCGGTGGCGGGCTCGGTGAAGACTGCGCGGAGGCGGGACGCGAGGGACGGTGGCGCCAGGCTCAGATCGCGTTCGATCGTGTCGAGGCGTTTGAAGGAGAGGGGGTGCGCTCCGCAGTACTGGCCGTTGAGGGCGTGCAGGACGATGAGCAGCTGGCCGGCGATGCGGACGAACTCGCGGGCCAGGAGGAACGGGTTGTCGCGGTCGACGAGCATCCGCAAGCGCCAGAACTTCTCGATGTTCCCGTTGTGCTGCACGACGGCGATCGCGAGGTCCCGCGGGTACGCCGCTGCGCGCTCCTTCCACTCGGCGACGAGCTCGGCCCGCGGGCCGATCGGATCACGCCCGTCGAGGATGCCTTTGATCAGGACCATCCCGGCATCGTCGGGGCGGCCGGACACGAGTACGCCGTCCAGCGCGCTCTCGACGTCGGTGGTCAGCATGTGCGCGACCTCGATCATCAGGCCATTCGGACGGGCTTCACGCAGGTAGAGGTGGTCGTACCAGGGCGGCGGCGCCTCGACGTCCGACACCAGGCGAACGTCGACCGCCCCTGCGAGCTCGGCAGCAGCTAGGCGCTCCCGCTCAGAAGGCGGCCGCTGCCAGAACACGCCGACCTCGACATCCGACCATTGGTCGGCGTCACCGCGGGCGGACGATCCGCTCATCATCACCGCGTCCACGCCGTCGGCGCGAGCGAACGACTCGAGCACCGGCCGCACCATCACCCGCCGCCACCGCGCAGCCTCCGTCAGCGTCATCGTCGGAGTAGATCACGCCAGCGGCCGACCGATCGGCGACAATCGCTCCATGCCAGCCCTCTCGACCTGTCCGTGCGGTCAGGATGCGCCGTACGCCGCCTGCTGCGGTCCGCTCCACCGTGGCGAGGCAACCGCCTCGACCGCTGAGCAGCTGATGCGTTCCCGGTACGCCGCATTCGTCATGCACGACGCGCCGTACCTCCAGCAGACGTGGTCCCTGACGACCCGACCGGCGAGTATCGAATTCCCACCTGGTCGGGAGTGGACCGGCCTGGAGATCCTCGGCACGACCGGCGGCAGCCCGTTCCACACGGAGGGCACCGTCGAGTTCCGCGCCCACTACACCACCGCCGGCAAGCCGGGCGTCCAGCAGGAGAACAGCACCTTCACGCGTGAAGGCGGCCGCTGGGTCTACGTCGCGGCCCTCTGACGGGACAGAACCGTCCTCATCCGCGTCGGGGGAGGCGCACCGGCGGCTGCTGGGTCAGCATCCAGGTGCCAGGTGCCGCTGGTTCAGCAGGCGGCGCCGCACGAGAGGAGATGCAGGATGGCTGCGAAAGGGGCCGGGCGGCCATGACCGGGATCGTCGTGTTCGCCGGCGCGCTGCTCATGATGACCGGTTTGGTCAACGTCTTCGAAGGATTCATCGCGCTGGTCTCCGACGAGCGCGTGGCGATCGCCCGGGAACAACTCGTCATCGTCGACGTGACCGCCTGGGGATGGACGCTGGTGGTGTTCGGACTGCTCTTGATGGGTGTCGGCGCCGCACTGCTCACGGCGCAGACGTGGGCCAGGATCGCGGCCATCGTGCTGGTCTGCCTGCATGCGGTCACGCAGATCGCCTGGCTCGGCGCCTACCCCGTCTGGTCGTTGCTGATGATCGCGCTCGACACCGTCGTACTGTTCGCGCTCACCGCCCGGTGGACCGACGTACGCGAAGAACTCTCCGGCGCGGGCAGAACACAGTGGAGCGGACAGGAGGCAGCCGACCTCGCAGCCGCCGAGCGCCGTAGGCCTCCGCTCAGCTGACCGTGGGGAGCCGCCTCCGACGAGGCGGCTCCCACAACCTCACTCCGCGATCTTGTACGTCGGGGTGAGGATCGCCCGCGCCAGCGTGTGGAAGGCCAGGTTGAAGCCGACCACGGCCGGGGACGCGTCGGAGTCGACGTCGAGGGCCTCCACGTCGATGGCGTGGACGACGAAGTAGTAGCGGTGGACCTGGTCGCCGGCCGGCGGGGCAGCGCCGCCGAAGCTCTTGGCGCCGAAGTCGTTGCGGACGTGGAAGGCGCCGTTGTCGAGGCGCTCGGTCGTGCCGGCGCCGCTCGGGAGCTCGGTGACGGTCGCCGGGAGGTTGACCAGGACCCAGTGCCAGAAGCCGGAGACGATCGGCGCGTCGGGGTCGTAGCAGGTGACGACGAAGGCCTTGGTCTCCGCGGGGAACCCGGACCAGCTGAGCTGCGGCGAGGTGTTCCCGCCGGCGAACGCATGGTCGTCGGACAGCGGCTCGCCGTCGGCGACGTCGGTGCTGGTGACGGTGAACGAACCAGCCTTCGGGAGCAGTTCGTACGGGTCCGGTGCGACGGGACGATCGAGCGACATCTGTGATCCTCCGGGATCTCGCGACGTGTGGTGATTCCGACATTACTGTCCAGATCCCGCCGGGCCACCCCAGGGCACCCGATCGGGGATGCGAAGATCGGAGCGGTACGACGGGACCGTCGGCCGGACCGGTGGACGGGAACTGATGGAGGCTGGGATGGACGGCGGGATGGACGGCGCGCTGGAGGGGTACCTCGGGCGGATTGCGCCGGCGGATTCGGGAGCGATGCGGGCGGCCGGGGAGCGGCACGCGCAGCTGACCAAGCCGGCCGGGTCGCTCGGTGTGCTCGAGGAGCTGTCGGTGCGGGTGGCCGGGATGACCGGGACCTGCCCGCCGCAGGTGCCGCAGCCGGCCGTGGTGACGGTCTTCGCGGCCGATCACGGCGTACACGCGCAGAACGTCTCGCCGTGGCCGCAGGAAGTCACCGCCGCCATGCTCGCGAACTTCGCCGCCGGTGGCGCCGCCGTGAACGCCTTCGCAGCCAACAACGGAGTCGATGTACGGGTGGTGGACGTCGGCGTGGCGACGCCGGTGGACCAGCTGGACATCGTCCACGCCAAGGTCCGCCGGGGCACCCGCGACCTCTCCCAGACCGACGCTCTGACCGAGGACGAGGCGCGTACGGCGATCGCGGTCGGGTTCGACCTCGCGGACAAGCTGGTCCAAGAGGGGTACCGCTGCCTCCTGACCGGCGACATGGGCATCGCCAACACGACCGCCTCCGCCGCATTGATCGCGACCTTCACCGGGGCGACCGCCGACGCGGTCACCGGCCGCGGGACCGGCATCGACGACGCCGCCCTCGCCCACAAAACCTCCGTCGTACGGGACGTGCTCGCGCTCCACGACGTACCCTCGGCCGACCCGCTCAAGGCACTCCAGGCGTACGGCGGCCTCGAGCACGCCGCCCTGGCCGGCTACATCCTCGGCGCCGCGGCCAACCGCACACCGGTCATCCTCGACGGCGTCATCGCCGGTGCGGCCGCGCTCGTGGCGCAGGCGTTCCACCCAGCCGCCATCGACTACTGCGTCGCCGGTCACCGGTCGGCAGAGCCCGGTCACGCGGTCGCGCTGAAGCGGCTCGGACTGCAGCCGCTGGTCGACCTCGACCTGAGGCTGGGTGAGGGGACCGGTGCGGTGCTTGCGTACCCGATCCTGACCTGCGCGGTGCGTGCGCTCGCCGAGATGGCCACGTTCGAGGACGCGGGGATCGGTCAGTGACGCATCAGTACCTGTCCGGTCTCGTCCTCGAGGGCCGGCGCGTGGTCGTCGTCGGCGGTGGCGGTGTCGCCCAGCGCCGGCTGCCGCGGCTGCTCGAGTCCGGCGCGCACGTCGACCTGATCTCACCGTCGGTCACACCGACGATCGAGGGCCTGCTGGGCAACTCCTCGCTGACCTGGATCGAGCGCGGGTACCAGGAAGGCGATCTCGACGGCGCCTGGTACGTCGTGGTGGCGACGGACGATGCCTCGGTCAACGATCAGGTGTCGGCGGAGGCCGAGGAGCGGCGGATCTTCTGCGTGCGTTCCGACGACCGTTCGCGGGCGACCGCGTGGACGCCCGCGTCCGGGCAGCACGACAACGTGACGATCGGCGTCCTCGGCGGGGGCGACCACCGGAAGTCGGCCGCCGTCCGGGACGCGATCCTCGAAGGGCTGCGGACCGGGGAGCTGGCCGCACGGGACGTGGATCGGCGACCGGGGGTGTACCTGGTCGGCGGTGGGCCGGGCGATCCGGACCTGATCACGGTCCGCGGGCGGCGACTGCTGGCCGAGGCCGACGTGGTGGTCGCGGATCGATTGGCCCCGCAGCAGTTGCTGGACGAGCTGCACCCTGACGTGGAGCTGTTCGACGCGGCGAAGTTGCCGCGCGGGCGGGCTGCGCAGCAGGAGGAGATCAACCGGATCCTGGTCGAGCGCGGACAGGCCCGGAAGGTCGTCGTACGGCTCAAGGGCGGCGATCCGTACGTGTTCGGCCGCGGGTTCGAGGAGGCGCTCGCGTGCGCCGCGGCCGGGGTGCCGTGGACCGTCGTGCCGGGGATCACGAGCTCGATCTCGGTGCCGGCGGTGTCGGGGATCCCGGTCACGCATCGCGGGGTGACGCACGAGTTCACGGTGGTGTCGGGCCACATCCCTCCGTCGCACCCGGACTCGCTGATCAACTGGGACGCGCTGGCGCAGCTGCACGGGACACTGGTCCTGCTGATGGCGGTCGAGAACCTGCCGGCGATCACCGAGCGGTTGATCGCGGCCGGCCGGCCGGCCGACACACCGGCGGCCGCGATCGCCGACGGAACGTTGCCGGGGCAACGGATGGTGACCTCGGACCTGGCCGGGATCGCGGCGGCGATGGCGGACGCGGGCGTCGGCGCACCAGCAATCGTTGTCGTGGGCAACGTGGTCGAGGTGGCCGCCCAGGCACGTGGCGGTGGGTCGGTGTGACGCTGGTCGCGGTCGACGACGCCGCGGACGAGCGGCTGGCCGACTATGTGAAGTTGCGCGAGGTCAGTCTCCGTCGGTTGCTCGAGGAGGAGCACGGGCTGTTCATTGCCGAGGGCGACAAAGTGATCCGGCGGGCCGCGGACGCCGGGTTCGAGCCGCGGTCGTTCCTGCTCGCGCCGCGCTGGCTGGACTCTTTGCAGGACGTCCTGGCGAAATGGCCGGACAGGCCGGTGTACGTCGTGTCGGAGGAGCTGGCCGAGCAGGTCACCGGATTCCACGTGCACCGCGGCGCGCTCGCGTCGTACAAGCGCCGCGCCGCCGTACCCCTCGCAGAGCTCTTGACCGACGGCGTACGACGGATCGCGATCTTCGACGACATCGTTGACCACACCAACGTCGGCGCCGGGTTCCGGGCCGCGGCGGCGCTGGGTGTCGGTCTCGTGCTGGTGACGCCGACCTGCGCCGACCCGCTCTACCGGCGGTCGATCAAGGTCTCGATGGGCACCGTCTTCCAGGTGCCGTGGACGCGTCTGCAGGACTGGCCCGGCGACCTGCGACTCCTCCAGGACAACGGGTACGTCGCCGCCGCGATGGCGCTGGCCGACGACTCGATCACGCTCGACGAGCTTGCCGGCCGCAAGGACGAGAAGCTCGCGCTGATCTTCGGCACCGAAGGTCACGGCCTCAAACCGCACGTGCTCGAACAGGCCGACCTGACCGTGCGCATCCCGATGGCCGGCGGCGTCGACTCCCTCAACGTGGCATCCTCGGCAGCAGTCGCGTTCTACGCCACTCGACCCTGAGGAGGCGCCATGCGTACGACGGAACGCCTGGTGCCGAGGCGGCGGCCTCCTGGATCGAGCACGGATTCACGACGTTCGGCCTCCCGCGCATTATTGCGGTGACCGATACCCCGAACGTCCGTAGCATCGCGGTCATGCGCCGGCTCGGGATGAGCTTCGATCACGAGGCGGTGCTGGAGGAGGACGGCGTACCGTTCGACGCCACCATCTACTCGCTGACGGCGGAGGCACGGAAGGCATGGAGAGCAGACCGAAGGTAGTCCTCGTGACGGGGATGCAGGCGGCCGGGAAGTCCACGATCGCACCATTGCTCGCAGCAAGGATGGGCCCGCCCGCGGCAACCCTCGACGGCGACGTGTTCTACCGCGGCGTCGTCGCCGGAGCCGAGATCATGACGCCGGAGCCGTCCGCGGAGGCCGTCCGGCAGCTCGAGCTGCGGTACGCCGCGAGCGCACTCGTGGCACAGCACTATGCCGACAACGGATTCGACTTCGTCTGCAGCGACATCGTGCTGGGCGAGCACGTCGAGCGATGGTTCTCGCGGCTGCGGGGCGTCGACCCGTACCTGGTCGTACTCGTGCCGTCGGTCGAATCGATCGTCGAGCGGGAGATCGGGCGCGGCGGCAACAATGCGTACCGGGACTGGGGACCCTCGGTCGAGGAGGGCGTCCGCGCACTGATGGCGGGCCTCGACGAGGTTCCGCGCCGGGGCCTGTGGCTCGACACCACCGGTCAGACCCCGGCCCAGACGGTCGACGAGATCGACCTGGAGAAGGCCCGCTGGTAGCTCAGGTGGCGGGGGTGTCCTCGTGGTCGTCCTCGTGGTCGTCCTCGTGCTCGACCATCGGGGAGACCGGCCAGTCGGACGGGTAGTCCGGCGCGAACTCCTCGGCCTCGGCGAACAGGCGCTTCTTGTACTTGCGGGACAGGCGGTCGCCGAACACCATGCCCTGCGTGTGGTCGGTCTCGTGCTGGAGGCAGCGGGCCAGCAGGCCGTTGCCCTCGAAGCTGACCGGCTCGCCGTGCTGGTCGACCCCGGTGACCTTGGCGAAGTCGGGGCGGGCGCACTTGGTGAACGCTCCGGGCAGCGACAGGCAACCCTCGTCGCCCTCGTCCAGGTTGCGGTCCTTGCCCTCGGGCACCTCGACCGTCGGGTTGCAGACCACGCCCTGCACCCGGTTGCCCTCCTTGTCGGGGCAGTCGAACACGAACACCTGCAGGTCGACGCCGACCTGGTTCGCCGCCAGGCCGACGCCTTCGGCCGCGTTCATCGTCGCGACCATGTCGGCGACCAGCGTCTGCAGCTCGTCCCCGAAGTCGGTCACAGGCTTGTTGACCCGATGCATGACGTCCTCACCCCATCGGGTGATCGCCCGCACCGAACCATTCCCAGGCAACGTAGACATGCCCGAAATCCTAACCTGCCCCCGGCTTTGGGCACCCACCAACCGTTTCCGGTCGGCGCCGGTGGTTGGCGGGTGCCCAAGGTGCTACTTGGCGTTGACCTCGTCGCGCCAGCTGACCCACTCGCGGAGGAGGCCGAGGTCGTAGTCGGGGCCGGAGGCGTGGACCGTGAAGAGGCGGGTGCCGACGTCGAGCAACTGCTTGCCGACGTCCTCGGGCTCCTTGTCGCCGACGCCGACCGAGCGCTCGATCTCGCCCGGGTCGCGGCCGATCGTCTTGCAGTGCTCGTCCAGGACGGCGTGCTTGTGCGCGATCGTCTCGGCGTCACCGAAGCCGTGCCAGATGTTCGCGTGCTGCGCGACCAGCTTCAGCGTCTTCTTCTCGCCGCCGCCGCCGATCAGCACCGGGATGTCCCGGGTCGGCTGCGGGTTGAGCTTGGTCCAGCGCTGCTCGATCCGCGGCAGTGCCTCGCCGAGCGCGTCCAGCCGGCCGCCCGCCGTACCGAAGTCGTAGCCGTACTCGTCGTAGTCCTTCTCGAACCAGCCGGAGCCGATGCCGAAGATCAGCCGGCCGTCGCTGATGTGGTCGACCGTGCGGGCCATGTCGGCCAGCAGGTCGGGGTTGCGGTAGGAGTTGCAGGTGACCAGGGCGCCGATCTCGACCCGCTCGGTCGCCTCGGCCCAGGCGGCCAGCATGGTCCAGCACTCGAAGTGCAGGCCCTCGGGCTCACCGCTGAGCGGATAGAAGTGGTCCCAGTTGAACACCACGTCGACGCCGATCTCCTCGGCCGCGGCGACGGTACGCCGGATGTCGGCGTACTGGGCGTGCTGGGGCTGGACCTGCAGACCGATCCGTACCGGGAAGGCGCCGTACGGACGGTCGGTGGACTCGGAAGCTGTCATGGTGAAGATCCTATCCGCCGTTGCGGAGGACCCTCCGGATAGGTCCGGAACGACGACGAGGAGGTACCGCCAGATGTCTGACACCGTGTCTGCCGACGGGGCAGAGGTCGACGAGTTCGCGCGGCTGTTCACGCGCTTCCTGGAGCGGATGCAGCAGGGCGCGCCGCGGAGCAGCCGGGAGAGCCTGCGGGACCGGCTCCGGGCGCATCTCGGCGTCGACCCCGAGCAGGTGCCGGTGGTGTCGGCGAGCTTCCCGCCGTACGACCTGCCGAACGTGCAGCGGGCGATCGAAGCGTGGTTCGACTCGTTCCAGGTGGTCGGGCTGGCGGGGTCCAACCGCGGTCACCACTCGCTCGGCGAGCTCCTGGAGCTGGCGGAGTACGACCGGTTCGGGATCGGGGCGGTCGACTATCAGCGCTTGCAGATCGATGTGGACGAGGACATGGACTGCGTCGCGTTCGGGTTCTACCTGGGCGTGCGGGGCGATGACCGGTACGTCGCTCTGCTGCGGGCGGCCAATCCGCAGTACGGGCGGGGGAGCGTCGATCTCGAGGTGCTCGCGGTGGAGAAGGCGGCGGGCGACCGTTTCCTCGGGGCGCTGCCGGGGCTGATCCGGGAGCACAACGTGTTCCGGGGCAAGGTGATGTCGTTCGAGGGGCACGAGTTCGGCCAGGGGGTGGGGCCGTTCCGGTTGCATCCGCGGCCGGGGATCACGCGCGCGGACGTCGTACTGCCCGACGGTGTGCTGGAGCGGATCGAGCGGGAGGTCGTCGGGATCGCCGCGCATCGGGAGACGCTGCTGGCGGCGGGTCAGCACCTGCGGCGGGGCGTTCTGCTCTACGGCCCGCCCGGCACCGGAAAGACCCATACCATACGGTATGTACTGTCGCAGTTGCCCGAGTTCACCGTTGTGCTGCTCGCGGGGACCAGCATCCACTTCATCTCCCAGGCGTGCGCGCTGGCGCGGATGCTGCAGCCGGCGCTCGTGGTACTCGAGGACTGCGATCTGGTGGCCGAGGCGCGGGACTACTCGCACGGCGCCGAGAATCCGCTGCTGTTCCAGGTGCTGAACGAGATGGACGGACTGGCGCAGGACGCGGATGTGGCGTTCCTGCTGACCACGAACCGGGCGGACCTGCTGGAGCCCGCGCTGATGCAGCGGCCCGGTCGGGTCGACATGGCGGTCGAGGTGCCACTGCCGGACGCCGATGGACGAGGGCGGCTGCTACGGCTTTACGGGCCGGGGCTGGAGCTGTCCGCTGAGTTGGTGGACGAGATCGTGGAGCAGACGGCGGGTACGACGGCGTCGTTCATGAAAGAGCTGGTACGGCGGACTGTGCTGCTCGCTGCCGAGGCGGGAGAGGCGCCGGCAGCTGATCACCTCCGAGCTGCGGTCGCCGAGCTGCTGTCGTCGCGTGATGCGCTGACCCGGCGACTGCTCGGAGCGACTGGAGGCGAGCCGTACGACGACCAGGCAGGCGGCGGCGACCCGCCCGGACCGGGGCTGGCTGGACCGGGCGGAGGAGCCGGCGTGCTGCCGCGACGCGGGCCGATGCCGGGCGTGTACAAGGGGTTCATCGACTGAAGTACGTCGCCAGGTGGTTGAGCATGGTGGCGACGCCAGGCTTGATCGGGACCTGCTGTTCGTCCGTGAGACCGACGCTGCGGTAGTCGAGCTGGGTCTTGCCACCGGGCAGTTCGGTCAGGTCGACGGTGATCTCCTCGGCCGGGTCGTCGAAGTGCAGGACCAGGTGATGCGGCAGATCCAGCTCGCCGTACCGGAGGGTGAACGGCACCTCGACGCCGCCTTCGCCGACGAAGACGGCCGAGATCAGGCCGCCGGGCCGGACGTCGAGCGCGACGCGGTCGGACGGGGTGGTGAAACCTTCGGCGAGGAACCAGGCCGCGAACGGCTCGGCCTCGGTGAACGCGCGGACGACCTCGGCGGGCGGGGCATCGACGACCTGCTGCAACGTGAACATGATCAGAACCTCCAGTTTGGATGACTCGATCACTGTGCCTGGAGGCGTTTACGGTTTGCTTTCGGTCGGGACCTGGTCGGCGTAAACAGCGGCCCAGTCGCCCAGCGCCCGGATCGGGACCAGCAGGTCCTTGCCCGCGGTCGTCAGCGAGTACTCGACCCGCGGCGGCGCTTCGGCGTACCGCCGGCGCTCGACCAGGCCGTTGTGCTCGAGGCGGCGCAGCGTCTCGGTGAGGACCTTCTGGCTGATGCCGCCGATCTGCCGGCGCAGGTCACCAGGGCGGGCGGCGCCGTGGGCGAGCGAGTACAGCACCACCATCGGCCAGCGACCGCTGATCAGGTCGGCGGCGACCCGCGCCTGACAGTCGGAGAAGAATCTCGGCTCCACCTGTCCATTGTGCGTCGGCCGATGCGCACCAGGTGGTGCCTATCGATCAATCGAGACAGAATTCGTTGCCCTCGATGTCCTGCATGTTCTGGCACGACTCGTTGACGCCGTCGTACCGCAGCAGGAGCCCACGCGTCGCGCCGAGCGCTTCCAGGCGAACGCATTCGGCCTCGAGGACGGCAAGCCGCTCCTCACGCACGAGCCCGGTGCCGACGCGTACGTCGAGATGCACCCGGTTCTTCACGACCTTCCCCTCGGGGACGCGCTGGAAGAACAGTCGCGGGCCGACACCCGTGGGGTCGATGCACGCGAACGCCGAGCCCTGACTCTCCGCCGGCAACGATCGATCGAACTCGCCCCAGTCGGCGAAGCCCTCGGGCGGCGGCGGTACGACGTACCCCAGCACCTCGCACCAGAAGCGAGCGACGCGCTCCGGATCCGCGCAATCGAAGGTGACCTGGAACTGCTTGACGGCTGCCATCGGGCCAGCATAGACACCGGAAGGTGCGCATCGAACTGTCTACCGTCGGACCATGCGAATAGGAACACTGGGCAACGGATTGATGACCGAAGCGCTCGCCGGTCAGTGGGTCAGGGCCGGGCACGACGTGATGGTGGGCGGCCGCGATGCGGGCCGGGCCGGGGAGGTCGCCAAGCGGATCGGTGCGGTGGCGGGATCGTTGGCGGAGGCAGCGGCGTACGGCGAGGTGGTGCTGCTCGGCGTACCGGCCGAGGTGGCGGTCGACGTCGCGCGGATGGTGCCGGCCGGCCGGACGGTGATCGACTGCACGAATGCCTTGGACCACAGGGATTTCACGTTGGCGCAGCCGGCGACGGCCGAGGCGATCAGCCGGGCGGTCCCGGAGGTGCGGGTGGTGAAGGCGTTCAACCTCGCGGCGGATTCGGTCTGGCGGAACCCGCCGGCCGGGCTGGGTGTGCCGATCTGTGGCGATGACGGGGTGGAGGTCGTCGCCGAGCTGGTGCGGGACCTCGGGTGTGTGCCGGTGGCCGCGGGTGGGTTGGTGCGGGCGAAGTTGCTGGAGGCAACTGCTGCGCTGGCGATCGGGATCTGGGTGAGCGGGGGAGATGTGCGCGGGATGTTCCCGCCGCTAGCCGACGCGTTCGGGACGGTGCTGCCAGGCCAGTCCTAGGCTCCAGGCCGGGAAGAGCAGATACGTCCCGGCCCAGCTGAGGTCGGCCAGGTAGGTCCACGCCGGAGCGATCTCCAGGATGTCGAGTCCCCTGAAGATGCCAGGTACGCCGACGAGCCCGAGCACCATCACCGCGCCTGCGATCAACCCAGCCCGACGCATCCGCGCTGCGGCCGGGCGGCTGATCCCGACCAGCCAGATCCCGATCAGCCCGAACCCGGAACTCGACCACAAGCCGGCCAGGTAGTACCCGGTGATGTTGCTGACCACGAGCACCGTGCCCACGATCGTCAACGCCGCGCCGAGTCCGGCAAGACTCACCAGCACTCCGGACAGCCAGGATGCCGCGGGGCGAAGGAGCCACGCCAGGGCAAAGCTGACGACGCCGAAGAGGGCGTTGCCGAAGTCGTTGATGGTGCCGAAGGGACCGCCGGCGGCGAAGAAGACGATCAGGCAGACGCAGGTGGTGAAGCCCACGATGCCGTGGGCCATCGCCACCGCTCTAGTGCTCACCCCTGGATGATCGCGCGAACAGCAGGTTCAGGTCAGCCTGTGGGATCTGGTCGGCGGCGAACGTGATCGTGCCCTTCGTCGCCAGCTCCTCCGCGCTCCGGCGGACGAACCCGAGCGCCGCCCGCGCGATACTCCCGCCGAGGCTGATCCGCGTCACCCCGACCGACTGCAGATCGGCGACGGTCAGCGTCGAGGTACCGAGCCCGATCACCACGTTGAGCGGCCCGTCGATCTCCTCCGCCAGCGTGCGGATCGCGTCCAGACTGTTCGCCCCGGGCACGTACAGACAGTCCGCACCCGCCGCGCGGAAGCGGTTCGCACGATCGATCGAGTCCGCGAGCGACGTCGGCGTACGCAGCAACTGCCCGTCGGTCCGCGCCGTCAGGACGAACTCGGACCCCGCCGCCTCGCGCGCCGCGACGATCCGCTCGACCGCCAGCGCGGCGTCGTACAACTCCCTGCCGTCGTAGTCCTCGATGTTCCCGCCGGCCAGCCCGGCCTCGCGGGCCAGTGTGATCGTCTCGGCGACCCGGGCCGGCTCGGCGCCGTACCCGTCCTCGAGGTCCCCGTTGACCGGTACGGCGCTGGCCGCCGCGATCTCCCGCACCCGCTCGAACATCGCCTCCCGCGACACCGCCGGCGCACCGTCGGGCAGCGTGTGATCGCCCTTCGCCAGCGAGAACGCGATCCCCGCACTCGTCGTCGCGATCGCCGGGAACCCGGCTGCGGCGAGGATCACCGCGCTGCCGGCGTCCCACGCATTCGGCATCACGAAACGACCGGCATGCAATTCACGGAAAGTCATACCCCGAGTCTGTCACCCGGGCGCTTCGGCGCTCACCGAACCCGTCAACCAAGCTTCGCGACCATCCGCGCCACCGCCGCCCGCGCCTTCGGGCCGTTGACGAGATCGGGATCGCCCTCGGTGCCCTTCGTGTTCCAGTACAGGTAGAACGACGGCCGCGATCCCGCCGGCAGCTGGTCGAGGTACGCCGTCTCGCGGTCGATCTCGTTCGCCCGGGCCTGATCGCTCTTGGTGCCCTTGAACCCGCGCTCGGTCAGGCCCCACTTCGCGGCCGCACCAGGCGTCTTCTGCACGAGTTCGCGGTACCAGCGCGCGTGGCCCTTGTGCTCGCTGATGATCGCGGTCGCCGGTTGGGTGCCGCCGGAGTACGTGTCGGCGCCGTAGAAGTCCGCTTCGACCCGCCACGGCGCCGGATCCTTGGTCCGCGGCTGGTTGTTCCACTGGTACGCCATCGCGGAGTAGCCGACCTTCACCTGCGGGTTCGCCGCCTTCATCACGTCGCGGACGCGCTTGAAGGCCTTCGCGAAGGTGGCGCCGTCCATGTCGTTCTCGGGCTCGTGGTACCAGATGAAGTAGGTGCCGGGCTGCTCGGCCAGCCACTGCGCGAGCTCGCGGAACCGTGCGTCGTACGCGCCGGCGCCGGTCGGCCCCGGCGCGGTCTTGATGCTGACGAACGGGATCAGACCGGCAGCCCAGGAAGCCTTCGCGACCCCGGCGTACTTCTTCCGCAGGTCGACCTTCGTGCCCTGAACACCGTTGACGAACTCTCGCGTCGCCTTCACGCCGGGGTAGCGCTTGGCCAGGTCCTTCGGGGCGACGTCGTCGTGCACCCCCATCAGCACCGGTGTGGCTGCCTGGACGGGATTGTCTGACGTGGCAACAAAAACGGTGGCGGCGAGCAGGATGCTCGCCACCACCGCGATGGTCTTCTTCATGCTGCTAGCTCCTGGTCGGTCGCTGTGCAGCCCCCTCAGCGACCAACCATAGGGTGCGAGCTAGGTCAGCTTCGACGCTGCGGCCTCGTCGAGGAGCCACAGGGTGCGGTTCTCGCCCTTCGGGCGGGCGGCGGGGACGTCGCCCTCGGCCAGAGCGGTCGCAACCGCGTCGGCCTTGTCGTCGCCTGCCACCACGAACCAGACCTCACGGGCCCGGTTGAGCAGCGGCAGGGTCAGCGAGATCCGGGTCGGCGGTGGCTTCGGCGAGTCGTGCACAGCGACCGCCGCCGTGTCCGTGACCTCGATCTGCGGATACCCGGGGAAGAGCGACGCCACATGTCCGTCCGGACCGACTCCGAGCATCAGCACGTCGAACGTCGGCGAACCCGCCGCCTCCAGCTCGGACGCGTACGCCGCGGCGGCGGCCTCCGCGCCCTGACCGGAATCGGCGGCCATCGGATGCACCCGCGCCGGGTCGACATCCAGGACCGACAGCAACGCCTCCCGTGCCTGCGTCTCGTTGCGCTCGGCGTCGCCGTCCGGCAGGAACCGCTCGTCGCCCCACCAGAACTCGACCCGCCGCCAGTCGACCTCGACCCGCGCCGGCGACTCGGCGACCGCGCGGTACACGACCGCGGCCACCCGCCCGCCGGTGAGCACGACCTGCGCGACCCCGCCGGTGCTCTGCGCGTCGGCGATGGCCGTGATGAACCGGGACGCCACCGAGAACGCCAGGTCGTCGGCATCAGAATGGATCAGCAGTTCCGGATCGACGGTCATCGCTTGGCCACCCGCTTGCTTCCGGCAACCTTCTTGGTCGCACCAGTCTTCTTGGCCGCTTTCTTGGCAACCGTCTTCTTCGCGGCGGTCCGCTTGGCCGTCTTCTTGGCAACGGCCTTCTTCGCGGCCGGCTTCTTCTGGGCCGGGCTCTTCTGGGCCGCGACCACCTTCTTGCCTGCCGCGGTCACGCTCGCCGCCGTGGACTTCCGCGCCGTCGCGTCGACCGTCTTCTTCGCGGCGGGCATCTGGTCCCGCTCGACCATGCACGCCAGCGTGTGTGCGTACACGTCGTCCGGATCGAGCCGCCGCAGCTCTTCGCTCAACAGCTCGGACGTCGTACGCCGCTTCAGCGCCACCGGCCGGTCCGGCTGACCCGGCACGCTGAACGTCGCGACCGCGCCGTCCGGCCGCGTCAGCGCGATCGGCCCCGACGGCGTGAACAGCCGTACGGCGGTCACACCCGGGCCGCGCGAATTCCGCTGCTCGACCGGCACCTTCAGCCGCGACTGCAACCACGCCGCCATCAGGTCCGCACTCGGGTTTCCCTTGGCTGCCGCGACCTCAGCCCCGGTCACCTTCGTCGGGTACTGGTCCAGGGCAGCCGCCATCAGCGCCCGCCACGGCGTCAACCGGGTCCACGCGAAGTCGGTGTCGCCGGGCTTGTAGCCCTCGGCCCGCGCGCTGAAGTCGACCGACGCGCGCCGTGTCGACGCCGCATCCGTGACGCGACGCCGACCGAGCCGGCCCAGCGGGTCGTCGGCCGGGACCTTCGGCCCGCCACCCGGCCACCAGACGATGACCGGGGAGTCGGGCAACAGCAGCGGCGTGATCACGGACTCGGGCACCTTGGCCAGCTCGCCGTGCAGGCGCAGTAGCACCGCCTCGCCCGGGATGCCTTCGCCGACCCGCACCTCGGCGTCCAGTCCGGACGGACCCCGGCCGGGCCGCAGGATCGCGACCAGGACCCTCGACGGGTGCTCGCGACCGGCCTCGTTCGCCGCCTTCATCGCGTCGTGGTGGGACGCCTCGTCGACGACGACCACGATCGTGCCGACCATGCCCATCGCCGGCGACCCCGCGTGCCGGCGGGCCTTCAGCAGCGCCGAAGCGATCCCGCTCGACGTCGTATCGGTCAGGTCGATGATCATGGCCGCCTCCAGGACCGTCCGTCGCGGGCCAGCATCTCGTGCGCCGAGTCCGGGCCCCAGTGGCCGGAGGCGTACTGCTCCGGCTTGCCGTGCCGGGCCCAGTAGTCGAGCACCGGGTCGAGGATCTTCCAGCCCAGCTCGACCTCGGTGTGCTGCGGGAACAGCGGCGGATCGCCGAGCAGTACGTCGAGGATCAGCCGCTCGTAGGCCTCGGGCGAGGACTCGGTGAACGAACCGCCGTACTGGAAGTCCATGTTCACGTCGCGGATCTCCATCGTCGTCCCGGGCACCTTGGCGCCGAAGCGGATGGTGATGCCCTCGTCCGGCTGGATCCGCAGTACCAGAGCGTTCTGGCCGAGCTCCTCGGTCTCGGTCTTGGTGAACGGCAGATGCGGCGCCCGCTTGAACATCACCGCGACCTCGGTCACCCGGCGGCCGAGCCGCTTGCCGGTGCGCAGGTAGAACGGCACGCCCGCCCAGCGACGCGTGTCGACGTCGACGCGCAGCGCGGCGAACGTCTCCGTCGCCGACGAGGCCGGGATGCCGTCCTCCTGGAGGTAGCCCTTGACCTTCACGCCACCGGCCCAGCCGGCCGCGTACTGGCCGCGGGCGCTGTGCAGGTCGAGGCGCTCCGGCAGTTGCACCGCGGCGAGGACCTTCTTCTTCTCCTGGCGCAGCGACCAGGCGTCGAAGCTGACCGGCTCCTCCATCGCGACCAGCGCGAGCAGCTGGAGAAGGTGGTTCTGGATCACGTCGCGGGCGGCGCCGATGCCGTCGTAGTACCCGGCGCGGCCGCCGATACCGATGTCCTCGGCCATCGTGATCTGCACGTGGTCGACGTAGTTGCTGTTCCAGATCGGCTCGAACATCGCGTTCGCGAACCGCAGGGCCAGGATGTTCTGGACCGTTTCCTTGCCCAGGTAGTGGTCGATCCGGAAGACCGCCTCGGGCGGGAACACCGACTCGACCACGTGGTTGAGCTCGCGGGCGCTCTTCAGGTCGTGGCCGAACGGCTTCTCGATCACCACCCGCCGCCACGAGCCCGGCTTCTCGTCGGTCAGCCCGTGCTCGGACAGCTGCCGCACGACCTCCGGGAACAGCCCCGGTGGGATCGACAGGTAGAACGCGTGGTTGCCGCCGGTACCCCGGGTGACGTCCAGCTCGTCGACCGTCTCGCGCAGCCGCTCGAAGGCCACGTCGTCGGTCAGGTCGCCCGGCACGAACCGGAACCCCTCGGACAGCTGCTGCCAGACCTCCTCGCGGAAGGGGGTCCGGGCGTGCTCCTTCACCGAGTCGTGCACGATCTGGGCGAAGTCCTGGTTGGTGTAGTCACGACGGGCGAACCCGACCAGGGCGAAGCCCGGGGGCAGCAGCCCCCGGTTCGCCAGGTCGTAGACCGCCGGCATCAGCTTCTTGCGGGCCAGGTCGCCGGTGACACCGAAGATCACCAGGCTGCACGGCCCGGCGATCCGCGGCAGCCGCCGGTCCTGCGGATCCCGCAACGGGTTTACCGGGCCAGCCGGCTCTTCGTCGAGCTCAGCGGTCATCTGCCGTATCCCTCCGAGTTGTCGAGCTACTTGAACAGGGACAGGAGCTGCTGCAGCCCTGCCGCCACGTCCGTGAGGTGCAGTCGCAGCACCGGCCGGCCGCGCTCCGCGAGGACGTTCGCGTCGCCGGCGGCCTGCGCTGTGATCAGTGTGCCGAAGCTGAACGGCCGATCGGGGATCTCCACGTCGGTGGTGTGCGCGCCGGTGATCTGCAGGAACACGCCCTCCGGGTGCCCACCCTTGTGGTACTGACCGGTCGAGTGCAGGAACCGCGGACCCCAGCCGAACGTGACGGGCCGGCCGGTCTTCGTCGCCAGCGCCGGCCGTACGCCGATCAGCTCGGCGTCCCGCTCGGAGTCGAGATACGCCATCACCGCGACGTACCCCTTCGCGTCGAGCTTGCCCAGCAGCGCGTCGACCGCGCCCTGCAGCGAATCCACACCGTCCAGCAGCCCCTCGGAGCCACGCACCTCGACAGCGCCCTCGGTGAAGGCGGCCGCCTCCGGCTTCGGCTGCGCGTCCAGCAGACCGCGCGCGGCCTTCTTCGCGCTCTCCACATCGGGCTGGTCGAACGGGTTGATGCCGAGCAGGTAGCCCGCCACCGCCGTCGCCGTCTCCCACAGCAGCATCTGTCCGCCGAGCGAACCCGACGTCAACGCCGTCGGGACGCCGCTGGTCGCCTTCTCGGCGAGCAGCGCGTTGGTCAGATCAGCGGCGTCGCTCGAGAGCTCCGGCGCATCGACCTCGACCGCGACCGGCAGTACGCCGGTGCCGTTCTTGCCGGTGCTCTCCGCGATCAGCTGCTCGGCCCAGTCCGGGAATCCGACGATCTCGGAGCCGTCGGCCGTGATGATCGCCTTGTCCCGGCCCGCGCTCGCCGCGAGCACAGCGCCCAGCCAGAGCGCCGGGTTGTCCGTCGAGTCGGCCTGCAGCTCGGGCGCCGCCTCGGCCGCCTGGTCGAGCAGCTCGGCGATGTCGGCGCCGGCCAGGCCGGACGGCACCAGGCCGAAGGCCGTCAGCGCGCTGTACCGGCCGCCGACGTTCGGGTCGGCCAGGAAGGTCTTGCGGTACCCCTCGTCCGCGGACAGCTTCTCGAACGGCGAACCCGGGTCCGTCACGACGACGACCCGCGACGCCGCGTCGAGACCCGCGTCCTCGAACGCCTTGACGAACGTACGCCGGTGGCTGTCCGTCTCGACCGTGCCGCCGGACTTGCTCGACACCACGATCACGGTCTTCGACAGGTCACCGGCCAGCGCGCGGCCGACCACGCTCGGGTCGGTCGAGTCCAGGACGACGAGCTCCACGCCCGCCGTCCGGGTGATGACCTCGGGCGCCAGCGACGAACCGCCCATGCCGGACAGCACGATCCGGTCCAGGCCCTCGGAGCGGAAGTCCGCCTGCAGGGCCTCGATCTCGGCCAGCAGCGGCCGGGAGGTGTCGTGCAGGTCGACCCAGCCGAGCCGGATCGACGCCTCGTGCTCGGCGTCCGGTCCCCAGATCGTCGCGTCCTTCGCGGCGATCCGGGACGCGATCTTCTCGCTGACCAGCTTGTCGACGACCTCGGCCCAGTCGCCGTTCTGCGTGCTGACCTTCGGAGCGCTCACTTGGCCGCGCCCTTCAGCGCCGCGGTGACGGTGTCCTGCAGCTCCGACCAGGAGGCGTCGAACTTCGCCACGCCCTCGTCCTCGAGCAGTTGCACGACCTCGTCGTAGGAGATGCCCAGCTTCTCCAGGTCGTCGATCACCTTGCGGTCGCCGGCGTAGTCGCCGCGGACCGTGTCGCCGGAGAACTCGCTGTGCTCCTCGACCGCCTTGATGGTTGCCTCCGGCATCGTGTTCACGACGCCGCGGGTGACCAGGTTGTCGACGTACAGGGTGGGGGAGTACGACGGGTCCTTGGTGCCGGTCGACGCCCACAGCGGCCGCTGTGGCTTGGCGCCGGCGGTCTCGAGCTCTCGCCAGCGGTCGGTGTCGAAGATCTCCTCGTACGCCTCGAAGGCGAGCCGCGCGTTGGCGATCGCGGCCTTGCCCTTCAGCGCCTTCGCCTCGTCCGTGCCGATCGCGTCCAGCCGCTTGTCCACCTCGGTGTCCACCCGGCTGACGAAGAACGACGCGACGCTGGCCATCTTGGTCACGTCGTGCCCGTTCTCGACGGCCTGCTCGAGGCCGGCCAGGAACGCGGCGGCGACCGCCTTGTAGCGCTCCAGCGAGAAGATCAGCGTCACGTTCACGCTGATCCCGGCGGCCAGCGTCTGGGTGATCGCCGGCAGACCCGCCTTGGTGGCGGGGATCTTCACGAAGATGTTCTCCCGGCCGACGATGTCCCACAGCTGCTTGGCCTGCTCGACGGTCTTCGCGGTGTCGTGCGCGAGCGTCGGCTCGACCTCGATCGACACCCGGCCGTCCTGGCCCTCGGAGTCGTCGTAGGCCGGCTTGAACACGTCGGCGGCGTCACGGACGTCCTCGGTGGTGATGACCCGGATCGCCTCGTCGGTGGACACGCCCTGGGCGGCCAGCCGGGCGACCGTCGCGGCGTACGCGTCGGCGTCCGAGATGGCCTTGGCGAAGATGGTCGGGTTCGTGGTCACGCCGACCACGTGCTTGTCCTCGATCAGGGCCTGCAGGCTGCCGCTGGTCAGCCGCTCGCGGGACAGGTCGTCGAGCCAGATGGAGACACCCGCGTCCGCGAGTGCTTTCAAGCGATCGTTCATTTCTCCGATGCCTTCTTCCGGGATGTTCTGTTGTGGGTGTCTTCAGCTGGCGTCGGCCGGTCCGACCGGACCGGAGGCGGCGCGTCCGGGCGGGACACCCGGGCCGCTGATCTGCGCCGCGGCGGCGATGCTGTCCTTCGCGGCCTGTACGACGGCATCGGTCGTGATGCCGAACTCGTCGTACAGCGTCTGGTACGCCGCCGAGGCGCCGTAGTGCTCCAGGCTGACCGAACGACCGGCGTCACCGACGATGTCGTGCCAGCTCTGCGCGATCCCGGCCTCGACCGAGACCCGGGCCCGGACGCCGGCCGGGATGACCGACTCGCGGTACGCGTCGTCCTGCTCGTCGAACCACTCGCGCGAGACCATCGACACGACGCGGGCGTTGACGCCCTCCTCGGCCAGCTTGGTGCGGGCCTCGACGGCGATCTGCAGCTCCGAACCGGTGCCGATCAGCACCACGTCCGGGGTGCCGTCGGTGTCGAGCAGCACATAGCCGCCCTTGGGCACGTTCTCGGTGGTGGCGAACCCGTCGGTGCCGCGCGGGAACGTCGGTACGTTCTGCCGGGTCAGCGCGAGGCCGGCCGGGCGGTCGGTGTGCTCGAGGATCGTGGCCCACGCGGCCGCCGTCTCGTTCGCGTCACCGGGGCGGACGACGTCCAGGCCCGGGATCGCCCGCAGCGCCGAGAGGTGCTCGATCGGCTGGTGCGTCGGACCGTCCTCGCCGAGGCCGATCGAGTCGTGCGTCCAGACGTAGGTCACCGGCAGCTGCATCAGTGCGGCCAGCCGGACCGCCGGGCGCATGTAGTCGGAGAAGACCAGGAAGGTGCCGCCGTACGGACGGGTCAGGCCGTGCAGGGCGATGCCGTTCAGCACCGAGCCCATGGCGTGCTCGCGGATGCCGAAGTGCAGCACCCGGCCGTACTCGTCGCCCTGGAACTCCTCGGTCGAGTGCTCCTTGGGGATGAACGACGGCTGCCCCTTCGGGGTGGTGTTGTTCGAGCCCGCGAGGTCGGCCGAGCCGCCCCACAGCTCCGGCAGCTCCGGCGCCAGCTTCGTCAGCACCTCGCCGGAGGCGGCGCGGGTCGCGATGCCCTTGGCGTCGGCGTCCCAGCTCGGCAGCGCGTCCCGCCAGCCGGCCGGCAGCTCGCGCTTGGACAGCCGGTCGAGCAGCTCGGCCCGCTCCGGGTTCGCGGCCTTCCACTCGTCGAACCTGCCGCTCCACTCGGCCTCCAGGACCTTGCCCCGGTCGAGCGCCTCGCGGGTATGCGCGATCACGTCGTCGGCGACCTCGAAGGTCTGCTCCGGGTCCCAGCCGAGGATCTTCTTGGTCGCCGCCACCTCCTCGGCGCCGAGGGCGTTGCCGTGCACCTTGCCGGTGCCCTTCTTGGTCGCCGCCGGCCAGCCGATGATCGTGTGCAGCCGGATGAAGCTCGGCTTGTCGGTGACCGCGTTCGCCGCCTCGATGGCGTCGTACAGCGCCTGCACGTCCTCGTGGTAGCCGGTGCCGCCGTTGGTCCAGTCCACGTCCTGGACGTGCCAGCCGTACGCCGCGTAGCGGGCGGCGACGTCCTCGGAGAACGCGATGTTGGTGTCGTCCTCGATGGAGATCTTGTTGGCGTCGTAGATCACCGTCAGGTTGCCGAGCTGCTGGTGCCCGGCCAGCGAGGAGGCCTCGGCCGAGACGCCTTCCTCGAGGTCGCCGTCGGAGGCGATCACGTAGATGTGGTGGTCGAACAGGCCCTCGCCCGTCGGCGCGTCCGGCTCGAGCAGGCCGCGCTCGCGGCGGGCCGCCATCGCCATGCCGACCGCGTTGCCGACGCCCTGGCCGAGCGGGCCGGTGGTCGTCTCGACGCCGGTCGTGTGCCGGTACTCCGGGTGGCCCGGGGTCCTGCTGCCCCAGGTGCGCAGCGCCTTCAGGTCGTCGAGCTCGAGGCCGAAGCCGGCCAGGTAGAGCTGGATGTACAGCGTCAGGCTGGAGTGGCCGGCCGACAGCACGAACCGGTCGCGGCCGGCCCAGTGCGCGTCGGCCGGATTGTGCCGCATCACCTTCTGGAACAGCAGGTACGCCGCCGGCGCCAGGCTCATCGCCGTACCGGGGTGTCCGTTGCCGACCTTCTCGACCGCGTCCATCGCGAGCACCCGCACGGTGTCGACCGCGCGCTGGTCGAGCTCGGTCCATTCAAGCTTGGGGCTGGTCTTCTCCGTCACGCCGGCGGCGCTCCTCTCGATGCAGACTTACATGACCTTCAGGGTTCGCACTCGGGATGAGCCTACTGCGGGGGCCTGCCCGTGTTGCGCACCGCTCGACTGTTTGTCAACCGTTCAGCATCATTGGCTGTTCCCCGACGTCTGCGAGGTCACACCGGCGTCTTCGGAGGGGGGTGCGAGAACCCTCCTACGGGGCGTCGTAGACTGCTGAATCGTCAGCGCCGGAGCTCCGGCGTCAACCCACTGATGTTCGAGGTGTTCGTGACGGCCGTCGACCCGCGTCCCGCCGCGACGACGTCGTACCCGACGCCGCTGCCGGACGCTACCGCTGTGGTGAGTCCGTCGGTGCGCGACGTGGTGAAGGCGTACGTCGGTCTGACCAAGCCGCGCATCATCGAGCTGCTGCTGATCACCACCGTGCCGGTGATGTTCCTGGCCGCCGGGGGAGTGCCCGGGCTCGAGGTTGTCGTGGCCACCCTGATCGGCGGCATCCTCGCCTCCGGCAGCGCGAACACGATCAACTGCGTGCTCGACCGCGACATCGACGAGCAGATGCGCCGGACCCGGCGCCGCCCGTTGCCGCGGCACGCGGTCAGCCCGCGCTCCGCGACGGTCTTCGGCGTCGTGCTCGGGGTGCTGGCCACCGTGGAGCTCGGGTTCTTCGTCAACTGGCTGTCGTCCGGCCTGGCGCTCGCGGCGAACCTGTTCTACGTCTTCGGCTACACGATGGTGCTCAAGCGCCGGACGGTGCAGAACATCGTCTGGGGCGGTATCGCGGGCTGCTTCCCGACCTTGATCGGCTGGACCTCGGTCACCGGCAAGCTGGCCTGGACCCCGGTCGTGCTGTTCCTGGTGGTGTTCTTCTGGACGCCGCCGCACACCTGGTCGCTGGCGATGCGCTACCGCGAGGACTACGCGTCGGTCGACGTGCCGATGCTGCCGGTGGTCGCCACCCCGGTCGCGACGGCCCGGCAGATCATGGCGTACTCCGTTGTCATGGTGGTCACGTCGATCGCGCTGTGGCCGGTCGCCGGCACCGGCTTCGTGTATCCGCTGGCCTCGATCGTGCTCGGCTTCGTCTTCCTCCGCGAGGCCCGCCGGTTGTTGCTCCGGGCCCACACCGGCGCGGAAGGCGCCGCGCTGCGGCCGATGCGGCTCTTCCACTTCTCGAACATCTACCTCGCACTGCTGTTCATCGCGGCGGCCGTCGATCCGCTCCTGCACTGACGGGCAGCGCTTGACCAGATCGTGACCACGTGTTGCGATGGTCCGGTCTGTGGAGGCGTTTCCACGCCTGGGGAGACACAGTGGCAGGGGGATTCGTATGGGGGTACGAACACGTGTTGCGGCAGTCGCCGCACTGGCATTGGCCGGCTCGTTGCTGGTTGCCGGGCAGGCCGACGCCGGTAGTCACAGCAGTTTGAAGCCGGTGGCAACGGGTTTGAACGGTCCGCGCGGCGTGTCGACGTACAAGAACCTCGTCATCTACAGCGTCACCGACGGTTCGGTCTACGTCACCAACGGCCACAGGTCCGTGAAGCTCGGTACGGTGCCGGGCACCGGCGGGTTCCCGCCCGCGATCGACACGAACAAGTGGGGTACGACGTACGCACTGACCGGTGCGGGCGGCGAGCCGGGACAGCCGCCGGTGCCGGGCAGCTCCACGCTGTACCGGATGCGGTACGGGAAGGCGCCGATCAAGGTCGCGGACATCGCGGCGTACCAGGCGCACGACCCGGACCCGTACAACCAGGCCGACTCACCGACGGAGTCCAACCCGTTCGGCGTCGCGGCCCTGAGTGACGGCACGGTGCTGGTGTCCGATGCCGCGAACAACGATCTGCTGAGGGTGTGGCCGAACGGTCACGTCAAGACGGTCGCGCGGCTGAAGCCACGCACGGTCAAGGTGCCTGCCGGTCTCGGTGACGAGGCTCCGCCGGCCGGTACGCCGTTCGTCGCCGAGGCAGTGGCCACGTCGGTCACGGTGGGCTCGGACGGCTACTGGTACGTCGGTGAGCTCCGTGGCTTCCCGGCAACACCGGGGACGTCGGAGATCTGGCGGATCAGGCCGGGCTCGATGGGCGCGGTGTGTGACCCGGTCAATCCGAACAAGGGCAACTGCAAGCGGTACGCCGACGGTTACACGTCGATCGTCGACCTGGCCGGCGGTCCGCGCGGCACGCTCGCGGTCGTCGAGTTGGACAAGGCGAGCTGGCTGAAGTTCGAGATGAGCGGCCCGACGCACGGTGGGCTGTTCCTGCAGTACCCGGGCCGGAACCACCGCGCAGGGTACGCACGGGAACTGGTGAAGGATCAGTTGACGCTGCCAGGCGGAGCGGGCTTCAACCGATGGGGCGAGCTGTTCGTCGCCGCACCGGTCTTCGGCCCGGGCGCCGTCTACAAGGTGCGTTACTGAGATCGACTGAGGTACGGCGGGACGCCCGTTTCAGGTCGCGGGCGTCCCGCGCTCGCCGTACACGGCCGTGACGAGCGCGATCAGCATCCCGGCCAGGAACATGTGCACGAGCACGACGCCCCACGGCAGACCGGTGAAGTACTGCGTGAAGCCGACCGCGCCCTGCAACAGCTCGACGGCCAGCAGCCAGGCGGCCAGCTTGCGCAACGTCCGCGAGGTCGCGGTCACCCGGGTCGCGATCACCAGGGCGATCGTGATGCCGAGCAGCCCGAACACGACGTCCGCGTGCAGCTGACTGACCAGCTCCGGGTCGAACCCGTTGCGGCCGGTCTCCGGATCGCCCGAGTGCGGACCGGCGCCGGTGACAACGGTGCCGAGGGCAACGGTCAGCCAGACCGCCACCACAGCGGCGGTCGCGAGCGCGCGCACCACCGGGGGAGTGTGCGGGTACGGACTGGTGCGGGACCTCCGCATCATCGACACCGTCAGCGTGATGATGACCGGCGAGACCAGGAAGTGCGCCGAGACGATCCACGGGTTCAGCCCGGTGAGCACGCTGATGCCGCCGATCACCGCCTGCAGCGGGACGCCCAGGGCAGCCGCCGTCGCCAGCCGGCGCAGGTCGCGGCGGATCGGGCGGTAGCGCATCACGACCAGCCAGGTGCAGATCGCGACCACACCGACCACGAACCCGAGCATCCGGTTCGTGAACTCGATCGCGCCGTGATAGCCGAGCGCGGCGTGCGGCACGTACGAGTCGTCGGTGCACGAGGGCCAGGTCGGGCAGCCCAGGCCGGAGCCGGTCAGGCGGACCAGGCCACCGGTCACCACGATGCCGATGTTCACCACCACCGAGGCCCAGCCCCAGCGCCGGACGGTGTCCAGTGTCGGCGCGGGGACCAGGCGCCAGAATCTGTTGACCGGCTCGTTGTCTGGGGGTGGGTTCTCCGGGCTCATCACCGGCACACTCTAGAGAAAGGTCTGCTCAGTCCCAGCGGAAGGTCCGGGACACCAGGTATCCGAGCACCCCGGCCCACAACGCCAGGGACAAAGCGGCCGCCCAAGGGATCACACCTTCGATGGTCGAGTTCGCCAGCCCGTTGGCCAGGGCGGCGCTCGGCAGCAGGCGTACGACGCTCTGCATGCCGGACGGGTACTCGTCGACGGGCGTCATGATCGCCCCGCCGACCAGCAGCAACAGGTACAGCAGGTTCGCAGCCGCGAGCGTCGCTTCAGCTCGCAGTACGCCGGCCATCAGCAGACCGAGCGACGCGAAGGCCGCGGTGCCGCACAGGACGGTGAGGATCACGCCGACGACTGCTTCGACTCCGCCAACCGGCTTCCAGCCCAGGGCGAGCCCGGTGCCGGTCAGGACGGCGAGCTGGATCAGCTGGACGAGCAGGACGGCGCCGATCTTGCCGGCGAGCAGGCCGGTCCGGGACAGCGGGGAGGCGCCGAGTCGTTTGATGACGCCGTACCGGCGTTCGAAGCCGGTCGCGATGGCCAGCGACGTGAAGGACGAGGACAGGACGGCCAGTGCGAGCACCCGGGGGACAGCCTCGTCGATCGCCCGGCCCTCGCCGAGCGGCAGGCGGTCGCCCAGCCCGGTCGCGCCGAGCAGGAGCAGGATGCCGAGCGGGATCACCAGCGCCAGCAGCAACTGCTCACCGTTGCGCACGAGCAGCTTGAACTCCATCCGCGAGTGCGCCAGCACCTTCCGCGGCCACGGCGCACTGCCCGGCTGCGGGCTGTAAGTACTCACGAGCGCTCCGGTTTGGCGGTGAGTTCGAGGAAGACGTCCTCGAGGGACTTCTTGTGGTGCTCGGTCAGGTCGTCGGGAGTGCCGGAGGCGATCACCTTGCCGGCCGACACCACGTGGACCTGGTCGGACAGCTGCTCGGCCTCGTCCATCGCGTGGGTGGTGAGGACGACGGTCACGCCGTCGTCGCGCAGGTCGCGGATCACCTGCCAGATCTCGCGCCGGCCGTGCGGGTCCAGCCCGGTCGTCGGCTCGTCGAGGAACGCGATCTCCGGCCGCCCCACGATCGCCAGCGCGAACGAGAGCCGCTGCTTCTGCCCACCCGACAACCGCCGGTACGGCGTACGCCCGCAGCTGCCCAGGTCGAGGCGCTCGACCAGGCCCGGGATCTCGAGCGGGTCGGTGTGCAGCGTCGCGACGTACTTCAGCATCTCGACCGCGCGGACGCCGGACCACGCGCCGCCCTCCTGGAGCATCACGCCGATCCGCGGCATCAGCTCGTCGTGGTCCGCGATCGGGTCCAGCCCGAGCACCCGGACCCGCCCGGAGTCGGGCCGGCGGAAGCCCTCACAGGTCTCCACGGTCGTGGTCTTGCCGGCGCCGTTCGGGCCGAGCACGGCCGTCACCGTGCCGGCGGCTACGGTGAGACCGAGACCGTCGACCGCGGTCTTCTCGCCGTACCGCACGACGAGGTTGTCGATCTCTACCGCGACTGGCACAACGGCAGCATAGAGAACGCCCCGGAGTGACCTCGCTCACGGTCCGGTCCCGCGCCCCGCGTGCCGGCGCGAACCGGTTAGGGGAGCCTTATTTGAAGGCCCCGGGTATTTACGCGACACTGATGTTGTGAAAAATCCTGCGAACAGCGGAGCCGTGCCCCACGGCGCCGGTAGCGCGCGGGACGAGTCCACCCGGGACCGGGTCGCACGCTCGATCCTGACCAATGGTCCGTCCAGCGCCGCGGTGCTGGCGGAGCGGCTCGAGCTGACCCCGGCGGCGGTCCGCCGGCACCTCGACCACCTGCTCGACGAGGGGCTGGTCGAGGCCCGCGAGGAGCGTGTCTACGGCCCGCGCGGCCGCGGCCGCCCCGCGAAGGTCTTCGTGCTGACCGACACCGGCCGGCACGCCTTCCACCAGGCGTACGACGACCTGGCGGCGACGGCGATGCGGTTCATCGCCGAGGCCGGCGGGGACGACGCCGTCGCGGAGTTCGCGCGGCGCCGCGTCGCCGAGGTGGAGGAGCGGTACCGGGAGCAGGTCGCACTGGCTCCCGACGGCAAGAAGGCGGAGGTGCTCGCCCAGGTCCTGACGGCCGACGGGTACGCCGCGTCCACGGCGGAGGCGGGCCACGGAGCCCAGCTCTGCCAGCACCACTGCCCGGTCGCGCACGTGGCCGAGCAGTTCCCCCAGCTGTGCGAGGCCGAGACCGAGGTGTTCTCGAGACTCCTCGGCAAGCACGTGCAGCGACTGGCCACCATCGCCCACGGCGACGGTGTCTGCACCACGCATATCCCAGGCCCGGTCGCGACCGAGTCTGTTGCCCCTGTATCCGACGGCGAAGCTGCGAGGACTGCACGATGACGCAAACCGCTCACCCCGAACTGGAAGGCCTCGGCAACTACCAGTACGGCTGGGCCGACTCCGATGCCGCCGGCGCGGTCGCCCAGCGCGGCCTGTCCGCCGACGTGGTGCGGGGCATCTCCACTCTCAAGAACGAGCCGGAGTGGATGCTCGACCTGCGCCTGAAGGGCCTGAAGCTCTTCGATCGCAAGCCGATGCCGTCGTGGGGTGCCGACCTGTCCGGGATCGACTTCGACAACATCAAGTACTTCGTCCGTTCGACGGAGAAGCAGGCGTCGAGCTGGGAAGAGCTGCCCGAGGACATCAAGAACACCTACGACAAGCTCGGCATCCCGGAGGCGGAGAAGCAGCGCCTCGTCGCCGGCGTCGCCGCGCAGTACGAGTCGGAGGTCGTCTACCACCAGATCCGCGAGGACCTGGAGGCCCAGGGCGTCATCTTCCTCGACACCGACACCGGCCTGAAGGAGCACCCGGAGATCTTCAAGGAGTACTTCGGCTCCGTGATCCCGGTCGGCGACAACAAGTTCGCCTCGCTGAACACCGCGGTCTGGTCCGGCGGCTCGTTCATCTACGTGCCCAAGGGCGTGAAGGTGGACATCCCGCTGCAGGCCTACTTCCGGATCAACACCGAGAACATGGGCCAGTTCGAGCGGACCCTGATCATCGTCGACGAGGACGCCTACGTCCACTACGTCGAGGGCTGCACCGCGCCGATCTACAAGTCGGACTCGCTGCACTCCGCGGTGGTCGAGATCATCGTGAAGAAGGGCGCCCGCTGCCGCTACACGACGATCCAGAACTGGTCGAACAACGTCTACAACCTGGTCACCAAGCGCGCCACCTGCGAAGAGGGCGCGACGATGGAGTGGATCGACGGCAACATCGGCTCCAAGGTGACGATGAAGTACCCGGCCGTCTACCTGATGGGCGAGCACGCCAAGGGCGAGACCCTGTCGGTCGCGTTCGCGGGCGAGGGCCAGCACCAGGACGCCGGCTCCAAGATGGTGCACAACGCGCCGTACACGTCGAGCTCGATCGTGTCGAAGTCGGTGGCCCGCGGCGGCGGCCGGACGTCGTACCGCGGTCTGGTCGAGGTGGCGCCGGGCTCGCACCACAGTAAGTCCACGGTGCGCTGTGACGCGCTGCTGGTCGACACCATCAGCCGTTCGGACACCTACCCGTACGTCGACGTCCGCGAGGACGACGTGGCGATGGGGCACGAGGCGACCGTGTCCAAGGTCAGCGACGACCAGCTCTTCTACCTGATGAGCCGGGGTATGGCCGAGGACGAGGCGATGGCGATGATCGTCCGCGGCTTCATCGAGCCGATCGCCCGCGAGCTCCCGATGGAGTACGCGCTGGAACTGAACCGTTTGATCGAGCTGCAGATGGAAGGGGCCGTCGGCTGATGTCGTCGTCTGACACCCTTGTTGCTACCGGCAACAAGGCGCACTCCCACGGGCCGGGTTCGCCGGTCCCGCTCCAGGCCCGCAGCGAGCGGCCGACGTCGTACGACGTGGCCGACTTCGCGGTGCCGAACGGACGCGAGGAGGAGTGGCGCTTCACCCCGGTCAAGCAGCTGAAGGCCCTGTTCGAGGACGTGGCCGGCACCGAGACCCCGAAGGTCGACGCGTCCGGTCCGGAGGGCGTGGTCTTCGAGACCGTCGCCGCGGACTCGCTCAAGGTCGGCAAGCCCCAGGACCGCTCCGCGGCCGTCGCCTGGAACCACGCCGGCGACGCGTTCGCGGTCCGGATCCCGATCGAGGCCGAGCTGACCGAGCCGGTGCACGTGAACGTCGCGAGCCTCGGCGCACGCGGCTTCAGCCACCTGATCATCGAGTCCGGCCGGCACAGCAAGGCGATCGTGATCATCGATCACTCCGGCGCCGGTGAGTTGAGCAGCACCGTCGAGATCGTCGCCGGCGACGGCGCGGATCTGCGGGTCGTCTCGATCCAGCAGGGCGACCACGAGTCGATCCACCTCGGCCAGCACGACGCGCTGGTCGGCCGCGACGCCAGGCTCCACCACGTCGTCGTGACGCTCGGCGGCAAGATCGTCCGGATCGGGACCAACGTCCGGTACGCCGGTCCCGGCGGCGACGCCGAGCTGCTCGGGGTGTACTTCGCGGAGTCGGGTCAGCACCACGAGAACCGGCTCTTCGTCGATCACGAGGCGATCAACTGCAAGAGCAACGTGATCTACAAGGGCGCGCTGGCCGGTGACAACGCCCGCTCGGTCTGGATCGGCGACGTGCTGATCAGGGCCGCGGCCGAGGGCACCAGCACGTTCGAGCTGAACCGCAACCTGGTCCTGACCGACGGCGCCCGCGCCGACTCGGTGCCGAACCTGGAGATCGAGACCGGCGAGATCGAGGGCGCGGGGCACGCGTCGGCGACCGGCCGGTTCGACGACGAGCAGCTGTTCTACCTGCAGGCCCGCGGCATCCCCGAGGATGCGGCTCGCCGGCTGGTCGTGTCCGGCTTCTTCAACGACATCATCGGCAAGATCGGTGTCCCCGAGGTGACCGAGCACCTGCACGACGTGATCGAGGAGAAGCTGGCCCGCACCGCCGAGCTGAGCGAAGCTGCCAAGGCGGTCACCGGCCAGTGAGCGACACCTTCGAGCGCGCCTGCGCCGCCGCCGACGTACCCGACGAGGGAGTGATCCCGGTCGAGGTCGGTGGCGTGGAGGTCGCGGTCGTGAAGAGCGAAGGACAGTACTTCGCGGTGCGGGACGAGTGCTCGCACGCGCAGATCCAGCTGTCCGAGGGTGACGTCGGCGAGTGCGAGATCGAGTGCTGGCTGCACGGGTCCCGCTTCGACCTGCGCACCGGCGAGCCGACCAGCCTGCCGGCCTACGACCCGGTGCCGATCTACCCCGTGCGCCTCGACGGCGACGACGTACTCGTCGACGTGAAGAACCCCCTGAACCAGCCAGCCCTATAAGTTGTATGGCCCTGTAAACAGACGGAGATAGACAAACTCATGGCGACACTCGAGATCCGCGACCTGCATGTGTCGGTCGACACCGAGAGCGGCCCGAAGCAGATCCTGCGCGGCGTCAACCTGACCATCGCCGGCGGTCAGACGCACGCGATCATGGGCCCGAACGGCTCCGGCAAGTCCACGCTGGCGTACTCGATCGCCGGTCACCCGAAGTACAACATCACCGGCGGCACGGTCACGCTGGACGGCGAAGACGTGCTCGACATGAAGGTGGACGAGCGCGCCCGGGCCGGCCTGTTCCTGGCGATGCAGTACCCGGTCGAGGTGCCCGGTGTCTCGGTGGCGAACTTCCTCCGCACCGCGAAGACCGCGATCGACGGCGAAGCCCCGAAGTTGCGGACCTGGGTCAAGGACGTCAACAAGGCGCTCGCCGACCTGGACATGGACGCCGACTTCGGCACCCGCAACGTCAACGAGGGCTTCTCCGGTGGTGAGAAGAAGCGGCACGAGATCGTCCAGCTGGAGCTGCTGAACCCGAAGATCGCGATCCTCGACGAGACCGACTCCGGCCTCGACATCGACGCGCTGAAGATCGTCTCCACCGGCGTGAACCGGTTCGCCGAGCAGGGCGACAAGGGTGTCCTGCTGATCACGCACTACACGCGGATCCTGCGCTACATCAAGCCGGACTTCGTGCACGTGTTCGTCGACGGTCGCGTCGCCGAGGAGGGCGGCCCGGAGCTGGCCGAGGAGCTCGAGGCCAACGGCTACGAGCGCTTCCTGAAGGCCGGCGCCAAGTGACCGAAGCCCGGACGTTCAGCAGTCCCCTGGACCTGCAGTCGGTCCGGGCGGACTTCCCTATCCTGTCGCGCGAGCTGGCCGGCGGTTTTCCGCTGGTCTACCTGGACTCGGCGAACTCGTCGCAGAAGCCGCGCCAGGTGGTGCAGGCGATCGAGGACCACTACCTGAAGCACAACGCGAACGTGGCCCGCGCCATGCACCAGCTCGGCGCGGAGGCCACGGCGGCGTACGAAGGCGGCCGGGACAAGGTCGCGGCCTTCATCGGCGCGACGTCGCGGGACGAGGTCGTCTTCACCAAGAACGCCTCCGAGGCGCTCAACCTCGCCGCCCACACGCTCGGCGCGTCGCTGAAGCCGGGCGATGTCGTGGTGGTCTCCGAGATGGAGCACCACAGCAACATCGTCCCGTGGCAGCTCGCGTGTGAGCGGACCGGCGCGACGCTGAAGTGGTTCGGGGTGACCGAGGACGGACGGCTCGACCTGTCGAACATCGACGAGTTGCTGACCGAGGACACCAAGGTCGTCGCGCTGACCTGGGTCTCCAACGCGCTCGGCACGATCAACCCGATCACCGAGATCGCCGCAAGGGCGCACGCGGTCGGCGCGACTGTCGTGGTCGATGCGTCACAGGCCGTTCCGCAGTTCCCGGTCGACGTCTCGACGCTCGGCGCCGACCTGCTGGCCTTCACCGGCCACAAGGTGGTCGGCCCGACCGGCATCGGCGTGCTCTGGGGCCGGTACGACCTGCTCGCCTCGCTCCCGCCGTTCCTCGGTGGCGGCGAGATGATCGAGATCGTGCGAATGACCGGCTCGACGTACGCCGCACCGCCGGCCCGGTTCGAGGCGGGTACGCCGCCGATCGCGCAGGCGGTCGGTCTCGGTGCGGCCGTCGACTACCTGTCCGGGATCGGCATGGACAAGATCGCGGCGCACGAGCACGCGATCGTCGAGTACGCCCTGGAAGGCCTGAAGACGGTGCCGGGACTGAAGATCCTCGGACCGACCGACGCGGCCGACCACGGCGGCGCGATCAGCTTCGCGCTGGACGGCGTGCACCCGCACGACGTGTCGACCGTGCTGGACACCCGCGGCATCGCGGTCCGCGCCGGGCACCACTGCGCGCGGCCGGTGCACGAGCGGTTCGGAATGCAATCGTCGACCAGAGCGTCTTTCTATCTGTACACGACCCCCGAGGAGATCGAGGCGCTCGTGGACGGACTCGGATTCGTGCGCTCGTACTTCAAGGTGGATTGATATGCAGCTGGACAACCTGTACCAGGAGATCATCCTGGACCACTACCGCAGCCCGCACCACTCGGGCCTCGCGGACCCGTACGACGTGGAGGTGCACCACGTGAACCCGTCCTGCGGGGACGAGGTCACGCTCCGGGTCGAGCTGGACGGCGACACCGTCAAGGGCATCACGCACAACAGCGTCGGCTGCTCGATCAGCCAGGCGGCGACGTCGGTGATGTCGGACCTGGTGATCGGCAAGCCGGTGGCCGAGGGCATGGCGACGTACGAGAAGTTCCTCGAGCTGATGCAGGGCCGGGGGAATGTCGAGCCGGACGAAGAGGTTCTGGAGGACGGTGTGGCGTTCGCGGGCGTCGCGCAGTTCCCGGCCCGGGTGAAGTGTGCACTGCTGGGCTGGTCGGCGTGGCGCGATGCCACGGCGCAGGCCATGGCAGCCAACGAAGGAGTCAAGAATGCCTGACCAGACCGACGAGAAGATCGAGCTGCCCGAGGTCGACCTCGCGGCTGCCGCGTCCCCGGGCACCTCCCCGGCGAAGGTCGAGGATGTCACCGAGGCACTCAAGGATGTCGTCGACCCCGAGCTCGGCATCAACGTGGTCGACCTGGGCCTGATCTACGGCATCACCGTCGACGACACCAGCACGGCGATCATCGACATGACGCTGACGTCGGCCGCGTGCCCGCTGACCGACGTGATCGAGGACCAGACCCGGATGGCGCTGGACGGCCTGGTCAACGACTTCCGGATCAACTGGGTCTGGATGCCGCCGTGGGGCCCGGAGAAGATCACCGACGACGGCCGCGACCAGCTGCGCGCACTCGGCTTCAACGTGTGACCCGCACTGTCTCGGTGGCGCCGGGCCGACTGGACAGGTGGCTGGACGGCTTCGGTGAGCGCCATGGTGCGGTGCGGTACGACGTGACGCCGACCAGCGTCACGTTGTCCGCCGAGGACGGCTCCACCGCCGTCGTCACCGTGCCCTTCGAGCCCCTCGCGGTGTTGTCCCGCGAGGGGCTCGTCGCACATGTGCTGACCGAGCGGCGGCTCGGCGTACTGCTCGTCCGTCGCGGCGGGTACGGCGCCGGAGTGTTTGCCGATGGCAAGCTTCTCGACTCGAAGGTCGGCTCCCGGCATGTGCAGGGCACCACGAAGGCGGGCGGCTGGTCGCAGCAGCGGTATGCCCGCCGGCGCGACAACCAGGCCAGGGAGGCGTTCGCGGCCGCGACGGAGGTCGCCGTCCGGATCCTCGCCCCGGCGAAGCTCGACGTGCTGGTGTGCGGGGGAGACCGCCGGGCGGTCGACACCGTGCTCGAGGATCCCCGGTTGAAGGATCTGCCCGGGCTGGTCCGGCCGCCCTTCCTCGGCGTACCGGACCCGAAACAGAAGGTCCTCGAACAGGCCGGCCTCGACGCCCGGGCGATCCGGATCGACGTGGATCAACCGTCGTAACTGGTCAGCTCACGGTCGGTCGTACAGGGCGCGGAAATCCTCCAGGGTGCCGCGGTAGAACTCGAGGTCGTCCTGCAGCTTGGCGCGGCTGACCAGATGCGGGTGCCGTGCCTTCGCCGCGGCGCCGTACTCCGACCAGATGTCCGCGTCGGGGACCTCGTCCGCGTCGTCGGGCAGGAACTTCATCGCCTCGGCGACGGCGTCGGCGGCGAACTCCCAGTTCAGCTCGACGGAGTTGCGGTCCTGGTCCGCCTCGCCCGTGTAGGCCAGGTCGGCCTCCTGCGCCCGGCTGGCGAACGACGCGGACACGATCGCCCACTGCGCCGCGTCGATCAGCTGCGACTTGCCCAGTCCGAACCGGGCGCCGATGGCGGTCGCCGCGCGCTCCGAGGCGTACGGGATGGTGATCTCGCCGGCCTGGGACGCGAACACCCACGCGTCCGGGCCGTCGGTCACGTTCACGCCCGGCTCGGGCCGCGCCGGCACGACCGCCGGAGCTTCCGGATCGGCCGCGGTCACCAGGCTCACGTAGATCTGGGCCTCGACCAGGGTCCTCGCGGTCAGCATCGGTTATCTCGCTCCTAGATCTCGGGCCAGTGCGTCGTAGGTGTCGCGGGCGATCAGCAGCCGGTCGAGCCGAAACCGCCCGGGCTCGGCGTCCCGGACCGCCTGGCCTTGCGGCGTCCAGAACTCGTCCTCCGGTACGGCGTCGGTGCCGGACGGGACGAACTTGATCACCTCGACGACGGCCGCCTGCGCGACGGCCAGCACCTTACCGGCCTCGGCCGGGTCCGCGGGGACCTCCGAGGCGGCGGTGTCGGCAACCTCCAGCCACTGGCCGGCATCCAGCAACTCCGACGGCTCCGGACCGCCGAACGTGGGCCAGCCGCGCACCGGCGTCTCCCGGGCCGGCAGACCGAACAGGTACTCGCGCTCCGCGTCACAGCCCGGGCAGATCGCGGCGTAGCTGGAGGCCAGCTCGCCGTCGATCTCGACCAGTGCCTGTTCCCACGGCGCGTCCACCGACGCGCAGTCCGGGCACGGGTGCAGCTCCAGGTACAGCTGCGCCTCGTCCCGGGTCCGCGCCACCGCGAATGCCATTCCGCCCCTCTCGTCGTCCGGCGTTATCGCCTTCAAGGCCCGCTCATCGTCTGCCCGTGGCCGGTCGGTGCGATGGTCCGTCCCGCGCCGGTCGCCGATTGGCGTGCGGCCGGAGCGGTCGCCGGCGACATGCTGCGCGCGGCGGTCGTGTAGTCGAGCGCCTTCAGCACATCCCGCGGTACGCCGGCCTTCTCCAGCTCGGCGGCCACCTTGCCGCTGAAGCTGCCGTCCGGCGACGACGTGTTGTACAGCTCGCGCAGGTCGACCCGGCCCTCGGCCATCTGCGCCAGTTGCCGATTCAGCGTGGCGAATGCGGAGGCGAAACCACCGTCGTTCACCCCGAGCAGGGTCGCCGGCCGGTTCTGTGCCGGGTCGCCGGGCAGCGCCTGGTACTTCCGCTCCGTGCCGTCGGCTTCCTTGACCAGCAGCACGACCGGCCGCTTCGTGGCCTGCGCCCGGTCGATCGCCTCCAGCAGCGGCCGGTACGGCTGGTACTCCTGTCCGGTCTTGCCCTGCCCGTACTCGGTGGCCACGATGTCCGGCCGGCCCAGCTTCTCCGGCACGGCCTGCAGCCGGGAATCGGCCAGTACTGAGTCCAGTGCGACGCCCTGCTCCAGCTGCCGGAGGCCCTCGAGATACCGGTGTCCGAGCATCCGCACGAAGATCTGGCCGTTCGCGAGGTTGGGCACGTGGGTGGTCTTCTTGGTGACCTGTTCGCCGCGGCCGTTGTCGGTTGTGGTGCGGATCGTGGCGTCGTACACGACCGGGATCCGGACCGTGACCATCTGCCCCTGGAGGAAGCGGCTGAGCTCGAACCGGGTGCCCATCGCGTCGCCGGTCTGCTCTTTGACCTGTTCACCGGCCGCGCCGCTGACCGCCACCACACCGCCGTTCAGCCCGCCGGTCGCGGTGACCGGCGTCCGCCGGTTCCGGGAGCTGCCGGAGCGCGCCACCCGCTGACTCCGCCAGACATGGCCCTCCTGACCGAACGAGGGATCGCCGCTGAGCTCCCAGCCCACCGCCCTCGCGTTGACCGTGACGTTGATCATCGACTTGCCGTTGCCCGGCTGCTTCATCGGCACCAGGTCGATCCCGCCGTCGAGCAGGCGACCGATCTTCGCCTTCAGCGCGCTCGGCTTCAGCGTCGACCGGACCAGGTGCCGGAAGGTGGCCATGCCGCGCCGTCCGAGGAACTGCGGCTGCTGCAGGACGGCGGTCAGGTTGTCGTACAGCTGGTCCTGCTTCTTCTGACCCCGGCCGAACGGCACCGAGCGGACCGGCGTCGCGCCCTCGGGGAGCCGGACCCTGCGGTGGTCGGGCTGCTGCTCGGCCATCTCCGCGGTCTGTGGCGCCGGGCCGTCGCGCAGCTCGCCGTCCGGCATCATCGTGAACAACTCGGCCGTCAGCCGGCGCGGCGCGGAGCGGGTGACCTTCGCATCCGGGTCGAGGCGGCGCAGCTTCGCGCCGGTGCTGTTCATCGCCGACGCGCCGGCGTTGTGCAGCCGGACCACCTCGGTGGTGAAAACGACCTTCCGCTCGGCCAGGTTCCGGACGAAGGCGCCGTGCCGGCGGATGGTGGTGTTCTGGTGGCCGTCGCCCAGGGTGTCTGTCGTGGTCAGGTCCGTCGAGACACCGCCGGTGGGATTGACGCCGCCCGCCCCGGGCATTCCGCCGTCGGCGCCGACGGAGATCGACCGGGTGCGGCTCACCGAACGGTCGCGGCCTTCGTAGTCGTACTCCTGCTCGGCTCCGCCGGCCTGTTCGGCCGCGAGTTTCGGCTGTCCGTTCTCGTTGTAGAGGACATTCCCGTCCGCGTCGGTCAGCACGGCGCGGACGGTCACGTCGCCCTCGAAGTGCGCCCGCACCCGGAGCACCAGTACGTCGGGATGCGCCCGCCCGGACAGCGGCGCCTCGATCGGGATCTCGACTCCGTCCGGGCCGAGCATGTCGTCCAGCTGACCGCTGATGTTCGCGGGCGCGAGGGCGACATCCAGCCCGGCCTGCACCACCGGACTGGCATTCCGCAGTCCGGGGGCCGCCTCGTCGATCTGGGCCGCGACCTGTGGCCGGAGATCGACCGGCCGCTCCTCCTGGCCCGAGACCACCACCAGCTTCTCGACCTCGGCGGAGCCCAGGCTGTCCTGGAAGGCCTCCGAGGTGTGCATGGTGCGGCCGGACGCGGCGATCTGGTCGGACCGGTCGAGGGCCGCGCTGAGCTTCTCGTCCTCGGTCTTGTGCTGACCCGGCGCGGCGACACCCGCCGCCCGGAGCTTCGCGGCGAACCGATCGGTCGTGTGCGTCGGCGCGAGACCGGTGGTGACGCCCTTCTTCTCCAGCTGGTAGCGGCGGATGAAGGCGCCGCGGACCCGCGGACTGAGCGGAAGCTTGTCGTTCAGGTAGCGCTCGGCCGCGTCGCTGACCATCCGCAGCGGTAGATCGAGCTTGCCGGCCGCGTAGAGCTCCAGCGCCCGCCGCTCGGCCATCAGCTTCTGCACCGTCGCGTCGGGCAGCTGCACGGTCGTGACCACCTGGCCGTTGTGCACGATGTCCGCGAACATCCGGTACTGCTCCAGGAACTGATGGTGCGTACCGGCGTTGATCAGCAGCCGCTCCTCACCCGACGTCTCGCTGACCGTGGTCGACTGCGACCTACCGCCGGTCCGGCCGAGCGTGACGCCACCGGAGTACGCCGAGCCGTCCGCCTCGACCGGACCGGTACTGGCCGTCCCGCTGACTCCGCCGGAGGTCGACGTACCCGAGGTGTACCCGACGTCGCTCATCGTGAAGTTGATGTCGACGCTGTTCTGCTGGGTCATCGCGACGTGGGTAAGGCTGACCGCCTCGCCGCGGATGTGCACCTGGTACTGCTGCGGCAGGATCGTGCCGTCGGTGAGCGCATGGATCGGGTTGCCCGGCGCCTGCACCACCATGAACGGCGGCTTGTACGTGCCGTTCATCCACTCGCGGTTCGCGATCAGGCTCCGCGGGGCCAGCGCCGCGTGCAGCGCCGGCAGCGCGGTGGAGTCGGCGCGGATCGCCGGGATCGCGGCGGCGATCGCGTCGGCCGCGTTCCCCGCGTCGACGGCGACCGGGATCGCCTGCTCGACGGCGGCCGCGGACGGCACCTGCGGGGTCTGCTCGAGCACCGGTGTGTCGGCCCGGGCCAGCGGGCTGTCGTACGCGACCTCCATGCTGCCGTTGACATCGGCCAACGGCGCGGCGTCGCCCGCGTCGGTGATCTCCGCGAACCTGATCCGGATCTTCTGCCTGACCCGGTCGAGCGGCTCGGTGCTCTCGCTCAGCGTGACCCGGTTGATCCGCAGCCCCGCCGTCCAGCTCATGTTCCGCATGAACGCGGACCGGCTGGCCTTGAAACCGAGCTTCGCTGCCCAGCCCCGGACACCTGTCGCCGGCCCGACGGAGCCGCCGATACCGCCCGAGATCGGCACCGAACTGCTCTGCCCGATCGTCCGGCTGGACGCCTCCGAGCTGATGCCGAGCGGCACCTGGTTCTCGTTCGTGCTGGTACCGCGGCCCTCGGAGACGAAGGTGCCGGTCTTCGGGTCGTACTCCTGGTCGACGGTCAACCGGTACGGACGCCAGCGCGGTGTGCCGGCGAAGCCCTCGTCCTCGAGGACCACGATCAGGCCGCCCTGGCAGGCCTCGTCCATCCCCGCCGCGAGCCGCGCCGCACTGATCGCCTGCTCGACGCGATGGCGGTTGGCGAGCTGGGACCTGGTCCCGGTCTCGCCGTCCCTCGGCACCAGGCCTTCCGCGCGGAGCCCGGCCAGCGCATCAGCACAGGCCTGCTCCGCGCCGACGACGTTCTGCGCCAGGCCTTGGCCGACACCGCGGATCTGGTTCGGCCCGCGCCCCATCCAGGGCGGAGCCGTCTGCGGACCGGTCGGCGGCTCCGGGTCGTCGCGCAGCAGCACGCGGCCGTCCTGGTCCGTCCTGATCGCGTTGTTCTTGGCCTTGTCGCGCAGGACGGCCTTCGCGTCGGCGCGGCCACCGGCCCGGAGCAGATCGTTCTCCGCGACCCGCATGTGCGCCGTACACAGGCTCTCGGCGACGATCGGCGGTTTCCGGTCGCCGGCACGGCGCAGCGTCGCCTTCGCGCGGAGCGGGACCTTGACGCCCTGGGTCCCCATGAAGCGGTGGACGACGGGCGAGATCGTCGTGTTGCTGACGTTCTGGCCGCCCTGGCGGGACACGTTCCGGCCGGCGGACACGCTCGGTGAGAGGTTCACACCGGACCCGGCGACGTCGTTCAGCGCCGTCGCCGCGGCCACCGGATGGGCCGCGTCCCGGACGCCGGGGAAGGACAGCGATCCGGTGCCGGTGAGCGACGCGCCGTACGTCTGGCTCGCGTTGCCGCCGAGGAAGCCGACGGGGACCTTCTCCATCCCCATCTCGGCGCTGAACTCGCCGACGAGCTCGGCCTTGCTCCAGTCCGGCTCGAGCTCCCAGGTGAGCTCGTACTCGTTGTTGTCGGCGGTCCGGAAGCTGCGGGTGAGACCGCCCGGCCGGCTCATGTCGTGGATCAGTCGCGGCGTGTCCATCACGATCAGGCCGGAGATGTGGCTGGCGGTCACCTCGTCCAGGTCCCCGTACCGCGCCTGGGCCTGCCGGATGACATCGGTGGCGACGCCACGCGGCCCGTCGATGCTGTCGATCGTGTACCGCGGGAACTCGCCGGTGACGTCCTTGGCGTGGCCGAGCTCCGCGAGGCTCACCGTCTCGGACGCGGCCTTCACCGTGTACGGGCTGGCCACCCAGGTCTGCTGAGCGCCGACATCGATGCTCCGGACCGGGGACCACTGCTCGGTGGGGGACTTGCGTACCTCCACCTCGAGGACGCCGTCCCACTCCACCAGAACGGACTCGCCACGGTGGACGCTCACCCAGCCGAGCTGATGGTGTCCGGTCTCGCCGGCGTTGTCGGCCAGCGTATGGCCGTGGGTGACCTCGATCTTCGGCGTGGTCAGCTGGGCGACCGCGTGCAGCGGAGTACCCGGTGCGGCCAGCGCCATGATCGGCTGCAGGTTCACGCCGACCGTGGTGCTGCCCGAGTGCGTGTTCGTGGTGCCGGCGCTGATACCGCCTTCGCCGAGCGTGCCGGACATCTGCTCGGCCATCTCGAAGTCGTCGTGCGCCTTCTCGCGGATGTTGCGCGCGCGCATCCGCAGGCGGACCTCCGGCATCCGGGAGACGCTGCTGTCCCCGTCACCGGGGACGGTGAAGACCATGCCGTCCTGCGACAGCAGCATGCGGTACTCCGCACTCTCCAGCGGCAGGGGCCCGCTCGACGGGAGCAGGCGGGAGGCGCCGTTCGCCGTCAGTTCCTCGTTGATGACGTCGACGGGCAGCTCGACCGGCACACCCTCCGGCGTGCCGGTCATCAGCACATCCGCGACCGGCATGGCGGACTTGCAGCTCTGCTCGTACTTGCCGACCTGGGTTTGCGCGGCGTCGGCCAGCGATCGGAGCTGGGCCGGCGATCCGCCCGCGTCGATCCCGTCCAGGAGGGTGCGGTACGCGTTCAGGGCCTGTTGTGCCTCGCCCGCCGCGGCGCCGTACGCGGCGCTGATCTCGCTGTGCCGGTTGGCCTTGTTCTCAGCGGCTGTGGCCGTGATCCGCATCATCCGGGCGCGTTCGGCGGCGCCGAGGTCGAGCCCCTGCTCCTCCGTCGCGGCCTCGAGCTTGGTCTTCCTGGCCAGCGCCTTCGCGGCCTCCGAGCTGTCCGCCTTGGCGGCGGACTGCGACTCGAGATCGTCGACCGCGGCTTGCAGGGACCGGAGCTGAGTGACGACCTCTTCGCGCAGGTGCGCGACGGAGTCCCGGGCCGGCCGCTGGTTGGCCCGGACCGCGGCTACGCCGAAGGTGGTCGCATCCGGCCCGGCGAGCGCCTCGGCGGACCAGGGGAGGACGGGCTCGGATCCGCCGTGGCGCCGGATCGTGCGGGCCAGGCCGGTGAGGTCGCGCTCGAGATCGGCCAGGCTCCGTGACCCGCTCGGCGCGCCGTTGGCCAGCGTCTCGGCGCGGGTTTCCTGCCAGTCCCGGACCATCACCTGGTACGCCGCGTGGTCGGCCTGGAGCCGGCGGTCGCGCCGCTCGTGGCTGAAGACCGACTTCAGCCGGCCCAGTACGCCGCGCGGCCGGTCTGCCCGTGCGGCGGCGATCTCCTGCGTCATCAGGGCGAGCTGGTGCGTCCACACGTGGCGCAGTTGGTCGTCGGCGAGACGCGCCGAGATCCGCAGTACATGCGGGTCGTTCGCCGTACCGGATCGGACGGTGCCCTGCGCCATCGCGTCGAGGGTGGTCGGCCCGACCTCGATCCTGACGTGTTGCGGCACGTCGGCGGCCGACGTCCGCAGGATCGCGCGCTGCGCCTGGAGGTCCACGGCCGGAGGGCCGGTGACGGAGGCAGCGGCGAGGTCGACCTCGCTCATCGCGGCAAGCGCCGTCAGCGCGCCGGACCCGGTCAGGTCGGTCTGATCACCTGGTCGTCCGCCCGCACCGGTCACCAGGCCCGTGCCGCGGACTTGCGAGGTCCAGACCCGCCGGCCCTCGGCGCGTCTGTGGCTGCTGCCGACCTGAGCCCGATGTCGGCCTGCACGTCGGGTGGGTGGCCCGTTCACCGGACCGTTCACGCCGAGAAGGTGAGCGTCCTGACTGATCCGGGACGACGTCGACACGATCGTGGACGGCGTGACGACGCCAGCCGATCCGGACAGGCGGTCCAGCCGGGCAGCGGCGTCAGGGTCGTCGGACGCGGCCCTGCTGAGCGCCAGCTCGAGCATCGCCTCGGCCTCGGCCCGGTGGGACTGGTCGAGCCCCGGACCACGCAGGTACTGGTCTATCGCGTCGATCGCGCCACGGGCCGGCAGCTGACCGCGCGCCCGGGCCACCTCGGCGCCGAGCACGGTGACGGCCTCGGCCAGCAGACGGTCGTCGGCGGCGCGGTCCGCGGCCCGGCGCGTCAGCTGCTCCTCCAGCGCACGCATGACGTTCGCGGGCAGCATGTCGTCGCGCCCGCTCAGCCAGACCCGTCCGTTACGCAGCGGAACGGCGGACGGGTGCAGGATCCCGAGCGCGGTTCCGACTGCCCAGCGGGCGCGAGTCGTCGGATCGGCGGCCGACGAAATGGGTGTGGTCAGCCGTCTCACCCCCTCCCGTTGGGTGTCCAAGTGCTCACCAGTTGTCACTAGGACGTCCTAGTTCCGGAATCTAGCAAACAGGCGGTTACTTGCCAGCAACTCGAACCACCCGAACTGTTAACGATTTACGCCTGACCGGCCACCTAGGATCAAGTTCATGGCCGACCGGTTGGGTACTTCGCGGTGGAGCGTCTCCGAAGCGCGCAGCATGATCGCCCGGCTGCGGCACGTCGCCGACGATGGCCCGGAGTACGACGGCGTGGAGCTTTTCATCGCTCTGTGCGACTACCTCGACCAGCTGCACGGCGGGATCGGGTTCGACTACGTGTTCACCGGGGCCGAGCGGCAGGGGCTGGCCGACGCGGTCCGGAAGGTCCGCGGACGCAGCGTCGTACCGGATCCGCGCGGTGAGCGGCTCGCCCAGCCGGTCAACGCGGCGGTCACGCTGGTCGAGGGGCGGGCCTTGACGGCCTGGTTGGAGGAGCGGGACGGGTGGCAGCAGGACGTCGGCAGGGCGCTGCGCGCGCTGTACACCTATCTAGACCAATTGCACGGCGGCCCCGGCGCTTTCAACGAACTGCTCACCACCGCCGAACGCAGGCGGGTCGCGGCGCGGTAACGGCACCGGCCTGCTGGCATGAGTGGCACCTCGCTGCCATTACGGTAGGCGGGTGAGTCTCTCGTCCTCCACGCGAACCCCGTCCCAAGGCGCCCGGGCAGCGGGCCGATCGGCGGGCGGTGGTCCCAACCGCCTCCCGAGCAGCCGGGAGCGGCGTCCGGCCCTGGCCGCGCTCGCGGTGATCCTGATCCTGCTCGGCGCCGCCGGGTCCGCGCTGATCGCGCTGAACAGCGGCAACCGGTCCGACTTCGTCGCGATCTCGGCCGACAGCCTTCCGCCCGGGCACAAGCTCGAGTCGAAGGACCTGTCCCGCGGCGACCTGGCCGGTGCGACCGGCGGCCTGATCCCGTGGTCCGAGGCGAGCAAGTACCTCGGCCACTACACCACCACGTGGCTGTACAAGGACCAGTTCGTCACGCCGGACAACTTCACCAAGGACGGGCAGGAGCCGATCCCGACCGGCGCCGCCCTGGTCGGTATCAGCCTGGAGGCCGGTCGTGCGCCGTCGGACGGGCTCGATGTCGGTGACATCGTCTCGGTGACCCGCGTCCCCACCGCGAACCAGGACGGCGGCTCGGCGGTGCTGCTGGTCAAGGCGGCCCAGGTCACCTCGACCGCCGGCGCCATCACGGACTCGAAGACCAGCGCGAACAGCTCGCTGAACGTGACCGTGCTGATCCCGGCCGACCAGATCACGACGGTCGGCGCGGCAGCGGCCTCCAAGTCGCTGATGCTGGCGAAGCTGCCGCCGGGGACGAAGACGGACGTCGCGCGCAACGGCGGTTCGAACTGATGGCACTGGTGGCATTCGCGAGCGCGAAGGGTTCACCCGGCGTCACCACCGCGAGTCTGGTCATCGGTGCGCTCTGGCCGCGGCAGGTGCTGCTGGCGGAGTGCGACCCGGCCGGCAGCGACGTGGCGATCCGGATGACGGGGCCGGGTGGCGCCGCGCTCAATTCCGACCGCGGCCTGGTGAGCCTGGCCGCCGCGAGCCGGAAGGGCCTGGGCGACGAGGTGATCCTTGCGCACAGTCAGCAGCTCGACGGCGGTCTCGACGTGCTGCTCGGTGTGCGGTCGCCGGAGCAGGTCGGTGGCATGGGCGGTCTGTGGCACCCGCTCGGCATCTCGTTCAACCAGATGCAGCACAGCGACGTACTGGCCGACTGTGGGCGGATCGGCGCGTCGTCGCCGCAGTTGCCGGTCATCCAGTCCGCACGCCTCGTCGTAATGGTGTGTACGGCGACCGGCTCGTCGGTGGCGCACCTGCGCGAGCGGCTGTCCACCCTGGTGCACCACGTGGACGCCCAGCTCGGCGTGATCGTGGTGGCCGACCCGAAGCGGCGTGACGGCGTCAAGCAGGTCTGGACCGTGCTCGACGCGATGTCGGTGCCGGTCCGGCACCGGTGGCACCTGGCGTACGACCCGGTCGGTGCGGCGTTCTTCGACGGGCGTGGCCACGGCCGGCTCGACAAGACGCCGCTGATCCGGTCCGCGACGGACATCACCGCGGAGATGGCCTCCCTGGTCTCCGCGCCGCCGCCGCAGGACTTCGACATGGCCAACGCGGCGTTCCCGCCGGGTGGCTATCAGTGATCGAGCGAAGCGAGATCACCATTCGACACAGTGCGTCTCGTGTCTCATCGGCGCCCGGAGCGAAGCGAGGACGTCGATGAGCGCTGATCAGGAGCTGGTCCGGAAGCTCCGCGTGCAGGTTGCGGAGCGGCTGAACGAGCAGCGTCGCCGCGACCAGGTCAACGGCGTACCTCCGATGAGCGCGGAGGACGAGCGGGAGTACGCGCGGTCGCTGATCGTGCAGGTGCTCGAGGACCACGCGCGGTACGAGCTGGCCGAGGGCCGGACGCCGCCGACCCCGGACGACGACGCGCAGATCGCCGGCGCGATCCACTCCGCGCTGTTCGGCGTCGGCCGGCTGCAGCCGCTGATCGACGATCCCGAGGTCGAGAACATCGACATCAACGGCTGCGACCAGGTCTTCGTGCAGTACGGCGACGGCCGCGAGGAGACTCCCGGTCCGGTGGCCGAGAGCGACGAGGAACTGGTCGAGCTGATCCAGGTGCTGGCCGCGCACGCGGGGCTGACCAGCCGCCCGTTCGACTCGGCCAACCCGCAGCTGGACCTCCGCCTGCCGGACGGCTCCCGGTTGTCCGCGGTGATGGGCGTGACGTCGCGCCCCGCCGTGTCGATCCGGCGCGCCCGCCTCGGGAAGGTGTACCTGCGCGACCTGGTGGCCAACGGGACCATCTCCGACGACATCGGCTCGTTCCTGCGGGCCGCGGTCGCGGCGCGGAAGAACATCATGATCGCGGGCGCGACGAACTCCGGGAAGACCACGCTGCTGCGCGCGCTGGCCAACGAGATCGCGCCGCACGAGCGGCTGATCACGGTCGAGCGCTCGCTCGAGCTCGGCCTCGGGGAGTTCAAGGACCTGCACCCGAACGTGGTCGCGTTCGAGGAGCGCCTGCCGAACTCCGAAGGCGTCGGCGAGGTCACGATGGCCGACCTGGTCCGCCGCTCGCTGCGGATGAACCCTTCGAGGGTCATCGTGGGTGAGGTGCTGGGCGACGAGATCGTGACGATGCTGAACGCGATGAGCCAGGGTAACGACGGCTCCCTGTCGACGATCCACTCGAACAGCTCGATGGAGGTGTTCAACCGGATCAGCACGTACGCGATCCAGGCGATGGAGCGGCTGCCGATGGATGCCACCCAGATGCTGATCGCCGGCGCGCTCGACTTCGTCGTGTTCATCCGCAAGCACAACGACTACCAGCGCGGCGGCGGTCTGAGCCGGTACGTCGAGAGCATCCGCGAGGTCACCGGCTGGGACGGCCGGGTGCTGTCCGGCGAGGTGTTCGCGGCCGGACCGGACGGTCGCGCCGCGGCGCACGCCCCGATCGCCTGCATGGACGAGCTCGAGCACTACGGCTACCAGCCGCTCGTCCACGGATCGTGGGCGTGACGCGATGAACGACAGGACCTTGCTTGCGCTGCTGTGCGGGGCGGTGGTCGGCGGCGCGGTGATGCTGCTGATCGTCGCGATCCGCGGCACCGAGCCGAAGGACGAGACGCCGTCGCTGTTCCGCAACCGCACCGCCGACAACCGCAAGAACCTGATCCGCCTGGGCGCCGCCATCGCCGTCGGCCTGGTCGTGCTGGTGGTGACCCGCTGGCTCGTGCTCGCCATCGCTCTCGGTCTGCTGGCCGGGATGGCGGACCGGTTCTTCGGCGGCACCGGCGAGGAACGCCGGGCGATCGACCGGCTGGATGCACTGGCCACCTGGACCGAAGCGCTGCGCGACACCATCGCCGGCGCGGTGGGTCTGGAGCAGGCGATCCCCGCGACCGCGGTGAACGCGGCGCCGGCGATCAAGCCCAGCCTGAACCTGCTGGTCGACCGGCTGCGCATCCGCGAACCGTTGCCCTCGGCCCTGATGCGGTTCGCCGACGACCTGAACGACCCCTCGGCCGACCTGATCGTCGCCGCTCTCGTGCTGAACGCCCGCCTGCGCGGACCCGGCTTGCGCGAGGTGCTCAGCGCGCTGGCCGACTCGGCCCGCGAGGAGCTCGACGTACGGCGGAAGGTCGCGGCGGAACGGCGATCCACCCGGCGCAGCGTGCAGGTGGTCGTCGCGATCACGCTGATCATGGCGGCGGGTCTGGTGCTGTTCAACCCGACGTACATGGCGCCGTACCGCAGCTTCATCGGGCAGGCCGTGCTGACCGTCGTGATCGGGCTGTACGCGCTCGGACTGCTGTGGCTGCGGCGGCTGGCCAAGATCGAGGTGCCGGAGCGGTTCCTGATCGGCATGAGCACCGACAGCCGGCTGAGCCGGCCGGGTGACGACCGGATGGAGACGGTGAGCGGATGACTTGGGCCTTCATCACCGGCGGCCTGGCGGGCCTCGGCGTGTACGTCGCGGTGCGGATCTTCATCAAGCCGCGGACGAACGTGCTGTCGACGATCGCGCGGATCGACGCCGGCCGCGGCGGGTACACCAGCGCCACCACCAGCGCCGCCGGCGAGCGCGTGCTCGGCGGCGTGGACCGGGCCAGGGAGACGCTCGGCCGGCGACTCGAGGCCGAGGCGAACGCCCGGGGCTGGGCGTTCGGCAAGCTGCGCCGCGATCTCGCGGTGATGAACCAGCCCTTCGCCGCGATGCTCGCGACGAAGGTGTTCTTCGCGCTCGGCGCTCTGGTCCTGATCCCGATCGTGCTGTTCCTGTTCTCCGCGATCGGATTCTCCGCTCCGGGTGCCGCGCCGGCGATCGTGACACTGGCGTTCATGACGCTGGGGTTCTTCCTGCCGGACCTGGCCTTGCGGCAGGAGGCGGAGAAGCGGCGGCGCGACTTCCGGCACGTGGTCGGCAGCTTCCTCGACCTGGTCGCGATGAACCTGGCTGGTGGCCGTGGCCTGCCCGAGGCGCTGATGACCGCGTCCACGATCGGCGAGCACTGGGCGATGGCCCGGATCCGGCAGGCGCTCGCGAACGCGCGGCTGATCGGGATCACGCCGTGGGACGCGATGGCACTGCTCGGTGAGGACCTCGGCGTCGAGGAGCTGCGCGACCTGGCGTCGGCGCTCGCACTGGCCGGCGACGAGGGTGCGAAGATCCGGTCCTCGCTGCTCGCGCGGGCGGCGTCGCTGCGGCGTAAGGAGCTGGCCGACGTGGAAGGCAAGGCGGGTGAGCGCTCTCAGTCGATGCTGGTCGCCCAGCTCGTCATGATCTCGGCGTTCTTCCTGTTCCTCGCGTTCCCGGCCGGCGTGGCCATCCTCGGAAGTTAGCGCGAAACGGTGATCAGCGAACGGGATCCACTCGGCGGATTCGTCCGTCGTACAAGGCATACTGAGGCCTCGCTCGGCCTCACGATCTGGAAGGCAATCGGATGACCTCGGAGTTGATGTTCTGGCGGACCATGGCCCGCTACGCGCTCGCACGGGCGCAGGCCCAGCGTGCTCGGGCCCGGCAGGGGCACACCGAGTTGGGCGCCTCCGCACTCGAGTGGGCGATCATCTCGGGGATCCTGGTCGTCGCCGCGCTGGCGATCGGCGTGGTGGTGAAGCGCGTCATCAGCAAGCACACCGCCGATATCGACACCGGCAGCTGACGGTCACAGCGATGCGGCTGGGGTGGAAGAAGATGCGGCGCAGACGGTCGGAGCGAGGTGTCAGCACACTCGAGCTGGCGATCCTCGCACCCACGATCCTGACGCTGATCTTCCTGTCCATCCAGACCGCCCTCTGGCTGTACGGGCGCTCCGTCGCGCTGAATGCCGCGGAGGAAGGCGTGTCCCGGCTCCGGCTGGTGCAGCCGACCGTCTACACCACGGCGGTGGGGGAGAAGGTCCGCACCGACATCGCGTCGTACGCCTCGCAGCTCGGCGGCACGACGTTGCAGAACACGGATGTGAAGTTCCCGAAGTACAACAACCCCGAAGGCGTGGTCTCGTTCACCGTCAGCGGCGACACGGTCTCGCTCGTGCCGGGGCTGAAGCTGCATGTGAACCGGACCGCCACCGGCCAGATCGAACAGTTCCAAGCCGACAAGTGAGCGTGAGGATGAAACTGGGGACGCGCGGGCAGCGCGGCACGATGGCGCTCGAGATGGTCATCCTTGCGCCGGTGCTGCTCCTGCTGTTCATGTTCCTGCTCGCCTGTGGGCGGTACTTCCAGACGTCGTCGCTGCTGGAGAGCGCCGCCCGCGACGGCGCCCGGAGCGCCAGCCAGGCCCGGTCGTTGCCCGACGCCCAGAGCCGCGTCGACCAGGCCGTCACCGCGACGATGGGCCAGGCGATCAAGTCCTGCAAGGATTCGGCGTCCGGCTCGATCACCACCGGGTTCGTTGCCGGGTCGCCGTTGTCGGTCGAAGTCACTTGCACGATCAACTACCGCGACCTGGGCCTGCTCGGCCTGGGCGGCGACACCACGATCACCAAGCGCTTCACCTCGTCCCTCGACCCTTACCGGGGGGTGCGCGGTGACAGCTGAGCAACGCCGGTCGCGGATCGCCGACTTCCTCCGGATCGATGCTCCCGGCAACCATCGGAGCTTCTCCCGGGGTGCGCTGAGTCCCGCCGTCGCGATCCTCGCGGTGATGATCTTCACCCTGGCCGGACTCGTCATCGACGGCGGCCGTCAGCTCGGCGCCCGCTCCCGTGCGGTCGGGTACGCCCAGGAAGCCGCCCGCGTCGGCGCCGCCGCGATCCAGCTGAACGTCGCCCAGGCCAAGATCGACACCGCCAAGGCGGCCGTCGCGATCTCCGGGTTCTGCGCCCAGGTGCGCAGCAACGACCCGGCCGTCACCGCCTGCGGCCCGACCACACTGACCGACAAAGAGGTCGACATCCAGGTCGACATCGCCAACAAGACCACCTTCCTCGGTCTGATCGGCAAGACGTCGCTGAAGGCCAGCGGCACCGGTCAGGCGCACGCCGAGCAAGGCATCGAGAAGGCCGACGACAGCCCGACCATCCCGCCGATCGTGGTCAACCCGACCACGGACGGCCCGGGCGCGCCGACCTCCGTCGCGCACCCGCCGACGATCGACCTGCCCTGCCCGACCTGGACCGTCGGCTCGCCGACCCCGATCTGGACCCTGTCGCCGTTCCCGTTCCCCGCCACCTGCTCGCCGAACGTGACACCCACCCCCGACCCGTCCGGCACACCCCCGACCGGGACGCCGCCGACCGGCCCCACCAGTACGCCGCCGCCGAGCGGGCGCTAGACACCGGAGGATTGTTCGTCGTGCGTAGGTTCGCCCTCCCCGCCCTGTTGGCCGGAGTCCTGCTGTTGAGTGCCTGCAGCAAGGACTCGAACGACGGCACCCTCCCGGTCCCGGCCGGCGGCTCGGATACGGCTTCGTCCTCGGACACCCCGTCCACCGAGCCCACCGAGCCGACCAGCGCCCCGACCCAGCCCGCCACCACGGCCAAGCCCACGACAGCGCCCAAGGGCCAGATCGTCATCGAAACAGGGAACTTCGCCTCCAACCCCGCCGTCCAAGGCCTCGTGACGAGCTACCCGCTCTACTTCCAGGCGCTGGTGTCCAAGGACGACACGATCCTGAAGAAGAAGTTCCCGTCGTTCTTCTACTCCGACGTGTCGCAGGGCATCTTCGACGCCCAGCGCAACGGCTGGGTCATGAAGCCCCCGGGCAGCGTGGTCATCGTCGGCGCCCACAGCACGAAGGACGGCACCGTCGCAGTGCAGACCTGCCGTTCCCAAACCACGCAGTACTGGGACCCGAAGGCGAAGGCCTGGACCGTGGTGACGCCCAGGGGGTCCGCGGAGGTCATCGAGATGATCGAGACCGGCATCGGCTGGATGCCATACCGCCTGGCCACGCCGAAGGGTGTCAACTGCGCCGGGGTGCACTATCCGGCCTAGGCCAGAACTGCCGAATTCACATTCCGAATAGGTGACGGGGCACTGAGCAACGGGCATGATGCACCTGGTCGAAGATAACCTGCCGAAGAGCTGTCGAGTCTGGGGAGTGAGGATGCAGAACCGAGTGGGCCGCGGACTGCTGGTGCTCAGCGCCGTGCTCGCACTACTCATGGCCGGACCCGCGACAACCGCCTCCGCCGACACCATCCAGACCGGCACCTCGGTCTGCAGCATGTATGTCAACTCCGTGGGCTTCGGCGCGTACTGCAGCAACGGCTCGGCCTATACGGACACGAACTTCGACCCACCGCCGACGTGGCGGAAGCGACTCGCGGGTAAGCCGTTCATTCCGTGCCGGGACTTCGACATCCCGAACGGCATTCGGCTCCCGCAGGCGCCGGAGGGCAAGAAGTGGGTGATGCGGATCACGATCACCGACTACGACCTCGACACCTACGACGGCGGTGACGCGGCTCACCTGGAGCGCGCCTACGTCCCGGTGGGTCCGGCGGAGGAGGCGCAGTGCCCGTTCCCGAACTACATGGAGCCCTTCTGGCATGAGTTCAGGAGCAACTATCCGCCGCCGGCGCTGGTGGTCATGCCGACGTTCACGCCGCGGGTCAACGTGCCTGCCTTCTTCTCGCTGACGGCGCAGAGCTCGAAGGCGGAGGCCGACCCGCACAAGGACCCAGGGGAGTACAGCGGGTACATCGACCCGACGCACAACCTGACCATGCGCGGCCTGGTCGTCAAGATGAAGGTCGACCCTGGTGACGGGTCGAGGCCGTTCACGTGCGCGATGGGTGTGACGCCGGAGGACGATCCGGACGGGTATGACGAGACCCAGGATCCGTTCCATCAGATGAACACTTGCAAGCACACGTACGAGCGATCCAGTGCGAACCAGCCCGAGAAGATGTACACGGTGAAACTGACGATCACGTGGGAAGTGTCGTACTGGGTCGGTAAGGACGCGGGCGGCTGGAAGCCGATCGGGCAGGCGAACGTGACCGCGGTACAGCGGCTTCCGGTTCAGGAAGCGCAGGCCATTGGTGGTTGATGGTGGGGGTATGGAGGAGCGATGGTAAGGACGAATGAGCCGGTGCGTGCGGCGCGGTTGCCGCAGCGGCGGGCGGGGAGTCCGGGCGCGGACCGGTTGAAGGGGTTCGTCGCGCTGCTGGCGATTCTCGCGATCGTCGGCGGCGTGCCGTACATCTTGCTGCGGTTCTTCGGTACGCCGTGGCCGGACAAGATGCCGACGAGCAGCATGCTGTTCGACGAGCTGAGCATCCGGACCGTCCTCGGCATCATCGCGTTCTTCATCTGGGTCGCGTGGCTGCACTTCGTCGTCTGCCTGATCGCGGAGGCGGTCGCCGAGATCCGCGGGCACGGCCTGTCTCCACACATCCCGTTCGGCGGCGGTTCGCAGACCATCGCCCGCCGGCTGATCGGCACCGTCGTACTGATCGCGGCCGGAGCGGGCGTGAGCCTGCCGGTCGCGAGCGCGGTCACCACGAGCGGTCCGGCCGCTCCGACCTCGGTGTCCGCGCGGCACGCGACCGAGCAGAGCTCGACGTCGCAGTTCCGCCAGACCGAGGCGGCCAGCAAGATCCTCGCGGGCAACCAGAAGACGACGACCGGCGTACGGACGAACCACGACCACAAGGGTCAGGTCATCAAGTACACCGAGGTCCGTCCGCCGCAGGGCCGCAACTACGACTGCCTCTGGGATATCGCGGAGCGGTACCTCGGCGAGGGCCGCCGGTACAAGGAGATCTACGACCTCAACAAGAACAAGCTGCAGCCCGACGGCCGCCGGCTGACCAACCCGGATCTGATCATGCCGGGCTGGCAGGTGCGGCTGCCGAGCGACGCCAAGGGCCCGGGCGTGCACACGGTCCGCGTGAGTATCGACGACCGCACCGGCAAGACCACGGTCAGCACGAAGACCACCACCGAGACCAGGACTGCCGTCAAGCCGACGGTCAAGTCGAACACGAAGACCGAGAGCAAGGTCGGCGGGAAGACCGAGACCAAGCCCAGCGGTCCGACCCGGTACTCCGAGCAGGGCATCGAGCCTGGCTCGTCGGTGGTCATCGGCAGCGCGCAGAACGATCCCGGCGCGAAGAACGTCAAGCCGGGCGACCCGAACGTCACCGTCGAGCCGCATGTTCCCGGCACCGGGCAGTCCGAGCACGGCGAGCCGGCCGGCGGCGGCATCCAGGTGCCCGAGGCGACGCCGGTCGCGGCCGACGGCAGCGGCATCAACCTGCAGCAGGCCGGCATCTACGGCTTCGGTGCGGCGCTGCTCGCGGCCGGGCTGGCGCTGGCCCTGAGGCGGCGTCGCGGCTGGGCACTGGGCCCGGGGCCGAAGGCAGCAGGTCACCGGCAGACCGAGATCGGCCTGCGGCTGGCGTCGGACGTGCCGACCGCTCAGTTCGTGGACAACGCGCTGCGCAAGCTCGGCGCGGACATGACGCAGCTGCAGCGGTCGATGCCGAAGGTCGTCGCCGCGCTGGTGACGGACCGGGCGCTGACCCTGGTACTCGACCCGTACGAGGCGCAGCCCGAGCCGCCCGGCCCGTGGCAGGCGATTGCCGAAGGCACCCGTTGGACCCTGCGGCGCGCGTACGGCCCGAGTGGCGAGGTCAACGCGCCCGCGCCGTACCCGACGCTGGTCACGGTCGGGCAGAACGCGGACGGCGCGACGGTACTCATCGACCTCGACACCGCGAACGGGATCGTCTCCTTCGGCGGCGTGAACAACGCGTCCCGGGACGTGGTCGGTTCGCTCGCCGTCGAGCTCGCGACCAACCTGTGGTCCGAGGGGGCGCACATCAGCATGGTCGGGTTCGGTGACGACCTGTCGTCGCTGGCGCCGAACCGGCTGAGCTACTGGATCCGTCTCGACGACGCGATGGGTGAGGTCGCCCGGCGTACCGAGGCGCAGGTGCAGGCGTGCCAGCGGCGGAACGCCGGGTCGGTCGCCGAAGCCCGGATGTCGCACCCCGACGCGGCGCTGTGGGGCTCGGAGATCATCTTCGTGTCCGCGCCGCCGTCGCCGGAGGAGCAGGACCAGCTGAACCGGCTGGCCGCGGACGCCCAGCGCAGCATCGCGGTCGTCGTGGTCGGCGACGTGATGAACTCGCCGTGGCGGTTCGTCGTGGACGAGAAGAACCAGGCCGTCTGCCGGCTGCTCGGCCTCGAGGTGGACGCCCACAGCGTCAACCCGGAGCAGTTCGCCGACCTGGTCGCGCTGTTCGACGCGGCCGAGGTGGACGCGCGGGACAAGCGGCGCGCGGAGCAGGACATGCCGGCGTACGAGTTCTCGACCACCGATCTCAGCCAGCCGGCTCCGGTCGAGGTCGACCTGCTCGGTCCGGTCGAGGTGGACGCCCGCGGTGCGATCGACGAGGGCCGGGTCTCGCTCTCGACGGAGATCATCGCCTTCCTGGCGAGCCAGGACTACGGCGTACACCCGAACGTGCTCGCCGGTGCGATCTGGCCGCGCGGCATCAGCGAGGAGCTGCGCGACGCCGCGCTGGAGCACACCCGTCGGTGGGTCGGTGTGGATGCGATGTACGCCGACGAGTCCGGCCGCTGGATGCTGAACCGCAGCGTCGTACGGGTCGACTGGGACGTGTTCCGGACCTTGGCCAAGCAGGCGACGATGGTGGACGACCCGCGTGGTCCGCTGTCGACGGCGCTCAGCCTGGTCCACGGCCCCGCCTGGTCGAACCTGCCCGGCGGCCGCTACTCGTGGCTCGCCGCGTCCGGGATCGAGCGCCGGATGGTCGAAGCTGTCGTCGACGCCGCCCTGCGGCTCGCCGAGGCGTCGCTCAGCCACAACGACGGCAACCTGGCCCGCACGGCCCTCCAGACCGGCCTCAGCTTCTCGCCGGCCTCGGAGGAACTGTGGCGAGCCACCCTCCGCCTGGCGTCGCACTTCGGCACCACCGCCGACGTCACCAACGTCGCCGGCCAGATGTACGCCGCCCTCACCAAACACGGCGCCCCCCGCGGCCCGGAGGCCGAAACCGACGCCCTCGTCGACGAACTCCTCCCCGGCTACCACCGCCCCGCCCAGGTCGCCTGACCCGCAGCAACACCAGGGGTTATCCCCTGGTGTTGCCGGTTCTCCCACCCGTGTAAGACGAGAGAACCGGCAACGCCAGGAGATAACCCTCCAGGTGGTCAGAGGGGGTTGGCGGACCAGGTGTCGCAGGCGGTCATGTCGCCGGAGTCCATGCCCTTCTGGAACCACTTCATGCGTTGGGCGGCGGTGCCGTGGCTGAACGATTCGGGGGTTACCTGGCCCTGGGTCTTCTGCTGGATGCGGTCGTCGCCGACGGAGGCGGCGGCGTCGAGGCCGCGGGCGATGTCGTCGTCGGAGAGTTCGGTGATCAGGGGCTGGCCGTTCTTGCCGGGGACCGTGGTGGCGTGGTTGGTCCAGATGCCGGCCAGGCAGTCGGCCTGCAGCTCGGAGCGCACGGAGTCGGACGTCGGGCCGTTGCGGGTCTTGATCCGGTCGAGGATGCCGTACAGGTTCTGGATGTGGTGCCCGTACTCGTGCGCGATGACGTACGCCTCGGCGAACTCGCCGCCGCGGGCGCCGAGGTCCGTCTGCAGCGTCTCGAAGAACCCGAGGTCCAGGTACACCCGCATGTCCGGCGGGCAGTAGAACGGGCCGACCGCACTGGTGGCCGGGCCGCAGCCGGTGCTCACCGAGCCGTCGAAGACCCGCATCGGCGCCCGGGTGTACTTCTTCCCGCGCCGGGGGAGCTCCGCGGCCCAGAAGCTCTCGATCGAGTTCTGGTAGAAGACGAACCGGCAGTTCGAGTTCGACTGCAGGTCGGTGCCCTTCTTGCAGGAGCTCAGGTTGCCGGTCGCCGTGTTCTGCGTGACCGGCTCGTCGGCGCTGCCACCTCCGCCTGGCAGGCCGCCGGTCAGCAGGAGGATGACGACCAGCAGGATGATGCCGCCGATGCCGCCGCCGACCGGGATCACCCCGCCGGGCAGGCCGCCACCGCGTCCGCCGCCACTACCGCGGGTGTCCTCGACGCCACTGGTGTCGAGATCCGCATCCGGATTGAATTTCACGCCACTTACACTAGAGCAGGTAACTCGGCTTGAGCTCTAGCGAAAAGGATCCCTGCGAACCCCGATGATCACTGTCTCCAATCTCGAGGTTCGCGTCGGTGCCCGGCAGTTGCTCGCGCCCGCGTCGTTCCGGGTCGGCCCGGGCGACAAGGTCGGTCTGGTCGGCCGCAACGGCGCCGGCAAGACGACCCTGACCAAGATCCTGGCCGGTGAAGGCCTCCCGGCGAGCGGCTCGGTGACCAAGTCCGGCGAGATCGGCTACCTGCCGCAGGACCCGCGCACCGGCGACCTCGAAGTACTGGCTCGCGACCGGATCCTGGCCGCGCGCGGCCTGGACGACGTCGTACGCCGCTTGCGCAGTGCCGAGAAGTCGATGGCCAGCGCCGACGAGAAGACCCGCGCCAAGGGCATGCGCCGGTACGAGCGCGCCGAGGCCGACCTGCACGCCGCCGGCGGGTACGCCGCGGAGTCCGAAGCGGCCCGGATCGCGGCCAACCTCGGCCTCCCGGACCGGGTCCTCGGCCAGCCGCTGGCGACCCTGTCCGGCGGTCAGCGCCGCCGCGTCGAGCTGGCCCGGATCCTGTTCGCCCAGGCCGAGACGCTGCTCCTCGACGAGCCGACCAACCACCTCGACGCCGACTCGATCATCTGGCTGCGCGACTTCCTCAAGTCGTACGCCGGTGGCGTGATCATGATCAGCCACGACGTGAACCTGCTCGAGGAGACCGTCACCCGCGTCTTCCACCTGGATGCGAACCGGGCCGAGATCGACGTCTACAACGTCGGCTGGAAGGCGTACCTGACCCAGCGCGAGACCGACGAACGGCGCCGCAAGCGCGAGCGCGCGAACACGGAGAAGAAGGCCACCCAGCTGGTCGACCAGGCGAACAAGATGCGCGCCAAGGCGACCAAGGCCGCGGCCGCCCAGCAGATGCTCCGCCGCGCCGAGCGGATGATGTCGTCGCTCGAGGACGAGCGCCAGGCGGACCGGGTCGCGAAGATCGCGTTCCCGACGCCGGCCCCGTGCGGGAAGACGCCGCTGATGGCCCGCGAGCTCTCCAAGTCGTACGGCTCGCTCGAGATCTTCACCGACGTCGACCTGGCGATCGACAAGGGCTCGCGCGTCGTCGTACTCGGGCTGAACGGCGCCGGCAAGACGACGCTGCTGCGGATCCTGGGCGGGATCGAGAAGGCCGACACCGGCGAGATCATCGACGGCCACGGCCTGAAGCTGGGGTACTACGCCCAGGAGCACGAGACCCTCGACGTGAACCGGACCGTGCTGGAGAACATGAAGTCGGCCGCCCCGGACCTGAACGAGACCCAGGCCCGCAGCGTGCTCGGCTCGTTCCTGTTCACCGGCGACGACTCGGACAAGCCGGCCAGCGTGCTGTCCGGCGGCGAGAAGACCCGGCTCGCCCTCGCGACCCTGGTCGTCTCGGCGGCGAACGTACTGCTCCTCGACGAGCCGACCAACAACCTGGACCCGGCCTCCCGCGCCGAGGTGCTGAACGCGATCCGCTCGTACAGCGGCGCGATCGTCCTCGTCACCCACGACGAGGGCGCCGTCGAGGCGCTCGAGCCGGAGCGCGTCGTACTGCTCCCCGACGGCGTCGAGGACCTCTGGTCCAGCGATTACGCCGACCTGGTCTCGCTCGCCTGATTACTCCGCAGTAATGTTCCGCCTATGACGGATCTGCGGTTGTCGGTGGACGGGCCTGTTGCGCGCGTGGTTCTCGATCGGCCGGAGGTGCGCAATGCGCAGACTCCAGCGATGTGGAGTGCTTTGGCCGACTTCGGTACGTCGTTGCCGCCCGAGGTCCGCGTCGTCGTCGTGTCGGGGGAGGGGCCGTCGTTCTCGGCCGGACTCGACCGCCGCCTCATCATGGGCGACAACGATCTGGGCCAGGAGCCGCTGCTCAGCCTCGGTGCGAAGCCGACCCACGAGGTGCACGAGCTGATCGCCGGCTTCCAGGCGGGCTTCTCGTGGTTGCGGCGCCCCGAGATCATCAGCATCGCCGCCGTGCGGGGCCACGCGGTCGGCGCCGGGTTCCAGTTGGCGCTGGCCTGCGACTTCCGGGTCGTCACCCCGGACGCGCGTTTCAGCATGCGCGAGCCCGCACTCGGCCTCGTCCCGGATCTCGGCGGCACGCAGCCGCTCGTCCAGCTGATCGGCTACTCGCGGGCGCTCGAGCTGTGCGCGACGAGTCGCTGGGTCGAGGCGGCCGAGGCCAAGGAGCTCGGCCTGGCCAACATCGTCGTACCGGCCGATGAGCTGGAGGCGACGGTGAAGGACCTGTCCGACGCGTTGCTCGGCCCGCTGCCGGGAGCGATCCGCGAGACCAAGGCGTTGCTCCTCGGTGCCGCGGACCGCTCGTACGACGACCAGCTCAAGGCCGAGCGCGAAGCCCAGGAGCGTCGACTCAAGGAGCTCCTCGGCGCCCTGCAGGGTTAGTGCCAGTTGCTGACGAGCACGTCGTGCGGCGCCGGCTCGCCCTTGCCGGTTTCGACGTACTGCTTGAGGCTCATCAGGAACGTGGCCCACTTGGTGCTGCAGTGGTACATGAACTCGACCGGCTCACGCCATCCCGCCTGTTTGAAGAGCACGATCGTGTACTCGTCGGTCTGGGAGAGCTCGAAGCTGACGTGGGTGCAGATCCATTCCTCGGGTCCGCCGACGACTTCCCAGCGGACGAGCTCGCCCGGTGTGGTTTCCAGGACCTTCATGTCGAAGCCGTCCCCGCCGGCGGTGGCGAAGCGGAATGCGATGACGCCGTCGACGTCGCCGGTGGTGTCCTCGGTCCACCAGCCGGCCAGGCCGTCGATCGTGGTGAGTGCCGCGTAGACGTCCTTCGGGGACGCGATGATGCCTACTCTGTGCAGGATGTCGTTCATTGCTGTGCCTCATCTCTGGTTTTCTGGATCGCCTCGGCGATCCGCTTGATGCGCTGCAGCCGCCGGTCCCAGGCTTCGGTGACGTCGGACAGCTGGTTGATCGCGCGGGCGAGTTGCGACTCGTCCACGGTGTAGCGACGTTCGCGTCCGGACGGGGCGGAGTGCACGAGTCCGGCGCGGTCGAGGACGGCGAGGTGCTTCGCGACCGCCTGGCGGGTGACGGGCAGCTGGTCGCTGAGGCTCGTCGACGTACCGCCGCCGTCGGCGAGCAGCAGGTCGAGCATCCGCCTCCGGGTCGGGTCGCCGATCGCCGACCAGAGCTCGTCGTCGATCACGGCCGGTTCGCCAGCCGATCGACGTACGGCGGGATCCGGGGGATGAAGTAGTCCCAGCCGCTCGTGTGGTCCGCGAGCAGCGCGTCGGACTTGGCGGCCTCGTCGAACCCGGTCTCGGCGAACCGCAGCAGCGTGCCGCCGTCGCTCGGGATCAGGTCGAACGTGACCAGTACCGAGTTCTCCGCAGTGGCCGGCTCGTCGGTGTAGGCCCAGCGGAAGGAGAAGCGCCGCGGCGGGTCGGCCTCGACAACCGTCAGGGGCTCGACCATGTTGCCGTTGTCCTGCCGGAAGGTGATCGTGCCGGTCGCTCCGGGCTTCGGGTCGAGGTCCACCTCGTCCGGCCACCACTCACGCAGGTGCTCCGGCGAGCTGACCACCTCGTAGACCACCTCCGGGGTAGCCTCCACCCGAATCTCCCGCTCGATACTCCTGGCCATCGCCCTCATCCTTTCGCAACCTTTTGTTGCACATGACTGTAGCCCAGGATCTCTCGAATGCGCAACCAAAAGTTGCGGGAAGTGTCGAGCGGCGTGAAGTGTTGGAAGATCTATCCAGAGGGAGGGGACTGAATGTCGTCACCGATGATGCGCCCCGGCATGGGTGCGATGGGCTGGCGCCGCCAGGACGCGTCCGTGGCCGGGCAGAAGCTGGCCAAGGGCACGCTGCCGCGGATCGCGCGGTTCGCGAAGCCGTTCCGCTGGCACATCACGGCGTTCCTGCTGCTGGTCATCGTCTCCGCGGTCCTGGTGATCGCGTCGCCGCTGCTGTTCAAGAAGATCGTCGACGACGGGATCTCCAAGGGGAATGCCGGCCTGGTGACCGCGCTGGCCCTGGTAGTTGCCGTACTCGCTGTCTTCGAGGCCTTGCTCGGCCTGATCCAGCGGTGGTTCTCGGCGCGGATCGGGGAGGGGCTGATCTTCGACCTGCGCACCAAGGTGTTCTCGCATGTCCAGCGGATGCCGATCGCTTTCTTCACCCGCACGCAGACCGGCGCGCTGGTGTCCCGGCTCAACAACGACGTGATCGGCGCCCAGCAGGCCTTCACCTCCACGCTGTCCGGCGTGGTCTCGAACATCATCAGCCTGATCCTGGTCGTCGGCGCGATGCTGGCGCTGAGCTGGCAGCTGACCGTGGTCGCGATCCTGATGCTGCCGATCTTCCTGATCCCGGCGCGGGTCCTCGGCCGGCGGCTGGCGGCGATGACGCGCGAGCAGATGAACCTCAACGCGGAGATGTCGACCGCGATGACCGAGCGGTTCAGTGTCGGCGGCGCCCTGCTCGTCACGCTGTTCGGCAAGCCGCAGCTCGAGACCGCGGACTTCGGCGAGCGCGCGGGCCGGGTCCGCGACCTCGGCATCCGGATCGCGATGCTCGGCCGGGTGTTCTTCACCGCGCTGACGTTGGTCGCGGCGCTGGCGACGGCCTTGGTGTACGGCGTGGGCGGCAACCTCGCCGTACGCCAGACACTGACCATCGGGACGCTGCTCGCCCTCGTCGCGCTGCTCGGCCGGCTGTATGGTCCGCTGACCGCGCTCTCCAACATCCGCGTCGATGTGATGACGGCGCTGATCTCGTTCGAGCGGGTCTTCGAGGTGCTCGATCTCGAGCCGATGATCAAGGACGCGCCGGACGCGGTCGACCTGCCCGACGATGCGGCCAGCGTCGAGTTCGAGCACGTGGCTTTTGCTTATCCGACCGCAGAGCAAGTCTCATTGGCCAGTCTGGAGGCCGTCGCCGTGCTGGACAAGCGCGTCTCGGCCCAGGTGCTGGAGGACGTCAGCTTCGCGATCCGCCCCGGACAGATGGTCGCGCTGGTCGGGCCGTCCGGTGCCGGCAAGACGACCATCACCAACCTGGTCGCACGTTTGTACGACGTGACCGGGGGAGCGGTGCGCGTCGGCGGCGAGGACGTCCGCGATGTCACGCTGCAGTCGTTGCACGACACGATCGGGTACGTCACGCAGGACGCGCACATGTTCCACGACACGATCCGCGCCAACCTGCTCTACGCCAAGCCCGACGCGACCGAGGACGAGATGGTCGCCGCGCTCGAGTCCGCGCAGATCTGGCAGCTGGTGTCGGCGTTGCCCGACGGTCTGGAGACCGTGGTCGGCGATCGTGGTCACCGGCTGTCCGGTGGCGAGCGGCAGCGACTCGCGATCGCCCGGTTGTTGCTCAAGGCCCCGAAGGTCGTCGTACTCGACGAGGCGACCGCGCACCTGGACTCCGAGTCCGAGGTCGCCGTTCAGCGGGCGCTGGACACCGCGCTGGAGGGACGTACGTCGCTCGTCATCGCGCACCGGTTGTCGACCGTGCGGGACGCGGACCTGATCCTGGTGGTTGACCACGGCAACATCGTCGAGCGCGGCACGCACGAGCAGTTGCTCGCGGCCGGCGGCGAGTACGCTGATCTGTACCACACGCAGTTCGCGGAAACAGATGCGGTATCCGGCACAGCGGCAGGTGTCTGATGATCAGGTTAGGGCTCGTCCTCGCAGCGGGGTACGCGGGTTTCAAGGTCGCGTACCACTCCGAGGACGGCCGCCACTACGGTCGCACCGGTGAGCGAGCGGTCAGGACCACGCTGTCATTGCTGATCGCGAGTCTCGCCGGCGGTGTCACCTACGCCGCCCTGCTCTCGCATTGATCCGGCCGGGGCCTTCTGCGCGTCGTGCTCGAGCAGGTGCAGGATCGGTACGCCGAGGTGCCGGCGGGCCGAGTTGGTCCAGTCGAGGTGGAAGAACTCCGCCACGATGTGCGGGCGGGTCAGGATGATGACCTCCTGCCCCTGGGTCTGCTGCACGGTCGCGACGAGGGCGTCGATCGGCCGGTCGTGCGAGATGCCGCCCTGGGCGTTCTGCCCGAGGTCACGCAGCCGGGTCACGCTGCGTCCGCTGCAGCCCTTGGCCTCGCTGTCGATGGCCTTCTGCGCCTCGGCCAGGTCCTCGCGCTGACCGGCCAGACCCGGTCCGTACAGGTCCGCGGTCCCCAGTGCGCTGATCGAGGCCTCGACGCCGGCTTCGGCGTTGTGGCACGGCACGAGGACGTGGTACATGACCGGCTCGGGCATGTCATTGTGCAGTTCGACGACGCGTTTCGCGTCGGGCTCGGACAGTTCCTGTTCGACGAGCAGTACGACGTCGTACATCGCGCAACCTCCGGTTCTTACCAGTCGGTATACCCCCATAGTGCCCCGAATGGGTGGGAAAGTATTCAACTGGATCGTTGCAGTCTCCGACGGCCGTAAGTGCGCAGCGCGCGGAGCAGATCCACCTCGCGGAACGCAGGCCAGTAGAGGTCGCAGAACTCGATCTCCGAGCGAGTTGCCTGCCACAGCAGGAAGTCCGACATCCGCAGCTCACCGCTGGTCCGGATCACCAGGTCCGGATGGGGGAGCCCGGGGACGTAAAGGTGCCGACCGATCTCGTCCTCGCTCAGCCTGTCCGCGACCTCGGCCAACGAGCGCCCGTCGACGGCGGCCTCGTCGAGCATCGACCGTACGGCGTCGACGAGCTCGAGCCGGCCGCTGTAGCCGATGGCAATCGTCAGCTCGCCGGCGTCACCGCGGTCCCGGCTGAGCTCGGCGGCCTCCTTCAGCGCACGAGCCGTTGAGTCAGGCAACAAGTCCAGCTGACCTGCGATGTGTAGCCGCCAGCGGTCGTCCCGCCGGACGTGATCCGCGACGACGGTCTCGGTCAGCTCCATCAGGTAGTCGACCTCACCCGAGTCCCGCTTGCGCAGGTTGTCGGCCGACGCGACCCAGGCAGTCACGCACCGGATGCCGGCGTCCGCGCTCCACTGCAGGAACTGCTCGAGATGCTTGGCGCCGAAGCGGTGACCGATCCGGACGTCGTCGTACCCCGCGCCGCGCGCCCAGCGGCGGTTGCCGTCCATGACGATCGCCACGTGGTGCGGCTTCGGCAGTCCCGTGAGCTGTCGGCGGAGGCGGGCGCGGTAGAGGCGGTAGAGGCCGCTCATCATCAGCGCTGCGCGCTGGACAGCACGTCGGCGAGGTCGAACTTCACCGGCTCCTCCAGCTGCTCGTACGTGCAGGACTCGGGCGTGCGATCCGGGCGCCAGCGGACGAACTGCGCGGTGTGGCGGAAGCGGATGCCTTCCATATGGTCGTACCGGACCTCGACGACGAGCTCGGGCCGCAGCGGGACGAACGACAGGTCCTTGCCGGCCTGCCAGCGGCTGCCTTCGGCGTTGCGCGGCGTACGGACGCCTTCCTCCTGCTTCGCCCACGCCCACGGGTGCTCGTCGAACGTCGTGACGAGCGGCTGCATCTCCTGGAACAGCTCCTTGCGGCGCTCGAGCGGGAACGCGCCGATCACGCCGACGCTCGCCAGCGTGCCGTCCTCGTTGTACAGCCCCAGCAGCAGCGAGCCGATCCGGTCCTCGCCGCTCTTGTGCACGCGATAGCCCGCGACGACGCAGTCCGCCGTACGCTCCGGCTTGATCTTGAACATCGTCCGCTTGTCCGGGATGTACAGGCCGTCGAGCGGCTTCGCGATCAGGCCGTCCAGGCCGGCGCCCTCGAACTGCTCGAACCATCGCGCGGCGGTGTCGTGATCGGCGGTCGCGGGGGTGACGTGGATCGGCGCCTTCACGCCGGCGAGCGCGTCGATCAGCGCCGTACGGCGCTCGGCGAACGGTCGCTCCATGTAATCATCGTCACCGAGCGCGAGCAGATCGAAGGCGACGAACCGGGCCGGGGTCTTCTCGGACAGCATGTTCACGCGGCTGGCGGCCGGGTGGATGCGCTGCTGCAGCACCTCGAAGTCGAGCCGGTCGCCGGACTCGCCGATCACGATGATCTCGCCGTCGATCGCGCAGCGCTCGGGCAGATTCGCCTTCACCGCCTCGACCAGCTCGGGGAAGTACCGGGTCATCGGCTTCTCGTTCCGGCTGCCGATCTCCACTTCGTCGCCGTCGCGGAAGATGATCGACCGGAACCCGTCCCACTTGGGCTCGTAGCTCATCTCGCCGCGCGGGATCTCCTTCACCGGCTTGGCGAGCATCGGTTTGACCGGCGGCATGACAGGCAGTCGCATTCCTGCATTCTGTCCCACCGCACCGACAGTCTCCAGCAACGCCGCTGGTGGACAGTGAACCTGGCTCCCACGGACAATGCCCTTATGACTTCGGTGCCGTTGGAGGGGACGCGTCCGTCGGACGCGGAGCGGGACCGTGCCCTCGCCGTACTGCGCGAAGGCGCCGGCACCGGGCGGCTGTCCCACGACACGTTCGTCCGCCGGATGAATTTCGTCCTGCGCGCGCAGAGCCGCGGCGAGCTGGCCGACGCGATCCGCGACCTCCCACGCGCTGAACCCCGCCGCCGCGCTTGGACCCGGGCGTTTCGCGCCCAGATGCCCCGACTGAAGGTGCAGCGCTCCGCAACCCCGAACACACGAACGAGCGCCCATCCGCACGACCCCGCCGCATACCGGCCTGCCGCCCATGGCGGCGCGGCTGCGACGGCGCACCCCGAGCGGGTTGCGCCGCCCGCTTCGTCCCGTGGTGCCCGGTTTGATCCGGTCGGGGTTGTTGCCTCGTGGCTCGACAGGCTGCCGCAGGTGAGCCTGGTGCGGCCGGCGGCCGCAGTACCGCTGCCTGGGCTCGCTCTTCCGGCGCCCGGATCGCCGACGGTGCGGATCGGGCGCGGTGCCGGTGCGACGCTGCGGATGGCTGACGAGTCCGTGTCGCGTCACCACGCTGAGCTGCGGCATGTCGACGAGGGATGGATGCTCCGCGATCTTGGCTCGATGAACGGCACGACCGTGAACGGTCTGCGGATCACGACCATTGTCCGCGTCCGGCCCGGCGACACGGTCAGCTTCGGCGCGGTCGCGTACGTGCTGACCTGGACCGACTGAGGGCTTGCATCCGGTACTTGGGTACAGGTTTACCGTCGATCTCATGGATGATCTGACCTGGGTTCCCGACGCGTGCGCCCTCCCGACCGCGGACCGGCCGTTCCGGGTGGCGGAGTTCGACCAGCTGTTCGCCGAACATCTCCGCGGCTCGGAGCGCGTGGACGCCGAGACCGTCGACCTCACGCTGACCCGCGAGTCGCGGGAGACGGTCGCCGACCTGACCGCTCGCGAGACCGAGTGCTGCTCGTTCTTCAGCTTCACCTTGAGCGAGACCGCTGACGAACTCCACCTGCTCATCAGGGTGTCTCCGGACCACAGCGCCGTACTCGATGGTCTGCTGAGCCGATGAGGTCGAGCGAGCTGGCCGCCGCGGCCGGCGTGAACCTGCAGACACTGCGGTACTACGAACGCCGCGGCCTGCTCGACGAACCGGTACGGAGTCTCGGCGGGCACCGGATGTACCCGTCCGAGGCAATCACGACGTTGCGCGTGATCAAGGCGGCGCAGCGGCTCGGGTTCACGCTCGCGGAGGTGTCCGAGCTGCTCGACACCGCGCGGCACCGACACGCCCGCGGCGAGGGAGCCGGACTGCAGGCCCGCGCCCGCGAGAAACTAGCCGACGTGGAAGCCAAGATCGCCGACCTGACGGTCATCGCCGAAACCCTCCGCGCGGGAATCGCGGCAGGCTGCGACGACCTCCAAACCTGCGCCGGCGATCCCAACTGCCCGCTCCCGTTCCCCGAGATCGGCCACGAGATCGGCAGCGCCGACCGAACTCACGACACGCCGGGCCGGCGCCGGTGACCGTCCTTCGCTCGATCCTGCTCTTCATCCTGGCCGCAATCGCCGAGATCGGCGGCGCCTGGCTCATCTGGCAAGGCTGGCGCGAACACCGCGGCATCCTCTGGATAGCCGCCGGAATAGTTGCCCTAGGCGCCTACGGCTTCGTAGCCACCTTCCAACCCGACCCCAACTTCGGCCGCATCCTCGCAGCCTACGGCGGCATCTTCGTAGCCGGCTCCCTAACCTGGGGAGTCCTAGTAGACCGCTTCAAACCCGACCGCTACGACGTGTTAGGCGCGGCCATCTGCCTCCTAGGCGTAGCAGTAATCATGTACGCCCCTCGCAACAGCTAGCACACAGCTCCGATCAGCCGCTAGAGCCGTATCAACGAACGTTGGGGTCGTAACGCGCCCCAGGCCCGGCGACGGCGACGGCGTGGCCGTGATCGGTCAGACGAGTGGATATCCGCTGCCGTTGTGCCTTCTCCGCTGGTGTGCGAGCAGAGAAGGCACAACTCGCGGGGTTATCCGCTCGGGTTGTCGCAGCCGGGACAGGTTGGTCTCCAGCCCGGACGTCGTACGGTTCCGAGCGGCACGGGTTAGTTGGGTTCAGCGGGGTGGCCGGGGAGCCGATCTTTTTCGAGGACTGACGGAGGTCAGCGGTCGGCTATGTTTTGGCCGGATTTGAGGAAGGGGTCGAAGGAGCCGTGGGCGCCTGTGCCGTCTTTGGAGGGGATGATTTCCTTGGAGTACTGGGCCAGGTAGACGCGGCGGTTCTTGTCGGTGAGGTTGGGGCCGCTGCGGTGGATGACGACGCTGGAGAAGACGACCATCGAGCCGGCGGGGGCGGTCATCGGGACGCCGGGGTCGGAGCCGAAGTAGCAGACGCGGTCGTTGAGTTCGGGGTCGTGGATGTGCTTGATGTAGGACTTGATGCCGGACCGGGAGTACGGCAGCAGGTAGACAGATCCGTTCTCCTCGGTGACGTCGTCGAGGGCGATCCAGCAGGTGACGTACGGCTCGTGGTCCTCGTGGACGTAGCCGGAGTCCTGGTGCCAGGCGAAGGCCGTGTTCGGGTCGCCGGCCTTGATCACGTACTGCTCCCAGAACAGGTACGCCTCCTCGCCCAGCGTCGCCCGGCAGACCTCAGCCATCGTGTCGCTGAACAGGAACTCCCGCAGCTCGGGCCGGTCCTGGTAGATCATGCTGCTGAAATACCGCTTGCCCCGGTGGTTGATCCCGATCGAGTCGGTGCCGGCGGCATCCATCGCGGCGTCGAGTTTGTCGATCGAGTACTGCGCTCCGCCGCGCAGCAGCTCGAGCTGTTCGTCGGTGAGCACGCGCTCCAGCACGAAGTACCCCTCGTCGCGGTACTGCGCCAGGTGCTCGGGCGTGACCAGGTCGTTCATAGCGTCCTCCGGTGAAATCGGCTGCCTACGACGCTAGGGCGGCAGCACCCGGCAGAGAATGTCTCCTCGCGACCCGGACATGAACATTTTGGCGTACCGTGCGGCCATGAGCGAGCGGACAGTCGTCGCGATCACCGACGGGCCGGTGACGAGACTCGGTCAGCTCGTGCTCGCCGGCGAGGTGGTCGACGACGAGCCGATCATGTCGTCGTCGTTGCGGGTGATGGACGCGTACGTGCTGTCCGTCCTGATCGATGGTGAAGGCAACTACCGCGACGCCGCCGGTCGCGACGAGCGGATCCGCCCGGGCGCGCACACGATCGTGCCGCCCGGGTTCCCGCACACGTACCGCACCGACCCGGGGGAGCGGTGGACGGAGCTGTTCGTCGTCTTCACCGGACCGCTGTTCGACGCGATGCCGCACCTGACCGCCGCCGGGCCGCGCTACCCGGTGCCCCAGCCCTCGATCGAAGCCCTCCGGACCGTACTGCGGGCACCGCCCAGAACGCGGCGCGTTGCCGAGCACCAACTGATGGCCCTGGCCGACTGGCTGGTCGACGTCGAGGACACCGCCGACGACGTCAGCATGGACATCGTGGACGCGATGGGCCGCCTGGCCGACGACCTGACCGCGAGCACCGACCTCGCGGCCATCGCGGCCGAGTCCGGCCTGAGCTACGACACGTTCCGCCGGAGATTCGCCGCACAGGTCGGTCAGACGCCGGCCGCGTTCCGCAACGTACGGCGTCTGCAGGCGGCGGCAACGTTGCTGCGTCTGACCGACCTCACCCACCGCGAGATCGCCCGGACCCTCGGTTTCGCGGACGAGTTCCACCTGTCACGCCGATTCCGCTCCCACTTCGGTGTCGCCCCGCGCGACTACCGGCGTACCTGAGGCGCCGGGCCGGGGGATCGCCGCGAGCAGCCTGCGGGTGTACGGATCCTTGGCCTCACCAATGACCTGGAGGGTCGCCCCGCGCTCCACCATCACGCCCTGGTTGAGCACCATCACCTCGTCGGCCAGCAACCGGGCGCTCAACAGGTCGTGGGTGATGTACAACATGGCGATCCCACGATCACGCACCAACTGGTCGAGCAACGCGATGATCTCCGCGCGGATCGACACGTCCAGCATCGAGATCGGCTCGTCGGCGATCACCACCTCCGGCTCCGGAGCCAGCGCCCGCGCGATCACCACCCGCTGACGCTGCCCGCCGGACAACTGGTGCGGCAGCTTGTCCAGGTACTGCGCCGGCGGCGACAGCCCGACCGTCGCGAGCAATTCGCCCGCCCGTGCCCGTGCCGCGGCCGCGCTCAGCCCAAGGTGATTCCGCAACGGCCGCGACAGCGCGTACGCCACCGTCCGGGTCGGATTGAGCGCGGAGAACGGATCCTGGAACACCAGCTGCACATGCCGTCGGTACTTGCGCAGCGCCCGGCGCCGCAACCTGTCGACCGCCGAGCCCTTGAACCGGATCGAGCCCGACGTCGGACGCTCCACACCGGTCAGGATGCGCGCGATCGTCGTCTTGCCGGAACCGCTCTGCCCGACCAGCGCAGTGACCTGCCCGGGTCGCAGCCCGAACGACACGTCGTCGACGGCCGTCGTCACAGACGTGGTGAGTCCACGCCTGGTCCGATAGATCTTGCGGACGCCGTCCACCACCAGCACCGGTTCCTCATCGGCAAGAGCCGACGGCCCGGCTGCGAACACCTGGTCGCGGTGGCGCAGCGCGGCCGCCTTCTCGAGCACTGCCCGGTCGCCGTCGGACTCCTCGATGAGGATGCACCGCACCTGACCACGCCCCGCGGGCAGCAGATCGGGGTGCACGGTGCGGCACTTGTCCACGGCGACCGGGCAGCGCGGCTGGAAGAGGCAGCCGGCGTGCGACTGCGACAGGTCCGGCGGCCGGCCCGGGATGAACTCGACCTCGACGACCTCGTCGCGCGGATCGGCGTACGAGCCGAGCAGGCCGGCGCTGTACGGGTGCAGGTGGCGGGCCACCATCTCCGCGGCCGGCTGGTCCTCGACGATCTCGCCGGCGTACATCACCATCACCCGGTCGGCGAGCTCCATCACCGTGCCGAGGTCGTGGCTGATGAACAGTACGGCGAACCCGAGCCGCGCCTGCAGCACGCGCAACCGGTCGAGGATCTCGCGCTGTACGACGACATCGAGCCCGGTGGTCGGCTCGTCGAGGAGGACGAACCGCGGCTCGAGCGCCAGGGCCAGCGCGAGCGCGACCCGCTGCTTCATCCCACCGGAGAGCTCGTGCGGGAACCGGCCCAGCACCGACCGGTCCAGCGACACCATCTCGAGCAGTTCGCCGGCGCGCGCCTCGACGTCCAGGTCGTTGCCGTGGGCCTCGAACGTGTCGGCGAACTGGCGCCGGACGGTGATCACCGGGTTCAGCGAGTTCATGCTCGACTGGAACACCGTGGACAGATCCACCCAGCGCAGCGCCCGCAGCTCGTCCTCGGACGCGGTCGTCACGTCCCGCCCGTCGAACACGATGGTCCCGCCGGTGATCGCGGCCGGCTTGTCCAGCAACCGCAGTACGGCGTTGCCGAGCGTCGACTTGCCGCAGCCGGACTCGCCGAGCAGACCGACGAACTCGCCGTCGTGCACCTCGAAGCTGACCCCGTCGACGGCCCGTACGGCGGCCGAATCGCGCGGGCTGTACGTGACGCTCAGGTCCTCGACCTCGAGCAGCGCCATTTCAGTCCTCCCTCAGATGCGGGTTGCTCAAGGCATCGATCCCGAAGTTCATCAGCGTGAACGACGTGATCAGCAGCGCGAGCACGAGGCCGGGCGCCACCAGCCAGGCCCACTGCCCGGTGGTCAGCGCGCCGCCGAGGCTGGCCTGGTTGAGCATGGTTCCCCAGCTGACCGTCTGCGGATCGCCGAGCCCGAGGAACGCCAGCCCGGCCTCGGCGCCGATCGCGCCGAGCGCGGCGCCCATGAAGCCGACCACGATCAGCGAGATCATGTTCGGCACGATCTCGAACGCGATGATCCGGGCCGTGCTGTCGCCGGCGAACTTGGCTGCGGTGATGTAGTCCCGCGTCCGGAGCGTGATGATCTGCGCGCGCTTGATCCGGGCGCCGTACGCCCATCCCGTCACGGTGATCACGACGATGATCAGGCCGAGGCCCTTCACCGGGGCGTACCCGGCCAGCACGACCATCAACGGCAGCACCGGAACGACCAGGCCGAGGTTGATGAAGAACGACAACACCTCGTCCACCACACCCCGCAGGTATCCGGCGGTGAGCCCGACGGTCATCGCGATAAGCGTGCTCAGTACGCCGGCCACGAGTCCGACGATCAGCGACGTACGAGCGCCGTACACCAGCTGCGAGAACACATCCTCACCACGGGCCGTCGTACCCAGCCAGTGCGCGCCGGACGGACCTTGGGACGCCCCGAAGTCGGAGACCCGCGGCCCGTACGGCGCGATCACCGGAGCGAAGACCGCGATCAGGATGAACGCGGCCAGCATGATCATGCCGGCGCGGCACTTGCGATTGCGCCACAGGATCGTCATGGCGCCTCCGCCCGTCGTACGCGCGGATCGAGGAAGCCGTATGTCACATCGGCGAGGAAGTTCGCGATCAGTACACCGATCGTGGTGAACAGGAACAACGCCTGCATCAGCGGATAGTCCTTGTTCGACACGGCTTCCAGCAGCAGCCGGCCGAGCCCGGGGTAGTTGAAGATCGTCTCGACCAGCACGGTCCCGCCCAGGAGCCCGCCGAGTGCGATCGCGAAACCGGTGACGTTCGGCAGGATCGCGATGCGGGCGCCGTACGTGAGCGCGATCCGCCGCCGCGGCAGGCCCTTCGCCCGCGCCAGCCGCGCATAGTCCTCGCCCAGCGTCTGCACCATGTTGTTGCGCATGCCGATGATCCAGCCGACGGGCCCGGTGATCAGCAGCGCCAGCGCGGGCAGGACACTGTGCTGGAACGCGTCCGAGAAGAACAGCCACGTCCAGCTCGGGCTGCTCCCGCCGCCGTACCCACCGCCGTCGGGGAACCAGTTCAGCGTGATCGCGAACACGAAGATCAGCAGCAGCCCGATCCAGAAGAACGGCAGCGTGCCGACGAAGGTCGAGCCGAGCGTGATGAAGGAGTCGACTCGCGAGTTCCGCCGGTACGCCGCCCAAGCGCCAAGCAGCGTGCCGATCACGAACGACGCGATCTGGGTGACGCCGACCAGGATCAACGTCCACGGCAACGCCGTCGCGATCATCGCGGTGACCGAGTACGGGTAGTACGAGTACGAGACGCCGAACTGACCGTGCACCACGGCGCCGAGATAGTCCCAGTACTGCGTCAGCAGGTTGCCGTCCTGGGTGCCGAGCATCTTGCGGATGGCGGCGAGTTGCACCGGGTTGACCGCCTGGGTGTTGCCCTGGAGCCGGGACAGCAGCGCCTGGGCGGGATCCCCCGGCTGGAGCCGGGGGATCAGGAAGTTCAGCGTCACCGCGGCCCACAACGTGGCCACGAAGAAGCCGGTCCGCCGGAGGAAGTACAGCATCGGTCAGCTCCCGGCCGGGACCAGATGGGTCAGCACGACCTGGCCGTTGCCGCCGTCGGCGTACGGGTCGTCCGCGCTCGGCCAGCCCTCCGCCTTGGTGGTGTCGTACTGGAACCACTTGGCGCCGTACCAGATCGGGATCGTCGGCACCTGGTTCATCATGATGTCGACGAGTCCGGCGACGGCCGCCTTCTGGGCCTTCTCGTCCGGCGAGACCTGCAGCGTGTGCAGCAGGTCGTCGGTCTTCGGGTCCTGCCAGCGGATCTCGTTGCTGGCCGCCTTCTTGCCGACCGGCGCGGTTCGTGCGCTGTTGAGGGGATCAGCGAAGTTGGCGTACATGTTGCAGCCGCCGCCGAACACGCCGAACGTCATGTCGTAGTTGCCGGTGGCCCGGTCCTGGTTGTTCGCGTCCGGCGTCGGCGTGTCCTTCGAGACCGTGATGCCGAGCGCCTGCAGGTTCTTGATCAGGATGTCGGCGGCGGCCACCCAGTCGACGTACGACCCGGGCACCTTGAAGCTGAACGAGATCGGCTTGCCGTCCTTGCCGAGCCGGCGGCCCTTGCTGTCCTTGGTGTAGCCGGCGTCGGTCAGCGCCTTGTCGGCCGCGGCGGCGTCGTACCCGATCCGGCCGTCGTCCGCGAGACCCTGCGGGAGCCAGTCCTTCTGACCCGGTACGACGAGGCCGCTCTGACTGGCCTGCGTGACGTACCCGAGCTGTGCCTTGTCGATCACCTGCTTGTCGTCGAACGCAGTGGTCAATGCCTTGCGGAAGCCGACATCGTTGAACGGCGCCTTGGTCAGGTTCATGTACACACTGATGACGCCACCAGGCGCGTACCAGTAGTGGTGGTGCTTCGGGTCGCGATCGACGTACGCCTTCTTGATGTCCTGCACGAACATCGCGTTGGTGTCGTACTCGCCGCGGCTCAGCTTGAGCTGCTCGACCTGCCCGCCGGCGTCGGCCTTGTTGAACCGGAGCTCGTTGACCTTGATCTTGTCGGCCTGCCAGTAGTCCGGGTTGCGCTCGACGACGAGCTGGCGCGGGTTGAAGGACTTCAGCTTCATCGGACCGGTGCCGACCGGCGCGGTCGCGTTGACGAACGTGGTCGGGTCGGCGACCTTCGACCAGACGTGCTCAGGCACGATCTTCACGCCGCTGACCTGCGTGAACGCCGATGCGCCAGGCTGCTTGAAGCTGAAGGTCACCTTGTTGTCGCCGTCGGCCTTGACCGACGACAGGAACGTCCACACACCCTGCGTGTCGAGTACGTCGAACTTCTTCAGCATGTTGAACGTGAACTCGACGTCCTTCGCCGTGAACGGCTTCCCGTCGTTCCACTTGACCCCGCTGCGGATCGTGTAGACGAGCGTCTTCGGATCGGACCACTGGTACGACGTCGCGAGCCAGGGGATCGCCTTGCAGCTGTAGGTTTCGACGTACATCAGGCTCTCGTAGATGTAGTCGGCCGCGGCGAGCTTGGTGGCGTCGAGGTAGGGGTTGTAGTTGGCCTTCGGTGTCGTGCCGCCGCCGAAGTCGCCGTAGTTGAGGAAGTCGATCATCCCGGTGTCGGCGGACGACTGCTGCTTTCCTTCGGTGCCGGTGCATCCCGTGAGCACCAATGCCGCACTTGCCGCTACCGCAACGAACGTCGTACGCCATGGTCGTCTGGTCATCCGGGAGTCCTCCATAAGGGTGTGTGGCGGTTTCCCCCTCGATCCCCGTATCCCCCCGGCTAGCGCCTCGGTGCGGCAGGGTCAGTGCGCACCCCCGCAGCCGCAGGAGCGGCGCAGTACCAATTCGGTCGGTAGAACGATGTCGCCGGCCGGCTGGTCGAGCTGATCGGTCAGCAACCGGGCGGCGGTCGCGGCCAGTTCGCGGATCGGCTGCCGCACCGTCGTCAGTGCGGGCCGGGCGAGAGATGCCATCGGCATGTCGTCGAAGCCGGTGATCGCGATGTCCTCCGGCACGCGCAGCCCCCTGCCGAGCGCGCTCAGCAGCAGGCCGAGCGCGGTCTCGTCGTTCGCGCAGACCACGGCGTCGGGCGGATCTGTTGCGTCGAGCAACTGTTCGGCGGCGATGGCTCCGTCGGACTGCTGCAGCCCGACCCGGACCGGCTCGGCCGGCGGTTTGCGGCGGGCCGACCTGTGCGCCGCGAGGAACGCCTGCCAGCGGGCGGTCACGTCGGGCGAGCCGTCCGGCATACCGACGAAGGCGAGCCGCCGATAACCGTGGTCTACCAGCAGATGCCGAGTCAGAGCCTTCATGTTGTCGTTGGCAACACTGACGGACGCCTGCGCGGAGCCTGCCTCGCTGGCCATCACCACCACGCGGATCTGCGCGGCGACCTTGGCGATCGTGTCGTCCCAGACGGTCCCGCCGTGGATCGCCATCCCGTCGACGCGATCGGCCAGGTCGAGCACGGTCGCGTCGGTGTCGGCACGCGAGTGCGACGCCAGCACGAGCACGCTGTCGCCGGTCTCCAGCGCCTCGGCCTCGAAACCCTGGATCAGCTCGGAGAAGTACGGGCCGGACAGTCCTGGGAACACCAGGCCGAGAGCGCCGTGGCGGCGCTCGGCCAGTGCGCGCCCGAAGTGACTGGGCTTGTAGCCGTGCTCCTCGATCACCCGCAACACGCGGTCGCGCAGCTCGGGGGACACCGGCACCGTGCCGCGCGACACCCGCGACACGGTCGCGGGAGAGACGCCGGCCATCTCGGCGACCCGGCGGAGGGTGACGCGGCTGTTGCCCATCGGCTGAACTCCCGTTACGGTTGAAACCGGTTTCATGAGACCGGTTTCACGACCATAACCACGACCGTGCCGGACAGGCAACAGCTCGCGGCGCGGCGCCCGACACGGTGACCAAGACTGGTGAGGACGTGCTTGTGAGGAACGCCCGATCGATACGGCTCGACCGGCGCCGGCTTCTGGTGGACGGCGTACCGAGGATCCTGATGGCCGGCGAGGTGCACTACTTCCGGCTGCGTCGCGAGGACTGGGCCGACCGGCTCGACAAGCTGGTCGCCGCCGGGTGTGATGCGGTGGCCAGCTACATGCCGTGGCTCGTGCACGAGACCAGCAGCGGCTTCGACCTGACCGGCACCACCAGTGAGTATCGCGACCTGACCGGATTCCTGGAGCTGGCTGCGGAGCGGGATCTGCTGGTCATCGCGCGACCGGGTCCGTTCGTGATGGCCGAGTTGAAGAACGAAGGTCTGCCGTTCCGGATCTATCGCGAGCACCCGGACGCCGTACCGCTGGGCTGGGACGGCAAGCCGGCCGAGTCGGCGACGCTGGACTATCTCGAGCCGGGGTACCTCGCCGACTGCGAGCGGTGGTACGCCGCGATCATGCCCGTCCTGGCGGATCGCCTTGTTTCCAAGGGCGGACCGGTGGCCGCGGTCCAGCTGGACAACGAGGTCGGCATGCTCTCCTGGGTCACGAACACCCCGGAGCTGACCGACCGTACGCTGGCTGACCTGGCGGTCTGGGCTTTCCAGACCTGGGGCCGTGACGGCAGCATCTCGCGGTACGGCGCCGACCCGGACGATCCCGCGGGCTGGGCGTCGCAGTGGCGGGCCGGCGGCACTCTCGATGGCAGTGCGGCCCAGCAGCTTGCGTTGCATCACGACCTCGGGGCGCATCACCGCGACCGCTACGCACGGTACCTGATGCGGCTCCGGGACATCGCTCTGGCGCACGGCGTCGACGACGTGCCGTTCTTGGTCAACCTGCACGGCACGTACGCCGGTCGCGGGCGGCACTTCCCGATCGGCATCAGTCAGCTGTCGAAGTCGTACGCCGGGGTGCCGCAGATGACGTCGGGGTCCGATCACTACATCGGCGAGCTCACGGTCGAGAAGGTGCCGGATCTGTATGTGATGAACGCGTTCATGGCCGCCGTACACGATGCCGATCAGCCGATCACGTCGCTGGAGTTCGAGGCGGGGACAGGGGACTACGGCGAGGATCTCAGCTCGCTGACGAGCCCGGAGACGGCCGAGTTGAAGACCCGGCTGTGCGTTGCCCAGGGCAATCGGCTGGTCAACTACTACTTGTTTGCCGGCGGCCACAATCCGCCGCTGGACACAGCCGTTGGCGACGGCAACGACCGGATCGCGTTCACCGGTGAGCGGCACGGATTCGCGGCGCCGGTAGATCCGGAGGGGCGGCTGAGTACTACGTACGCCGGGACGGCCTCGGCGGTGCGCGCGGTGCGGGGCGCCGAGCATCTGCTGGCCGGGATGGACGAGGAGTACGACGACATCGTCCTCGGCTATGTGCCGGATCACTACCTGACGGAGTACTGCCATCCGTCGGCGTCGGGACGCCGGACACAGGTCGGCGAGCTGGAGCGGTACCGGGGGATGGGGCCGCGGGACATCTTGGCCCGTGCGCTGTTGCTGGGCGGGTATTCGTTCCGGGCGGTCGACTTGTCCGGTGCGCCGACCTCGGCCGGCGCCGCGCTGGATCCGGCCGGCCCGGTGGTCGTGCTCGCGACACCGCCGGTGCTCGGCCGGGCGGTCCAGGAGCGGTTGGCTGCGTATGTCCGGGCCGGTGGTCGGTTGCTGTTGCACGGCCGGGTGCCGGTCGCGGACGACGACGGTACGCCGTGCACGGTGCTCGCGGATGAGCTGGGTGTGAAGGTCGACGACACGGTCGAAGGTACGCCGCACTACTTCCCGTCGGTCCGCGCTACCGCGTGGGCGGGCGATCAGCCCGAGGTCCGGGTGGGCATGCTGGAGCGTCTCGTCGCACCGGATGCCGAGGCACTGGTGGTCGATGTCGCGACCGGTGCCCCGGTGGCGGTGGAGCGCGCGAACGGGCGGACGGTCGTGATGGCCTGCGACTATCCGTGTCACCTCGACTTCTGGCGCCAGGTCTTCGAGCGCGTCGGCGTGCGCCGCCGTCTCATTGCTGAGGGCAACACTCGCGGCCTGGTGGTGACGAGCACCGCCGACGGCACCGGTCAGCGGCTCGTGCACCTGATCAACGTCGCACCGGTCGCGCAGTCGTTCACGCTCACGGTGGGCGACGTCGTGCTGGAGCTCGACCTGGGCGCCCGCGAGGGACGTGTCCTCCCGTTCGACGTGCGCCTCGACGACGCAGTACTGCGCTGGTCCACCGCCGAACTCGATGGCCTGGGCGACGGCTCGACTGTCCTGCTACGAGGCTCCGCCGCCGGCCAGGCGCTGATCGAAACCAGGCGAGAAGTCACCGTGGACGGTGACGCCACCGCCGTTCGGAGCGAGCAGGGCTGGCTCGTCAGCTGGCCCTCTGGCGGTGGCCTCGACCGTCTGACTGTGAGGCTCTCATGACTCTCAACATCGGCGTACTCGGACTTGGCAGCGTGTTCTCCGGGCCGTACGCGAGCCTGATCGGCAAGCTCGAGCAGGAGGGGCGGGTCCGGCTGACAGCGGGGTACGACCCAGATCCGGACAAGCGGTCAAGAGCTGCGGAGCGGTTCGGGATCGACACGTCCGACACCGGACCGGAGGAGTTTCTCGATCGCGACGTCGACATCGTGCTCGTTCTCACCAGCATGAACCAGCACGGCTCCCTGGCCCGCGCGGCTCTCGCGGCGGGGAAGCACGTACTGGTCGAGAAGCCGATGGCTACCTCGCTGGACGAGGGGCGCGCACTGCTCGAGGCGGCCGCGGCAGCGCCTGGGTTGCTGGTGTGCGCGCCGCACATCGTCCTGTCGCCGACGTACCGGGAGATGCATCGGCGGGTCCGCGCCGGCGAGATCGGTGACCTCCACCTCGCCCGCGCTCGGTACGGCTGGTCGGGGCCGTGGTGGGGGCGCTGGTTCTACGAGTCCGGGGGAGGGGCGCTGTTCGATCTGGGCGTCTACAACCTGACCAGTCTGTGCGGATTCTTCGGCCCGGTGCGGCGGGTCACCGCGATGGTCGGCACCGCCGTACCTAAGCGCGAGGTCAACGGCGAGCTCGTCCCGGTCCGCGCCGACGACAACGCGCACATCGTGCTCGACTTCGGGCAGGCGCGGTTCGCGTCGATCGCGACCGGGTTCACCATGCAGCAGTACCGCTCGCCGGCGATCGAGCTGTACGGCGCGACCGGCGTACTGCAACTCCTCGGCGACGACTGGGCCCCGAACGGTTTCGAGCAATGGTCGAACGACCGCGGCTCCTGGGAACTGGTCGGCGAACGAGACCCGCACTGGCCGTGGACCGACGGCCTGCGCCACCTCGTCGACTCCATCGAATCCGGCCGGCCGGCCATCACCCGCCCCGAACACGCCTACCACGCCCTGGAAGTAATGCTCGCCGCCAAACAGTCCGCCACCGAGTCCCGGGTCCTCGACATAACCAGCCATTTCCCCGACCTCGAATACGACACCCCCACCACGGAAGCCTCCCGCCCGACCCACGATCCGAGGACGTCGTGAGCCGTCTCAGGGGATGAGGACGACCTTTCCCGTGGTTGCGCGCTCCTCGAGGGCTCGGTGAGCAACTGCTGCTTCGGAGAGTGGAAAGGTCGTCGTGAGTGCCTTCCAGCGACCCGAGATGGTCTCCTCGAGGGCTGCGGACTCGAGCTCGCGTAGCTGGCGGGCGAGCTTGGCGCCGATGGCCCACCCGGCGGTCAGGCCGCGCGCCATCAGGTCCTCGTGGGTGAACGTGATCGGCCCGCCACCCGACCAGCCGAACATCAGCACCCGCCCGCCGGCCCCGAGCAGCTCGAACGCCGACTGACCGTTCGCCCCGCCGACCCCGTCGAACAGCACCGAGATCTCCCGCTCACCCAGCTCGCCCTTCAACGTCGAGACCCACTCGGGATCCCGGTAGTCGATCGCGTACTGCGCGCCGAGCGACCGCACGAGCTCGACCTTCGCCGGGCCACCTGCGAGCCCGACCACCGTCGCTCCGGCGTTCCGCGCGGCCTGGACGAGATAGCTACCGATACCGCCCGCCGCCGCGGTGACCAGTACGACGTCGTCCGCCGTCAGATGCGCCTGCCGAAGGATGCCCGCGGTCGTCCGTCCGGTACCGATCGCCGCGACCGCCTGCGCCGCGTCCACGTGGTCGGGAAGTTCGTAGAGCGACTCGACCTTCGCCACCGCACGTTCGGCGTACCCACCTGGCACCATGCCCAGATGCACCACGATCCGCTTGCCGATCCAGGATGCGTCCACGTCCGGGCCGGCCGCGCTCACCCGGCCGGCGACCTCGCGCCCGGGGATCGTCGGCAACTCCGGCACCGGGATCGGGCTGCCACCCGTCGTACCCGCCCGGATCATCGTGTCGACCAGATGGACCCCGGCCGCCTCCACGTCCACGAGCACCGTCCCGGCTCCGGGGACCGGATCCGGCACCTCCTCGAGGACGAGATTCTCGGCCGGTCCGAACGCATGCAGTCTGATCGCCTTCATGCCTGGCAACGCTAGAACCTCAACGTTGCTTGAGGTCAACCACTGCCACTTCCTTACGTTGTGTACTAAAGTTCGCTCCGAGGGAGGGTGACGTGGTGAAGATTCTGAGAGGTGCGACCGCGCAGGAGACCCACAGCGCGATCCTGGACCTGATCCGCTCCAGCGGCACGGTCACCCGCGTCGACCTCGCCGATCGGTCCGGCCTCACCGGCGCGTCGATCTCCCGCGTGGTCAAGCGGTTACTCGCCGACGGCCTGATCATCGAGACCGGGTACGGCGACCCGACCGGCGGGAAACGCGCCACGCTGCTGCAGTTCAACCCGCGCGCCCGGCACGCGATCGGTATCGCGGTGGACACGCCGAGCACGACGTACGTCGTCACCGACATGAGCGGCCGCGTGATCGAGCAGGTGTCGTCGCGGGGCATCGGGAAGGATGCTCCGAGGACCGCGGTGCAGCGGATCACGGCCGAGCTCGAGGATCTGATCGTGAAGGCGGAGATCGAGCCGTCGACGCTGGTCGGCGTCGGGGTGGCGCTAGCGGGACGGCAGGGGCGGGGCGGGACGCGGCTGCTGCGGACGGACTCGGAGAAGTACGCGTGGGAGCCGTTCGCGGTGCGGGACACGCTGAAGGACGCGATCGACCACCCGATCGTCGTGGAGAACGACTCCACCTGTGCGGCGATCGGGGAGTTCTGGGCCGGGAAGATCCCGTCGGTGAACGACTTCGCCACTGTCTACATGGCGGCCGGCTTCGGGCTGGGTCTGGTGACGAACGGCGACGTGTACCGCGGCTCGTCGTCCAACGTCGGCGAGATCGGCCACATGGTCCTCGACGTGAACGGGCCGATGTGCTGGTGCGGCGGACAGGGCTGCCTGGAGAGCCTGGCCGCGCCCGCCGCGGTCGTCGCGCGCGCCGGCCAGGACGAGTCGCTGGCCGACAAGCTCGGCCTCCGCGGCCGGCGGCTCTCCACCCGCTCCGACTTCGCCAAGATCGCGCGCCTGGCCGCCGCCGGAGACCCGCGCTGCGTCGAGCTGATCGAGGAGTCGGCCACCTACCTGGCCAAGGCCCTGCTCTCGATCACCAACCTGCTCGACCTCAACCAGATCATCCTCGCCGGCCCCGGCTTCAGCGAGGCCGGCGACATCTACGTCCGCGTAGCCGCGACCGAACTCAACCGCCTCTCGTTCGTCCGCGCCATGCACCCCACCCGCGTAGAACTCTCCAAACTAGGCCCCAGCGCCGCCGCCCTCGGCGCCGCCTCCCTGGTCCTCCACACCCAACTAACCCCACACCAGAACACCCGCACCTAACCACCCCGACCCCGCTCCTAACCACCCCGAGCCCGCGCCAAGCCACCCCGAGCCCGCGCCAAGCCACCCCGAGCCGCGCCAAGCCACCCAGCACCGGCCGGGCACGCGAGTGGTTATCCCCTCGCGTTGTGGGTTCTGCCTAGTTGTAAGGGCAGAGAACCGGCAATCCGAGGGGATAACCACTCGAATGCGCGAGGTTGGGCCTGCCTGCGCGCACCTTGCCTCTGGCGGTGTCCGTGCCCGGGGTGAGCGGATCGCCAGGCCATCACAAGTGCGGAGGTGGGGCGGCCGTCCGGTGTGGGGGCGACCGGGCGGGGGATTGTGATGGCCTGGGCATCCGGATGCGGCGTCAGCCTTCCGCCTATTGGCTGAGGTGGTCCTTGAGCCAGTGGGCGCTCTTCTTGAGGGTGCGGGTCTGGGTTTTGTAGTCGACGTGGACGATGCCGAAGCGGCGGCTGTAGCCCCAGGCCCATTCGTAGTTGTCCATCAGGGACCACACGAAGTAGCCCTTGAGGGGGAAGCCTTCGGAGACCAGGTCCTCGCAGACGGCGATGTGCTGCTTGAGGTAGTCGAGGCGCTCGTCGTCCTCGATCGCTCCGTCGGCGGTGTCGGGGTCGGGGTACGCCGCGCCGTTCTCGGTCACGTACAGCGGCAGTTCGGGTGCGAGCTTGTTGATCGTGACGAGGATGTCGCGCAGGCCGGTGGCCTGGATCGGCCAGCCCATCTGGGTGCGGGGGAGACCGGTGTCCACGGCAACGACGTTCTCACTGCCCGGCTGCGTGGACGGGACCGGCGACGAGATCGGCCCGTCCGGCGCCGCGACCGTCGTCGGGCAGTAGTAGTTCACGCCGATGAAGTCCAGCGGCGCCGCGATCAACGGCAGATCCGCTTCCTGCGCGGCGAACCACGAGGTCATCCCGGTGTCTTCCAGCACATCCGCCGGATAGCGCCCGGACAACAGCGGCTCCAGAAACATCCGGTTCCGCAGCCCGTCCACCCGGCGAGCGGCATCACGGTCGGCAGGGGAGTCGGTCGCGGCGTGGATCGGCGCCGGGTTGAGCGCGATCCCGTACGACGAACCCTCCGAGCGGATCGCGTCCAGCGTCAGTCCATGACCGAGCAGCAAGTGGTGCACTGCCTTCAGAGCATCCGCGCCCTCGGTGCGACCCGGCGCATGCTCACCGTTGCCGTAGCCGAGGAACGCCGAGCACCACGGCTCGTTCAGCGTCATCCAATGCTTGATGACGTCGGACAGCGCGTCGTGCGTCACCGCCACATAGTCGCGGAAGCGCTCGGCCGTGTCGCGGACCAGCCACCCGCCCGCGTCCTCCAGCGGCTGCGGCAGGTCCCAGTGGTAGAGCGTCGCGTACGGAGTGACGCCGTTCTCCAGGCACGCCTCGGCCAGCCGCCGGTAGAAGTCCAGCCCCGCCGCGTTCGTAGCGCCCGATCCACCCGGCACGATCCGCGGCCACGCGATCGAGAAGCGGTACGCGTTCAGTCCGAGGCCGGCCAGCATCCGGATGTCCTCGGCGAACCGGTGGTAGTGGTCGTCGGCCACGTCGCCGTTCGTGCCGTCCGCGATCTTGCCCGGGGTGCGGGCGAACGTGTCCCAGATGCTCGGACCGCGCCCGTCCGCGGAGACCGCCCCCTCGACCTGGTACGACGCGGTCGCCGTACCCCAGGTGAATCCGCTCGTCACGTCGTCTCCTTCTCAACCCAGTACTGCCCGTCCGGAAGTAGGCTACCTAACCGGTTAAGCAGCTCGTCGGGGAGGTCCACCGACAACGCCTCCTGCAGCGCGTCGACGCGGGCCGGCTTGGTGATCCCGACGACTGTGCCGGCGATCCCCGCATCGTCCACCGAGTGCCGCAGCGCCGCGGTCGCGAGGTCGACGCCGTACTCCTGGCACGCCTTCTCCATCTGAGCCACCGCGTCCAGGACAGCCGGCGCAGCCTCCCGATAGGCGTACTTCGTAGCGCCGGCCGGGTTCGCGAGAATGCCGCCGCCGTAGACCGCCGCGTTCACCACCGCGATGCCTTCGGAACGAGCCCGCTGAAAGACACCGAGAGCCGAGTGATCCACCAGGCTCCACCGGTTGTGCACGAGCAGTACCTCGAACCCACCAAGATCCAGATAGCGAGCGAGCTCCCGCGTGTCCCCGCCCGCCAGCCCGACATGCCCGATCTCCCCGTCGGCCCGCATCTGCATCAAGGTGTCGACCGCGTCCCGCATCGAGCCGAAGTCGTGGAACTCGGGATCGTGCAGATACACCAGCGGCAGCTCGTCCAGCCCGAGCCGTTCCTTGCTCTCGGCAACACTCGCCCGGACCCGTGCGCCCGAGTAGTCGCCGTCGCGGGCATCGACCTTGGTCGCGACCAGGAATCCGTCCGGCAACCCGCCGTGCTCCTTGATGGCAAGTCCGATCCGCCGCTCGCTCTCGCCGTCGCTGTACCCGTTCGAGGTGTCGATCCAGGTCAGCGGACCGTCGAACACGCGCAGGACGAGGTCGATCGCCTCTTGCTGGGTCACGTCGTACCCGAACACCGCGGGCATGCTCCCGAGGCCGCTCCCGCCGGCGCAAACGGCGGAGACGGTGAGGCCGGTGGAACCGAGGGGACGCAGCCAGTTCTCTGTCATGCCTCGGAGCCTACGGCGAAGGCGAACCCGTCGCTGTCGACGTACACCTTGGTCCCGTCCGGAGCGGTCCGCGCGGGCAGGTCCGGCGGGTCGCCAGCGAGTTCGGCGTACGCGAATCCGGCGACGTCGAGCTGCGGATCGCGGGAGCTCTTGTCCACGTCGTACGTGAACACCTCGAGGACGGTGTCGCCGCCCTTCAGGTAGCCGATGTGGAAGCCGCGCTTGTCGTGCGGCTGCTCGATCGTGCCGATGAACGAGAAGCCGTAGTTCCGGTCGTAGTACGCGCTGGTGGCCTCGCGATCCTCGATCGTCACCGCCACATGGTCGAACCGGGGCCGCGACGGTACGCCGAGCGCCCGCTCCCGCGCGACACCCTCCGCGTCCAGGATCTCGGCGTACTGCAGGTCGCCCTGGATCATCTCCAGCAGCGTGCCGTCGGGGTCGTAGAAGAAGCAGATCCGGACCTTGCCCTCGGCATCGAGCGGATCCAGCTTGAACTCGACGCCGCCGTCCTTGAGTACTGCGGCCCGCTCGTCCAGCCGGTCGACCTTGAAGCCGATGTGTCGGAACCCCTTCTGCAGATCGTCCGGCGACCACGTGCTCTGCTCCCGGCCGTTGCCCACGGCCCGTAACTCGATCGTCGCGGTGACGGCGTCCAGCACGGCGCGCTCCGGCGTCGCCTCGCCGGCGACGGACAGCTCGAGGAACCTGGTGTAGAACTCGACCGAGCGGGCGACATCGGTGCAGTTGACCACGACGTTCTTGATCGGCATACGACCTCTTTCGAAGGAGTGAGTGTCCCGGGAGCGGACACTAGTTCTTGACGGCGCCGAGCATCATCCCGGCGACGAACTGCCGCTGCATCCGGACGTAGACGATCACGACCGGTACGACGGACAGCGTGAGGCCGGCGGTGAGGGCCGGCCAGTTCGTGGAGTACTGGCCCATCAGCGTGAACAGCACCGGCTGCAGGGGAAGTGCGTCGGTGTTCCGCAGGACGGTGTTGGCGATCAGGAACTCGTTCCAGGTCGACAGGAACTGGAAGATCACCACGGTTGCGATCCCGGGCCGGGTCAGTGGCAGGATCACCCGCCGGAAGATGGTCAGCTCGCTGCCGCCGTCCACCCGGGCGGCCTCGATCAGCTCGTCCGGCAGGGTCTGGAAGAAGGCCCGCATCAGGAACATCGCGAACGGCGCCGACCCGGAGATGTACAGCACGAGCAGCCCGGCCTGGCTGTCGAGCAGTCCGAGGGACTTGAGCTCGAGGTACAGCGGGATGATCAGCGCCGTCGACGGCATCATCAGCGTGGTCAGCAGCAGGACGAAGAGCGTGTTCCGGAACGGGAAGTCCAGCTTCGCGAAGGCATAGCCGCTGAGCGTGGCGAAGATCAGCACCCCGATCACGGTGACCGACGTGATCCAGACGCTGTTCCAGAAATGCAGCGGGAAGTCGATCGACGTCCACGCGTCCTTGTAGGCGACGACGGTGAACTTCCGCGGGATGATCGGCCCGTTGAAGATCGTGTTCTGCGCGCGCAGCGAGGTCAGCAGCATCCACACGAACGGGAACGCCATCAATAGGCAGAACGGCAGCAGCACGAACGTCGCGAACGATTTGCCGAGCCAGCGATTCATCGATCCGCCCTCCGCGTCAGCCAGAGCTGTGCGATCACCGCGAGCGTGCAGAGCACCATCGTCACCACGCTGAACGCGCTCGCGTACCCGAGCTGCGGGATCGAGCCGGACGTCGAACCGAACGCCAGCGAGTACAAGTACGTGCCGAGTACTTCGCTGCCGTGGTTCGGCCCGCCGCCCGTCATCACGAAGATCACGTCGAAGGCCTTGAACCCGTTGAGCAGGCCGAGGCTGACGATCAGTCCGGTGACGATCCGCAGGCTCGGCACGGTGATGTGGCGGAACTGCTGGACCGTGTTGGCGCCGTCCATGGCCGCGGCCTCGTACAGGTTCGGGTCGATGCTCTGCAGACCGGCGAAGTAGATCAGCATGTTGAACCCGAGCCCGCCCCAGACCGTCACCACGACGATCGCCGGCAGCACGGTCTTGTGATCAGCCAGCCACGGATGCTGCAGGCTGTCCAGACCGATTGCCCCGAGCAACCGGTTGAGCGTGCCGATGTTGGGGTCGTAGATCAGCTTCCACAGCACCGCCGAGACGACGAACGACACGATCCCCGGGATGAACAGGATGGTCCGGACGACGACGCCGACCTTCGACCAGATCACGTTCACCAGCACCGCGGTGACGAGTCCGAGGAAGGTCAGGATCGCGGTCGTCACCCCGGTCAGCACCAGCGTCACGATCAGCGCCCGGCGCGCCACCGGGTCGTGCAGCATCCGGCTGTAGTTGTCGAAGTGCACGAACCGCGGCGACCCGAACCCGCCCCACGAGGTCAGGCTCAGGTACGCCGTGTAGAGGATCGGCCACAGCACGAACGCCAGGAACAGCGCGAACGTCGGCCCGATGAACAGGTAGCCGGCGAGCCGTTGCGACCGTCGCAACGGCGATCCGAACCGGTACGACGTTCGCCCGGCGGACCGTCGTACGACGTCTTGCCGGGAGAGCGTTTCCACCATCCGATCAGCCGCCCTTGGCGTTCTGGACCGCCTGCTGCATCGCCTTCGCGACCGCGGTCGGCTCGCCGGTGCCGTCGAAGATCTTCGCCAGCGGATCGCCCGCCGCCACCGAGCCCGGCCCGAACGGGATGTGCGGGCAGCCGTCGCCGTCGAGCAGCCAGGACGTCATCTGCTTCATGATCGGCAGCTCGATCCGGGCCGCGGCGCTCTTGGTGGCCGGCATCGAGTTCGAATCGTTCATGGTGGGGGAGTACTGCTCGGCGGAGTACATGAACTTCAGAAACTCCAGCGCGGCGTCCTTGTTCTTGCTGTTCGCCGCGACCGCCCAGCCGGCGCCGGCCTGGTTCGCGGTCCAGTGCCGCTTGCCCGGCGCGATCGCCGGGGTCTTCATCACCTTGTAGAGCTTGTTGAACGCGGGCGTCGCGTCCTTGGTCAGACCCTGCGGCGTCCAGCTGCCGTTGAACAGCATCGCGGACTTCCCGGTGTAGAAGATCTGCGGCGCCTGGTCGCCGCTTGTGCCCGTCGTGCCGGGCTGGAAGACGCCACCCTTGACGATCTTCTGCTGCAGCTCGATCGCCTGGATCACCTTCGGATCCTCGTACGTCGCGCCGTCCTTGAGCTGGTCGAGCTTCAGGTAGTACGTCGGGTCGTCGGCCACCTGCGTGATCAGCGGCAGGAAGAAGTCGAGCGAACTGGTCGTCGGGTTGCAGCTGAGCGCCACCGGGAACTTGCCGGTGGCCTTGATCTTCGCGGCCGCCGCGATCAGGTCGTCCCAGGTCTCGATGCCGTCCTCCTCGACGCCGGCCTTCTTCAGCATGTCCGGGTTGTAGAAGATGCCGAACGTCTGCGCCATCCAGCCGACCGCGTACTGCTTGCCGTCCAGGGTGTACTCCTGGTTGGCCGAGTCGAAGAAGTCCTTGAGGAAGTCGTCGCCGAGCTCCTGCTTGAGGTCGGCGGAGATTCCACCGGTGCCGTACGTCAGCGCCCGGGTGTGCGGCGCGAAGATCTCCGGTACGTCGCCGCCTGCCACGGCGGCCTGGAGCGCCGGCAGGTACTGGTCCGGGGTGCCGAAGATCCGGTTCTCGATCTTGATGTTGCTGTGCGCGGCCTCGAACGCGCTGATCAGCTTCGGGAACTGGTCCTCCTGGTCGTTGTACCACGACCACATCCGGACCACGGCCTTCCCGCCGCTGGTTGTCCCGCCCCCGCTGTCACTGCCACCGCAGGCGGCCAGCGCGGATCCAAGGCCGAGCGCACCCACCGCCCCCTTGAGAACTGTCCGCCGCCGCACGTGCTGTTCGCCCATCGGAGACTCCTCATTGTTCGCCTACTCAACTTCCTAACTGAAAGTAAGAAAGCGGTCAAGGCCACAGCCGCATCGACTTTGAGCACGGGTCAACCGTTTCGGCGAGCCGCCGATGGTTGGTGGGTGCCCAAGGTGGGTCGGCAGGGCGGATTTAGGGTTGGGGGCATGGTGATCCGGTTGAGCGAGCGTTGGCCGGAGGTGAGCTCGGACCGGTTGCTGTCGGAGTGCGTGCCTCCGCCGCGGTTCGCCGACGTCCGGTTCAGCACCTACCGCCCGGATCCGGACGAGCCGTCGCAGTCCGAGGCGCTCGCCGCCCTCGCCGAGCGGTCGGCGAAGCTGGCTTTGCCCAGGCCGAGCCCGTCGGTCTGGGCGAGGTTCCGCCGCCGCTCCTCAGCTCCGGAAAAGCAGGGCGTCTACCTGGACGGCGGATTCGGTGTCGGCAAGACCCATCTCCTCGCCTCGCTGTGGCACGAGTCGGCCGGCCCGAAGATGTACTGCACGTTCGTCGAGCTGACCAACCTCGTCGGCGCGCTCGGCCTGCGCAGCGCGGTCGAGGCGCTGTCGTCGTACCGGCTGATCTGTATCGACGAGTTCGAGCTGGACGACCCCGGCGACACGATGCTGATCTCGCGGCTGATCGGTCAGCTGGTCGAGGCCGGTGCCGAGTTCGCGGCGACGTCGAACACGCTGCCGGACAAGCTCGGCGAAGGGCGCTTCCAGGCGGTCGACTTCCTCCGCGAGATCCAGGCGCTCGCCGCGCACTTCGACGTACGCCGGATCGACGGGCCGGACTATCGCCACCGTGGTCTGCCGGAGGCTCCCGAACCGCTGCCGGACGAGAAGGTCGAGACGGCTGCTGCTCAACGACCGGCGGCGTCCTGCGACCACTTCGTCGACCTGCACCGGCATCTGGCCGAGCTGCATCCGAGCAAGTACGGCGCTCTGCTCGACGGTGTGGAGACGGTCGCGATCACCGACGTACGACCGCTGACCGACGAGAACGTCGCGCTGCGGATGGTCGTGCTTGCTGACCGGATGTACGACCGGGACCTCCCGCTGCTGGCCGGCGGCGTACCGCTGGACCAGCTGTTCTCCGCGGAGATGCTCAAGGGCGGGTACCGGAAGAAGTACCTGCGGGCGCTCTCGCGGCTGATCGCGCTGGCTCGCGCCGCGTGATCCTGAGCCGTGCTTCCCTGGAGGGATGAGTCGACGCTCGCTCTCGCTGGTGCTGCTGGTCGTGGCTGTCGGGCTGCTGTTCGCCGGCGGGTTCGTCCAGTTCGACGACACGTCAGGCTTCGGTTCCTCGCAATGGATCTTGGCACTCGGAGGGCTGGCGCTCGTCCCGACGCTCGCGTCGGTCGTGGTTGCGTGGCCGGACCCGAAGGCGCGTTTGTGGACAGGTATCGCCCTGGCCGTCCTGACCGGCCTCCTGATCTGCGAGAGCATCCTGAACGACGGATTCCGGTTCATCTGGGGCCAGAGTGAGGGCGAGCTCGCCTTCTTGGAGTTTGCGACCGGCCTGGTTGCCTTCGTGCTGATCGCGAACGGCGTGCAACCGGCGCCGGGCAGTGAAACGACGGCGGGAGCAGACGCCGCCGCTCAGGCCGGACCGGGTAGGTGGCTGGTCCGTACGGCGGCCTACCTGTGCGGGACGATCGTCGTGGTGCTCGCCGCGATCGCCGCCGGAGCGGACTACTACACGAGGACCGAGTGCCCGGAAGAGGGCGATTGCCTGGCCGGGCTCGGCGGGTTCGTGTGGGGCGCGTTCGCCCTCCTTGCCTGCGGCGTGGCTGTGCTCGTGATCGAGATCGTGTTCTGGCGGCGTCGGCTGCGCAAAACCGCTGAACTCCGGGGTGGATGAGGCAGGATGTGGAGATGGCGAAGCAGAAAAAGGGCGAGAAGGCTGCTGCTGGGGGACTGCGGGAACAGTTGCGGGTGCCGGCCGGGCCGGTCGACCTGACGACGTACGACACACGTGCGACGCCGGGCTTCGACGGCTCCAAGGACGACGGCAAGGTCGCGCTGGAGGACCTCGGCGCGGAGGTCTCGGACTGGCAGGAGCGGCTGTTCGCCGAGGGGCGCAAGGAAGGCAACCGCAGCATCCTGCTGGTGCTGCAGGGCATGGACACCTCGGGCAAGGGCGGTGTGATCCGGCACGGTGCGGGGCTGATGGACCCGCAGGGCCTGAAGATCACCTCGTTCAAGGCGCCGACGCCGGCCGAGAAGCGGCGCGGGTTCCTCTGGCGGATCAAGCAGGCGCTGCCGGGGGAGGGGATGATCGGGATCTTCGACCGGTCGCACTACGAGGACGTCCTGATCGCGCGGGTGCGCAACCTCGTCCCGCCGAACGTGTGGGACCGGCGCTACGACCAGATCAACGACTTCGAGGCCGAGCTGGCCGCGAACGGCACGACGATCCTGAAGTGCTACCTGCACATCTCCGCGGATCAGCAGCGCGAGCGGCTGGCCGCGCGGCTCGACGACCCGACCAAGTACTGGAAGTACAACCCCGCCGACGTCGACGAGCGCAAGCTCTGGCCCGACTACATGGACGCCTACCACGCGGCGATCGAGCGCTGTAACACGTCCGAGGCACCCTGGTACGTCATCCCGAGCGACCGCAAGTGGTACCGCAACTGGGCCGTCACCACCATCCTGATGGAGACGCTCAAGGACCTGAACCCGGAGTGGCCGGTCCCCGACTTCGACGTCGAGAGGGAGAAGAAGCGCCTAGCGGCAACCTGACGCGTCAGCTGTCCGGGTCGATGTTGTGCCGGCGGAGCAGGTCGCGGAGATTGGCGACCTGCTCGTGCAGGCGTTCGTTCTCGTCGAGGACGGCGTTGAGCTCGTGGATCAGGTGGTGCCGCCGCCCGTACGTCGGCCACGAGGGGCCGGCGTCCTCGGTGAGCATGCCGGCGACGAGGGCCTCGGAGCGCTCCCGCCAGTTCATCCGCTCCTCGAGCTTGCGGCGTACCTGGTCGATGTCCTCGGCGAGTTTGGTGATGATCTGGCCGCCGACACCGTCGGCATCGTGCAGTACGCCGAGCAGCAGGTGCTCCGGGCGGACCTGCTCCGCGGCACGGGCCCGTGACTCGCTCCACGCGTACTCGAAGGTGCTCTTGGCCCGCGGCGTGAACGGGATCGACCCGCCGGCCGCGCCGCCCTTGCCGCGCCCGACGATCTCCACCACCAGGTCCCGGACGGCCGGAGCCGTGATCCCCAGCGCGGCCAGCACCCGGGCCGCGATGCTCTGACCCTCGACGATCACCCCGAGCAGCAGGTGCTCGGTCCCGACGTACACGTGGTCGAGGCCTCTGGCCTCCTCCTGCGCCAGGACGATGACCCGCCTGGCCGGATCGCTGAACTTCTCGTACATCGGAACTCCCCTCCACCATTCCTGCTCGACATCGAGCGTCAGCGTCTCCTCGCTGAGCAGCAGCTCGAGCCGCAGGTCGTCCTGCAGGTCCTCGGGCTTCACCGGCCGGTGTTCGAGCCGGCTGCGGATGAAGACCCCCGCCTCGCGATAGCTCGCCTCGCCGGCCGCGATCCGATCGAGCAGCTCGTCGACGTCCGCCACCGGCTCCAGCTGCAGCTCGGCCCGGTTCAGCGTGACGAACTGCAGCACCACCGCGACCGCCACCACCCGGTTCGCCCCGTCGAACGGCCGCGCCCGCACCAGCCCGGCCAGCAGCACGCCCGCCGACTCGGCCAGCCCGCCGGTCAGCCGGACGCTGTCGAGCACCCGCTCCACCGCGTTCAGGTCGGTCCGCAGTACGGCGTCCGCCGAGCTGCAGCGCAGCACCCGAGCCGCGACCGCGAGCACGTCGTACGGACCGAGGTAGCGCATCAGTCGTCGCTCCGGAGCCGGCGCAGCGACTCCTCGTGCCGGGTGAGGTTCTCCTCGAGCAGCCGGCTGAACCGGGTGTCCTGCCGCCGCTGGTCGACCAGTGCCGCGATCGCCTCCCGCGCCACGTCGGACACCGAGCGCCCCTCCACCGAGGCCACCGTCTGCAGCCGCTCGGCCAACTCGGGGTCGAGCCGCAGCAGGATGTTCTTGGTCGCGTCCTTCGCCATAGATATCAAGATATCACGCTATCGGCCCTCCGGATTGTGAAAGGGTTGAGCCATGCGGACGGATGTCGTGGTGGTGGGGCTGGGTGCGTTCGGGTCGGCGGCGTTGTGGCGGCTGGCGGCGCGTGGCGTGGACGTGGTCGGGATCGAGCGGCAGGGGATCGGGCATTCGTTCGGGTCGTCGCACGGGACGACGCGGTTGTTCCGGGTGGCGTGCATGGAGCACCCGGGGCTGACGGCGATCGCGCGGAAGTCGCTGGCCTTGTGGACCGAGTTGGGGGAGCGGACGGGTACGACGTACGTCCGGCAGACCGGTTCTCTCAACGTGGGCGCGGCGGAGAGCCGGCCGGTGACGGGCGCGCGGCAAGCGGCCGCGCAGGCGGGGGCGCCGACGACCGAGCTGACGCATGGCGAGCTGCGCGAGCGGTTCCCGCAGTACAACCTGGCGGCCGACGACGTCGCGGTCTGGGATCCAGGCGCTGGGATCTGTTACGCGGAGCCGACCGTGCGGGCGCAGGTGGCGGAGGCGCAGCGGTTGGGGGCGACGGTCTACCCGCACACGATGGTGACGGCGATCGAGGTCGGTCCGGACTCGGTGACGGTTCGGACGCCGACCACCAGCATCACCGCCGACCAGGTCGTCATCAGCGCCGGCGCCTGGCTGAGCAAGCTCGTGCCGACGGTGACGCTGTCACCGCGGCGTACGCCGTTGTTCTGGTTCCAGCCGAAGGACCCGGCGTCGGACGCGTTCCGGCTGGAGAACTTCCCGTCGTTCATCTGGGAGTTCGCCGACGGCCGGGGACTGTGGGGACACGGCTCCGACGAGGACTTCGGGGTGAAGGTCGGCCTCGACGGCGCCGAGCGCGACCGGGACGTCGACCCGGACGAGCTGGACCGCTACATCCACCCGCGCAAGGACATCGGCGAACTGTCCGCGGCGATCGCGACGGCCTTCCCCGAGCTTGACCCGGAGCCGGTCAAGCTGATGCCGTGCATGGTGACGGATTCGCTCGACGGGCAGTTCCTGGCCGGACGGTACGACGAGCGCGTGGTGATCGCCGGCGGGGACAGCGGACACGGGTTCAAGCACTGCGCCGGTCTGGGCGAGTTGCTGGCCCAGATCACGACGAAGGAGACGCCGTACGCCGACGTCTCCTTCGTTGACCCACTGCGCTTCTAAGCGGTGCGAACGAGCTCCGGGCGGGCGATGACCGGGCGCGGGGCGGGCTCGAGAGTGAGCAGATCGAGACCCGCCACGCCGTACCGCAGCAGGACCAGGCGAGCCACCTCGGCGCTCACCCCGAGCGTGGCCGACACCGCGACCGCGCCGGCGCGGCGAGAGGTCGACTCGGCGCGATCAGGGAGTACGCCGGGAGCCAGGAACAGCGATCCGACGGCGACGTGCCGGCGGCCCTCGAGGCGCCACTTGAGGACGGCCTCGGCCGGCGACGGTGACGCGGCGCAGACGAAGGCGGCCGTCACGGGGAGCTTGTGCCGCTGACCCCACAGCCGCGCGAGGCGGGTGACGCTCGCGTTGGCGTGCGAGTCGCTGGATCCGGCGCACGCCAGGACCAGCGCGTCCAGCTCGCGTACGCGCCCGTCCTTGAGCTCGGCCCGCATCCGCCGGTCGAGTACGTCGAGCAGCGTGTCGTCGTACCCGAGCACGTCGGAGGCGATGATCCGCAGGCCCGGGAACCGCGAACGCGCCTCGTCGACGACAGCCGGTACGTCGATCTTCGCGTGGTACGCCGACGACAGCAGCAGCGGGAGGACGACGACCTCCTCCACACCTTCGGCGGCGAGCTTGCCGATCACCTGGTACGGCGTGGGCGGGCAGTGGTCGAGGAAGGAGGCTTCGATCCGCAGGTCGACACGCGTCTCGCGCAGGCACTTCACGAGCGAGTGGACGGTGGCGGCCGAGCGCGGGTCGCGGCTGCCGTGGGCGAGGATCACGAGCGCTGGAGCAGTCACAGCAGTTCCCCTTCTTCGTCGTCGATCATGCCGGCCGCGAGCGTCCACCCGTCGTGGGCGTCGATCAGCAGGAACGATCCGGTGATGGTGTTGCTGGAGTACGGGTCGGCGGCCAGCGGTGCGGCGATCTTGAGTTGCACCTTGCCGATGTCGTTCAGTGCGAGCTCGGTGGCGTCGATGACTCCGAGCGTGTCGAGATCCAGCGCGCCGGTGATCTTGGTGACGATCGCCTGCGCGGTGGTCGTGGTGTGCTTGATCAGCACCCGGGCCCCGACGGTCAGTGGCCGGTCGGACAACCAGCTCACCGTGGCGGCCAGCTCCCGGCGGGTGCCGGGAGAAGCCTCCGCGGCCACGATCACCGAACCGCGGGCCACATCCAGATCGTCGGCGAGCCGGACCGTGACCGCCTCACCGGCGACCGCGGACGGCCGCTCGACCACGGCGGTCGAGGTCGGGGTGATCACCGCGCGGTCGATGCCGGCGACCGACGTACGGCGACCGGCCGGGAGCACGATCACCTGGTCGCCGACCGAAACGGTGCCGGAGGCAACGGTCCCGGTGTAGCCGCGGTAGTCGCGGTACTGGTCGTCGGTCTGCGGCCGGATCACGTACTGCACCGGGAACCGCAGCGGCTGCTGGGAGTTGTCGATCCGCCCGGTGGCGTTCTCCAGGTACTCGAGCAGCGTCGGGCCGTCGTACCAGTCCGTCGCGGCGGACTTCTCGACCACGTTGTCGCCGACGAGCGCGGAGACCGGGATGGCCTGGATGTCGGCGATGCCGAGCTGGTCGGCGACCTCGTTGACATCCTTGGCGATCTTGGTGAACCCGGCCTCGTCGTAGCCGACCAGGTCGATCTTGTTCACCGCGAGGACGACGTGCGGCACCCGGAGCAGCCCGGCCACGGCCAGATGCCGCCGGGTCTGCTCGAGTACGCCGTGCCGCGCGTCGACCAGGATGATCACCACATCCGCGGTCGAGGCGCCGGTCACGGTGTTGCGGGTGTACTGCACGTGCCCGGGGCAATCGGCCAGGATGAACGACCGCTTGTCGGTGGCGAAGTACCGGTAGGCGACGTCGATCGTGATGCCCTGCTCGCGCTCGGCCCGCAGGCCGTCGGTCAGCAGAGCGAAGTCGAAGTCGCCGCCGCGGGCCTCGGAGACCGTCTTCACGTGTGCGATCTGGTCGGCGAGGATCGCCTTGCAGTCGTGCAGCAGCCGTCCGACCAGCGTGGACTTGCCGTCGTCCACCGATCCGGCTGTTGCCAGACGCAACAGGGTGCTCATCAGAAGTACCCCTCTCGCTTACGGTCTTCCATCGCGGCCTCGCTGGCCCGGTCGTCGGCGCGGGTGGCGCCGCGCTCGGTGATCTCGCTGGCCGCGACCTCGATCACGACCTCGGCCGCCGTCGTCGCATCGCTCGCCACCGCTCCGGTGCAGGACATGTCACCGACGGTGCGGTAGCGAACGGTGCGCCCGGCAACGGTCTCGCCGTCGCGCGGCCGCGAGTACGGGCCGACGGCAAGCAACATGCCGTCGCGCTCGAACACGTCCCGCTCGTGCGCGTAGTAGATGCTCGGCAGCGGGATCTGCTCGCGCTCGATGTAGTGCCAGATGTCCAGCTCGGTCCAGTTGGACAGCGGGAAGACCCGCACGTGCTCACCCGGCCGGTGCTTGCCGTTGTACAGCGACCACAGCTCCGGGCGTTGGTTCCTCGGGTCCCACTGGCCGAACTCGTCGCGCAGGCTGAAGATCCGCTCCTTCGCCCGGGCGCGTTCCTCGTCTCGCCGGCCGCCGCCGAACACGGCGTCGAACCGGTGCTTGTTGATTGCGTCCAGCAACGGAATCGTCTGGAGCTGGTTCCGCGTCCCGTCGGTGCGCTCACGCAGCCGGCCGTCGGCGATGTATTCCTCGACCCGGGCCACCTCGAGCCGCAGACCCAGCTGCTCCACGGTGGCGTCGCGGTAGGCCAGCACCTCCGGGAAGTTGTGCCCGGTGTCGACGTGCAGCAACGTGAACGGCACGCCGGCCGGCGAGAACGCCTTCCGGGCCAGGTGCAGCATCACGATCGAGTCCTTGCCGCCGGAGAACAGGATCACCGGCCGCTCGAACTCCGCCGCCACCTCGCGGAACACGAAGATCGATTCGCTCTCCAGAGCATCGAGCTCGGTCACAGTTGTCTGGGATGAAGCAGTGGTCGTGGTCACGGGGCCTCCCGGTCTGGACTGAGGAGCGGAGGGAGCGAAACGACCGGAGCGAGGAGGGAAGACCGGGAGGTCGAGCCCCGTGACCCCGCCGGCGCCGAAGGCCCGGCCAAAAGTACCGTCATGTGTGCAGCCCGCATTCGACCTTGCCGGTGCCCGCCCAGCGGCCGCTGCGCGGGTCCTCGCCCGGAGCGACGCGTTGCGTGCACGGCTCGCAGCCGATCGACGGGTAGCCGTCGTACTGCAGGAGGTTGACCAGTACGCCGTTGTCCTGGATGTAGGTGTCCAGGTCGTCCTGCGTCCACGGGGCGATCGGGTTGAGCTTCACCATGTCGCGCTTCTCGTCGTACTCGACGACGGGGGTGTTGGCGCGGGTCGGCGCCTCCTCGCGGCGGATGCCGGTGACCCAGGCCTTGTAGCCGGACAGGTACCGGTTCAGCGGCTCGACCTTGCGGAGGGCGCAGCACTTGTTCGGGTCGCGATCGTGCAGCTTCTCGCCGTACTCCGCGTCCTGCTCGGCGACCGTCTGCTTGGGAAGCGCGTTGATCAGGTGGATCGGCAGCATCGCCGCTACCGCGTCCCGCGTCCCGATCGTCTCGGCGAAGTGGTAGCCGGTGTCCAGGAACAGTACGTCGACCCCGGGCGCCGCCTGCGCCGCGAGGTGGGGGAGCGCGCCGTCGGCCATCGAGGCGGTCACCACCAGGTCGTCGCCGAAGGTCTCCCGCGCCCACGCGAGCACCTCGACCGCCGACGCGTCGGCGAGCCGTTCGTTCGCCTCCTCGGCGATCGTCTTCAGATCCGTACTCATTCCACCGTCACCCGCAACCCGATCATCTTCAGCTGGAACACCCGTGCACACGGCCGGCACTCCCACGCGCCATGACCTTCCTCGGAGGGCCTGAGGTCCTCGTCCCCGCAGTACGGGCAGTAGAGAGGTGCCGCACGCTCACTCACTGAAGTGCCTCCTCATCGGCTCGGGTGACCCACTGCGCGAAGCGCTCGCCCTCGTTGCGCTCCTTGAGGTAGTTCTGGGTGACGCGCTCGACGTAGTCGGTCAGGTCGTCCGCCGTGACCTTGTGACCGCGGAGCTTCCGGCCGAAGCCGGCGTCCAGGCCGAGGCCGCCGCCGAGGTGCACCTGGTAGCCGGGCACCTGGTTGCCGTCGGCACCCATCACCAGCTGGCCCTTGAGGCCGATGTCCGCGGTCTGGATCCGGGCGCAGGAGTTCGGGCAGCCGTTCAGGTTCACGGTGATCGGTACGTCGAGCTCGGGGATCCGCTCCTCGAGCTCCTCGATCAGCCGCGCGGCCTTGGCCTTGGTCTCGACGATCGCCAGCTTGCAGAACTCGATCCCGGTGCACGCCATCGTGTTGCGCCGCCAGCCCGACGGGTTCGCCTGGTACCCGAGCGCGTCGAGTTCGGCGACCAGCGAGTCGACCTGCGACTCCTCGACGTCCAGCACGAGCAGCTTCTGCTGCGGCGTCGTCCGGATCCGGTTCGAGCCGTGCCGCGCGACCACGTCGGCGACCTTCGCGAGCGACGTACCGGAGACGCGGCCGACGATCGGCGCGATGCCGACGAAGTACTTGCCGTCGTTCTGCTTGTGCACGCCGACGTGGTCACCCTGGACCGCGGGGACCTCGGGCGCCGGGCCGTCGATCAGCTTCCGGTTGAGGTACTTGGTCTCGAGCACCTCGCGGAACTTCTCCACGCCCCAGTCCGCGACCAGGAACTTCAGCCGGGCCCGGTTCCGCAGCCGGCGGTAGCCGTAGTCGCGGAAGATGCTGGTCACGCCCCACCACGCCTCGGCGACCTCTTCACGGGGGATCCAGGTGCCGAGCCGCTGCGCGAGCATCGGGTTCGTCGACAGGCCGCCGCCGACCCACAGGTCGAAGCCGGGGCCGTGTTCGGGGTGCACGACACCGACGAACGCGATGTCGTTCACCTCCGGTACGACGTCGTGCGACGGGTGACCGGTCAGCGCCGTCTTGAACTTCCGCGGCAGGTTGGAGAACTCGTCCGACCCGATGTACTTGTCGACGATCTCGTTGATCGCCGGGGTCGGGTCGATGATCTCGTCGGCCGCGATCCCGGCCACCGGGCTGGCGATCACCACGCGGGGGACGTCACCGCACGCCTCGGTGGTGTAGAGCCCGACCGCCTCGAGCCGCTGCCAGATCGCCGGCACGTCCTCGATCGCGATCCAGTGCAGCTGGATGTTCTGCCGGTCGGTGATGTCGGCGGTGTCGCGCGCGTACTTCGACGACACCTCGGCGATCACCCGGAGCTGCTCGGTGGTCAGCTGGCCGCCCTCGACCCGGACCCGCATCATGAAGTAGCGGTCGTCCAGCTCCTCCGGCTCGAGCGTCGCGGTCTTGCCGCCGTCGATGCCGGGCTTGCGCTGGGTGTACAGCCCCCACCAGCGGAACCGGCCGCGCAGGTCGGCGGGGTCGATGGAGTCGAATCCGCCGTGCGCGTAGACGTTCTCGATCCGGGCCCGGACGTTCAGGCCGTCGTCGTTCTTCTTGTTCTCCTCGTTCTTGTTGAGCGGCTCGCGGTAGCCGAGGGCCCACTGGCCTTCGCCCTTGCCCTTGCGCGGGCGGGCGGGTTTGCGGGCAGCCGGAGAGGTGACGCCAGCAGTCATCGGGGGCGTGTCCTTGTCCTAGTGACAGGTGCTCACCGAGGTGCGGCAGGATCGAAGCGTCGTCGGTTCGATGCGTTCCGCGCGGTGCGCACCCAGCGGTGATCGGGAGGGATCAGGGGCCGTCGTTGGCCCGGGCATGGGTCGCTGTCAGAACATCGAAGGACAACAGATGGCGCTGCGCATCCGCCCGAGGTCGACATGAATGCGACCTACGAGGTGGGTGGATCGGGCAGCGAGCATGTCCATAAGCGTCAGCGCGAACCGCCGACAAATCAACTCCCATTCCTACATCGTGAGACTCGATCTCACGATATGACTATGTCTACCAGCGTGCTGGAGATTGACTGGAGCGCTCGATCTGTTCCACAAGAACTCTTGTGCAAGACTTCTTGTGGAAGCTACGGTACGGCCCATGGCACCCGCGAACCGGCGTTCGGCGACGTCCTCGATGATCGCCGCGATCCATCACCCACTGCGCCGCCGGCTGATCGATCTGCTCGGCGTCGAAGGCCCCGCCACCGCCTCGCAACTGGCCGAGCGGACCGGCGAGCTGGTCGGCAACGTCAGCCACCACCTGAAGGTGCTGGCGGCCGCCGAGGTGATCGAGGAGGCCCCCGAGCTGGCGAAGAACCGGCGCGAGCGCTGGTGGCGCAGTGCCCACCAGTCGTACAGCTGGTCGGTCGCCGACGCCGGCGGAGAGCCTGCCGGCGAGCTCATTGCAACCGTGTCCGAGGAGAGGAACGTCACACATCACCTCGACAAGGTCCGGCAGTGGTTCACGCAGCGCTCGGAGTACGGCGAGGAGTGGAACCGGGCCGCCTTCGCGACCGACAGCTGGCTGCGGCTGACCCCGGAGCGGCTGACCGAGCTCAGCGATCGCATCGGCGACCTGATCCAGGAGTACTACGAGAATCCGTCGACCGAGCCGTCCGCGACGCCGATCTACGTCTTCGCACACGGCGTGCCGGCCCGGCCATGAGCGAGTCGACCGCCGTCCTGCCACCGTTGCGCCGGGACCGGCGCGTGCAGGCCTGGATCCTGTCCGGCGCTGTCTCGGAGGCCGGAGACGTCGCGTGGTACGTCGGTCTGGCCTGGAGCGCGGCACAGGTCGCATCGCCCGCCGCGGCCGGTCTGGTGATGGGGATCGGTGCGCTTCCGCGGGCGCTGTTCCTGCTGTTCGGCGGCGCGCTCGCGGATCGCCTGGACGGCCGGCGCACGATGATCGTCGCCAACCTCGGGCGGATCGCCGTACTCGTCGTCGCGGCGTTCGTCGTTGCCGCGGGCGAGGTCACCCTCCCGTTGCTGCTGACCGTCGCGATTGTCTTCGGGGCGGTCGACGCGCTCTACAACCCGGCGGCGGGCACGCTCCCGCGGCGCATGGTGCGGTCCGACGACCTGGTCTCGCTGGCGGCCGGACGGCAGCTGGCGAACCGCCTGGCCGTGTTCGTCGGCGCGCCGTTGGGCGGTCTGCTCGTCGCGCACGGCGGGCTGCTGACCGTGATGGTTGTGGATGCCATCTCGTTCGGAGTCATCGCGCTGGTGCTCGCGTTCGTGGTCCGGCCCCGGTTCCCGCAGCCGCCGGCGAGCGGGCACTCGATCCGGCGGGATCTGGCGGCCGGGTTCGGGTACCTGCGCCGGGACGAGGTGGCGCGGACGCTGGTGATCGCGTTCTTCGGTCTGAATCTGTGCGTCGGTCCGGTGCTGGCGGTCGGCCTGGTGCAGCGGGTGCATCTCGACGGGTGGGGTCCGGCGGCGCTCGGCTGGTTCCAGGCGTGCTCGGGGATCTGTGCCGCGATGGGCGCTCTGCTGGCGATGCGCTGGAAGCCACGGAATCCGGCGCGGGCCGGTCTGCTGCTACTGATCATCCAGGCGGCCGGCTGCGTGATGATCGGCTCGGTCCCGCGGTTGGCCGTCTTCGTCGCGATGGGCCTGATCGGCGCCACCGCGGGCCTTGCGTCCGCCCTGCTGTCCGGTGCGTTCCAGCAGACGATCGATCCCGCCTTCCTCGGCCGGACCTCGAGCATCGTCAGCCTCTCCGACGAGGGCCTGATGCCGCTCGCGATGACCGGCTTCGGCGCATTGATCTCGCTGACCAGTGTCCCCGCGGCCTGCGCGTTGCTCGGCGCGGCCTTCGCCGCGCTGATGGTGTGGTCGGCGTCGCGGTTGCGCACCTGAAACCTGTACTCCGGCGTCCGCGTGCGCTACCGTCCCGATCAGCAATAGGAAACTTTCCTAACGATTGGTCGGAGGGAGACCGTCGTGAGGTCCTGGTGTCGGTTCGGAGCCCTGGTGGTGGCAGCTGGTTTGGTGGTGGGACCGGTGACTACGGCAGCGGCCGCACCGGATGGAGCGGTGCGGGTCAATCAGCTCGGGTACAGCGCGTTCGGCAGCAAGGCGGCGTACGTGCTGAGTCGCTCGGTCGCGACTCGTTTCCAGGTCGTGGACCGGTACGGGCGCCGCGTGCTGAGCGGCCCGGTCGGCAAGGATGTGGGGGAGTGGAACGCGGCGTACCCGCACGTCTATCAGCTGGATCTGTCCGCGCTGAAGGTGCCGGGTCACTACCGGGTCGAGGTGCCGGGCGTCGCGTCCGCCGGGTTCGACGTGCGCGCGTCGTCGGACCGGTTGCTGACGAGCGCCAAGGACAAGGCCGTGGGTTTCTTCACGGCCCAGCGGGACAATGCCCACCGCAACGACGCGAAGGCGCTCGTCTACAAGATCCCCGAGTTCGTGGATCCGGACAGCGACCAGACGGTCGGGGAGCTGCAACGCATCGGCGGTCCGGTCGACGTGACCGGCGGTTGGTACGACGCCGGCGACTACCTGAAGTTCACCCACATCGCGGCGTACTCGGAATCGTTGCTCTGGGCATCGGTCCGGGAGAAGCCGGACCGGGCCGTGCTCGCCGAGGCGCGGCACGGGCTGGACTGGCTGGACAAGATGTGGGACCAGAAGACGCGGACGCTCTACATCCAGGTCGGTGTCGGGGCGGGCAACGACACCGAGACGTACGTCGGCGACCACGACATCTGGCGGCTGCCGGGCGTCGACGACCACCTGACGGATCCGTCGGAGCGGTTCCTGCGGAACCGGCCGGTGTTCCGCGCCGCGGCGCCGGGCAAGCCGATCAGCCCCAACCTCGCCGGGCGCACGGCCGCGGCGTTCGCACTCGCCGCACAGGTCGAGCCGAACCGTGCGGATGCGCGCCGGCACCTCGAGACGGCCGCACAGATCTTCGCGCAGGCCAAGACGACGAACGTCGGCCAGCTGGTGACGTCGTTGCCGTTCGCGTTCTATCCCGAGACCGCGTGGCGCGACGACCTTGAGCTGGGGGCGACCGAGCTGGCGTTGGCTGCCAAGCGGCTGGGCGATCCGCGGGCCGGGGCCTGGTTGAAGCAGGCCGGGTACTGGGCTTCGCAGTACCTCGCGCACGAGGCCGGCGGGGACACGCTGAACCTGTACGACGTAAGCGCGCTGGCGCATGCGGATCTGATCCGGGCGGCGCGCACGGATCGGCCGTTGGTTCGCGAGTTGGCCGGCGATCTGCGGGCGCAGTTGGAGATCGGGGCAGCGCGCTCGGCGGCGGATCCGTTCCGCGCCGGGGCGCAGTACGCCGAGTTCGACGCCGTACCGCACACCTTCGGGCTCGCCGCGACGGCACGGCTGTATGCGCGCGCCACAGGCGATCGCAGCTACAACGCCTTCGGTCAGCACCAACTGGACTGGGCCTTCGGAGCGAACGCCTGGGGCGTCTCGTTCGTGATCGGCGTAGGACAGACCTTCGAGCGATGCCCGCACCACCAGATAGCCAACATCACCGGTCGTCAACTCACCGGCGCGGTCGTCAACGGCCCGAACTCCGCCGACCTGTTCACCGACGGCCTCGACGACTACCTGGACGGGATGACGCACTGTCCGGCGGATGCGTCCGACCCGTATGCGCAGTACACGGGCCACGAGTCGCGGTACGTGGACGACGTACGGTCCTGGCAGACCGCCGAACCGGCCGACGACTTCGCGGCGATCGCGGTCTACGCGCTGACATAACCTCACGCGGGGCAGATGCTGCTTGACAGGTCTGGCCCCGCCGCCTACATTTCGCATTTATGCGAACTAGCGAAGATCGGTCGGAGACGGTACGGGCGTTGAAGGCCCTTGCCAGTCCGATCCGGTTGCAGGTGCTGACGTGGCTGAAGGATCCGAAGGCGAACTTTCCCGCCCAGGTCGACGGTGACTTCGTCGAGGACGGCGTGTGCGCCGATTTCCTGCGGGACAAGCTCGACCTCGCGGCGTCGACCACGTCGCGGCACCTGAGCGTCCTCACTGATGCCGGCTTCCTGGTGGCGACCCGCAAGAAGGGGTGGACTTTCTACCGGCGTAACGAGTCCAGGATCGACGGGTTCGTCGAGGACCTGCGGGACGGGCTGTAATGATGCTGGACTACACCCATGTGGATGTCTTCGCCACTGCGCCGTACCAGGGCAACAGCCTGCCGGTGTTCCTCGGCTCCGATACCTTGACCACCCAGCAGATGTTGCAGGTGACACAGGAATTGCGGCACTTCGAGGCCATCTTTCTGCAACCGACGCCGGATGAGCAGACGTGGCGTGCCCGAGTGTTCGACTTGTCCACCGAGCTGCCCTTCGCCGGCCACCCGTTGCTCGGTGCAGCCGCGGTCCTGCACCGCGCTGCCACCGAGGCGGCATCCCTCGACACCAGCCCGCGGACCTGGCACATCGAGCTTCCCAGCAGGACAGTCCATCTCACCACCCGGCGAACCGGGCACGGCTGGCACGCGGTGCTCGACCAGGGGAGACCACAGTTCCTCGGTACTGTCGCCGACACGGTCGCAGTGGCGCGTGCCTTCGGCCTCGACAATGGCGACCTCCACCCGAGCCTGCCGGTGCAAGTGGTGAGCACCGGCCTGCGGTATCTGATCGTGCCGGTGCGTCCCGACATGCTCGGCAGAGCCCACATCGCCCACGACATCACCCCGCTCGTGCGCGCCGCCGGTGCGGAGTTCGCGGTCTTGTTCGACGAGGACCGGCTGGAGATCCGGCACTGGAACAACGACGGTGTCCTCGAGGACATCGCCACCGGCAGCGCGGCCGGCACCATCGGCGCGTACCGGCAGCGACATGGCCTGGGCGCCGCCGGCCAGGAGTTCGACCTGCACCAAGGACGTTTCACCGGACGTCCCAGCATCCTGACGGTACGAGCGCAGGGTGCCGCGGACGACGTCGAGGCGGTGCTGGTCGGCGGCCAGGTCGCCTTCGTCGGCTCGGGACGCCTGCACGTGCCAGCGTGACCAGCGGGAGTGCTGCGGTCGCGCGTTCTCGGTGGCACCGCGCCAGTTCGACGCGACACACCCGCAACGACCAGCCACACACCGAATTTGCGGAAGGTAGACAATCAATGAATGCCGCCACCGTGGTGACCGCGGCGCAGTTACGCGCCGCCGTGCAGTTCCCCGACCTGATCGAGCCGGTCGCACAAGCGTTCCAGGCCTCCAGCGCCGGCCACGCCGACAGTGGGCTCATCGTCATGTTCCCCGCCGAGCAACCCGAGGCCGGCGATGTCTACGTGAAGAGCGGCACTCTGCGGGGATACCCGATCTACATCATCAAGATATCGCCGTGGTTCGCCGTCAACATCGCCGAGCAACGCCCCCAAGGCGGCTTCATCGCGGTGTTCGACAGCCGCACCGGGCATACCCTGGCCCTGCTCGAGGACGAGCACTACCTCTCCGACATCCGTACCGCCGCGGCCGGCGCCGTCGTCGCCAGGTCCCTGGCGCCCGACCAGGTGGACACGGTCCTGGTCGTCGGCTCAGGCGTCCAGGCCTACTGGCAGCCACTGGCGCTGCATCGCGAACGGCCCTACCGGAGGCTGCTGATCTGGGCGCGTGATCGCGACAAAGCCGCCGCTTTGGAGGCCCGGCTCGCCCCGGCGCTGCCCGACGTCGACATCGAAGTGGTCCACGACCTCGAGCCCGCCGTCGGCCGCGCTGATGTCATCCTCACCACCACCCAGGCACGCGAACCGCTCATCCACGGCGACTGGCTGCACCCCGGGCAACACATCACCGCCATCGGCGCCGACGACGCCACCAAATGCGAACTCGACGCCACCGTCTTGCGTCGCTCCCGCGTCTACGTCGACGCCCGCGACACCGCCCGCGACACCGGCGACGTGCATCGTGCCATCCGCACCGGCCAGTACGCCCTCGACGACCTCGCCGGGGAACTCGGGCACGTCCTGGCCGGGACAACACCCGCACGTACCAGCGCCGACGACGTCACCGTCGCGACCCTTTCGGGCCTCGGAGTGCAGGACCTGGCAGCCGCCGAAGTAGCCCTCCGCAAACTCGACGTCCTACCTGCGTGACGCACCCCGGTCCCCGTCCTTGAGCACCGGCCAACCATCGCCGACCGCGTTTCACGGTTGGCGGGTGCTCAAAGTCGGCCTTGGGGGTGCTTACCGGTCGACGCTCGGGGCGTGTGCTGACGAGGCGTCGGCTTATCCCGGGTGGTTCGTGCGCCAGTTCTTGATCATTTGTTCCATGTCGGTGTGGATGAAGGCGAAGAAGTCCGCGGCCTCGGTCAGCCGGCGGGCGACGGGGGAGTCGGGGCCGAAGAGGGCGGCGCCGGAGCGGCTGGTCGACTCCCACTCGCTCAACGCGAGGTTGCGGCGCTCGAGGATCGCCGCGAAGACGTCCTCGCGGATCCGGTAGTGGTCCTTGCGTGAACCCGGCAGCCGCTCGCGGGAGATGAACGACACCTGCAGCAACTGGCGAACGGCGCCCGACACCGCCGGCTGACTGATCTTCAGCGACTCGGCCAGCTCCGCGGCCGTCATCGTGCCGGTCGGGCTGACCAGCATCGCGCCCATCACCCGCGCCGACATCGTCGGTACGCCGCTGTTCGCCAGCACGCCGGCGAACCGCTCGACGAACTGGCTCACCGCTTCCCGACTCGGTTCCTCCGCCACAGTTGAAGCTTACAGTAATTTGATCTATCGCAAGTATCACAAAGTTCTGATAATTTGAATCCATGACCACTACCACCGGCATCGCAGGGCCGACGCTCACCGGCGCCCGCCGCTTCGGTGTACTCATCGCACTTTGTCTCGCCGTCCTCGTGCTCGGCCTGGACACGACCGTGCTCAACGTCGCGCTGCCGACGCTCGCGAAGGACCTGGACGCCTCGACCAGCCAGTTGCAGTGGATGGCGAACAGCTACAACCTCGTCCTCGCCGCCCTGCTGCTCCCGGCGGGCCTCCTCGGCGACCGGTACGGGCGGCGCAGGATCATCGCGATCGCGCTCACGCTGTTCGGCCTCGCGTCGCTGGCGTGTGCGCTGTCGGACTCGGCCGGCGCGCTGATCACCGCCCGCGCGTTCCTCGGGATCGGTGCGGCGATGATCGTGCCGGTCGCGCTGTCGCTGATCACCGTGCTGTTCCGCACCGACGAGGAGCGGAAGAAGGCGATCGGGTTCTTCGTCGTTGCCAACAGCATCGGCATGCCGCTCGGCCCGATCGTCGGCGGCCTGCTCCTCGACCACGCCGGCTGGCAGTGGATCTTCCTGATGAACGTCCCGATCGCGTTCGTCGCCGCGCTCGCGGTCACCTTGCTCGTCCCGGAGACGCGCAGTTCGAACCGGCCGGCGATCGACTGGCTCGGCATCGTGCTGTCCAGCGCGGGTCTCTCCGCCCTCGTATACGGCGTGACGAAGGCGGGGGAGGCGTCCTGGACCGACGGTGTCACGATCGTGTTCCTCGGGCTGGCCGTCGTACTGATCGCCGGGTTCCTGGTCTGGCAGCGGCGCAACTCCGAGCCGTTGATCGAGCTGCGGCTGTTCAGCGAGCGGGTCTTCACCGGCGGCGCCGTACTGCTGACGGTGTCGGTGTTCGCCATCTTCGGGCTGCTGTTCACGATGCCGCAGTACTTCCAAGGCATCAACGGATCGGATGCGTTGCACACCGGGCTCAAGTTGCTGCCGTTCATCGGCGGGATGACGCTCGGCGCGAAGCTGGCCGAGCCGGTGGAGGCCCGGATCGGGACCCGGCTGGTGGTGATGACTGGGTTCGTGGTGATGGCGGTCGGGTTCGCGCTCGGCGCCTTCACCGAGCTCGGCACCGGGTACGGGTACACGGCGACCTGGTTCGTGGTGGTCGGGTTCGGGCTGGGCTGCTCGATGCCGCAGGCAATGAACGCGGCGCTCGGCGTACTCGATCCGGAGCGGGCCGGGACCGGATCCGGTCTGCTGCAGGCGTTCCGTCAGGTCGGCGGGACGGTGGGTGTCGCCGTACTCGGGACCGTGCTCAACTCGGTCTACCGGCACAACGTCGACACGACCGGCCTGCCCACGCAGCTTGCGGGCGCGGTCGAGAAGAGCCTGGGCGGTGGACTGGCAGTCGCGGGCAAGGCGGGCGCGCCGGACCTGTTGAACACCGTCCGGGACGCGTTCATGACGAGCCTGAACACCACGATGTGGGTCTCGGCCGGCATCGCGGCGGCGGGGGCGATCCTCGCGGCCGTCCTGATGCCTAAAAGAAGGCTGCCCGCTCCCAGGATGCTGGAAGCGGGCAGCCGGTGATCAGCTGAGCTCGAGGCCCGGGTACAGCGGGTGCTTGTCGAGGATCTCGGCCGAGGCCGCGCGGGTCTTGTCCGCGACACCGTCGGCCAGCACGTACTTCGCCTTCGACGGGGCGCCCGCGGACGTGGTCGTCGGGGTGGTCGCGGACAGCACGTCCACGATCAGCTCGGCGACCCGGTCGAACTCGTCGGCGCCGAACCCGCGCGTGGTGAGCGCCGGCGTACCGATCCGGACGCCGGAGGTGTACCAGGCGCCGTTCGGGTCGCGGGGTACGGCGTTCCGGTTGGTGACGATGCCCGCGTCGAGCAGCGCCGACTCGGCCTGCCGGCCGGTGATGCCGTACGACGACACGTCGAGCAGGACGAGGTGGTTCTCGGTGCCGTCCGTCACGAGCTTCACGCCGCGCTTCATCAGGCCCTCGGCCAGCACGACCGCGTTGTCCGCGACCGCCTGCGCGTACTCCTGGAACGACGGCTGACGCGCCTCGGCCAGCGCGACCGCCTTGGCGGCCATCGTCTGGCTGAGCGGACCGCCCAGCACCATCGGGCAGCCGCGGTCGACGGACTCGGCGTACTCCGGCTGGCAGAGCACCATGCCGCCACGTGGACCACGCAGCGACTTGTGCGTCGTGGTGGTGGTGACGTGCGCGTGCGGGACCGGGTCGAAGTCGCCGGTGAAGACCTTGCCCGCGACCAGGCCGGCGAAGTGCGCCATGTCGACCATCAGCGTCGCGCCGACCTCGTCGGCGATCTCGCGCATCGTGGCGAAGTTCACCTTGCGCGGGTACGCCGAGTAGCCGGCGATCAGGATCAGCGGCTTGAACTCACGGGCCTTGCGGGCGACCTCGTCGTAGTCGAGCAGCCCGGTCTCCGGGTCGGTCCCGTACGAGTGCTGGTTGAACATCTTGCCGGAGATGTTCGGCCGGAAACCGTGCGTCAGGTGACCGCCGGCGTCCAGCGACATGCCGAGCATCTTCTGGTCGCCGAGCGCCTTGCGGAGCTTGGTCCAGTCGTCCTCGGACAGGTCGTTGACGTGCTTGGCGCCCGCCTCGGCCAGCGCCGGGGACTCGATCCGCTGGGCCAGGATCGCCCAGAAGGCGACCAGGTTCGCGTCGATGCCGGAGTGCGGCTGGACGTAGGCGTGCGGAGCGCCGAACAGGGCCGTGGCGTGGTCGGCCGCGGTCTGCTCGACGGTGTCGATGTTCTGGCAGCCGGCGTAGAAGCGGTGCCCGATAGTGCCCTCGGCGTACTTGTCCGAGAGCCAGTTGCCCATCGTCAGCAAGGTGGCGGGGGAGGCGTAGTTCTCGCTCGCGATCAGCTTGAGCGAGGACCGCTGGTCGGCCAGCTCGGACCTGATCGCGCCGGCGATGGTCGGTTCGACCGCGGCGATCACCTGCAGCGCGTTGTTGTACGCGGCCGACGCGGCGGCGGCGTCGAAGGGTTGAGTCATCGTTGTCTCTCCTGCGGTTGCAGTGGGTCGAGGGCACCCAGGCGCACGGTGCCGACGGTTTTCGCTCCCCGGTGGTTCTCCACCTCAGCGCGCCAGTCGCGACGGCGTCAGCCTATCGTGCGTTCGACGATCCGATCGAACGGTGTCGTCCGCGGCAGCGTCCCGAAGACGCCACCCCAGTCCTTCGCCAACCGCGAGGCCACGAACGCGTCCGCCACCTCGGGCGTCGACTGCCGGATCAGCAACGATGCCTGCAGGCATTGGGCCATCAGCGCGGCCAGCCTTCGTGCGCCGGCTTCGGCGTTCTCGGCGTCAGCAAGCGCTTGCAGTACGTCGTTCACGGCGGCGTCGAGCCGTCCGTCCGCGCCTTGAACAGCGGCCATCTCCGTCAGCCAGGCGTCGAGCGACTCCGGCCGCCGCAGCGCCCGCAGTACGTCGAGCGCGTTGACGTTCCCCGACCCTTCCCAGATCGAGTTCAACGGCGACTCCCGGTAGAGCAACGGCAGCCCGGACTCCTCGACGTACCCGTTCCCGCCAAGACACTCCAACGCCTCCGCGACCATGAACGGCGTCCGCTTACAAACCCAGAACTTCGCCAACGGCAGCGCAATCCGCCGGAACGCCGCCTGCTTGGGGTCGGTGGAGTCGACCGCGGCCGCGAGGCGCATCGCGAGGGCTGTGGCCGCTTCGCTCTCGATCGCCAGGTCGGCCAGCACATTCTGCATCGCCGGTTTGTCTGCCAGCTGCCCACCGAAGGCTGAGCGGTGCCGGGTGTGCCAGATGGCTTCGACCAGCGCCCGGCGTTGGAGGGCGGCCGAGCCGAGCACGCAGTCCAGCCGGGTGGCGGCGACCATCTCGATGATCGTGCGGACGCCGGCGCCCTCGTCGCCCAGCCGGTACCCGATCGTGCCGTGGAACTCGACCTCCGACGACGCGTTCGACCGGTTGCCGAGCTTGTCCTTCAGCCGCTGCAGCGCGAACGGGTTCCGGTTGCCGTCGGCAAGCACCCGCGGTACGACGAAGCAGCTCAACCCGTCCGCCGCCTGCGCCAGTACCAGGAACACATCCACCTGCGGCGCCGAGCAGAACCACTTGTGCCCGTTCAGCTGGTATTCGCCGTCGCCGACCGGCGTCGCGGTGGTCAGGTTCGCCCGTACGTCGGAGCCGCCCTGCTTCTCGGTCATCCCCATCCCGGCGAGCACGCCGCTCTTCGCGCCGACGGGCAACCGCCGTACGTCGTACTCCGTCGACGCGAGCCCGGGCACCCACTCCTTCGCGAGCCGCTCGTCCGCGCGCAGCGCCGGCACCGCGGCGTACGTCATCGAGATCGGGCAACCGTGCCCGGGCTCGACCTGGGACCACAGGTAGAACCCCGCCGCCCTGGTCAGATGCGGCGACGGTCGGTCGCTCGTCCACGGCGCGGCCTGCAGCCCGAAACCGACCGCCTGCTGCATCAGCCAGTGCCACGACGGGTGGAACTCGACCTCGTCGATCCGGTTGCCGTAGCGGTCGTGCGTGCGCAGGACCGGCGGGTTCTGGTTCGCCGGGAGGGCATGCGCGCGCGCCTCCTCGGACCCCGCCAGCTCGCCGATCCGAACTAGCCCCGGGTCGTCGGCGAGGTCGGCGTACGGACGCAGAGCGTCACCGAGCGCCGCATCCCGGGTGAAGAAGTTCACGCCCCGCAGTGGGGGAGCCTGATTCGTTACCGCGAATGGGTCCGCCATGTCAGTACGGTAAGCGGTATGGCACGCATCGGGGCAGGACCCACTGGTGGGAGCTCCCTCTCATTGGCATGGGTTCGCCGGATCCCCGCGACGACCTGGAGTCTGCTCACGCAGACCATCGGGGTGTGTCTGCGCTACCGCGTCACCGGGCTGGCGGCCGAGGGTGCGTTCTACGCCATCCTCTCGCTGCCGCCGCTGATCTTCGGACTCGCCGGGTCGCTCGGTTACATCGCGAGCAAGTGGTTCGAGGTCGAGACCATCAACGACGTCAAGCAGCAGATCGTCGATCTGGCCGCGCGGGCCTTGACCGATGACTCCATCAGGAACGTGATCGAGCCGACCCTGGACCAGGTGCTGAACGGCGGCCGGCCGGACGTCATCTCGATCGGTTTCGTCCTGGCGCTGTGGTCCGGCAGCCGTGCGCTGAACGTGTTCGTCGACACCATCACGATCATGTACGGGATGGGCGGCAAGCGCGGCATCGTCCGGACCCGCGCGCTGTCCTTCAGCCTGTACTGCGCGGCCCTCATCATCGGTGTGATCGTCCTGCCGCTGGTGCTGGCCGGACCGGACGCGGTCGACGCGCTGCTCCCGCACAACCTCGACTTCCTGAACCAGCTGTACTGGCCGGTCGTCACCATCCTGTCCGCGGGCTTCTTGAACACCCTGTACCACCTGTCCGTGCCGATCCGGACGCCGTGGGTCTCCGACCTGCCCGGGTCGTTCCTGGCCCTGTCGATCTGGATCCTGGGCAGCTTCGTACTGCGGTGGATCCTGCAGAGCACAGTCGGCGGAACGTCGATCTACGGTCCCCTGGCCGCCCCCATCGCCGTACTGATGTGGCTTTACATGACAGCTATCGCAGTGCTGATAGGCGCCGCGCTGAACGCTGTCGTGGACCGGCTGTGGCCACACAAGCAGCATGTCGCCGAGGTGAAGTCGGCGGAGGCTGCGGCCGAAGAAGAAGAGGTCGAGCCGGTGATGAAGGCCGAGTCGGAGCACCACCACGAGCACGAGGGCTCGTTGACGCCGGTGGAGTCCAACGAGCGTCCGGAGGCCGAGGTGGCGCGCAAGGTGGAGGAGCTCGCGGAGCGGCCGCTCAAGAAAGCTGCTCCCGCCGCACCTGCAGCCGAGAAGCCGCCTGCCGAGTCTGCTGAGCCCGCTGCGGCCGTTGAGCCTGCTGAGCCTGCGGAGCGCAAGCCTGCGTCGGTCGGAAAATCCGGTGCGCAGGGTGACACCGACGACCTAGTCTGACCACATCAGACGGTCCCTGGCTCGGGACCGACCGGACCGGAGGGAGGCAGCTGCCATGAGCTACTACCAGGCCGAACGGCCTGCTGCCTCCGACACCGTCCGTCCGCTGAGCTGAGCTCGCGGCCGGACCCTCTGAAAGGTTCGCCGCATGTCAGCCACACTCCAGGCCCTGGGACTCGACGGTTCCACGGCTGAGTTCCTGCAGTCCGTCCCGGACGAGCTGGTCCCGGGACGCGTCGCCCGGGTCGACAAGGGCCTGGCGACTGTTTTCACCGAGGACGGACCGGTCCGCGCCAGCTGGTCGGGCGCACTCCTCACCGCCATCGCCTCCGACCCACAGGCCGGCCCATGTACAGGGGACTGGGTCGTACTGCGGTACTGGCCGGACGACCGCATCACCATCGAGTCGGTGCTGCCTCGCCGTACGGCGATCGTCCGGGCGGAGGCCGGCGGGTCGTCACGCGGGCAGATGCTCGCGTCGAACGTCGATGTGATCGCCATCGTCGGCGGACTGGTCCCCGAGCCGAACATCGTGCGGATCGAGCGCTTCATGGCGCTGGCGTGGGAGAGCGGCGCGCGGCCGGTCGTCGTACTCACGAAATCCGACCTGGTCGGTGACGCCGACTCGGTGGCCGAGGACGTGGCGCTGGCCGCGCCCGGTGCCGACGTACTGGTGTGCAGTGCGACAACTGGTGCGGGTCTGGACGACGTACGGGAGTTGCTGGACGGGAACGCCACGCTGGCGCTGCTGGGGTCCAGTGGTGCGGGCAAGTCGTCACTGGTGAACGCACTGGCCGGTGTGGAGCTGCTGGACGTGCAGGACATCCGTGAGGACGGCAAGGGGCGCCATACGTCGGTGCGCCGCGAGCTGATCGTGCTGCCGACCGGTGGGGTCGTCATCGACACGCCTGGGCTGCGGGGGATCGGTCTGCAGGAGTCGGGCGAGGGGCTGGCGGCGGCGTTCCCGGACATCACGGCGCTGGCGGAGCAGTGCAAGTTCAAGGACTGCTCGCATGTGATGGAGCCCGACTGCGCAGTACGGGCGGCGCTGGACGACGGATCGTTGCCGTACCGGCGCTACGACAGCTGGGTGAAGCTGCAGCGCGAGGCGGCGTACATGGCACGCCGTGCGGACGTCCGGCTCCGGAATGAGATGAAGAAGGAGTGGATCCGCGCCAGCAAGTCGTACCGTCGCGACCACAAGCCTCGCCCCTGACGGCCCTTCCGCCAGCTGCCGGCTCAGCAGTGAAAAGATCGTCTGCATGAACCGATCAGTGCTGGTGACTGGGGCATCGCGGGGGATCGGAGCGGCGACGGCGCGTGCGTTCGCCGCCGCGGGGGACCGGGTCGCGGTGCATTACGGCGCCTCGTCGGAGGCGGCTGCCCAGGTGCTGAAGGAGCTGCCTGGCACTGGGCATGTGGCGGTGCAGGCCGATCTGGCAGATCCGGCGGCGATCGAGTCGATGGTCGAGGACGCTGCGCGAGCCCTGGGCAGTATCGACGTACTCGTGAACAACGCCGGCCTCTACGTGCCGCACCGGATCCGCGAGACGACGTACGCCGAGTGGCAGCAGGCATGGACCGAGACGCTCGCGGTGAATCTCGTCGGGCCGTCCAACGTCACCTGGTGCGCGGTCCGGCACATGGGCCGCGGCGGACGCGTCGTCAACGTCTCGTCCCGCGGCGCCTTCCGCGGCGAGCCGAACCAGCCCGCGTACGGCGCCTCGAAGGCCGCCATCGTCTCGTTCACCCAGTCGCTCGCACGGGCGCTTGGCCCTGAAGGCATTGCCGTCACCGCCATCGCCCCCGGCTGGACGGTCACCGACATGGCCGCCGTCAACCTCTCCGGCGAAGGCTACGACCGCCGCCGCCTCGAGAGCCCCCTGGAACGAGTGGCCGACCCCGCCGAGGTGGCCGCCGCAATCCTCTACCTAGCCTCACCGGAGGCCGAGTTCGCCACCGGCACCGTCCTGGACTTCAACGGCGGCTCCCACCTCCGCATGTAAACCAGTCGCTCAGGGGCCCACGGCTGACTAGGGTCCACCTCGTGCATCGCATCATCACTCCGCCGGCCGCCGCTTAGCGGACGGCGTCCTCCCGCTCAGGTCACTCCGACCTGAGCTTCTTCGGCCTGTTCGCAGACGCCTCGATCATTCGTTGCGAACACCCCGGAGCACCTGATGCACTCCCGTCTCTCAACCAGACGCGCCCTGATCCTCATGTCCGTAGCCGCCGTGGCCTGGGGCACCGGCGGCCCAACCGGCGCCCTCCTCGGGCACACCGGCCTCACACCCACCGCCACCTCCTTCTGGCGCTTGGCTGCAGCCGCGCTCTGGTTAGCACTGGCCCGCCGCCTCACCCGCAGAGGCCCCGCCCGCCCCCACTTCACCGCAACCCCACTCCGCCACGTACTAAGCGGTGCGGGCCTCGCTCTCTGCCAACTCGGCTACTTCGCCGCCATCCCCCGAGTAGGCGTAGGCCTAGCCACAGTCGTAGCCCTAGGCGCAGCGCCCATCCTCATCACCCTCGCCACCCGAGAACGCCTAACCCCAGCAGTCTTCGCCGCAATCGCCGGCCTGGCTCTCCTAACCACCACCACCGGCACCGCGAACCTCACCGGCATAGCCGCCGCCCTCCTCTCAGCAGCCGGCTACTCAGCAACCACAGTCCTCAGCCGCAACACCCCCGACCCCCTCACAACCGCGTACCTAGGCTTCGCAATAGGAGCCGCATTCCTACTTCCGTTCGCCGCCCTACCCACTACCCCCACCGCCTGGCTCCTGATCGCCTACTTCGGCCTGGTCCCCACAGCCCTCGCCTACACGCTCTTCTACAAGGCCCTAACAACCCTCAAGGCCTCAACAGCAGCCCTCATAGCCCTACTAGAGCCGGTAGTCGCCACAGCCCTAGGCGCACTCCTCTTCCAAGAGCACCTAACGCCCATCACCCTCATAGGCGCAGCCGTACTACTAGCCGCAGTAGCAACCCACACATCCCACGACTAACAGACCCAACCCAGCCGTCGAGCTGACCGGCCATCCAGCCGGTCAGCCAACCACCGATCCCAACCCAAGCCAGTCACCCGATCGCTCACCCCAACCCAAGCCGGTCACCCGATCGCGCATCCCAACCCAAGAAGCCGAGCGAAGCGAAGGCGCAAGGGGGTGCGGGTGGCGGAGCCCCCGCTTGCGGCAAGCGAAGCGCAGCCGCACAAATGACGAAGGCGAGCCGGCCGACGCTTTCCGTCGGCACAGCTCGCCTATCGGCTTCGTGGACGATACTG